>NZ_JAFLRK010000002.1 GCF_017315735.1 Paracoccus shandongensis
CCCGCAGCCGCGCCCCGCGCGCGCCCCGGGGCGAAAAGCCCGCCGCGCCGCGCGCGCCCCGGACGCGCCGCAAAGCGCCCGAGGGCGAGGGCAAGCCGGAAGAAACGCCCGCCGTCGGCGAGGAATAGGAAAGGGGCCGCGGGCTGTCAGCCGGCGGCCTTTTTCATCAGCCCTGGCGCGCGGCCTGCACCGCGCAGGCCAGCGCGCAGAAGCGTTCGAGGTCGATCTCCTCGGCCCGGGCGGTGGGCGGGATGCCGGCCTGTTCCAGCAGGGCCTCGATCTGCGGATGCAGCCCGCGCAGGGAGGCGCGCAGCATCTTGCGCCGCTGGTTGAAACCCGCGGCCGTCACCTGGGACAGGACCGCAGGGTCCGCCTGAAAGCGCGGCGCGGGCAGGGCGGTCAGGTGGACCACGGCGGAATGGATCTTGGGCGCGGGCACGAAGGCCTCGGGCGGGAGGGTCATGACGATGCGCGCATCCGCCCGCCATTGCGCCAGAAGCGCCAGGCGGCCATAGGCCTTGCTGCCGGGCGTGGCGACGATGCGTTCGGCGACTTCCTTCTGGAACATCAGCGTCAGCGATTGCCAGAAGGGCGGCCAGTCGGGCGGGGTCAGCCAGCGGATCAGCAGTTCGGTGCCGACATTGTAGGGCAGGTTCGCGGCCACGCGGATCGGCGGTGTCAGATGCGCCAGTGGGTCGATTTCCAGCGCATCGCCGTGGATCACCGTCAGGCGGCCCGGATAGCGGTCGGCGATTTCCTGAAGCGCGGGCAGGGCGCGGGCGTCCTTTTCGATGGCCAGGACATGGCGCGCGCCCTCGGCCAGCAACCCGCGCGTCAGCCCGCCGGGGCCGGGGCCGATTTCCAGCACGTCGCATTGCGTCATGTCGCCCGCCTGGCGCGCGATCTTGGCGGTCAGGTTCAGGTCCAGCAGGAAGTTCTGGCCCAGTTGCTTTTTCGCGCGCAGGTCATGGCGGGCGATCACGTCCCGCAGGGGGGGCAGGTTGTCGATGGTGCTCATCGTGGCGACCGCCGGGGGGCTGTCTGCCCCCCGGACCCCCCGAGGATATTTCCAGTCCAAAGCAGGATCATTTGCGGCTTTCCGCCATGTCGCGGGCCATGCGCAGGGCGGCGATGGTGGAGGCGGGATTGGCAAGGCCCCGGCCCGCGATGTCGAAGGCCGTGCCGTGGTCGGGCGAGGTCCGCACGAAGGGCAGGCCCAGCGTGACGTTCACCCCATTGTCGAAATCCAGCGTCTTGATCGGGATCAGCGCCTGGTCGTGATAGGCGCAGACCGCCGCGTCGTATCGCGCGCGCGCGGGGGCGTGGAACATCGTGTCGGCGGGCAGGGGGCCGGTCAGGTCCAGCCCCGCGGCCCGCAGGCGGTCCAGCAGGGGGGCGATGCGTTGGGTTTCCTGGCGGCCGATGGTGCCGCCCTCGCCCGCATGGGGGTTGAGGCCCGCGACTGCGATGCGCGGCGCGGGGATGCCGAAGTCGCGGATCAGCGCGGCATGGGTGATGCGGATCGCCTGTTCCAGCACGGCGTCGGTCAGGGCGGCGGGCACCTCCTGCAACGGGATGTGGATCGTCGCGGGAACCACGCGGCAGGGCGGTGTCACGGTGGTCGAGGCCAGCATCATCACCACCGGCACGTCGCCCGCCAGATGGGCCAGGTATTCGGTATGGCCGGGAAAGGCGAAGCCCGCGCCTTCCTTCAGCGCCTGCTTGCTGATGGGCAGGGTGCAGAGGCCCGCCGCCTGTCCGCGCATCACCAGATCCACCGCGCGGGCGATCACGTTGATGACGCCCGCCGCATTGGCGGGATCCGGGTGGCCCGGCGTGGCGGGGGCGGCGAAGTCGTGGCGCAGGACGGGCAGGTGGCCCGGGGGAACGGGATCACCGGGTGCCGCGATTTCGGTGAAGGCCGTGCCCGGCGGCAGGTGGCGCGGATCGCCCATCCAGGCGAAGTCCACGCCCGAGGCCAGCGCCTGCGGGGCCAGTTCCGGGCCGACGCCCGCGGGCTCGCCGCAGGTCAGGATGATGCGGCGGGGCGTCACGGGCGGCGGATGAGGGCTTCGGCGCGCAGCTCGGCCAGATAGGCCTCGGCTGCGGCATTGGCCTTGCGGTTGAAGATCTCGTCGCGGACGGCCTCGCGCGTGGGCAGGGCGTTCGTATCGGGCACCGCGGCCTCGACCCCGTCGTCGGGCAGGGCGGTGGTGGGCACCTCGGCCATGTCGGCCACAAGCGCGGGCTGGCGGGAACAGAGCATCACCAGATCCGCGCCATTGCCGTAATCGACCACGCCCGCCTCGTCCCGGTCCATCGTCGCCAGGCGTTGCCCGATCAGCGCGGGGATCGCGCCCTGCGGCACGGTCTGGCGCCGCACCTGGGGGGCGGCCTGTCCGGTCTGGACATAGAGGTCGTCGCAACTGCGCGTCCGGGCGGCCAGCGCCGCGGCCTCGGCCACGGAGGCCAGGCGCAGTGCCGCATAGTCGATCACCTGTTCCGTCGCGCCGGGCCGCAGCGTGCCCTGGCTGTCGCGCAGGTGGAACAGGACGACCGCGCCCTCGACCGTCAGGGGCTGCGTGGTCTGGCCGGGCCGCAAGCCGCTGATGATGGGGCGCAGGGCCGGAGGCAGGTTGTCGATGTTCACCCAGGCCAGCCGCCCGCCGGACTGCGCCGATTCGGCCGCCGAATACTGGCGGGCCGCAGCCTCGAATTCGTCCGAGGACAGATTCGCCCCGGCGATCTGGCGGCCCAGGTTCAGCGCCTGCTGTTCCTGGCCCGGGGGTGCGGGGATGATCAGTTCGGAAATCAGCACCCGCGACAGGATCGGCGTTTCGACGACGCGGCGCAGTTCCTGGTCCACCTCGGCGTCGGACACCTTGATGCGCGGCACCACCCGTTCGCGGATGACGGATCGCCAGACAAGCCCCGCGCTGACGAAATCGCGGTAGGCCTGGGGTTCCACGCCCGCGCGTTCCAGGGCGGCGGTGAATTCGGCCGCCGACAGGCCGGCGCGGCCCGCGAATTCCTCGAGCCCGTTTTGCAGGCCTTCCTCGGTCGGGACGATGCCCAGCTGGCGGGCGGCGTGGTTGCGCAGGCGGTCATCGACCAGGGCCTGCTGGGCTTCTTCGGCGGTGGTGCCGGGGGCGCCCAGGATCTGCATGAACTTCTGGCGCTGCGCGACCTCGTAGCGGGTGATGGCGGCGTTGTTGATATAGATCACCGGCTCGAACGGGTTCTGCGCCAGGATCGGCGCGGGCACCGCCGCCAGGGCTGCCGCCACCGCGAGGCCGGAAAGGAAATGCCGCATCTGCTGCCCCTTGGTTTCGTTTCTTGGCGCGAGATTAGCGCATACAGGACCGGCGCGCCACCGTGCCCGGAAAGTCTTCGGGACTGGCGCCGAAGCCGCCCAGGCGGACCGACAGGCCGACGCTGGTTTCGGGCCGCACGCTGTCCGAACTGGTGAAGCGGCGCGAGACGCCCATTTCCACCGTCAGGCATTCGTTGCGATAGGTCAGGTCCAGCGACGCCCGCTGCGCCTGGTCGGCCACGAAGTCATAGCGGGTTTCGGCGCTGCCCCACCAGCCCTGGCGGATCTGCCAGCCGACATTGGCGGCCAGTTCGCTGATGTCGGGAAGCTCGACCTCGGCCTGGGCATCGCCGTCAAGCCACAGGTGGCCCGCCGACAGTTGCAGGTCGTCGCGCAGCCAGCCAAGGCGCAATTCGTTGCGCGACATGTCAAGGTCGTCGTCGAACAAGGCCCGGTTGGCGATGGCAAGGCCCGTGCCGCTGTCATATTGGGCCGACACCAGCCAGTCGGACCGTGTGCCCCCCAGGGCCGATCCTTCGGGGAACCCTTCGTCCGGGTCGGCGCGCAGCACGCGGCCCCCGGTCAGGGCCAGGGACCAGCCCGCCGGGTCGATGCGCGTCCAGGTCACGCCCAGATTGGCGCGAAGCCCGCTTTCGCGCGCGTCCCAACCGGGGAAGCGGTTGGGGGAAAACAGGTTGCCCTCGTCGAACTCGATCAGGCGGCTGTCCTCGTTGGGAATGTCGTCGTCGCTGCCCGGGGGGGAATACAGGATCTGGGCCACGGGCTCGACCATGTGGGTGGCCCCGCCGGCCCCGCCGATCAGCGGCCAGCGCAGTTCCACCCCCACCATGGGATCGGCGCGGGCCACAAGGTCGTCATAGCGGCTGTCCTGGGCGATGCGGTAGATGTCGGCATCAAACCCCGCCAGGGCCGCGCCCAGCACGCCGCCGGGCAGGATCTCGCTGCGCCGCCAGTCGAGGCCCACCGAGGCGCGGGCCATGTCGCGGCCCAGTTCATCCTGGTTGGACGGGCGGCGATGGGCGTGGACGGACCATTCCAGCAGCGCCTGCCCGCCGATATGGCGGGGGGAAAAGCTGCGCTGCCAGATCACGTCGGCCACCTGGGCGGGCGAGGTGCTGTTGTTTTCGTCGTCGCGCAGGGAATGATAGTTGCCGACCCGCCCGAAGAACAGCTTGTCGCGGGTGATGCGTTCCAGGGTGAAGCCGCTCCACAGCCGGTCGGCCTCGGTGATGTCGTAGTCCAGCAGATAGCCCCGGTCGGATGCCGCCTGCACCTGCACGCCCAGGCGATAGCCGCGCGGCAGGTCCACCAGGGCGTTGCCGAAGACGTATCCGCGCGTCTCGCCCGGCTGGATGTCGTCGCGGCTGATCGCGCCGTTCCATTCGGTGACGGCGTTCGACCAGGCCTGGCGATAGCGCAGTTCCAGCGTCCGCGTCCGGCTGGCCGAGGCATAGGGCGTGACCGTCACGTCGGCACCATCGCCCAGGGTGACGAAATAGGGCAGCTTGATGCCGAAGCCCAGGCCGGATGTGGTGCGGAACTCGGGCCGCAGGAAGCCGGTGCGGCGTTCCACCGTGGGATCGGGCGCGGTCAGAGCGAAGGGCGCGGCGGCCAGGGGGACGCCGAAGGCGCGGAACTGCGGGTGGTCGAAGGTGATCAGCCGGGTTTCGGCGTCATGGGTGATGCTGCGGGCGCGGATTTCCCACAAGGGCGTCGGGTCGGACGCGCAGATCTGGCAGCTTGAGGCGACGACATGGCGCAGGTTGGTCATGCGCCCGTTGCCGGTGCGCGTCAGTTCCGTCGCGGCCAGTTGCAATTCGCGCGCCAGAACCAGCCGCGCGCCGCGGATGATGCCGTCCTGCAGTTCGCGGTCGAGCTGGCCCCCATCCGCGATCAGCACGGCCTCGGCCTCGGGGTCGGCGGCGCCGGGGCGGGACAGGTGGATCGGGCCCTCGATGGTCAGATCCCCCGAAGCCCCGTCCACGACGATGCGGGACGCCACCAGCCGCGCGCCCTGGTACCAGACGACCACGCCCCCCGCCGCGATCAGGGTCCGGTCGCCTTGCAGGACCATGCTGTCGGCCAGGACGGTCGCGGCATCGTCCGGGGGGCCGTCCACGGGACGGGCGGGCAGGGTCACGTCGGCATCCGGGGCCGTGGCCTCAAGCGCGGCGGCCCCGGGGGTGCGGTCGCCCAGGATGCTGTTGCCCAGGGGGGCGGCGGTGGGGGCCAAGGCGGCCTCGCCGGTCCAGCCCAGGGTGCCCGATCCGCTGACGCTGCCCGCGCCAAGGCCCGGATCCCGGGTCAGCACCGTCTGCCCCCAGGCCAGGGACGGCAGCATCACGCCCAGGGCGCAGAGTTTCAGCACGCGCGCTTTCATCCATCCTCCCGCGCCAGGATCAGCGCCATGGCCAGAAGCCCGCCCACCAGCGGCGGCGTCCAGCCCGCCAGCCAGGGCGGCACCTGCCCGTTGTCGCCCAGAACCTGCGCCAGGTTGCGCAGGAAGAACAGCCCGATCCCCGCGCCGAAGGCCAGCAGCACCGCGCCGCCGGTGTTGCGGCCGCGCACATGCTGCATGGTGAAGGCCGCCGCGATCAGCACCATGGCGGCCATCAGGAAGGGCCGCGCCAGTTCCATCTGCAGCCAGACCTTGTGGCGCGCGGCCGAAAAGCCCGCCCGTTCCAGCCCCGCGATGAAGCCCGGCAGGTTCCAGACCGGCACCGCCTCGGGGCGGCCGAAGCCTTCGCGGATGCGCTGCGCGGTCAGGTCGGACGCCAGCTCCATCCCCGGGGCGGCGGTGACGGCGGCCCCGGGATTGGCCTTTGTCAGGGGATAGTCGCGCACATCGGTCAGTTCCCACTTGCCGGGAACCAGCCGGGCCTCTCCGGCCTCGACCCGGCGGACGGGGCCCAGGGTTTCGTCGAAGACCATGAAGGTCGCGTCGTAAAGCGTGGTCGCGTCCGGGCTGGCGCGGCGGGCGCGGATGACGATCTGGCCCGCTTCCTGGGTGCCCTCGACCACGGCCTGGCGCAGCCAGACGGCGCTGTCGCCCACCGACACGGTCTGGCGGCTGTTGCGGTCGATCCGGGCCACCGCCTTGTCGAAGCGGTCCCCGGTCACGGCCACCAGCGGGTTCAGGAAGGCCACGCTCAGCACCCCCACCAGCACCGCCGTGATCGCGGGCGCCGTCACCACCTTCAGCGCCGACCGCCCGGATGCGCGGATCGCCACCATTTCGGACGTGCGGGCCAGGTTCAGGAACAGCGCGATCCCCGCCAGCACCGTCAGCAGCGGCAGGATCGAATAAAAGCTGGAGGCCACGTTCAGCGCCGCCAGCCCGAAGGCCCCGCCCAAGCCGATGTCGCGGTCGGCGAATCGGCGGATCATCTCGATCATGTCGATCAGCAGCAGGATCAGCCCGAACACCCCCGCGATGGTCAGGAAGGACCGCAGGAAGCGCCGCGCGACATAGCGGGCCAGGATCATGCGGCGGCCCCCCGATGCTTCAGGCGGCGCGGCCTGCCCGCCAGCCACAACAGCCCGCAGCACAGCGCGGCCCCGATCAGGGCGGGCAGGTAGAGGACCGGCCACAGCGACGGGTCGCGCCCGGCCTGGTTGGCGGCGGCATTGGTCAGGAACTGCACCACGATCAGCCCCCCGATCGCCCACAACACCTGCCGCCAGACGCCAAAGCGGGAATAGCCGCCGATCAGCAGGGTGGCGAAGCCGATCATCGCGGCGATGGGCGACAGCAGGGGTTGGGCGATCCGCTCATGCGCCTCTCGCCGGGCGTCCTGGGGGCTGGCGCCGGTCGCGGCCAGCAGGGCGGCGTCGGGGTTCAGCAGGCGCAGCGTCCCGTAATCACGCAGGTCGCGTCCCTTCTGCCCGCCGCCGGTCAGCATCGCGCCGATGTCATAGCTGAATTCGTCGAACCGCGTCACCGCCAGCGCCTGCCGGTTCCCCGTCTGGCGCAGGTTCTGCGACATGCCCCGCAGCAGGATCAGCACGGGGCCGGTGTCCGCGCGCACGACCAGGGCTTCCTCGGAGGTGTAGATCACCTGGTTCGCCGGATTGCGCGCGTCCTCAATGAACAGGTCCAGCAGGCGGCCGTCGGTGGCGATGGCGCGGATGAACAGCGTGATGCCATCCGCCGGATACTGGAAGGTGCCGGGGCGCAGGAACTGCTCGGTCACGTCCTGGGCCAGTTCCGCCTGCCGGTCGGCCAGCCGGGCGCGGGCCAGGGGCACCAGCCCGTGGACCAGCACCGCGACCATCAGACCCACGAAGACGCCGAAGACCAGCACCGGCCGCGCCAGCCGCCAGGGCGACAGCCCCGCCGCCTGCATCGCCACCAGTTCCGATTCCCCCGACATCCGGTTGGTGCCATAGGCCGTGGCGGCAAAGGCCGCGACCGGAAGGACGACCGAGATCACCAGGGGCAGCGTCAGCGCCGTGAATTCCAGCACCACCAGCGCGGTCTGCCCGTCGGAAAGAAGATCGTCGAACAGGCTGACGGCGCGGTTGATCCAGTAGATCGACACCAGCACCAGCGCGAAAAAGCCGAACAGCGTCAGCAACTGGCCAAGAATATAGCGGTCGATCCGGGGCATGTCGCGGGGTTGTCCTTGGCGGCAGTCACATCCTTGCTTAGCGGCAAGGGCGGCTCTGGAAAAGGGTGCGCGGGGCGTCTAGGCTTTCTTCCGCAGAATGATGAGGACGCCATGACCCACCCTGTCGAGATCACCTTCACCGACACCGCCGCCGACCGGCTGGCCAGCCATGAAGGGCGGGTGGCGCTGATCGTCCAGCCCGGGGGCGACCTGCCGCCGGGCCTGCCGGACGCGGCCCGCCAGGCGGCGCAGCGGGCGATGGGATCGAAGGCGGGCAAGGCGCTGAAGCCCGGCGCGGCGCTGGAACTGGCCTTTCCGGCGGGAATGGCGGCGGATGCGCTGATGCTGGTCGCGCTGCCTGACGATGCCGGCGTGGCGCAGGCGCGCAAGGCGGGCGCGGCCATCGGCGCCAAGCTGGGCAAGCTGCATACCCTGGTCCTGGCGGGCGCGCATCCGCTGGCGAACGAGGTCGCGCTTGGCATCGCCCTGCGGGGATATGACTTCTCGGTCTATCAGACCAAGCCGTCCGAGGACGGCGAGGCAGCGGGCGCCGACCCGATCCCGCAAAGCATCACCCATGGGGCGGACAATGCCGTCCTGGCCGACGCCCAGGCCGACAGCGCCCCGGAAACCCCGGACGAGCCGGTCAGCGAAAAGGCCCGCGTGACCTTCATGTCCGACGATCCCGAGGCCCTGGCGAAATCCGCCCAGGACGCGGCGGCGGTGGCCGAGGGCGTGTTCTTCACCCGCGACCTGGTGAACGAACCCGCCAACGTCCTGACCACCACCGACTTCGCCGACCGCCTGAAGGCGATGGAGGAGATCGGCCTGACCGTCGAGGTGCTGGAGGAAGACCAGCTTGCCGACCTGGGGATGCGCGCGCTGCTGGGCGTGGGGCAGGGGTCCGAAAGCCCGTCCAAGGTCGTGGTGATGCGCTGGAACGGCGGCGGGGACGAGGCGCCCTTGGCCCTGGTCGGCAAGGGCGTCGTCTTCGACACCGGCGGCATTTCCATCAAGCCCGCGGCGGGGATGGAGGAGATGACCATGGACATGGGCGGAGCGGGCGTCGTGGCGGGCGTCATGCGCACCCTGGCCCTGCGCCGCGCGCGCGCCAATGTGGTGGGTCTGGTCGGGCTGGTGGAAAACATGCCCGACGGCAAGGCCCAGCGTCCGGGCGACATCGTGCGGTCCATGAAGGGCGACACGATCGAGGTGATCAACACCGACGCCGAGGGCCGGTTGGTCCTGGCCGACGTGCTGTGGTATGCGCAGACCCGCTTCAACCCATCCGCCGTGATCGACCTTGCGACGCTGACCGGGGCCGTGATCATCGCGCTTGGCCATGACAACGCGGGCGTCTTCGCCAATGACGACCAGCTTGCCGACAGCATCCTGGCCGCCGCCCGGGCCGAGGGCGAGGGCGCCTGGCGCCTGCCCCTGGGCCAGCCCTATGACAACCTCATCAAGTCGCGCCTGGCCGACATGAAGAACACCGGCGGGCGCGCGGCCGGATCCATCACGGCGGCGCAGTTCCTGCAACGCTTCATCCGCAAGGGCACGCCCTGGGCGCATATCGACATCGCGGGCGTGGCCCTGCCGCCCTCGGCCACGGACCTGGCGCCCAAGGGCGCGACCGGCTGGGGGGTGATGACGCTCGACCGCCTGATCCGCGACCGGTACGAGGGCAAGTGACGCCCCATGGGCAACGCGCTGTTCTATCACCTGACCCGCTCGCCCGCCGAAAGCCTGTTGCCCACGCTGATCGGCAAGTCGCTGGCGGCGGGCTGGCATGTGGAACTGCGCGGCACCGATCCCGCCCGGATGGAGCGGCTGGATCTGCATCTGTGGCAAGGCGACGGCTTTTTGCCGCACGGCCTGGCGGGCGGGCCGCATGACGCGCGCCAGCCCGTGCTGCTGACGCTGGCCGGGCAGGGGGCCGCGAACGCCCCCGCCTGCCTGATGGCACTGGACGGGGCCGAGGTGACGGCGGCGGAATGCGAAGGGCTGGAACGCGCCTGCATCATCTTCGACGGCGGTGATGCCGGTGCCACCGCCCGGGCGCGCGACCAGTGGCGGGTGCTGACCGGGGCGGGGGTGGCGGCAGAATACTGGTCCGAGGAATCGGGCCGGTGGGAACGCAAGCGGTAGGCCGGATTGGCGAAAGCACCGTTGGGCGGGACGGGATCAGGAAACGCATGGGTTTCCCCCGCCCGCGATGCGACGGTGCCACCAAAGACGCAGCCGGATGACCACAAGAGGCCAGCGCCTGCCCGGGCGGCGCTGGCCTCTGGGCCCTCCTCGGCGAAAGCCATTGCCGCTGCCATGTCACGGCATCGTCGTCTGCACCGCCGGGCCTGTCGTGGTGGCGCGCCGCACCGTCTTTGGTTCAGCCCGCGCAACAGGCCAGGCAAAACGCATCCGTTCCTTGGTTCCGCCCGTGATGAGCCGCGACACTTTCGCTCTTGCGCAGCAGGGACCGCATCGGGCATCGCTTGAGGCCATGCGCCGTCTGATCCATCAGCCCTGGAGCCTGGCCTTCATCGGCCTGCTGATCCTCGCCCTGGTGGCGGGCATGGCCGCGCGCGCCGTCCCGTCCGAGATGGAGTTGCGGCTGCAGGCCTGGGTCATGGCGGGCGGGTCGCTGGACGACCTGTGCGGTGATCACGGGGCGGGCCACAAGGACGGGCATTGCCCCCTTTGCACCCTTGCCGCCCCGACCGGCCTGCCGCCCGTCACCCCGTCCCTGCGCGATGCCGACCGGCGCATCCTGGCCCGGATCGTCCTGCCGCAGATGCGCCGGGCCATGGGCCATGCGCGCGATCCCGCGGTCCCGAAACGCGGCCCGCCCGCCCTGACCTGAGTCAAAGCCGCCGCCCTGCAAGGGCGGCCCATGCCCTTTGGTCTTTCAGGTCTTGCCCATGTCCCATGTCGCCGATCCCACGCGGGCCGTTCCCGCCCGCAGCGCGCTGCGCCCGTTCCTTGTGCGGATGCACTTCTATATCGGGCTGTTCGTCGGCCCCTTCATCTTCGTCGCGGCCCTGACCGGGCTACTTTACGTTCTGACCCCGCAGATCGAAGCCTGGCTGTATCGCGACGCGCTTTACACCGACAGCACCGGCCCGGCGCGCAGCCTGGCCGATCAGGCCGGGGCCGCGCGGGATGCCCTGGGCACGGATCTGGCCGTCTCGGCCGTGCGCCCCGCCCCCGCGCCGGGCGCCACGACGCGGATCATGTTCTCGGACCCCTCGTTGGGCGAATCGGAAAACCGCACGCTATTCGTCGATCCCGCCACGCTGGAGATTCGGGGCGAGCTGACCACCTATGGCACCAGCGGCATCCTGCCCTTCCGCATCGCGCTGGACTATCTGCACCGCAGCATGATGCTGGGCAGTTTCGGGCGCTATTACAGCGAACTGGCCGCAAGCTGGCTGTGGGTCGCGGTGCTGGGCGGGATCGCCTTGTGGGCCACCGGGCCGCGCCGCCGCGCCGTGGCCGCCATGCCCGCCCCGCAGCGCCGCCGCTGGCTGCATTCCACCATCGGGGCCGTGCTGTCGCTGGCGTTGCTGTTCGTGTCGCTGACCGGGCTGACCTGGTCGCAACAAGGGGGCGCACGGTTCCAGGCGTTGCAGGACCGGCTTGGCTGGAACACGCCCTCGGCCAGTGCGGCGCTTGAGGGGCCTGCGATGGCCGCGTCGGACCATGCCGATCATGCGGGCCACGGTTCCGCCATTCGCGAGGACCGGCTGGACCAGCTGGACGCCGTGGCCGCCGCCGCCCGCGCGGGCGGCCTCGATTCAGCCCTGATGGAGATCCGCCTGCCCAAGCCCGGCCAGGCCTGGACCGTGCGCGAATACGACCGCAGCTGGCCCACCCAGGTCGATACCGTGGCGATCCACCCCGAGACGTTGCAGATCACCAGCCGCGCCGATTTCGCGAACTTCACCCTCATCCCCAAGCTGATCCGCTGGGGCATCGACGCGCATATGGGCGTCTTGTTCGGGGTGGCGAACCAGATGCTGATGGCGGCGCTTGCTGCCGGGCTGATGGTGATGATCGTCCTGGGCTACCGCATGTGGTGGGCGCGCCGTCCCGCGGCGGGCGAGCCGTTTTGGCAAAGCTGGCGGCGCCTGTCCGCCGGTCAACGGGTGCTGTGGGCGTTGCTGGCGATGGCGCTTGGCTGGGCGCTGCCGGTGCTGGGGGTCAGCCTGGCCTTTTTCCTGGCAGTGGATCTGCTGCGGATGCGGCGGGCCGATCACGCCGCCGCGTGACCGGCAAGCCTTGCGTGCAGGTCGGCGCGGCGCAGGCTGGCCTTGGGGCCAGCCATCACCGCGCGGCCGCGTTCCAGGACCAGGAAATCGTCGCCCAGATCCCAGGCGAAGTCGAAGAACTGCTCGACCAGCACGATGGCCATGTCGCCCCGGTCCCGCAGACCGGCGATGACGCGACCGATCCCTGCGATGATGTTGGGCTGGATCCCCTCGGTCGGCTCGTCCAGCAGCAGGACGCGCGGCCGGGTGATCAGCGCGCGGGCGATGGCAAGCTGCTGCTGCTGGCCGCCCGACAGGTCGCCGCCACGCCTGTGTGCCATCTCGGCCAGGACGGGGAAGCTGTCGAAGATCTCGTCAGGGATGCGGCGGTCAACGCGGGGCAGGCAGGCAAAGCCCGTCTCCAGGTTCTCGCGCACGGTCAGCATGGGGAAAATGGCGCGGCCCTGCGGAACATAGCCCACGCCCATCCGCGCCATCTGTTGCGCGGTGATCCGGCCCAGCTCGCGCCCCTCGAAACGCAGGGTGCCGCCCGACCGGGGATGCCGCCCGGCCAGCAGGTTCATCAGCGAGGTCTTGCCCACGCCGTTGTTGCCCATCACGCAGGTTATGGTTCCGGGGCGGGCGCTGATGTCGATCCCGTGCAGGATCTGGCTGCCGCCGTAATGCAGGGTCAGGTTGGTGGCTTCCAGCATCTTCAGCGCCCCAGATAGACGTCGATCACGTCGGGATTGCGGGTCACATGGTCCAGGGAACCTTCCGCCAGGACCGCCCCCTGGTGCAGCACCGTCACCTTGCAGTTCAGGCGCCGCACGAAGTCCATGTCATGTTCCACCACCACCACCGCGCGGGTTTCGGCCAGCCGCACCAGCAGCGCGGTGGTCTGTTCGCGTTCGGCCAGGGTCATGCCGGCGGCCGGTTCATCGACCAGCAGCAGGCGCGGGGCCGAGGCCAGCAGCATCCCGATTTCCAGCCATTGCTTTTGCCCATGCGACAGCTCGCCCGCCTTGCGCGCGACCTGGGCGGCCAGGCCCACCTCGGAGGCCAGCTCCGCGACCCGCGCCGCCGAGGCGCGCGACGGACGCCAGCCCAGCACCGCGAAGGGATTGCGGCTGGCCTTCAGCGCCATGGTCAGGTTTTCCGCGACCGTCTGGTCCTCGAACACCGTGGGGCGCTGGAACTTGCGGCCGATGCCTTCGCGGGCGATCTGCGCCTCGTTCAGGCGCAGCAGGGATTTGGGTGGCGTGCCCCATGTCACGTCGCCCTTGTCGGGACGGGTCTTGCCGGTGACGATGTCCATGAAGGTGGTCTTGCCCGCGCCGTTGGGACCGATCACGGCGCGCAGTTCGGCGGGACCGATGCTGAAGGACAGGTTGTTGATGGCCCGGAACCCGTCGAAGCTGACCGAGATGCCGTCCACCTCCAGCAGCGCGCTCATGCCTTGGCCTCCTTGGCGTGGTGTTCGGGGGAAGGGGAGCGGGGCGGGCCGATCCGGTCCACGACCCCCGCGATGCCCTTGGGTGCGAACAGCGTGACCAGAACGAAGCCGATCCCAAGCGCCACCTGCCACCAGTCCACCCAGTTGATCGTGTATCCCGGCAGGTGGACCGCGGGCGCGCGCCCCCCGGTGAACCAGCTTGACAGCAGCGACACCACGACCGCCCCGATGATCGCGCCATAAAGCCTGCCGCGCCCGCCGATGGCGACCCAGACCGCCAGATAGATCGAGGCGATGGGCATCAGTTCCGCCGGGTTGATGATTCCCGCCTGCGGGTAATAGAGCGCCCCGGCGATGGCGGTGATCATCGCGGCAAGCGTGAAGACCACCAGCTTGAAGCCCTCGACTGGGTAGCCCAGGAAGCGCACGCGGGTCTCGTCGTCGCGGATGGCGCCGACCACGCTGCCGAACTTGCCGCTGACCAGCCAGGCGGCCAGGACATAGGCCAGCGCCAGGGCCAAGGCCGAGCCCCAGAGGAACCAGACCGACAGTCTGGCCTGATCCACCGCCTCCAGGCCGGGGATGTTCTGCAATCCCGACAAGCCGTTGTTGCCGCGAAAGCCGCTGTCGTTCTGGAACAGCCACAAGGCCAGCGCCAGCGTCATCGCCTGCGTCAGGATCGAGAGATACACCCCGTTCACCCGGCTGCGGAACGCGAGCCAGCCGAAGACCAGGGCCAGCAGGCCGGGCACCGCGACGACCAGCAGCAGTTGCAAGGGCAGCGAATGGGCGGAGGACCAGACCAGCGGCAGGTCCGCCGACCCCACGACGCCGAAGATCTGGTTGGCGACGCCTTCCTGCAACTCGGCAGGCGTCGGCGGGATCGGGTTCTGCGCCAGGCTGGCCGCGACGATGGTTTCCGTGCGCGCATACATCAGCCATTGACCGATCAGGTATCCGCCAAGGGCGAAGAACGCCATCTGCCCCAGCGACAGGATGCCCAGGTATCCCCAGACCAGGTCCATGGCGATGGCGGCCAGCGCCAGGCACAGCGTCTTGCCCAGCACCTTCACAGTCGAGGTCGGGATGACGCCGCTGCCATAGGCCTGGCTCAGCAGGGTCACGGCGACGGTAAAGACCGCCAGCACGGCCAGCACGACCAGGATCGAGGGATTGCGCAGGATGAAGGGTTGGGGGGTCATTTATGCCTCTGCCGCGCGGCCGCGTTGCGGAATGATGCCGCGCGGGCGGAACTGGATGAAGATGATGATGAACAGGATCATGAAGGTCTGCGCGGCCAGCGTGTTCGCCGGATTCAGGAACTCGATCACCTTGGACAGCCCGCCGATCAGGCCCGCGCCCGCCAGCGTGCCCCAGATGGTGCCGACGCCGCCCACCACCACGGTCATGAAGCTTTGCACGATGTATTGCTGGCCCAGTTCCGACGTGACCTGCGCGAACAGCCCGATGGCCACGCCCGCGATCCCCGCAATCCCGGACCCTAGGCCAAAGGTCATCATGGCGATGCGGTCGGGGTTGATCCCCATGGATGCCGCCATGCCGGGGTTCTGGGTCACGGCGCGGACCTCCAACCCCAGGCGGGTGCGCTTCATGATGAACAGGAACAGGCCCAGGAACAGCAGGGCCAAGACAAAGATCGCCACCCGGATCGACGAGATCGAGATCACGTCGTTGACCGTGATCGCGCCTTCCAGCCAGGCGGGCGCGGTCAGCGGACGGGCCTGCGTGCCGAAGATGTTCTTCGCCAGTTGCTGCAGCGCGATGGAGACGCCGAAGGTCGCCAGCAGCGTTTCCAGCGGACGCCGGGCCAGGTGGCGGATCACCAGCCGATAGAGAGCCACCCCCGCGCCGAAGGTCACGGCGAAGGCCAGTGGCAGCGCCACGACCAGCGACAGGGTGCGGTCGGCGATCAGCGTCTGGACCGCGTAGCCTGTATAGGCGCCCATCATGATGAATTCGCCATGCGCCATGTTGATGACGCGCATCACGCCGAAGGTGATCGCCAGCCCGATCGCCGCCAGGAAATAGATCGAGGCCAGCGACAGCGCGTCCAGCCCCAGGTCGATGCCGGTCATCGCCGCCAGCCGCACCTGCGCGCGGACCTGCGCGGCGCGGGCGGCGTCGGTCACGGCGCTGTTCGGTTCGGCATAGGTTTCAAAGAAGCGGTAGGCCTTGATGGCCGCGTCGGCCTCGGCATCCGTGGCGGCGGGGGGAACGGCGCCTGCGGCCTCCAGCGCCTCATAGGCGCGGTCGCGTGCGGCTTGGTCGGAGAGATCCGCGACGGGGATGCCCGCGACGGCACCGTCCACGATATGGGCGGCCAGGGCGTTGCGCTGGTCGGCAGGGGTCAGGCGGGGTTGCAGGACGCCTTGGCTGGTCAGCAGGGCGATGGCGGCCTCGCGCGGGAAGTCGGCCTCGCCCACCGTCAGTTCGCGGGCGATGTTGGCCTGGGGTTCGGCGGGCGCGGCGACGCGGGCCGTCGCCAGCAGCGGGTTCAGCGCGGCGCGGAAATCGAGGCCCACGTCGCCTGCCATCCCCTCGATGGCCCTGACACGGGCGGCGGGGTCGGGATCGAAGCGGATCGCCAGCAGGCTGGTGACGCGCGCGCGCTGCGCGGCCAAGGCAGGATCCGCTTCAGGGGCGGCGGCGCGCAGGGCGGCAAGGTGGTCCGCCGTGCCGTCGCGGGCGATGGAGGCAAGCGCGGCGGCGCGGCGGGCGGGGTCGGGGCTGGAAATCTCGCCCGCGACCAGGGCCGAGTCGATGACACCCCGCACCCCGGAATTGGGGCGCAGCATCCGGGGGTCGGCATCCGGCACCGCCGCGCCGGTCGCGGCATCGGTGGCGCTGTCGCTGTCCACGATCAGCAGTCGGCCGTCCTCGGTCACCCCAAGCGCGCGGTTCGTCCAGGCGGACAGCAGCGCCAGCCCCTCGGGTCCGGTGGCGGCGATCTGCGCCACCAGCGGTTCCACCGAGCGGCGCGAGGGCTTTTCGATCTGGTCCAGGTTGTCGGCAATGACCGCCTCAAGCGCGGGGTTCGCCGTGGCGGGCGCGGCAAGGCACAGGGCGGCAAGAAGAACGATCAGCGGGCGGATCATGGGCGCGTTCCCGAAATAGGGGGGCGGCGGACCGCCCCCGTCAGGTCAATAGTTCGACTGGACCTGCACGCAGCTGTTCGTCTGGGTGTTGAACATGCCGCAGTCCTTGCCGGGCCAGTCGGCCTCCAGCTTGGCCGATTCCGGCAGGAAGTCGGTCCAGGCGTCGCCCGGCACCGGCTCGGTCTGGCTGACGATGTCGAACTGGCCGTCCTCGCGGATTTCCCCGATCAGGACGGGCTTGGTCAGGTGGTGGTTCGGCAGGACCGTGGCGGTGCCGCCGGTCAGGTTCGGAACTGTGATGCCGACGATGGCGTCCAGCACGGGATCCACCTCCGTGGTGCCGGCCTTTTCGACCGCCGCGACCCAGGCGTTGAAGCCGATCACCGTGGCTTCCATCGGGTCGTTGGTCACGCGCTTGTCGTCGCCGATGAAGGTCTTCCATTCCTTGATAAAGGCGGTGTTGGCGTCCGACTCGGCGGTCTGGAAATAATTCCAGGCGGCCAGGTGGCCGACCAGGTTCGCGGTGTCCAGGCCCGCCAGTTCCTCCTCGCCCACCGAAAAGGCCATGACCGGGATGTCGTCGGCGCTGACGCCCGCCGCCGCCAGTTCCTTGTAGAAGCCCACATTGGCATCGCCGTTGATGGTGGAGACGACGCCCACCTTCTTGCCGTCCGCGCCAAGCGCCACCACGTCGGCCACGATCCTGGACCAGTCGGAATGGCCGAAGGGGGTGTAGTTGACGAAGATGTCGCCTTCCGCCACGCCCTTGGATTTCAGATAGGCGTCCAGGATGTTGTTCGTGGTGCGCGGATAAACGTAATCTGTGCCCAGAAGCGCCCATTTCTCGACGCCCAGTTCCTCGGCCATGTAGTCCACCGCCGGGATCGCCTGCTGGTTCGGCGCGGCACCGGTATAGATCACGTTCCTGGACGATTCCTCGCCTTCGTACTGGACGGGATAGAACAGCAGGCCGTTCAGTTCCTCGATCACCGGCAGGACGGATTTCCGCGACACGCTGGTCCAGCAGCCGAAGATCGCGTCCACGTCGCTGACGGTCAGCAGTTCGCGCGCCTTTTCGGCGAACAGCGGCCAGTCGGAGGCGGGGTCCACGACCACGGCTTCCAGCGGGCGGCCCAGAAGCCCGCCCTTGGCGTTCTGCCGTTCGACCATCATCAGGACGGTGTCCTTCAGCGTGGTTTCGGAAATCGCCATGGTGCCCGACAGCGAATGCAGCACGCCGATCCTGATCGGCTCGCCCTCTTGCGCCATCGCGCCGGTTGCCCATGCCATGGCGGTGGTCAGCGCCAGCATCGCGGACAGTTTCTTCATCATCACCTTCCCCGGCCGTTCGGCCCTGTGTCCCTGTTGTTCGCGGTGAAGGCGCGGGGCCTTCGCAGGTGCAGCAAGCCGGGTTTTCGGCCGGCTGAACAGGAATCAAGCAGGTCTGGGGTGGGCGATGCGGAAAGTGGTCGGGGCGCGGGCAGGTTGCCGGGCAGATGCCCGCGCGGAAGGCAGCTTCAGACCGCGCGGGGCTGCAAGCCGCCCTGGTCGATCAGGAAATCGACGATGTCCTGCACGCCCCTGCCGTGGCGCAACTGCGCCATGACCACCGGGCGGGCACCGCGCGCGGCGCGCGCATCCGACTCCAGTAGCGTGGCATCCACGCCCACATGGGGGGCAAGGTCGGTCTTGTTCACCACCAGCAGGTCCGACCGCGCCAGGCCGGGGCCGCGCTTGCGGGGGATGTCCTGGCCGGCGGCGGTGTCGATCACATAGATCGTCAGGTCCGCCAGTTCCGGCGAGAAGGTCGCGGCCAGGTTGTCGCCGCCCGATTCGATCAGGATCAGGTCAAGGTCGGGAAAGGCCGCGTTCAGATCGGCGATGGCGGCCAGGTTGATGCTGGCGTCCTCGCGGATGGCGGTATGGGGGCAGCCGCCGGTTTCCACGCCCCGGATGCGGTCCCGAGGCAAGACCTGGGCGCGCATCAGGGCCTCGGCGTCCTCTCGGGTATAGATGTCGTTGGTGATCACCGCCATGGACAGGCGCGGGGCCAGGGCGCGGGCCAGTTGTTCGGTCAGCGTGGTCTTGCCCGCGCCGACGGGGCCGCCGATGCCGACGCGGAGGGGACCGTTATGGCTCATGATCGGAAAATCCTGACGGGCATGGTTTCGTGGCGCATGGCGGCGATCTCCGCGCCCCAGGCGGTGCTGGCAAGGTCGTCGGCGGTTGCCTGGGCGGCGCGGGCCGCGGCGGCAAGGATCGCGGGTTGCAGGGCGGCCAGCATCCGCTGCCCCTCGACCGGACCGAGGGGCATGAACCGCACGGCTGCGGAAATCAGCGCGGCGGCCTGGGCTTGCAGGAAGGCCGCGAGGATTTCCGCGTGCGGCAGGGGCAGCGCGGCGCAGGCGCGGCCGAAGGCCACGGGCAGGGCGGCGGGGGGCTGCGCCCGGCCGGTCAGGGCGGCGACGGTGGCGGCGAAGGCGGTGCCCTGTTCCACCGTCTCGGCCAGGCGCTGCGCGGTCAGGCAGGCGGCGCGGGCCAGGTCGTCCAGGGCCGCGTGATCCGTGGCGCGCAGCGACAGCGCCACCAGCACCGCGTCCGTCCAGCCCGCGCCGTGGTCCAGCCAGTCGGCCAGCCACAGGGGCAGGGTCGCGCGGGTGACAAGCCCCTGGTCCATCGCCCATTCCAGGCCCTGCGACCAGGCAAAGCCGCCCACCGGGAAGGCGGGCGACAGGATCTGGGCCAGGTGCAGGCGCGCGGCCTCAGTGGTGATGGGCGGACAAGGGGGAATGGTCGTGGCCGTTGGCAGGAGGATGGTCATGGGCGTGATCGTCCGAAGCCCCGTGCGAATGCCCGAAGGTCCGCCCATGGCCATAGGCGCCGCCTTCCGGGCGGAAGGGCAGGGCCTTGTGGCAGATCTCGGCCCCCAGCTTGCGCAGCATCGCCTCCAGCACGTGGTCCTGGCGGATGACCAGGCGGTCTGCCTCGATCCGGCAGGGGGTGTGGCGGTTGCCGATGTGCCAGGCCAGGCGCGCCAGATGGCCGCGGATCACCATCACGGGTTCGGGTTTGGCGCGCACCACGACCTGGCGGCCGTCGGACAGTTCAAAGGCGTCGCCGTCCTCCAGGCTGGTCACTTCGGGCAGGTCCACCAGGAAATCGCCCGCCGCGCAGGACAGCTTCCTGCGCCGCATCAGGCGGCCTTCGTAATCCAGCGAAACTTCCCCGTCAAAAGGGGCGGGGGCGTTGCGGATGATGCGGGTGGCGGTGATCATGGGGGGTCCTCCTTCTTAGTAGAGGAAATAGCGTTGTGCCATGGGAAGTTCCCTTGCAGGCTCGCAGGTTAACAATTGTCCATCGGCGCGGACCTCGTAGGTTTCAGGGTCCACCGCGATGGCGGGCATGGCGGCGTTCAGGACCATGTCGGCCTTGCCGATGGACCGGGTGTTCCCGACGGCGATCAGGGTCTTGTCGAGGCCGTCCGCCGCGCCCGCGTCCAGCCCCGCCTTGCTGACGAACAGCGCCGATGCCCGGCCCGTATGCCCCCACATCGGGCGGCTGAAGATCGGCTGCACGGGGATGGATCCGTTGGGATCGCCCATCTGCGCCACGCTGATCTGGCCGCCGACCAGCACCATTTCCGGCTTGACGCCGAAGAAGGCGGGGGACCACAGCACCAGGTCGGCGCGCTTGCCGGGGGTGACGCTGCCGATATGGGCCGACACGCCATGCGCGATGGCCGGGTTGATCGTGTATTTGGCGATGTAGCGCCGGGCGCGCAGGTTGTCGTTCTGGCCCTGCTCCTCGGGCAGGCGGCCGCGCTGGCGGCGCATCTTGTCGGCGGTCTGCCAGGTGCGGATGATCACCTCTCCGATCCGGCCCATGGCCTGGCTGTCCGAGGAAATGACGCTGAACGCGCCCAGGTCGTGCAGGATGTCCTCGGCGGCGATGGTTTCGCGTCGGATGCGGGATTCGGCGAAGGCCACGTCCTCGGGCACCCGGCGGTCGAGGTGATGGCAGACCATCAGCATGTCGAGATGCTCCTCGACCGTGTTGGCCGTATAGGGCCGCGTCGGGTTGGTGGACGAGGGCAGGACATTGCCCATCCCCACCATGCGGATGATGTCGGGGGCGTGCCCGCCGCCCGCGCCCTCGGTGTGATAGGCATGGATGGTGCGGCCCGCGATGGCGGCCATGGTATCCTCGACAAAGCCCGATTCGTTCAGCGTGTCGGTGTGGATCATCACCTGCACGTCCATCCTGTCCGCCACGGTCAGGCAGGTGTCAATGGCGGCGGGGGTGGTGCCCCAGTCCTCGTGCAGCTTCAGCGCGCAGGCGCCCGCGCGGATCTGTTCCTCCAGCGGTTCGGGGCGCGAGGCATTGCCCTTGCCCGCGATGCCGATGTTCACCGGCAGGTCGGCGCAGGCTTCCAGCATCCGGGCGATGTGCCAGGGGCCGGGGGTGCAGGTGGTGGCAAGCGTCCCGTGCGCGGGCCCGGTGCCGCCGCCCAGCAGGGTGGTGACGCCCGAATGCAGCGCATGGTCCACCTGCTGCGGGCAGATATAGTGGATGTGGCAGTCAAAGCCGCCGGGCGTCAGGATGCGCCCCTCGCCCGCGATGATTTCCGTGCCGGGACCGATGACCAGCGTGACGCCCGGCTGCGTGTCGGGGTTGCCCGCCTTGCCGATGCCCGCGATGCGCCCGTCCCGCAGGCCCACATCGGCCTTGGTGATGCCTTGGTGATCAAAGATCACGACGCCGGTGATGACCGTGTCCATGGCGCCGCCTTCGCGCGTCACCTGGGACTGGCCCATGCCGTCGCGCACGACCTTGCCGCCGCCGAACTTCACCTCCTCGCCGGGGATGGTCAGGTCGCGCTCGACCTCGATCAGCAGGTCGGTATCGGCCAGGCGGATGCGGTCGCCGGTGGTGGGGCCGTAGAGGGCCGCGTAATCGGCGCGGGAAAGATTTAGTCCCATGATCACCTTATCGTGAGGGTTTCACACCTAAGCTTTTGAAATGAAGCTAAGAGAAGCGGACGTCGTGCGAACAAACAGGTGACGGTCAGCAACATATGGTTCTATTGGGAAGGTTGCCGAAATCGCTCTGAATTAGGTGACTAATGTCAAATGTAGAATTCGCTCTCACGGTTGTCTCAATTGCCCTAAGTGCTGTTATGGCAATTGGTAAGTTCCGTGGTTGGTTCTGACCCATTTACAGCGCCCCCATCACGGCTTTCCGAAACCCCTGCACCACGCGGTCGCCCGCGAAGGGGATCAGGCGGACCTCGCGGGACTGGCCGGGTTCAAAGCGGACGGCGGTGCCGGCGGGGATCGACAGGCGCATCCCGCGCGCGGCGGTGCGGTCGAAGTCCAGCGCCGGGTTGGTCTCGGCGAAGTGGTAATGGCTGCCGACCTGGATCGGGCGGTCGCCGGTGTTGGCGACCATGAGGGTAACCGGATCGCGGCCCTGGTTCAGGGTGATCTCGCCGGGGGCGGGCAGGATTTCGCCTGGAATGATCTGGCGGATCATTCAGGCCCCCATCGCCAGCGCCAGGCCCGCCACGGCGGTGCCGCCGCCCAGGGCGCGCAGCAGGGCGCCATGGTTCAGGGCCTTGCCCGCGACGATGCCCGCCCCGTGCAGCGCCAGGGTGGCCAGCGCAAAGCCCGCCGCATAGGCTGCCAGCCCCTGCGCCGGGCCTTCCGCGCCATGCGCCCAGCCATGGGCAAAGCCGAAGACCGCCGCGCCCGGCACCAGCAGCGCCAGCGGCGGGCGCGCGGCCATCGCCACCAGCGCGCCCAGGATGATGACCGAGGCCAGGATCATCGGCTCGACCCCCGGGAAGGGCAGCCCGGCGACGCCCGCAAGCCCGCCCGCGATCATGCTGCCCACGAAAGCGCAAGGCAGCGCCCCCATCGCCCGCCCGCCGATCTGGGCCGCCAGCAGGCCAAGCGCCACCATCGCCAGCAGGTGATCGGTCCCGCCGACGGGGTGGGCCAGGCCGCTGAGGAACTGGCCCTGGTCGTGGGAACCGACATGGGCCAGGGCGGCTTGGGGCAGCAGGGCGGCGACAAGAACAATCTTCTTCATTCAGGCCTCGTGGCGGATGGGGTGGTGGACGGTGACAAGCTTGGTGCCGTCGGGAAAGGTGGCCTCGACCTGCACGGACTCGATCATTTCGGGGATGCCGGGCATGCACTGGTCCGCCGTGATCACATGCGCGCCCGCCCCCATCAGGTCGGCGACCGTGCGGCCGTCGCGCGCGCCCTCGACCACGAAATCGGTGATCAGCGCGATGGCCTCGGGGTGGTTCAGCTTGACGCCGCGGGCCAACCGGTTGCGGGCCACCATCGCGGCGACCGAGACCAGCAGCTTTTCGCGTTCGCGGGGGGAAAGATTCATCGTCAGACCTGCCAGATGCGGGGAAGGGGATCGGGGCGCAGGGCTGTCAGCAGCCGGTTGACCTGCCGCCGCAGGGGCCAGTCGTCGCGGGCAAGGCAGCGGATCACCAGGCGGCCCGGCGGGGCGCTGGCGGCACCCGTGACGCCCGGCTCGTCCAGGACGGCGCGGGCCGTGCCCAGCAGGTCGGACGCATGGGGCGCGACCATCGCCAGCGTCGCCAGGCAGCGCGCGCCATCCAGCAGGGCGGGACCGGCCAGCCGGGGCAGGGCCGCGTCGTCCAGCGCCATGGCGTCGTGATGAACCACGCGCCCCGCCCGCCGCACCACGCGGCGGTCGCGCAGGTGCAGGCGGCGGGGTTGCTCGCCCATGGCGAGGCGGCCCAGCACGATCATGTCCAGCAGCAGGCAGCCCGCGCCGGGGGCCAGATCCACCGCCGTTTCGCGATCCAGCCGCGCGCCGTCGAACAGGATGGTGTCCTGCGGCAGCCAGTCGAGCCAGCCGTTCTCGCCCACCGTCATGCGGACCTTGGCGCGCGCCGGATCATCCTCGGCGCGATAGGCCCGTTCCGCCGTCTGCGTCGTGGCAAGCGCACGCGCCCCGGGCCGCAGCGTGACCGCGAAGGACAGCCGGTCGCCGGACGCCAGCCCGCCCGAGGTGTTGAGAAACACGATCTCGGGCAATCCCGCCGTCACGCGCGGCAGCATCGCCTTGGCCGAACCCGCTTGCGCCAGATCGACCAGCCCGCGCGGCCCCATGACCACATGCGCGGCGCCCGTGCTGCGCTGGAGAAGGGGCGAGGGAGAGGCGGCGTCGAACATGCCCCGAGGGGGCGTTCCGCCGGGGGAAAGGTCAATCGGGCGTCATTCGCAGGATGCCCGCCTGCCGCGCCAGACAAGGGGCATTGCCGACGGATTGGGCTGCTTGCTTACGCCCCGGGCAATCCTTGGATCAATGTGCCGCCGCCTGCAGCAGCCTGCGCCGGGCGGGGGGGATCGCCCGGATCTCGACCCCGGTGAAGACATGCATGGTCCGCAGGGCGGGGTCCACGACGGCGTGGTCGCTGACCCATCCGCCAAGCGCCAGATAGCTGCGCAGCAGGGGCGGCATCGCGGCCATGGCGCGGCGGGGGTCGGGCTGGCCCGACCGCTGCGCGCGGGCGAAGCGGAACACATGGGGCGCCTTGATGCGCGGCCACCAGCGGCGCGGGGCCAGGTGGCGGGCGCGCAGGACGGCGAAGGCCTCGGCATGGGCGGCAGGCTCGGTCCCGATGAACGAGGAGCAGCCGAACAGCATCTGCACGCCGGTTTCCTCGACCAGGCGGGTCAGGGCGGCCCAGGCGGTGCGGATGATGTCGGGATCGCGCAGCGCCGGGTGGACGCAGAAGCGCCCGATTTCCAGCATGGGGGCGTCAAAGGCCTCCAGCGCCGACAGGTCATAGAACTGCGCCGAATAGCTGCGGGCGATGCCGCCCCCGTCCGCCAGCGGCAGGAAGCGGAAGCAGCAGGCCAGATGGCCCGTCGCCGCGTCCTCGACCAGCATGTGGCGGCAGCGGGCGTCGAGGGCGTCGGTGTCCAGCTGCGCGCCGTCGTCCGCCGCGCCGCTCCGGGCGACAAAGCACAGCCAGCGCAGGCGCTGCGCGGCGCGCAGGTCGCCCGGGGTCTCGGCCAGCCGGGCCAGATACCGGCCTTTTCGCAATGGTTGCATGGGGCGCCTTTTAATCATCCTTAACGATCCTAGCGCCATGTCGGGGCGAAAGTCCGGAAAATCTAGTCCCCGGCCCGGTCGCCTAGCACGTCCTCGACATAGATGCGCTTGACCAGGATGATCGAGACCAGCAGCAGGGGCGTCGCCAGCACCACCCCGGCAAAGCCGAACAGGCTGCCGAAGGCCAGGATCGCCAGCACCGTCAGCGCGGGCGGCAGGTCGGCGGCGAAACGCTGGATCAGGGGCATCAGCAGGTTGCCTTCCAGTTGCTGAACGACCACGAACAGCACCGCGACCCAGACGGCCAGGTCGAAGCCCTGGGTCATCGCGAACAGCACGGCGGGGATGCCCGACAGGAAGGGGCCCACCACGGGGATGATGTTGGTCAGCCCGGCGATCAGCCCCAGCACCAGGGCCAGCGGCACCCCCAGCAGCCACAGCCCAAGGCCCGTGACCAGGGCCACCAGCACCATGTCCAGCGCCTGTCCCCCCATCCAGCGGCCCAGGGCGCGCCCCAGTTCGTCGGCGATCCCGGCCGCGCGGGCCCGATAGGACGGTGGCACCAGCCGCAGCGCGCCGCCCCGATACATGGGCGCGTCCAGCGCCAGGAAGATCGCCACCGTCACCAGCAGCACCCCGTTCGCCAGGCTGCCGAAGACCGTGGTCAGCGTCCCCGTCAGATAGCCGAAGACCGAGGGCAGGCTGCCCGTCGGCGCGGCACCACCCCCTTCCTGGGCATTTTCGATCCGCCGTTCCAGGAACTGGCCGACGGGGCTGTCGCCCAGCCAGTTTTCCACCTGCCGCCAAGCGTCGGGCAGGCTGCCGATCAGCTGCCGGAACTGGTCCGAGATCGACGGCCCCGCCCAGGCCACGATCCCGAGAATGGCCAGGGTGGCGGCCAGGGCGCAGAGCAGCACCCCCGGCTTGACGCCAAGGCCCGCCCGCCGGTGCAGGAACGCCGCCCCCGCCCGCAGCGCGATGGCGATCAGGATCGCGCCGAAGCCCATCAGCAGCACGTTCGACCATTGCCAGGCGGCGGCCAGCAGCAGCGCCGCGGCGAAGGCCACGGCAACGGGGCCGGGCCGCAGGCG
The DNA here is from genome assembly GCF_017315735.1 of Paracoccus shandongensis. Classification (GTDB taxonomy): domain Bacteria; phylum Pseudomonadota; class Alphaproteobacteria; order Rhodobacterales; family Rhodobacteraceae; genus Paracoccus; species Paracoccus shandongensis. Next base: position 25,961 of record NZ_JAFLRK010000002.1, read on the forward strand.
GGGCTGCGGGACGGGGGCTTGGGCTGTGGGACGGTCGGTCATGCGGGGGCCTTTCGTCTGGGTCGCGCGCATCATGCCTGCCTTGCCCGCAGATACCATCCCTGATAACCGGGCGCGGATTTCATGACCGGCGGGGTTGGCCCGCCTGCCACAGCAAGGGGATGCCTCCATGGCCATCGAACGCACGCTTTCCATCATCAAGCCCGACGCCACCCGCCGCAACCTGACCGGCAAGATCAACGCCAAGTTCGAGGACGCGGGCCTGCGCATCGTCGCGCAAAAGCGCATCAAGCTGTCGGCCGAGCAGGCGGGCAAGTTCTACGAAGTCCACAAGGACCGCCCCTTCTATGGCGAACTGGTCGAGTTCATGGCATCCGAACCCGTCGTCGTGCAGGTTCTGGAAGGCGAGAACGCCATTGCCAAGAACCGCGAAGTGATGGGCGCGACCAACCCCGCCCAGGCCGACGCGGGCACCATCCGCAAGGAATTCGCCCTCTCGGTCGGCGAGAACTCGGTCCACGGGTCCGACGCGCCGGAAACGGCCAAGGAGGAGATCGCGTTCTTCTTCTCGGGGCTGGAATTGGTCGGCTGATCGCCTGACGGATGTGATGCGGAAAGGGGCCTTCGCGGCCCCTTTTTCATGCGGGGCGGGCGCTTCACGCCCCCCTCGGGTCGGGCGCCTGCCTTTCGTGTTCATGGAGCGGCACCGTCTTTTGTGGCACCGTCACACGAAGGGCGGGGGAAATGCGGTGCATTTCCTGATCCCGCCCGTTCACTCGCAAGGCGCGGCACCGGCCCCCGGCCTGTCCCTGCCGAAGCTGCCCAGGATCAGGTCGCGCAAGCGGTCCATGGGCAAGGCCTCTCCGCCGGGCGGGATCAAGCCGCAGGCCAGCCCCCAGGCGGCGGCCCGGTCCACCAGCGGGGCGGGGCCGATCAGGTGCAGCACGGTGTCGCGCCGGTCGTCCCCCGCGATGTCGGGCGCGGCCTGGTGGTCGCCCAGCACGATCAGCAGCGGCGGATCGGCGGCATGGCGCAGGGCATAGTCCATGACCGTGGCCAGGGAATAATCCAGGGCCTCGCGGTATTGGCGGCGCACGCGGGCGGGGTCGCGCCAGACGACCTCGGGCGGATCGCCCGCCACAGCCATGGCGTCGAAGACCCGGCCGTCGCCCAGCCGGTCCCAGTCCAGAAGGCGCGGCACCGGAACCCAGGGCGCGTGGGACGAGATCAGCGCGACCTGCGCGAACAGGCGCGGCTGGCCCGGCTGCCCGCGCAGCAGCCGGTCTGCGGCCGCCAGCGTGAACTGGTCGGGCATCGTCACCCAGTTGAAGGGCTGGCCGCGATAGCCCAGGTCGGCGGCGGCAAGGATTTGGTCAAAGCCCAGGGCGCGGGCCTCGGGCCATGGCCGGGTGATCGCGGGCATCACCGCCGCCGTGCGAAAGCCCGCGCGGCGCGCATGGTGGAACAGCCCCGCGCGCCCGCTGGCGAGGGCCGCGCGATAGCGCGCCTGGTCGTCGATCCACAGCCCGCTGGCGAAGGTCGCATGGGACAGCCAGCTTTGCCCGCCTTGCGTCGGCGCCGCGACAAAGCCCGACCGCATGGCAAGGCCCGCCGCCCGAAGCCGGGCCTGCGCCCGCCGCAGCGTCTCCCCGTGCCGGGCGGCATAGAACGGCGTGTCGAAGCTGGCCCGGCCATAGCTTTCGACAAAGATCACGATCACGTCGCGGTCGATCGCCTCCAGCAGGCTGGGGACGCCCGCGAAGGGATCAAGGGCGCTGGCCCGGCGCAAATCCCGCAGATCGGCCCGCATCTGGCGCGCCTCGGCGATCTTTTGAACGGCATAAGCGCCGTTGCGGGGGCCGGGATGGCCCAAGGCGAAGGCAAGGGCGGCCAGGGCCGCCGCCAACGGCACGGCCTGCCGGGGCCGCAGCCGGGCCAGGATCCCGCAGGCCCACCACAACCCCACGGCAAGCGCGCCCGCCAGGGCCACGGCACCCCCCGCAACCGCCACCGCTGCGGACGTGCCGAAGGCGCCCGCCAGAACCTCGAACCCGGATCCGATCAGCGGCAGGTCCGCAGCGGGGGCGAAGGGCCTGCCAAGCACATGCCCCATGCAAAGGTCGGCCAGCTTCTGCACGGCCAGCAGCCACAGGGCCAGGGTCGCGGCGACCCGCCCGGCAAGGCCCAGGCAGGCCAGCGCCAGCACCAGGACCGGCAGGTCCACGGCCACGGCCAGCCATGCCCCGCCGGGCCATGCGGGGGCCCTGGGCAGCGCCAGCACGGCATGGACCGCCAGGATCGCCCCGGCAAGGCGGGGCCAGGACGGCGGCCTCACCCCCGCCGCCTGTGCAGCCACAGGATGTCGCGGCCAAAGGACCACAGCACCACGGCAAGGGTCAGGCGCGCCAGCCACAGCGCCTGCGCCTCGGCCAGCACGGGGGTTTGCAGCAGGATCAGCGCCGCCAGCTGCGCCACGCAGACCGCCTTGCGCCCCAAGCGCGGCGGCAGGTCGGCCTGCAGCCAGGGCAGGGCCCGCCCCGCCGCGACAAAGGCGTATCGGGCCAGGCCCAGCAGCAGCACCTCGGGGCCCAGGGCCGTGCCGACCCAGGCGTGCAGGGCCAGGACCAGGGCCATGGCGGCATCGACCTCCATGTCGAAACGGGCGCCGAAGCGCGACACCAGCCCCGTGCGCCGCGCCAGCCAGCCGTCGGCCCCATCCAGCGCCAGGGCCAGCCCGGCGACCAAGGCAACCCCCCAGCCTGCGCCCCGGTCCTCGATCAGCGGGGCCAGCAGGGCGCAGACCAGCGCCGCGCGCAGCAGCGTGACCATGTTGCAGGCGCCCATGCGGGCATGGGGATAATGCCGCCGCATCAGGATGCCGATGCCCGCCGCGGCCACAAGAAAGCCCGCCGCTGCCCCGGCCGGGGACGCCCCGCTTGCGCCAAGCGCCTGTGCCGTCGCCGCCACCAGCACCACCCCCGCCGTCGTGGACAGCGCAAGGCCCGCCCCGACCCTTGCCGCAGGCAGGGCGGGACAAAGCGGCGGAACGGGCGAGGACTTGCGCATCACCGAAGCCTAGGGCAAGCGCGGCACGGGTCAACAGCCTGACGCGGACCGGGGCGCGCCGCCGCCCTGATGAATTTTTCTTGAACAGCCCCGCCTCCGGGCGCATATCCCTGCGGATGTCGCAATCGGAGTGCCGGAATGGCCAGCGAAGAAGCCGCAACCAGCCCCTCTGCGGCGGATCATGCGCGTGAACCCCATGTCCCGTCGAAGCTGACGCCCGCCCTTGTGCTGGCCTGCCTGGGCGTCGTCTATGGCGATATCGGCACCTCGCCGCTTTACGCGCTGCGCGAATCGCTTGTCCACGCGCATGAGGAAGGCCTGCCCGAAACCTCGGTCATCGGCATCGTGTCGCTGCTGTTCTGGACGGTGGTGCTGATCGTGACAGTGAAATACGTCATCCTGATCCTGCGCGCCGACAACAACGGCGAAGGCGGCACCCTGTCGCTGGTCGCCAAGGCGCAGGGCGCGCTGAAGGTCGGCCCCGAGGCCCGGCGCCGGCGGCTGCTGTTGTTGCTGGGGATCGTGGGCGTGTCGCTGTTCTTCGGCGACAGCATGATCACGCCCGCGATCTCGGTCCTGTCGGCGGTCGAGGGGCTGACCCTGGTCCAGCCCGCCTTCCAGCCCTGGGTGGTGCCGGTCACGGTGGTGATCGTGGTCGCCCTGTTCTGGGTCCAGAGCGGCGGCACCGCCCGGATCGCCCGGCTGTTCGGGCCGGTCATGCTGGTGTGGTTTTCCACCATGGCGGTCCTGGGGCTGACCCATATCGCCGACGACGCGCGCATCCTTCATGCGCTGAACCCGCTGCGCGCGGCGGGTTTCCTGACCCGTTACGGCATGGCCGCGCTGCCGGTGCTGGGATCGGTCTTCCTGGCCGTCACCGGGGCCGAGGCGCTTTATGCCGACATGGGCCATTTCGGCCGCAGCGCCATCCGCACCGCCTGGAGCGCGCTGGTCTTTCCCGCCTTGGCGCTGTCCTATCTGGGCCAGGGCGCCATGGTGCTGGCCCATCCCGAAACCCTGTCGAACCCCTTCTTCCTGATGGCGCCCGAATGGTTCCTGGTGCCCCTGGTGATCCTGGCGACGGCGGCCACGGTGATCGCCTCGCAGGCGGTGATCTCGGGCGCGTTCTCGGTCGCGGCGCAGGCGGTGCAGATGGGCCTTCTGCCGCGCCTGCACATCAAGTACACCTCGGACACGCAGGCGGGCCAGATCTACCTGCCCAAGGTCAACGCGGTCCTGCTGGTGGGCGTTGTGGCGCTGGTGCTGGCCTTCGGGTCGTCCGCGCGGCTGGCCAGCGCCTATGGCATCGCGGTGACGGGCGACATGGTCATCACCTCGGTCTTGGCGGTGATCGTGTTCCGCTGGTCGTGGAACTGGTCCTGGCCGCTGGTCGCCCTGGTGATGGTGCCGGTCCTGGGGATCGAGCTGATCTTCTTTTCGGCCAACCTGATGAAGCTTCTGGACGGCGGCTATATCCCGCTGATCTTCGCCGCCTGGGCCATCGCCATGATGGTGATCTGGGTCGAGGGGATGCGCCGCCTGCAGGACAAGCTGGCCACCGAAAGCATCGCCATGGACCTGCTGGCGGGCAAGCTGTCGAAATCGCCCCCGGTGATCGTGCCGGGCACGGCGGTCTTCCTGACGGCCGATCCCATGGTCGCCCCGCCCGCGCTGCTGCACAACCTGAAACACAACCGCGTCCTGCACGAGCGCAACTTCATCGTGAAGGTCGAAAGCGCCACCACCCCCCGTGTCCCTGACGACGCCCGCCTGCGCCTTGAGGCCATCGCCCCCGGTTTCTGGCGGGCCTGGCTGTCCTTTGGCTACATGGAGCAGCCCAACGTCCCCCGCGCCCTGGCCGAGGCCAAGCGCGAGGGCCTGAAGTTCGACATCATGTCCACCTCGTTCTTCCTGAACCGCCGCACGCTGCGGGGGGGCAAGGGCACGCTGATGCCCCACTGGATGAGCCGGATTTTTGTCAGGCTGTATCGGTCGGCGGCCGAGCCGACGAACTACTATCGGTTGCCGTCGAACCGGGTGGTGGAGCTGGGGCAGCAGAAGAATATTTGAGGGGTGGAGCGAACCTAGATAGCACCATCGGTGAGGAATTACCCGCTGTCTGCACTGAGAGCTTGATCCACGGGCCCGAGCGTATCCTAGATAGCAAAGAGGATAATGCAATCTCCTTCTCGAGACTTGAATCTGACCAGATGATTGTCCAGAGGGAAGGAGCCGGAGAGGCTCTTTTTTGTTTGATAGAACTGGCGAACAGGAATGCTAATGTGTTAGCAAAGTAAGCAACCGTCGTGCCGCCAAGTAAATGAGAGTTTTTCATGCCTGATGAACTTACTACAGAAATTCTAATGAAGTGTCTTATTGGACTTAAGGGGCGAGCTGAACGGCTAGAGGCTGATCAGGTGGTCGAGTCTTTTTCTACTGTTGGTCCTTTGCTTGATCTAATATCTACGGAAGATCATTAAGTGATATTTGGAAGAAGGGGAACTGGAAAGACGCACGCCTTGAGGTATCTTTACGCAACTCGTGGAGATGTGGGCGACTGCTCAATATTTATTGACATGAGGAACATAGGCTCTGATGGTTCTATATACAATGACCAGAATTTGCCAGTTACGGAACGCGCAACTCGCCTGCTGATAGATACATTAGCATTCATACAGGATGGACTGTTAGATTTCATCATAAATGGCGGAGTCAGTGACATCAACAGTCTTTCGGGCCCCATTGACAGATTGGGAAATGCTATATCTAATGTAAGGGTTACGGGAAACGTTTCAGTAAAAGAAATAGTAACAGAGACTGATAAAAAATCAAAAGGGCTTGGCATCCAATTGTTGTTTGGGGGAAGGCCGAAAGTTGATGCTCATGCAAAACAGGAAGGTTCTAAAACTCTAGAATCTGCTTTATCGAGAGAGTCTACTGGTGCTGAGACGGTGGCCATCCGTTTCCCTCAACTTAGTTCTTCGCTAAGAGACATAGTGAATGCACTTGCAGTAAGACGTGTTTGGATAATTATGGATGAGTGGAGTGCAATTCCTGTTGAATTGCAGCCTTTCCTTGCGGATATGTTAAAGAGAGCATTCTTTAACATACCTCAGATCACTGTAAAAATTGGAGCAATTGAGCATCGAACGAAGTTCTTGCTTGATTCGGGGCCTGATAATGCCATTGGTCTAGAGCTTACTTCTGATATTAGGAGTAATGTTCGTCTTGATGATTATTTGATTTTTGAAAATAATGACGATGCTAGCATAAGATTTTTCAAAGAGTTTTTGTTTCGCCATGTAAAGAGTTATTGCCGTGAAAAGGGTCTGCCTGAACCGGATAGCTCTGACGAAGTCTACCGAAAATCTTTTAACCAGAAAAACTCTTTTGAGGAATTTGTCAAGGCGGCAGAGGGTGTTCCGCGGGATGCCCTCCATATAGCATCTATTTGTGCGCAAAAATCGCTTGCTGGCACAATAGATATTCCGAAGGTTAGAGCTTCAGGACATAGATACTACCAAGAGGACAAGAGTTCTCAGGTGGAAGAGAATCCTGTGCTTCGTGATCTTCTTCAGTTTGTCGTTGATAATTCAATTAGAAGCAAGAAAACGAATGCATTCTTGCTTGAAGTGGGAAAGCGGGACCGGAATGTCGATCTGCTATTTGATCGCCGGCTCGTTCATATTCGCCAGCGAAATGTTTCTTCCAGAGATAATCCGGGAGCGCGTTATCTGCATTACAAAATTGATTACGGATGCTACGTTGATCTCATAGCAACAAAGCAGATGCCGTTAGAGCAGGACTTTTCGAAGGCGATTACTCTCGAGGATATTGCTGAGAATGTTGAGGTTCCAATGGAAAATGATGCGAGGTCTTACAGGCGGTCAATCCTTGACTTATCGCAGTTCTATTCTGCTCATCCTGAATACGCTGCATAATGCCCCCGTAAACCCCCTTCCCCTCCCACCCCCATCCGCGCTATCCCCTCCCGAACCCACACCATCCGAGGAGGCTCCCCATGCGCGCGTTCGTCTTTCCAGGCCAGGGGGCGCAGACCGTCGGCATGGGGCGCGAGATGGCCGAGGTCTACCCAGTTGCGCGCGAGGTGTTCGAGCGGGTGGACGAGGCGCTTGGGGAAAAGCTCTCGGACCTGGTCTGGAACGGGGATATCGAGACGCTGACGCTGACGCAGAACGCGCAGCCGGCGTTGATGGCGGCCTCGATGGCGGCGTTCCGGGCGCTGGAAGCGGAAGGCATCACTATCCGGGACGCGAATTTCGTGGCGGGGCATTCGCTGGGGGAATACTCGGCCCTGTGCGCGGCGGGGGCGCTGACGCTGGAGGATACGGCGCGGCTGCTGCGGCTGCGCGGGCAGGCCATGCAGGAGGCTGTGCCGGTGGGCCAGGGCGCGATGGCCGCGATCCTGGGGCTGGATTTCGCGACCGTGGACCGGATCGCGCGCGAGACGGCGGGCGAGGAGGTCGTGCAGGCCGCCAATGACAACGATCCGGGGCAGGTGGTGATCTCGGGGCACAAGGGCGCGGTGGAACGGGCGGCCGCGGCGATGAAGGAAGCCGGGGCCAAGCGGGCGCTGATGCTGCCGGTCTCGGCCCCGTTCCATTCGGTGCTGATGCAGCCTGCGGCGGCGGTGATGGCCGAGGCGCTGGCGGGGGTGGACATCCAGCCCCCCGCCGTCCCGCTGATCGCCAATGTCCGGGCCGAGGCGGTGACGGAACCCGGCGCGATCCGGCGGCTGCTGGTGGAACAGGTGACGGGCACCGTGCGCTGGCGCGAATCCATCGCCAACCTGGCGGGGGCGGGCGTGACCGAGTTCTGGGAAATCGGCGCGGGCAAGGCGCTGTCGGGGATGATCAAGCGCATCGCCAAGGACGCGGTGGTCCGCAATGTCGGCGCCCCTGCGGATATCGCGGCGCTGAAGGGCTGACGCCTTTTGGGTATTTGGACAACGAAGAAGGAACGGCCATGTTCGATCTGACAGGCAAGACGGCCCTGGTGACAGGCGCATCGGGCGGCATCGGCGGCGCCATCGCGGCGGCGCTGCACGCGGCGGGCGCCACCGTGGCCCTGTCCGGCACGCGCGAGGGACCGTTGCACGACTTGGCCGCGACCTTGGGAGAGCGCGCCCATGTCGTGCCCGCCAACCTGTCGGAGCCCGAGGCGGCGGCCGGGCTGATCAAGGACGCGGCGGGGGCCATGGGATCCGTGGATATCCTGGTCAACAATGCGGGCATCACGCGCGACAACCTGTTCATGCGCATGTCGGACGAGGAATGGGCGCAGGTGCTGGAGGTCAACCTGACCAGCGTGTTCCGCCTGTCGCGCGCGGCGCTGCGCGGCATGATGAAGGCCCGCTGGGGGCGGATCGTCAACATCACCTCGGTCGTGGGGGCCACGGGCAATCCGGGGCAGGGCAACTATGCCGCGGCCAAGGCGGGGCTTGTGGGCATGTCGAAGTCGCTGGCCTATGAGGTGGCATCCCGCGGCATCACCGTGAACTGCGTGGCGCCCGGCTTTATCGCCACGGCCATGACCGACAAGCTGACCCCTGACCAGAAGGGCAAGATCCTGGGCCAGATCCCCGCGGGCCGCATGGGCGCGCCCGAGGAGATCGCGGCGGCGGTGCTGTATCTGTCCAGCCCCGAGGCCGGATATGTCACCGGTGCCACGCTGCATGTGAACGGCGGCATGGCGATGGTCTGAGGCCGCCGCTTTCCAAGCAAAAGCGGTTGCAACAGGGCAAGCGGGTGCTATATCCCGGGCCTTGAGCAGCAGGGAAACCGCCCTGTGCCGAAGCGGATTATATTCGCGGATAAAATTGGGCGGATGCCCGCGAGAATGAGGATGTGACATGAGCGATATCGCTGATCGCGTGAAGAAGATCGTGGTCGAGCATCTGGGCGTCGAGGAGGACAAGGTGGTCGAATCCGCGTCCTTCATCGACGACCTGGGGGCCGACAGCCTCGACACCGTCGAGCTGGTCATGGCGTTCGAGGAAGAATTCGGGATCGAGATCCCGGACGATGCCGCCGAAACCATCCAGACCGTCGGCGACGCGGTGACCTTCATCAAGGGCGCGGTCTGAGCCGCATCCGCCGATCACCGGCAGTTTCCGAAACGGCGTCCTTGCACCAGCAGGGACGCCGTTTTCCATTGGGGGCGCGGCCCTTGCCGGAACCGGGCGCGGCGGCGGGCCGTTGGGCCGCGCGACATGAAACGGAAGGAGCCGATCATGGCTGTCGAACTGAGGGGCCTGACCGATAACGCCCGCAAGACCTCGATCTCGGAACTGAACGGGCGGCTGGCCGATTCGATCGCGCTGGCGCTGGCGGTCAAGCAGGCGCATTGGAACGTGAAGGGCCGCAATTTCATCGCGGTGCATGAGTTGCTGGACATGCTTCATGCCAACCTGCAAATCCATATCGACACCATGGCCGAGCGCGTGCAGCAACTGGACGGCGTCGCGGTCGGCACGGCGCAAAAGGTGTCAGGGGCCAGCGGCTTGCCCGAATACCCGACCGACCTGACCCGGGCCGAGGATCACATCCGCGCGCTGTGCGACCGCTACCGCGAGCATGGCGAAAAGCTGCGCGCAGCCATCGACGCCACGGACGAGGCGGGCGATGCCGACACCGCCGACATCCTTACCGCCGCCTCGCGCACGGTGGACAAGGACCTGTGGTTCCTGGAAAGCCATCTGGAGTGATGGCCGCCCGGCCCCTTCAGCGGCCCAGCTTGGCGTGGACCTCGTCCAGATCGACCTCGCCCAGGGGCATCTTGTTGTCGGGGTCGTCGAAGTCGTATCGGAACAGCTGGAAATCGTCCTTGTAGATTTCCCAGACCAGGTGCCGCGACAGGTCGTCGAAATAGGCGCTGACCTTGTGGGCGCGCTTGGGGCCATGGCCCTCGGATTCGTTGAAGCGCGGCACGGCGGCCAGATCCACGGGAACGGGCGTCTTGGCCGATCCCAGAACCTGCGCCATGCCGGCGTTGAAGTCTTCCGTGAAGAAGATCCGGTCGTAGCGGCCGCCATTGGCGATAAAGGTGGCGATATGGCCCGACATGGCCGACCAGTGGATGTCGGGCTCCATCGGGCGGCGCCAGCGTATGGTGTCGCGGGCAAACAGCAGGAAACGGCGGAAGCTGGCCACCTGGTCGAAGTCGAAGCCATTGTCGGGGCTGCCCACGTCGATGCCGTATTGCTGCGCCAGTTGCGGCACCAGGTTGCCCCGATAGCGCCGCCCGTTGCGCTGGATCCCGGCGATCTTGTCGAAGAAGGACGACAGGATCCGCGCGTAAGGATTGCGCACGCAGGTGAAGGTGACGGCGTCGTGGCGGGCGACCGCCTTTTCGATCAGCGGCTTGCTGCCGTCCTGCGACCACTTGTGCAGGCCTTCGGTGGAATCGTGAATGTCGCCGTCGAAGAAGCGGCCATGGTCGGAATAGAACATGATCTGTCCAATGGTCGAGCAGGCGCATTTCGGCACCACCCGATAGATCATGCTTTCGCTTTCGGTCATCCAGACACCGGGAAAGCCCATCGTCGGTTCTTCTCCAAGATTGCAGTCCGGCTTGCCGGCACACGTCAAAGGCGTTTACACACCGTTAACAAGACAGGCGCAAGATTTGAACGCCCATCCGACATCATACTCTTTTGACCAGGAATTTGCGCCCCCATGGCCCGTATCGCCTTTATCCTGCTGACGCACAAGGACCCGCAAGGCGTGGTGGACCAGGCGCGGCGCCTGACGGCGACGGGTGACTATGTCGTCATCCATTACGACCGCAGCGCCCCGCCCGAGGAGTATCGCCTGATCCGGCAGGAACTGGCCGACGAGCCGGGCGTGGCCTTCGCGCCGCGGCGGTTCCGCTGCGGGTGGGGGGAATGGTCGCTGGTGGCCTCGACCCTGTCGGCGCTGCGCGAGGCCGAGCGCAGCTTTCCCCAGGCCACGCATTTCTACATGCTGTCGGGCGACTGCATGCCCATCAAATCGGCGGAATATGCGCGCGCCTTCCTGGACCGGGACGACTGCGATTACATCGAATCCTTCGATTTCTTCGACAGCGACTGGATCAAGACCGGCATCAAGGCGGAACGGCTGATCTATCGCCACTGGTTCAACGAACGCAAGAACAAGCGCCTGTTCTATGCCAGCATGGCGGTGCAGCAACGGCTGGGGCTGGACCGCAGGCTGCCCAGGGGCGTGCAGATCATGATCGGGTCGCAATGGTGGTGCCTGCGCCGCCACACGGTCGAGGCGGTGCTGGCGCTGATCGACGAACGCCCCGAGCTGGTCCGGTTCTTCCGCACCACCTGGATCCCGGACGAGACCTTTTTCCAGACCCTTGTCGCCCATGTCGTGCCCAAGGACCAGATCCGCCGCCGATCGCCCACCTGCCTGATGTTCACCGACTACGGGATGCCGGTGACCTTCTACAACGACCATTACGACCTGCTGGTCCGCCAGGATTACCTGTTCGCCCGCAAGATCAGCGCCGAGGCGCAGGATCTGCGCGCCAGGCTGGGCGCGCTTTGGCTGGCCGAGGGGGTGGATTTCGCCATCTCGAACGAGGCGCCGCGCTTGTTCCGCTTCCTGACGGGGCGCGGCCGTGTCGGGCGCCGCTTCGCCCCGCGTTTCTGGGAAGGCCAGGGCATGTCGCGCGACCATGTGATCGGCCTGATCGTCGCCAAGAAATGGCATGTCGCCAAGCGGCTGACGGCGGCCATCCGGGCGCTGACCGACATTCCGGCGGTGGACTACATCTTCAACGAACGCGATGCGGGGCTGCCCGACCTGGGCGGCATCGCCTCGACCGTGGCCAAGCGGGAACGGCACCGCCGGGCGCTTTTGCGGCTGCTGCTGGACGATTTCGGCGCGCAGCGGCTGGTGCTGTGCCTCGATCCTTCCGCCCTGGCGCTGATCGCGGATTTCGCGGGCGACCGGGCGCAGACGCGGGTCCTGTTCATCGACAGCGACTTCGACGAGGCCTATCTGCGCGGCCACATGCGCCGCGTGGGCCTGGCCGGCGAGGGGACGCCTGACGCGGTGATCACCCAACTGCTGCCCATCGTCGAAAGCGACCTGTCCCACGAGGCCGAGCGTCTGCGCGACATGGACTTCGCGCAGTTCGACACTATCGCCCCGGCCCGGCCGGTTGCCGCCAATGCCGAGGCAATCGCGCGCTTTCTGGATATTTCCCCGGCGGTCGCGCATGATCTGGCGCAAACGCCGCATCTGTTCACCGATTGACCACAGGATCGCCTCATGGCCTTCGATTACGACGACACCAACATCTTCGCCCGGATCCTGCGGGGGGAAATCCCCTGCGACACCGTGGCCCAGAACGACCACGCCCTCGCCTTTCGCGACATCCGCCCGCAGGCGCCGGTGCATGTGCTGGTGATTCCCAAGGGCCCCTATGTCAGCTTCGACGATTTCGCGGCCAATGCCTCGGACGCGGAAATCGCGGGCTTCACGCGTCTTTGCGCCGAGGTGTGCCGCAAGGAAGGCGTCGGGCTGGAGGACGGCCAGGGCTTCCGCGCCATCACCAATGCCGGTCCCCATGGCGTGCAGGAGGTGCCGCATTACCACCTGCACATCCTGGGCGGGCGGGCGATGGGGCCGATGCTGTCCCGGCAAGGCTAGGGCGCCTGCCGCCCGGCATAGGCCGCGACCAGGGCCGGAAACTCGGCCGGGTCGGGAAAGCGCGGAAAGCGGCGGCTTGCCCCGGTTTGCGCCCAGGGCAGGGCCGTTTCAGTCCAGCATTCGATGAAGGGCGGCTCGGTCATGGGGTCGTCCAGCAGGGTGATGCGGACATTGACCATGTCGACCAGCATCGGGCCCGCCGTGAACAGCCAGCTGAGGCAGAAGCCGCAGAAATGGTGCTGCAGATCGCCCTTCAGCCCGCCCAGGACCGTCTTGCCCTGGGTGATCCGAAAGGCCGCGCCCGGATAAAGGCCGCTGACGGAATAGGCGCTGGCCGTCATCCTGCGGCAGCCGTCGCAATGGCAGGCCATCGTGACCAGGGCCGCGCCGGTGACGGCGAACCGCACCCGCCCGCAGCGGCAGCCGCCTTGCCGTGTCTCAGGGTCCATCCTCTCCTCCCGGCCGGGTCAGCCCCGCGTCATTTCCACGAACACGTCCTCCAGATCCGGCTGTTCGGTCGCCACGTCCAGGATTGGGATGCCCGCGCCGCGCAGCGCGTCCAGCATCTGGTCGGCCCGGATCCGCGACGGAGGATAGCTGATCGCCAGCCGCCCGTCGCCCCGCCATTCGGGATGCGCCCCGGCGGGCAGGGGCGGCAGGGGGACGCGCCCGCCCGTGTCCAGGACCAGCGTCTTGCCGTCCGCGCGCGACAACAGGCTGCGGGTGTCCTGCCGCACGACCAGGGTGCCGTGGTTGATGATGGCGATCTCGTCGCACATCTGCTCGGCTTCCTCCAGGTAATGGGTGGTCAGGATGATGGTCATGCCCTGGCGGTTGAGGTCGCGGACGTTGTTCCAAAGCATCTCGCGCAGGGTGATGTCCACGCCTGCCGTGGGTTCGTCCAGGACCAGGATCTGCGGGCGATGCACCAGCGCCTTGGCCAGCAGCAGCCGCCGACGCATCCCGCCCGACAGGTTGCGGGCATAGGCATTGGCCTGGTCGGTCAGGCCCACCAGCTCCAGCAACTCGTCCGTCCAGCGTTCCGATTTCGGCACGCCGTAAAGGCCCGCCTGCACCTCGAGGCTGGCGCGGGGGGTGAAGAACGGGTCCATGTTCAACTCCTGCGGCATGACCCCGATCGCCGCGCGCGACTGGCGCGGGTTCACGTCCTGGTCGAAGCCCCAGATCGTGACGCGGCCCGCCGTCTTGTTGACCAGCCCGGCCAGGATGTTGATCAGCGTGGACTTGCCCGCCCCGTTCGGTCCCAGCAGGCCGAAGATGCTACCCGCCGGGATGGTCAGGTCGATCCCCTTCAGCGCCTCCTTGGCGGGGGCGGTGCCTTGGGCGGCATAGGTCTTGCGCAGACCGGCGATGGCGATGGCGTTCGGCATGGTTGGTCCCCCTGTCGGGCTGCGGCGGCTTGCGAAGGCAGGCGGCGCTGCGGTATCACGCGATAAGACCAGATGACGCCCGCCGCCACAAGAAGGCCAGCCATGACGCAATACATCCCGCCGGAAAACTCGCTGTCCACCGAACAGACCGATCTGTCCGAACTGAGGCTGCCGCCGCCCGTGACCCAGACCGTCACCACCTGGAAGGTCGCCTGCGACGGGGACGATGCGGGCGGGCTTGGCCATCCGCGCGTCTGGCTGGCGATTTCCCCGGAAACGGGCTTTGTCGATTGCGGCTATTGCGACAAGCGCTTCGTGATCGACCGCGACCACGCGCATGACGACCACTGAGGGGGCTTCACCCAGGCTTTGACCCCCTGGGCGCCTTGGTTCCCCGGCAGCGGTCCGAACAATAGCGGACCTGGTCCCAGTCCTTCGCCCATTTCCTGCGCCAGGCGAAGGGGCGCCCGCAGCAGGCGCAGATCTTGGTGGGCAAGTCGCCCTTGCGAACCATCCTGGGCATTGCCACCTCATGCGTTCCGCCCGCGCCAAGGCGCGTCTGGAAACGGGCGCGCGATCGTGCCAGAACCGGAAACCGGGAACGAAAGGAACATGCACATGGGCGAAGGCTTCGGCAAGGGCTGCCACCTGCACCTGATCGACGGATCGGCCTTCATCTTCCGGGCCTATCACGCCCTGCCGCCGCTGACGCGCAAATCCGACGGCCTGCCCGTGGGCGCGGTCGCGGGTTTCTGCAACATGCTGTGGAAATACGTCACCGACGAACGGGGCCACGACGCGCCGACCCATGCGGCGGTGATCTTCGACTATTCGTCCAAAACCTTCCGCAACGAAATCTACAACGCCTACAAGGCCAACCGCCCCGAACCGCCCGAGGATCTGCGCCCCCAATTCCCGCTGACCCGCGACGCCACCCGCGCCTTCAACATCGCCTGCATCGAGACCGAGGGGTACGAGGCCGACGACATCATCGCCGCGCTCTCCTGCAAGGCGCGCGATGCGGGCGGCACCGTCACGATCATCAGCAGCGACAAGGATCTGATGCAGCTTGTCGGCGACGGCGTGCAGATGCTGGACCCGATCAAGGGCAAGCCCATCGACCGCGACGAGGTCTTCGAGAAGTTCGGCGTCTGGCCCGACCGCGTGGTGGACGTGCAGGCGCTGGCGGGCGATACCGTAGACAACGTGCCGGGCGCGCCGGGCATCGGCATCAAGACCGCCGCGCAACTGATCACCGAATATGGCGATCTGGAAACCCTGCTGGCGCGGGCGGGCGAGATCAAGCAGCCCAAGCGCCGCCAGACCCTGATCGACCATGCGGACCAGATCCGCATTTCCAAGCGGCTGGTGGAACTGGACTGCAACACGCCGCTGGACTTCACGCTGGAAAGCCTGGAGGTGCGCGCGCCCGACGCATCCACCCTGCTGACCTTCCTGTCCGAGATGGAGTTCCGCACCCTGACCGCCCGCGTGGCCGAACGCCTGGGGGCCGAGGCGCCCGCCGTCGTGACGGCCCCGCCGCGCGAAGCCCCTGCCGCGCCGGACCTGCCGCCCATCGACCGTGCGGCCTATGAAACCGTCACCAACCGCGCCGCGCTGGACCGCTGGATCCAGATGATCCGCGACGCGGGCCAGGTCGCCGTGGATACCGAAACCACCGGCCTGGACGAGATGCAGGCCGACCTCGTGGGCATCTGCCTGGCCGTGGCGCCGGGCCGCGCCTGCTATATCCCCGTGGGGCATGTGGCGGGGGGCGACGATCTGTTCGGCCAGTCCGCCCCCGTCGCCGGGCAACTGCCGCTGGATCAGGTGCTGGCGGCGCTGAAGCCCATCCTGGAGGATCCGGCGATCCTGAAGATCGGCCAGAACCTGAAATACGACTGGAAGATCCTCGCCCGCCACGGCATCCGCATGACGCCGCTCGCCGACACGATGCTGATGTCCTATGCCCTGAACGCGGGCACGCACAACCACGGCATGGACGAACTGGCCGAGCGTTACCTGGGCCACAAGTGCATCCCGATCAAGGATCTGATCGGCACCGGCAAGGCGCAGATCAACTTCGGCCAGGTGCCCATCGACAAGGCCGCCCCCTATGCGGCCGAGGACGCCGATGTCACCCTGCGCCTGTACCAGCATTTCGCGCCGCTTCTGCCGGTGGAACGCGTGACCACCGTGTACGAGACCACCGAACGCCCCATCGTGCCCGTCCTGGCCGAGATGGAGATGGCCGGCATCCGCATCGACGCCGAGGTTCTGCGCCGCATGTCGGGCGCCTTCGCCCAGAAGATGGCGGCGCTGGAGGATGAGATCTATGCCCTCGCGGGCCAGAAATTCACCATCGGCAGCCCCAAGCAGCTGGGAGAGATCCTGTTCGACAAGATGGGCATGACCGGCGGCAAGACCGGCAAGACCGGCGCCTTTTCCACCAGCGCCGACGTGCTGGAGGATCTGGCCGCCGAAGGCCATGACCTGCCGTCCCGGATCCTCGACTGGCGGCAGATCAGCAAGCTGAAATCCACCTATACCGACGCGCTGCCGACCTTCGTGAACCCGGACACGGGCCGCGTCCATACCAGCTATTCCATCGCCGGTGCGCAGACCGGGCGGCTGGCCTCGACCGACCCGAACCTTCAGAACATCCCCGTCAGAACCGAGGAAGGCCGCCGCATCCGCGAGGCCTTCATCGCCACCGAGGGGCACCGGCTCGTCAGTCTGGATTACAGCCAGATCGAATTGCGGATCCTCGCCCATGTGGCCGACATTCCGGCGCTGAAGCAGGCCTTCCGCGAAGGCATCGACATCCACGCCATGACCGCCAGCCAGATGTTCGGCGTGCCCGTCGAAGGCATGGACCCGATGATCCGCCGCCGCGCCAAGGCGATCAACTTCGGCGTGATCTATGGCATCTCGTCCTTCGGCCTGTCGCGCAACCTGCGCATCCCCCGGGCCGAGGCGCAGGAGTTCATCGACACCTATTTCCAGCGTTTCCCCGAAATCCGCGCCTACATGGACCGCACCCTGGCGGATGCGAAGGCGGATGGCAGCGTCCGCACGCTGTTCGGGCGGCGCATCAACACCCCGGGCATCAACCAGTCCGGCCCCGCCGCAGGCGGCGCGCGCCGCGCGGCCATCAACGCGCCGATCCAGGGGGCTGCCGCCGACATCATCCGCCGCGCCATGATCCGGATGCCCGCAGCCATCGCCCATCTGCCCGCGCGGATGCTGCTGCAGGTCCATGACGAACTGGTCTTCGAGGTGCAGGACGACGCCGTGGACGACCTGATCGCCGCCGCCCGCGCGGTGATGGAGGGCGCCGCCGATCCCGCCGTCAGGCTGTCGGTGCCGCTGGTGGTGGACGCGGGACATGGCATGAACTGGGCGGAGGCACACTGATGGGCCACTCACATTCTCATTCCCACGGGCATTCGCACGGGCACGGGCATCACCATGGCGGCGACGCGGCCATCGGCTGGGCCGTCGTCGTCAACCTGGCCCTGACCGTCGCGCAGATCGCGGGGGGATATGCCGCCGATTCGACCGCGCTGATCGCGGACGGCATCCACAACCTGTCCGACGCCCTGGCGCTGGTGCTGGCCTTCGGCGCGCGGCGGCTGTCGCGCAGGGAGGCCACGCCCGACTGGTCCTTTGGCTGGGGCCGGGCGGAAATCGTCGCGGCCTTTGTCAACTATCTGGCGCTGATCGCCATTTCCATCTGGCTGGCGGTCGAGGCGCTTGGCCGCCTGGCCGATCCCCCGCCCGTGGCGGGCGGGCTGGTGATGGGGCTGGCGGGCTTCGCGCTGGTGGTCGATCTGGCAACGGCGGCGCTGGTGTATCGCGCGGCGAAGGACAGCGCCAACATCCGCGCGGCCTTCCTGCACAACCTGGCGGATGCGGGCGTATCCGTCGCGGTGATCCTCGGCGGGCTGCTGATCTGGGCCTTCGGCTGGAACCTGGCCGACCCGATCCTGACGCTGGCGATTTCCGTCGTGATCCTGTGGCATATCGGCATGGAAATCGGCCCGGTCTTCCGGATGCTGATGCTGGCCGCGCCCCCGGGCAGTGATCCAGGCGCGGTCCTGTCGGCCCTGCGCGCGCTTCCCGGCGTCACGGATGCCCATCACCTGCACCTGTGGCAGATCGACGAGAAACGCGCGGCGGCCTCTGTCCACTTGGTCATGGCCGGGGGCGACCCCTTCGCCACTACCCGCGCGGCCAAGGAGATGCTGGCCCATGACCATGGCATCGCCCACGCCACCATCGAGATTGAGCCGCCCGAGGGTTGCGCGGATCACAAGGGCCACGACCACGATTGACATGCGGTGCGTGTGAACACGCACCCTACACGGCTGGCAAGCAGCCCGTAGGGTGCGTGCTTGCACGCACCGGTGGCACCCTAGACCGCCGACGAATGGCTGGTCGGCGCGGCCATGTAGGCGTCCAGCATGTTGGCCACCATCCGCGCCAGGGGACGGCCCTCGGGCGTGATGCGCAACCCCCAGGGGCCGACCTCGACCATGGCGCCGAACTGCCCGATCACCGGGTCCAGAACCTCTTGCAACCGGGTGGGCGTCAGGCCGTAGTCGCGCACCATCTCGTCCGCGTCGATCCTGAAATCGCACATCAGCTGCTCGATCATGCGGCCGCGCCAGTGATCCTCGGGGGTGAAGGCATGGCCCCGGGTATAGGGCAGGCGGCCTTCGCGGACATGGGCGGTATAGGCCCCGGTCGCGGGCGCGTTCTGCGCGTATCCCTGCGGGAAGCGGGAAATCGAGGACGCGCCAAGGCCCAGCAGGACCTGCGCCCCGTCGTCGGTATAGCCCTGGAAGTTGCGCCGCAGCTGGCCCGCCTTCGCGGCCACCGCCAGGCCGTCGCCGGGGCGGGCGAAATGGTCGATGCCGATCTCGTCATAGCCGTCGGCCACGAACAGGTCGCGGGCGGTGGTGAACAGGGTCAGCCGGTCCTCGTTGCCGGGCAGGGCGTCCTCGGGGATCATCACCTGCCGCTTGGACATCCAGGGGACGTGGGCATAGCCGTAAAGCGCCACCCGGTCGGGCGACAAGGCCAGCAGCTTCTGCACGGTTTCCGAAATGCGGGTGCGGTCCTGGTGGGGCAGGCCATACAGGATGTCGGCGTTCAGGCTGCCTATGCCGTGGCTGCGGATCAGGTCCACCGCCTGGGCCGTCAGCTCGAACCCCTGCAGGCGGCCGATGGCTTCCTGGATCTTGGGGTCGAAGTCCTGCACGCCGATGGAGGCCCGGTTCATCCCCGATGCCGCCAGCGCCGCCATGCGCGCGGCGTCGATTTCCGAGGGGTCGATCTCGACCGAGAACTCGGCCCCTTCGGCCATCGGCACCACGTCGAAGATCGCGTCGGCCATGCGCCGCATCTGGTCGGGCGGCAGCAGCGTCGGCGTGCCCCCGCCCCAATGCAGCCGCGACAGGCGCACCCCGCGCGGCAGGTGGCGGCGCAGCAGCGCCAGTTCGGCCAGAACCGTGTCCACATAGGCGATGACCGGATCCAGCGTTTTCGTGCCTTGCGTGCGGCAGGCGCAGAACCAGCACAGCCTGCGGCAAAACGGCACATGCAGATACAGCGAGATCGCCGCGCCCTCGGGGATGGAATCCAGCCATCCCGTGACCATATTGGCGTCAACGCCGTTCTTGAATTGCGTCGCGGGGGGATAGCTCGTGTAACGCGGAACGCGCGAATCGAACAGGCCCAGCCGCCTCAGTTGCGAAACATTGCCCATAACGTTAGAGTTAGATGACAACGCGCGAGATTGCCTTGACCCAGATCAACCAGAAATCCACCAGCCAGGATGGCGGGGAACGCTGTGGCGACTGCCCGATCCGCTATCGTGCCGTGTGCGCGCATTGCGAAACGGACGAGCTTGCCCTGCTGGAGGACATGAAGTTCTACCGCGCCTTCGAGCCGGGCCAGCCCATCGTCTGGGAAGGCGAGCGGATGGACTTCGTGGGATCCGTGGTCAGCGGCGTGGCCTCCCTGACGCAGACGCTGGAGGATGGGCGCACGCAGATGGTGGGCCTGCTTCTGCCCAGCGACTTCCTGGGCCGCCCCAGCCGCGACATCGCCCCCTACAACGCCATCGCCGCCACAAAGGTCGTGTTTTGCTGCTTCCGCCGCAAGCCGTTCGAGCAGATGATGCGCACCACGCCCCATGTCGCGCACAGGTTGCTGGAGATGACGCTGGACGAACTGGACGCGGCGCGCGAATGGATGCTGCTTCTGGGCCGCAAGACCGCGCGCGAGAAGATCGCCTCGTTCATCACGATCATCGCCCGGCGCGAGGCGGCGCTGCAAAAGCGCAATCCCGGCGGCCGGATGCAGATCGAGCTGCCCCTGACGCGCGAGGCGATGGCCGATTACCTGGGCCTGACGCTGGAAACCGTCAGCCGCCAGATCAGCGCCCTGAAGCGCGAGGGCGTGATCGAGCTTGTGGGCAAGCGCGCCATCATCCTGCCGGACTTCGCCCGCCTGGTCGAGGAATCGGGCGATGATTCGGATGGCGGCTATCTGAGCTAGACCCACTCCGCCGGAATCACCGGCATCGCCGCCACCAGGGCCTGCGTCTGCGGGTGCCGGGGCGCGCCGATGACCTGTTCGGGCGGGCCTTCCTCGACGATGCGGCCCGCCTGCATGACCAGGACGCGGTCCGCCATGCCGCGCACCACGGACAGGTCGTGGCTGATGAACAGGTAGGACAGCCCGTGATCGGCCTGCAGCCGCGCCAGCAGGTCCAGCACCTGCGCGCGGACGCGGACATCCAGGGCGCTGACGGCCTCGTCCAGCACGATCAGGGCGGGGCGGATGATCAGGGCGCGGGCGATGGCCAGGCGCTGGCGCTGGCCGCCGGAAAATTCGTGGATGAACCTGCGGGCATCCGTGGGCTGCAAGCCCACCTCCTCCAGCGCCGCGCCGACGCGGTCGCGCCAATCGGGCGGGCGGCCGGTCAGGTGGAAGGGCTCGGCCAGCAGGCGCTCCACCCGCCAGCGGGGATCGAAGCTGCCGAAAGGATCCTGAAAGACCACCTGCATCCGCGCCCGCAGGCTGCGCGGCATCCGGCGGCCTGCCGTGACATCCTGCCCGTCCAGCCGGATCTGCCCCGCCTGCAACGGATCAAGCCCCAGGATCACCCGCGCCAGCGTCGATTTCCCGCAGCCCGATTCGCCCACCAGCCCGACGCTTTCGCCGCGCCCGACCGTCAGGCTGACGCGGTCCAGCGCGCGCAACCCGCCCTGGGGCAGGCGATAGTCGCGCACCGCCTCGCGCACTTCCAGGAGGGGCGGGGGGACGGGGCGCGGGTTGCGCGCGGGACGATACCCGGAGGCCGCGATCAACTGCCGGGTATAGGGATGGCGGCGCTGGCGGAACACCGCCTCGGCCGGGCCGCTTTCCACGATCCGGCCCCCCTGCATGACCGCGACCCGGTCAGCCATGCCCGCCACCACGGCCAGGTCATGGGTGATCAGCAGCAGCGCCATGCCGTCCTCGCGCGCCAGCGTTTTCAGCAGGTCCAGGATCCGCGCCTGCGTGGTCACGTCCAGGGCGGTCGTGGGCTCGTCCGCGATCAGCAGGCCGGGGCGCAGCGCGATGGCCATGGCGATGGCGACGCGCTGGCGCTGCCCGCCCGACAGTTCGTGCGGATAAAGCGTCAAGGGAAAGCGGGGCGCGGGCAGGCCCACGCGGTCCAGCCGCTCGCGGGCAAGGGCCAGCGCGGCGGTGCGGTCCAGGCCCCCGTGAAGGCGCAGCGCCTCGGCCACCTGGTCGCCGATGGGCATCAGCGGGTTCAGCGCCGTCATCGGTTCCTGGAAGATCATGCCGATGCGGCGGCCCCGGATGCGGCACATCTCGGGCTCGGGCAGGTCCAGCAGGTTGCGGCGGTCCAGCATGACCCGGCCCGTGGCCCGCGTCCCGGGGGGAAGCAGCCCCATGATCGCCAGGGCGGTCATCGACTTGCCGCTGCCCGATTCGCCCACCAGCCCGGTGATGCTGCCCGGCGCCAGATCCAGCGACACCTGATCCAGCACCGGCTGCCCGCCAAGGACGGCGGACAGGCCCTCCAGCCGGATCATCGCGGCACCCGCAGGCGCGGGTCCAGCGCGTCGCGCAAGCCGTCGCCCAGCAGGTTCAAGCCCAGCACCGTCAGCAGGATGCACAGCCCCGGAATGACCGCCACATGCGGGGCGAGGGTCACCATGGTCTGCGCCTCGGCCAGCATCCGGCCCCAGCTTGGGGTGGGGGGCTGCGCGCCAAGGCCCACATAGGACAGCCCGGCCTCGGCCAGGATCCCCAGGCTGAACTGGATGGTGGCCTGCACGATCAGAAGGCCCGCGATGTTGGGAAGGACGTGCTGAAGGCTGATCAGGCCCGCGCCCTTGCCCGACACCCGCGCCGCGCGGATATAGTCCAGCACCCAGACCGGCAGCGCCGCCCCGCGCGTGACGCGGGCAAAGACCGGGATGTTGAAGATGCCGATGGCGATCATCGCGTTCAGCGCGGACGGCCCCCGGACCGCCGTGATCAGGATGGCGATCACCAGGGACGGAAAGGCGAAGACCAGGTCGTTGCCGCGCATCACGATCTCATCCACCCAGGTGCCGCGACGGGCCGCCGCCAGCAGGCCCAGGGGCACGCCCAGACCCATGCCGATCACCACCGCGACCAGCGCCACCGCCATCGAGGTTTGCGCCCCCAGCATCGCCATCGACAGGATGTCGCGCCCGAAATGATCCGTCCCGAACCAATGCGCGGCCGAGGGCGGCCGCAGCTTGTCGGCGATGGCCATCTGGCCGGCATCATAGGGCGTCCAGACCGCCGACAGCACCGCCGCCGCCAGCGCCAGCCCGGCCAGCGCGCCGCCCAGGGTCAGGGCCATCCTCATGCGCGGCGCAGCCGGGGGTCCACGGCCCCGTATGCCAGATCGACCAGGAAGGTGACGGCGTTCACCGCCGCGACCAGCACCAGCACCGCCGATTGCACCACGATCAGGTCGCGCTGCGTGATGGCCTGGAAGATCATCCGCCCCAGGCCGGGCAGGGAAAAGACGTTCTCGATGATGATCGCGCCCGCCAGAAGGAAGGAAAACTGCATCCCCAGGATGGTCAGGACCGGGATCAGCGCGTTGCGCAACGCGTGTCTGCGCAGGGTCTGGCCGCTGGTCAGCCCCTTGGCGCGGGCGGTGCGGATATAGTCCTGGGCCTGCGTCTCGACCAGGGCGGACCGCAGCACGCGGGCCAGGATCGCGGCCTGCGGCAGGGCCAGCGCGACCACCGGCAGGATCAGGGATTTCAGCGCCGCCCCGGGATCGGACCAGCCGGGAAAGCCGCCCGCGGGCAGCCAGCGCAGCCGGACGGCGAAGACCAGCACCAGCAGCATCGCGAACCAGAAGTTCGGCAGCGCGATGCCCAGCTGCGTGGCCCCCATCGCCAGCCCGCCGCCCGCACGGCCCCGCCGCGCCGCGCCGTAAAGCCCGACCGGCAGCGCGACAGCCACCGCCAGCGCCAGCGCCATCAGCGCCAGCGGCAGAGAGACCTGCAACCGCTGGGCGATCATGGCACCGACCGGCGTCCTGTAGGTGAAGCTGGTGCCGAAATCGCCTTGCAGGATCGCGCCCGCCCAGGCCGCGTAGCGCAGGGGCAGGGGCCGGTCCAGGCCCATCTGCTGGCGCAGCGCGGCCAGGGTTTCCGGCTGCGCGCCGGTGCCCAGCATGAAGCTGGCGGGATCGCCGGGCACAAGCTCGGTCACGGAAAAGATCAGGGCCGAGGCTGCAAGCAGGCTCAGCCCCAAGACGATCATCCGGCGAGACAGGTATCGCAGCATGGCCGCAGTGCTAGCCTGCCTTGCGCGCCCGGTAAAGGCGCGTCAGCCCTCGCCGCGCGGATACCAGTTGGCCAGGACGACCAGGCTGCCCGCGCCTGACCCTTCGACCAACCGGGCGAATTCCCCCAGGTCGCTGCCCCGGTGGTGATAGGGAAAGACGCTGGCGGGCTTGAAGGCGGCGACCGCATCCGCCGCCTGCCGGACGGTCATGGTATAGGGCAGGTTCATCGGCAGGAAGGCGACCTCGATGCCCTCTAGCGCGCGCATCTCGGGCGTGTCCTCGGTGTCGCCCGCGATATAGAACCGCTTGCCGCCGATGGTCAGGACATAGCCGTTGTCGCGGCCCTGGGGGTGGTATTGCAGCCGGTCGGGGCTGGTGTTGTAGGCGGGCACGGCCTCGATCCCCATGCCGATGGCCTGGGCCTGGTCGCCATTGGCCATGGCGGTGGCGCGCCCCTGCAGGTCGGCGGGCAGCATCCCGTGGACCGCCGGGTTGGCGATGATCGCGACGGGGGGAAGCGCCTGCAAGGTCGGCAGGTCGAAATGGTCACCATGCTCATGCGTGATCAGGATCAGCGAGGGCTGCGGCATCCCGCGATACAGATCCGCGCCGCCCACCGGATCGACATAGATCACCCCGCCCGGCGTCTCGATCACCATCGAGGCGTGATCGACCGGGTGGAAGACGACCTGTCCCCCCTCGACCGGATAGGCGAAGGAGGCGGGCGCGGCGGTCTGGGCAAGGGGGGTGCGGGGCATGGCGGCGGCGGCAAGGGTGGCAAGGCCCAGCATCAGGCTGGCGCGGCGGGACAGGATCATCGGAACGCTCCGGGGCACAGGGATGGGAACGCGATGGAACACGCGCCGCGCCTGCGGGGTTCCCTTGCCGCTGTCCGCCGGGGCGGTCTAGAAGGCAGGATTATCAAGGGGCAAGGGTTGGCGATGACACATCTGTGGGTGCGGGCCGAAAGCCGCCCGAACGAGGACCGGGTGGGCATCACCCCCGAAGGCGTGACAAGCCTGATCGCCCAGGG
This sequence comes from Paracoccus shandongensis, assembly GCF_017315735.1. GTDB lineage: Bacteria > Pseudomonadota > Alphaproteobacteria > Rhodobacterales > Rhodobacteraceae > Paracoccus > Paracoccus shandongensis. The sequence goes on from NZ_JAFLRK010000002.1 coordinate 50,984, forward strand.
CTTCACCGTCACGGTCGAGGACAGCCCCCGCCGCGTGTTGCCCATCGACGCCTATGCCCGCGCGGGCGCCACGGTCGTCCCCGAGGGAAGCTGGCCCACGGCGCCTAACGACGCCATCGTCTTCGGCCTCAAGGAACTGCCCGAGGACGGCACCCCCCTGCGCCACCGCCACGTCATGTTCGGCCATGCCTTCAAGGGCCAGCCTGCGGGCCAGGCGCTGCTGCGCCGGTTCGCGGCGGGCGGCGGGCGGCTTTACGACCTGGAATACCTGACGGACGATGCGGGCGGCCGCTTGGCCGCCTTCGGATACTGGGCGGGCTATGCGGGGGCGGCGGTCAGCCTCAAGGCCTGGGTTGCCCAAGCGCGCGGCGGGATCTGTGGGCCGGTCCAGGCCTATGCCGACAGGGCGCAGCTGCTGGACGAATTGCGCGCGCAACTGGACGCTACGGGCCGTCCCCGCCCGCGCGCCCTGGTGATCGGCGCCAAGGGCCGGGTGGGCAGGGGCGCCGCCGACCTTCTGGTCGCCATGAACGTCCCCGTCACCCGCTGGGACATGGCCGAGACTGCCCATGGCGGCCCCTTTCCCGAAGTGCTGGCCCATGACCTGTTCATCAACGCGATCCTGGCCCAGCCGGGCGCGCCGGCCTTTGTCCCCGCCGATGCCGGAACCAGGGCCCGCGCCCTGACGGTGATCGGCGACGTGGCCTGCGACCCCGCCAGCGACTTTTCCCCGATCAGGGTTTATGACCGCGCGACCACTTGGGGCCAGCCGGTGCTGAGGGTGGCGGACCATCCGCCGCTGGACGTGATGGCCATCGACAACCTGCCCTCGCTGCTGCCGCGCGAAAGTTCGGAAGATTACGCGGGGCAGTTGCTGCCGGTGCTGGCGCGGCTGGAGCGGATCGAGGACGGGCCATGGGGCCGGGCGGGGGCTCTGTTCGACGAACACATGGCGCGTCTAGCCTGACACAGACGTGATGGGGCAGGGCGGAACGCCGCCCCCTGCGGGGTGTTCGGCCAGCAACCATCCGACACCCAGCGAGGCTCGCATGTCCCGACCGTCCCCCCGCATGACGACCCTGACCGCCGCGGCGGCATTGCTTGCCGGAACCGCCCTGGCGCAGGATTTCAACGCCGCCGCCCCCAATGCCCCGGACCAGCAGCCGGCCTTTGAAAACCAGACCCGCGCGCCGGTTCTGGCCGATGACGTGGCCCTGGACCAGACCGTGATCGCCGAGGGGCTGGACCATCCCTGGGGCCTGGCCGAACTGCCGGACGGTACCTGGCTGGTGACGGAACGCGCGGGCAACCTGCGCCTGGTCGGGGCGGACGGCACCCTCTCGGGCCCCATTGATGGCTTGCCCCCGATCGACACCCGCGACCAGGGCGGGTTGCTGGATGTGGCCGTGGCCGATGATTTCGCGGATACTCGCCGCGTCTGGATCAGCTTCGCCCAACCGCGAGAGGGCGGCAAGACCGCCACCGCCGTGGCCACCGGCACCCTGTCCGCCGATGGCCGCAGGCTGGAGGGCACCAAGGTCATCTGGCAGCAGCAGCCCGCCTGGGCCTCGACCAAGCATTACGGATCGGTCCTGGTCTTCGACGGGCAGGGCGGGCTGTTCGTGACGACCGGCGAACGATCGAACCCCGAATCGCGGGTTTATGCGCAGAACGTGACCACCACCCTGGGCAAGATCGTCCGCATCGACCCCGAGACCGGGGCGCCGATGGGCGATCCAGGCGTGGCCGAGGCGCTGCCCGAGATCTGGTCCTGGGGCCACCGCAACGTCCAGGGCGCGGCGCTGGACGGGCAAGGGCGGCTTTGGACCATCGAGCATGGCCCCAAGGGCGGGGACGAGTTGAACCGCCCGCAGGCGGGCCGCAACTATGGCTGGCCGCGCGTGACCTATGGCCTCGACTACAGCGGCCGTCCCATCGGCGAGGGGATCACGCAGTTGGAGGGGACCGAGCAGCCGGTCTATTACTGGGATCCGGTGATCGCGCCCGGCCAGATGGCCTTCTATGACGGCGCGATGTTCCCCGACTGGCAGGGCGACCTGCTGATCGGCGGGCTGCGCGCCGGGGCCCTGGTCCGGCTGGAGATGGACGGCGACCGCGTGACTGGCGAGGCCCGCCACCTGCAGGGCATCGGCCGCGTCCGAGAGGTCGAGGTCGCCCGCGACGGCGCGATCATGCTGCTGACGGACGACGACAACGGCAAGCTGATCCGCGTGACGCCCGCGGGAAGCGATTCCTAGACCGGCCGGTTCACATCATCCTCGGCATCCTCGGGCGAGATGCCGAGGGCGTCCAGCCCCGCCTCCAGCAGGTCGGCCAGGCGCGGCTCTCCCATCAGGTAGTCCTCGGTGGGTGTGGTGCGTTCGACCCGCGCGGTCTCGATGGCCTCGTCCAGTTCCTCGGGCTCGAAGCTTTCGCGCCCGATCCACATGACGGCGACCAGCGACGCCTGCTCGTCCTCGTTCAGGTTGGCGATGAAGTCGCGCAACTCGCTGCGCACGCCATGCTGAGGCCTGCCGCCCGAATGCGCCCAGGGGTTGACGCCGCTGTCGTATTCGCGCGCGCGGATGATGATATGGGCGATCTTCGCGGGACTGATCTGCAGCATGGCACGGCTCCTTCATTGGGCCGACTGTCGCGCCGTTGCGGGCGGTGGTCAATCGGGTCGCGCTTGGGTTTGCGCATTCAGATCTACAGTGATTTGGCGCACGCTTTCGGCGATCATGAAGATCCCCGCCCCACACAGGTAAAACAGGATGGAAAGGAATACGGTAGTCCTGCAACGCTCAGGCCTGTCACCCGGTACAAGCGGCGGGCCGTATAATAAGCAAGATCGATTGCGATGGCGACCAGAAGGCATATGACCAGTCCTTCGGTGATCGTCAGCAAACTCAGCAACCGCTGCGCGCCGGGTTCGGCCTTCCACGCTGCCAAGTCGATTGCCTTCAGTTCCTTCAGCCTGACCCTGGTCTGAACCAGTATAGCAAAAATCGAAGAAAAGACTCCAAGTGCCGTTAATCGGCGTATCCAGTTGCCGAAGAAATCTCCATCAAACCGTGGAGCATAGGCCCGGGGTGATCCTTCTGGTGGCCGGATCCATTTCCGCCAGCGCCGCCGCAGGGGCTGCAACCGTCGCATCGTATCGGCGCGTCGAGGCGCAGGCTTAAAACGAAGGCGCCACGCGTTGTCATGCCAAAATGGCGGAGCTGCCTGAAGATAGTTCGCGTTTTCCATTTGGCAGCGCAGGTCGAACCATGCTTCATCATCATAGGCGTCGGCATTTCCTCGTTGCACGGCGTCGTATCGCTTAGCTTGATCCCTTGCTGGCTTTAGTTCAAGCGAAGCAGGTACGCGTATGAGAACCTGTTGTTGTGCAGCTTTGTCCTGCATGCGGTCATCCTTATCGCCCGAACAGCCGCTCGATATCGGCCAGCCGCAGCTTGACCCAGGTGGGGCGGCCGTGGTTGCACTGGCCGGACTTGGGCGTGCGCTCCATGTCGCGCAAGAGGGCGTTCATTTCCTCGGCCGTCATGCGGCGGCCGGACCGGACGGATCCGTGGCAGGCCATGGACGACAGGACCGCATCCAGCCGCCCGCGCAGACGGTCGGACGCGCCTTGGTCCGCCAGGTCGTCCAGGATGTCGCGGATCAGGGCGGACAGGTCCAGCTTCGCCAGCATGGCCGGGGTTTCGCGCACGGCAATCGCCCCGCCGCCGAAAGGTTCGATCACCAAGCCCAGGTCGGCCAGGTCCTCCGCGACGGCCAGGATGCGGGCGGCGTCGGCATCAGACAGGTCCAGGATCTCGGGGATCAGCAGGGCCTGGCGGGCGATGCCGGTGGCCGCCGCCTGGGCCTTCAGCCGTTCATAGACCAGCCGTTCATGGGCGGCGTGCGCATCGACGATCACCAGCCCGTCGTCGGTCTGGGCGATGATGTAGTTTTCATGGATCTGCGCCCGGGCCGCGCCCAAGGGGGCCTCCGCCGGGACCGCCACCGGATCCTCGGCCCGGGCCGAGGGCGCCTCGGCAAAGCCCATGGCGGGCGCTTGCAGATCCAGGCTCGCGCGGATCGCCGTTGCGGATGGCCGGTAATCCATCTGGTATGCCCGCGCCGCCGGTTCGGTGCGGAACGCGGCCAGCGTCGCGTCCCCAACGGTCGTTGACGCGCGATGCCCTGCCCCCGCCAGCCCGTGCCGCAGGGCGCTGACCAGCAGACCGCGCGCGCCCTGGGGATCGCGGAAGCGGACCTCGGCCTTGGCGGGGTGGACGTTCACATCCACAAGCTGCGGGTCGCAGGCCAGATACAGCACCGCCGCCGGATGCCGGCCTTGGGCCAGCACGTCCATGTAGCCCGCCCGCAGCGCCCCGGTCAGCAGCTTGTCCCGCACGGCTCTGCCGTTCACATAGAGATGCTGCGCCACCGCCGCGCCGCGCGAATAGGTCGGCAGCGCGGCAAAGCCCGACAGCCGCAGCCCGTCGCGTTCGGCATCCATGGGGATCGCGTTGTCGATGAAATCGCGCCCCATGACGCGGGACAGGCGGATTTGCAGGGCGTCGAACAATTCGCCCTGCTCGGCGTCGGCGCGGAAGATCTCCTTGCCGTCGGCACTCAGGGTAAAGCCCACGAAGGGCTCGGCCATGGCCAGGCGGCGGACGCATTCGGCCACCGCCATCGTCTCGGCCCGGTCGCCGCGCAGGAATTTCAGCCGGGCCGGGGTGGCGAAGAACAGGTCGCGCAGTTCCACTACCGTGCCCGGATTGGCCGCTGACGGGCGCACGGGCGTGACCTTGCCGCCCGCCACCGCGATCATCGCGCCCTCGCCGCCGCGCGCCCGCGAGGTGATGGTCAGCCGCCCGACCGCGCCCAGCGACGGCAGCGCCTCGCCCCGAAAGCCGAAGGAGCGGATGGCCAGCAGGTCGGTGCCGTCGATCTTGCTGGTGGCGTGGCGCGAGAGCGCCAGCGGCAGGTCGTCGGGCATCATCCCGCAGCCGTCGTCGCAGACCCGGATCAGCCGCTTGCCGCCGTCCTCGATGGCGATGTCGATGCGCCTGGCCCCGGCGTCCAGCGCGTTTTCCACCAGTTCCTTGACGGCGGATGCCGGACGCTCCACCACCTCGCCCGCCGCGATGCGGTTGGCGGTGGCCTCGTCAAGCTGGCGGATGACGGGGCGGATATGGGGGGCGTGGGTGTTCATGGACCCAAATCTAGCAGGGGCGGGATAGGGTGGGAAGCAATTCCCTGGTTTCACCTTGGTCCAAATATCCCACAGGGGGTCCGGGGGACGTGAAGTCCCCCGGCCGTCGCGGGACGCAATCAGACCTGCGGAATCAGTTCACCGCCTCAACCTCGGCCCCGTCCGTCGCCGCGATCCCCTCGGGCCGCCCCACCAGCACGAAGCGCAGCTTGTCCGCGTCCAGCAGCCGCGCGGCCACGCGCTTCACATCCTCGGCCGTCACCGCCTCGACCTTGGCGTTGCGGGTGTTCACATAGTCGATGGGAAAGCCGATCAGCTGCATCCCGGCCAGGATCCCCGCGATCTTGCCGTTGCCGTCGAAGCGCAGGGGGTATTCGCCGGTCAGATAGGTCTTGGCGTCGGCCAGTTCCTTGTCGGTCACGCCCTGCGCCATCCGGTCCCATTCGGCACGGATCAGATCGACTGCCTGTCCCGTGGTGGCGTTCGACCCCGCCATCCCGCCTTGCCAGGTCTGGCCATAGATCCCCGTCGCCAGGGATGTGCCCACGCCATAGGTCAGCCCGCGCTTTTCGCGGATCTCCTCCATCAGCCGCGAACTGAAGCCGCCGCCGCCCAGGATGTGGTTGGCGACATAGGCCGCGAAGTAATCGGGATCGTCGATGGGCAGCCCCGGCCCGGCAAAGCTGACGACCGTCTGCGGGCTGTCCCAGTCGATCACCGTGACGCCGCCGGTCAGTTGCAGCTGCGCCGGTTCCGGCAGCGGCGCGGTGCCCTGTTCCGGCAGGCCCCCCAGCACCTTGTCCAGCAGCAGGCCCAGATCCTCGGGCGAGATGTCGCCTGCCGCGCCCACCACCACGCGGTCGCGGGCCAGCACGCGGTTCTTGGCCGCGACCAGATCGGGGCGGGTCAGCGCCGCCACTGATTCCAGCGTGCCGTTGATGGAGGTCGCATAGGGATGATCGCCCCAGGCCTGGCGCGACATTTCCTTGGCGGCGATGGCCTGGGGATCGGTCGCCTCGGACCGGATGATGGATGCGACCTGGGCGCGGACACGCTCCACCGCCGCATCGTCGAAGCGGGGCTGCGTCAGCGCCTCGGCCAGAAGGGCGGCGGCCTCGTCGCGGTTCTCGCTGAGCGCCCTCATCCCGACCGAGAGCGAATCGTCGCCCACGTCAAAGGAAAACTGCGCGCCCAGATCCTCGACCGCCTGGGCGAAGGCCACGGAATCACGGTCGCCCGCACCTTCCTCCAGCAACCCGGTCATCAGGTTGATGGCGCCGCGCTTGCCGGGCGCGTCCAGGCTGGCGCCGCCCTTGAAGTCGAATTCCACCGCGACAAAGGGGATCGTGTCGTCCTGGACCAGCCAGGCCTTGATGCCCCCGGGCGAGGTGACTTCCTGGATGTCGATGGCATGAGCCGGGACGGCCAGGGTTGCAAAGAACAGGGCGATGGCGGCGCGGATCATCCTTGCACCTCGGGGCTGGTGGATTCGGTCGGGGCGGGGGCTTCCTCGGCAGGCGCGGGCAGCAGCCAGCCGGTCACGGTGGCCTCGCTGCCCAGAACCTGCCGGGCGGCGGCCATCACGTCATCGGCGGTGATCGAGGCCAGGATGTCGGGCCAGTCGTTCACGTCCTGGACTGACAGCCCCGTCGCCAGCCCCTGCCCATAGTCATAGGCCCGGCCATGCGCCGAATCGAGTTCGTAAACCCGCGCGGCCTCGATCCGGGTCTTCACGCGGTCCAGATCGGCAGGATCGGGGCCCTTTTCCAGAAAGCCCGCCAGGACGCGGTCCAGTTCGGCCTCGGCTTCCTCGGGCGCCATGCCGTCGGCGGGGACGAGGGAAATCCCGAAGCTGGTCGGATCGACGGAAAAGCCGTCATAGCCCGCGTTCACCCACAGGGCCTTGCCCTTCAGCGCCAGTTCCCGCCCCAGGACCGAGGTCTGCATGGACCCGCCCAGAAGTTCCGCCAGCACCGTCAGGGCGGCTGCGTCCTTCTGGTCGCCGGGGTTGCGTTCGGGCGCGAGATAGCTGCGCGTCATCACCGGCTGGGGCACGCGGGGATCGGTCATCTCCATCCGGCGCGGCGACCGCTGGGCGGGTTCCTGCGGGCGGATGCGCGGCTCGGCCTCGCCCTTGGCGGGGATCGGGCCGTAATACTGCTCGGCCAGTTCGCGGGCGCGGTCGGGGGTCACGTCGCCCGCCAGGATCAGGATCGCCTCGTTCGGGGAATAATGATCGCCATACCAGGCCAGCGCGTCGTCGCGGGTCAGCCCCTCCATCTCGGCCCGCCAGCCGATCACCGGGCGGCCGTAGGGGTGGTTATAGAACAGCGTCGCGTTGCGTTCCTCGGCAAACAGCGACGCGGGGTCGCTGTCCACGCGCTGCGCCCGTTCCTCCAGCACGACCTGGCGTTCGGCCTGCCAGTCATCCTCGCCGATGCGCAGGTTGGCCATGCGGTCGGCCTCCATCTCCATCACCAGGGGCAGGCGGTCGGAGGCGATGCGCTGGAAATAGGCGGTGTAGTCATAGGAGGTGAAGGCATTGTCCATGCCGCCATTGGCGGTCACGGTCTTGGACAATTCGCCCGGTTCCAGTTTCTCGGTGCCCTTGAACATCAGGTGTTCCAGGTAATGGGCGATCCCCGACTTGCCGGGCTGTTCGTCGGCGGAACCGATCCTGTACCAGACCATCTGCACGACCACGGGGGCGCGGTGATCCTCGATCACCACGGTTTCCAGGCCGTTGGGCAGGGTGAAATGGGTGACGCCATTGGTATCAGGGCCGGGCGTCTGGGCCAGGCCGGGCGTGGCGCAGAGGGTCAGGGCCAGCAGGGTCGGGCGATGCATGGGGGGCAACCTCCTTGGTCTTGGGCGAAAGTGACCAAAGGCGGAGCTGCGTGCAACCTGTCACACGCTAATGTGTCGTGACACGGATGGGCAGGGACAGCGGGCCATGCGCCTGAAGGCCGGCTTTCCAGGTGGCGGGGCCTGCGGCTTCGATGCTGCGGGTCCGGGCCAGAAGGCGCGAGAACAGGATGTCCATGTTCAGCCGCGCCAGGTTGTTGCCCAGGCAGACATGCGGCCCCGCGCCGAAGGACAGGTGCAGGTTCGGCCTGCGCGCAACATCGAAGCGGTCGGGGTCCGGGAAGGCCTCGGGGTCGCGGTTGGCGCTGGCGTAAAGCAGGCCGAATTTCGTGCCGCGGGGCCAGCCCTGCCCGGCGATCGTCAGATCTTCGCTGGCATAGCGGTGGAAGAAGACCAGCGGCGGGGCGAAGCGGAACATCTCCTGCACCGCCGTGGGCATCAGGGCGGGGTCGGCGCGCAGCCGCGCCATCTGGTCGGGGTGCGCCAGCAGCGCGTGCAGCCCGCTGCCCATCACGTCGATGGTCGAGCCATGCCCGGCGTGCAGGATCTGCATGACGGTGGCGATCAGTTCGTCATGGGTCAAGAGGCCCGCATCCTCGGCCCCGATCATCGCGGACATCAGGTCGCCCTGGGGCCGGGCCTTGCGGGCGGCATGAAGGTCTTGCAGCGCGTCGTGGAACAGGATCACTGCCCGTTCGGCCTGCGCCTTGCGGGCGGGGGTGCGGCGGCTCACGTCGAAATAGCGGACGGTTTCTTCCGACCATTGCGTCATTTGCGGGGCAAGCGCGGGATCGGTGCCGATCAGGTGGCCGATGACCTGGCCCGGCAGGTGGGCCGCCAGATCCGCGATGAAGTCGAAGCGGCCCCGGGGGACCAGCCGGTCCAGCGCGGCATCGGCCCATCCGGTGACAAAGGGGCGCAGGCTTTCCAGGCGGCTTTTGGTGAAGAAGGGAAACACCGCGCGGCGCAGCCGGTCATGGTCCGGCCCGTCCAGTTCCAGCATCGAGGTCTGCACGAAGCGTTCGTGGAACGGCATGTCGTGGAAGTTCTCGGCCCGCTGCATCCGGCGCTGTTCGTCGGGGCCGAAGATCGCGGTGCCCCGCACCATCCGCCGGTCGGACGCGATGGCCTGCACGTCGGCGAACCGCGAGGCCAGCCGGAAGCCCTGCCACAAGGGCAAGCCGGGCGCCGCCCGCAGCCGCGCATAGGCGGGCCAGGGGTTTTCGCCGAAACCGGGCTGCGCGGGATCGAAATCCGCCGTCATTCCTCGCGCGGGGCGGGCGAGGTCTGGGTGATCGCGCCCGCGCGCTGCCAGCGTTGCTGTTCGGTCTGCGAATCAAGCGCCATCGGGCGGTAGGCGCGCTGATAGACGGTGGTGCCGAACAGCGCCTCCAGCGGGCGGCGCTTGTTGCGGGACCGCCAGTCGGCATCCGACTGCGCCAGCTTTTCGCGGATCGCCCGGTCGCTGCCGCGGCGCGTCGCATGGGCGACCAGCGCCCCGTCGGCTGCGGCAATGCCTTGATCGGCCAGGCTCGCCGGATTGCCGCCCAGGGCTGCCACGGCATCGGCATTCGGGTTCGGGTCGGTGATGTTGGCCCCGCCCGGCGTGGGGGTGGGCAGCAGCGCCAGATCCGGCGGCATGGACAGGGGCCGGGTCGGCAGGATGGCGAATTCGTCCGGGCTGTTCTGGCCGGTCTCGATATTCATCAGCTGGTTGCTGCCGCAGGCCGAAAGCCCAACAATGGCCGCAACCGCGACTCCCCTGACGAATGCCTGCATGTCCCTGTCCCTTCGGTTCTTGCGGCCCGTTCTAGCCGGATTTGCCCGCCCCGTCACGGGTCTTGTCGCGCCCCTTGCGGGCAGGCGTCGCGGCCTCTCTCTTCTGCGGGACCAGCACCAGCCCGATGGCCCCCGCGAAGATGGCGATGTCGGCCACGTTGAAGCTGTAGGGGTTCTGCCATCCGGGCAGCGACATGTTCAGGAAATCCGCCACCGCCCCGTAAAGCAGCCGGTCGATCACGTTGCCAAGCGCACCGCCGATCAGCAGCCCCGCCGCGACGCGGGCGAAACGCCCCGCATCGGACCGCCAGATCCAGATCCAGACCCAGGCCACGATGACCACCGCCACGGCGATCAGGATCCATTTCGTGACATCGGTGTCGGACGCCATCAGCCCGAAGTTCACCCCCTGGTTCCAGGCCATGCGCAGGTTCAGCCAGGGCGGCAGAACGTCGATTTCGCGCACGCGGTCCAGTTGCAGGACATGGACCACCCAGTATTTCAGCGCCTGGTCCAGCAGGAAGACCAGCCCCGCCACCCAGGCCACCATCCGCATGTTCGTGCGGGGCGGGGGCGCGGGTTTCTTCGGCGCGCGCGGACGACGCGTCTTGGGCGCCGGGTGCTGGGCCGGTGCCGGGGGCGGCGGGTCCAGGGGCAGTTCGTGCTGCATCAGTGCCGGAAATGCCGCTGGCCGGTGAAGACCATCGCCAGGCCCAGGCGGTTGGCCGCCGCGATCACCTCGTCGTCGCGCATGGATCCGCCGGGCTGGATGACGGCGCGGGCGCCGGCTTCGGCCAGGGCCTCGATCCCGTCGGCGAAGGGGAAGAAGGCGTCCGAGGCCACGACCGCGCCGACCGTCAGGGGTTGGGCAAGGCCAAGCGCCTCGGCCATGTCCTCGGACTTGCGGCGGCCGATGCGGGTGCTGTCCACGCGGCTCATCTGGCCCGCGCCGATGCCGACGGTCGCCATGTCGCGCGCATAGACGATGGCGTTGGATTTCACGTGCTTGGCGACGGTCCAGGCGAACAGCATGTCGTTCAGTTCAGCCTCGGACGGCTGGCGGTCGCTGACGACCTTCAGGTCCGAAAGCCCCACATGGCCGTTGTCGCGGCCCTGCACCAGGAAGCCGCCCGCGACCTGGCGGAAGGCCAGCCCGGCGGCTTGCGGATCGGGCAGGCCGCCCGTGGTCAGCAGGCGCAGGTTCTTCTTGGCGGCGAAGATGCGTTTTGCGTCCTCGTCCGCGTCGGGGGCGATGACGACCTCGGTGAAGATCTTTGCGATTTCTTCCGCAGTCGCGCCGTCCAGCGTCCGGTTCAGCGCGATGATGCCGCCAAAGGCCGAGGTGCGGTCGCAGTCGAAGGCGCGCTTGTAGGCCTCCAGCGCGGTCGCGCCCCGCGCTACGCCGCAGGGGTTGGCGTGCTTGATGATCGCGCAGGCCGGGCCCTGGGCCGGATCGAATTCCGCCACCAGCTCGAATGCCGCGTCGGTGTCGTTGATGTTGTTGTAGGAGAGTTCCTTGCCCTGCCACTGACGCGCCGTGGCGACGCCCGGGCGGTTGTCCCCGGTGACATAGAAGGCCGCCTGCTGGTGCGGGTTCTCGCCATAGCGCAGGGGCTGCGCCAGCGTGCCCGCAAAGGCGCGGCGGCGGGGCGTGTCCTCTCCGATCGCGCCCGCCAGCCAGGTGCTGACGGCGGCGTCATAGGCGGCGGTGCGCGCATAGGCGATCTGCGCCTGCCGCTGGCGGAAACCCAGCGTGGTGCGGTCGTCGTTGGCGTCCAGTTCCGCCAGCAGGGCGTCGTAATCCCCCACGTCCACGATCACGGTGACAAAGCCGTGGTTCTTGGCCGCGGCCCGGATCATCGCCGGGCCGCCGATGTCGATGTTCTCGATGCAGTCGTCGTAGCCCGCGCCTTTGGCCACGGTTTCCTCGAAGGGGTAAAGGTTCACGACCAGCAGGTCGATGGGGCCGATGCCATGGGCCTGCATCGCGGCCAGGTGTTCGGGGTTGTCGCGCAGCGCCAGCAGGCCGCCATGGACGACAGGGTGCAGCGTCTTGACGCGGCCGTCCATCATCTCGGGGAAGCCCGTCACATCGGCCACGTCCACCACCGTCAGCCCGGACTCGCGCAGCGATTTCGCGCTGCCGCCGGTGGAGAGAATCTCGATGCCCCGGGCGTCCAGCTTGCGGGCGAAGTCGATCAGCCCGGTCTTGTCGGAAACGGAAATCAGCGCGCGTCGGATCGGCACGGGACGGGACATGGGGGCCTCGCATCTGGTTTGCGGTGGCTTAGCGGCATGCGGGCCGAAGGTCCAGTGGCGAAGCCGGGGGCGCTTCGCCCCCCGGTCCCCCAGAGGATATTTAAGTGAAGAAGAAACGCAGCAATTTCTTCTTCACCCAAATATCCCGGGGTGAATTGGCCGCAGGCCAAGAGGGGCAGCGCCCCTCAGCCGCCCCCGCCCCGCTTGCGCAGCCGCGCCATGAAGAAGCCGTCCATGCCGCCCCGGTCCGGCCAATAGTCGGGGCGGGTGCGAAGGCCGCCTTCTGGGGTGATCCAGGCGGGATCGGTGCCGGGCAGGGCGGGCGTTTCCACCGTCAGGCCGGGATGGCGGGACAGGGCTGCGGCGACCTGCGCCTCGCCCTCGTCGGGCAGCAGCGAGCAGACGGCATAGACCATGCGCCCGCCCGGCGGGATCAGGGACAGGGCGTGGTCGATCAGGCGGGCCTGCAGGTCCACCAGCGCCGGAATGCCCGATCCGTCGCGCAGGAAGGGCAGGTCGGGGTGGCGGCGGATCGTGCCGGTGGCCGAACAGGGCGCGTCCAGCAGGATCGCATCCAGGGGGGCGTCGGGCCGCCAGTCCAGCGCGTCCGCCGCGACCAGATCGGCACTTAGGCCGCAGCGGTTCAGGTTCTCGGCCACGCGTTTCAGGCGGGCGGGGCTGATGTCCACGGCCGTCACCTGTGCGCCTGCCGCCGCCAGTTGCAGCGTCTTGCCGCCCGGGGCCGCGCAAAGGTCCGCGATTCGTTCGCCGGGGCGCGGATCCAGCAGGCGGGCGGGCAGGGCGGCGGCGGCGTCCTGGACCCACCAGTCGCCCCCCGCGAAGCCGGGCAGGGCGGAAACTTGCGCAGGGCCGTGGATGCGCAGGGATCCGGTGGGCAGCAGGTCCGCGCCTTCGATCAGGACACCCGGCTTCGGTGTCAGATCCAGCGGGGCGCCGGCCTGATGCGCGGACTCGATGGCCAGGGCTGCGTCCTCGCCATAGGCAATCGCAACGGGCTCTCGCAGCCAGGCGGGCATCGGCTGCGGGGGCAGGGCGGACCATCCCCCGTGGCCTGCCGCCTTACGCAGCACGGCGTTCACCATGCCCGCCGCCGCCTCGCCCTTCTTGCCCAGGCTGCGGGTCAGGTTGACCGCCGCATCGACGACGCCATGCGCCGCGCCGCCCAGCTCCAGCATCTCGACCACCGCCAGCCGCAGTACGTCAGCGACCTGCGGCGTGGGCTTGCGGGTGACATAAGTCCCGATCACCGCGTCGGCGCGCGACTGGTGGCGCAGCACGGCGGCCGCAAGCCGTCCGGCGCGGGCCTGGTCGGCGGGCGCCAGGCCCTTCAGCGCGCCCGTCTGGTCCGACAGGGACAGCCCGTCCCGCACGCCCGCCAGCAGGCGCAAGACCCCCGACCGCGCCATATCCACGCCCTGCTTTGCCAAATCGCTTTCCTTTGCCTATGTCTTGTCGGAAGACTGACCCATACGCCCTGTTGAAGGATGTTTCCATGAGCGAGCTTTCGCACGAAGACCGGGCCCCCCTGCCGCCCGAGGCGATCCGCGCCCTGGCCGAGGCTGCCGAACGCCGCAGGCAGGCCGCTGCCGCGCAGCCCCTGCCCAAGGAATATGGCGGCCGCGACGGGCCCGAACCTGTCCGCTTCGGCGATTACGAAAAGAACGGCCTCGCGGTGGATTTCTGAGCATGGACTGGCTGCGCGCCTCGGCCGCCCAGCAGGGGCGCGCGATCATGGCGGGCCTTCTGGATCCCATCGACCAGACCGAGGCCTATCTGGCCGCGATCAAGGCCCATCCCGACGCCCGGCGCATCTATGCCCGCGTGACCGCCGCGCGCGCCCGGTCCGAGGCGGTGGCCGCCCATGACCGCGCCAAGCTGGAACAACGCCGCGGGCTGCTGGACGGCGTGCCGATCAGCTGGAAGGACAACATCGACAGCGGCGGCACCGTGACCGAGGCCGGGTCCAGGCTGCTGGAAGGCCGGGTGCCGCGCAAGGATGCCATCGTGCTGGCCCGCGCCGCGCGCCAGGGCACGATCTGCCTGGGCAAGACCCACATGACGGAACTGGCCTTTTCCGGCCTGGGGCTGAACCCCCGGACGGCCACGCCGCCGAACGCCCTGGACCCCGACCTTGCGCCGGGCGGGTCTTCCTCGGGGGCGGCGGTCTCGGTGGCTTTGGGCCTGGCTGCGGCGGCGGTCGGGACGGATACGGGCGGCTCGATCCGGGTGCCCGCGGCCTGGAACGGCCTGGTGGGCTTCATGCCCACGCGCGATTCGCTGCCCGAAAAGGGCGTGGTGCCCTTGTGCCGCAAGTTCGACGTGGTGGGCCCCATCGCCCGCACGGTCGAGGATTGCGCCGAACTGTTCGCGCTGATGGCGGGAACGCGGGCCGCCGACCTGGCCGGCGCGGATATCGCCGGGCGCCGCCTGATGGTGCTGGACGGCCTGCCCTTCGAGGGGGCCGAGGAGGGCCCGGTCGCGGCCTTCGAGGATGCGGTGGACCGGCTGGCCCGGGCGGGGGCGCAGGTCACGCGCATCTCGTCGGACTGGGTGGCGAAGGCCATGCCGCTGTCGGCCGCGCTGTTTGCGCCCGAGGCCTATGGCATCTGGCGCGCCCAGATCGAGGATGCGCCGGAACTGATGTGGCAGCCGATCCTGGACCGCTTCCGCAGCGGGGCCGGTGTCAGCGCCCCCGATTACGTCGCCGCCTGGGAAAGCCTGGTGCGGATCCGGCGCAAGTGGATCAAGGAGGTGGCGTCCGGTCACGACGCGATCCTGCTGCCCACCGTGCCGATCCTGCCGCCCAATGCCGCGCGGCTGATGGCGGACGGGGACGAGTTCGTGCGCGCGAACCTGCTGACCCTGCGCAACACCCGCATCGGCAACCTGCTGGGCCTGCCGGTCTGCACGCTGCCCACCGGGCACCCTGCCTGCGGGATCTCGATCATGGGGCATGCGGGGCGGGACGGGCACCTGCTGCATGTCGCGGCGGGGGCCGAGGCGGCTTTGGCCGTGGCCTGATGGGGCAGGCAGGGGGCGCTCGCGCCCCCTTTTGGCCTGCGGCCAATTCACCCCCCGAGGATATTTGTGTGAAGAAGAAGCCGCCCGGCTTTCGCTGGACGCAAGGGCGCGATCACGCTAGTGTTTCCAGTGATAAACGGGGCCGAAGACCCTGAAAGCGAGGCAGAATGGCGATCCCCGAGCGGTTCTCGAACCTGCCGGACTATGCGTTCCCGCGTCTGCGGGCGCTGTTGTCCGGCATCGAGCCGGGCTTGAAAGACGGCGAAACCCCGACGGTGCTGACCATCGGCGAGCCGCGCCATGCCATACCCGATTTCGTGGCCGCCGTGATGGCCGCGAATATCGCCGGATTCGCGAAATACCCGCCGAACGACGGCACGCCGGGGCTGCTGTCGGCCATCGGTGCCTGGCTGCGGACGCGCTATGGCTTGGACGTGGCGCCCGACCGGATCATGGCGCTGAACGGCACGCGCGAGGGGCTGTTCAACGCGGCGCTGGCGCTGTGCCCGGAACGGAAGAACGGCGCACGTCCCGCGATCCTGATCCCGAATCCCTTCTATCAGGTCTATGCGGTCGCCGCCGCCGCCGTGCAGGCCGAGCCCGTCTTCGTGCCCGCCACGCCGGACACCGGCAACCTGCCCGATTATGCATCCCTGCCGCCTGCCGTGCTGGACCGCACGGCCATCGCCTATCTGTGTTCGCCCGCCAACCCGCAGGGGGCGATCGCGGATCGGGATTACCTGGAACAGCTGATCGCCCTGGCGGACCGGCACGATTTCCTGGTCTTCGCCGACGAATGCTATTCCGAGATCTGGCGCGACGCCCCCCCGCCCGGCGCCCTGGCCGTGGCAACCGACATGGGGCTGGCCGACCGGGTGGTGATCTTCAATTCGCTGTCCAAGCGGTCGAACCTGCCCGGCCTGCGGTCGGGCTTCGTGGCGGGCGCTGCCCACCATGTCGCGCTGATTCGCCGCCTGCGCGCCTATGCCGGGGCGCCCTTGTCGCTGCCCGCCCAGGCCGTCAGCGAGGCCGCCTGGCGGGACGAGGCGCATGTGGCCGCCAGCCGCGCGCTGTACCAGCAGAAATACGCCATCGCCGACCGCGTGCTGGGCAATGTGCCGGGCTACCGCCCCATCCCCGGCGGGTTCTTCCTGTGGCTGCCCGTCGCGGATGGCGAGGAGGCGGCCCGGACGCTGTGGGCGCAGGCGGGCGTGCAGGTGCTGCCGGGGGCCTATCTCTCGCGCGAGGTGGACGGGCATAATCCGGGCAAGGGCTTCATCCGGGTCGCCCTGGTGGCGGATGCGGAACAAACGGAACCGGCGCTGCAACGGCTGCGCGCGGTGCTGTATGATGGAACGAACGGCGGGAAGGGCTAGGGGACGATGGCAAGCTGGCAGGCAAAACACCGCGATCCGCTGTTCGACCAATCGACCCAGGCGGCGCTGGAACGGCGCGGCAAGGAATTGCTGGGCGCGGGCCTGATCGTCATCGGCATCGTGGTCGCCACCATGCTGGGCAGCTGGTCGGCCGAGGATCCCTCGTTCCTGTCCGCCACCGACGAGCCCGCGCAGAACATGCTGGGCAGCTTCGGGGCCTATGTCGCCTCGCCCTTGATGATGATCGCGGGATACGGATCCTGGATGCTGGTCGTCGCGGCCGTTGTCTGGGGCCTGCGCTTCATGCTGCACCGGGGCGAGGACCGCGTGATGCGCGGGCTGTTCACGCCCATCGCGGTGGCGCTGGCTTCGGTTTATTGCAGCACGCTGGTGCCGGGGGCCGGGTGGGAACAGACCTATGGCCTGGGCGGGCATTTCGGCGACATGCTCATGGGCGCGCTGCTGAACCTGCTGCCGATGAAGGCGCAGATCGGCATCCGCCTGGCCGGGCTGGTCGTCGCCCTGGGGACGCTGGCCATGACCGCCTTTGTCCTGGGCTTCGAGAAGGCCGAGTTGCGCGTCTTCTGGAGGCGCTTCGTGACCGGGCTGCTGACCGCCTTTGATCTGGCCGCGGTCGCCGCCGGACGGGGGGCTGTTGCCTCGGTCGCGCTGAGGGACCGGCTCGCCGCCCGGCGCGCGGGCAAGGCCGCGCCAGACGGGGCGCCCCGCGCGCCCACCATCGCGCGCCGCAAGCCCGCCGTTCCCGCCTTCGAGCTGGAGGAAGACCTGCCCGAGCCCGAGCTGATCGAGCGCGACGCCGATTACGACGGCGACGCCCCCTCGGCCGAGGAGGTCAGCGGGCGCATCAGCGACGCGATCCGCACCCTGTCCCCGGCCAAGCCCTCGGTCCTGGCCGTGGTGGCCGCGCGCCTGACACGGGAGGGCAACCGCGAGGAGGCTGCCGATCCGGTCCCGGCCGATCCCGCCGCCGCGCCCCGCGCCGCCGTGCCGCCGATGAAGAAGCCCGCCCCGGCCCGTCCGGTGCGCGACGGGGCTGCCCCGGACCTGACCTTCGAGGACGTGCTGAACACCTATGAACGCCCGCCGCTGGACCTGCTGACCGCGCCCTCGGCCGGCGACCAGGCGACCGTTTCCGAAGACGTGCTGATGGACAACGCCCGGATGCTGGAAGCGGTGCTGGACGATTACGGCGTCAAGGGCCAGATCACCGAGGTCCGTCCCGGCCCGGTCGTGACGCTTTACGAACTGGAACCCGCGCCGGGGCTGAAGGCCAGCCGCGTGATCGGCTTGTCCGACGACATCGCGCGGTCCATGTCGGCCTTGTCGGCGCGGGTTTCCACCGTGCCGGGCCGCACCGTGATCGGGATCGAACTGCCCAATGCCCGGCGCGAAAAGGTGCTGCTGCGGGAAATCCTGGCCTCCCGCGCCTTTGGCGACGGCACGCAGCCCTTGCCGCTGGCGCTTGGCAAGGACATCGGCGGCGATCCGGTCGTGGCGAACCTGGCCAAGATGCCCCACCTGCTGATCGCGGGGACCACCGGGTCGGGGAAATCGGTGGCGATCAACACCATGATCCTGTCGCTGCTGTACAAGCTGACGCCCGACGAATGCCGGCTGATCATGATCGACCCCAAGATGCTGGAACTGTCGGTCTATGACGGCATCCCGCATCTGCTGTCCCCGGTCGTCACCGACCCGAAAAAGGCCGTGGTCGCCCTGAAATGGGTCGTGGGCGAGATGGAGGAGCGGTACCGCCGCATGTCCAAGATGGGCGTGCGCAACATCGAGGGCTACAACACCCGCGTCCGCGAGGCGCTGTCGCGGAACGAGATGTTCAAGCGCACCGTCCAGACCGGCTTTGACGAGGACACCGGCGAGCCGATCTTCGAGACCGAGGAGTTCAAGCCCGAGACCTTCCCCTATATCGTCGTGATCGTGGACGAGATGGCCGACCTGATGATGGTCGCGGGGAAAGAGATCGAGGCCTGCATCCAGCGCCTGGCGCAGATGGCCCGCGCGTCCGGCATCCACCTGATCATGGCGACGCAGCGGCCTTCGGTCGATGTGATCACCGGCACGATCAAGGCGAACTTCCCCACCCGGATCTCCTTCCAGGTCACGTCCAAGATCGACAGCCGCACCATCCTGGGCGAGCAGGGGGCCGAGCAGCTGCTGGGCCAGGGCGACATGCTGTATATGGGCAACGGCGCCCGCATCACCCGCATCCACGGGCCGTTTGTCAGCGACGAGGAGGTCGAGGAGGTCGTAACGCACCTGAAATCCTTCGGCCCGCCGTCCTACAAGTCGGGCGTTGTCGAGGGGCCGGAAGACGAGGTGGCCTCGGACATCGACGCCGTGCTGGGCTTGGGCGGCGAAGGCGGGGACGATGCGCTTTACGACCAGGCGGTGATGATCGTCGCCAAGGACCGCAAGTGTTCCACCAGCTATATCCAGAGGAAGCTCGCCATCGGCTATAACAAGGCCGCGCGGCTGGTCGAGCAGATGGAGGAGCAGGGGGTGGTTTCGGCGGCGAACCACGTGGGCAAGCGGGAGGTGCTGGTGCCGGAGGTGTAGGGCGCAGAACGCCCCGCCCGAGGCGCCGGCACAGGCACCGGGCGTTTGCCGCGTTTGCGCCGAAGGTGCCTAGACTTCCAACTCGGTCGCACGATCAGACCAGGACACGGCCCTGCGGTAAAGATGCCAGGTCGCGTGGCCCAGGATGGGCAGCACCACGATCAGCCCGGCAAAGAACGGAATCATCCCCAGCATCAGCGACACCGCGACGATCAGCCCCCAAAGCGCGGCCGCGCCGGGGTTGCGGCGCACCACGGCCAGCGAGGTCGCCAAGGCCACCGGCACGCCCACCGGACGGTCGATCAGCATCGGGAACGACACCAGGCTGATGCACAGCACCACGGCTGCGAAAACGAAGCCGACGCCCATCCCGACAAGGATCATCGCCCATCCCGCGCTTGTGGTCAGGGTATCGCCGATAAAGGCGCGGATGCTGTCGTAAGGTTCCGGCCCCAGGCTGGCGGCCCAGATCGTATGCGCGGCAAACAGCCAGACGACGAAGATCACCACCAGAAGAACGGCCAGCGAAATCACCGGCCCCAGCACCTGGCCCGTCAGTGCGGACAGCGCCGCGCGCCAGTCCGCTTCCTCGCCCGCCTCGCGCCGCCGGCTCATCTCGTAAAGGCCGACCGCCGCGACCGGGCCGACCAGGGGAAAGCCCGAGACCAATGGGAAAAGCAGGTGCGGCTGCCCCGCATTGAAGGCCCAGACGGCAAGGACGAAGCCGATTACCGGATACAGCGCGACCGCCATGATCACGTCCGAACGAAGCGCGGCGAAGTCTTCGACCCCCTTGCGGATCGCTGCGCGGATATCGCCCAGGCCGATGCGGTTGACCACGGGCCGGGTCAGTTCGTGGCTGCCGATCCCCTCGACCGCCTCGCCAAGGCCGTGGCCCATGCGGGCCAAGCGTTGCGCGCTCCAGCTTAGCGGGTTTCCGATCGTCTTGTCGGGCATGGATTCATCCTCCCTGTCTGGAGGGTCCAGGGCCGGTCAGGGCGTCCGCCGGAGAACCCGGCACCGCCCGCGAACATGCCGGGCCGAACCATCCTCTGGCACCAGTCTAGCAGATGCAAGGGCAGGTTGCACTGCCCAATCCCGCCGCGCCTCGGCGTAGCCCTGCAAGGCCGCCCCTGCCGCTGGCACCCTCGCCCTCAAGGCGGTATATCCAGCCTATGACCGTCTGGAACATCCATCTTCTGAACGCCCGCCACGCCCTGACGCCTGTCCTGTCCGAGATCCGGCAGGCCAGCCGGGATGCCGTGGCGCGGACGTCAAGCCATACTGACCTACCCGATTTCGACCTTGTGATCCGCGCGCAGTCCGACCGTTCCGCCGATGGCGCGGTCCAGGGCCAGGCCCTCGCGCCCGGCGTGGTCGAGGTCGCGTTGACGCCCGACCGCTTCGATCCCCAGCATTTCACCCGCGCCCTGGTCCGCCAGATGGCGCATCTGGTCCGCTGGGAGGGGCCGGGCTATGGCCGCTCGCTGGGCGAGGCGCTGGTCAGCGAGGGGCTGGCGGGGCATTTTGTCCTGCAGGTGATGGGCGGGCAGCCTGATCCCATCGACACCGTCAGGCCCGCGCAAGGCACCCTGCGGCAGGCGATGAACGAATGGGCGCGGCGGGATTACGACCATCCCCGTTGGTTCAACGGCAAGGGCGACCTGCGCAGGGGAACCGGCAACAGCCTGGGCCATCGCATCCTGGCCGAGCATCTGGCCGAAAGGCCCGGCGACACCGCCGCAACCCTGGCGACCGCCCCGGCCGAGCCGTTCCGCCAGATCCTGCGCCGCCTTGCCTCGGCGGAAGGGCAGGCCGATCCCGAAGCCGCGCCCTCAGAAGGCTGAGGATCGCGGGCTGCCGGTCAGGGCCATGGCCGCGCCCATCACAAGGCCCGCCACGATGCCGCCCAGATGCGCTTCCCACGCGATCGAGGGCATCAGCACGGTCAACGCGACATTCAGCACCACCATCATCGCCACGCCGCGCCACAATTGTCCCAGGGGACGGCGGCGGCGCCAGCCGGTCACGGCGGCAAAGCCGATCAGCGCGCCCGCCAGCCCGAAGATCGCGCCCGATGCGCCGATCATCGGCCCGCCGTCGGGGCTCATCGCCGCGAACAGCAGGGCGGCGGCGACCTGCGTGGCGGCATAGACCAGCGCCATGCGGCGGGGGCCGATCAGCCGGTTCAGTTCCCGCGCCAGGGCGACCAGCGACAGCATGTTCATCCCCAGGTGCAGCAGCCCCCCGTGCAGAAAGCCGTAGGTCGCGAAGATCGTCACGAGATGGCCCGGAAAGATCCCGTGGCCCGCCCAGACGACCGGCGACCAGAAGCCCCCGAAGATCAGGGCCGCCTGCCTGACGATGGGATAGCCCAGAAGGTCGGCGGCCATGATCGCCGCCTGGATCCCGCAGCAGAGGACGATCACGGCCCTGACCCACAAGGGCAGGCGCGGCTGCAAGCCGTCCTGCATGGCCGCCAGGGGGTCGGTGTGGGCCACCATCAATCCGCCTTGATCTGCCGGGCCTCGGCCACCAGCATGATCGGGATCCCGGCGCGGATCGGAAAGGCCAGCCCCGCGGCCTTGGACACCAGTTCCTGCCGCGCGGCGTCATAGGACAAGGTGGCGTGGGTCACGGGGCAGACCAGGGCTTCCAGCATGTGGCGGTCGAAGCCGGGGTGGTCAGGGTGGCTCATTGCAGTCGCTCCTCGTTGTCGCCGCCATGCAGGGCGAATTCG
This sequence comes from Paracoccus shandongensis, assembly GCF_017315735.1. Lineage (GTDB taxonomy): Bacteria > Pseudomonadota > Alphaproteobacteria > Rhodobacterales > Rhodobacteraceae > Paracoccus > Paracoccus shandongensis. The sequence continues at coordinate 72,852 of NZ_JAFLRK010000002.1, forward strand.
ATCAGCCCTTGCAGCAGTTCGCGCCGGTCTGAGAGCGTCGGGCTTTCCAGCAGCGCCTGCCGGTCGCCGGGCGAAAAGGGCAGGACCATGGACAGCGAATTGATCAGCGCCTCGTCCTGCGCCTCGGCGGCCGCGTCCCAGTCGGTGGACAGCTCATGCGCCTCCATGTAGCGGCGCAACAGGGGGAACAGCGTGTCGCGGTTCATGGCCGGATCCTCCTCGGCGCCCTTCAGGTCGCGCCCGAACGAGGACCAGTCCACCTCGCCCACCAGATAGGGGGTGAAGCCCTCCTTCACCTCGACCAGCCGGAAGCGCGAGATGGCCCGCAGCGAGATCATCTGCCGCCCGTCGTCCGTTTCCGAAAACGCCACAACCCGGCCCGCGCAGCCGATGGCGGCCAGGCCGTCCCCCTCGGGCTGGATCAGGCCGATCAGGCGGTGGTCGGTCTTCAGCGCGTCGTCCAGCATCTGCAGGTAGCGCGGCTCGAACACATGAAGCGGGATCCGCGCGCGCGGCATCAGCACCGCCCCGGTCAGGGGGAACAGGGCGATGCGCGCGGGCAGATCGAAGCGGAACAGCATGGATCAGGCGAAGATCAGGGACGACAGGCGGCGGCGGCCCTTCTGGACCAGCGGGTCGTTGGGCTTGAGGCTGTCGAAGATCGTCAGAAGCTGCGCCTTGGCCGCGCCCTCGTTCCAGTCGCGGTCGCGGCGGAAGCTGTCCAGCAGGATGTCGATGGCGTCTTCCACCCGGCCTGCGGCGTGCAGCGCCTGCGCGTATTCCAGCCGCGCCTGCTGGTCGGCGGGATCGGCCTCGACCCGCGCCTGAAGGGTGTCCAGGGGACCGGCCTTCGCGGCCTGGCGGGCCAGGTGCAACTGGGCGCGCGCGGCCTCGACCGGGGCGCTTGTGGCGGCGGGGGCGGGGATGGTGTCCAGCGCGGCCTGGGCCGCGTCGGGATCGCCCGCCGCCAGATGGGCGCGCACCACGCCCGCCCAAGCCTCGGTGCTGGAGGGGTCTTCCCCGGCAATGGCGGCAAAGGTTTCGGCGGCATCCGCGAAGGCGCCTTCCTCCAGCATCTGTTCGGCGGCGGCCAGCGCCTCGGCCAGCCCGCCGTCATCGCCCGACAGCGCCGCCAGCTTGTCCACGAACTGCTTGACCTGGCTTTGCGGGACCGCGCCCTGGAAGGCATCGACCGGCTGGCCCTGGAAGAAGGCGTAAACGGTGGGGATCGACTGCACGCGCAGTTGCGCGGCGATCATCTGGTTTTCGTCCACGTTGACCTTGGCCATGCGGACGCGGCCCTTGTGGCGGGCGACCTCGGCTTCCAGCTGGGGCCCGAGGGTCTTGCAGGGGCCGCACCAGGGCGCCCAGAAATCGACGATCACCGGCACCTGCATGGAGGCCTGCACGACCTCGGCCATGAAGGTCGCCTCGGTCACGTCCTTGATGAAGTCGGCGGGCTTCGGCGCCTCCGTCGCGCCATCGAAAAGCATGGTCATGGGATTCCCGGATGGTTCGGACTGATCTGTTGGCGACAATATGGGGCGTCCCGACCCCAAGGGGAAGGGCGGAATCGGCGCAGGGCGAATCAGTCGCCCGCCCGTCCCGGGTCCGCCGGGGCCGGCGGCCAAGGGCCGGCACATATTGCGGTGGCATCGGTTTCCGGCGGCACAACCCCGGGTGGACGCCCGCAAAATTAAAATGGTTAAAATCGTCTATTAACCTGTTTATCCTTCAATTTTGCATCTCATTTTATTGTTTGGACCGTTCGGCGCGGCTATTGTGTGAATTGCGCATTCCCGGTTCCCCTTGGTGCTTGCCGGACCCGAACCAGAGGCGCAGTCATGTTTAGGGAGTTGAAGATGTTCAAGACATTTACCGTGATTGCCGCACTGCTGGCCGGAGCCGTTCCTGCGGCTGCGGCGACGTTCGATTTCACGGATGCGCCCAATGCCGGGGCCAATGCCTGGCTGGTGGACGGGATCACCGCGACGGCGACCGCCGGTCAGTATCGCGACAAGCCCAATCCCGACACGATCCTGTGCTATGATTGCAAGACCGTGACGCGCAACAATGGCGGCCTGGGGGTTTATTCGCATTGGCTGGATTCCGGCGAGGTTGACGGCTCGATTTCCAACGACCTGCTGACCCTGACCTTCGGCCAGGAGGTCAGCTTCACCTCGGTAAGCTTCTCGTCCTGGTCGAAGTCGGATTCCTTCGACCTGTTCGTGGACGGCGTCCTGGTGGAACCCGAGGAGCGCAAAGCCGACGGCACTGGCTTCTATTCGCTGGCGGGCCTGGTGGGCAGCAGCATCAGCTTTGGCGCCGATGCCGGGTTGCTGGGCAGTTTCGACAGCTACCGCATCGCCTCGATCGACGTGGCGCCGGTTCCGCTGCCTGCGGCCGGTTTCCTGCTGCTGGGCGGCCTGGGCGGGCTGGCAGCCTTGCGCCGCCGCCAGAAAGCCTGATCCGACCGGCGGTCTTTCCGAAAACGGCCCGCGGCTTCCGGTCGCGGGCCTTTTGTCACAGGTCGAAGCTGGCCAGCACCGGCACATGGTCGCTGGGCCCGTCCCATCCACGGCAGGGGCGCAGGACGCGGCTGGCGTGACCGGCATTGGCGATGTCAGAGGTGGCCCAGATATGGTCCAGGCGGCGGCCCTTGTCGGCGGCGTGCCAGTCCTTGGCGCGATAGCTCCACCAGGAATAAAGCAGCCCGCTGGGGATGTCCTGGCGCGTCACGTCCACCCATTTGCCCGCGTCCTGGGCGGACAGCAGGTGATCGACCTCGACGGGGGTGTGGCTGACGATCTTCAGCATCTGCTTGTGGGACCACACGTCGTCTTCGCGGGGCGCGATGTTCAGGTCGCCGACCAGGATGGACTTTTCGGGCCGGTCGGCGTGGAACACGTCGCGCATCTCGGCCACAAAATCCAGCTTTTGCCCGAACTTGACGTTCTGTTCGCGGTCGGGGATGTCGCCGCCCGCGGGCACATACATGTTGTGGATCGTCACGCCGTTTTCCAGCCGCGCTGCCACATGGCGGGCATGGCCGAGGCTTGCGTAATCGCGGTCGCCCGCATCCGTGATCGGCAGGCGCGACAGGATCGCCACGCCGTTATAGCCCTTTTGCCCGCGCGCCACGATATGGGCATAGCCAAGCGCCCGGAACTGGTCCAGGGGGATCTTGTCCACCGGCGACTTGCATTCCTGCAGGCACAGCACGTCCGGCGCTTCCTCGCGCAGGAAGCGGGCGACCAGGCCTTCGCGCAGGCGGACCGAGTTGATGTTCCAGGTGGCGATGGTGAACATGGGCAGGCTCCTTTGGGCGGGCGGACCCTAGCGGGTGGGGCCGCCAGAGTCGAGTTGACGCAGGGGCAGGAAAATGTCTTGCAACATCAATCGCGGCTTGGTGATCGGGGAAAGCGGCGCTAAGCAATGCCATCCGGCACAGGGGGGCACGATGCAATTGACGGTGGACGAAGCTTTGGCGCGCGGCGGGGCCGGGCGGTTCCAGTGGCGGCTTCTGGGGATCTTCGGGCTGGTCTGGGCGGCGGACGCGATGCAGGTGATCGCGGTGGGCTTTGCTGCCCCATCCGTCGCCGCCACCTTCGGGATTGAGCGGGTGACGGCCTTCCAGATCGGCACAGTGTTCTTCGCGGGCATGTTCCTGGGGGCATTCGCCTTTGGCCGGATCGCGGACCGCATCGGGCGGCGCAACATCCTGGTGCTGACCGTGGGGATGGACGCGATCTTCGGGCTGGCGTCCGTCTTTGCGCAGGACTTCACGCTGCTTTTGGTGCTGCGCTTCCTGACCGGCGTGGCCGTGGGCGGCACGCTGCCCGTGGATTACGCCATGATGGCCGAGTTCCTGCCGCCCCGGAACCGGGGCCGCTGGCTGGTCTGGCTGGAGGGCTTCTGGGCCGTGGGCACCATTGTCGTGGCGCTGACGGCCTGGCTTGCTGTCGCGCAGGGGGCGGTGGCGCCCTGGCGCTGGATCTTCGCGGTCGCAGCCGTTCCGGCGCTGATCGGCATTTTCCTGCGCCTCTGGGTGCCGGAATCGCCCATGTACCTGATCCGCAAGGGCGACAAGGCCGGGGCCAAGGCCGTGATCGACCGGGTGCTGGTCACGAACGGGATGCAGCCGCTGCCTGCCGATGCCGAACTGGTCCCGGCATCGGTGCCGACGGGGGCGGAGGGCTCGATCTTCTCGGACCTGCTGCGGGCGCGGACGGTCGGCGTGCTGGCGGTGTGGTTCCTGGTGTCGCTGTCCTATTACGGCGTCTTCGTCTGGGTGCCGGGGCAACTGGCGACCGAGGGCTTCGGCTTCGTGCGCGGCTATGAATTCCTGGTGGTGCTGGCCCTGGCGCAGGTGCCGGGATACGCCCTGGCCGCCTGGGGGGTCGAGGCGGTGGGCCGGCGCGCGACGCTGCTGGGCTTCCTTTTGCTCAGCGCCGCCGGTTGCGCGCTGTTCACCGTGGCCAGCGGCACCGCCATGGTCGCGGGCGCGCTGATCCTGATGAGCTTTGCGTTGCTGGGCACCTGGGGCGCGCTTTACGCCTTCACGCCCGAGCTTTACCCGACCCACCTGCGCGGCACCGGCATGGGCACGGCCAGCGCCATGGCGCGTCTTGGCGGCATCCTCGCGCCCAGCCTGCTGGCCTTTGTCTTCGCCAAGGGCTTCGGCTTTGCCATCGGCGTCTTTGCCGCGCTGCTGCTGCTGGGGGCCTTGGCGCTGCTGCTGGTGAAAACGGAAACCCGCGATCAGGCCATCGCCTGAAACCCCAGGCCGGGGCGGCCCGTTGCCTTGTCGATCACAGGAGGACAGGGCAATGGGCCAGCTGGTCGAAGGCGTCTGGAAGGACGAATGGTATGACACCGGATCAAGCGGCGGCGAATTCGTCCGCGACACGGCGAAACACCGCAACTGGGTGACGCCCGACGGCAGCCCTGGCCCCACGGGCGAGGGCGGCTTCAAGGCGGAAAGCGGGCGATACCACCTGTATGTCAGTTACGCCTGCCCCTGGGCGCATCGGACGCTGATCTTCCGGGCGCTGAAGGGCCTGGCGGATCACATCGACATCTCGGTCGTGCATCCCGACATGCTGTGGAACGGCTGGGAATTCCGCACCGACTTCGACGGCGCGACCGGCGACCGGCTGTTCGGAGAGCCTTACCTGTACAAGCTCTACCTGCGCGCCGATCCCAAGGCCTCGGGGCGGGTGACGGTTCCGGTCCTGTGGGACCGCGACGGAGACCGGATCGTGTCGAACGAAAGCGGCGACATCATCCGCATGTTTAACTCGGCCTTCGACGGGCTGACGGGCAACACCGACGACTACTGGCCCGAAGACCTGCGCGATGGGATCGGGCATCTGAACGACCGCATCTATGACACGGTGAACAACGGCGTTTACAAGGCGGGCTTCGCCACGTCGCAAGAGGCTTATGACAAGGCCGTCCACCCGCTGTTTGATTCCTTGGACTGGATCGAGGGGATCCTGGCCGCCAACCGCTACCTTGCGGGCGACCGCCTGACCGGGGCCGACTGGCGGCTGTTCACCACCATCGCCCGCTTCGACGCGGTCTATCACACCCATTTCAAATGCAACCGCCGCCGGGTCGTCGATTACCCGAACCTCTGGGCATGGGCGCGCGAACTCTATCAAATGCCAGGCGTGGCCGACACGGTGCGGCCCGACCATTTCGTGCGGCATTACTACTTCAGCCACGACACCGTGAACCCGCACCGCATCATCCCCATCGGCCCGGATCTGGACTGGACCGCGCCGCATGGCCGGGGCTGAAAGGAAGCCCCGGCGCGGGAAAGCGCCGGGGCATCAGAGGGAGAGAGGGAGGAGAGTGTGGCCGCATCCGCCGGCCACTGGGCTTCGGGGGATGAACGCGGGGGCAGGGGGATGGGTTCCGAAGGATCAAAAGCCCCACCGGGCCGCAGGGCCATGGCTATCCCGCCACGCCCAGGAACAGCGCAAGCGCCCGGTTGACTTCGACCATGGCCGTGTCCTCAAGCTGGCCAAAGGCGTTGCCCAGCTTGTCCGTCCGAACCGTCATGGCCTTGTCGATCATCACCTGGGATGTCACCCGCAATCCGTTCCTGGCCGAGGGTTTCACCGTCAGCCGGATCAGCGGGGCGTCGGCCAGCGTGGAGGTGACCAGAAGAACGGTGGTGGTGGCTGTATCCGGGAAAAGGTCGGATTGGATCACAAGGGCAGGACGCGGCTTTCCGTGGTCACCCTGAAGGGCAACCGTCACCAGATCGCCGCGCTTCAATCCCAACCGTCCACATCGCCCATTGCAGCATCGATGAAATCGCCCAGATCCGTGTCGGCGCGGTCCGACCGGGCCACGACTGCTGCCTGGCGGCGGCACTCTGTCGCAAAGCCGGGGCGGCGGGTGTCGGGAACCCAGATCTGGACGGGGCGAAGGCCTGCCGCCCGCAAGGCATCGCGTCGTTTCTGCACGCGTTGGGAAATGGGGCTTGGCATGGCGGACCTCCTGTCTTGTTACATGTAACAAGACAGGAGGGTGGTTCAAGCGCCTTGCGAGACATGCGCTGTGCAAAAGGCCCGGCGCATCCGCCGGGCCTTTCGGTCACGCCACCAGCCGATACCCCCCCGACTCCGTCACCAGAAGCCGCGCGTTGCCGGGATCCGGCTCGATCTTCTGGCGCAGGCGATAGATGTGGGTTTCCAGCGTATGCGTGGTCACGCCCGCGTTGTATCCCCAGACCTCGTGCAGCAGCACGTCGCGGGCCACCACTCCGTCCTGCGCGCGATACAGGAACTTGAGGATGTTGGTTTCCTTCTCGGTCAGGCGGATCTTGCGGTCCTTCCCGTCGATCAGCATCTTCATCGCGGGCTTGAAGGTATAGGGCCCCAACTGGAAGATCGCGTCCTCGGATTGTTCATGGGTGCGCAGTTGCGCGCGCAGGCGGGCTAGCAGGACCGGGAACTTGAAGGGCTTGGTGATGTAATCGTTCGCGCCCGCGTCCAGGCCCAGGATGGTGTCGGCGTCGGTGTCGTGGCCGGTCAGCATGACGATGGGGCACTTGACGTTCAGCTTGCGCAGCTTCTTGCACAGTTCCCGCCCGTCGGTGTCGGGCAGGCCCACGTCCAGGATCACCAGATCGAAGATCGCGTTCTTGGCCGCGTCCACGGCCCCCGCGCCCGTGCCCGCCTCGGTCACGTCGAATTCGTCGGTGGCGATCAGCTGTTCGGCCAGGGCCTCGCGCAGGTCTTCCTCGTCATCCACCAGCAGGATCTTTTTCAGTCCGGGCATGTTGCCTCCCTTCGCTTGTTGCGCAAGAGGTGGGCAAGGCGTGTCGTCCCGTCCAGCATCATGTCGGTAATCTCACATGGAGTTGTCGGGAAGGGCGCTTATGTTTCAGATTGTTTCAACCCGCCGGACGCGTCATGCCCCTGATCCCCACCCTGGCCGAGACCGTGTCGCGCGCGCGCAGCGACCTGCGCATGGGCCTGCCGGTGATGATCGGCGCCCATCTGGTCGCGGCGGTGGAAACCCTGGCCCCCGCCCGGCTGGAGGCGATCCGCGCCCTTGGCCGCCCGGTGCTGGCCCTGACCGAGCGGCGGGCCGAGACGCTGAAGGCGCGGGCCTATGACGACGGCTTGGCCCGGGTGATCGTGCCCGGGGATGCGGACCACGCCTGGCTGCGGGCGCTGGCGGATCCGTCGGGCGACCTGATGACGCCGATGAAGGGGCCGCTGTTCACGGAACGCGACGGCGACGCCACGCCGCATCTGGCCGGGCTGGCGCTGGCGAAATCGGCGCAACTGCTGCCCGCCGTGCTGGTGGTCGCCGCCGACCCCTTGCCCGGGCTGACGCAGGTCGCGCCCGGCCCGCTGCTGGCGCAACTGGCGCATGAGGCCGCGCTGGCCCCGGTCGCCGCCGCCAACCTGCCGCTGGTTGCGGCGGAACGATCGCGCCTGCACATCTTCCGCCCCGACGATGGCGGGGCCGAGCATTACGCCATCGAGATCGGCGATCCGCCTCGCGACGCGCCCGTTCTGGCGCGGCTGCATTCGGCCTGTTTCACGGGCGACGTGCTGGGCAGCCTGAAATGCGACTGCGGGCCCCAGTTGCACGCCGCGCTGTCGGCCATGGGGCAGGCGGGGCAGGGGGTGCTTTTGTATCTGAACCAGGAAGGGCGCGGCATCGGGCTTGCCAACAAGATGCGCGCCTATGCCTTGCAGAACCAGGGGTTCGACACCGTGCAGGCCAACCACCGCCTGGGCTTCGAGGATGACGAGCGCGATTTCCGCATCGGCGCGGCCCTGCTGCGGCGGATGGGGTTTTCGTCCGCGCGGCTGATGACCAACAACCCGCGCAAGGTGGCGATGATGGAAAGCCACGGGATCGCGGTCACGGAACGCGTGCCCTTGGTCGTGGGCCGCAACCGCTTCAACGAGGGCTATCTGGACACCAAGGCCGAAAAGTCGGGGCATCTGCTGTGAGGGCGGGTGATCTGGTCCTGACCCCGCAGGGGGTGCGATTTCGCGGGCGGCTGTTTCCGTGCAGCATCGGCAAGCGCGGGGTGACGCGCGACAAGCGCGAAGGGGACGGGGCCACGCCCGCCGGGGTGATGCGGATCACCGGGCTGTGGTATCGGCCCGACCGGCTGGCGCGGCCTGCGGCATGGGCGCGGCCCATCGGGCCGGGCGACCTGTGGTGCGACGCGCCGGATCATCCGGGCTATAACCACCACGCCCGCGCGCCCCTGGCTGTCAGCCATGAAAGGCTGCGGCGGGCGGATCCGCTTTATGACCTGATCCTGACGACGGACTGGAACTGGCCCGATGCGGTGCCGGGGCGGGGATCGGCGATCTTCCTGCATCAATGGCGCAGGCCGGGTTATGGGACCGAGGGCTGCATTGCCTTTGCAAGGCGCGATCTGATCTGGATCGCCAGGCGGGCAGGGCCGGGGACGCGGGTGATCGTTCCCTGACATTTGCCCGGGCGGGATCAGGAAACGCACTGCGTTTCCCCCGCCCGTTGCACGAGGGTTCCACCAGAGACGGAGACGTAGGAACGCGGGAGGCCAGCGCCCGACCCGAGGGGGCGTGTAAGCGCCCGCCTGGGGGCGGGGCGGGCGCTGGCCGGGCCTTTGAGGCCCGGCGGTGCGGGTGGATATGTCGAGACGTGGCGAAGGCGATGGCCTTCGCCAGACAGCCCTACAGCGCATTCCGCGGCATCGGCAGCTCGCCCCGGTTATACGGTCCCCAATCCGTCACCTCGGGGTAAAACTGCCGCCGCCAGGCCCGCACGCGCGGGTTCATCCGCCGCCGCCACCAGGGCGGAACCATCGCCACGAAGGTCATCGCCGGATAGCCCAGGGGCAATTGCGGGGCCTCGTCCTTGCCATAGGTTTGCAGCAGCGGAAAGCGCCGGTCGGGCTTGTAATGGTGGTCCGAATGGCGCTGCAGGTTGATCAGCAGCCAGTTCGAGGCCGTGTGGCTGGCGTTCCAGCTGTGGCGCGGCAGGATATGTTCATACCGCCCCTCGCCCAGGTGCTTCCGGGTCAGCCCGTAATGTTCGACATAGTTCACGACCTCCAGCTGCCAGACCGCCACGAAAGCCTGGAAGATGAACAGCCCCAACCCCTGCACACCGCCAAGCGCCAGGGCTAGCCCGATCATCCCCCCCTGCAAGGCGGCATAACGCCAGAACGGGTTGCGCCGGTCCCAGGGGCTGCGGCCCGCCCGCGCCAGCAGCCGCGTTTCCGCCCGCCAGGCGCTGCGGAGACCGTCGCGCAGCACGCGTGCGAAGAACCGATAGAACCCCTCGTTATAGCGCGCCGACACCGCGTCGCGGGGGGTCGAAACCCAGGCGTGATGGACCAGCAGATGCTCGGTCCGGAAATGCGAATACAGAACCGAGGCCAGCAGCAGATCGCCCATCCAGCGTTCCACGGCGGTCTTCTGGTGCAAAAGCTCGTGCGCATAGACCATGCCGATGCTGCCCGACAGCACGCCCACGCCGAAGAACAAGCCCAGCTTTTCTAAGCCGGAAAGATGGCCGGAATGCGTGGCATACCAGATCGCCCCGAAGATCGCGGCGAATTGCAGCGGGAACCAGACCACCGTCACCGCGCGGTGCCAGAACAGCCGCGCCGTCTCGGTCTGCGGGTCGGGGTTTTCCTCGTTCAGGCCCAGCACGCCGTCCAGGGCCGTGGTCAGGTACCAGGCATAGGCAGGCAGCAGCATCCACCACAATCCGCCCCAAGCCGCCGCCAGGGCGACCAGAGGCAGCATGACCACGGACATCCAGAAGGGCGCGGCGGGGGGCAATCTGCTTGGGGTTGAATCGCTCATGCGCGCGATCTTACGCGGCGATGGCGGCGCGCGCCATATCCCAGACCTTGCGCATCAGGCCGGGCAGGGCGTCCCGGTCGATCTGCCGCAGGGGAACCAGATGGCCGCGTGCCGGTGCCGTGTCCAGATCGCCGACCATGACCTGCAAGGACAGGTTGAAATGGGTGAAGACATGGCGGACATGGCCGATCTCTCGCCAATCCGCCACCCCCGGCGGCGGCAGGTCGCACCCGTCCCAATGGGCCGAGGGGAAGGCCAGCGTGCCCCCCAGAAGGCCCTTGGCCGGGCGTTCCTCGAACACCACCGCGTCGCCATGGCGGGCGACCCAGGCAATGCCGGTGCGGTCGGGTTTTGCCGCCTTGGGGGCCTTGCGCGGCAGGCTGGCGGCGATGCCCTGGGCGCGGGCATCGCAATCGTGGATCAGCGGGCAGATGCCGCAGGCCGGGCTGCGCGGCGTGCAGATCGTGGCGCCCAGATCCATCATCGCCTGGGCGTAATCGCCGGGACGGGCCTGCGGCGTCAGCGTTTCGGCAAGCGCAACCAGGTCGGGCTTGGCGCCGGGCAGGGGCGTTTCCACCGCGAACAGCCGCGCCACCACGCGTTCCACGTTCCCGTCCACCACCGTTTCCGGCGCGTCGTAAGCAATCGCCGCAATCGCGGCCGAGGTATAGGCCCCGATCCCCGGCAATTCCCGCAGGCCTTCCCGAGTCGTCGGAAAGCCCCCGGCTGCGGCCACCGCGCGGGCGCAGGCCAGCAGGTTGCGGGCGCGGGCGTAATAGCCAAGCCCCGCCCATTCGGCCATCACCTGCGCATCCGGGGCCGCCGCCAGCGCCTCGACCGTCGGCCACAGCATCGTGAACCGCTCGAAATAGGCCTTCACCGCCGCGACGGTGGTTTGTTGCAGCATCACCTCGGACAGCCAGACGCGATAAGGGTCGGCCCCGCCGCCCCCCGGCGGCACGCGCCAGGGCAGGACGCGCGCATGGCGGTCGTACCAGTCCAGAAGCTGCAGGGCGATCACCCGGGTGTCACGCAATATTCAGTCCCTTGTTCCGATCCCGCGCTTTCCTCGGACGGCGGGGCTGATTAAGGATATGGGGGTGATACCCGGACAGGCAATGATGGCACGACCGCCCGACCACCCCCGCACCCCCATGGCCCGCCGCAGGCGCGGCTTCCAGCAGGCGGCGACGCTTCTGGCCGACCGGGTGCAGAAGGCCGCCGAGGGCCGGGGCTTCGCCGTGGCCCGCCTGCTGACCCATTGGCCGGAAATCGCCGGTCCCCAGCTTGCCGCCATGACGCGGCCCGTGCGCATCAGCCACACGCGCGGCGGCTTCGGCGCCACGCTGACCCTGCTGACCACCGGCCCCGTCGCCCCCCTGGTCGAGATGCAGCTGCCGCAGCTGCGCGACCGGGTGAACGCCTGCTATGGCTACAACGCCGTGCAGCGGATCGTGCTGACCCAGACGGCCGCCAGCGGATTTGCCGAAGGGCAGGCGGTGTTTTCCGCCGCCCCCGCCCGGCCTGTCGCCCCCGATCCGCAGATCCGCGACAAGGCCGACCAGATCGCCCAGCAGTTCCAGGATCCCGCCCTGGCCGAGGCCATGGCCCGGCTGGCGCTGAACATCGCAACCAAACGACACCGGAACCACCGAAAGGATTTTCCATGCTGATCCGTGCCGCCGCCGCCGCCGTGGCCTTTGCCCTTGCCGTTCCCGCCGCGATGGCCCAGGAGGCCGCGCCCGCCGCGCAGGCGGAAACCCTGCCCGACATCGCCCTGGGGTCGGACGACGCGCCGCTGACGGTGATCGAATACGCCAGCTTCACCTGCGGCCATTGCGCCAATTTCCATGCCGAGAACTGGCCGAAGCTGAAGGCCGAATATGTCGATACCGGCAAGGTGAAATTCATCCAGCGCGATGTCTATTTCGACCAGCCGGGCCTTTGGGCGGGCGTCCTGGCGCGCTGCGGCGGGGACGAGAAATTCTATGCCGTGTCCGACATGCTGTTCGACGAACAGAAGGACTGGCTGGCCGGCGGCACGGGCGAGGAGATCGCCGCGAACCTGCGCAAGATCGGCCTCAAGGCCGGCATGACGGAAGACCAGATGACCGCCTGCTGGGAAGACACCGCCAAGGCCGAACAGCTGATCGCGACCTTCCAGAAGAACGCCACCACCGACGGGATCGAGGCCACCCCCACCTTCATCATCGGCGGCGAAAAGGTCCAGAACCAGCCGTGGGAGGACATGAAGCAGATCCTCGACGGCAAGCTGGCCGAGGCCGACTGACGCCCCCATGGCCCGCCTGCCCGGACAGGCGGGCCATGATTCCCTTGGCCTTTCAGGAACTTGCTTTTTCGCAAGCCGCGACGCATTCTTGGCCTGCGCCGACCGGGCGCGTGTCACAAGGGATGCTGCCCATGATCAGAGAGTTCCGCGAGTTCATCGCCCGCGGCAATGTCATCGACCTTGCCGTCGGCATCATCATCGGCGCGGCCTTCACGGCGATCGTGAATTCGCTGGTGGCCGACCTCATCAACCCGATCCTGGGATTGCTGACCGGCGGCGTCGATTTCACCAACAAGTATTTCGTCCTGTCCGGCAATGTCCCCGAAGGCGCCAGCCTGGCCGCCGCCCGCGATTCGGGTGCCGCCGTCTTCGCCTATGGCGCCTTCGCGATGGCGGTGCTGAACTTCCTGATCATCGCCTGGGCGGTGTTCCTGCTGGTCAAGGCGGTGAACCGCCTGCAGCGCATGGCAACCGCTCCGAAGGAGGAACCCGCCGCAGCCGCCCCCACGCAAGAGGAACTGCTGGCCCAGATCCGCGACCTGCTGGCCGACCGCACCATCTGGGACGACCGGCCCCTGCCGCGGACCTGAGCGGCCCGGCGCGGGATTGCCCGCGCCAATCCCCCTTACCCCGCCAGCAGCTGGTCGGGCGTGATCGCCTCCAGCCCCAGGGCCTCGCCCACGGGGGGCGAGGTCAGGCGGCCCCGGTGCGTGGACAGCCCGGCCCGCAGATGCGGATCCTCCAGCACCGCCTGCCGCCAGCCCTTGCCCGCCAGCGCCAGCACAAAGGGCAGCGTCGCGTTGCCAAGCGCCTGCGTGGATGTCCGCGCCACCGCGCCCGGCATGTTCGCCACGCAGTAATGCACCACCCCGTCCACCTCGTAGATCGGATCCTGGTGGGTGGTCGGGCGCGAGGTCTCGAAGCAGCCGCCCTGGTCTATGGCCACGTCCACCAGCACCGCGCCGGGCTGCATGGTGGCAAGCTGGTCGCGTGACACCAGCTTGGGCGCGGCGGCACCGGGGATCAGCACCGCGCCGATCACCATGTCCGCCGTGCGGATCAGTTCGGCCGTGGCCGCCCCGCTGGAATATTGCGTGGTCAGCCGCCCCATGAAAATGTCGTCCAGCCAGGACAGCCGCGCCACCGACCGATCCGTCACCGTGACATTGGCCCCCATGCCCACGGCCACCCGCGCCGCCGCCGTGCCCACCACGCCGCCGCCGATGATGACCACGTTGGCGGGCCGCACGCCCGGCACCCCGCCCATCAGCACGCCGCGCCCGCCATTAGCCTTTTGCAGGGCCCAGGATCCGACCTGCGGGGCCAGCCTGCCCGCCACCTCGGACATCGGCGCCAGCAGCGGCAGCCCGCCGCGCGCGTCCGTCACCGTTTCATAGGCGATGGCGGTGACGCCCGATCCCAGCAGATCGCGCGTCTGGTCGGGATCGGGCGCCAGGTGCAGATAGGTGAACAGCACCTGCCCGTCGCGCAGCATCCGGCGTTCGGCGGCCTGCGGCTCCTTGACCTTCACGATCATGTCCGCCGCGTCGAAGACGGATTTCGCGTCCGGCGCGATGCTGGCCCCCGCCTGGACATAATCCTGGTCGGAGAAGCCCGAACCCAGGCCTGCGCCGGTTTCCACCAGCACGCCGTGGCCGCGCGCGACGGCCTCGGCCACGGCGGCGGGCGTCAGGCCCACGCGGAATTCCTGCGGCTTGATTTCCCTTGGACAACCGATCTTCATGGAACCCTCCCTTGTGTTTGGATCAGTGTGGCACCGGCCAGCCACAATGTGCTGCGAAGATCTTGCCGCCTGGCCATCCGACCCGGCAGAAACCGCTGGCGCCGTGCAGGGTTGTCGAAGAATATCCCGCCATGTCCGATCTTGATGCAACAGACCGCCGGATCCTCGCCCTGCTTCAGAAAGAGGGGCGAATCAGCAATGCCGAACTGGCGCTGCGGGTCCACCTGTCGCCCTCTGCCTGCCACCGCCGCGTCCAGCGGCTGGAGGAGACGGGCGTGATCCATGGCTATGTCGCGCTGCTGGACGCGCGCAAGCTGCGCCGCCAGACCACCGTCTTTGTGGAAATCACCCTGTCCGGCCAGGCCGACGAGGTGCTGGAAGCCTTTGAAAAGGGCGTGCGCGCCATTCCCGACGTGCTGGAATGCCACCTGATGGCCGGGACCGCCGATTACCTGCTGAAGATCGTGGTGGAAGACACCGACGACTTCGCCCGCATCCACCGCCAGCACCTGGCCCGCCTGCCGGGCGTGGCGCAGATGCATTCCTCCTTCGCGTTGCGCACGGTGTTCCGCACCACGGCGATCCCGGTGTGACATGGACCGCCGCCACCTGCTGAGCCTGCTGGCCGCAGGCGCCGCCGCCCCCGCCCTGGCGCAACCCCGCCGCGCCCCGGCGCCCGAGATCGTCCATCCCCGCGCCAGCCATTTCGCCTTCGGCCCCCCGGGCGACCAGTGGCGCATCCATGTGGGCCTGCCGGACGTGCCGCCCCCGCCGCAGGGCTATTCCGCGATCCTGTCGCTGGACGGGGCGACGACCTTCCCCCATCTGTGGACCCACCGCGAGGCCCGCGCGCCGCGGATGCCGGTGATCCTGTTCGGGATCGGCTACGAGGGCGCGAACCGCCGCTGGCGCGACCTGACCTCGCGCGCGATGGCGCCGGTGGTGCCGATCCCCTTTTACCGCGCCGCCGCCGCCGACCGCGAAACCGGCGGGCGCGCGGCGTTCCTGGCGATGATCGCCGACGACCTGCTGCCCGAACTGGCGCGCCGCCATCCGCTGGACCCCCGCGACAGGACGATCTATGGCCATTCGCTGGGCGGGCTGTTCGTGCTGCACGCGCTGTTCACCCGCCCGCACCTGTTCGCGCGATATGTCGCGGCCGACCCTTCGGTCTGGTGGAACGCGGGCGAATCGCAGCGCGAGGCCATGGCCTTCGCGGGCGGCGTGGCGGCGGCGGGCGGGGCGGTCGATCCGGGGATCCAGGTGATGATCGCGCAGGCCGGGCAGGCGCGGCAGGGCCATCCCCATGATCCGACCGCCCTGGTGGAGATCCTGTCGCGGGTCGGGGGGGTGGAGGTTCTGTATCGCCCCCATCCCCGGGAAAACCACGGCTCGCTGATGGGGCCGTCAACGGCGGATGCGCTGGACCTGCACCTGTGGCGCTAGCCGTCAGCCAGGGGCCCTGCCGCGCAGGGCCAGGCTCGCCCCATAGGCGGCGGCCAGCGACAGGAAGACCATCTCTCCGCCGTCCTCAAGGATGCCAAGCAGGCCTGCGGTGATCGAGGAAGGCGCAGACCGGGTATGCAGGAAGTCGATCGCGGCGGCGCAGAAGGCGGCGGCCCCCAGCAACAGCAGCAAGGGCACGACCTGCCGCCGGACGGGGCGGGCCGCCTTGATCCAGCCGTAAACCAGGGTTCCGGCAACCGCAACGCCTTCCAGCGCCATGAAGATCAGCTCGCCCATCCCGCGCGGCATGGGCTGGCCCGGGGCGACCTGGGACGCGAATCGTTCGTGCAGTTGCAGGCTGTCGTCCAGCAGGACGACCAGGGGCAGGATGGCAAAGCCCGGGAAGATCGCCTGCCCCTGCTGGCGGAACAGCCAGGCCGAAAGCCCCGCAAGGCCAAGCCATTTGGTATGGTTCAGCCTCAGGCAAGCGGCTTGCGGCCCGCAAAAGCAAACCCCCGCGGCGTGGCGCTGCGGGGGTTTGCGGATAACGCGGATCGCGTCGTCTTACAGAGCGCCTTCGCGCTGTGCCTTTTTACGGGCCAGCTTGCGGGCGCGGCGCACGGCCTCGGCCTGTTCCCGGGCTTTCTTGACCGACGGTTTCTCGAAATGTTGCTTGAGCTTCATTTCGCGGAACACGCCCTCGCGCTGAAGTTTCTTCTTCAGGGCACGAAGCGCCTGTTCGACGTTGTTGTCGCGAACGTTGACCTGCATGTGGTTGTCACCACCTTCCTAGGTTAGAGTTGCAAGATTGCAGGATGCGCCCCCCTATCAAAGCGGGGCGCGCTTGTCCAGACGGAGGCTGTTTATGACCCGAACCGACCGCGACGCGCTTCTTGACGCCGCCCTGACCCATGTTCCGTTCGAGGGGATGAACGACCGCGCCCTTCTGTCCGGGGCGCGCGACCTGGCCATGTCGCCCGACCTGGCGCGGGTGCATTTCCCGCAGGGCGGCGCGGGGCTGGCCGCCGCCTATCACCGCCGCGCGGACGCGATGCTGCGCGACAGCCTGGCCCAGACCCCGCCCGGCGGGCGTTTCCGCGACCGCGTGGCCGAGGCGATCTGGCGGCGGCTGATGCTGGTCGATGCCGAACTGGTGCGCGCGGGCGCGGCCACGCTGTCCTTGCCGCAGAACGCGGCGCTGGCCGCGCGGCTGGTCTGGGAAACGGCGGACGTGATCTGGACCGGGCTTGGCGACAGCTCGCGCGACGTGAACTGGTATTCCAAGCGCGCGACGCTTTCGGCGGTGATCAGCGCCACGGTGCTGTTCTGGCTGGGCGACACATCCCCCGACCACACGGACACCCGCGCCTTCATCGACCGCCGCATCGACGGCGTGATGCGATTCGAGCAGGTCAAATCGGCCTTGCGCAAGCTGCCCGGTGCGGAAAGGCTGGCGGGCATGGCCTTGGGCTGGATCCGCGCGCCCCGGCCGCGCGACCTGCCCGGCCGCACAAGACCCTGACCAGGAGAGACGATGTTTCCCGATTCCATGAACGCGGTCGAGATCGCCGATCCGGGCGACGCCACGATGCTGCGCCCGGCCCTGCGCCCGGTCCCGGTGCCGCGCCACGACCAGATCCTGATCCGCGTGGCCTATGCCGGGGTGAACCGCCCCGACGTGCTGCAACGCCAGGGCCTTTACGCGCCGCCGCCCGACGCATCCGACCTGCCGGGGCTGGAAGTCTCGGGCGAGATCGTGGGCATGGGCGTAGGCGTCACCCGCTGGCGCAAGGGGGAACAGGTCTGCGCCCTGGTGCCCGGCGGCGGTTACGCCGAATACGTGGCCTGCCACGGCGACCACGCGCTGCGCATCCCCCATGGCCTGTCCCTGCGCGAGGGCGCCTGCCTGCCGGAAACCGCTTTCACCGTCTGGTCCAATGTCGTGATGCGCGGCGGGCTGGCGGGTGGCGAACGCTTCCTGGTCCATGGCGGCACCTCGGGCATCGGCACCATGGCGATCCAGGTGGCCCGGGCCCTGGGCGCGCGCGTCTTCGCCACCGCAGGCAGCGCCGAGAAATGCGCGGCCATCGCGGCCCTTGGCGCGACGCCCATCAACTATCGGACCGAGGACTTCACAAAGGCCATGGCGGCCGAAGGGGGCGCGGACCTGATCCTCGACATGGTGGGGGGCAGCTATATCGCCAGGAACATCAAGGCCCTGGCGCCCGACGGGCGGCTGGTGATGATCGCCTTCCTGGAGGGGGCGAAGGTCGAACTGAACTTCGCGCCCATCATGGCCAGGCGCCTGACCGTCACCGGATCGACCCTGCGCCCGCAATCGGACGCCGCCAAGGCCGAGATCGCCGAGGCGCTGCGCAAGCGGCTGTGGCCGCTGGTCTCGGCCGGGTCGGTCCGGGTGATCATCGACAGCGAGTTCGCCCTGGCGGACGCGGCCCTTGCGCATCGGCGCATGGAAAGCAGCCAGCATATCGGCAAGATCGTCCTGAAGGTGGCGGACGAGGCGGCCTGAGGTCAGCTCCAGTATCGTTCCGCCCGCACCAGGGCGCGATGGGCGTTTTCGGCCGCGTCCAGCAGGGGCGCGCGGTCCACGGCGTCGGCCAGGTCCGCCGCCCCGCGCGCATCCGCCAGGCCCAGGCGGTCCAGCACCCCCGGCGCCGCGGCCAGGTCGTTCAGCGCGCCCAGGTGGTCCTGGAAATCCGCAAGCGCTGCGCCGAATCGCCTGCGGCCCTTCCGCCGGTCGCCCGCAAACAGCGGCGCGAAGAATTCGGCCGCATAGCGCAGCTTCTTGGCGTCCTTGCGCAAGTCGTGCCGGGCCTCGTCTGCAAGATGCGACAGGTCGCGCCCGCCCTTTTTCACCTTGCGCCGGAACCGCGACAACGCCGTGGCCGCGAAATCCTGCGCGCCGCTGTCGCGCACCGCCTGCGTGTCAGGGTCGGACAGCCAGCCGCCCCCGCCGGCCCATGCCGCCAGATCCAGCATCAGCGCCCGCGCGCGGTCCGATGCCAGCGTTTCGGCCAGCGCGTCATAGGCGGCCTCGCGGCCCGCGCGGATGCGGTCCTGCAAGGGTCCGGCGGGCGCGCGGGGCAGCAGCACGTCCAGGTCGCGCGCGTCCCCCAGGCTGCCCGCGAGCCAGCGCAGATCCTCGCGCAGGGCGGTGCCTGATGCGCCCAGCATGGGCCGGAAGATGGTCAGGGCCGACCGCAACCGGCGCAGCGCGACGCGGGCCTGGTGCAGGGGCTCGGGCCTGCGCGTGGCCAGCAGCAGATCCTCGTTCAGGCGGAACTGGCGCAGGCAGGACAGCGCGATCCGCTGGAAGGCCTGCGCCGCCGTCATGCCCCGGTCCAGCGCCACATCCTCGGCCTTGATCGCCACGGGCAGGGGGCCGGTCAGGCGATAGCCGCGTTCGGACTTGGTCAGCACGCCCAGCCTGACCGGGGCCACCGCGCCCAGGCGGCGCGCGACGGTGAACAGCGCGCCGGGCGGGCCCGAGACCAGCTCAAGCTCGCATTCGCAAAAGGGGCCTTGCCGGTCGGCTGCCGTGACGGTGCCCCGGTCGATCATGGCCTCGATCCGCGCGCCGCCTTCCTCCAGCATCCAGATCCGGCGCGTCACGGACAGGGCGAAGACCGGCGCAAGCGCGCTGGCCTTGCCGCCCAGGACGCGGGCGACCGGCGTGGCGTCGTCCAGGACGGGGGTGTCGTCCGTGACCGGCATCTCGTATTCGGGGCGGGCAAAGACCCCCGCCGTGCCCCGGTCGGCCCCCTTGACGGTCTGGATGCGCTTGCCCCTGGCCTCGCGGATGCGCAGGGACAGCCCCGCACGCGCCAGCGCGTGATCGGGCGTGTCGAAATAGACGGACCGCTGGGCGAGGGTCCTGGGCTTGCCGGGCAGCACGCCCGCCGCCTCGATGGCCCGGGCGGCGGCTTCGGTCAGGTGCAGCTTCAACTCGATCTCGTCCATGTCAGCGGATCCGTTCCATCAGCACCTGCGGGCGGGAACAATCGCGCCGGGCGTCGGGGGCGCAGGCGCGCGGTTCCAGGTCGCGGGTCAGGCAGATGCGCACCTCGGCCAGGGCTTCGGCCTTGCAGGTGACGGTGATGCCGTCGCGGGTCAGGTCCGGGTTGGCCTCGATGAAGGCGTCCTCGACCAAGGCGGGGGGCAGGGCGATGTCGCGCCCCAGGTCGTTGAAGGGGGCGGGGATGCGGACCGCCTCGGCCGCCTCGCGCAGCGCCGCGTAATAGCCCGCCGCAGACAGGCCCGAGCAGCGGCCGTGCTTGCGCCATTGGTAAAGCGCAAGTCCCGGGGCCATCAGATCCGCCATGGCCTGCGTGTCGCGCCGCGACGGGTCGCGTTCGGCGGTCTTGCAGTAATCCGGCCAGCCCCGTTCGTATTGCGGCCAAAGCCCGTGGACCGCGAAGTCCCGCCCGCTGCCGGGATTGCAGTCCGGTGCATCCCGCTTGTCGCCCGTCGCCCGGCACCAGCCGGGCTGCCAGCCCAGCGACAGGACATAGTAATCGAAATCGCCCGCGATGTCGTCGGGCAGGGCGGGCACGGGCCACAGCGCGGCCATCAGCGGGATCAGGGACAGGGCTTTCATGGCCGCACCATGCCGGGGGTGCGCCGCCGCGTCCACGGGCAAGATGCGAATCCTCTTTTCCCCGCCGGGCAAAATCGCTATATCACCCGTCAATTCCCCCCGAAAACGAGGAATGGCACCCCGCCAAAGCCGTTTTTCCGGCCTGAAACCTGCTGTTCGGGGCAGACATGCGAAGGAGATTGACATGAGCAAGCCGCTGATGGCCAAGGCGACCGCCGTCTGGCTGGTGGACAATACCACGCTGAGCTTCAAGCAGATCGGCGATTTCTGCGGGTTGCACGAACTGGAAGTGCAGGGCATCGCCGATGGCGACGTGGCGGCAGGGGTCAAGGGCTATGACCCCGTCGCCTCGCACCAGCTCGACCCCGAGGAGATCAGGAAGGGCGAGGCCAGCCCCAGCTATCGCCTGAAGCTGAAGCACAACCCCGCCGCCGAGGGCGAGGAAAAGCGCCGTGGGCCGCGCTATACGCCGCTGTCCAAGCGCCAGGACCGTCCGAACGCGATCCTGTGGCTGGTCAAGTTCCACCCCGAACTGCAGGACGCGCAGATCGCCAAGCTGGTCGGCACCACCAAGCCCACCATCGCGTCCATCCGCGAACGCACGCACTGGAACATCCAGAACATGCAGCCCATCGACCCGGTGGCGCTTGGCCTGTGCCGCCAGACCGAATTGGACGCTGCCGTCCAGAAGGCCGCCAAGAAAAGCGGTTCGGGCGAGGTGATGAGCGATGACGAACGCCGCAAGCTGGTCAGCACCGAAACATCCCTGGCGATGAGCGACGAGCCGCGCCTGCCGTCCGGGATCGCGGGGCTGGAAGGCTTCTCGCTGACGCGGGACGAGGACAAGGCGCCCGAGCCCGACCTGGACGCGGAAAGCTTCTTCAACCTGCCCGGCCGGGACGAGGACGAGGACGAGGACGGGGAAGACCGGGGCCGCTGATCCCGCCCGTCCCGAAATGAAAAAGGCCGGTGCGGATCGCCGCACCGGCCTTTTCGCTGTCTGGCAGGCCGTCAGGCGCGGCCACGTATCATGCGCACGATCCAGATCAGGATGCAGGCGCCGATCACGGCCACGATCAACTGGCCGATGATGCTGCCTTCCCCACTGGTGCCGATCAGCGCGTCGAAGATGAAGTTGCCGATCAGCGCGCCGACGATGCCCAGGATGATGTTCATCAACAGGCCCGTGTCGGTCTTCATGATCTTTTCCGCGATCCACCCCGCGATTGCCCCCAGGATGATCGACGCAATCCAGCCAAAACCTTCCATGCACTTCCCCTTTTTTCCAGATGGACCCGATTGCGGGGCCTTCGCCTGTCAATGCGCGGCGGCCCCGTTGCGTTCCCCCCAAGCGCCGGAAATTGCTGCGCTCTGTCAGATCGACAGGCAGATGTATTTCAGCTCAAGATAGTCCTCGATCCCGTGGCGGCTGCCCTCGCGGCCAAGGCCCGACTGCTTGACGCCGCCGAAGGGCGCCACCTCGGTGGAAATCAGGCCGGTGTTCACGCCGACGATGCCGTATTCCAGCGCCTCCTGCACGCGGGTTATGCGGCCGATGTCGCGGGCATAGAAATAGGATGCCAGCCCGAAGATCGTGTCATTGGCCTTTTGCACGACCTCCTCCTCGGTCTCGAAGCGGAACAGCGGGGCCAGGGGGCCGAAGGTTTCCTCGGTCGCGACCTTCATGCGGTCGGTGACGCCGGTGACGACCGTGGGCTTGAAGAACAGCCCCTCCATCCGCGTGCCGCCGGTGACGACCTGGCCGCCGCCGTCCAGAACGTCGCGGATATGTTCCTCGACCTTTTCCACGGCGTCCTGGTTGATCAGCGGGCCGGTGGTCACGCCGTCCTCCAGCCCGTCGCCCACGCGCAAGCCGTCCACGGCAGTTGCCAGCTTCTGCGCAAAGGCGTCATAAACCCCGGCCTGCACATAGATGCGGTTCGCGCAGACGCAGGTCTGGCCGTTGTTGCGGAACTTGGACGCCATCGCCCCTTCCACCGCCGCGTCCAGGTCGGCGTCGTCGAAGACGATGAAGGGCGCGTTGCCGCCAAGCTCCATCGAGCATTTCAGCACCTGGTCGGCGGCCTGGCGCAGCAGGATCCGGCCCACCTCGGTGCTGCCGGTGAAGGTCAGCTTGCGGACCAGGGGGTTTTCGCAGAATTCCTTGCCGATGTCGCTGGACCGCGACGAGGTGACGACCGACAGGATTCCCTTGGGCAGGCCCGCGCGTTCGCCCAGCACCGCCATGGCCAGCGCCGACAGCGGGGTTTCCGCCGCAGGCCGGGCAACGAAGCCGCAGCCCACGGCCAGCGCGGGCGCGGCCTTGCGGGCGATCATCGCGTTGGGAAAATTCCAGGGCGTGATGCTGCCCACCACGCCGATGGGCTGGCGGATCACGGTCAGGCGCTTGTCGGGAAGATGGCCGGGGATCGTCTCGCCATAGACGCGCTTGGCTTCCTCGCCGAACCATTCGATGAAGCTGGCGCCATAGGCGATCTCGCCCTTGGCCTCGGGGAAGGGCTTGCCCATTTCCGCGGTCAGGATGCGGGCGAGGTCGTCCTGGTTCGCCATCATCAGGTCGAACCAGCGGCGCATCACCCCCGCGCGGTCCTTGGCGGTGCGGGCGGCCCAGGCCTTCATCGCCCCGTGCGCCGCCTGAATGGCGCGGGCGGCGTCCGCGCGGCCCAGGTCGGCCACCTTGGCGATCACGTCGCCGCGCGCGGGGTTGATCACGTCGAAGGTCGCGCCGTCGCCTGTATCGACCCATTCGCCCGCCACGAAGGCGCGGGTTTCCAGAAGCGAAGGGTCGCGCAGCAGCGTCTTGAGGTCGGTGGAATGCTTGGTCATGGCTGGCTCCAATGGCGGTCGGGCCATGATCGCCCCCTGCGCCGCGCTTGTCAAAGCGCAGGCCATCGCGGCGGTCGGCGCAAAAAGTCGCGTGACCCATGCAACCGACGGCGCCCGGCTGCGTTGGACATGCATCGCTAAGCCTTCCCTCTTGGCGACCCTCTCTGATGGGGCGGTGTGCCGGTCGCGCACCGCCCTTTTTCATGGCAGCAGGTCGCGCCAGCAGGGCTGCCGGTCGCCCGGCGCGGGGGTCGCGGCATGGACGCCCCGGGCAATCGCCCGCGCCAGGGTCGCGGCTGCGGCATGTCCCAGCAGAAAGGGATCGGCCACCGGATCGGCCAGGGGCCTTGCGCCGGTCGAGACCGCAAAGACCAGGTCGCCATCCAGGGGCGTATGGCTGGGCACCAGCGCGCGGGCCATGCCGTCATGGGCGGCGATGGCCAGTCTTTGCAGCGCCGGTTTGTCCAGAACGGCGTCGGTGGCGACGATGGCGATGGTCGTGGCCTCTCCCATCCGCTTGGCGGGGGCCGGTTCATGGGCGGCCGGAAAGGTCGCGGGCAGGCCAAGCCCGCCGAACTCGGCCTCCAGTTCCCAGGGCGCGGCCCAGAACTGCCGCGTGCCGCCCACGGTCGCCTGCCCAAGCGCATTGACCACGACCAGGGCGCCCACGGTCAGCCCGTTTTCCAACCGGGCCGAGGCTGACCCAAGCCCGCCCTTGAGGTTTCCCGTCGTGGCCCCACACCCCGCGCCCGCCGTGCCCAGGGTGAAATCGGGGCTTGCCGCCTCAAGCGCCGCCCGCCCAAGCGCCGGATAAGGGTTGTCGCACCATGCCTTGTCCCCGCCGTTCAGCAGGTCGAAGACGATCGCCCCCGGCACGATCGGCACCCGCGCCGGACCCACCGCAAAGCCCCGCCCCGCGGCCCGCAGCCCCGCCATCACCCCGTCGCAGGCCGCAAGCCCGAAGGCCGATCCCCCCGACAGCACCAGCGCATCGACCGCGCCCACCAGTCTGTCGGGGGCCAGCAGGTCGGTTTCCCGCGTCCCCGGCGCGCCGCCCATGACATGAACCGCCGCCACGAAGGGCGCATCCGCCGTCAGCACCGTGACGCCGGATTTCAGGCGCGCGTCCGCGGCATTGCCCACGCGCAGCCCCGCGACATCGGTGATCCGGTTCAGCGGTCCCGGTTTCATGCGCTATCCCTTCGTGAACTCGATCTGGCGCACGCGGACATGGCGCAGCGATTCGACCATCAGCGCGGTCATCAGGCCGAAGCTCAGCAGCCCGTTGGCGGCGGCAAGACCCCCCAGGATGCGCCATTCCTCGGGCATCAGCACGTCGCCATAGCCCAGCGTGGTAAAGGTCACGAGGGTGAAATACATCGCCTCCTCGAAATCGGCGAAGATGCGCAGCAGGTGAAAGGCCCCGGCCCACAGCCAGACCGACATCGTCACCATCGCCAGCACCGCCAGGCTGGAGGCCAGCACGATCAGGATCAGCTTGGGCCTGTGGGGCGCCTGCACAAGCCACCCCTCCCACCGGGCAAAGGCCGTTTCCAAGAGCCAGATCCACAGGCCTGCGATGGCGATGCTGCCCAGCATCAAGGCGGATCCGAACGCGATCTGTCCCAGCATGGCGGCCTCCCTTGCTGCAAGGGCTAATCGTGCGCAGGTCCGCGCGCAACGCGCATCTTTACAGACCGCCGCGGCAGCCCTATCTGACAGGGCCATGGCCCAGGATCCCGACAAGAACTACAAGATCATCGCCGAGAACCGGCGGGCGCGCTTCGATTACTTCATCGAAAGCGACCTGGAGGTCGGCATCGTCCTGACCGGGTCCGAGGTGAAGTCGCTGCGCACGGGCCAGTCGAACATCGCCGAAAGCTATGCCTCGGTCGAGGATGGCGAATTGTGGCTGATCAACGGCTATATCGCCGCCTACAAGCAGGCCGGCGTCTTCGGGCACGAGGAGCGCCGCCGCCGCAAGCTCCTGGTTTCCCGCAAGGAACTGGCGCGGCTGTGGCAGGCCGTGGGGCGCGAGGGGATGACGCTGGTCCCGCTGGTGATGTATTTCAACCACCGCGGCATCGTGAAGCTGAAGCTGGGCGTGGCCAAGGGCAAGAAGAACCACGACAAGCGCGAAACCGACGCCAAGCGCGACTGGAACCGCCAGAAACAGCGGCTGCTGAAGCAGGGCTAAGCCATTGCAAGGGGGACCGGCCCCCTGTAGATCAGGCCCGCACCGGGACAGGAGGGGGCCATGCAGGACGATCCGAAAACGCTGGTCTCGACCGAATGGCTGGCCGCCCACCTGAACGATCCCGACCTGCGCATCCTGGATGCAAGCTGGCACATGCCCGCGTCGGGCCGCGACGCGCGGGCCGAATATGACGCCGCACACATTCCGGGCGCGCGGTTCTTCGACATCGACGCGATCAGCGACAAGCGATCCGCCCTGCCGCACATGGCCCCCCCGGTCGAGATGTTCATTTCCCGGATGCGCGCCATGGGCGTGGGCGACGGGCATCAGGTCGTGGTCTATGACAATTCCGACGTGCGCAGCGCCGCGCGGGTCTGGTGGACCTTCCGCCTGATGGGCAAGACCGACGTGGCCGTGCTGGACGGCGGCTTCGCCAAGTGGCAGGCCGAGGGCCGCCCCACCGAGGACATGCCCCCGATCCTGCGCGACCGCCACATCACCGTGCAGCGCCAGGCGGGCCTTGTGCGCGACGTGACGCAGGTGGCCTCGGCGAGCAAGCTGGGCGATTACCAGATCATCGACGCCCGCGCCCCCGAACGCTTTCGCGGCGAGGTGCCCGAGCCGCGTCCCGGCCTGCGGTCAGGCCACATTCCCGGCGCACGGAATGTCCCCTTTGGCCGGTTGCTGAACGCGGACGGCACGATGAAATCGCCCGACGCCCTGCGCGCGGAATTCGAATCCGCCGGGGTCGATCTGAAAAAGCCCGTGATCACAAGCTGCGGCAGCGGCATCACCGCCGCCGTGCTGTCGCTGGCGCTGGAACGGATCGGGCACCGCAACCACGCGCTTTACGACGGAAGCTGGACCGAATGGGGCAGCTTCCCGGACCTGCCCATCGCAACCGGAGACGCCTGAATGCTGTCGAACCTGAAACCCCAAGCCCCCGATTCGATCCTGAAGCTGATCGAGGAATTCAAGGCCGACACCCGCCAGGGCAAGATCGACCTGGGGGTCGGCGTCTACAAGGATCCGCAGGGGGTGACGCCGGTCATGCGGGCGGTCAAGGCGGCGGAACAGCGGATCTGGGAAACCCAGACGACCAAGGCCTATACGGGCCTTGCGGGCGAGCCCGAGTACCGCAACGCCATGGCGCGGATGGTTTTGCGCGATGTGCCCGCTGATCGGCTGGCCTCGCTGGCCACCGTTGGCGGCACCGGCGCGATCCGGCAGGCGCTGGAACTGGCGCGTTTGGCCAATCCGGGGGTGACGGTCTATGTGTCCAACCCGACCTGGCCCAACCACCTGTCGATCATGAAGTTCATGGGTGTGCCCTTTGTCGAATACCGTTACTTCGACGCGGCGACGCGCGGCGTCGATTTCGACGGGCTCAAGGCCGACATTGCCCGCGCGGGCAAGGGCGACATCGTGCTGCTGCATGGCTGCTGCCACAATCCGACCGGCGCGAACCTGACCATGGACCAGTGGGAGGAGGTCGCGGCGATCCTGGGGAAATCCGGCGCGATCCCGCTGATCGACCTGGCCTATCAGGGCTTCGGCGACGGGCTGGAGGAAGACGCGGCCGCCACCCGCATGATCGCGCAGCGCCTGCCCGAGGTGCTGATCGCGGCGTCGTGTTCGAAGAACTTCGGCATCTATCGCGAACGCACCGGCATCCTGTTCGCCTTGGCGGACAGCACCGCCGCACGCGATCTGGCGCAGGGGTCGATGGCCTTCCTGAACCGGCAGACCTATTCCTTCCCGCCCGATCACGGTGCGCGCATCGTCAGCACCATCCTGACCGACGACGCCCTGCGCGCCGACTGGGCGGCAGAGCTTGAGGAGGTTCGGGGCACCATGCTGGGCCTGCGGTCGCAACTGGCGTCCGAACTGCGCGATCTGTCGGGCAGCGACCGCTTCGACTTCATCGGCCAGCATCGCGGCATGTTCTCTCGGCTGGGGGCCACGCCGGAACAGGTCGCGACGCTGAAATCCGACGCGGCCATCTACATGGTGGGCGATTCGCGGCTGAACATCGCCGGGCTGAACCAGCACACCGTGCCGGTCTTGGCCCGCGCGATCATCGACGCCGGGATCTGACCCGTCAGCCCGGATTGCGGCGCAACGCGTTGACGCCGCGCAGCACGGGGCCGTTGTCGTCGAAATCGACGGCGATGGCCCCGGTCCGCCGCAACCGCCCCAGGTCCAGCATCACGCAGGGCCAGTCGCGTTTTTCGACCTTAGCCGCGACCACCACGATGCGCTGCGGCTGGCAGGCGGCGGGGGCGCGCGTCTCGGCCCCCTTGCCGGTGAAATGCCAGACCTGCCAGCCCCCCGGCAGCGCGGCCATCCGGTCGCGCTTGTCGCCCTGCCAAGCCGGGCGGGTGGCCGAATCTTCCTGCGTGGCCGTGTCGCCATCCTCTTGCAGCCATGTGCTGACGACAAAGGCCCCGCCGGACGGCTTGGACACGGCACGGCCCGCCATGGTCATCAGCCCCACCGCCTCGCCTTCGGGGGCCACCAGCAGCAGCGGGCGGCTGGCGGTCAGCCAGATCGCCCCGGATGCCCCCAGCATCGCCATGCCCGCCAGGAAACCCGCGCCCGGCAGGCTGACCCGCCGCGCGCCCACGCCCCCGCGCCAGCACAGCACCGCCAGCGTCGCGCCGAAGCACATCAGCGGAATCACCGGCCCCGGCGGCAGGGGCAGGGCCACCACCGCGCCGCCCAAGGTCGCGACATACTCCGCGACCCGCAGCATCCACCGGGTTCCCAAGCCCATCAACCACAGCGCCGGACCGGCCAAGCCCACAGGCGCCAGCAGCGCGCCGATCACGCCCGCGGGCATCACCAGGGCACCCATCACCGGCACGACCAGCAGGTTCGCGATCAGTCCGTATTGCGCCATCCTGTTGAAATGCGCGGCCGCCAGGGGCGAGGTCGCGATGGACGCCACCAGCGACGACACGATCAGCATCGCCACCGGCCGCAGCCAGAAGGGCAGGCGGGGCGAGACGCGCGACCAGGGACCGGCCGACAGGATCAGCGCGACGGTGGCGGCAAAGCTCATCTGGAAGCCGGGATGGGTCACGGCCTCGGGGGAATAGATCAGGATGATCGTCGCAGCCAGGGCGATGGTGCGCAGGGATATGGCGCGGCGATCGGCCATGATCGCCAGCAGCATCACGGCGACCATGACGAAGGCGCGTTCGGTCGCCACGCCGCCGCCCGACAGCCACAGATAGGCCGCCGACGCCAGCAGCGCGCCAAGGGCGGCGATCTTGTGGACAGCCTGCGGCAGCGGCGCGCCCAATCCTTGCGCCAGAACCAGCGCCATGCGCAAAGCGGTATAGACGAAGCCCGCCAGCATCGACATGTGCAGGCCGGAAATCGAGATGATGTGATACAGGTTCGAGGCCCGCATGACCTCGTTCGTGGCCTCCTCGATCCCGGATCGGTCGCCGGTCATCAGGGCCGATGCCACCGCGCCTTCCTGCCCGCCGATGCCGTCCTGGATCGCGCGGCTGATCGCCATGCGCGCGCGGTGCATGGCCCACAGCCCGCCCTCGGCCGGTTCCACGGTCAGGACCGGCGTGCGGGTGTAACCCACGGCGCCCAACCCCTCGAACCAGGCGAGCCAGCGGAAATCGAAGCTGCCGGGGGATGCCGGGGCAGGGGGCGGGCCAAGATGGCCGGTCAGCATCACCCGCTGGCCCAGGGGCGGCAGCGGGTCAGACTGGTCGATCAGCGACAGCCGGACCTTGGCGGGCGTGCGGTCGGGCGCGGTGTCGCGCAGGACCACGCGGTCCAGCGTCAGCCGGATCCGGTCGCGGGCAGAACGGTCGATCTCGACCAGACGCCCCTCGATGGGGCCATAGTATCGCCATTCCATCACCGGGGCGGCGACCATGGCCGACCGCAGCCCGATCAGGCCGAAGCCCGCGATGACCAGCAGGGCCGCCGTGGAACCGATCCGCAGCCCGTCGGCCAGGGGCCAGCCGATGCGGCCCCGTTCCGCCCAGGGCAGGGCCAGCCGCCCCGTGCCAAGCGCAAAAGCCGCCAGCAGCCCAAGCGCCCCCCAATGCCACCGGGCGGGGGCGAAAGGCAGCGCGAACCACAGCGCGATCCCGGCGGCCAGGCAGACCGGCACCCAGGGAAACAGCCCGGCGCGCAGCGTGGCGGCCATCCGGGCGGGCCGCGCCTCGGCATGGCGCGACGGCGCGCGCGTCCCGGAAAAGCCCGGCAATGCCGTGATGTCGCCTTGGGCGGCCATTCTTGTCCTTTCGCGCCGGCTTCTCTATTCCTGCGCCCGAACGATGGCATGGACAGCTTACCAAAGCGTTAATGCCCGACCCCGAGGAAACGCCATGTCCGACACGCCGCCCGCAGCCCAGGTTGTCACCCGCTTCGCCCCCTCGCCCACGGGATACCTGCATATCGGCGGGGCGCGCACGGCGCTGTTCAACTGGCTTTACGCGCGGGGCCGGGGCGGCAAATTCCTGCTGCGGATCGAGGACACCGACCGCGCCCGGTCCACCCCCGAGGCGACCGCCGCCATCCTGAAGGGCCTGACCTGGCTGGGCCTCGAATGGGACGGCGAGCCGATCAGCCAGTTCGCCCGCAAGGATCGCCATGCCGAGGTGGCGCGGCAGATGCTGGACAGCGGCGCGGCCTACAAGTGCTTTTCCACCCCCGAGGAAATCGCCGCATGGCGCGAGGCGAACCCGCGCCAGCCGTTCCAGAGCCCCTGGCGCGACGCGACGGACGGGCCCGATGCCCCCTATGCGATCCGCCTGCGCGCCCCGCGCGAGGGCGAGACGGTGATCGAGGATGCCGTGCAGGGCACGGTGCGGGTGGGCAACGACCAGCTGGACGACATGATCATCCTGCGCTCGGACGGGACGCCCACCTATATGCTGGCGGTGGTGGTGGACGACCGCGACATGGCCGTGACCCATGTGATCCGGGGCGACGACCACCTGACCAACACCTTCCGGCAGGTGCAGATCTTCGACGCGATGGGCTGGCCGCGCCCGGTCTTTGCCCATATCCCGCTGATCCATGGAGAGGATGGCAAGAAGCTGTCCAAGCGCCACGGCGCGGTGGGCCTGCACGAATTCGCGGCCATGGGCTATCCCCCGGCGGCGATGCGCAATTACTTGGCCCGCCTGGGCTGGAGCCATGGCGACGACGAGCTGTTCGACGACGCGCAGGCGCGGGACTGGTTCGACCTGAGCGGCATCAACCGCGCCCCCGCGCGGCTGGATTTCAAGAAGCTGGAGCATGTCAGCGGGCACCATATCGGCACCATGACGGATGCCGACCTGCTGGCCGCCCTGGACGATTTCCTGACGGAAACCGGCGCCGCCGCCCTGACGCAGCGTCAGAGGGACCGGCTGGCGCCGGTGCTGCCTGCCCTGAAGGAAAAGGCGAAAACCCTGCCGCAACTGCTGGACCAGGCGCGCTTCGCGCTGATCGAACGGCCAGTGGAATTGGACGAAAAAGCATCAAAGTCTCTGGACTTGGTATCCCGTGGTATGCTGTCCGCGTTGACTGCCGCAGTGCAGCATGTTAGCTGGACCCGAGACGAGCTGGAGCAGGCGGCCAAGCAGGTCGCCGAGGAGAACGGCGTGGGCTTGGGCAAACTGGCGGCGCCTTTGCGCGCGGCCCTGGCCGGCCGGACGGCGACCCCCAGCGTGTTCGACATGATGACGGCACTAGGCCGCGAGGAATCGCTGGCCCGGTTGCAAGACCAGACGGATTTGGCAGGCTGACCGCCTGCCGTTACATGCTAGGGTCGTCCCCCGTTCAATCGAAGGTCGGCCCGGCCCAGCCGGAAAGGACGCTTTGGATGGCCGACGCAACGACCGCCACACTCAAGATCAACGATGCCGAATACGAGCTGCCGATCCTTCGCCCCACCCAGGGGCCGGATGTGCTGGATATCCGCAAGCTCTATGGGCAGGCGGACGTGTTCACCTATGATCCCGGCTTCACCTCGACCGCAAGCTGCGATTCCACCATCACCTTCATCGACGGCGACAAGGGTGAATTGTGGTATCGCGGCTATCCCATCGAGCAGCTGGCCGCGCAGTCCCATTACCTGGAAGTCTGCTATCTGCTGCTGTACGGCGACCTGCCCACCGCCGCGCAGATGGAGGATTTCGAGCGTCGCGTGACCCGTCACACGATGGTGCATGAACAGATGCACAACTTCTTCCGGGGCTTCCGCCGCGACGCGCATCCCATGGCGACCATGGTGGGCGTGGTCGGCGCGATGTCGGCATTCTATCACGATTCGACCGACGTGAACGATCCCTGGCAGCGCGAGGTGGCGTCCATCCGGCTGATCGCCAAGCTGCCGACCATCGCGGCCATGGCCTATAAATATTCGATCGGCCAGCCCTTCGTTTATCCGCAGAACGAACTGGATTACGCCAGCAACTTCCTGCACATGTGCTTCTCGGTCCCGGCCGAGAAATACCATGTCGATCCGGCCCTGGCCCGCGCCATGGACCGCATCTTCACGCTGCACGCGGATCACGAGCAGAACGCCTCGACCTCGACCGTGCGCCTGGCGGGGTCGTCGGGGGCCAATCCCTTCGCCTGCATCGCGGCGGGGATCGCCTGCCTGTGGGGACCGGCCCATGGCGGCGCGAACCAGGCCTGCCTGGAGATGCTGCGCGAGATCGGCACCGTGGACCGCATCCCCGAATACATCGCGCGCGCCAAGGACAAGGACGATCCGTTCCGCCTGATGGGCTTTGGCCACCGGGTTTACAAGAACTTCGACCCGCGCGCGAAGATCATGAAGGAATCCGCCGACGAGGTTCTGGATCTGCTGGGGGTCGAGAACAACCCTACGTTGCAGGTCGCCAAGGAGCTGGAGAGGATCGCGCTGGAGGACGAGTATTTCGTTTCCAAGAAGCTGTATCCCAACGTCGATTTCTATTCGGGCATCATCCTGGAAGCGATGGGCTTCCCCACCTCGATGTTCACGCCGATCTTCGCGCTGTCGCGCACGGTGGGCTGGATCGCGCAGTGGAAGGAAATGATCGCCGATCCCCAGGCCAAGATCGGCCGCCCGCGCCAACTGTATGTGGGCGAGGCCAAGCGCGACTACCTCGCCGTCGCCGCGCGCTGATCGGTCGCAGCTTGCCAGAGGCCCCTTCGGGGGCCTCTTTGCATGGCGGGCCTTGCGAAGGCGCGGGTGGAGTGGCAAGGGGACGGCCATGACAGAGACACCGAAAATCGCGCTTGTGACCGGCGCATCCCGCGGCCTTGGCGCCGCCCTTGCCGAGGATCTGGCGGCGCGCGGCTATCACGTCCTGGCGGTGGCCCGGACGGTTGGCGGCCTTGAGGAACTGGACGACCGCATCCGCCGCGCCGGCGGCAGCGCGACGCTTGCGCCCATGGACGTGGCCGAGGCGCCCGCGATGCAGCAACTGGCCCAGGCCGTCCTGGCCCGCTGGGGCGGGCTGGATCTGTGGGCGCATCCGGCGATCCATGTCGCCCCCCTGGCGCCTGCGCCGCATGTCGATGGCAAGGACTGGGCGAAATCGGTGCTGGTCAACATGGACGTGACGCGCGGGCTGATCGCGCTGCTGGAACCGCTGCTGCGCGCGCGGTCCGGCACGGCGCTGTTCTTCGACGATCCCCGCGCGGGGCACAAGTTCTTCGGCGCCTATGGGGCCACCAAGGCAGGCCAGATCGCGCTTGCCCGCAGCTGGCAGGCCGAGGCTGCATCGGTCGGCCCGCGCGTGGTCATCGCCGAGCCTGCGCCGATGCCCACCGCCGTGCGCGCCCGGTTCTTCCCGGGCGAGGATCGGGCGGCGCTGACGCCCTGCAAGCTTGAGGCGGCGCGGATCCTGGACGCGCTGTGATTTGCGTCCCGCGAAGGCCGGGGGCGCTTCGCCCCCCGGACCCCCCGAGGCTATTTTCATGAAGAAGAATTGATGATGCGGTGAAGTGATCCCGGCGCGCCCTGGCCAACCCGATCATTGATCCTGTTTGACCTGTCTCATTCCCTGAACATCAATCCATAAAAGAACAAGGCCCATAGGGCCGCAACAAATGCTGCTATCAGACCCCGTAACCATGGGCGGCCAGCGGCCTTGTTTTCCAGGTATTCAATCAGCAGGCTCAGCATTTTTCCTATTGTGGGAAACATCCAGCGGCCTGGTCGCCTGATCCAGCCAGTTGCGTGTGTCTTCATCCAGATGCGGCGACAGGGCCTCGCGGACCCGGGCGTGATAGGCGTCCAGCCAGTCGACCTCGTCCCGCGACAGGGCCGCGATGTCGATCAGGCGGCGGTCGATGGGGCAGAGGGTCAGTGTCTCGAAGCCCAGCATGGTGCGGCCCGGTTCGGCGGGGGCCTCGGTGATCGCGACCAGGTTCTCGATGCGGATGCCGAAAGCGTTCTCGCGGTAATAGCCGGGTTCGTTCGACAGGATCATCCCGGCCTCCAGGGCCAGGGTGCTGGCGCGGCTGATGCGCGCGGGGCCTTCGTGCACGCAAAGCGCCGCGCCGACGCCGTGGCCGGTGCCGTGGTCGTAATCCAGGCCCTGCGTCCACAGGTATTGCCGCGCCAGCGCGTCCAGATGCGCGCCCGCGACCCCTTTTGGAAAGCGCGCCCGGCTGATGGCGATCATGCCGCGCAAGACCGCCGTATAGGGGCCCACGGCCTCGGGCAGAGGATCGCCCAGGGGCAGGGTGCGGGTGATATCGGTGGTTCCGTCGGGATATTGGCCGCCCGAATCGATCAGCAGCACCTCGCCCCGCGCCAGGCGGCGGTTGGTGGCGCGGGTGACGCGGTAATGGACGATGGCGCCGTTCGGCCCCGCCCCGCAGATCGTGTCGAAGCTGATGTCGGTGATGCCTGCGTCCCGCCGCAGGGATTCGAGTTTCTCGACCACGTCGATCTCGGTCAGGGTCGCCGGATCCTGGGCGTCCAGCCAGGCCAGCAGCCGCACCATGGCCACGCCGTCGCGCCCATGGGCCGCGCGCATTCCGTCCAGTTCGGCGGCGTTCTTGCGCGCCTTGGGAAGGATCGCGGGATCGGTCGCCCGCGCGATCTGGGTACCCGCGCTTTCCAGCAGGCGGAACGCGGCCTCGGGGGCCGAGGCGGGGTCGATGCGGACGGGGCCTTCCAGGTCCAGCAGGGCGGGGGCCAGCCCGTCGGGGTGCAGGATCGCGACCTCGTTCCCCAGGCGGGCACGCAGGGAGTCGTCGAACTTGGCAGGATCCGCGAACAGGGCCAGATGGCCGTCATCCGACAGCACCGCGAAGGACTGCACGATGGGGTTCTTGGGCACGTCGCTGCCCCGGATGTTCAGCAGCCACGAGATCGAATCGGGCAGCGTCAGCAGCGCCGCCGCCTGGCCTTCCTCGCGCAGAAGCGCCGCCAGCCGGGCGCGCTTGGCGGCCGAGGTCTCGCCCGCCACCGCATCGTCATGGGCACGCGCGCGGCCCACCGGCGGGGCGGGGCGGTCGGGCCAGACCAGGTCCAGCGGGTTGGGGTCCACGGCGATCAGCCCGATGCCGCTGTCGGCAAGCGCCTTTTCCAGCGTCTCAATTTCCTGGCGGGTGTGCAGCCAGGGATCGAAGCCCAGCCGTCCGCCCGCGGGCAAGGCATCCCGCAGCCAGTCCGAGGGCCTGGTGTCCGGCCAGGGCACCGGCGTGAAATGGTCCAGGTCCACCTGCGCCTTGACCTGCACCCGGTAACGGCCGTCGATGAACACCCCGGCCCGGTCGGGCGTCACGATGGCAAAGCCCGCGCTGCCGGTGAAGCCCGTCAGCCAGGCCAGCCGCGCATCGGCATCGGCCACGTATTCGCCCTGATGGGCGTCGGCGCGGGGCACGATGAAGCCGTCCAGCCCATCCGCCGCAAGCCGTGCGCGCAACTGCGCCAGCCGGGCAGGGTGGTCGGCGCCGCCAGCGGGATCGTCGAAGGACTGGAAGCTCACAGCGTAATCGCCTTCATGACCTGGGGTTCGATCACCTGCACGCCGGGCAACCCGTCGATCAGCACCTGCGCGGATTGTTCCAGCAGCGGGAAGGTCTTGTAATGACAAGGGATTACCGTCTTGAAGTCGAAATACGTCCTGGCCGCCCAGGCCGCGCGCTTCATATCCATGGTGAAATGCCCGCCCGCACACAGGATGCCGATGTCGGGCCGGTGGTATTCCCCCATCCAGCCCATGTCGGCCATGATGTCGGTATCGCCCGAGACATAGATCACATGCCCCTCGCCCGCGATCATGTAGCCCGATTCGTGGCCCGCATAGATCGGCCCGTCCGCCCCGGTCAGCGAGCTGGAATGGGACGCGTTCACCATCGTCACCTTCGCCCCGCCCAGATCGACGGTGCCGCCCTTGTTGAAACCGATCCCCTCGATATCGTGATGCGTGACCCAGCTGCTGACCAAGTCATAGATGCCCGCGACGGGGATCTTCAGCTCCTTGGCGATGGCCAGCGTGTCGCCGGAATGATCGCCATGGCCGTGGGTCAGCAGGACATGGGTCGCACCCCCGATGGCCTGGGCCCGGGCGTCCTCGGGGAAGACCGGGTTGCCGGAAATCCAGGGGTCGATCAGGATCACCGCATCCTCGATCTCCAGGCGAAAGCCGGAATGTCCAAGCCAGGTCAGTTTCATCGCGGTCCCCTTGTCCCTTGTGGCGCGCAGGTTAGCGGCGGGCCTTGGCGGTGACCAGAGGGGGTCAAACGGGGGCCGCGTCCTCCAGCCGCAGGCGCAGGCGTTCGCGCCCGCCCCAGGTGGACAGATCCAGCTTGCCCGCCAGATGGAAGCGCCGCCCCCGCGCGCCCAGCAGGGCAGGGCCAAGCGGGCCGGTCATTGCGCCCCAGGCCACGGCCTCCAGGGCCGGGCCACCCGCGCTGCGGAAGGACAGGCGCAGGTGGCTGTCGCCCATGGTGCTGGCGCTGTCGATCAGCTGGTCGGCAAAGGCGAAACGCGGCGCGGGGGCGGCCTGGCCGAAGGGGCCGGCGTCCTCCAGCTGGCGATAGATCTGCGGGGTGGCGCCCGCGCATTCCATCAGGCCGGAAATGCGCAGGTCTCGCGCCCCTGTCCGCTGCGCCAGATCGGCGGCCATCAGATCGGACAGGCGGGCCATGGCGGCGGGAATCATCGCTTCGGCCACGGTCAGCCCCGCGGCCATGGTGTGCCCGCCGCCCTTGATCAGCAGGCCTTCTTGGGCCAGGCGATGAATGGCGCGGCCCAGATCGACCCCGGGGACCGAGCGGGCGCTGCCCTTGCCGATCCCGCCCTCGACCCCGATCACGACCGAGGGAAGGTCGGTCGCCTCCTTCACCCGCGCGGCGACGATGCCCACGACGCCCGGATGCCAACCCTGGCCCGCCGCCCAGGACAGGCGGGCATCGCCCCGCGCCTCAACCTGGGCAATCGCCTCGTCACGAACGGCGGCCTCGATGGCGCGGCGGTCGCGGTTGAGCCCGTCCAGTTCCGCCGCCAGCCGCCCGGCCTCGCGCGGATCGCGGCAGGACAGGCACAACGCGCCCAGATCGGCGCGGCCCACGCGGCCGCCCGCGTTGATGCGCGGGCCCAGCAGGAAGCCCAGGTGAAAGGCGCCGGGCGGGCCGTCAAGGCGCGCCACGTCCGACAGCGCCACCAGGCCCGGGCGCTGCCTGCGCGCCATGACCGCCAGGCCCTGCCGCACGAAGGCGCGGTTGACGCCGACCAAGGGGGCCACGTCGGCCACGGTCGCCAGCGCCACCAGATCCAGCATCGCCATCAGGTCCGGTTCCGGCCGCCCCATGCCGCGCAACACGCGCCCCGCCTGCACCAGCGTCAGGAACACCACGCCAGCGGCACACAGGTGGCCCAGGGATCCATCCTCGTCCGCGCGGTTCGGGTTCACGACGGCCAGCGCAGGCGGCAGGGTTTCGCCGCCCAGGTGGTGATCCAGCACGATGATGTCGGTGCCCGCAGCGGCGGCCAGGGCGTCATGGCTCAGCGTGCCGCAATCGACGCAGACGATCAGGTCGTGGTTTGCCGCAAGCGCCGCCATGGCGGGGGCGTTCGGGCCATAGCCCTCGTCGATGCGGTCGGGAATATACAGCGTCGCGTCCCGCCCCTGGCCGCGCAGCCAGTCCAGAAGCAGCGCGGCGGAACTGCCGCCATCCACGTCGTAATCGGCGAAGATGGCGATGCGCTCGCCGTTGATGGCCGCCGCGACCAGCCGTTCGGCGGCAACACCCATGTCGCGCAGGGACAAGGGATCAGGCAGCAGGTCGCGCAGCCGGGGCGTCAGGAAGCCCTCGGCCCCCTCCGCCTCGACCCCGCGCTCGGTCAGGATGCGGGCGACCGGCAGCGGCAGGCCGGTGCGCTGCGCCAGCCCCTCGGCCAGGCGGTCGGCGCCGCTGTCCGGGCCGATCCACCGCCGACCCGTCAGCGATTGCTCGATTCCCAGAAACGTCACGCCTGCACCTTCTTCGTTGTCCAAATACCCTGGGGCGAAGCCCCCTTTACCTGATCGGGTTGCGATAGATCATCCGCCGGACCGAGCCGGTCTTCGACCGCATCAGGATCGTCTCGGTCTGCAGATAGTTCGGCTCGCGCTTCACGCCCGCCACGATCGACCCGTTCGTCACGCCCGTCGCGGCAAAGATCACGTCGCCCGT
The DNA here is from genome assembly GCF_017315735.1 of Paracoccus shandongensis. Classification (GTDB taxonomy): domain Bacteria; phylum Pseudomonadota; class Alphaproteobacteria; order Rhodobacterales; family Rhodobacteraceae; genus Paracoccus; species Paracoccus shandongensis. The sequence continues at coordinate 110,991 of NZ_JAFLRK010000002.1, forward strand.
CACCAGTTCGTCGCGCGCATAGATCCGGTCCAGATCGGTGATGCCTGCCTTGCGTGCCCGGCCCCGTTCGTCGTCGTTGCGGAACAACAGCTTGCCCCACATCTGCCCGCCCATGCATTTCAGGGCGGATGCCGCCAGAACCCCTTCGGGCGCGCCGCCCGATCCCATGTACATGTCGATGCCGGTCAGCTCGGCCTCGGCGCAGTGGATGACGCCCGCCACGTCGCCATCGGTGATCAGCCGGATCGCCGCGCCGGTAGAGCGCACCTCGGCCACCAGATCCTCGTGGCGGGGGCGTTCCAGGATGCAGACGGTGATGTCGCTGTCCTCGACCCCGCGCGCGCGGGCCAGCGCGCGCACGCGTTCCGAGGGCGTCATCTCCAGGCTGACCACGTCGGTCGGATAGCCCGGCCCGATGGCCAGCTTCTCCATGTAGACATCGGGGGCGTGCAGCAGCGTGCCGCGCGGGGCCATGGCGATCACGGTCAGCGCGTTCGGCATGTCCTTGGCGGTCAGCGTGGTGCCTTCCAGCGGGTCAAGGGCGATGTCCACCTCAGGGCCCTCGCCAGTGCCGACCTCCTCGCCGATATACAGCATCGGGGCCTCGTCACGCTCGCCCTCGCCGATGACCACGACGCCCTTGATGTCCAGCATGTTCAACTGGTCGCGCATGGCGTTGACGGCGGCCTGATCGGCGGCCTTCTCGTCGCCGCGCCCGATCAGCCGGGCCGAGGCATGGGCGGCAGCCTCGCTGACGCGGGCAAGCCCAAGCGAAAGCATCCGGTCGTTGAAATCCTTGGGCGCGGTCATGTCCATCCCTTTTTGCGGCAGCATGGCCCGGGTCTTACGCCCCGTCCGCAGCAGCGGCAAGCCTGTCGGCGCTAACGCGTCACGCGTCGGACAGATCAAGCGCCAGGGCATGGATGCGGGGCACGATGTCGCCCAGGGTCTGGTGGACCAGCCGGTGGCGCGCCACGCGGTTCAGCCCGGCAAAGGCGGGGCTGGCCATGCGGATGCGGAAATGGCTTTCGCCGCCGTCGCGGTATCCCGCATGGCCGCGATGGCTTTCGCTTTCGTCGATCACCTCCAGCCGGGTGGGGTTCAGCGCGGCCAGCCGCGCGCGCATTTCGTCGGCAATCATTCGTCAAGACCTTTCATGTCGCGTCAAAAACCCTAAACTGCCGCCTCCGAGTCGCAAAGGTGCCCCCCAATGAGCAGGAACGACCCGTTCGGATTCGATATTTCGGCCGCGAAGGACAAGAAGCGCAAGAACAAGGGCCGTCGCGGCATGTCCGGCGCCTTCGAGACCTCGACCCGGACCTGCGACAAGCAGGGCTGCGACGAGCCTGGCCAGTACCGCGCGCCGAAGAACCCGCGCAACCTCGACGACTATTTCTGGTTCTGCAAGGACCATGTCCGCGAATACAACGCCAACTGGAATTATTTCCAGGGCCAGTCCGAGGAGGAGTTCCAGCAGTTCATCGACAACGCGACCGTCTGGGAACGCCCGACCAAGCCCTTTGGCCGCTCTGCTGCCGAGGACAAATGGGCGCGCCACGGTGTCAGCGACCCGCTGGAAATCCTGGGCGCCAACGGCACCGCGCCCGAGGCCCGCGCCAAGGCCAGCCGCAAGCTGCCGCCCACCGAACGCAAGGCGCTGGACATCCTGGAAGCCAAGGACAGCTGGACGCGGGCCGAAATCCGCAAGCAGTACAAGTCGCTGGTCAAGGATCTGCATCCCGACATGAACGGCGGCGACCGGTCGGACGAGGATCGGCTGGCCGAGGTGGTCTGGGCCTGGGATCAGGTCAAGGACAGCCGGTTCTTCAAGGATTGAGGCCGCAGGGGGGCTGCCGCCCCCGTCTGCTGCGCAGACTCCCCCGCGGATATTTGAGTAAAGAAGAAGTTGTCAGGCGCGCTTGCGGCGGATGAGGGCTGCGGCAAGGGCAAGGGCCGCCAGCAGGACAGCGGGGGCGTTGCCCCATGTCATCCAGGCTGTTTCCGGCAGGGGGGCGGGCAGGGCGGCGTCGATCTTGCCCTGGACGCCCAGGCCGAGCGACTGGCGCATGTGGCCGTGCGGGTCGATGACGGCGCTGATGCCGGTGTTGGCGGCGCGGATCAGCGGCAGGCCGGATTCGATGGCGCGCAGGCGGGCCTGGGCAAGGTGCTGGTAGGGGCCGGAAAACTGGCCGAACCAGGCGTCGTTCGTCGCCTGCAGCAGCCAGGCGGGGCGGGAGTCCAGGCCGCGCAGGTGTTGCGGGAAGATTGCCTCGTAGCAGATCAGCGGCTGGAAGTCCGGCACACCAGGCACGGACATGATGGCCGGTCCGGGGCCTGCGGAATAGCCGTTGCCCTGTTGCGCGGCAAAGGCGGTGATGCCGACACGGGCCAGCGCATCGCCCCAGGGGATATATTCGCCGAAGGGGACCAGGTGGAACTTGTCATAGGGGGCGCCGACCGTCGCGTCGGGGTTCAGCGTGACGAGGCTGTTGTAGAAGCGGCTGCCGTCGCGCCGCTGGATGCCCATGACCAGCGGCGCGCCTGCCGCCTGCGCGATAGCGGGCAGGACCGGGCCCGCGTCCTCCAGCAGGAAATTCACCGCCGTTTCCGGCCAGATCACCAGGTCGCGCGGGCCGGGTGCGGCGGACAGGTCCAGCAGGCGCTGGAAGAACACCGCCGCCCATTCGGGATCCCATTTCAGGTGCTGTTCCGCATCGGGCTGGACGATGCGGACGACCGTCTGCGTATCGGCCGGCAGGGGCTGCGCCAGCCGCGCCAGGCCAGCGGCCCAAAGCCCGCCGGTCACAACCAGCGCGATCAGCGCGGCGGGCAGGGGGCGCAGCAGCGAAGGCAGGACAGCCAGCGCCAGCGTGACCAGGCTCAGCCCGATCGCGCCGGTCCAAGCGGCGGTTTGCGCCAGGGGCGTGTCGATCCAGGCATGGCCGGTCAGCGACCAGGGCAGGCCGGTGAAGAGCCAGCCGCGCAGCCAGTCCGACAGGACCAGCGCGGCAGCGATGGCGAGCGCCCGGCGCGGGACATCGGGGGCATGACGTGCGGCCAGGCCCGCCGGGATGGCCCAGAACAGCGCGCCGCCAAGCGCCAGCAGGACCAGCGCGAAGGGGGCCATCCAGCCATAAATTTCGGGCTCGACCAGGAAGGGCTCGGTGATCCAGCTCATCGACAGGCCGAACCAGCCGAGGCCCCCGGCCAGCAGGCGCCAGAAGGCCCCACCCCGGGCAGCGCGGTGGATCAGCAGCGCCAGCACCAGGGGCGTGGCGATCCAGAGGCCGAAGGGCGGCAGGCCAAGGGCCGCAACCAGGCCAAGCGCCAGGTCAGGCCCAAGCTGCCGCAGCGGCACCCGTCCGGTCAGGGCGCGCATGGGCGGCGATCAGGCCTCGGCGTCGGCGTTGGGCCGGGGCTCGGCGGCCGGTGCCTCGTCCGCCTTCTTGCGGCGGGTGCGCTTGGGCTTGGGCGCTTCCTCGGCCGTGGCCTCGGCGGTGTCCTCGGTCTTCTTGCGACGGGTCCGCTTGGGTTTTTCCGCAGGTTCGGCGGGGGTTTCCGCAGCCTCTTCCTCGGTCTTCTTGCGGCGGGTGCGCTTGGGCTTGGGCGCGTCCTCGGCCACCGGATCGGCGGCGGGGGCTTCCACGGCAAGGGCGTCGGTCGCGGGCATCTCAGCAACGGGTTCGGCGGTTGCCTCGACCGGGGCGGCTTCAGCCACCTCCTGGACCGGCGCGGCCTCGGAGACGGGGGCTTCGGCCACTGGCTCGTCCAGATCGGCGGGGGCGGGGGCTTCGGCCACGGCTTCAACCGCTTCGACTGCCGGTGCTTCGGCCTCGGTGCGTGCATCGGCCTTCTTGCGGCGGTTGCGGCTGCGGCGCGGCTTGTCGGCGGGCGCCTCGGCGGCGACCGGCTGGGCGGCCTCGGCCGGACGCGGCTTGTCGTCGCTTTCCTGCGAGGTCGAGGCCAGGGCGCGGCGCAGTTCCACCAGCATGAATTCCGGGACGTGATCGCCCATGCCCATCACGGCAGGGCCGCGATGGTCGTCGCGCCGTCCCCGGCGTTCGCGGTTCTGGTCGCGGCGGTCTTCCCGGCGGTCGGTGTTGCGATCCTCGCGGCGGTCGTCCCGACGGTCCTCGCGACGGTCCTCACGGGCAGGTTCGCGGCGGGCTTCCTCGCGCGCCACGGGCTCGGGCGCACGCTCCTCGCGCGGTTCGCGGCGTTCCTCGTCCCGGCCCCGGGATCTGTCGCGGCCATGGGTCTTGTCGCGGGCGGGGCGGCGGTCGTCGCGGCCTGCGGGGCGGTCGGTTTCGGACAAGGTGAAGCCTTCGGGCAGGGGGGCGCGGGGCAGGGTCTGCTTGACCAGGTTTTCGATGGCGGACAAATACTTCTCGTCAGAGGGCGTGGCGATGCTGAAGGCGCTGCCCAGCCGTCCCGCCCGGCCGGTGCGGCCGATGCGGTGGACGTAATCCTCGGCATGGGACGGCAGGTCGTAGTTGAACACATGGCTGACCGCCGGGATGTCCAGGCCGCGCGCCGCCACGTCGGAGGCGATCAGGAACTTCAGCTTGCCTTCGCGGAAATTGTCCAGCGTGCGGGTGCGGTGGCTTTGGTCCAGGTCGCCATGGATGGGCGCCGCGTCATAGCCGTGCTTGGCCAGCGACTTGGCCAGGATGTCCACGTCGGTCTTGCGGTTGCAGAAGATGATGGCGTTCTTCAGCCCGCCGGTTTCGGTTTCCGGCCCCTCGGCGTCGATCAGGGCGCGCAAAAGGTCGCGTTTCTGCTTGGCGGCCATGTCGCGGCGGGTGGGAACCAGTTCGACCAGCTTCTGGGTGATCGTCTCGCTGGTGGTGGCCTGGCGCGCGACCTCGATCCGTTCGGGGGCGTGCAGGAAGGTGTTGGTGATCCGCTCGATCTCGGGCGCCATGGTGGCGCTGAAGAACAGCGTCTGCCGGGTGAAGGGGGTCAGCTGGAAGATCCGCTCGATATCGGGGATGAAGCCCATGTCGAGCATCCGGTCCGCTTCATCGACGACCATGATCTGCACGCCGGTCAGCAGCAGCTTGCCGCGTTCGAAATGGTCCAGCAGGCGGCCCGGCGTGGCGATCAGCACGTCCACGCCCCGGTCGATCAGCTTGTCCTGTTCGCCGAAGCTGACGCCGCCGATCAGCAGCGCCTTGGTCAGGCGGGTGTGCTTGGCATAGGTGTCGAAGTTTTCGGCCACCTGGGCGGCCAATTCGCGCGTCGGGCACAGGACCAGCGACCGGGGCATCCGGGCGCGGGCCCGGCCACGGCCCAGCAGCGTGATCATCGGCAGGGTGAAGCTGGCGGTCTTGCCGGTGCCGGTCTGCGCGATCCCCAGAACGTCGCGGCCTTCCAGCGCGGGCGGGATGGCGCCGGCCTGGATCGGCGTCGGCACCTCGTACCCGGCCTCGGACACGGCCTTCAGGACATTGGGGTCCAGCTTCAGATCGGAGAATTTGGTCATTCAGGGGCTTTCCAAGACTTGCGCGCCGGTGATCTGGCGCGATGCGTTCCATTGCCGCGTTTGCCCGGATGGCTGGTGCGGCCTGCAATGGGACGCAAGACTCGCACGCCCCTTCAGCCGGCCCGCCGGATGCGGGCCCTGCAGCGACTTAGACCAAGCGCACGGCCACGTCAATGTTTTCGCCCGCAAACCTTGCGTAAAAGGCCCGCTTTCGGGGGCTTTCGGTTGACCAGGCCCCGCTGCAGGCGGTAACCGGCACGCGACAGTCAGGAAAGCGACCATGAACCTATTCACCGATCTGCGCGGCGTCGTCCTGGCCGCGCTGGACCAGATGGTACAGGCGGGCGAGTTGCCCGCGGGCCTCGATTTCGCCAATGTGGCCGTGGAACCGCCGCGCGATCCCGCCTATGGCGACATGGCCACCAACGCCGCGATGGTGCTGGCCAAGCCTGCCGGCATGAAGCCGCGCGAGATCGCCGACAGGCTGGCCGCCCGCCTGACCGACCCGCGCATCGCGGCGGCCGAGGTCGCAGGGCCGGGCTTCCTGAACCTGCGCCTGTCCCCCGCCGTCTGGCAGGGCGTCGTCGCCACCGCCATCCGCGAGGGCGCGGAGTTCGGGCGTTCGACCATCGGCGCGGGCCAAAAGGTCAACGTGGAATTCGTCAGCGCCAATCCCACCGGCCCGATGCATGTGGGCCATGTGCGCGGCGCGGTCTTCGGCGATGCCTTGGCGAACCTGCTGGCGTTTTCGGGCCATGAGGTGACGCGCGAATATTACATCAACGATGGCGGCGCGCAGGTCGATGTGCTGGCCCGGTCCGCTTACGAGCGTTACCGCGAGGCCAACGGGCTAGAGCCCGAGATCCGCGAGGGCCTTTATCCCGGCGACTACCTGATCCCCGTGGGCGAGGCGCTGAAGGCGAAATACGGCACGACCCTGCTGGAGAAGCCTGAGGCCGACTGGCTGGCCGAGGTCCGCGATTTCGCCACCCAGGCGATGATGGACATGATCCGGCAGGATCTGGCCGCCCTTGGCGTTCGCATGGACGTTTATTCCAGCGAAAAGGCGCTGTATGGCACCGGCCAGATCGAGGCCGCGATCGAACGCCTGCGGTCCATGGACCTGATCTATCGCGGCGTGCTGGAACCGCCCAAGGGCAAGCTGCCCGAGGATTGGGAGGAACGCGAGCAGCTTTTGTTCCGGTCCACCGCCCATGGCGACGACGTGGACCGTCCGATCCAGAAATCCGACGGCGCCTGGACCTATTTCGCGCCCGACATCGCCTATCATTTCGACAAGATCGACCGGGGCTTCGACGCGCTGATCGACGTGTTCGGCGCGGATCACGGCGGCTATGTCAAGCGGATGCAGGCGGCGGTCGCGGCGCTCTCGAACGGGCGGGTGCCGCTGGACATCAAGCTGATCCAGCTGGTGAAGCTGTTCAAGAACGGCGAGCCCTTCAAGATGTCCAAGCGCGCGGGCACTTTCGTCACGCTGCGCGACGTGGTCGAGGAAGCGGGCGCGGATGTCACCCGCTTCATCATGCTGACGCGCAAGAACGACGCGGCGCTGGATTTCGATTTCGCGCGTGTGCTGGAACAGTCCAAGGACAACCCGGTCTGGTATGTCCAGTATGCCAGCGCGCGGGTCCATTCGGTGCTGCGCCGGGCGACCGAATCAGGCATCGACGTGGGTGATTCGGCCCTGGCCGGAGCGGATCTGGCGAAATTGTCGCATCCGGCGGAACTGGATCTGGCGCGGAAAGTTGCCGAATGGCCTCGCCTCGTCGAACATGCGGCCCGCGCCCACGAGCCGCACAGGGTGGCGTTTTTCCTTTATGACATCGCGTCCGACCTGCATTCCTTGTGGAATCGCGGCAATGACGACCTGTCCTTGCGTTTCGTGCAGGATGGCGATCCGGCCACGTCACAGGCAAAAATCGCGCTGGTGCGTGCAGTTGGCGTTGTTATTTCAAGTGGTCTTGCTATCCTTGGGGTCACACCGGCCAAGGAAATGCGCTGACACGCACAAAGCGCCCCTGCCGGTTGGAACGGGCAGTCAAGTTCAGGTCGGATCAACCGGCAGGCAGGCAGGCTATGGCAGTGATGGATTACCGCGAAGGCGGCTATGTGTTCTCGCGTCACAAGGTGAAGCGTGAATTCTCGTATGATCAGCGTGGCTGGAACGACCCCGCCGGGCCCGGCGGCGACGGCCAGGGCGGCGAAGGCTTGGCCACCCGCTTTGCGCGGCTGACCCATTACCTGGGCGCGGTCGCATCCGTCGCGCTGATGGTCGGGCTGATGGTCTGGGGCTGGCAGCTGGTGTCGCGCGACGTGTCGGGCGTGCCGGTGATCCGCGCCATCGTGGGTGATGCCCGCACCGCGCCCTCTGATCCCGGCGGGGAACTGACCAGCTATACCGGCTACGCGGTCAACACCGTGGCCGAGGGGGTGGAGCATCAGCCCGCCCAGCAGGTCGCCATCGCCCCCGCCCCCGTGGGCCTGTCCGACGAGGATGTCGCCATGGGCCAGCTGGGCGCCACGGCGCGCGAACCCGCCACCACCCCCGAGGTTCCGCTGAGCTTTGCGGGCGATCCCATCGTGCCCCTGTCCGACAGCGAGGCCCGCGCCCTTGCCGAAGCCCAGGCCGAGGCGCAGCGCCTGGCCCTGGCCGACAGCGCCGTTCAGGACGCCACCATCATCGACGCCCCCGCCAGCGAAGGCCCCGTGAACGAGGCCCTGACGGATGAAAACGGCGCCCCCGCCCAGGCCGCCGCCATTGCCGAGGCCCTGGTCCAGGCCCAGGCCGAGGCCAATCCCGGCGTGCTGACCGCCTCGACCCGCCCCGCGCCGCGCCCGCGCAGCACCCGTGTCGCCTCCGCCGGGACCACCGCCACCGATGCCCGCCCCGTGGCCGCCGAAAGCCGCCCCGCCGAGGCCGCGCCCGCGCCGGTGTCCCAGGCCAGCGGCCCGCAGGTCCAGCTGGGCGCCTTTGACAGCAACGCCATCGCCGCCAGCGAATGGAACCGGCTGATGAACAAGCATGTCGTCTTTGGCGGCAAGCAGCAGGTGATCCAGCAGCACCAGTCGAACGGCCGCACCTTCTGGCGGCTGCGCGTCGCGGGCTTTGATTCCTTGTCCGAGGCACGCCAGTTCTGCGCCGCGTTGAAATCGGCGGGCACGGACTGCCTTGCCCTGAACTGATGGCCGCCAACGCCACGATCCTGGGCGGCATTGCCGGAACGCATCTGACGGCTGCGGAACGTGATTTCTTCCGCGCGGCCGACCCCTGGGGCTTCATCCTGTTCGGCCGCAACGTGGACAACCCCGACCAGTTGCGCCGCCTGACGGGCGACCTGCGCGATGCCCTGGGCCGCGATGCCGTCATCACCGTCGATCAGGAAGGCGGCCGGGTGCAGCGGTTGCGCGGCCCCCACTGGTCCGATTGGCCTGCGCCGCTGGACCAGGCCGGGGCCGGGCCGCGCGCCATGTGGCTGCGCTATCACCTGATCGGGTGGGAACTGCGCGCGGTGGGCATCGACAGCAACTGCGCGCCCACGCTGGACGTGGCGCAGGCCGACACCCACCCGTTCCTGCGGAACCGCTGCCTAGGGACAGATCCTGCCTCTGTTGCCACCCTGGGCCGTGCGGCTGCCGAGGGAATGCTGGCTGCGGGCGTGCTGCCGGTGATGAAGCACATGCCGGGCCATGGCCGCGCCGTGGCCGACAGTCACCACGACTTGCCCACCGTCACGGCATCCGAACCCGACCTGGACACGATGGACTTCGCCCCGTTCCGCGCGCTGAACGACCTGCCGATGGGCATGACCGCGCATATCCGCTTCACCGCGCTGGACGATGCGCCCGCCACGGCATCCCCCCGGATGATCGCGCTGATCCGCGACCGGATCGGCTTCGACGGTCTTCTGATGACCGACGACATCACCATGAACGCGCTGTCGGGGTCCGAGGCCGAACGCGCCGCGGCCTCCATCGCCGCGGGCTGCGACCTGGTGCTGCATTGCAACGGCACGGTCGCCAGCATGGAACCCGTGGTCGCCGCCGCAGGCTCCCTGACGCCCGCGGCGCAGCGCCGCGCCGATGCCGCCCTGGCACAGCGCCGCGCGCCGCAGGACAGCGACCCGGCGACCCTGATGGCCGAATGGACGGCTCTGACCGCGACCCTCGCCTGACCCTTTCACTTTGGCGAAAATATCCCGGGGGTCCGGGGGCTGGCCCCCGGCGTTGGCGTGACGCAGCCCCGCTTGACTCCGTCACGGGCAGGCCCGATTCTGCCGCGCCGAAGGAAAGGAACCCCGTGGCCCGCTCCGCCCGCGACATCCCCCATCTGCGCGCCGTTCCCGACACCGATACGGTGGCGCAGCGCCGCGCGGACGAAGCCCTGATCGTCGATGTGGACGGCTATGAAGGCCCGCTGGACCTGCTGCTGACGCTGGCGCGGGTGCAGAAGGTGGATCTGATGAAGATCTCTGTCCTGCACCTGGCCGAGCAATACCTGGCCTTTGTCGAACAGGCCCGCGCCCTGCGGATCGAACTGGCCGCCGATTACCTGGTCATGGCGGCCTGGCTGGCCTTCCTGAAATCCCGTCTGCTGCTGCCCCCCGATCCCGAAATCGAGGGCCCCACGGCCGAGGACATGGCCGCCCACCTGGCCTTCCAGCTGGAACGCCTGGCTGCCATGCGGCAGGCGGCGGCGCAACTGATGGGCCGCGACCGTCTGGGCATCAGCCGATTTGCGCGCGGCACGCCCGAGGTGGTGGCGAAAACCCGGCGCACCGAATGGCAGGCCGGGCTGATCGACCTGATGCGCGCCTATGCCCGGCTGAAGACGCGCGGCGAGTTCCGCCCCTATGCCTTCGACCGGCGCGATGTCTTCACGATGGAGCAGGCCTTGGACCGGCTGCGCGGCATGATCGGATATCTGGGCGACTGGACGGATCTGGCCGACTTCCTGCCCGAAGGCTGGGGCACCCGGGGGGCGCGCCGCCGCTCGGCCACGGCGGCGACCTTTGCCGCCTCGCTGGAGCTTGCGCGCCAAGGACGGATCGAGATACGGCAAAGCGATCCCTTCGCGCCGATCCGCTTTCGCCGCAAACCCCCGACACCCGACTAGCCGTGACCGATCAAGCCCCCCAGACCCCCGCGCCCGACCTTCCCCCCCCCATGGCCGAGCAGGAGCGGATGGTCGAGGCGATCCTGTTCGCATCAAGCCGCCCCTTGACGGTGCGCGACCTGGCCGACCGCCTGCCCCCGGGCTGCGATCCGGCCGAGGCGCTGGCGGGGCTGCGCCGCGCCTATGCGGGCCGGGGCGTGGTGCTGGAACGGATCGGCGACGGCTATGCCTTCCGCACGGCGGCGGATCTGTCCTTCCTGATGCAGACGGAAACCGTGGAACAGCGCCGCCTGTCCCGCGCGGCCATCGAGACGCTGGCGATCATCGCCTATCACCAGCCCGTCACCCGCGCCGAGATCGAGGAGATCCGCGGCGTGGCCGTGTCGCGCGGCACGCTGGACCAGCTGATCGAGATGGACTGGGTCCGCATCGGCCGCCGCCGGATGACCCCGGGCCGCCCCGCGACATTCGTGGTGACGGAAACCTTCCTGGATCATTTCGGCCTGGAATCCGCGCGCGACCTGCCGGGGCTGGCCGAACTGCGCGCGGCGGGCCTGCTGGAAGCGCGCCCGCCGGCCGAAGGCTTGCGCGTGCCCCTTGCCTTGGGGGGCGAGGATGACGATATGCCGGCGACTGCACCCGCGGACGATTTCTTCAAGGACGATTGATCCCATGAGCCTCAATTCCATCATCAACACCCTGACCCGCATGGTCACCCGCCGCGCCATGAACTGGGGCATCAACAAGGGCATCGACGGGATCGCGAAATCCGGCGGCAAGCCCGCTAAGGTCTCGGCCAAGCAGGCGAAGGACATGCGCGCGGCGGTCAAGCGCGCCCGCCAGGCCGCCCGCCTGACCCGCCGCATCGGGCGCTGAGCCACTCGCCTTTGCCGCACGTCCGCGCTAGGGCTGCGCGATGGATGACAGATTCGAGATTTTCCTGGTGGCGACGCCGGGCCTGGAAGCGCCCCTTGCCGCCGAGGCCCTGGCCTTGGGCTGGCAGCCGGTGGTGCAGCCGGGCGGCGTGACGATTACCGGCGGCTGGCCGGATGTCTGGCGCGCGAACCTGTGGCTGCGGGGTGCCACGCGCGTCCTGGCCCGCGTGGGCAGCTTTCGCGCGCTGCACCTGGCGCAACTGGACAAGCGGGCACGGAAGTTCCCCTGGGCCGATGTTCTGCGCCGGGACGTGCCGGTGCGGGTGGAAACCACCTGCAAGGCCAGCCGCATCTATCACGCGGGCGCGGCCACGCAGCGCATCGAGCGCGCCATTGCCGAGGAACTGGGCGCGCCCCTTGCAGCGGATGCCGCCCTGGTCGTCAAGGTTCGGATCGAGGACGATCTTGTCACCCTTAGCCTGGATACGACGGGCGAGTCTCTCCACAAGCGCGGCCACAAGGAAGCCGTCGCCAAGGCCCCCCTGCGCGAGACCATGGCCGCCATGTTCCTGCGCGAGATGGGTTTTGACGGCAGCCAGCCGGTGCTGGATCCGATGTGCGGGTCGGGCACCTTCGTGATCGAGGCCGCCGAGATTGCCGCAGGCCTGGCCCCGGGCCGCAGCCGCCCCTTCGGCTTTCAGCAGCTTGCCAGCTTCGATCCCGCCGCCTGGGAGGCGATGCGCGCGGCTGTTGCGCCCCGCCCGGCGCCCGCGCAGTTCTTCGGCAGCGACCGCGACGCAGGCGCCATCCGCATGAGCCAGGCCAATGCCGAACGGGCAGGGGTGGCGGGGCTGACCCGCTTTGACTGCCGCGCGATCGGCGAGTTGCAGCGCCCCGACGGGCCGCCGGGCATCGTCATCGTGAACCCGCCCTATGGCGCGCGGATCGGCAACAAGGGGCCGCTGTTCGGCCTGCACGCGGCCATGGGGGCGGTGCTGCGCGAACGGTTCACCGGCTGGCGCGTGGGGATCGTGACCAGCGAGGGGGTCTTGGCCAAGGCGACCGGGCTGCCGCTGGAGTCGGGGCCGGTGGTCGCGCATGGCGGGTTGAAGGTGCGGCTGTGGCGGACGGGGGTGCTGTAAGCCGGGGGCCAGCCCCCGCTCGGGCCTGCCGGCCCCTTCTTCGCTGAAAAAGGTCCACTGGACCTTTTTCCGGGCGCTTCGAAGCCCGCAGGATATTGAGGCCAAGATGAAAGAGCTTAGCGGAACTGCTTGGCGAGCTTCAGGCCCTGGCCCTGGTAGTTCGACCTGATCCCCGCGCCGTAAAGCCGGTCGGGGCGGGCGGCCATGCGTTCATAGACCAGGCGGCCCACGACCTGGCCGTGTTCGAGGACAAAGGGGGCTTCGTGGCAGCGGACCTCCAGCACGCCGCGCGCGCCGGTGCCTGCGGTGCCGATGCCGAAGCCCGGGTCGAAGAAGCCCGCGTAATGGACGCGGAATTCGCCCACCATCGCCAGATAGGGCGCCATTTCCGCTGCATAGTCCGCCGGGATCGCCACCGATTCGCGGCTGACGAGGATATAGAACGCACCCGGATCCAGGATCAGGCGGCCCTCGGTCGTGCGCAGTTCGTCCCAGAAGTCGCGCGCGTCATAGGCGCCGATCCGGTCCAGGTCGATCACCCCGCTGTGGGGTCGGGCGCGATAGCCGACCAGATCGTCCCCCGCCGGTTTCAGATCGACCGAGAAGCCAAGGCCGTTGTCGATCAGGGCCGGGCCGCCCACCAGGGGCTCGCGGGCGTTCAGGTCGCGCAGTTCCTCGTCCGACAGCACCGCCTGGCCGCGCCGCAGCCGCAGCTGGTTCAGGCGCATTCCGGGGCGCACCAGAACGGAAAAGCTGCGCGGGCAGATCTCGGCATAGAGGGGGCCGTCATAGCCTTCGGGCAGGCGGTCGAACTCGGTGCCGCCGTCGGCCACCAGCCGGGTCAGAAGGTCCAGCCGGCCGGTCGAGGATTTCGCATTGGCCACGGCCGTCAGCCCGGCGGGCAGGGACAGGCGTTCCATCAGCGGGACCAGATACACGCAACCGCGTTCCAGCACCGCGCCCCCTGTCAGGTCCATCTGGTGCATCTGCAAATCGGCCAGCCGGTCCATCACCCGTTGCCCGCGCCCGGCCAGGAAGCTGGCGCGCAGGCGATAGGCTACAGTCCCAAGCCGCAGGTCCAGGCTGGCGGGCTGGATCTGTTCCGGGATGATCGCGGGGACGGCGGAGATCGCGCCGGTTTCGATCAGGTCGCGGATGCCGCTGTCGGGAAGAACGCCGTTCATGCCGGTCCTTTTGATGCGAAAACGCCCACCCCCGCAAAGGGATGGGCGTTTTCGGAATGGTCGGGCCGGCGAGATTCGAACTCGCGGCCTTCCGCCCCCCAGACGGACGCGCTAACCAGACTGCGCCACGGCCCGACGCGCACCGTATAGAGCGATCCGGCAGGCCTGCACAAGGGCCCCGACGCGGAAATCTGCGAGCTTGTTGCAGGAGATGTCAGCAAATCCGTGCCAGCGCGTCGCGCAGCCGCGACAGCGTCGCCCGTTGCTGCGGCGCGGCGGCGTCCGAAGGGCGAAGATCGCGCAAACGGGCGTTCAGCGCGACCACATCGGCCAGCCATCCCGACAAGGGCGCCTTGGCCGATGCCGTGGGGCGGCGGCGGTGGCGCGACCGGGGGCCGTGGGCGGACAGCTCCTCGGCCTCGTCCTGGGAGATGTCCGGGATCTCGGGGTCGGGCAGGGGGTCGGTTACATCGTCGATGTCGGCAAGGCCGGCCAGCCGCGCCTGCCCACGTTCGCGCACGGTAGCGCCCCGGTCACGGGCCAGAAGCTTCTTGGCGCCCCGGATCGTCAGCCCCTCGTCGCGCAGCACGGTGCAAAGGCCAGCGGCCAGCCGCACGTCATCGGGGCGGTAATAGCGCCGCCCGTCGGGGCGCTTCATCGGCTTCAGCAGCGGAAACTGCGTTTCCCAATAGCGCAGGACATGGGGTGCGACGCCCAGAAGGGTTGCGACCTCGCCAATCGATCGGAATGCGTCTGCGCCTTTCGTCATTCAGTCCGAACCGCCCCTCAGCCCTTGTTCCCGGCCGCCACGCGGTCCTTCATCAGATGCGAAGGACGGAAGGACAGCACCCGCCGGGGGGTGATCGGCACCTCCTCTCCGGTCTTGGGGTTGCGGCCGATGCGTTCGTTCTTGTCGCGCAGGCTGAAGGTGCCAAAGGACGAGATCTTCACCTGCTCGCCCCGGACCAGCGCGTTGGAAATATGTTCAAGCACCGATTCGACCAGCTGGGCGGATTCGTGACGCGACAGGCCAACGTCCCGAAAGACGGCCTCTGCGAGATCCATCCGAGTCAGCGTCTTGTCACTCATGACTTTTCCCCTTTGATTTCACAAGGATGGTGGCAATTCTTCCGCCTGTCAACGAGAAGCGCGCCTTTTCGTTCCGGCGGGAAAGGGGTGGGCGTTGCAAAAGGGGTGCCGGACCCTATCTTTCCGCCAAGCCGAGGGAGAGGAAAATGGCCGGAGGATGGGCCCGCGACGACGCGGTCAACGACCAGATCGAGATCAGCACCGCCGAGGCCGTGGCCCGCGCGCGGTTGCGGGCGGGACGTGCCGCCGCCATCGAAAGCGCCGTCACCTGCATCGACTGCGACGAACCGATCCCGGATGCGCGGCGCAAGGCCCTGCCGGGGGTGCAACTCTGCACAGGGTGTCAGGCCGACCGCGACCGGGCCTGGCGTCCGGCTGGCGGCATCAACCGGCGCGGCAGCAAGGATTCGCAGCTGAAATAGCGCCTACCAGCGCAGGACCACGGAACCCCAGCTGAGGCCGCCGCCGATCGCCTCGGTCAGGATCACGTCGCCGGGGCTGAAGCGGCCCTGGCTGTCGGCCACCGACAAGGCCAGCGGGATGGATGCGGCCGAGGTGTTGCCGTGATCGGCCACCGTCAGGATCACCTTGTCCATCGGCAGGCCCATCTTTTGCGCGGTTGCCGTGATGATGCGCGCATTGGCTTGGTGGGGCACCAGCCAGTCCACCTGCGCAGGCGTCAGCCCGGCCTTGTCCAGCGCGACATGGGCGGTCTTGGCCAGCTTTTCGACGGCATGGCGGAAGACCAGGTTGCCCTGCATCCGCAACTGCCCCGCCGTGCCGGTGGTGGACACGCCGCCATCCACATACAGCAGTTCGCGATACTGGCCGTCGCTGTTGAGGTCGCTGGCGAGGATACCCCGGTCGTTGCTGGTCCCGGCACCCTCCTGCGCCTCCAGCACCACGGCGCCCGCGCCGTCGCCGAACAGCACGCAGGTGCCGCGATCAGACCAGTCCATGATGCGCGAAAACGTCTCGGACCCGATCACCAGGACGCGTTTCGCCATGCCGCCGCGAATCATCGCGTCGGCATTGGCCAGCGCGAAGACGAAGCCCGCGCAGACGGCCTGCACGTCATAGGCAAAGCCATGCGTCATCCCCAACCCGTACTGGATCATCGTGGCCGAGGCCGGAAAGGTGTGGTCGGGGGTCGAGGTCGCCAGCACGATCCCGTCGATGTCGTCGGGCCGCAGCCCCGCCTTGTCCAGCGCGGCGCGCGCGGCGCGCAGGCCCATGTCGCTGGTGGCCTGGCCCTCGGCCGCGAAATGGCGCCGCTCGATCCCGGTGCGGGTGCGGATCCATTCGTCGGTGGTGTCCAGCCGTTCCTCGAACCAGCTGTTCGGGACCACGCGGTCGGGCAGATAATGGCCGGTGCCGCGCACCACGGAACGCAGCGTCACGATGCGGCCTCGGCGCCCGGGGCGGCGGCAACGGCGGCTTGCGCCACGCGCGCGGCCAGCCGGTCCTGGAAGCCCGATTTCGCCAGCGTGAAGGCCAGCTTGATCGCCGCCGAGACGCCCGTCGCATCGGCCGAGCCGTGCGATTTCACCACCGTGCCGTTCAGGCCCAGGAAGATGCCGCCATTCACGCGGCGCGGGTCGATCCGCGTCTGCAGGCGCTTGAGTGAGGTCATCGCCAGAAGGGCGGCAAACTTGGACATGATGGAATTCGCGAAGGCGTCCTTGAGCAGGGTGCCGACCAGCTTGGCCGTGCCCTCGCCGGTCTTCAAGGCGATGTTGCCGGTGAAACCGTCCGTGACGATCACATCCACGCGCGCCGAAGGCAGGTCGCCCCCTTCGACAAAGCCGACATAGTCGAACCGGCCCGCCTCGGTCGCGGCCATGATCAGGTCCTGGGCCTGCTTCAGCTCGGCCCGGCCCTTGTGTTCCTCGGTTCCCACGTTCAGCAGACCGACGCGGGGCCGGGCCAGTCCCAGGCCGTTGCGGGCATAAGACGCGCCCATCAGCGCATATTGCAGCAAATCATGCGCATCGGCGCGGATATCGGCGCCCACGTCCAGCATGATGTTGAAGCCCTGCGGGTTCAGCGACGGCCACAGGCAGGCGATGGCGGGGCGGTTCACGCCCGGCAGCTTGCGCAGGCGCAGCATCGACAAGGCCATCAGCGCGCCGGTGTTGCCGCAGCTGACGGCGGCCCCGGCCTCGCCCGACTTGACCGATTCGAGGGCCGACCACATCGAGGTGCCGTCGCCCTTGCGCACGATCTGGCTGGGCTTGTCGTCCATGGTGACGACGCCGCCCGCGTGGCGGATGTCGCAGCGTCCGGCAAGCGCCTTCTTGCGGCCGACAAGGCGGCGAAGCTCTGCCTCGTCGCCATGCACGATGAACCGGATTTCCGGGTTCCTGGCCGCGCTTTCGGCCATGCCCGCAACAACCGCCGCAGGGCCGCGATCACCGCCCATGGCATCGACCGATATCACCACGCCGCCCCCGGTGCCGGAGGCAGGCGCTGCGGAATGGATCACGTCACGGTCGGTCATCTGGCGCGGATGCCAAGCCCGATCAGGCCGCGTCGTCGTCCAGGTCGGTGGCATTCGCCTGCGCGATCACTTCGCGGTCGGCGTAGTGGCCGCAGGACGGGCAGACGTGATGCGGGCGC
This sequence comes from Paracoccus shandongensis, assembly GCF_017315735.1. Lineage (GTDB taxonomy): Bacteria > Pseudomonadota > Alphaproteobacteria > Rhodobacterales > Rhodobacteraceae > Paracoccus > Paracoccus shandongensis. Next base: position 128,519 of record NZ_JAFLRK010000002.1, read on the forward strand.
TTCAGCTCGCCGCAGTTCGAGCATTCGTTGGGGTTGCCGGCGACCAGGGCATCGTGGGCGCGGCGCATGTTCCGGCGGGACCGGGTAACGCGATTCTGAGGGACAGCCATGTCACAACCTCGGGTTTGGCGGGGTGCGACGCGCAGGCGTCCTTGCGCACCCTTTGGGATTGAATTCGTAAATGAACCGCGCAGATACGCCATGACGGCCCTGCCCGCAACCCCCTTTGCGGCGGGGCAGGCCCGGCCAATTGCGCCGAAACCCGCGGCCTCCGCCAGCGTTCCGCGCCGTCAGGCGGCGAAAACCCCCGCCGCTGTGGCACCGGCGCAACGGTGGCATCGGGTCCGGGGGAATCGCCTAGTCCGCGTCCCCCTTGCGCAGCAGCTTGTCCAGATCCGCGAAGGGGCGGCGGGTGTCGGGGGCGGGGTCGGCGGTCGGGGCGTCGAAGGCCACCCCCTCGGCGCGGGGATATTCGGGCAGGGCCAGCGCCAGTTCCTCGATCATCACGGCGGCCAGGTCGATGAACTGGCCCAGGGGTTCCAGCGTGTCGTCCGGCATCTCGATCTCGTCGCCCTGGGGCGGGGTCAGGTGGGGGGAATAGTGGCGCTCGACCGGCTCGTCCAGGGTGGTCTTGACCGGCTTCAGCGTCACCACGCAAGGCTGGGTGACGCGGGCGCGCAACCGGCCCCGCAGCGCCCAGGCATCGCCCCCCTCGGCCCGGATCTCGCCCTGGAAGGACAGCTTCGACAGGCCGTCGAGGCCCAGTTCGGCCGCGATGGCGGCACAGCGGGCGGCATCGGGCGCCAGCGAAAAGGGATTGGGCGCGCGCGGGTTCAGATGGGCGACGCGCAGGCGTTCCGGCTGCGGGGCGGACTGCGGGGATGGGCTGGTCATGGGGGCCTCAACGGTCGTGGCGGCGGGTCGTTGCCGATGGTATGAGGGGCGGCAAACCCGCGACGGGATTGTCATTCTTGAGCGCGGTGCCCGAGTTTGCTAAGCCGGGCGGGCCGCGTCAACAGCCCCTGCGCAAAGGAAAGACGGAATGACAGCCATCCGGCATCTCATGGTTCTGGCTTTCGTGGCCGTTCTTGGCCTTGCCGCCTGCGCGCCGGTGTATCGCAACCACGGCTTCATCCCCGCGCCCGAGGATCTGTCGCAGGTGGTCGTTGGCCAGACCCGGGTGGACGAGCTTCAGGGCCTGATCGGCCGCCCCTCGGCCCAGGGGTTGCTGACCGGCTCGGGCTGGTATTACGTCGGATCCCGCTGGCGCCATTACGGCGCGCTGGAACCGCGCGAGATCAGCCGCGAGGTCGTGGCGGTGTCCTTCGCGCCGGACGGCGTGGTGACGAATGTCGAACGCTTCGGGCTGGAACGGGGCCGCGTCGTCACCCTGTCGCGCCGGGTGACCGAGGGCAGCGTGACCGAGATCTCGCTGATCGGGCAGCTTCTGGGCAACCTGGGCAACTTCCAGGCGGCGGACATCATCGACTGACGTAGGGTGCGTGCTTGCACGCACCACGGTCTCCGCGTCACAGGTGCGTGCAAGCACGCACCCTACAGGGTTTGCACGATCCGATCGGCCAGCATGTGCAGGTCGTTCCTGTATCCCGTCCGGGCCGACGGCCGGTCGGGGTCCGAGGTCATGGCGATGGCCACCGCGGGCTGCCGCCCGGCCGCGGGAAAGACATAGATCATCTGCCCGCCATAGCCCCAGCCATAGCGCACCGGCCGCCCGCTGGCCTGGCCGATGAACCAGCCATAGCCGTAGCCCTGCCCGCTGAAGATCGACGCGGTGCGCGCCTGCCAGCTTTGCGCGATCCAGTCCGTGGGCACGACCTGCCGCCCGCCCGCGCGGCCGCCATTGGCATACATCGCGCCAAAGGCCAGCAGGGACCGCGTGCTCATCGCCATCTGGTTGCCGCCCAGGTAGATGCCCTGGGGATCGCGTTCCCACCCCATGATGGCAAATCCCGGCACCGCGCCCAGCCAGTCGCGCGCCAGATCCAGCGTGGTCCGGTCCGTCACCCGCGTGAGGATGGCCGAGACCAGATGCGTCGAGGCCGTGGAATACTGCATCCGCCCGCCCGGATCCTGGGTGAAGGGCGCGGCCAGCGCGGCGCGCACCCAGTTGCGGCTGCTGACCCATGCCCCGTAATTCGCGCCCGACTGCCGTTCCAGCCCGGCCTGCATGGACAGAAGGTGGCCCAGCGTGAGCGTGGCAAGGCGCGGGTCGGGGTCAGGGGGCAGGTCGTCCCGCAGGATCGGTGCGATGGGTTGGCCGGGGCCGTCCAGATGGCCTCGGTCGATGGCGATGCCCGCCAGGGCCGAAACGATCGACTTCGACGCCGACTTGATGTTGGTCGGGCTGTCGGGGGTAAAGCGGCCATAGCCCCGGGCGGCGATTTCCCCGCCGCCATGCCAGACGGCGATGGCGCGCAGGTTTTCCAGGCGCGCGGCGTCGTCCAGGATTGGGGCAAGGCTGGCTTGCCCCAGGGCGGGCGCGGCAAGCAGCGGCGACAGGCTGGCAGTCAGCAGAAGGGCGCGTCGGTTCATGCTGTCCATATGGGCGCGCCTGGTGGCCCCGTGGAATCACGCTTGCGTCAGCTTGGCCTCTCGTGGTCGCGGGATGTCACCGTCTTTGGTGACGCGGTCGGGAAGCGGGATCAGGAAACGCTTGTCGCGTTTCCTGATCCCGCCCGGCCAAGCGGTGCAAGGGACTGGACGATCCGCGCCGACCGTCCTAGGGCGGGGGTCATCCCCTTTCCCCGAAAGGCCCCGCCATGACCGCGCTTGATGATCTTGCCCCCCGTCCCTTCCACGACGCCGACGCCCCGCAGCGCGCGCGGATGCTGTCGCGGCTGGCCGATACCGAACTGGCCGTGGCGCTGGTGGCGGAACCTGTGGGCGACACGGTGGACCTGCGCATCTTCCCGCTGGACAGCGGCCCCGTGGCGCTGGCCTGCGATACCGAGGATCGGCTGGCCGGTTTCTTCGGCGGACCCACCGCCTATGCCGCGATGCCGGGGCGGGTGCTGGCGGGCCTGCTGAAATCCGAGGGCGCGGGGCTGCTGGTCAATCCGGGCCAGCCGTCGGAAATGCTGCTGGACGCGGCGATGCTGGACTGGCTGACCGGCGCGCTGTCCGCCGCACCCGAACCCGCCGACGCCCGCCTGCGCCTGACCCCGCCCGCGCCCCAGACCGTGGAAGCCCTGGCGCAGCCCTTGGCCGAACGCCTGGGGGACATGCGCGGGCTGATCGCGGGGGCGGCGTTGGCCGGGGCGGGGGGCGGCCATGTCCTCCTGGTCGCGGGCGCCGATCCCGCCCACCAGCCCGCCATCGCCAAGGCCCTGGCCGAGGCGCTGGCCTTCCTGCCGGAACAACCCGGCGGTGTCGATGTCAGCTTCACCGATGCCACGCTGCCCGCGGGCGTGCTGCGCTTCGACCTGACGCCGCCCGAGGCCCCCATGCCGCAGCGCCCGAAAGGCCCGCCGATTCTGCGCTGAGGGGCCAAGCACGGTTGCGTGATCGCCCCCAAGCTGCCAGAACCTGCCCATGAAGACACAACACAAAGCCCTGTCCGTCCACCTGCTGACCGCCACGGGCGCGGTGCTGTCGATGCTGGCGATGCTTGCCGCGGTCGAGGGCAAGTGGTCGCTGATGTTCCTGTGGCTGGTCGTGGCCCTGGTCGTGGACGGCATCGACGGCCCCCTGGCGCGGCGATACGACGTGAAGATCCATTCGCCCAACTATGACGGCGTGCTGATGGATCTGATCATCGACTACCTGACCTATGCCTTCATCCCGGCCTATGCACTGTTCAAGTCGGGGCTGCTGTCGGGCTGGACCGGCTGGTTCGCGATCATCGCCATCGTCTATGGCAGCGTGATCTATTGGGCCGACACGCGGATGAAGACCAAGGACAATTCGTTCTCGGGCTTTCCGGGCTGCTGGAACATGGTGGTGCTGGTGCTGTTCGCGACCGATCCGCACTGGACGGTGATCCTGCTGATCGTGGTGGCGCTGACCGTGGGGATGTTCCTGCCGATCAAGTTCATCCACCCGGTCCGCACCGAACGCTGGCGGGCCATATCGCTGCCCATCGCGATCCTGTGGTGCGTCTTCGCCGCCCGCGCGGCCTGGGTCGATTTCCACCCCGACAGCTGGGCCAACTGGGGGCTGGTCGTCACGTCGCTGTGGCTGATGCTGGCGGGCGCCGCGCAACAGTTGCTGCCCGAACGCGCCTGAAGGGGGATGCCCATGCGTGACCTTCTGACATCCGCCGCCGCGCTGGTCCTGCTGGCCCTGCCTGCGAGCGCCCAGGACGCGATCACGCTGGGCATGGTGCTGGAGCCCCCGAACCTCGACCCCACCGGCGGGGCGGCAGCGGCGACTGACGAGGTCGTCTATGCCAATGTCTTCGAGGGGCTGACCCGCTTTGGCCCCAACGGCACCATCGAGCCCGCCCTGGCCGAACGCTGGGACGTTCAGGACGACGGCCGCACCTATGTCTTTCACCTGCACGGCGGCGTGACCTTCCACGACGGCGCGGGTTTTGACGCCAGCGACGTGGTCTTCACGCTGGACCGCGCCCGCGCGCCCGATTCGACCAATGCCCAGAAGGTGCTGTTCCAGGGCATCAAGTCGGTCGAGGCCCTGGACCCCCTGACCGTCCGTGTCACCCTGTCCGCGCCGGACGGCAATTTCCCCTTCAAGATGGCCTGGGGCGATGCGGTGATGCTGGACCCGGCCAGCGCGGAGGGCCTTGCCACCAGGCCCGTCGGCACCGGCCCGTTCCGGCTGGACCAATGGGTGCAGGGCGACCGGATCGTGCTGACCGCCTTCGACGGATACTGGGGTGAAAAGCCCGCGCTGCGGACCGCGACCTTCCGCTTCATCCCCGACCCCTCGGCAGCCTTCGCGGCGATGATGGCGGGCGACGTGGACGCCTTCCCGAACTTCCCCGCGCCCGAGACGCTGCCGCAGTTGCAAGCCGATCCCCGCTTCAAGGTCATGGTGGGCACGACCGAGGGCGAGACGATCCTGGCCATGAACAACGCCCGCCCGCCGCTGAACGACATCAGGGTCCGCCAGGCCATCGCCCACGCGATCAACCGCCAGGACATCATCGACGGCGCGATGTTCGGCCATGGCACCCCCATCGGCAGCCATTTCGCCCCCCACCACCCCGATTACGTCGATCTGACCGGGCTGTCGGGTTACGACCCCGAAAAGGCCAGGGCCCTGCTGGCCGAGGCGGGGGTTGGTCCCATCACCCTGCGGCTTGCGCTGCCGCCCACGCCCTATGCCCGGCGCGGAGGCGAGATCATCCAGGCGCAACTGGCCGCCGTGGGGATCGGAACGCAGATCACCAACATGGAATGGGCGCAATGGCTGGAAACCGTCTTCAAAGGCGGCGATTTCGACCTGACCGTCATCAGCCATACCGAGCCCCTGGACATCGACATCTATGCCCGGCCCGACTATTACTTCCACTATGCCCGGCCGGACTTCGTGGCGCTGATGGACCGCTTGCAGGCCGCCGTCACGCCGCAGCAGCGCAGCGATCTTTACAAGCAGGCGCAAGAGATGATCGCCCGCGATCACGTCAACGCCTTCCTGTTCCAGCTTGCCAAGACCGGCGTGGCGGATGCCCGGATCGAAGGCCTGTGGGAAAACGCGCCCACGCAGGCCAACGACCTGACAAAGGTGCGGTGGAGAGAGTAGGATGCGCCGCCCGGCAATTTCCCCCTTTTCAACGCCGCGCCGCGGCGGCATAGTCCGCGCCATGACCCGGATGCTGGACATTTCCGTTGCCCCGACCGCGCCCCATGGCGCGCGCCTGGCCGTGAACCTCCGCGGTCTGCTGCTTCTTACGCTGCGCTGAGCGGGTCTCCGGGCCGCCGCTCAGCCAGGACGTGCCCGGGCTTCCCGCAAACAGACCCCGTAAGAAAGCACAGAACCATGTCCGACAAGAACCGCGTCGTCATCTTCGACACCACGCTCCGCGACGGCGAGCAGTCGCCCGGCGCCACCATGTCCCACGAGGAAAAGCTGGAAATCGCGTCCATGCTGGACGAGATGGGCGTGGACATCATCGAGGCGGGCTTCCCCATCGCCTCCGAAGGCGATTTCGCCGCCGTCAGTGAAATCGCGAAGCAGGCGCAGAACGCCGTGATCTGCGGCCTCGCGCGCGCGCAACTGCCCGACATCGACCGCTGCTGGGAAGCCGTAAAACACGCCCGCCGTCCGCGCATCCACACCTTCATCGGCACCTCGCCCCTGCACCGGGCCATTCCGAACCTGGACATGGACCAGATGGCCGAACGGATCGAACAGACCGTGACGCACGCCCGCAACCTGTGCGACAACGTGCAATGGTCGCCCATGGACGCGACGCGGACCGAACATGATTACCTGTGCCGCGTTGTGGAAATCGCCATCAAGGCGGGCGCCACCACCATCAACATCCCCGACACTGTGGGCTATACCGCGCCGCGCGAATCGGCCGACCTGATCCGCATGTTGCTGGAACGCGTGCCGGGGTCGGAAAACGTGGTCTTCGCCACCCATTGCCACAACGACCTGGGCATGGCGACGGCGAATGCCCTGGCCGCGGTGGAAGCCGGCGCCCGCCAGATCGAATGCACCATCAACGGCCTTGGCGAACGCGCGGGCAACACCGCGCTGGAGGAGGTGGTGATGGCCCTGAAGGTGCGCCACGACATCATGCCCTTCACCACCGGCATCGACACCACCAAGATCATGGGCATTTCCCGCCGCGTGGCGCAGGTCTCGGGCTTCCCCGTTCAGTTCAACAAGGCCATTGTCGGCAAGAACGCCTTCCTGCACGAATCCGGCATCCACCAGGACGGCGTGCTGAAGAACGTCGAAACCTTCGAGATCATGCGCCCCGCCGACATCGGCCTCAATGAGACCAACATCGCCATGGGCAAGCATTCGGGCCGCGCCGCCCTGCGCGCCAAGCTGGCCGACCTGGGCTATGACGTGGGCGACAACCAGTTGAAGGACATCTTCGTCCGCTTCAAGGCCTTGGCCGACCGCAAGAAAGAGGTTTATGACGAGGATATCGTGGCGCTGGTCCAGGACGCCTCGGCCAATACCGGCGACGATTTCCTGCAGGTCAAGCACCTGCGCGTGGTCTGCGGCAGCGACGGGCAGTCGGCGGACCTGACCATGATCGTGGACGGCGCGGAACAGACGGTCCATGCCACGGGCGACGGCCCGGTCGATGCCTGCTTCAATGCCGTGAAGCAGATCTTCCCGCACAATGCCCGGCTGAAGCTTTATCAGGTCCATGCCGTGACCGAGGGGACCGATGCGCAGGCCACCGTCAGCGTCCGGATGGAGGAGGACGGCCGCATCGTGAACGGCCAGGCGTCCGACACCGACACGATCCTGGCCTCGGTCAAGGCCTATGTCGGCGCGCTGAACCACCTGATCGTGCGCCGCACGCGGGCGGGCCGCGACGGCAAGGAAATCAGCATGTATTCGCACTGATTCGGCCCTGGGGTGGGGTGAACCCCCCCCCTACGATTCCCGGGGTCGCAGGCAAAAGCCTGTACGAAAAGACAGACGCGCGGCGGACGCGGTTTCTTGACCTGCGCGTCAAGGGATGCGAGATCCGGGCGCAGGTTCGATCATCAGGACAACTGACGACGAAGGGGTCGGATGCGGCAGGCCCGGACTGCCGCGTCTTTTTACATTGTTTGGCGCCGCGTGGCGCCGGTTCACGAGGATGAAGATGCGGGCTTTTTCTGGGGCCATTGCGGCCGCGATGCTGACGGCGGGAACCGCCTTTGCCGCCACCCTGACCGAAGGCACCGGCAGCGCCGGGTTTTCGGGCGACTGGAAAAACCCGACCATCGTCGGCACGGGTTTCGACAGCATCTCGGGCAGCTGGAGCGGGCATAACGATTACGACATCCTGGGCTTCACGGGGCTGAAGCCGGGGGCGCAGACCATCACGCTCACCTTCTCGCCGCAGACGCCCATCGGCGATACGGACTGGTCCTTCTCGGCCGGGGGCAGCCTGTATTACCAGTTCACGGCACCCCAATACAGCGCCTGGGAAGGCACGCAGTTCGGTTCCGTCAACATGCAGCACTGGAACCGCAAGGACGACTTCACCTATTCCCTGCACCTGGGCGAGGATTTCGGCGGCATCCTGTATCTGTCGCTTTACGGCACGCATGGCAGCCTGAACTACAACATCGACGCGCCCGGCAACGCGGCGTCCGACCCGCAGCCCGCCCCGGTTCCGCTGCCCGCAGGCGCGGCGCTGCTGCCGGCGGGGCTTGCCGCCCTGGCCTTCCTGCGCCGCCGCAAGGCCCGCTGACACGGCCCGCACGGAAAGCGGGGCCGCAACGGGCTTTCAAGCGCGAAAGCCCCGCAGGGCGGGGTTTTACCCCACCCTTCCTTTGCGACCGGCCAGGCAAAGGTGGGGTGGAACCCCGCCCTATGTCGTGCTGCCGGCCGGGTGGCCCAATCGGCCCCAGTCCATCCCCGACAGGAACGGGAAATCCGCCGCCACCGCCCTTTGGAACTCTTCGGGCAGCAGCGGCTCGTAGCCCCAGGGGATGCCCGGAACGCCGCGCCGGGCGGAATCGGCCATGTCCCACCGCGTCACGAAATGACCCATCGCGTCGGGTTCGGTGATCGCGATCATGCGGCGCGGCAGGTCGAAATGGTTGAAGGCAAAGATCGACCGGCCCGGCTCGGTCAGGCGCGCGGCCAATGCGGCCCCGGTGAAGGGACGGCGCGTCTTCCAGAAGCTCGGCGGCTCGGTTCCATAGCAGATGACGCTGAGGCCGCGCGGAAAGCTGAGCGCATAGCGCGGCAGGCCCCGCACGCCCCGTTCGATCCGGCGCAGGTTGGCCACGAAATCCGGGGCCACGGCATCGTCGTCGTCCAGGCGGAATTGCAGGGCGGGACGGCCCGACGCCTCGGCCGCTTGCAGCAGGGTGGGGCGCAGCGCCTGGCTCGCCTCGGTTTCCGCCGACACCAGCAGCTCGACCTGCGGTATCCTTGCGCACAGCGCGTCAAGCTGCTCCAGATGGCGGGCGGGCAGCCGGGTCGAGGTCAGCACCAGAAAGCGGAAATCCCGGTCCGTCTGCGCCGCGACCGACGCCAGGCAGATGCGTTCCAGCGTGAACAGCCGCCGCGCCATCCGGTCGGGGTGGAACAGCCATTCGGCCTGCTCGTCCAGCCGCGCGGCGTCGTGGGATTGCGGGCTTCGCATCCCCACCCAATCCCCCCGGCCCAGGAAGGCGAACCGGCAAATGCCGATGATCTGGCTTTCTTTCAATGGCTTCGTCCTTGTCGGCTGCACGGGCGGCAGGGAAATGCTGGCCCTGGCCGCCGCGAAGGATCGGGGCTTTCGTGACGGGGTCAACCCTTTTATATGAAGGGCTGCGGCCAGACGGCGATTCCGGCGGGCTGCGACTCTCATGGGGCGACAAAACGGGCTAAGCCGGACCAAACCGGCGCGAAAGGAACACGGGCATGGCATTCGGCGGTTTGTTTTCGACCGACATCGCAATCGACCTCGGGACGGCGAACACGCTGATCTATGTCAAGGGCAAGGGCATCATCCTGAACGAGCCCTCGGTCGTGGCCTATCACGTCAAGGACGGCAAGCGGCAGGTGCTGGCCGTGGGCGAGGACGCCAAGCTGATGCTGGGCCGCACGCCCGGGTCCATCGAGGCGATCCGGCCCATGCGCGAAGGCGTGATCGCCGATTTCGACAGTGCCGAGCAGATGATCAAGCACTTCATCAAGAAGGTCTTCAAGCGCAGCGGCTTTTCCAAGCCCAAGGTCATCGTCTGCGTGCCCCATGGCGCCACACCCGTCGAAAAGCGCGCCATCCGCCAGTCGGTCCTGTCCGCGGGCGCGCGCAAGGCGGGGCTGATCGCCGAACCCATCGCGGCGGCCATCGGCGCGGGGATGCCCATCACCGAACCGACCGGGTCGATGGTCGTGGACATCGGCGGCGGCACGACCGAGGTCGCGGTCCTGTCCCTGGGCGACGTGGTTTACGCCCGCTCCGTCCGCATCGGCGGGGATCGCATGGACGAGGCGATCATCAATTACCTGCGCCGCAACCAGAACATGCTGATCGGCGAATCGACGGCCGAGCGCGTCAAGACCAGCATCGGCACCGCGCGGATGCCCGACGACGGGCGCGGGGCCACGATCATGGTGCGCGGCCGCGACCTTCTGAACGGCATTCCCAAGGAAATCGAGATCAGCCAGGCCATGGTGGCCGAGGCGCTGGCCGAGCCGATGCAGGCCATCTGCGAGGCGGTGATGGTCGCGCTGGAGGCCACGCCCCCGGATCTGGCCGCCGACATCGTGGACCGCGGCGTGATCCTGACCGGCGGGGGCGCGATGCTGGGCGACCTGGATCTGGCGCTACGCGAGCAGACGGGCCTGTCGATCACCCTGGCCGACCAGCCGATGAACTGCGTGGCGCTTGGCACCGGCAAGGCGCTGGAATACGAAAAGCAGCTGCGCCACGTCATCGACTACGACAGCTGAGGGGCGGCCCGGCAGGGGGCTCGCGTCCATGGCACGCAAGGGACCAGATTTCGCCACACCCGTCCGGCGCGTGCTGATCGCGCTGATGGTGCTTGTGCTGATCGCATTGTTCCTGTTCTGGCGCATCGACAGCCCGCGCGCGGAACGGATGCGCATCGCCATCATCGACCGGGTGGTGCCGTCCTTTGAATGGGCGCTGGCCCCGGTCACGCAGGCCAGCCAGATGATCGGCGGGTTCCAGTCCTATGCCCGGATCTATCAGCAGAACCAGGAACTGCGGCGCGAGTTGCAGAAGATGCAGGCCTGGAAGGAGGCCGCCGTCCAGCTGGAACAGGAAAATTCCAAGCTGATGGCGCTGAACAACGTCCGCATCGACCCCGCCCTGACCAGCGTCACGGGCATGGTGATGGTGGACAGCGGATCGGCCTTCCGCCAGTCGGTGCTGCTGAACGTGGGCGCGGATGACGGCATCGTCGAAGGCTGGGCCACGATGGACGGGCTGGGCCTTGTGGGCCGCATTTCCGGCGTGGGCAAGCGGACCAGCCGGGTGGTGCTGCTGACCGACCCGTCCTCGCGCGTCCCGGTGTCGATCCAGCCCTCGGGCGAACGGGCGCTGCTGACGGGCGACAACACGCCGCTGCCGTTCCTGGACTTCATCGAAACCCCGGACAACGTGCGCCCGGGCGACAGGGTCGTGACCTCGGGCGACGGGGGGGTGTTTCCGCCGGGGCTTCTGGCGGGCCAGGTGGTGCAGGGCAGCGACGGGCGGATGCGGCTGCGCATGGCCGCCGATTACGGGCGGCTGGAATTCCTGCGCGTGCTGCGGTCCCGTCCCGCCGAAACCGTGGCCGATTCGGGCGCGGTCATCACCCCCAAGGAACAGGGCTTCATCGGCCCGCGGATGCCGACCTCGCCGGTCGAGGCGGCGGCGGCATCGGACCCCCTGGCCACGGGGACCGAATAGGATGAACCGGCAGTTGCTGATCGGCACGGCGCTGTTCTGCACGGCGATGGCGGTGCTGCTGTTTTTGCGCCTGCTGCCCTTGTCGGCGGGAACCGCGCGCCTGCCCGGGCCCGACCTGGGGCTGTGCCTGGCGCTGGCCTGGGTGCTGCGCCGCCCCGACCAGCTGGCGGCCCCCGTGATCGCGCTGGTCTTCGCCGTCCAGGACATCCTCCTGTTCCACCCCCTGGGCCTCTGGCCCGCCATGGTGGTGCTGGGGACCGAGGCCGCACGCTTGCGTGAGGGGCGTTGGCGCGACGGGCCATTCATGGTTGAATGGCTGCGCATCGCCATCCTGATCGGCGTGATGATGCTGGCTTATCGTTTCATGCAGGTGCTGTTCATGATGCCGGTTCCGGCCCTGGGTCAGGTGATCCTGCACTATATCGCCACCACCGCCGCCTATCCGCCCGTGGTGCTGGCCGCCCGCGCGCTGGTCGGCCTGCGCCGCATCACCCCCGTCGAGGCCGAGTAGAGGAGGTTCACGCGATGACCAGCCCGCCCCGGCAGAACGACGCGAACACCCGCGGCATCACCCGCCGGGGGCTGATGCTGGCGGGCATCCAGCTGGGCGTGATCACGACCCTGGCGCTCAAGCTGCGGTCCATGCAGGTCGAACATGCCGAGCAGTACCGGATGCTGGCCGACGGCAATTCCATCAAGATCCGCCTGCTGGTGCCCGCGCGCGGGCTGATCCACGACCGCAACGGCATCGTCATCGCCGGGAACGAGCAGAACTATCGCGTGACGCTCACGCGCGAGGAAGCGGGCGGCGAGGTGGAACCCGTGCTGCGCCGCCTAGCCCAGCTGATCCCCATTAGCGACGCCCGTATGGCCGAACTGCTGGACGAGTTTTCCAAGCGCAGCGCGATCACGCCCATCGTGCTGGCCGACCGGCTGACCTGGGAACAGTTCAGCTCGATCGCGGTCAACGCCCCCGCGCTGGCGGGCGTCACGCCGGAATCGGGTCTGTCGCGCGTTTATCCCCGCGCGGGCGATCTGGCGCATGTGCTGGGCTATGTCGGGCCGGTGTCCGATTACGACCTGTCCAAGATCGAAAACCCCGACCCCGTGCTGATGCTGCCCGAGTTCCAACTGGGCAAGGTCGGCTTCGAGGCCCGGATGGAGGAGCATCTGCGCGGCAAGGCCGGCCAGCGCCGGGTCGAGGTGAACAGCGCGGGCCGCGAGATGCGCCAACTGTCCCGCCAGGAGGGCGAGCAGGGCGCGACCGTGCAGATGACCATCGACGCGCAGTTGCAGAACTATGCGGCCCAACGCATGGGCTCCGAGAGCGCCGCCGCCGTGGTGATCGACGTGCAGACGGGCGACATCCTGACGATCTGTTCGTCCCCCAGCTTCGATCCGAACAAGTTCGTGCGCGGGATATCCTCGCCCGACTACAAGGCGCTGATGAACCACGACCACCGGCCGCTGGCCGACAAGACGGTGCAGGGCGTCTATCCGCCGGGGTCCACCTTCAAGATGGTCACGCTGCTGGCGGGGCTGGAATCGGGCGTGATCAACGCAGGATCGCGCTTCTTCTGCCCCGGCTATACCGAGGTCGGCGGCCGCCGCTTCCATTGCTGGAGCAGGGGCGGCCACGGAACCGTCGATGCGGTGACCAGCCTGTCCCACAGCTGCGACGTTTATTATTACGAACTGGCGCAGAAGGTGGGCATCGACCGCATCGCCTCCATGGCCCGCAAGCTGGGCCTGGGCCAGCGCCACGACCTGCCCATGTCCGCCGTGGCCGAGGGGATCGCCCCCGACCGGGCCTGGAAGCAGGCGCGCTATGGGCAGGCTTGGCAGGTGGGCGACAGCCTGAACGCCTCGATCGGGCAGGGCTATGTGCTGGCCTCGCCCCTGCAACTGGCGGTGATGACGGCGCGCATCGCCTCGGGGGTCGAGGTCAGGCCGCGCCTGGTGCGCGCCATCGACGGGGTGGCCCAGCCGGTCCCCGACTTTCCGGCGCTGGACGTGAACCCGGCCTTCCTGCGCGTGGCGCGGGCGGGCATGGACGCGGTGATGAACTCTGACACCGGCACCGCGCGCCGGTCCCGCATTATCCGCGAGGATTGGCGCATGGCGGGCAAGACCGGCACCAGCCAGGTCCGCAACATCACCGCCGCCGAACGGGCGCGGGGCGTGGTGTCGAACGACCAGTTGCCCTGGAACCGGCGCGACCACGCGCTGTTCGTCTGCTTCGCGCCTTATCAGACGCCGCGCTATGCGGTGTCGGTCATCGTCGAACATGGCGGGGGCGGATCCACCGTCGCCTCGCCCATTGCCCGGGACATCATGCTGTTTGCCCTGAACGGCGGGCTGCCGCCCCTGGACGCGGTGCCGGGCGACCAGCGCGACGCGATGGAGGAGCGCCACAACGCCATGCACCTGTTCGCGCCCGATGCGCCCCGTCTGACGCGGGCCTGATCCGATGTCCTTGTCCTATCTCGACTACAAGGTCGCCCAGACCCCGACCGGCATCCGCAAGATCCTGTATCTGAACTGGCCGCTGGTCTTCCTGATCGCCGCCGTGGCCTCGATCGGGTTCCTGATGCTGGTTTCCGTGGCGGGCGGCAAGGTCGATACCTGGGCCGAGCCGCAGATGTACCGCTTTGCCGCCGGCATGGTCATCATGATCGCGCTGGCCTTCGTGCCGATGTGGTTCTGGCGCGGCATCTCCATCCCCGCCTATGTCATCTGCGTCTTGCTGCTGGTGGGAGTGGAACTGGTGGGCACCATCGGCATGGGCGCGCAACGCTGGATCGACATCGGCCCGATCCGCCTGCAACCGTCCGAACTGATGAAGATTTCCCAGGTGCTGCTGCTGGCCGCCTATTACGACTGGCTGCCGCCCAACCGTGTGTCGCGCCCCTTGTGGGTGCTGATCCCGGTGGTGCTGATCCTGGCGCCGACCGGGCTGGTGCTGATCCAGCCGGATCTCGGCACCTCGATCATGCTGGTGGCGGGCGGCGGCATCGTGATGTTCGTGGCGGGGGTGTCCTTGTGGTATTTCGGCGTCGTCATCGCCGCCGCCGTGGGGATGGTGGCGACCGTGCTGGAAAGCCGGGGCACCGACTGGCAGCTTTTGAAGGACTATCAGTTCCGCCGCATCGACACCTTCCTGGACCCGACCGCCGACCCCCTGGGCGCGGGCTACAACATCATCCAGAGCCAGATCGCCCTGGGATCGGGCGGCTGGTCGGGGCGCGGCTTCATGCAGGGCACGCAGTCGCGGCTGAACTTCCTGCCCGAAAAGCACACCGACTTCATCTTCACCGTCCTGGCCGAGGAGTTCGGCTTCGTCGGCGCGATGTCGCTGTTGGGTCTTTACACGCTGATCATCGGCTTTTGCCTGTATTCCGCGCTGTCGAACCGCGACCGTTTCGCGTCCCTGATCACCGTGGGCATCAGCGGCACGTTCTTTCTGTATTTCTCGATCAACATGGCGACGGTGATGGGGATGCTGCCCGCCAAGGGCTCGCCCCTGCCGCTGGTCAGCTATGGCGGCACCTCGCTGATGATCCTGATGCTGGGCTTCGGGCTGGTGCAGGCCGCCCATGTCCACAGGCCCAGGTGATGCGGGTTCTTTTCGCCGCCCCCGACGCCCTGTGGCCGGTTTGGGCGCCCGTCCTGACGCGCCTTGCGCCCGAGATGGAACTGCTGCGTGACGCCGACCCCGCCAGCATCGACGCGATCATCTATGCGCCCGGCGGCCCGGTCGGCGACCTGTCGCCCTTCGTGAACGCGCGGCTGGTGCAAAGCCTCTGGGCGGGGGTCGAGCGCATCGTGACCAATCCCACGCTGACGCAACCCCTGGCGCGGATGGTCGATCCGGGGCTGGCGCGCGGCATGGCGGAATACTGCACCGGCTGGACGCTGCGCGCGCATCTGGGGATGGACCGTTACGCGCAGGACGGCACCTGGCGCAACGGCCTGACGCCGCCCCTGGCCCAGGACCGCCGCGTGACGATCCTGGGCATGGGCAAACTGGGCCGCAGCGTGGCGGCCATGCTGCGCGGCATCGGCTTTCGCGTCGGGGGCTTCAGCGCATCCGGGCGCCCGGACGATGGGGTCGAGATCACGACCGACCTGAGCTGCGCCCTGTCGCGGGCCGAGATCCTGATCAACCTGCTGCCCGACACGCCGCAGACGCGGGGGTTGCTGGATGCCAACCGGCTGGCGCTGCTGCCGCAAGGGGCCTGGCTGATCAACCCGGGCCGGGGCACGGTGCTGGACGACGCCGCCCTTCTGGCCGCGCTGGATCGCGGTCCCCTGGCCCATGCCGTGCTGGACGTGTTCCGCGCCGAGCCGCTGCCCCCGGACCACCTCTTCTGGTCCCATTCCCGCGTCACCGTGACCCCCCATATCGCCGCCGAGACGCGGGTGGAAACCGCCGCCCCCGTCGCCGTCGAGAACCTGCGCCGCGCCATGGCGGGCCAGCCGGTCCTGCATCTGGTGGACCGCCGCAAGGGCTATTGACCCGCGAAAACGTTAACATTCCTTAAGCGGCCTTTGCAAAACCGCTATTGCGGCCTTTCCGCAATGCCCGCTATGTCTGGTGCAATATCTGCAATGTGGCACGGGATCGATGCAAGACGGCACACTCCGTCGCGCTCTGGCGGCGGCCACGCGTGACCTGCACGAGACGCTGGACCGGGACATCGGCGCCTTTGGCGATGCCAGGGCCTATGGCGCCTTCCTGGGGGGCAGCCATGCCTTTCGCGCGGCGATCGAGCCGCAACTGGCGCAGGTCGCGGGCTGGCAGGTGCAGCCCCTTGCGCCGCTGATCGCACGGGATCTGGCCGATCTGGGCCTGCCCCTGCCCGCCACGCCACCCGCGCTGCCCTTGCCGACCCCTGCGGCCAAGGCCGCGGCCTGCTATGTCCTGGAAGGCTCGGCGCTTGGCGGGCGGCTGCTGGCGCGGCGCGCGGCGGCCTTGGGCTTTGGCCCGGATCACGGCGCGCGGCACCTGGCGGCGCAGACGGCGTCGCCCGCGCGCTGGCGCGACTTCCTGGCCTGGCTGGAAGCGGGCGGTTTCCCTGCGCCCGAGGCCGCCGCTGCCGCCCGCGCGGTCTTTGGCCTGGCGCTGCGCGCCTATGGCGTCGGGGCCCTCGCATGAACGACACCGCCTTTGACCCCGCGCTGGCCGGACAGCCCATCGACCTGACCAATTGCGACCGGGAACCGATCCACATCCCCGGCAGCATCCAGCCGCATGGCTGCCTTCTGGCCTGCGACAACAACGCGCGGCGGATCCTGTTCTGTTCGGAAAACGTCCCCGTCCTGCTGGGCCTGCCCGGCCTTCCGCTGGACCTGTCCCTGTCCGAGGCGGTCGGCAGCGAGGCCGCGCACACGCTGCTGAACGCGCTGGCCGTGTCGGGAAACCGGCCCCGCCCGGCGGTGGTCTTCGGGCTGGACGTGAACGGCCGCGCGCTGGACGCGACCATCCACCGCCACGACAACCGCACCGTGATCGAGTTCGAGCCCGCCGCCACCCGCCTTGGCCTGCAGATCAGCCTGACGCGCACCGTGGCCGAACGCCTGCGCGGCATCACCGACGCCGACCGGCTGGTCCGGCAGGCCGCGCCGCTGATCCAGGCGCAGCTGGGCTATGACCGGGTGATGATCTATCAACTGGGCTGCGACGGCGCGGGCAAGGTCGTGGCCGAGGCCAAGGGGGAAAGCCACGAAAGCTTCCGCGGCCAGTATTTCCCCGCCACCGACATCCCCAAGCAGGCGCGCGCCCTGTATCTGCAGAACCCGATCCGGGTGATCGGCGACGCGTCCTATGCGCCCGTCCCGATCCTGTCCCATGACCCGCAGGCCGGGCCGCTGGATCTGTCCCATGCCCATCTGCGCAGCGTCTCGCCCATCCATTGCGAATACCTGCGCAACATGGGGGTCGCGGCATCCATGTCGGTGTCGATCATCATCGACGGGGCCTTGTGGGGGCTGATCGCCTGCCACCATTACGCGCCCAAGGTGCTGACCATGGCCGACCGCGCCGCGGCGGAAATGGTGGGCGATTTCTTCTCGATGCACCTGGACGCCTTGCACCGCCGCCATGCGCGCGATGCCGAACTGGCCGCGCGGCGCGCGCTGGACGACCTGCTGGCCGATGCCGTCCGGGCCGAGGATGCGGGCCCCGCCCTGCGCGACCGCCTGCCTCACCTGGCCGGGCTGATCCCCGCCGATGGCGTCGCCATGTGGTTCGACGGCGTCTGGACCACCGTCGGCCATGCCCCGACCGAGGCCGAGGCCGCGCCCCTTCTGGCCCTGGCGCTGGCGCTGCCGGAAGGGCAGGTGTTCCACACCGACCACCTGGCGGACCTTTTGCCCGATGCAGACGCGCTTCAGGGGCTGGCCGCGGGGGTGATGGTCATCCCGCTGTCCCGGCGGCCGCGCGACTTCATGTTCTGTTTCCGCAAGGAGGCCGTGCAGACGCTGGACTGGGCGGGCGATCCGAACAAGACCTATGACACCGGCCCCCTGGGCGACCGCCTGACCCCGCGCAAAAGCTTCGCGATCTGGAAGGAAACCGTCCGCGACAAGTGCCACCCCTGGTCCGAGGCCGATCGCCGCTTTGCCGAGGCCCTGCGCATCGCCGTGGCCGAGGTACTGCTGTTCAGCAGCGAGATGCTGGCCGACGAACGGTCCCGGGCCGAGATGCGCCAGCGCGTCCTGAACCGCGAACTGAACCACCGCGTCAAGAACATCCTGGCCATCATCCAGTCGCTGGTCAGCCGCAAGCCGCCCGAGGGCGAGACGCTGCAAGGCTATGCGGATTCGCTGCGCGGCCGCATCCAGGCGCTGGCCTATGCCCATGACCAGATCGTGCGCGACGACAACGAGGGCGGGTGTCTCGGCGATCTGCTGGAGGCCGAGCTTGGCCCCTATGCCGGGGCAGGGCGGGGGGTGCGGCTGGACGGCCCGGCGGTGTCCCTGGACGGGCGGGCCTTTTCGGTCATGGCGCTGATCCTGCACGAGATGGCGACCAACGCCGCAAAATACGGCGCGCTGTCGCGGCCCGGCGGCCATCTGACCGTCGCCTGGCATCTCGACGAGGCGGGCAACTGCCGCATCGACTGGACCGAGAACGGGCTGGAAGGGCTGGTCCCGCCCGCCCGCGCGGGCTTCGGATCCGCCCTGGTGGAACAATCGCTGCCCTTCGACCTGGGCGGCGAAAGCCGGATCGAGTTCCGCCCGACCGGCGTGGCCGCCCGCTTCCTGCTGCCCGCCCGCTTCATCCGCAAGGGTGCCGCCCCGGCGGCCCCCCGCCCGGGTTTAACTGCGCCCGCCCCTGCCGGGCCGGTGGCCGGACGCCGCGTGCTGCTGGTCGAGGACCAGACCCTGATCGCCCTGTCGCTCGAGGCCGAGTTGCAGGACCACGGGCTGGAGGTGAGCGGGCGCGCCGCCTCGGTCGAGGCGGCCCTGGCGATGATCGACCGCGATCCGCCCGACCTGGCCGTGCTGGATGTCAACCTGGCCGATGAGACCTCGCTGCCCGTCGCGGAACGGCTGCGGGGCCGGGGCATCCCCTTTGTCTTCGCCACCGGCTATGGCAGCGATTTCGACCTGCCCGACGGCTTTTCCGGCATCCCCGTCGCCACCAAGCCTTATCAGGTCCAGGACATCCTTCGGAAGCTGGCCGAGGCCGAGGGCCGCGCCTGACCGGCCCCTGACGGCGCGGCCCTCCGGCAATCCTTGGCTGCAAACCCGTCATGCGCGCGCAATTTTCGGCATGTTCGGCATTTCCCTTGCGCATGGTTTGCGCTAGCGCAGGCCCGCACTGGCATCTTCCGCGATGCCGGACCCTTCTGACAACAAGCGGATCAATGAACGATGACTGACCAGACGATTTCCGCGTCCGCCCGGGCGCGCCCCGGCACCCCTGTCAATTCCCCCGCCCGGGTGCTGCTGGCCAGCCTGATCGGCACGACGATCGAGTTCTTCGACTTCTACGTCTATGCCACGGCCGCCGTGCTGGTCTTTCCGACCCTGTTCTTTCCGGCCTCGGATGCGACCACCGCGCTGCTGGCCTCGTTTGCGACCTTTTCCATCGCCTTCTTCGCGCGGCCCTTCGGCGCGGTCGTCTTCGGCCATTTCGGCGACCGCATCGGGCGCAAGGCCACGCTGGTCGCGGCGCTGCTGACCATGGGGATTTCCACCGTCATCATCGGCCTTCTGCCGACCTATGCCCAGATCGGCGTCGCCGCCCCCGCGCTGCTGGCGCTGTGCCGGTTCGGCCAGGGCTTCGGCCTTGGCGGCGAATGGGGCGGGGCGGTCCTGCTGGCGACCGAGAACGCGCCCGAAGGCAAGCGCAGCTGGTATGGCATGTTCCCCCAGCTTGGCGCGCCGGTCGGGCTGTTCCTGTCCTCGGGCTTTTTCTGGGTGCTCTTGCACTTCATGTCCCAGGACGACCTCTTGGCCTGGGGCTGGCGGCTGCCCTTCCTGGCCTCGATCATCCTGATCGTCCTGGGCCTGTGGGTCCGCCTGTCGATCACCGAGACCCCCGAATTCGCCGAAGCGGTGAAAAAGGAGGAACGCGTCTCGGTCCCCGTGGTGGAACTGTTCCGCAACCACAAGCGCAGCCTGTTCCTGGGCACCTTCGTGGCGCTGGTGACATTCGTGCTGTTCTACATCTGCTCGGCCTGGCTGCTTTCGTACAACGTCAAGGTGCGCCAGATCGCCTTCATGGACGCGCTTCTGATGCAGATCTATGGCTCGGTCATCTTCGGCATCGCGATCCCGCTGGCGGGCAAGATCGCCGATGCGGTCGGGCGGCGGCCCTTCCTGATCGTGGTCACGGTGCTGATCGGCGGGTTTTCCTTCTTCCTGGCGCCGCTGATGGGCGGGGGCGAGGGCGGGCTTTACCTGTTCGTGACGGTGGGCATGTTCCTGATGGGCCTGACCTATGGCGTGATCGGCGCCGCACTGGCCGCGCCCTTTCCGACGCGGGTGCGCTATACCGGGTCGTCGATCACCTTCAACTTCGCGGGGATCTTCGGGGCCTCGCTGGCCCCCTATGCCGCGACCTGGTTGCAGCAGAATTACGGCCTGACCCATGTGGGCTATTACATGGGCGCGGCCGCGGTGATCACGCTGCTTTGCATCCTCGCCTCAGGCCGGGACGAGGTCTGATTGCGGACGGGACAGGCAGGCGGCTTGCGCGTGCGGCAGGCGGTGACGGTGCTGGTGGGCGTCATCGGCGTCGGGCTGTTCTGGCTGCTTGACCTGCCGCTGCCCTTCCTGTTCGGGCCGATGATGGCGTCCCTGGCCGCGGCCCTGTGGGGCGTGCGGCTGATGGGGCTTGGCCCGGTCTCGGTCGCGGCGCGGTCGGTGCTGGGGGTGGCCATCGGCGCATCCGTGACGCCCGCGCTGGTGGCCAAGCTGCCCTCGATGCTGGCCTCGGTCGCGATCATCCCGTTCTATGTCGCGGCCATCGGCCTGGTGGGCGTGCCCTTCTTCCGCCGCTTTTGCGGCTTCGACCTGGTGACGGCGTTTTATGCCGCGATGCCCGGCGGGGCGGCCGACATGACCATCTTCGGGGCCGAGGCGGGGGCGAATGTGCGCCAAGTCTCGCTGGTCCATGTCACGCGGCTGCTGGTCATCATGGTGGTGGGGCCCATGGTGCTGGTGGGCGTCTATGGCGTGGAACTGACCCATCCCGTGGGCCAGCCCGCAACCGACATTCCCCTGTCCGAATTGCTGGTCATGGCCGCCGCCGCCATTGCCGGCTGGAAGGGGGCCGAGCGCGCGGGCCTGTTCGGCGCGGCGATCCTGGGGCCGCTGATCGTCGCGGCGGTCCTGTCGCTGGCGGGCGTGCTGCACATGCGCCCGCCGCGAGAGGCGCTGCTGGCCGCGCAGTTCCTGATCGGCATCGGCATCGGCGTCAGCTACGTGGGCGTGACCCTGCGCGAGCTGCGCGAAACCGTCGCGGGCGGGGCGGTCTTCGTGCTGATCCTGGCGGTGCTGGCGGGCGCGGTGACAGAGTTCGTGACCCTGACCGGCCTCGCCCCGCCGGTCGAGGGGTTCCTGGCCTTCATGCCCGGCGGCCAGGCCGAGATGTCGATGCTGGCGCTGATCGCGGGGGCCGATCTCAGCTTCGTTGTGGTCCACCACATCACCCGCATCATCATCGTGCTGACCGGCGCGCCGATCCTGTTCCGGCTGCTCCGGCGGCGGCGTGGCTGAACGCCTGACTGGCAAAGGCCATCGCCTTTGCCACGTCGCGCCCTCTCCTCCAGAACCGCCGGGCCTTCAAGGCCCGGCCAGCGCCCGCCCCCACCCCAGGCGGGCGCTTCACGCCCCCCTCGGGTCGGGCGCCGGCCTGATGTGGTCGCAGGGCTGCACCGTCTCTGATGGCACCGCTGCGCAAAGGGCGGGGGAAACGCGATGCGTTTCCTGATCCCGCCCGGCAAACGGGGGGTGGGGTTCCACCCCGCCAAACCCTCAGGCCAGCGTCTGCCGCAGCACCGCGATCAGGTCGTGGAACCTGTCCCCCTGCACGATCACATGATCGCGCAAGGCCCGCGCCGCCGCCTCGCCGTCGCCCGCCTCGATGGCCGCGACGATGGCGTCATGTTCGGTGAAGGACCGCCCGATGCGGTTTCGGACCTGCAACTGCATCCGCCGGTAGGGTTGCAGCATCGCGTGCAGCCGCGCGGCCTCTTGCGTCAGGAAGACGTTGTGCGTGGCGCGGTAGATGCAGTGGTGAAAATCGGAATTGCGGTGGTAATAGGCCTCGACCTCGCCCGCCTGGGCCAACCTGCGGCAGTCGTCATGCACCTGCCGCAACGCGGCCAGTTCCCCCTCGCTGATCCGCCGGGCGGCGAGGCGGCCGCAACTGGCCTCGACCTCGGCCATGACCTCGAAGCGTTCGGCCAGTTCGGCGGGCGACCATTGCGTGACGAAGGTGCCGCGCTTGGGCATGACGCGCACCAAGCCCGAGGCTTCCAGTTGCTGGAATGCCTCTCGGATGGGGGTGCGGGAACAGTCGAACTCGCGCTCCAGCGCCTCGGGGTCCAGGCGCGTGCCGGGCAGGAAGCGGCCCGCGACGATGGCGTCTTCCAGGGCGCGGCGGATGCGCAGGGTGTTCGGAACGCTGGACAAGGCTGATCCTCCTTGCGGGGCATCCTAGCGGAAGCCCGAAGAAACATCCATCACTGCTTATGTTATATACATCATATCCAGCGCGGCGTATAACGATCCTGGGAGGAGGATTCGTGTGGAGGCGGATCCGACGCCGTTCATGCAAGCGGAGGGGACCGCATGACACCACATCTGATATCCATCTATGCCCTGGCCGCGATGTTCGTGATCGCGACCATCTGGCCCATCAACATGGGCGTCCTGGCCTTTGTCGGGGCCTTCCTGGTGGGCACGCTGCTGGCCGGGCAGGCGACCAAGGACATCATCGCGGGCTTTCCGGGCGGGCTGTTCCTGACGCTGGTCGGCATCACCTGGCTGTTCGCGCTGGCCCAGAACAACGGCACCATCGACTGGCTGGTGCGCATGGCCGTGCGCGCGGTCAAGGGCCGCATCGGCGCGATCCCCTGGATCATGTTCGGGATTTCCGCCCTGCTGACCGCCGTGGGCGCCGTCAGCCCCGGCGCGGTCGCCATTGTCGCGCCCATCGCCCTGGGATTCGCCTTCCGCTATCATATCAGCCCGCTGCTGATGGGCCTGATGGTGGTCCATGGCGCGCAGGCCGGGGGATTTTCGCCCATCAGCATCTATGGCGGCATCACCAACGGCGTCGTGCAGGACGCCGGGCTGCCCTTGTCGGCGCTGACCACCTTTGCGGCCAGTTTCCTGGTGAACGCGGCGGTGGCGGCGATCCTGTTCATGGTCCTGGGCGGGCGGACGCTGATGGCCGCGCGCGACACGGTGGAACCCGTCCGCGTCCCGCATGTGGACATCGCCCGCGCCGCCACCGGCCCGCAGATCTTCGGCGACAGCGAGGCCGAGGCGCTGAGCCGCCGCATCGGCGCCGAAGCGGGCGGCGATTCCAACCGCCTCGTGGCCGAGGTCGAGGAGGGCAACCAGCCCGACGGCACGCCCTATCAGGTCTTCACGCTGGCCGGGCTGGTCCTGCTGGCGGTGCTGGTGCTGGCCTTCAACCTGGACATCGGCTTTGTCGCGCTGACCATCGGCCTGGCGCTGGCCTTGTGGAACCCCACCATGCAGAAACGCGCCATGGCCCAGGTCGCCTGGCCGGAGATCATGCTGATCACGGGCGTCAGCACCTATGTCGCGGTGCTGCAAGACATGGGCACCATCGACTTCGTGGGGGATTCGGTGGCGGGCATGGCCTCGCCCATGCTGGCGGCCTTGATGCTGTTCTTCATCGGCGCGGTGGTGTCGGCATTCGCCTCGTCCACCGCCGTGCTGGGGTCGCTGATCCCGCTGGCGGTGCCCTTCCTGCAAGGGGAAAGCGGCGTGGGGGCCATCGGCTTCATCGCGGGCATGGCGGTCGCGTCCACCATCGTCGATGTCAGCCCGTTTTCCACCAACGGCGCGCTGGTGCTGGCCAATGCCCATGGCATTGACCGGCAGGCCTTCTTCCGCAAGCTGCTGAGCTATGGCGCGATCGTGACCGTGGTCGCGCCCGTGGTGCTGTGGCTGATCTTCGTCGTGCTGCCGGGCTGATCCGGCGGCGCCCTTTCACAGGAGACACGCGTGACCAGGACCGTGCAGACCCCCCGCCCAAGCCGCTTTGGCGACCTGTTCGACATGCTGACCGACCGCGGCCGCGCCCTGCTGCGCTGGCGCGACGGGGCGGGGCAGGTGACGGCACCCCCCGGCCTGCCCGAAATGGGCGAGCTGCTGTTGTCGCGCCGGGGCGAGGCGTCCGGCGTGGCCTTGGCCCGCGCCTTGGTCATGGCCTTCGAGGACGCGGACGAGGGCAAGCGGCTGGAGTTCCTGGCGATGCTTGCCGACCGCTTCGGCCCCGATCCCAAGGCGGTGGGCAAGGCGTTGGCAGTCATCCAGGCGGACCCCGGTTCCGTCGAGGCCGTCGAGGCGCTGCACACCGCCGCCGAACCCCGCCGCCAGGAACTGTTCCGCCGCCTGAACCTGGCCCCCGGCGGGACGGCGGCGCTGGTCCGGATGCGAGAGGAATTGCTGCGCCACCTCAAGGACAACCCGTCCCTGCGCCGGGTGGACAGCGATTTCGCGCATCTCTTCGCGTCCTGGTTCAACCGGGGCTTCCTGGTGCTGCGCCATATCGACTGGAACACCCCCGCCGCCATCCTGGAAAAGATCATCCGCTACGAGGCCGTCCATGCCATCCAGAACTGGGATGACCTGCGCAACCGCCTGCAACCGACCGACCGGCGCTGCTATGGCTTCTTCCACCCGCAACTGGTCGATGAACCCCTGATCTTTGTCGAGGTCGCGCTGACCAAGGCTATCCCCGACACCGTGGCGCCGCTGCTGGATCTGGACCGCACCCCCATCGACGCCCACCAGGCCAGCACGGCGGTCTTCTATTCCATCTCGAACACGCAGCGGGGGCTGGCGGGCGTGTCCTTCGGCAATTTCCTCATCAAGCAGGTGGTCGAGGAACTGAAGGCCGAACTGCCCAATATCCAGACCTTCGTCACCCTGTCCCCGGTGCCGGGCTTCGCCGCCTGGCTGGCGAAGGCCCGTGAAGGGGGCGACCTGCTGGACGACGACCTGCGCGCGGCCTTGACCCCCCTGGACCAGCCCGGCTGGCATGTGGACCCGGATGCCGCGCAGGCGCTGCGCGAGCCGCTGTTGGCCGCCGCCGCGATCTATTTCCTGCGCGCCCGCGACGCCAAGGGCCGCGCCGTCGATCCCGTCGCCCGCTTCCACCTGGGCAACGGGGCCTGCCTGGAGCGGCTGAACTTCGCGGGCGATGTGTCGTCCAACGGGTTGAAGCAGTCGCACGGGCTGATGGTCAATTACCTGTATGACCTGAACCGGATCGAGGCGAACCACGAGGCCTTCGCCGAACGCACCGAGATCGCCGCATCCGACGCCGTGCGCCGCCACCTGCCCCCCGAGCAAACCTCCACGAAGGAAAAGCCATGACCGCCAACCTGTTCGATATCCTGCAATCGGGCATCACCGACGCGCAAGCCGCCGCCATCGAGACGCCCAAGGGCGAGCGGATCAGCTATGCAGACCTGATCGCGCGGACGGGCCGCATGGCCAATGCGCTTGTGTCCTTGGGCGTTGCGCCCGGCGACCGGGTGGCCGCGCAGGTGGAAAAATCGGTCGAGGCGATCATCCTTTATCTGGCGGCCGTGCGCGCGGGCGCGGTCTTCCTGCCGCTGAACACCGGCTATACGCCCGCCGAGATCGACTATTTCATCGGCGACGCGACGCCCGCCGTCTTTGTCTGCGATCCCGCGCGGGCCGATGCGCTGAAAGACGCCGCAGACCGGGCAGGCGCGAAGATCGTCACGCTGGACGCAGGCGGGCAGGGCAGCCTGACGGATGCCGCCGCCGATGCCTCGCCCGATTTCGCGACCGTCCCGCGTGAGGCGGACGACCTGGCGGCGCTGCTTTACACCTCGGGGACGACGGGGCGGTCCAAGGGCGCGATGCTGACTCACGGCAACCTCGTGTCGAACACCGACGCGCTGCGCGAGGCCTGGCGCTATACGGCGGACGACGTGCTGATCCACGCGCTGCCGATCTTTCACACGCATGGCCTGTTCGTGGCGACCAACGTGACGCTGTTTTCCGGCGCGTCGATGATCTTTTTGCCCAAGTTCGACCCCGACCGGATCCTGGGCCTGATGGACCGCGCCACCGTCCTGATGGGCGTGCCCACCTTCTATGTCCGGCTTTTGCAGGACGACCGGCTGGACCGAGACCGGACGGCGCATATGCGGCTGTTCATTTCCGGCAGCGCGCCGCTGCTGGCGGAAACGCATCGGGAATGGCAGGCCCGCACCGGCCACGCGATCCTGGAGCGATACGGGATGACCGAGACGAACATGAACGCCTCGAACCCCTATGACGGCGACCGGATCGCGGGCACCGTGGGGATGCCCCTGCCGGGGGTGGACATCATCGTGACCGATCCCGAAACCGGCGCGGAACTGCCCCGGGATCAGATCGGCATGATCGAGGTGCGCGGCCCCAACGTCTTCAAGGGCTATTGGCAGATGCCGGAAAAGACCGCCGCCGAGTTGCGCGAGAACGGCTTCTTCATCACCGGCGACCTGGGGAAGTTCGACGAACGCGGATACCTGCACATCGTCGGGCGCGGCAAGGATCTGATCATCACCGGCGGCTACAACGTCTATCCCAAGGAGATCGAGTCCGAGATCGACGCCCTTCCCGGCGTGGTCGAATCCGCCGTGATCGGGTTGCCGCACCATGATTTCGGCGAAGGGGTGACGGCGGTCGTGGTGCCCGCCGCGCCGGATGCCCTGTCCGAGGCGGATGTGCTGGCGGCGCTCGACGGGCGGCTGGCGAAGTTCAAGCAGCCAAAGCGCGTGGTCTTCGTGGACGAACTGCCCCGCAACACCATGGGCAAGGTGCAGAAGAACCTGCTGCGCGACCGGTTCGGCAACCTCTACGCGTAGGGTGCGTGCTTGCACGCACCGCTGCCTTGCGGGGGGAAAGGTGCGTGCAAGCACGCACCCTACGGTGTGCGGGCCAGCAGGGCGCGCAGTTGGGACGGGAACAGTTGCAGGATCAGCGTTTCCGTCATGGCCGTCCCGCCGTGATCGACATAGGCGCGCAGGTCGATGGGCGCCGTGCCGGTTTCCGCGAAGGACAGGTCGAACAGCGCCCGCCAGTAATCGGTGCCCATGACCGGATAAACCGCCGTGTTCGACACCTGCGCCTGCCCGGTCGAGACCGACAGGGCCAGCCCGTCCTCTCGGCCAAGGCCCTTCAGGTTCGGCCCGGCAAAATCGCAGACGACCTTGACCACTCCCTTGGGGCGCGGCTGGCCGGGGATGCCGCCCGCGCCGATCCGGGTGGCGGTGAAATGCGCGATGGGGCTGACCGCCGGGTTGTCGCGGACCCAGTCCAGACGATAGGCGAAATCGTGCTGCTGGCCCTTCGCGGTCGGACCGGCGGGCTGCCAGAAGGCCACGATGTTGTCGTGGATCTCGTCATCGGTGCGCAGTTCGGACAGCACCACCGCCCCATCGCCCCAATCGCCCCGGGGCGTGATCCAGGCGCTGGCGCGGCGGTCATAAAACACACCATCGTCCTGATATTGCGCGAAATCGCGTTCCCGCTGCATCAAGCCGAACCCCTTGACCCCGGGCGCGGCGAAGCTGTTCACCATGGTCCCCGGCGGGTTGTTCAGGGGCCGCCAGATGCGTTCGCCATTGCCCGCCAGGATCTCCAGCCCGTCGGAATCATGCACCTCGGGCCGCCAATCCGGGGCGACATGGGGCGTGTTCTTGCCGAACCAGAACATCGAGGTCAGCGGCGCGATCCCCAGGCGTTCCACCGCGTCGCGCAGGAACACCGTGGCGGTGATGTCCTGCGCCACGCCATTGCCGCGCCTTGATTCGATGCGATAGGCGCCGGTCGCGCGCGGGCTGTCCAGAAGCGCATAGGCCGTCAGGTCCCCGTTCTGCGCAGGTTCCAGCCAGAAATGGGTGAACAGCGGGAACTCCTCGGGGCCGTTCGGGATGGCGGTGTCGATGGCCAGCCCGCGCGCCGACAACCCGAACTGCCCGCTATATCCCGAGGTCCGCCAGTAGGACGCGCCCAGGAAAGCCATCCAGTCCACCCCGGTCCGGGCGTCCTGGACGCGAAAGCCCGCGAAGCCCTTGGTGCGCGTCAGCAGGCGGGCGGGGTTGCCCTCGGGGATCTCGAACAGGTCCAGCGAGAAGGGCACCTCGGTCGCCATGCCGTCCTTGACCGTGTGGATCCGCACGGGATTGCGGAAATAAAGGCCGGGGAAAAAGGCCTGCACGGGCGAGATGTTGCCCTGGCCCCGCCACAGGCTGCGGTCGGCGCGGAAGCGGACCTGGTTGTGGCGGTCGTAATCCACTTGGTCGAGGATCTCGGGATCGGCGATCTCGGGGGCGACATGGGGCCGGGCCGCCATGTCGCGGGCCATGTCGCGAAGCCGGTCGAAGGAAAAGGGCTGGCTTTCGCCGCCTGCCGGTTCCTGGGCCCGCGCCAGATGCGGCAGCAGGAAGAACGCCCCGCTGCCCAGGGCGGCTTGCAGGACATGGCGGCGGCTTGGACGATGGGGGGGCATGGGAACTCGGGGGGCCGGGGGTTTGCGCGGCAAGATGTTCGCTTCTGGCGCAAATGCAAGCCCGGGCGCAGCCTTCGGCAATCCGCCGCCGCCTTTTGCCCGGCAGTGTCGCAAGCCTGCATCGTGGCGGCCAGGCCGCAGGTCGGCCTGGCCTGCGGGCCTCACCAGATGAAGTCGTCGCCGTCCAGCTGGCTCAGGCGCGTGTCCTCGATCACCAGGCGGTTGGCACCCGCCTTGATGATGATGTCCGATCCGCTCTGGCTGGCGGCGGCGCGGATGCTGGCAAAGCTGGTGAAGCGCGCAAAGGCCGACAGGTCGATGGCGTCGTCGCCATTCTGGAAATCGGTGATGCGGTCGATGCCGCCGTTGAAGACAAAGCGGTCCGCGCCTTCGCCGCCCGTCAGCCGGTCGTTGCCAAGCCCGCCGTTCAGCACGTCGTCGCCTTCGCCGCCGCGCAGGATGTCGTTGCCCGCGCCCGCCATCATGCGGTCGTTGCCCTCGCCCCCGTCGATGATGTCGCGCCCGCCGCCGGTGACGGCGACATCGTTGCCCTCGCCCAGAACGACGGCGTTGTCGCCCCCGCCCACGCGCACCGTGTCGTTGCCTTCGCCCGCATTGACGCGGTCGTTGCCCCCGCGGGCCCAGATCGCGTCGTTGCCCGACCCGCCCCGGATGACGTTGCTGCCCACCCCGCCTTCCAGCGAGTCGTTGCCTTCGCCGCCGTCGATGGTGTCGTTGCCGCGATTGCCGCGCAGCCGGTCGTCGCCCGACCGGCCAAGGATCAGGTCCGCCGCGCTTGTGCCGCTGTAGCGGTTGTCGCCGTCGTTTCCGCGATAGATCGCCATGTCAGTCTCTCCTGCAAGGGCGGGGATGAAAGGCCGCGCTGCTCCGCCCAAGGCAGCAGCGGCCTGTCCCGGGATCCGGCGATCAGCCTGGACCGGGATCGTAACGCGCGAATGACAAGGTGGTGGCGCCGCGGCCTTGGCGGGGGTGCCGTTTTCGTGCCGCCTGCGCCGGGGGCGCTTTCCCTGGCCGATGCGGGGACCACGACGAAGCAGGCTGGGCCCGGACTGCCTGCCCCGCCTGCCGGGGGCCCTTGGCACCGCACGCGACCCGTGCAATTCCTGCGGGATGAGAGCCCTTGCCTGGATCATGACGGCCTTTCTTGCCACCGGCGCCATGGCGCAGGATCTGCGCGTGGCGGCCTATGACCCCGGGCTGACGCGCAAGGGGCCGGGGCTTTTGCTGCGCGACATCCGCTGGGCCGATCCGCAGGTTCTGGCGGCGGCGCAGGTGATCGCCTCTGCGGCGCCCGACGTGATCGTGCTGACCGGGTTCGACTGGGACGGGGACGGGCTGGCGCTGGCGGCTTTTGCCGGGGTGCTGGAGCAGGCGGGCCACCCCATGCCGCACCGCTTTGCCGCCCGCCCGAACAGCGGGATGCCCACCGGGCTGGACGCGGATGGCGACGGGCGCGCGGGCGGGGCCGACGACGCCCAGGGCTTCGGGCAGTTTTCCGGGCAGAACGGCATGGCGATCCTGTCGCGCCTGCCGCTGGGGGCGGTCACGGACCATTCGGCGGTGCTGTGGCGCGATGTTCCGGGCAACCTGATGCCCCCGCTTGCGCCTGAACTGGCAAAGGTCCAGCGCCTGTCCTCGACCGCGCATTGGGACGTGCCGGTGCTGACCGGCCGGGGGGCGCTGCACCTGCTGGCCTGGTCGGCGACGCCCCCGGTCTTCGACGGCCCCGAGGACCGCAACGGCCGCCGCAACCATGACGAGGCCGCCTTCTGGCTGCACCACCTGCCGGACGCGCCCTTCGTGCTGCTGGGCACTCCGAACCTGGATCTGGTGGATGGCGAGGGGCGGCCCGAGGCCATGGCGGCGCTGCTGGATCTTGCGTCCGATCCGCAGCCCAGGGGGGCGTTCCAGCCGGAACAGACCGGCGTCAATGCCGCGCATCGGGGCGACCCGGCGCTGGACACGGGCGCCTTCGATCCCGCCGGGCCCGGCAACCTGCGCGTGGACTATGTGCTGCCCGCCAAGGGACTGCGCGTCACCGGCAGCGGCGTGATCTGGCCCGCGCCGGGCGATCCGCTGGCCGCGGCGGTCGAGGCCGCCTCGGATCACCGGCTGGTCTGGGTGGATATCGACCTGGGGTCGCCGGCGCGTGACTGACCAAGGCCAGGGCTAGGGCCAAGGCCTTCGCCGCGCATGACCCCTGCCGTCCGGGCAGGTCCGGGGCGAGGCGTTGCCGACGATCCTCACGCCATGCGCAAGGATAGTGGGGTAAAAAGCCCCCCACGGCGCAGTCGGGATCCCGGCAGGTGGGACAGGCGGATCGGACAACCTCTGCGCTGGATGGCTGGTGCCGCCGTTTTCGCCAGACCGTTGAGTCGCGGTAACGGCTTCAACGGCGGGCGGTGCCTGCCGACGCCACAATCACAGTGGTGGGGTAGAACCCTACCCTGCGCTGCAAGCGGGATCCTTGGGCACGGGACAGGGCGAAGCGGTTACCCGTGCGCGCGATGGCTGGAGGCCTAGCTTTTGCCGGACTGCCGATCCCGCGATAACGGCTTCCAAGGCGGTGCCTGTCAGTGCCAAGACTGCAATGGTGAAGTGGAACCCCGCTCTATGCAGGATCGCCCGTAGGGCGGGGTTCCCCCCATCACCGGCGGACTTCCCGAAGGCTGGCCTTTCAATAGCGTGGCGCCTTTTCGTCCGCGCGGCGGAGCGCCGACAGGTTCAGCAGCACCTCGGCCCGGCCGAATTCGCGGGCGGCGTCGCGGCGGGCGATGTCAAAGCGCGGCAGCATCCGCGCGACCTCGGACTCGGCCTGGCGCAACTCTCGCGCGCTGCGGCCGGCCTGGGCATTGGCGATGCGCGCCTCGGCCACCGACAGGGGCGCGGCGCTGCGGTAGCTTTGGTCCAGCGCGGTGCGCATCGCGTCCGCCTTGATGCGGGCCTGGGTCATGTGCAGGCTGAAGGCGGCAAAGCGTTTCAGTTCCCGTTCCGCCTTGATGCGGGCGATGCGTTCCAGCTGCGCCAGCTTGTCGCTTTCCTTTGTCATGTTGCTTTCACCATCCGGCCCTCGCCTTTTCGCGCATCTTTTCGGCAAAGCGGATCGCGGCGGCGACGGCGGCGAACTGCTCTCGGCGGATTTCCTGGCCGATCTCGACCGTGGCATGGATGGCGCGGGCGCTTGGGGGGTCGGGGAAGATCGGCACGCGGTGTTCCCGGGCGCGCTCGCGGATCCGGGCCGCGACCTCGTCCGTGCCCTTGGCCAGGCACACCGGCGCGCGCCCGCTGCCGCGCTTCCATTGCAGGGCCACGGCGTAATGGGTGGGGTTCACGATCACCACGTCGGCCTTGGCGACATCGGCCAGCATCTGCTTGGTGGCGATGTCCACCGCGCGCTGGCGGCGGGCGGCCTTGAAATGCGGATCGCCTTCCGAGTCCTTGTATTCGTCCTCCATCTCCTTGCGGGTCATGCGGTTCCTGCGGCGGTGGTCGAACCATTGCCAGCCCATGTCCAGCCCCGCGAACAGGACCGAGATCGCCAGCGCCAGGGCCAGCACCCGGCCCAGCAGCACGCCCAGGTCGGCGATCCAGCGGTCCCCCGCCAGCGGGCTTGCCGCCAGATGCCCCAGAAGGGCGCGGAACAAGAACCAGCCCCCCACGCCCACAAGCGCCACCTTGCCCAGCGAGATGGCGAAGTTCACCAGCCCCGACTTGCCGAATTTCTGCGCGGCGGTCTTCATCGGGTTGATCCGGTTCAGGTCGAACGCCAGCTTCTGCGGCGCAAAGACCAGCCCGCGCCCGCCGATCAGCGCCACCAGGATCACCAGCGCGGGCACCGCCGCCAGCGCCAGCACCGCCCATCCCGCATATTGGCCCAGGGCCGCGGCGATCGCGCCGGTGGTGCCCGGCGTCCAGCCCTCGGCCCCAAGCGCGCGCGTGGCCATCGACAGCCAGGCCCGGACCGCCAGGCCCCCGCCCACCGCGAAGGCCAGCCAGGCGCCCCCATACATGGCGGCGACGTTCAGTTCGGCGGACCGGGGAATGTCGCCCTTTTCGCGCGCCTTGCGCAGCTTCTGGTCCGAGGCCTCGAAAGGCTTGTCGTCGTTCTCCTCGCTCATGGCGCCCCCGGCAGCATGTAGCCCAGGATCGCGTCGGCCCAGATCATGATCAGCACCGGCGCCAGCAGGGCAAGCGCCGCCAGCGCCAGCATGATCGCGGCGGGCGAGCCGATGAAGATCACGGGCAGCGCGGGCATGACGCGGTTGATGACGCCCGACAGGGCCTGGAACATGAAGCCCCCCAGCGTGAAGGGCGCGGCCAGCAGCATCGCGATCCAGAAGCTGCGGGCGGCCAGGCGGATCGCCTCGGTCGCCAGGCCGTCCGCGTCGGGCCAGCCGCCGGGGGGCCAGATCGCGAAACTGTCGGCCATCAGCTGCACCAGCATCACCGGCAGGCCAAGCGCCATCAGCGCGGCCAGCCCCGCCAGATGGAGCATGTTGCCGATGGGATGGGGCGCGGCCTCGTTCTGGCCGCCGACCAGTTGCGACAGCGAGGCCGTGGCCGCGATGGCCGAGGTGGCGATGTCCAGCGACAGCGCCAGCAGCCGCAGGCCCATCCCGGCGGCCAGCCCGATCAGCGTTTCGCCCGCCGCCTGGGCCAGCGTCCCCAGCGGAGCGTCCGGTGCGGCGGCGGGCGGGACCAGCCCCGCCAGCATCGGCGTCACGGCCATGGCGGCGGCGGCGCGGACGCGGACCGGGATCACCCGTTCGCCCAGGCCGGGTAGGACAAGCACCAGGGCCTGCACGCGCAGATAGACCAGCACCCAGGTCCAGTCGAACCCTGGCAGCAACTGGGAAAGCTGGTCCCACATCACCCGACCTCGACCGTGCCGACAAGGCGCAGCTCGGCGCCGGGGTCGATCTCCTCCAGCCCCAGGACCGGCATGGCGATGCCGTTCGATCCCAGGACCGCGCGCAGCATCCGCCGCCGGTGATCGGGAACGACCAGCACGGTCTGCAAGGCAGGCTCGGCCGCGGCCATGGCGCGGCGCACGGCGTCCAGCAGCTTGCGCGACAAGGCGGGCGTCATCGCGCCGCCGCCCGCGCGGCCGGTCTCGGCATCGGCGCGGACGAATTCGGCCTCCCACCCCGGATGCAGCTGCAAGGCCGAGATGGCGCCCGCAGGATCGCTGTATTGCTGGGTGATCTGGCCGCGCAGGCGCTTGCGCACCAGCTCATAGACCGTTTCCACCGAATCGATGCTGCGGAACTCGGCCATGGCATCGACGATCAGCGGCAGGTTGCGGATCGAGACCTTTTCGTCCAGCAGCGCGCGCAGCACCGCCAGCAGCATCTCGGCCGAGACCTTGTCGGGGATCATGCCGTCGAAGTAACGGCGGTTGCGTTCGGCCCGCGCGCTGTCGGACAGGGTCTTCAGCTCCTCGATCTGACGCTGCATGGCGCCAAGGGTCAGCAGGGACGACAGGTTGGCCTTCACGACCTCCATCAGGTGGGTGGACAGGACCTCCATGGGGGTGACGACGGTGGCGCCCTGGGTCGCGGCGTCGTCCTGGGCGTTTCGGTCGATCCAGCGCGCAGGGCTGAGATAGACGGGTTCGCGCACCGCATCGCCGGAAAGGCCCTGCAACACGGCATCGGGGCCAAGCGCCAGGATCGCGCCCGGCCGCAGGCTGCCCCGGCCGCGCACCACGCCGTGGATGCGGATCTGGTAGTCGCCGGGATGCAGCTCGTCCGT
This sequence comes from Paracoccus shandongensis, assembly GCF_017315735.1. Lineage (GTDB taxonomy): Bacteria > Pseudomonadota > Alphaproteobacteria > Rhodobacterales > Rhodobacteraceae > Paracoccus > Paracoccus shandongensis. The sequence continues at coordinate 163,066 of NZ_JAFLRK010000002.1, forward strand.
GTCGGTGATGCGCACGTCGGGCAGGATCAGGCCATAGGCGCGGGCGATGTGGATGCGCAGGTTGGTGATCCGGCTGCCGAGGCCGCGCGCCTGGTCCAGCGCGATCAGCACCAGGTCGGTGCCGATCTCGACGCTGATCTCGTCGGTGTCCAGCACGTCGCCGATGCGGGCGGCGGGGCGCGGCGCGGCGGCATCGGGCTTGACCTCGGGCAGGGCGGGGGCGACAGCGCCCTTGCGGTAAAGCCGCCAGCCGCCAAAGGCCAGGGCGCCCGCGATGGCCAGGAACAGCAGGCGCGGCATCCCCGGCACGAAGGACATCAGCAGCATCGCGGCGGCGACCACGGCGGCGGGCTGCCAGCCCCGGATCAGCTGGCTGGAAAGAAGCCGCGCGGTGGTGTCGGTCGCGCCGCCCCGCGACAGCAGAAGCGCCGCCGCCATCGAGGTGATGACGGCGGGGATCTGGCCCACCAGCCCGTCGCCGATGGTCAGGTGGGAATAGGTGGCCATCGCCTCGCCCACGGGCATTCCGTGCGCCACGATGCCGATGCCGAGGCCCACCAGCAGGTTCACCAGCGTGATGACGATGCCCGCCACCGCGTCGCCCTTGACGAACTTGGATGCCCCGTCCAGCGAGCCGAAGAAGTTGATCTCCTGCTGGTCGCGCAGGCGGCGGGTCTTAGCTTCCTGGTGGTCGATGGCGCCCGCGTTCAGGTCCGCGTCGATGGCCAGCTGCTTGCCGGGCAGCGAATCCAGCGCAAAGCGCGCCGCGACCTCGGCCATGCGGCCCGAGCCCTTGGTGATGACCACGAAGTTCACGATCGAGATCACCGCGAAGACCGTCAGCCCCACCATCAGCGATCCGCCCGCGACGAAGCTGGCAAAGCCGTTGATGATGTGGCCCGCCGCGTCCGTGCCGGTGTGGCCCTGGGTCAGGATCAGCCGCGTGGACGACACGTTCAGCGACAGCCGGATCACCAACGTGACCAGCAGCAGCATCGGAAAGGCCTGGAAATCCGTCGGCCGGTCCACCAGCGAGGCCATGACCAGGATCAGCGTGGCCGCCGCGATGGACAGCGCAAAGCCGAAATCGAGGAGCGCGGGCGGCAGGGGAAGGACCATCGACATGACGATCAGCACCAGCCCCCCCGTGACCAGCACCGAGGCGTCAGGCGACTTCAGCCGGAAGGCGGCAACGGCGCTCATTCGTCACCTGCGGGGGCGGGTGCGGGGGCCAGGATGTCGGACAGCGCCCAAGGGTCCGCCGTCAGCAGCCCGGCCCGGCGCAGGAAGACCAGGGCCTGCAGCCGCGCCTCGGGCGGCATCCGCATCAGGCGGACGCGATAGTCGGGGGGCAGGGGCTCGCCCTCCAGCAGCCAGCCCGTCGCCTCGTCGGCCAGGGCCGTGGCCTCGGGCAGCAGGGCCGGATCGGCCGCCGCCGCGCCAGAAAGTCCCATCACCATCACCAGCGCCCCGATCATCACGCGGCCTTCTTGAGGTCGCGCAGCGCGGCTTCCAGCGTGTCGAAGCTGGGGCGGACATGGTCGGGCACCGCCTGGCGGCCGACCTCGACGCACAGGTTGGTGGCGTGCTGGTGAAGGCCCGCGATCAGCACCGACTTGATCACGTCGAAAAAGGCCAGGTCCTGCTTGATGACGCCGCCAAGGCGGCCGGCCAGGGGCGCCACGAAGCCATAGGCCAGGAACACGCCCAGGAAGGTGCCGACCAGGGCGCCGCCGATCATGCCGCCCAGGACGGCGGGGGGCTGGTCGATGGCGCTCATGGTCTTGATGACGCCTAGGACGGCGGCGACGATGCCAAGCGCGGGCAGGGCGTCGGCCATGTTCTGCAAGGCATGGGGGACGTGCATCGCATCCTCGCGCAGGCCGGCCAGGCGGCGGGCCAGGATCTCCTCGACCTGGTAGGGATCGTCATAGTTCAGGCTGGCCGAGCGCAGCGTGTCCGCGATCAGCGAGACGACCTCGTGATCGGCCAGAAGCCGGGGATAGGCGGTGAAGATCGGCGATTCGGTGGGGTTCTCGATGTGCTGTTCCAGGGCCACGGGGTTTTCCCGCGCGATCTTGAGCAGCTGGAACATCAGGCACAGCACGTCCTGATGATCGGATTCCGTCCATTTCGGCCCTTTGAACGCCTGGAGGATCCCCTTGGGCGTATGCTTCAGGGTGTGGCTGTCATTGGTCAGCAGATAGGATCCGATGGCCGCGCCGCCGATCATCATCATCTCGAAGGGCAGCGAATGGGTGATCACCCCCATCTTGCCCCCGGCGAGGATATAGCCGCCAAAGACCATCGCAAAGGTCACGACGATGCCAACGATGCCGAACATGGGCTTTCTCCTTCAGTCGGTGGGGGCGCTGCGCGCGCCCATCTGGGCGGTCAGCAGCGCGGCCTGGCGCGGCTCGACCGCCGCGATGATGCGGGCGCCGGTTTCCGGCTGGACGCGCATCAGGATCTCGGCCGCGAAATCGGGAGGCAGGTTAGTCAGGACGGCGGCGGCCTCGGCGGGCTTCATCTGGTCATAAACGGCGATCAGGCGGTCGATATCCTCGCGCACGGCTTGCGAGGCGGTGTCGCGGCGCGACTGGATGCCGGATTTCTGCTGGCGGAGTTCGGTGGCGCGGGCGCGCAATGCGGCCTCGGCGGTGGCAAGCTCGGCCTTGCGGGTGTCCAGCGCCTCCATGTAGCGTTCGATCCGCAGGGCGCGGTCGCGCAATTCGGTCGCCAGCGCCACCGCCTCGGGGACATCGGTGCAGCCTTGCAGCAGGTCGTCTGAGCTGGCCGAGGCCGCGAAGAACCGCGCCAGATCCCCGCCCTGCCAGAGCGCCGCGCCCGCGGGCAGCGCAAAGGCCAGCGTCAGCATCATCAGCGGCTTACGCATCGGCGGCCACCACGCGCTTGCGCAGCCGGCGCAGGGGGATGACGGGGGCGGGGGTAGCGGGCGCCGCTTGGGCCTGGGTGATCTTCTGGCGCAGATCCCACAGCGCGCGTTCCTTGCGGGCGGCGGCGATCTCTCGCGACAGGGCCTCGCCGGCCTCGGTGGCCTCGGCCCGGGCGCTGCGGATGGCGCTTTCCAGGCGGTCGACCTCGGCCGCCATCACGGCGATGGCGCCGCCCAGGCCGGTTTCCAGGTCATTGAGCCGCCGCAGCCTGCGCGACAGGATCAGGCAAAAGGTGCCCAGTCCCAGCGATGCCGCCAGAAGCGCGGCTTGAAAGGCGTGTTCCAGGGTCATTTGAAGCGAAACTCCGTGATCAGCAAATCCTTGAGGGCCTCGTTGCCCAGCACATAGCGGGACCGTGTCACCAGTTCGGCCCGGATGATCTCCAACACGCCGCGCTTGTCATAGGCGGCGGGGTCGATGCCCGACAGGAAGGCGGTAAAGGCGTCCTGCACGCGCGGCATCAGATGCGCGACTTGGGCCTTGTGGGCGCTGTCGGTCTCGATGCTGGCGGCCAGGATCAGGCTTTGGCCCGAGCCGCCGGGGATGGTCAGCTCGATCACCGGGACGGCGACAAAGACGGTCGCCGGGACGGCCGGGGCTTCCTCCCTGGGGGCCAGCAGCGCGGCGGGCGACCACAGCCCCAGATAGGTCGAGGCAAAGCCCCCCCCCGCCAGCACCACGGCGGCCAGGATCGGGATCAGCTTCTTCTTGCCCGACGCCTTTGCGGGCGGGTCGGTGTCCAGGTTGGCGGTCGCATCGGTCATGGTGATTCTCCGTCGTGACAAGACGGAATTAGCACCTCGCGACTAACGAAATCTTAAGGCGGCCCATGTCATCAACACCGGGACAAGGGAACCTGACGCTGATTCGAGAGGGGCCGGTTTTGCAAAAATTGCAGGACTATTGGATAGAGCGAAGCTCACAACAGAAAGCCATCCTGGTGGCGGCCTTTCTGACAACCTTTCTGGCCATCGCGGGCTTTGCCTGGGTGGCGAACCGCCCGGCGATGAGCCTGCTTTACGGCGGGCTGGACAGCGCCCAGGCGGGCGAGGTCGTGGCCGGGATCGAACGGGCGGGCGTGGCCTACGAGGTGCGCGGCGATGCGATCTGGGTCGAGGCCGCCAGCCGCGACAAGCTGCGCATGGATCTGGCAGCCCAGGGCCTGCCCGCCGCAGGGGGCGCGGGATACGAGCTGCTGGACGGCATGTCGGGCTTCGGCACCACCTCGCAGATGTTCGACGCCGCTTATTGGCGCGCCAAGGAAGGGGAACTCGCCCGCACCATCCTGGCCCTGCCCAACGTCAAGACCGCGCGGGTCCACCTGGCGATCGAATCGGGCCGGGGATACCGCCGCGACGGGCAGGGCAGCGCCTCGGTCACCATCGGCACGAACGGCCAGGCCGTCAGCCGCGACCAGGCGGCGGCGCTGAAATACCTGATTTCGTCCGGCGTGCCGGGCATGGCGCCCGATGCGGTGACGGTGATCGACACCCAGCACGGCATCGTCGCGGCGGGCGAGGATGAGGCAGGCGCCGACCGCGCCGCCGAGATGAAGCGCAATGTCGAACGCATCCTGGAGCCCCATGTCGGCATCGGCAACGCCATCGTCGAGCTGAACCTGGACGTGGTCACGGAAACCGAGATGCTGACCGAACAGCGCTTCGACCCCGACAGCCGCGCGTTGATTTCCCAGGTGACCGAGGAAACCACCGATCAAAGCAACTCGACCGGCACGGGGGCGGTCACGGCGGCCTCGAACCTGCCGGACGGGGAAAAGGGCCAAGGCGACAAGTCCGAGGCGAACCGCCAGGAAACCCGCCAGCAGGCCAATTACGAGGTGACGCGCGTGACGCGCGAGGTGTCGCGCCAGCCCGGATCGACCCGGCGGCTGACGGTGGCGGTGCTGGTCAACGGCGTGGCCGAGGAGAACGCCCAGGGCGAGGTGCAGATGGTGCCGCGCCAACAGGCCGAACTGGACGTGCTGCGCGAACTGGTGGCATCCGCCGTGGGCTATGACGAGGCGCGGGGCGACCTGATCACCGTCAAGTCGCTGCCCTTCGCGGGCTTGGGCGAGGGGGGCACCACCGCCACGCCGGGCTTTCTGGACCGGCTGGAGCTGAACGGGCTGGCGCGGATCCTGATGATCGGTCTTTTTGCGCTGGCGGTGGTCTTCCTGGTGCTGCGCCCGGTCCTGAAGGGCCGCGCCGCGCGCCCCATGCTGGACGCCAGCCGCCCGGCGCTGGACGCGCCCGCCCTGACCGGCACGGTCCTGCCCGCAACCGAGGTCGTGCCGGAACCCCTGGCCCCCTCTGCGGCCCCCCGCGCGCCCGAACAACTGGCGCTGCCCCCCGGCGATCCGGTCGCGCGGCTGCGGGGCATGATGAAGGAACGCCATGACGAAAGCGTCAAGATCCTGACCGGCTGGATCGACAACAAGGAGAATGCACATTGAGTTTCGCGGTTCTCAAACTCGAATCCTTCAGCGCGGCGGTCGCGGCGCAGGGCGCGGCCCTGACCTTCAGCCGCGAGGCGCTGGACCAGGCCTATGCCGACGGGCTGGCCGACGGCGCCGCCCGCCAATCGGACGAACAGGCCCGCACCCTGAGCGCCGGGCTGGAGCGCCTGGCCCGGGCGCTGGCCAACGACGAGGCGCGCCGGGCCGAACTGCGCCGCGAGGCGGTGGAGGCGCTGGCGCCGGTCCTGGCGCAGATCCTCGACTGCCTGGCGCCGGCGGCCGAATCGCGTCGGCTGGAAGCCGCGCTGACCGCCGAATTGCTGCGCCTGTCGCGCATGGCCCCGCCGTTGCGCGCCTCCATCGCCTGCGGGGCGTCGCTGCGGGCCATGGTGGAGCGTTGCCTGGCCGAATGCGGGCTGGAGGGCATCGATGTCACCGAATCGCAAGCCGAGCGCATCGCCCTGTCGCTGCAGGGCGGGCGGATCGAACTGGAACCGGCGCGCGTGGCCGAGGGCATTCGCGCGCTGATCGCCGAAATCAACGGGTCCAAGCCGGACGGAGACGAGACATCATGGACGCATTGAACCACCTGATCGACACCGACGCCATCCAGGTCGAGGTGACCGTGCGGCTGGGCCGGACCCGCCAGACCGTCGCGCAGCTGTCCGCGCTGCGGCCCGACGACATCCTTCTGCTGGACCAGTCCATCGACGAGGGGGTCGAGATCTGCGTGGGCGACAAGGTCATCGCGCGGGGCGAGCTGACGGCGGACGGCTCGGCCGAGGACCGGCTTTGCGTGCGCATCCTGCCCGCCCCCGGCGCGGCATGATCGGTCGCCTGACGCTGCTGGCGCTGCTGGTCCTGCCGGGCGTGGCCCTGGCGCAGGACGGGCTGGACCAGATCGCGGGCCAGGTGGGGCAGGGACTGGGCCAGGGTCTGGGCCAGAACGCTGTCCTGCTGGTGGGCGCGCTGACGGCGCTGTCGCTGGCGCCGGGCATCGCCATCACCATCACCTGCTTTCCCTTCATCGTCACGGTGCTGTCGATCCTGCGCCAGTCGATCGGGCTGCAATCCTCGCCGCCGAACATGCTGATCGTGGCCCTGGCGATGTTTTTGACCTGGTTCATCATGGACCCGGTCCTGCGCGAGGCCTGGAGCGTCGCGGGCGCCCCCCTGCAGGAGGGAACCATCACCCTGGGCGAGGCGATCCGGCGCGGCATCGTCCCCTTCCAGGACTTCATGGCCGCGCGCACCGACCCCGACACGCTGGCGGGCCTGGCCGAGATCGCGCCGGGCGCGGGCGACCGCAGCGGGCAGCTGTCGGTGCTGATCCCGTCCTTCATGCTGTCCGAAATCCAGCGCGCCTTCGAGATCGGCTTCCTGATCGCGCTGCCCTTCCTGATCATCGACCTGGTGGTGTCCGCCGTGCTGATGGCCATGGGCATGATGATGGTGCCGCCGGTGGTCGTGTCCTTGCCCTTCAAGCTGGCCTTCTTTGTCGCGGTGGACGGCTGGTCGATGATCGCGGGGGCATTGGTGCGCAGCTATCAGTGACGCATCGGGGTTGCATGGGCGGCCCGTTCCGGGGCAGATGCGCGGGGTGGACGCAACGGAAGCCTTGGGCAGATGGGATCACGACCCGAAGAACGGCCCGCCCGGAGCGGCGGGCGATGAGCGTGGCGTTGCGCGACATCGGCGTGACGCTGGCGGGCCGTGTGGTGCTGGACGGGATTTCGGCCCGGCTGGAGGAGCCGCGCGTGGGCATTGTCGGGCGCAACGGCTCGGGCAAGACCACGCTGGCGCGGGTGATCGCCGGGCTGATCGCGCCGGATGCGGGCCAGGCGCGGATCGGCGGGGCCGACATGGCGGCCGACCGCCGCGCGGCCCTGGCAAGTGTCGGAATCATTTTCCAGAACCCCGATCACCAGATCATCTTCCCCACGGTCCTTGAGGAAATCGCCTTCGGCCTGACCCAGCAAGGCCAGCGCCCGCATCAGGCCGAGGCTGCGGCCCGGGCGATGCTGGACCGTTTCGGCAAGGCGCATTGGGCGCCCGCCGCGACCCACAGCCTGTCGCAGGGGCAGAAGCAGCTGTTGTGCCTGATGGCGGTGCTGGCGATGCGGCCCCGGGTGATCGTCATGGACGAGCCCTTCTCGGGCCTCGACATTCCGACGCGGCTGCAACTGATGCGCTATCTGGACGGGATCGCGGCGCAGGTGGTGATGGTCACGCATGATCCAGCCCAGCTTCGCGGCTTTGACCGCATCCTGTGGCTGGAAGGGGGCCGTCTGGTCGCCGACGGCCCGCCGGACGCCGTTCTGCCCCGGTTCGAGACGCAGATGCGGGACTGGGGGGGCCTCGATGATCTCGCTCACCTCGCCGGTTGAAACCTGGGCGCACCGCATCCCGGCGGGGGTCAAGCTGCTGGCGCTGTCGGCCCTGACGGTGGCGCTGTTCCTGACCGACCGGCCGGGGGTGCTGGCCCTGGCCCTGCTGGCGATCCTGGCGCTGTACCTGTCGGCGGGCCTGGCCTTTGCGGGCCAAGGGCTGCGGCACCTGCGGATGCTCTGGCCCTTCCTGCTGCTGATCGCGCTGTGGCACGGGCTGACCGGGCAGGCGCAGGCGGGCGCGGCCATCGCCCTGCGCCTGCTGGCTGCGCTGGCGCTGGCGAATTTCGTGACCATGACCACGCGGCTGACCGACATGATCGCCGTGCTGACATGGCTGCTGGCCCCCCTGCGCCGCCTCGGCCTGCCAACCCGCACCATCGAGCTTGCCATCGCCATGGTCCTGCGCTTTACCCCGATGCTGGTGGAAAACGGCCAGCGGCTGGCCCTGTCCTGGCGCGCCCGGTCGCGTAAGCGGCCCGGCTGGCGGATCGTAGTGCCGATGGCCGCGCTGGCGCTGGACGACGCCGACCACGTGGCCGAGGCCCTGCGCGCGCGCGGCGGCATCCTGAACGACATTCCTGATGGGAGGGACTGAGACGATGGAACGCAACATGACCCGGATCGCGCTGTTCGCGGCGCTGATCGCGGCCCTGGGGCTGATCCCCAGCCTGACGCTGGCCTTCGGCGTGCCGATCACCGCGCAAAGCATGGGCGTCATGCTGGCGGGGGCGATCCTGGGCGCGAAACGCGGCGCGCTGGCGGTCTTGCTGTTCATGGCGCTGGTGGCGCTTGGCCTGCCGCTGCTGGCGGGCGGGCGCGGCGGGTTGGGGGCCTTTGTCGCGCCGACCTCGGGCTTCTTCATCGGCTGGCCGGTCGCGGCCTTTGTCACCGGGCTGATCGTCGAACGCTGGCGGTCGGGTCCGCTGGCGCTGACGGTCACGCTGGCCTCGGTCATCGGCGGGATTGTCGTGATGTATGCCTTCGGCATCGTCGGCATGTCGATCGCGCTGAAGAAGACGCTGGCCGAATGCGCGGCCCTGGTCACGGCCTTCATTCCGGGCGACATCATCAAGGCGGTGCTGACCGGGCTGATCACGCAGGCCCTGGCCCGGTCGCGGCCCGCCAGCATCCTGTCGCGCCCCTGAAGGCGGATTTTTCGGTGAAAGATCAAAGAGTCTTTGACCTGTCACAAGGCAGGGATATGCTTCACGCCGATTGACCGGGGCCGGGATGGGTGGCCGGTCATGGATCATGCCGTCCCCCGGGCAAGTCCCGGCGGGGCGGCGCAATCGGGGGACGACTTATGGACAGACTTGATCGCCGCGGGCTTCTGAAGGGCGCGGGTGCCGCCGCTGGCCTGGCGCTGGCCGCGCCGCTGGTCGCGCGGCCGGGATTCGCCCAAGGCGCGGGCACGCTGAACATCTTCGCCTGGGCGGGCTATCTGAACGACGAGATCCTGGGCGCCTTCGAGAAGGCCACCGGGATCAAGCCGAACTACACGCCCTATGGCACCAACGACGAATTGCTGAACCAGCTGCGTGCCAACAACGGCGCGGGCTTTGACCTGATCTGGCCGACCGTGGACCGGGTGCCGAACTATGTCGAGTTCGGCCTGGTCCAGCCGCTGGACGAATCGAAGATCGAGGTGGCGAAGGTGCTGCCCTCGGCCTGGGAAAACTCGACCACCCTGGGCGCGGTGGTGGACGGAAAGCGCTATCAGGTGCCGACCGACTGGGGCACCGAGGCGGTGGCCTTCGACAAGGACCAGATGCCGCTGGAATACGGCAAGGCCTCCTATGGCGACATCTGGGGTGAATCGGCGGCGGGCAAGGCCACCGTGCGCGCCCATTCCGCGCTGGTGGGCCTTGGCCTGTGGCTGGAGGCCGAGGGCAAGCTGCCCCGCCCGCTGCTGGACGCCTTCAAGACGCCCGAGGCGCAGGTCGAGATCTTCGATGTGATCGTGGCCGAGGCGATTGCGCGCAAGGGCAACATCATCCAGTTCTGGAACAACGAGAACGAGGCCCAGGGCGCCTTCCGCGTCAATGGCGCGGCCATCGGCCAGACCTGGGATTCGACCGCAGCCGCCTTGGTGAAAGAGGGCCTGCCGGTGGGCTTCATCGCGCCCAGGGAAGGCGCGCTGGCCTGGATGGAGGGGCTGTCGATCCCGGCGGGCGCCGCGAACCTGGATGCGGCCTATGCCTTCATCAACTGGTTCCTGACGCCGGAAGCGGGGGCGATGTACACGAACGCGACGGCGATCAACTCGACCGCCGTGGGGTCGGCGGATCTGCTGTCCGATGAAGCCAAGGCCTTCTTCGCCGCCGCCTATCCGGGCGACGCGCTGGACAAGCTGTGGTGGTGGCCGATCCAGGAAAACTGGTATGTGACCAAGCGCAACGAATACCAGGACCGCTTCCTGTCGGCCTGACGACCAACCGGGCAGGGGGCCCAACCCCTGCCCAAGACAACGGGGGATGGATGTCGCATTCGGTGGAACTTGACGGGATCGGGATGCGCTTCGGCACGACGCGCGCGGTCAGCGACGTGTCCTTCACGGTCGGGGCGGGCGAGTTCTTCTCGATCCTCGGCCCCTCGGGCTGCGGCAAGACCACCATCCTGCGGATGATCGCCGGTTTCCTGGAACCGACCGAGGGGCGCGTGCTGATCGGCGGGCGCGATATGCGCGGGCTTGGCCCGAACCAGCGGCCGACCGCGATGATCTTCCAGTCGCTGGCCCTTTTCCCGCTGATGCCGGTCTGGGAAAACATCGCCTTCGGGCTTGAGGCGCGGGGCATGGGCCGCGCGGAACGCCGCAAGCGGGCCGACGACCTGCTGCGCCTGATCGCGCTGGAAGGATACGGCGACCGGATGCCGGGCGAGTTGTCGGGCGGGCAGCGCCAGCGGGTCGCCATCGCCCGCGCGCTGGCCGTCGAACCGGGCGTCCTGCTGCTGGACGAGCCGCTGTCGGCGCTGGACCTCAAGCTGCGCCAGCACATGCGGGCGGAACTGCGCGCGTTGCAGAAACGCACGGGCGTCACCTTCATCTACATCACTCATGACCAGTCCGAGGCGCTGGCCATGTCCGACCGCGTGGCGGTGATGTCGGCGGGCCTCTTGCAACAGGTCGCCACCCCGCGCCAGCTTTATGACAACCCCGCCACGCCCTTCGTCGCCCGCTTCGTGGGCGAGACGAACGCCATCGCGGGCCGGGTCAGCGCCGTGGGCGACGGCATGGCCCGCGTCGATACGGCGCTTGGTCCGCTGCATGGCCGCGCGCAGGGTGCCGTCGCCATCGGCCAGAACGCCACCCTTTATGTCCGCCCCGAGGCGCTGGTGCCCGGCGTTGGCGCCAACACGCTGCGCGCCCGTGTCAGCCGCATGGATTTCGAAGGGGCCTTCGCCCTGGTCCACGGCCAGTTCCCCGATGGGGCGGCCCTGACAGCGGCGGTGCCCTCGACCCGGCTGGCCGATGCGCCCGCGCCGGGAACGGATGCGAGCTTTTCCTTTGCCCCCGATCATGCCGTGGTGCTGGCCGATGCGTGATCTTTACGCGCGCTTCGGCGGCGGGCTGGCGACGATCTTCCTGACGCTGGTGCTGGTCTGGCTGGCGGCGATGGTGCTGGCACCGAACCTGATGATGATCGACTATGCCCTGCGCCCGAACCTGCCGCCCTTGCAGCAGGGCGAGCCGCAGGATGTGCGGTCGCTGGACAATTTCCTGTATCTGGCGAACGAGGGCGTGCATCGCGCGATCTTCCTCAAGACCATCTGGGCCAGCGCGCTGGTGGCGGCCCTGACGCTGGTGGTCTGCTATCCCATCGCCTTCTGGATGGCGCAGCGCGCGACGCCGGCGCAGTTGTCCATCGCGCTGATGCTGGTCATCATCCCCTTCTTCATCAACGAGGTGCTGCGCACGCTGGCCTGGTTCATCCTGCTGGCCTATCGCGGGCCGCTGAACGCGGTCTTGCAGGGGATCGGGCTGATCGACGCGCCCATCCGCTGGCAGGGGAACGGCGGCGTGCTGGCGGGGATGGTCTATGCCTATATCCTGTTCATGCTGCTGCCGATCTACAACGCCATAGAATCGCTGGACAAATCCCAACTTGAGGCCGCGCGCGACCTTGGCGCGGGGACCGTCCGAACCCACCGGCGCGTGGTGATCCCCCATGCCAAGGCGGGCATCGCCACGGGCTGCGTCTTCACCTTCATGCTGGCCGCCGGATCCTATGTCGCGCCCGCGCTGCTGGGGTCGCCGGGAAGCCGCTGGTTCACCGAGATCATCTACAACTGGTTCTTCGAGGGCGGCGACTGGAACCGGGGCGCGGCCTATGCGCTGACGCTGCTGGTGCTGTGCCTGGCCGTGGTGCTGGTCACGCTGCGCGTCTTCCGCGTGAACCTGACGGATGTGGCGAAATGACGGCGGACCGCATCTTCCGGGGTCTGTTCGTCCTCTATCTGCTGGCCTTCGTGGCCTATCTGTTCGCGCCCTTGCTGATCATGGGGGTCGCGGCCTTCAACACCAGCCGCTTTCCGACGGTGATCCCCTGGCAGGGCACCACGCTGGACTGGTTTTCCGCCATGTGGGCGGATGCCGCGATGTGGAAGGCGCTGTGGACATCGGCCATCGTCGCGGTGCTGGTGGTGATCGTGGCGCTGCCGGTGGGCACCGCCGCAGCCCTGGTGCTGACCACGCTGCATTCGCGGGCGCGCAGCTTCGCCTATGCGGTGATGGTGTCCCCCTTGCTGACGCCGGGGGTGGTGATCGGGATTTCCACGCTGATCCTGTGGCGGCAGGTGGGCGTCGGTGGAGGCATCGCGCTGATCGTGGTGGCGCAGACGACCTTCATCATCTGCTATGTCATGCTGATGGTGATGGCGCGGCTGCAACGCTTCGACCGCACGCAAGAGGAAGCGGCCCTTGGCCTTGGCGCATCCCGGCTGATGGTGTTCCGCCGGGTGCTGCTGCCCTTCCTGCGGCCGGCGCTGCTGGCCTCGGGCGGGCTGGCGGTGCTGCAATCGGTTGAAAACTACAACACCACCCTGTTCGTGCGCGGCTTTGAAACGCCGCTGACCGTCTTCATCGCCACCAAGGTCCGCACCGGCCTGACGCCTGCCGTCAACGCCCTGGCGCTGGTCATCATCGCGGCGACGGTGATCGGCGCCGTCGCCTACGAAGTCGCGCGGCGCAGGCAGGTCACAAGGCAGCCGCGTTCCTGATCGGGCTGCGCGACATCTGCGCCACCGCGTCCCGCAGGCGTTTCGCCAAGGGCGACAAGGGGCGGCGCTTCAGGTCCAGCAGGAAATAGGGCGACACGCGGATCGGCCGGGGCGTGGGCAGGATCGTGAAGCCCGCCTTGACCGGCGGCCGGATCAGCAGGTCGGCCACCTCGCGCGAGACCGGGGTGATCGCGTCCGTTTGCGCCAGATAGGCGATGGTCAGCAAAAGCGACGGGCTGTTGACGATGTTGCCGGGTTCCGACAGGCCCACGCTGGCAAAGGCCGCCAGCGTCGCCTCGCGGATGGGCGCGCCGCGCTGCTGCATGATCCATTCCTGCCCCACCAGTTCCGTCAGCGTGACAAGGCGCGCGCGGGCCAGCGGGTGATCGGCCCGCGCCATCAGCGCCACCTTTTCATCCGCCATGGGCAGGATGTTGAAGCTGTCGCTGTCGAATTCCGGCAGGATCCGGCCCAGCACGAAGTCCATGTCACCTGCCGCCAGCTGCATCAGCAACTCGCGCGAGGGCATCACATCGACGGTGATGTCGGCGCCGGGGCTTTCCTCCTTGATGCGGCGGATGGCGCTGACAAGATAGCTGATCGCCGGGCCCGTCACCGCCCCCACCCGCACCGTTCCGGCATAGCCGCCGCGAAGGGCGCGCACGTCGGCCTCGATGCTGGCCATCTCGCGCAGGATCACGCGGGCGCGGCGCAGGACCGTGGTGCCGATCTCGGTCGGCTCCATCCCCTTGGGCTGGCGGTGAAACAGGGGCGCGCCGATCTGGCGTTCGGCCTCGGCCAGCATCCGGGACGCGGCGGGCTGCGTCATGGCCAGCGCCTCGGCGGCAAGCTGCAACTGCCCGTGCAGGGCGACCTCGTGGATCAGCCGAAGCTGGGCGGGCTTGAGCGCGCGAAAGGACATATCAATTCCGGTATGGGGTTTGCCGATTTTATCATTTTACCGGCATGAAGCCCTTGCGCTACATCTTTCTGACCTATGGAGGATGCGCGGCCAGCGGTGCCGCGCCAGGGGAGGATACAAATGACGTTCAGAACCGCTGCGGTTGCGCTGGCGATCGGGGTTTCGTGGCTGGCGACCGGCGCCATGGCCGAAACCATCGGCATCGCGATGCCCACGAAATCGTCGGCCCGCTGGATCGACGACGGCAACAACATGGTCAAGCAGTTGCAGGAAGCGGGATATGACACCGACCTGCAATATGCCGAGGACGACATCCCCAACCAGTTGGCCCAGGTCGAGAACATGATCACCAAGGGCGTGAACGTCCTGGTGATCGCCGCCATCGACGGCACCACCCTGTCGAACGCCCTGGAAAACGCCGCCGCCGCCGACATCAAGGTGATCGCCTATGACCGCCTGATCCGCGGGTCGGAACATGTCGATTATTACGCGACCTTCGACAACTTCAAGGTGGGCGTCCAGCAGGCCACCACGTTGGTCGATGGGTTGAAGGAACGCTTCCCCGACGTGAAGCCCTGGAACGTGGAACTGTTCGGCGGCAGCCCCGACGACAACAACGCCTTCTTCTTCTATGACGGCGCGATGTCGGTCCTCCAGCCGCTGATCGACGACGGGTCCATCGTGATCGGGTCGGGCCAGACCGGCATGGAAACCGTGGGCACGCTGCGTTGGGATCCGGCGGTGGCGCAGGCGCGGATGGACAACCTGCTGTCCTCGAACTATGGCGACAAGCAGGTCCATGGGGTGCTGTCGCCCTATGACGGGCTGTCGATCGGCATCCTGTCGTCGCTGAAGGGCGTGGGCTATGGGTCGGGCGACATGCAGATGCCCATCGTCACCGGCCAGGACGCCGAGGTGCAGTCGGTGAAGTCCATCGAGGCGGGCGAACAGTATTCGACCATCTTCAAGGACACCCGCGAACTGGCCCGCGTCACCGTGGGCATGGTCGATGCCGTCCTGAAGGGGACCGAGCCCGAGATCAACGACACCAAGACCTATGACAACGGCGTCAAGGTCGTGCCGTCCTATCTGCTGGAACCGCTGCCGGTGACCAAGGAAAACTGGCGCGAGGTTCTGGTCGGGTCCGGTTACTATACCGAAGACCAGTTGAAGTGATCCTTACGGGGGCGGGCCGAAGGGTTCCGCCCCCGATCGACCGGCACCTTGGGAGGGGATGGAATGACGAAGCTGCGACAGATGCTGACCGTTGCCGCCATGGCGCTGACGGTTCCCGTGGCCGCGATGGCGGCCGACGCGAAGGTGGGCATCTCGATGCCCGAAAAGGTCACCGCACGCTGGGTCGCGGACGGCGAGAACATGGTCAAGCAGTTCCAGGAGGCCGGCTACCAGACCGACCTGCAATACGCCAACGACGACATTCCGCTGCAGCTGAGCCAGATCGAGAACATGATCACCACGGGCGCCAAGGTGCTGGTGATCGCGGCCCTGGACGGCACGACGCTGTCGAACGCGCTGGAAAACGCCGCCGCGTCCGACATCAAGGTCATCGCCTATGACCGGCTGATCCGCGACACGCCGAACATCGACTATTACGCCACCTTCGACAACTTCAAGGTGGGCGTGATGCAGGGCACCGCGCTGGTCGAAGGCCTGAAGGAACGCTTCCCCGACCAGAAGCCCTGGAACGTCGAACTGTTCGGCGGCAGCCCCGACGACAACAACGCCTATTTCTTCTATGACGGCGCGATGTCGGTTCTGCAGCCCCTGATCGACGCGGGCGATGTCGTGATCCCTTCGGGGCAGACGGGGCTGGACAAGGTGGGCACGCTGCGGTGGGACGCGGCCACGGCGCAGGCGCGGATGGACAACATCCTGTCGGCGAACTACGGCGACAAGCAGGTCCATGGCGTTCTGTCGGCGAATGACGGGCTGGCGCGCGGGATCATCTCGTCCGTGAAAGGCGTGGGCTATGGCTCGGGCGACCTGAAGATGCCGATCATCACCGGGCAGGACGCGGAAATCCCCGGCATCAAGGCGATCATCGACGGCGAGCAGTATTCGACGGTCTTCAAGGACACCCGCGAACTGGCCAAGGTCACGGTCGGCATGGTCAACGCCATGCTGGAGGGCAAGGAGCCCGAGGTGAACGACACCAAGACCTATGACAACGGCGTCAAGGTCGTGCCCTCCTATCTGCTGGAGCCCGTCTCGGTCACCGCGGACAACTGGAAAGAGGTTCTGGTGGATTCGGGTTACTATACCGAAGACCAGCTTAAGTGATGTGCTGCGGCCCCGCCATCCGGGGCCGCATCCCCCAGGGAGGAACAGGATGACGGCCATCCTCGAGATGCAGGGCATCACCAAGACCTTTCCCGGCGTCAAGGCGCTGAGCAACGTGAACCTGTCGGTGCGCGAGGGCGAGATCCACGCGATCTGCGGCGAGAACGGCGCGGGCAAGTCCACGCTGATGAAGGTGCTGTCGGGCGTCTATCCCCATGGCAGCTATGACGGCGAGATCCTTTATGACGGCAAGCCCGCCCGCTTCCGCGACATCCGCGACAGCGAACATGCGGGCATCGTCATCATCCACCAGGAACTGGCGCTGGTCCCGCTGCTGTCGGTGGCCGAGAACCTGTTCCTGGGCAACGAGGTCGCCACCGGCGGCGTGATCAACTGGCCGCTCGCCTATCAGAAGACCGAGGCGCTGTTGCGCAAGGTCGGCCTGACCGAGGCGCCCACGACCCGCGTCGAAAAGCTGGGCGTGGGCAAGCAGCAGCTTGTGGAAATCGCCAAGGCGCTGGCCAAGAACGTGCGCCTGCTGATCCTGGACGAACCCACCGCCGCGTTGCAGGAAAACGACAGCCAGAAGCTGCTGGACCTGATGCTGGAACTGAAGGGCCAGGGCGTCACCCAGATCATCATCAGCCACAAGCTGAACGAAATCCGCCGCGTGGCCGACCGCGTGACCGTGATCCGCGACGGATCCACCGTATCCACGCTGGACCGCAGCGAAATCACCGAGGACCGCATCATCCGCGACATGGTGGGCCGCGACATGGCCCACCGCTACCCCGAACGCACGCCCAGGATCGGCGAGGTGCTGATGGAGGTGCGGAACTGGTCGGTCATGCACCCCGACCAGCCCCGGCAGGTGATCCGCGACGTGTCGATGAACGTCCGCAAGGGCGAGATCGTGGGCATTGCGGGCCTGATGGGGTCGGGGCGCACCGAATTCGCCATGAGCCTGTTCGGCCGCAGCTATGGCCGCGACATCACGGGCGAGGTGACGCTGGCGGGCGGCAAACCGGATCTCTCCACCGTGTCCAAGGCCATCGACGCGGGGCTTGCCTATGTGACCGAGGACCGCAAGGCCCTGGGCCTGATCCTGGACGAGCCGATCCTGCGCAACGTCTCGCTGGCGAACCTGGAAGGCATCGCCAAGGGCTTCGTGCTGTCGCGCGGCCGCGAACAGCAGGTGGCCGAGAAATACCGCGGCGCGATGAACATCCGCACGCCATCGGTGTTCCAGCGGGTCGTGAACCTGTCGGGCGGCAACCAGCAAAAGGTCGTGCTGTCGAAATGGCTGTTCACCGATCCGCAGGTGCTGATCCTCGATGAACCCACGCGCGGCATCGACGTGGGCGCCAAGTTCGAGATCTACAACATCATGAACGACCTCGCCGCCCAGGGGCATGGCGTCGTCATGATCAGTTCGGAAATGCCCGAGCTGCTGGGCATGTGCGACCGCATCTATGTGATGAACGAGGGCCGGATCGCCGGTGAGCTGACCCGGGAACAGGCCAGCCAGGAACGGATCATGGCCCTGATCCTGCAAGACGGAATGAAGGGAAAGGCCGCATGAGCACGGCTGACGCGAACAAGCCCGCAGGGGCAAAGACAGGCATCGGCGCCCATCTGGGCAGCCACCTGCGCGAAAACGGCATGATGCTGGCGCTGGTCGCCATTGTCCTGTTCTTCTTCATCATCGTGCGCGCCGTGCAGGGGGTGGACTTCCTGTCGGCGCAGAACATCACCAACCTGTTCCTGCAGAACAGCTATGTGATCATCATGGCGTTGGGGATGCTCTTGGTGATCGTGGCGGGCCATATCGACCTGTCGGTCGGATCGGTCGCGGCCTTCACCGGGGCTGTGGCCTCCATGCTGCTGGTGAAGATGCAGTTGCCGGTGCTGCTGGTAATCCCGGTGGTGCTGGTCGTGGGCGGGCTGATCGGGGCCGCCCAAGGGTACTGGATCGCCTACTGGCGCATCCCGTCCTTCATCGTGACGCTGGCAGGAATGCTGGTGTTCCGGGGCCTGACGCTGTGGCTGCTGGGCGGCCAGAACATCGGCCCGTTTGAACGCTCGTTCCAGGCGCTCTCGACCGGCTTCATCCCCGACCTGTTCGGCCCCGACAAGCCGAACCTGACCGCGATGCTGCTGGTGGCCCTGGCCGCCGCCGCCATCGTCTGGACCGGCATCCGGGGCCGCGCGCGCGAGGCCGAGTTCGGCATCGCCCCCGAACCCGCGGGCTTCTTCTGGGCGCGCAACGCCGTGGTGGTGGTGGCGCTGCTGTTCGTGGGCTGGAAGTTGGCCAGCTTCCGGGGCCTGCCGAACGTGCTGCTGATCATGTCGGTGCTGATCGTGCTCTATGCCTTTTTCACGGAATCCACGACCACCGGGCGGCGCATCTATGCCCTGGGCGGGAACGAGAAGGCGGCGAAGCTGTCGGGCATCAAGACCGAACGGCTGGTCTTCTTCACCTTCGTGAACATGGGCGTTCTGGCGTCCCTGGCGGGCATGATCGTTACCGCCCGCCTGAACAGCGCCACGCCCAAGGCGGGGGTGGGGTTCGAACTGGACGTGATCGCAGCGGTCTTCATCGGCGGCGCCTCGATGACCGGGGGGTCGGGACGGATCATCGGGGTCGTGGTCGGCGCGCTGATCATGGGCGTGATGAACAACGGCATGTCGATCATGGGCATCGGCATCGACTATCAGCAGGTGATCAAGGGGCTGGTGCTTTTGGCCGCCGTGATCTTCGACGTGTACAACAAGACAAAGCAAGGCTGAACCATGTTCCTGTCGCAACTGAAAAGCCCCGGCGGCGACCGGGCGGTCGCCGCACGCGACAATGACAGCGCCTGGATCGTGCCGGGCGTGCGGTCCACCCGCGATCTGGCAGGGGCCGCCATCGCCGCCGGGCGCGGCTTGAAGGCCGAGCTCACGGCGCGGGGCAGGGGCGATGCCGTCGATCTGGCCGCTGCCCTGGCCCAAGGGCGCATCCTGCTGCCGCTGGATCACGACGACCCGGCGCATCTGCACCTGACGGGCACCGGCCTCACGCATCTGGGCAGCGCCGCCACGCGTAATTCGATGCACGCGAAATCGGATGCGGAATCGTTGACCGACAGCATGAAGATGTTCCGCATGGGTCTTGAAGGCGGCAAGCCGCAGGGCGGGGCCGTGGGCGTGCAGCCCGAATGGTTCTACAAAGGGAACGGCGCCAACGCGGTCGCCCCGGGCGCGGCGCTGGTGTCGCCCGGCTTTGCGCTGGACGCGGGCGAGGAGCCCGAGATCGCGGGCCTTTACCTGATCGGGCCGGACGGCACGCCCTTCCGCCTGGGCTTTGCGCTTGCGAACGAATTTTCCGACCATGTGACCGAACGCGGCAATTACCTGTGGCTCGCCCATTCCAAGCTGCGGCCCGCTAGTTACGGTCCCGAGATGCTGGTGGGCGATCTGCCGCCCCATGTCGAGGGCACCAGCCGGATCCTAAGGGGCGGCCGCGCGATCTGGGAAAAGCCCTTCCTGTCGGGCGAATCCAACATGTCGCATTCGCTGGCGAACCTGGAACACCACCACTTCAAATACGCGCTGTTCCGCCAGCCCGGCGACGTGCATGTGCATTTCTTCGGTACCGCCACCCTGTCCTTTGCCGACGGCATCAAGGCGCAGGCGGGCGATGTGTTCCAGATCGAATCCCCGGCCTTCGGTCTGCCGCTGTCAAACCCGCTGGACCAGCAGAACGGCGAAGCCCTTGTCGCCGTCGCCACCCTTTGAGGCTTCCCATGACGTTCAAACCCGCCCCCTGGCCCCGCCAGCTTCGTTCCCAGCACTGGTATGGCGGCACCTCGCGCGACACGATCTATCATCGTGGCTGGATGAAAAACCAGGGCTGGCCCCATGACCTGTTCGACGGGCGCCCGGTGATCGGCATCCTGAACACCTGGGCCGACCTGACCCCCTGCAACGGCCACCTGCGCGAACTGGCCGAAAAGGTGAAGGCGGGCGTCTGGGAAGCGGGCGGTTTCCCGGTCGAGGTGCCGGTCTTTTCCGCGTCCGAGAACACCTTCCGCCCGACCGCGATGATGTTCCGCAACCTGGCGGCGCTCGCGGTCGAGGAAACCATCCGCGGCCAGCCGATGGACGGCGCCGTCCTGCTGGTCGGCTGCGACAAGACCACGCCGTCGCTGCTGATGGGGGCCGCGTCCTGCGACATCCCATCCATCGTCGTGACCGGCGGGCCGATGCTGAACGGATATTTCCGGGGCGAACGCGTGGGATCGGGCACCCACCTGTGGAAGTTTTCCGAGGCCGTGAAAGCCGGCGAAATGACGCAGGAGGAGTTCCTGGAGGCCGAGGCGTCGATGTCCCGTTCCACCGGCACCTGCAACACCATGGGCACGGCCTCCACCATGGCCTCCATGGCCGAGGCGTTGGGCATGGCGCTGTCGGGCAATGCCGCGATCCCCGCCGTTGACAGCCGCCGCCGCGTCATGGCGCAACTGTCGGGGCGGCGGATCGTGCAGATGGTCAAGGACGACCTGAAGCCCTCGGACATCATGACGCGGGCTGCGTTTGAAAACGCCATCCGCACCAACGGCGCCATCGGCGGGTCCACCAATGCGGTGATCCACCTGCTGGCCATCGCGGGCCGGGTGGGCGTGGACATCACCCTGGACGACTGGGACCGCTGCGGGCGCGACGTGGCGACCATCGTGAACCTGATGCCCTCGGGCCAATACCTGATGGAGGAGTTCTTCTATGCCGGGGGCCTGCCTGTCGTCCTGAAACGGCTGGGCGAGGCCGGGCTTTTGCACAAGGACGCGCTGACCGTCAGCGGCAGCACGATCTGGGACGAGGTCAAGGATGTCGTCAACTGGAACGAGGACGTGATCCTGCCCGCCGACCGTCCGCTGACCGAACATGGCGGCATCGCCGTGCTGCGCGGCAACCTTGCGCCGAACGGGGCGGTGCTGAAGCCGTCCGCCGCCAGCCCGCACCTGCTGGTCCATCGCGGCCGCGCGGTCGTGTTTCAGGACATCGACGACTACAAGGCGCGGATCAACGACGAGGCGCTCGACATCGACGAGACCTGCGTGATGGTGATGAAGAACTGCGGTCCCAAGGGCTATCCCGGCATGGCCGAGGTGGGCAACATGGGCCTGCCGCCCAAGGTCCTGCGCAAGGGCATCACCGACATGGTGCGAATCTCCGACGCCCGCATGTCGGGCACGGCCTATGGCACGGTGGTGCTGCACACCAGCCCCGAAGCTGCTGCCGGCGGCCCGCTTGCCGTGGTCCGCGACGGCGACATGATCGAGCTGGACGTGCCGAACCGGCGGCTGCACCTGGACATTCCCGAAGCGGAACTCGCCGCGCGCCTGGCCGCATGGCGCCCCACGCATGAGGTGCCTGCCAGCGGCTATGCCTGGCTGCACCAGGCGCATGTGGAAGGCGCGGATACCGGGGCGGATCTGGACTTCCTGAAAGGTTGCCGGGGCAATGCGGTCGGGAAGGACAGCCATTGATGAAGATCGCGCTTGTCGGCATCGGGAAGATCGCGCTGGACCAGCACGTCCCCGCGCTGGAGGCCAGCCCCGACTGGGATCTGGCCGCGACCGTCAGCCGCCACGGCAGGGTGGAGGGCGTCGAGTCCTTCACCGACATCGCCGCCATGCTGGACGCGCGGCCCGACATCCCGGTGGTCAGCCTGTGCCTGCCTCCGGTGCCGCGCTTTGACGCGGCCCAGGCGGTGCTGCGCGCGGGCCGCCACCTGATGCTGGAAAAGCCCCCCGGCGCGACCCTGGCCGAGGTTCATGCCCTTTGCGATCTGGCCGAAAAGCAGGGCGTCACGATCTTCGCCACCTGGCATTCTCGCATGGCCATGGCGGTGGCCGCCGCGCGCGACTGGCTGGCGGGCAGGACGGTCCACGAAGGCCGCATCACCTGGCGCGAGGACGTGCGCAAGTGGCACCCCGGCCAGGACTGGATCTTCGAGGCGGGCGGCATGGGCGTCTTCGACCCCGGCATCAACGCCCTGTCCATCCTGACCGCCATCCTGCCAGAACCCGTGCGCCTGCTGTCCGCCGACCTGGATTTCCCGGCGAACCGCCAGGCGCCCATCGCCGCGCGGCTGCGCTTCAGCCAGCAGATCGAAGCGGATTTCGACTTCCGCCAGGAAGGCCCGCAGACCTGGGACATGGAGTTCCAGACCGACGCGGGCGTCATGGCGCTGCGCATGGGCGGCAACCGGCTGGAGATTGGCGGACGCCACGTTCAGGGCGCCGACGACATCATGGGCGAATACCCCGCCCTTTATGCGCGGATGGCGCACCTGGTCGCCGCAGGAAAATCCGACGCGGACCTTGCGCCCATGGTGCTTGTGGCCGATGCCTTCACCCTCGGGCGGCGCAACAGCGTCGCGGAGTTCCATTTCTGAGGATAATGCAATGACCTTCACCCCCCATGGCAAACATCTGATCGCAGGCGAATGGCTGGCGGGCGAGGGGACGTTCCGGTCCGCCCCCGCCCATGGCACCGCGCATGACTTCAGCACCGGCACGGTGGACCTGGTGAACCGCGCCTGCGAGGCGGCGGAAGAAGCCTTTGCCGCCTACAGCGCCACCTCGCGCGAAGACCGCGCCCGCTTCCTGGAAACCATCGCCGATCAGATCGAGGCGCGGGCCGAGGCGATCACCGCCATGGGCACCGCCGAAACCGGCCTGCCCGAGGCGCGGCTCAACGGCGAACGGGGGCGCACCACCGGCCAGTTGCGGCTGTTTGCCGACCATATCCGCAAGGGCGACTACCTTGACCGCCGCCACGACCCGGCGCTGCCCGACCGCCAGCCCTTGCCGCGCCCCGACCTGCGGCTGATCCAGCGGCCCATCGGTCCGGTGGGGGTCTTCGGCGCCTCGAACTTTCCGCTGGCCTTTTCCACCGCAGGCGGCGACACCGCATCCGCGCTGGCCGCAGGCTGCCCCGTCGTCGTCAAGGTCCACCCCGCCCATCCCGCCACGGGCGAGATCGTGGCCGAGGCCGTCCATGCCGCCATTCAGGCGACGGGCATGCCCGCCGGGGTCTTCAACTTCATCCACGGCAACACCCATCACGTCGGCGCGGCGCTGGTCCAGCACCCGCTGATCAAGGCGGTGGGCTTCACCGGCAGCCTGCGCGGGGGGCGGGCGCTGTTCGACCTGTGTGCCGCACGTCCCGAGCCGATCCCGTTCTTCGGAGAGCTTGGCTCCATCAACCCCGGCTTTGTCCTGCCGCAGGCGCTGGCCGCGCGCGGGGCCAAGCTGGCGGAAGGCTGGGCGGGCAGCCTGACCATGGGCGCGGGCCAGTTCTGCACCAATCCCGGCCTGATCGTGATGCCCAAGGGCGTCCTGGCCGAGGCCTTCGCCAAGGCGGCGGCCGACGCGCTGGCCAAGATCGGGCCGCAGGTGATGCTGTCCGACGGCATCGCCGAGGCCTATCGCGCGGGCGCGGAACGCGCGGCGGGCGTCGCCACCCCGGTCTTCGAGGGCGAAAGCCAGGGCCGCAACGCCCTGCCCGCCGTCTACAAGACCACGGCCGAGGAATTCCTGCGCGACCACACCCTGGCCGAGGAGGTCTTCGGCCCCCTGGGCGTGATCGTCACCGTCACGGGCGACGACCAGATGCTGGACGTGGCCCAGGCGATGGAGGGGCAACTGACCGCCACCCTGCACCTGGACGAGGGCGACATGGACCTTGCCCGCCGCCTGATGCCCATTCTGGAACGCAAGGCGGGCCGGATCCTGGCGAACGGCTGGCCCACCGGGGTCGAGGTGGCCGATGCCATGGTCCATGGCGGGCCTTACCCCGCTTCCACCAATTTCGGCGCGACCAGCGTGGGGACCATGGCGATCCGCCGCTTCCTGCGCCCGGTCAGCTACCAGAACATCCCCGAGGCGCTGTTGCCCGAGGATTTGCGGGGCCTCTAGCGCCCCGCACCGATCGGCCGGTGGAGGACCGGCCCGTTCATTCACAAGGGAGGATAACGATGACCATCAAGACCCTGCTGGGCACGGCGGCGTTCCTGGCGCTGACCGCCACCGGCGCCATGGCCGAAGGCGAAACCGTCGGATTCGCGCAGATCGGATCGGAATCCGGCTGGCGCGCGGCGGAAACCACGCTGACCCGGCAACAGGCCGAGGAACGCGGCATCCAGCTGCAATTCTCGGACGCGCAGCAGAAGCAGGAAAACCAGATCGCCGCGATCCGGTCCTTCATCGCGCAGGGGGTGGACGCGATCCTGCTGGCCCCGGTCGTCGCCACCGGCTGGGATTCGGTCCTGCAAGAGGCCAAGGAGGCTGAGATCCCCGTGGTCCTGCTGGACCGGCAGGTGGACAGTTCGGACGACCTTTACCTGACCGCCGTGGGGTCGAACCTGGTCCATGAGGGCGAGGTCGCGGGCGAATGGCTGGTGGGTGAGGTGGGCGACAAGGAATGCCGCATCGTCGAATTGCAGGGCACCACCGGCTCCAGCCCCGCCATCGACCGCAAGACCGGCTTTGAAAACGCCATCAAGGATCACCCGAACCTGACCATCGTGCGCAGCCAGACCGGCGATTTCACCCGCGCCCTGGGGAAAGAGGTGATGGAAAGCTTCCTTCAGGCCGAAAATGGCGGCAAGGACATCTGCGCGCTGTATGCCCATAACGACGACATGGCCGTGGGCGCGATCCAGGCCATCAAGGAGGCCGGGCTGAAGCCGGGCAGCGACATCCTGGTCGTGTCCATCGACGGGGTGCCGGACCTGTTCCAGGCCATGGCCAATGGCGAGGCGAACGCTACGGTCGAACTGACGCCCAACATGGCCGGTCCCGCCTTTGACGCGCTGGCGGCCTATTGGAAGGACGGCACGATGCCCGAAAAGTTCATCCAGACGGAATCGAAGCTTTATACCCAGGCCGACGATCCGGCGGGGGAATACGAGCGCCGCAAGGGCTTGGGTTACTGAGCCTTTCGCCGGGCCGCGCCCAAGCGGCCCGGTGTTCCATGACGAAGGAGAGGGCGTCATGCTGCTGTCCATCCGGTCCTTGACCAAGACGTTTCCGGGAACCCGCGCGCTAGACGCGGTCGATTTCGACCTGCGCGCGGGCGAGGTTCATGCCCTGCTGGGCGAGAACGGCGCGGGCAAGTCCACGCTGATCAAGTGCCTGACCGGCGCCTATCGCCGGAACAGCGGCACCGTGACGCTGGACGGCGCCCCCATCGACCCCCAGTCCACCGCCCATGCGCAGGAACTGGGCATCGGCACGGTTTACCAGGAGGTGAATCTGCTGCCGAACCTGACGGTGGCGCAGAACCTGATGTTCGGGCGCGAGCCGCGCCGCTGGGGCCTGATCCAAACCCGCGCCATGCGGGCGCAGGCCCGCGCGATGCTGGCGGGATACGGGCTGTCGCTGGACGTGGACCGCGACCTGGGGACGTATTCGGTCGCCATCCAGCAGATCATCGCCATCGCCCGCGCGGTGGCCCTGTCGGGCAAGGTGCTGATCCTGGACGAACCCACAGCATCCCTGGACGCGGCCGAGGTGCGGATGGTCTTCGACGTGGTGCGCGGCCTGCGGGAAAAGGGCCTCGGCATCGTCTTCGTGTCGCATTTCCTGGACCAGGTGTTCGACCTGACCGACCGGGTCACGGTCCTGCGCAACGGCCGCAAGATCGTGACCACGGATACCGCCAGCCTGGACCGCGTGCGCCTGATCGAACACATGCTGGGCCGGGAACTGGAGGACGCGACCAGCCATCAGGCCCTGGCGCGCGGCCCCCGCCCGCCGATGCTGGAGTTTCGCGGCTTGGGCCGCCGCGGCACCGTCGAACCCTTCGACTTGGCCGTGGGGCAGGGCGAGGTCGTGGGCCTTGCCGGGCTTCTGGGATCGGGCCGCACGGAAAGCGCCGAACTGCTGTTCGGGCTGCGGAACGCCCATTCGGGCCAGGCGCGCGACCAGAAAGGCCCGCTGAACCTGCACAGCCCGCGCAGCGCCATCGCGGCGGGCTTCGGCTTTGTCCCCGAGGAGCGCAAGACCGACGGCATCGTGGCCGACCTGTCCATCCGCGAGAACATCATCCTGGGCCTGCAAGCCCGGCGCGGTTGGGCGCGGCCCATCCCGCGCGCCGAACAGAACCGGCTGGCCGACGACTATATCCGGCGTCTGGACATCCGCACGGCGGGCCGGGACAAGCGCATCGGGGAACTGTCGGGCGGCAACCAACAGAAGGTGGTCCTCGCCCGCTGGCTGGCGATGAACCCGCGCTTCCTGATCCTGGACGAGCCCACGCGCGGCATCGACGTGGGCGCGCACGCGGAAATCGTGCGCCTGATCCATGAACTGGTCGAACAGGGCATGTCGCTGCTGGTGATTTCCTCGGAAATCGACGAATTGATCGCGGTGTCGGACCGGGTGATCGTGCTGCGCGACCGCCGCCATGTCGCGGAACTGACCGGGGATCAGATCGCGCCCAACCGCATCATGCAGGCCATCGCCGCGCCCTACAACCAAAAGGAAAGGGCCGCGTGATGCTGAAACGCCTTGCCCCGCAACTGATCGCGCTTGCCGCCCTGGTGGCGGTGGTGACGGCCTTCTATCCGGGCTTCCTGAGCGTCCAGATGAACGACGGCCGCCTGGTCGGGCCGGTGATCGACGTGCTGAAGCGCGCGGCCCCCGTGGCCCTGCTGGCGGTCGGCATGACGCTGGTGATCGCCACGCGCGGCATCGACCTGTCCGTGGGCACGATCATGGCGATCTGCGGCGCGGTCGCGGCATCCGCTGTCGCCGCCGGATGGGGCCTGCCCGCCGCGCTGCTGCTGGCGCTTGGCGCGGGCGCGCTGGCAGGGCTGTGGAACGGCGCGCTGGTGGCCCTTGTCGGCATCCAGCCCTTTGTCGCCACGCTGATCCTGATGACCATGGGGCGCGGCGTGGCGCAACTGATCACCGAGGGGCGGATCCTGACCTTCACCGATCCGGGCTTCGGCTGGATCGGATCGGGCGCGGTCGGGGGCCTGCCCGTGCCCACCTGGCTCTGGATCCTCACCGCCATCGCCGCCGCAGTCCTGATGCGCCGCACCGCGCTTGGCCTGCTGGTCGAGGCCATCGGCATCAACCGCCGCGCCAGCACCCTGGCGGGCGTCAACGCCACCGTGCTGCTGATCGCGGTCTATGTGGCCTCGGGCCTTTGCGCAGCCCTGGCGGGGCTGATCGTCACCGCCGACATCCGCGGCGCTGACGCCAACAATGCCGGGCTGTGGCTGGAGCTGGACGCGATCCTGGCCGTGGTGATCGGCGGCAATTCGCTGCTGGGCGGGCGGTTTTCCATCGCGGCGTCCATCATCGGCGCGCTGATCATCACTACCATCAGCATCGGCATCCGCCTGATCGGCTTTCCGTCGGAATACAACCTGATCATCAAGGCCGGGCTGGTGCTGGTGATCCTGGTCCTGCAATCGCCGCGCATCAGCGCCGAATGGCGGCTGTGGCGCGACAGCCACCGCGCACAGCGCGAAGCCACGTTGCGGAGGCAAGCATGAACACTCGCGCGTTGCCCCTGTTCGTCACCATCGGGATCTTCCTGCTGGCCTATGCGGCCTTCTGGCTGCAATTCCCCAATATCCTGTCCACGCGGGTCGTGGGCAACCTTTTGACCGACAACGCCTATCTGGGCATTGTCGCGGTCGGCATGACGCTGGTGATCCTGTCGGGCGGCATCGACCTGTCGGTGGGATCGGTCATCGCCTTTTCCGGCGTCTTCATCGCCGTGCTGCTGCGCGATACCGGGCTGCACCCGCTGGCCGTGTTCATGCTGCTGCTGGCGCTGACCACCGCTTTTGGGGCGGGCATGGGCTTTCTGATCGACCGGCTGGCCATGCCCGCCTTCATCGTCACGCTGGCGGGCATGTTCCTGGCGCGAGGGGCGGCCTATATCCTGTCCATCGACTCGGTCCCGATCCAGCACCCCTTCTATGACGCGCTGCAAGGGGCCTATTGGCTGATGCCGGGCAAGGGGCGGCTGACGCTGATCGGCGTGGTGATGGTGCTGACCTTCGCCCTTGGCATGATCGTGGCGCACAAGACGCGCTTCGGCGCATCGGTCTATGCGCTCGGCGGGGGCGAGGCCGCGGCGCGGCTGATGGGCGTGCGCCAGGGCCGCACCACGGTGCTGGTTTATGCCTTTTCCGGCGCGATGGCGGGGCTGTCGGGGATCGTGTTTTCCATCTACACGGGATCGGGCTATTCGCTGGCGACCGTCGGGACGGAACTGACGGCCATTGCCGCCGTGGTGATCGGCGGCACGCTGCTGAGCGGGGGCGCGGGTTACATGTTCGGCACGCTTGTGGGCGTGCTGACCATGGGGCTGATCCAGACCTATATCGTCTTTGACGGCAGCCTGTCGTCCTGGTGGACCAAGATCGTCATCGGGATCCTGTTGCTGGCCTTCATCCTTCTGCAGAAGGGACTTTTGAAACTGTCGCAGATGCGGCTTGCCAAGGGGGCATGATGATCCACGACACCCGCCAATGCCAATTGGGCGAGGGCGCCTTCTGGCACCCCGAGCGCCAGCAGTTCTTCTGGTTCGACATCAAGGGCCGGCGGCTTTTGTCGCAGGACAAGGGCAAGCCGGTGGAATGCCGCTTCGACCGCATGGCCTCGGCTGCAGGCTGGATCGACCGCGACCGTCTGCTGGTCGCGACCGAGACGGGGCTGGCGGTGCTGTCGCTGGCGGACGGGTCGCTGACGGAGGTGGCAAAGGTCGAGGCCGACAATCCCGCCACCCGGTCCAATGACGGGCGCGCCGACCGGCAGGGGGGCTTCTGGTTCAGCACCATGGGGCGGAACGGCGAACCCGGCCTGGGCGCGGTCTATCGGTATTTTCGTGGGGAAGTCCGCAAGCTGGTGGATCCGATCACCATCCCGAACGCGCTCTGCTTTTCGCCCGATGGCGGGACGGTGCATTATGCGGATACCGACCGCAGCATCGTCTGGCGGCAAGGGCTGGATGCAGAGGGCTGGCCGGTGGGCGAACGCCAGGTCTATCTGGACCTGTCCGCGCAAGGCTGGTCGCCCGACGGCGCGGCGATCGACGCGGATGGCGGCTTCTGCTGCGCGGTCTGGGGGCAGGGGGCGGTGATGCGCTTTGACGCGGACGGCAAGCGGACGCATCACTGGACGGTCGGCGGGCGGCACTCGTCCTGCCCGGCCTTCGGCGGGCCCGGCCTGACGCAATTGCTGGTCACGACCGCCCTGGACGGGATCGAGGATCCCGACGAGGCGCAGGGCAAGACCTATATGCTGGACACCGGCGTGACCGGATTGCCGGAACCCCGGGTGATCCTGTGACTTGGATCTTGCCGGACGGGCGCCGCGTGGACCGGCTGACGTTGCAGGGCGGCGGGCTGACGGCGCAGGTCCTGACCCTGGGCGCGACCGTGCAGGATCTGCGGATGGAGGGGGTGGATCATCCCCTGGTCCTGGGCTGTCCCGATGTGGCGGATTACCTGGGCGACGGGCTTTACATGGGCGCCATCGTGGGCCGCTTCGCCAACCGCATCGGCGGCGCGCGCTTCACGCTGGACGGGCGGGAACACCGCACCGATCCGAACTTCAAGGACCGGCACACGCTGCATGGCGGATCGCGGGGGACGTTCTGGCATCTGTGGACCGTGGAGGAAGCGCGGGAAGATAGCGCCACCCTGTCGTTGGAACTGCCGGATGGCGACATGGGCTTTCCGGGCACGCTGACCATCCAGGCCGAAATTACCCTGCAAGACGGCGCGCTGATCTTCGGCCTGTCGGCGGAAACCGACGCGCCGACGCCCTGCAACCTGGCGCATCACGGGTATTTCAACCTCGACGGCGGGGGCGATGTGCGGAACCATCGGCTGCGGGTTGCGGCGGACCGCTATCTGCCCGTGGACGGCGACCTGATCCCGCTGGACCCCGCGCCGGTGGCCGGCACGCGCTTTGATTTCCGGCAGGCGCGAGCCATCGCGCCGGGGGAATACGACCACAACTTCTGCCTGTCGGACGGTCCCGTCGCGCCGCGCGTGGTGGCCGACCTGACCGGGCAATCCGGCCTCCGGATGCAGATCGAGACGGACCAGCCCGGCTTGCAGGTCTATGACGGCGTGCATTTCGATGGGCTGGCGGGCCTGGATGGCCGCCGCTATGACCGTTTTGCCGGCGTGGCCTTGGAAACCCAGGGCTGGCCCGACGCGCCGAACCGGCCGGATTTCCGGGATGGGATCCTGCGGCCCGGGCAGGTCTATCGGCACCACGTTGCCTACAGGTTCAGCCGATGACGGCGCTGATCGGCATCGACTGGGGCACGACCTCGTTCCGGGCCTGGCGCATGGGGCCGGCGGGCGAGGTTCTGGACAGCGTGGGCGACGGCCCCGGCATCCTCGCCGCCGCGCAACTGCCGGGCGGGTTCCGGCAGGCGGTCGAGGACAGCATCGGCCCCTGGCTGGGCACCGCGCCGGTCATCGCCTCCGGCATGATCACCAGCCGCAACGGCTGGGTCGAGACGCCCTATCTGCCGCTGCCGCTGGACGCCGCCGCGCTGGCGCGCAGCCTGACCCTGCACGAGGGCATCCATTTCGTCACCGGCGCGGTCAGCGACCCCCTTGGTCCTGCCCCCGACGTGATGCGCGGCGAGGAAACCGAGATCATCGGCCATCTGGCGGACGGGGGCGGGGACGGCCTGTTCGTCCTGCCCGGCACCCACAGCAAATGGGCGCACGCCAAAGGCGGCCGGTTGGTGGCTTTCCGCACTGTCATGACGGGCGAGGTCTTCGGGGCCTTGCGCGACTACACCATCCTGGGCCGGTTGATCCAGCCGGGCGCGGGCAGCGCCGATGCCTTCCGGCGGGGGGTCGAGGCCGGACGGCAGGACGGCGCGCTGCTGGGGCGCATCTTCAGCGCCCGGACGCTGGCGCTGATGGACCGGCTGGCCCCGGACCAGATTGCCGATTACCTGTCGGGCCTGCTGATCGGGGACGAGGTCGCCCATGGCGCGCGGGACGCCCGTGGCCCCGTGACCATCATCGGGCGCGGCGATCTGGCCGCGCGATACCGGACCGCTTTCGACATCGGGGGCATCCGTGCCGATATCGCCCCGCCGGGCATGGCGCGGCGGGGGCTTTGGGAAATCGCCCGCAGGGGGGGACTTGCATGACCGACTTCGACACCGCCTTCGCCGCCAATCCACTGATCGCCATCCTGCGCGGGTTGCGCCCGGAGGAGGTCGCGGACACCGCCGCCGCCCTGACCGGCGCGGGCTTCACGATCCTGGAAGTGCCGCTCAATTCGCCCGATCCGCTGGACAGCATCAGGCGCATGGTGGCCGCCGCGCCCGACGCCATTGTCGGCGCGGGAACCGTGCTGACCGCCGATCAGGTGGGGGCGGTGGCCGATGCGGGCGGGCGCATCATCATCGCCCCGAACTTCGACCCCCGCGTCGCCGCCGAGGCGCGGCGGCTGAAGCTCTCCTATTGCCCGGGCGTCGGCACCGTCAGCGAGGCCTTTGCCGCGCTGGAAGCCGGGGCCGCCGCGCTGAAGCTGTTCCCGGCGGAAATGATCCCCCCCGCCGCCGTCAAGGCCATGCGCGCGGTGCTGCCGCGCGCGGCGCGCCTGCTGCCGGTGGGCGGCATCGGCCCGTCCACCATGGCGGGCTATGCCGGGGCGGGGGCGGACGGGTTCGGGTTGGGATCGGCGCTCTACAAGCCCGGGCAGGAGGCGGCGGTCACGGCGGAACGGGCGCGGGACTTCATGGCGGCCTGGGCGGCGCTGCGCCCTTCATGACTTAAGTTAACCCGCCTGCCGGATGGGGAACATTGCCCAGGGGCGTGCGTTTCTGGCGATGCGCCGCAAGGGGAAGGCGCGTCACATCATCCGGGAGGATCAGATGAAACCCATGTCCACAGGGCTTGTCGGCGCTGCTTTGCTGGCACTGACGACCGTTGCCGCCCAGGCCGATTGCGCCGCCGAACTGGCGCGGCTGACCGGAGGCGGGACCGCGGCCGAAGGCATCTCCAAGGACGGATCGCTGGCGCCGCTGGAAACCGCGGCGGATGCGGCGGCGGCGGGCGCGGATGCCGCGGCGTCGCAGGCGGCAGACACGGCGGAAGCGGCCGGCATGACCAGCGCGGCCCCGACCGACAGCGCGGCCAGCGGCGGTGCCGCGACGGACACCGCAGCCGAGGGGAATGGCGGGATCGCCAAGGACGGATCCCACACGCCCCTGGAAGGCGCGGGCGGACAGCAGCCGGGCGTGGCCATGTCGGGCGCCGATGCCGCAGCCCAGCAGAAAGGCCAGCCGACCGCAGCCGAACAGGCGACCGGGGCCGCCGGGGACCAGTCCACGCGTGATGCCCATATCCAGGCCGCGCGCGATGCGCTGGCCGCCGGGGACGAGGACGCCTGCATGAAGGCCATCGAGGCCGCGCAGTCGTCCTGACGCCGCCTTGGCCGGGGGCGATCCCCCGGCCATCTTGCCGTTTGGCCCGGTTCAAGCGAATAACACTGGAATGCCGCGCCGCTTTCTGGTGAGAGAGGCGCCAGCGCAGCTTGGCCCGGACGAACGACGCGATGAGCATACATCTTTACCCCAACGACCTTCCCGACGACCTGGTTCTTGGCCCGGTCGTGGCCATCGACACGGAAACGATGGGCCTTGATCCGCGCCGCGACCGGCTGTGCCTGGTGCAGCTGTCCGTTGGCGACGGCGACGCGCATCTGGTCCAGATCGAACGCGGCCAGACCGAGGCGCCGAACCTGTGCCGGATGCTGACCGATCCCAAGGTGCTGAAGCTGTTCCACTTCGGCCGCTTCGACATTGCCGCGCTGGAAAACGCCTTTGGCGTGGTGACCGCGCCGGTCTGGTGCACCAAGATCGCATCCAAGCTGGTGCGCACCTATACCGACCGGCACGGCCTGAAATACTTGCTGAGCGAGCTGGTGGGCGTCGATGTATCCAAGCAGCAGCAGACCAGCGATTGGGGTGCCGCGGATCTGACGGACGCGCAGCTGGAATACGCGGCGTCCGACGTGCTGCACCTGCACAAGCTGAAAGAGGCGCTGGAAGAACGGCTGCGGCGGGAAAACCGCATGGGCCTGGCGCAGGCCTGCTTCGATTTCCTGCCCGCCCGCGCCCATCTGGATCTGCTGGGTTGGGGGAATGAAAACGACATCTTCCAGCATTAGGTCAGCTTGAAGCCGGGGGCGCTTCGCCCCCCGGACCCCCAGAGGATATTTGAATGAAGAAGAAGGCAGCGGCTTGAGCGATTATCTGGACACGGCGCGGCGGGTGATCCTGACCGAGGCGCAGGGGCTGGCGGTGCTGGCGGATGGCCTGAACGGCGATTTCGCGCGGGCGGTCGATCTGATCCTGGGCGCGCGGGGGCGCGTCATCGTGTCGGGCATGGGCAAGTCGGGCCATGTGGGGCGCAAGATCGCGGCCACGCTGGCCTCTACCGGGACGCCCGCGCAATTCGTCCACCCGGCCGAGGCGAGCCATGGCGACCTGGGCATGGTGACGCAGGCGGACGTGGCCCTGGTGCTGTCGAACAGCGGCGAGACGCCGGAACTGGCCGACCTGATCGCCCATACCCGGCGTTTTGAAATTCCGCTGATCGGCGTCGCCTCGCGCCCCGAGTCGACCTTGCTGCGGCAGGCGGATGTGGCCCTTGTCCTGCCCGCCGCGCCCGAGGCCTGCGGCAGCGGCATCGTGCCCACGACCTCGACCACCATGACGCTGGCCCTGGGCGATGCCCTGGCGGTCGCGCTGATGGAACACCGGCAGTTCACGCCCGAGCATTTCCGCACCTTCCATCCCGGCGGCAAGCTGGGCGCAAGGCTGGCCAAGGTGGGCGACCTGATGCACCGCGACATGCCCCTGGTGGCCGAGGATGCACCGATGACCGAGGCGCTGCTGGTCATCAGCCAGAAGGGCTATGGCGTCACCGGCGTGACCGACAGGGACGGGCGTCTGGCGGGCATCATCACCGATGGCGACCTGCGCCGCCACATGCAGGGCCTGCTGGATCACAGCGCGGCCGAGGTGATGACCCCGAACCCCCGCGTGATCGCCCCCGACGCCCTGGCCGAATCGGCGCTGGCGCAGATGCAGGACGGCAAGATCACCTGCCTGTTCGCCGTGGCCGACGGGATGCCCAGGGGGATCCTGCATATCCACGACTGCCTTCGCGCCGGGATCGTCTGACCGATGAACCGCACGCGCATCGTCCGCTGGCTGCGCGTGTTGCTGCCGCTGGCCGCGCTGGCGATGCTGTCCACGCTGTTCCTGTTCTCGCGCGGGGGGGACAGCGAATCGCAGATCCCCTATGCCGATGTGGATGCCGAGGCGATGGCCCGCGACCCGCGTCTTGTGGCGCCCGAATATGCGGGCGTGACCGATGACGGCGCGGCACTGACCCTGCGCGCGACCGAGGCCGCGCCGGGCCGGGGAACGGGCAGCGCCCGCGACCTGCGGCTGGACTGGCAGCGCCCCGACGGGCTGCGCGCCGACCTGGCCGCGCCCCGGGGCGGGCTGGCCGAGGGCAGGATCAGCCTGGAAGGCGGGGTGCGGATCACGACCTCGACCGGCTGGACGCTGGACGCCGCCAGCGTCGAGGCCGCGACCGATCGGTCCCGCATCGCCGCCGAGGACGGGATCAAGGCCAAGGCGCCCTTCGGCACTCTGTCGGCGCAGCGGATGGAGCTTGTCCCGGGCGGGGACACGGACGCTTCGATCTTGAATTTCTCGGGCGGTGTCCGTCTGATATACCAGCCCTGATCCACCAAAGGACAAGCCGATGCTGCGCCCCTTGCTGACAGCCCTGATCCTTGCCGCGACCCCGGCGGCGGCGCAGACCACGACCTTCGGGGGGATGCGCGCCGATGTTTCCGCCCCGGTCGAGGTCGCGGCGGACAGCCTGTCCGTGAACCAGGCCGACGGCAGCGCGGTCTTTACCGGCAATGTCGTGATCGGGCAGGGAGAGATGCGGCTGTCCGCCGACACGGTGACGGTGATCTATGCCGAGGGCGGGCAAAGCCGCATCCGGTCCCTGGACGCCAAGGGCAACGTGACGCTGGTGTCGGGCCCGGACGCGGCCGAGGCG
Organism: Paracoccus shandongensis; assembly: GCF_017315735.1. GTDB lineage: Bacteria > Pseudomonadota > Alphaproteobacteria > Rhodobacterales > Rhodobacteraceae > Paracoccus > Paracoccus shandongensis. The sequence goes on from NZ_JAFLRK010000002.1 coordinate 198,452, forward strand.
CAGGCCGCGACCTATGACGTGGAAACCGGCAATGTCACGCTGACGGGCGACGTTGTGCTGACCCAAGGGCAGAACGTGCTGACCGGCGACACCATGCAGGTCAACCTGGGGTCCGGCACCGCGCAGGTCCAGGGCCGGGTGCGGTCGGTCCTGCAACCGGGCGGCAACTGATGCGGGGTTCGGCGGCGCGGACGGGCGACGGGCTGAAGGTCCGGGGCTTGCGCAAGTCCTATCGCAACCGGCCGGTGATCCGGGATGTCTCGGTCGATCTGGCGCGGGGCGAGGTCGTGGCCCTGCTGGGTCCGAACGGCTCGGGCAAGACCACCTGTTTCTATTGCATCGCGGGGCTGGTGCCGCCCGATGCGGGGCAGGTACTGATCGACGGGCAGGACGCCACCCGCCTGCCGATGTTCCGCCGCGCGCGCATGGGCATCGGCTATCTGCCGCAGGAAATGTCGATCTTTCGCGGGCTGTCGGTGGAACAGAACATCATGGCCGTCCTGGAGGTCGTCCACGAGGATCCCCGCCACCGCCGCGACCGGCTGGAGGAGTTGCTGGGCGATTTCTCGATCGAGCACCTGCGCGCCGCCCCCGCCCTGGCGCTGTCGGGGGGCGAGCGCCGCCGGGCCGAGATCGCGCGCTGCCTGGCATCCGATCCCAGCTTCCTTTTGCTGGACGAACCCTTCGCGGGCGTCGATCCCATCGCGGTGGGCGAGATCCGGGGCCTGGTCCATGACCTGAAGTCGCGCGGCATCGGCGTTCTGATCACCGACCACAACGTGCGCGAAACCCTGGGCATCGTGGACCGGGCCTATATCCTGCATGACGGGCACGTCCTGATGTCGGGCACGACCGACCAGATCGTCGCCGATCCCAAGGTCCGGCAGGTCTATCTGGGCGAAGGCTTCCGCCTGGCCTGAGGGGCATCCCATGAAATCGTCTCACGCAAACGTGCGCCCCGTTGACAGAACCGATGGCCTGTCACCAAATTGAGTCATGCGGGTGCGGCAGGAACCGTATCCCGCCACCCCCGTTTCCGCCGCGTGCCGGCAGACGGGCCGGCGCACGCGAAACGGGCAACCGAGAGGAAAGACGATGCGCTATACCATCAGCGGAAAACAGATCGACATCGGCGATGCGCTTTCGACGCATGTGAAGACGCAAGTGGGCGAAACGATCGACAAGTATTCGCAGCGCCCCACCGATGCGACAGTCACGTTCTCGAAGGACGCCCACCAGTTCCTGTGCGACGCCGTGGTGCATCTGTCCACCGGGCTGAACGTCACCGCCCGCGGCTCTGCCACCGAGATCTATGCCGCCTTCGAGGCTTGCCGCGAAAAGATGGACAAGCAGCTTCGCCGCTACAAGCGCCGGCTGAAGGATCACCACAAGGACAGGTCCGGGCCGGTTGAATTCGCCCAGGCGGGCATGTATGTGCTGGCCGCCGACGAGGACGAATGGGAAGCGCAGGACAGCGGCCTGCAGCCCATCATCATCGCCGAGATGGAGACCCGCGTCCCGACCCTGTCGGTGGGCGACGCGGTGATGCAGATGGAACTGTCGGGCACCCCGCTTCTGGTGTTCCGCAACGAAAAGCACGGGGGCGTCAATGTCGTCCATCGCCGCGAAGACGGCAATGTCGGGTGGATCGACCCGCGCGGGAACGGCTGACGCCGCCCGGCAGGACGCCTGACGCAAAACCGGACCGCCCCCGGCATCCTGCGCGGGGGCGCTTGAACATTGGAAAGACGCGAGCCATGCTGCTGACCGAAATCCTCAAACCGGGCGCCGTGCGTTCCCTGGCTCAGGTGACCTCGAAAAAGCGGCTGTTTCAGGAACTGGCGGAACTGGCCCAGGCCGAATATGGCCTGAACGCGACCGAGGTTCTGGACGCCCTGCAGGAACGCGAAAGCCTGGGCCCGACCGGCGTGGGCCAGGGCGTGGCGCTGCCGCACGCCCGCCTGCACGGGCTGGACCGCGTCGTGGGCCTGTTCGTGCGCCTGGAAAAGCCCCTGGATTTCGACGCGGTGGACCGCCAGCCCGTCGATCTGGTGTTCGGCCTTCTGGCGCCTGAATCAAGCGGCGTGGATCACCTCAAGGCGCTTGCGCTGGTGTCCCGCACCCTGCGCGACACCGACCTGCGCGCGAAACTGCGCGCCAACGACGACCCGGTGGCGCTGCACGCGGTGTTGTCGGCCCAGGGCGTCAAGGCCGCTTAAAGGCTTTGGGTTTGGGCCGATTCGGTCCTATACAGGGCCTCCACCTGTTGAAGGAGGCCCAGGATGACCCGGAAGATCACCGACACGCCCCAGGACAAGGGAACCACCCGCCTGCGCGAGTTCACCCGCCACGAGCGGGAATCGGGCACCCATCCCGCCATCGAGGTGCTACGCTCGCGCCCGCAGATGCGGAGCGAAGAGAACCGCAGGGTCGTGGAATACGCGCGCATCGAGCGTGGGCAGATGAGTTGACGCGGTGAATGAAGGTGGGGCCGTCCGGGAAGGGCGGCCTTTTGCTTGGAAAGCCCTGCGTCGCAAGGGCCATGACAGCCCGTGGCAGGCGTCATGCGCAGCATCAGAACTGGCAATACTGATCCAAGCGTAGGGTGCGTGCTTGCACGCACCGCCACCGCCGCCACAAGGTGCGTGCAAGCACGCACCCTACGGCCGCATCGAAAGGGCAGCCCTTTCTCTTACGCCCGCACCAGCCGCTCGTAATCCTCGGCGATCTTGCGGGTGGTCTGGCCCACCTGGAAGTTCCAGTCGCCGATCTGCCCGACCGGCGTGACCTCGGCCGCCGTCCCGGTCAGGAAGCATTCCTGGAAATCCTCCAGCTCCTCGGGGCGGATGCGGCGTTCGTGGACGGCGGTGCCGTTGTCCTTCAGCATCTGGATGATCGTCTGGCGGGTGATGCCGTTCAGGAAGCGGTCGGCAAGGGGCGTGTGGACCTCTCCGTCCTTGATGAAGAAGATGTTGGCGCCGGTCGCCTCGGCCACATAGCCTTCCCAGTCCATGAACAGCGCGTCCGAACAGCCCTTCGCCTCGGCGGCGTGCTTGGACATGGTGCAGATCATGTAAAGACCGGCGGCCTTCGCGGCGGTCGGGATCGTCTCGGGCGAGGGGCGCTTCCACTTGGCCACGTCCAGTTTCGCGCCCTGCCATTTCGCATCGCCGTAATAGCTGCCCCATTCCCAGGCGGCCACGGCCATGCGCACCGGGTTGCGCGCCGCCGACACGCCCATGTCGGGGCCCGAGCCGCGCCACATCACCGCGCGGACATAGGCGTTGGTGAAGTTGTTGGCCTTCAGCACGGCTTCCTTGGCCGCGTCGATCTCCTCGGCCGAATAGGGCGACTGCATGTCCAGCAGCCGGGCCGATTCGATCAGCCGCAGCGAGTGTTCATGGCCCTTGAAGATCTTGCCGTCATAGCAGCGCTCGCCCTCGAAGACGGAACTTGCATAATGCAGCGCATGGGTCAGGATATGCACGTTCGCGTCGCGCCAATCGACCAGTTTGCCGTCCATCCAGATCTTGCCGTCGCGATCGTCATAGGCGCCCGTCATCATTCTTCTCCACATTCGGACCGGGCTTTTTCATTTCTTGCGCGGGTCTGCCCGGTGCTGGCCCGTTTATTGCGCGAAGCCCTTGACGGCTAGCAATCGAATCTTGGAAAGTCAACATCGCTGCCCTATCAGGGCCAGGATTGGACAAAGGGTGACATGATGGCCGAGACGCTGCGCGTTCACAGCATGATGGGCGAGGATCTGCTGTTCCTGACCGACGAGAAGCTGCGCCGCGGGATCGAGGCCATGTTCTTCGCCTATCGCGCCTTCACCGCCGATCCCGACCTGATCCTGGCCGACATGGATTACGGCCGCGCCCATCACCGCGCGCTGCATTTCATCCACCGCGACCCCGGGCTGACGGTCACGGCGCTGCTGGCGGTGCTGGGCGTGACCAAGCAGTCGCTGAACCGCGTGTTGCGCACCCTGATCGAGGACGGGCTGGTCGAAAGCCGCGTGGGCCGCCGCGACCGGCGTGAACGCCTGCTGTTTCTGACCGACAAGGGCAGCGCCCTGGAGCGCCGCCTGTCCGAGGCGCAGCGGGCGCGGATGCGCCAGGCCTATCGCGCGGCGGGGCCGCAGGCGGTGGCGGGCTTCCGTCAGGTGCTGGAAGCGATGATGGACCCCGAGACGCGGGCGCAGTATCAGTCCATGAAGGATCTGCCCGAATAAAGGCCCGCCATGAGCCAGAACGATGCCCATCTGCTGATCGTCGATGACGACGAACGCATCCGCGCGCTTTTGGGCCGGTTCTTGCGCAAGAACGGGTTCCTGGTGACGGGGGCGCGCGACGCCGCGCAGGCCCGCCGGTTGCTGGCGGGGCTGGAGTTCGATCTGATCGTGCTGGACGTGATGATGCCGGGCGAGGACGGCTTTGCCCTGACCCGCAGCTTGCGCGAAACGCTGGCGACGCCGATCCTGCTGCTGACCGCGCGCGGCGACACCGAAGACCGCATCACGGGGCTGGAGGTGGGCGCCGACGATTACCTGCCCAAGCCCTTCGAGCCGCGCGAATTGCTGCTGCGCATCAACGCGATCCTGCGCCGCATCCCCGCGCCCGAGGTGCATCAGCCCAAGTTCCTGACGCTGGGTGCGCTGCGATACGACATCGACAAGGGCGAGTTGTGGCAGGGGGAAAACCACCTGCGCCTGACTGGTACCGAACAGGCGCTGCTGCGCCGCCTGGCCGCCAGCCGGGGCGAACCCGTCAGCCGCGCCGACCTGATCGACGATCTGGGCCGGGGCGGCGCGGAGGAATCCGAGAACAGCGAACGCGCCATCGACGTGCAGATCACCCGGCTGCGCCGCAAGATCGAACCCGACCCGCGAGAGCCGCGATTCCTGCAGACCGTGCGCGGCACGGGCTATATGCTGGTGGTGGACTAGGTGGAACAGCCGACTTGGCACGGCATCGAACTGGACGCAGCCACGGCGCTAGCCCTGCTGGAATGGCAGGCCGAGATGGGCGTGGACGAACCTGTCCTGGACGCCCCCGTGGACCGCTTCGACCTGGCCGCCGCCCCGCCGCCGCAGATCCCCCTGGCCCCGCCTGCCGCGCCTGCCCTGGCCCTGACCGGCGATGACGACCTGCCCGCCCGCGTGGCCCAGGCCGAGGCGCTGGCGGCGGGGGCCGCCACGCTGGACGCGCTGGCCGCCGCGCAGGAGGCTTTTGACGGGATCGAGTTGAAAAAGGGCGCGCGCAACTTCTGCTTTGCCGACGGCAACCCGGGCGCGCGCGTCCTGATCCTGGGCGAGGCGCCGGGGGACGAGGAAGACCGCCAGGGCCGCCCCTTCGTGGGCCGCGCGGGGCAGTTGCTGGACCGCATGTTCGACGCCATCGGCTTGTCGCGCGGGGCGGTGGACGCGGAAAAGGCGCTCTATATCACCAACGTGCTGACCTGGCGCCCCCCCGGCAACCGCGACCCGCAGCCCGACGAGATCGCGATGAGCCTGCCCTTCGTCCGCCGCCATATCGACCTGGCCGCGCCTGATGTGATCGTGCTGATGGGCAACATCGCCTGCGAGGCGGGCTTGGGCCGGCGCGGCATCCTGCGGCTGCGGGGGAACTGGGTTCAGGCCTTCGGCCGTCCCGCGCTGCCGATGACGCATCCCGCCTATCTGCTGCGCAACCCCCCCGCCAAGCGCGAGGCCTGGGCGGATTTGCTGAGCCTGGCGGCAAGGCTGGAAGGGGCGGGCTGACGGACCGCAAGAGTGGCAAGTGTGTGTGGACACGCACCCTACGGAGGGTGCGTGCTTGCACGCACCGATCCCGCAGGCACCCCAACCCGTAGGGTGCGTGCTTGCACGCACCGACCCTATCCCGCGCAGCCCCGCATCTCGACCGCGCCGCCTTCGCCGATCACGGTGAAGACCAGCCGGTCGGGGGGCAGGTCGAAGGGCGCGGCCTCGGGCGGGACGACATCGGCGGTCAGGACCGACCTGCCGGGCTGCGCATCGAAGCGGGTGCCCGAAACCCAGGCATCGCTGTCCGCCAGCTCGATTGCGGCCAGCGTGACGGGGCGGGGCAGGGTGGCGGTGACGCGCATCCCGTCCGCGATGGGCTGCACGTCGCAATCGGGGCGGTCGGGGGCGGGGGCGGGCACTTGCTCCATCGCGGACAGGATCGCGGGGTCGGGCGCGGGGCCGGGCCTATCCGCCCGCAGCGCGACATGGCCTGGAACGCAGATGTCCTTGCACAGCCCGAAATCCACCGCCACCGCCAGATCGACCGGCTGGCCGGGATTGGCGGGGCGGGCCGTGAAGGGCAGCACCAGCCGGTCGTGATAGCCAAGCGCCAGGCCGTCGCCTGACGAAATGGCCTGGGGCGCGGGCCAGTGCAGCGCCACATCGCCCAGGTTGCCGGACCCCGACCAGTCGAAGACCGGCGGCAAGCCGCTGTCGCCGGGGCTGCGCCAATAGGTCTTCCATCCGGGCTGCAACTGGAACTCGATGGCGGCCACGCGGCTTCCGTCCGGCAGGGTCCAGCCGGGCAGGATGCGGGCGCCCGCCAGGCCGGGCGGGCTTTCGGCGGCCAGCGGCAGCGCCGACAGGCCAAGGCAGGCAAGGGAAAGGACGATGCGGATCATGGGAAAAGGGGTAACGGCTGGCGGCGGCGGGATGAAGTCACAATACCGCGCGGCACTTGCATCGCTTTGTCCGAAGGCCGATCTAACAGGGAAAGGAGTTTCGATGAGCAGCACCCCCGACACCCATGGCCGCAGTCCCGAACGCCGCCTTTCCGGCGGGGACGGGCAGACCAACCTGACCGGCAAGGTCCTGATCGCCATGCCCGGCATGGCCGATCCGCGCTTTGAACGGTCGGTGGTGCTGGTCTGCGCGCATACCGAGGAAGGGGCCATGGGGCTGGTCCTGAACCGCCCCCTGCCGGAAATCGACTTCGGCGACCTGCTGGAACAGCTTGGCATCGAAAGCGATGCGACCGCCCGCCGGATCGAGGTGCGGTTCGGCGGCCCTGTGGAACCCGGGCGCGGCTTCGTGCTGCACAACGTCCCCGAACATGGCGACGACCCCGAAGGGCGGCTGCGCATCGGGCGGACGCTGGCCATGACCACCACCCGCGACATCCTGGAGGATCTGGCCCATGGCCACGGCCCGGCATCCGCCGTGCTGGCCCTGGGCTACGCCGGATGGGGACCGGGCCAACTGGAAGCCGAGATGATGCAGAACGGCTGGCTGACGGGCGACGGCGCCGAGGATCTGATCTTCGGCGCGGCCCATCACGACAAATGGCAAAGCGCGCTGCGTGCCCAGGGCATCGACCCGTCGCTGCTGTCCGCCGCGTCGGGCCGGGCCTGAATCACACCTCTGCGCGCTTCCTGGGCAACACCCAGTTCGGGCGCGGGAAGTGGCAGGTATAGCCGTTGGGAAAGCGTTCCAGGTAATCCTGGTGTTCCGGCTCGGCTTCCCAGAAATCGCCGACGGGTTCCAGTTCCGTCACCACGCGCCCCGGCCACAGGCCCGATGCGTTCACATCGGCGATGGTTTCCTGGGCCATGCGCTTCTGCTCGTCATTGACGTAATAGATGGCGGACCGATAGCTGGGCCCGATGTCGTTGCCCTGCCGGTTCGGCGTGGTGGGATCGTGGATCTGGAAGAACACCTCCAAGAGCTTGCGATAGGTCAGGATGGTGGGGTCGAAGATCACCTCGATCGCCTCGGCATGGTTGCCGTGGTTGCGATAGGTAGCGTTCGCGACCTCGCCCCCGGTGTAACCCACGCGAGAGGAAATCACCCCGGGCAGGCGGCGGATCAGATCCTGCATCCCCCAGAAGCAGCCGCCCGCAAGAACCGCGCGCTCGCTCATCGTGCCGCCTCCTCGACCTGGTTCAAATACTGGCCGTAACCCTCGGCCTCCATCCGGTCGCGGGGCACGAAGCGCAGCGCGGCGGAATTGATGCAATAGCGCAAGCCCCCGGCATCGACCGGGCCGTCGGGGAAGACATGGCCCAGGTGGCTGTCGCCGTGTTTTGACCGCACCTCGGTGCGGACCATGCCGTATGACACGTCGCGGTGTTCGGTCACGTTGCCGATGGGGCGGGTAAAGGCGGGCCAGCCGCAGCCGGAATTGTATTTCGCGGATGACGCGAACAGCGGTTCCCCGGTCACCACGTCCACATAGATGCCGGGTTCGAAATGGTGGTCGTATTCGCCGGTAAAGGCGCGCTCGGTGCCGTTTTCCTGGGTGACGCGATACTGCTCGGGCGTCAGCCGCGCCAGGGCGTCGGCGGTCTTTTCATAGGCCATGCTTGTCCTCCGCTGGTCCGTCGTGGTCCCCATATGGGGGCGCGGGACCGATCCGCAAAGGTCAGCCGCAGATTGCCGCCTTCGCCGCCGCATATTCGGCGGCCAGCCGGTCGATGCGGGTGGCCGCCGGCACGATGTCGCGCACCGCGCCGATGCCCTGGCCCGACCCCCAGATCTGGCTCCAGGCCTTGGCCTTGGCCGCGCCCCCGCCGAAGTTCATGGCGGACGGATCGGCCCTGTCCAGGTTGGCCGGATCCATCCCCGCCGCCCGGATCGAGGGCGCGAGATAGTTCCCCGACACCCCCGTGAACAGCGACGAGGTGACGATATCCTGGGCGCCGCTGTCCACGATCATCTGCTTGTAGTCCCCGGGCGCGTTCGCCTCGACTGTGGCGATGAAGGGGCTGCCGATATAGGCCAGGTCCGCGCCCATGGCCTGCGCCGCCAGCACCGCGCGGCCCGTGGCGATGGCGCCCGACAGCAGCAGCGGGCCGTCGAACCAGTCGCGGATTTCCTGGACCAGCGCGAATGGCGACAGCGGCCCGGCGTGCCCGCCCGCGCCTGCGGCCACCGCGATCAGCCCGTCCGCGCCCTTCTCGATGGCCTTTTTCGCGAACACATTGTTGATCACGTCATGCAGCGCGATGCCGCCGCAGTCACGGGCGGCCTGGTTCACCTCGACCCGCGCGCCAAGACTGGTGATCCAGATCGGCACCTTGTGGCGGTGGCAGATCTCGATGTCGCGTTCCAGCCGGGCATTGGAGCGGTGGACGATCTGGTTCACGGCAAAGGGTGCCGCGGGCCGGTCTGGATTGGCCTGGTTGTGGCGATCCAGTTCCTCGGCGATCCGGGTCAGCCAGGCGTCCAGCAGGGGGGGCTCGCCATCCTTTTCCCGTGCGTTCAGCGCCGGAAAGCTGCCGACGATGCCCGCCTTGCATTGCGCAATGACCAGATCGGGCCCCGAGACGATGAACATGGGCGAGGCCACGACGGGAATGCGCAGGGTGGACAGGATGGGCGGCAGCATGGGTTCCTCCGGCTTTGAGCGCGACGATGGCGCGGGGAAGGGGTGCGGGGCAACCCTGACGCGGCGGAAAAACCCGTGCCTTGGTGAACCCATCGCAGGGTTGGCGGGTTGGGTTGCGAATCCGTTGCAAAGGAGAATGCGCGCCGATGCAGCCGCTTGCCCCGTCCCTTCCCGATCTGCCCGCCAATGCCGCCCTGTTCCTGGACTTCGACGGCTGCCTGGTGGATATCGCGCCCCGCCCCGATGCGGTGGTGATCCCGCCCGGCCTGGCCCCACGCCTGGCGCGGCTGCACGGCTGGCTGGGCGGCGCGGTGGCGCTGGTGTCGGGCCGCGACATCGCCGACCTGCGGGGCTTCCTGCCCGATTTTCCGGGCGCCATCGCGGGCAGCCATGGGGCGGAACTGTCGCTGGCGGGCCAGCCGATCCAGCAGACCCATGCGGTGGACCTGGACGTTGACGCCCTGCACCGCGCCGCCGCTGACGCGGTGGCGGACAGCCCGGCGATCCTGGTGGAACGCAAGCCCCACGGCGTCGCGCTGCATTACCGCGCCGATCCATCCTTGCGCCCGGTGGTCGAGGCCGTGATGCAACGTCTGGCCGACGCCCATCCCGGCATGGTGCTGCAACCCGCCAAGATGGCGGTCGAGCTGCGCCCGGCGGGCACCGGCAAGGACGGCGCGCTGGACCGGCTGATGGCGGTCCCGCCCTTCGCGGGCCGGGTGCCCGTCTATGCCGGCGACGACCTGACCGACGAGGCCGCGATGGCCCATGCCCAATCCCGCGGCGGCTTCGGCATCAAGATCGGCGCGGGCGAGACGGTGGCCCGCCATCGCCTGGCCGATCCCGCCGCCCTGGCCCGTTGGCTGGACGATGCCCTGGTGGAGGCCAACTGATGCCACGCCTGGTTGCCGTATCGAATCGCATTCCGCTGGGGGACAACCCCTCGGGCGGGCTGGTCGTCGCGCTGGAGGACGCGCTGCGAAGCTCGGGCGGGCTGTGGGTCGGCTTCTCGGGCGAGGTGGTGGACGCGCCCGCCGACGAACTGGCCTTCCACGAGGGCGCGGCCTTCGGGCGGGCCTCCTTCGACCTGACGCCGCAGGATCACGACGAATATTACCTGGGCTATTCCAATTCGGTCCTCTGGCCGGTCTGCCATGGCCGGGCGGACCTGATGCGGATCCAGCCGGAATACCTGGAAGGCTATCGCCGGGTGAACGAACGCATCGCCCGGCTGCTGCTCGCGCACCTGCGTCCCGACGACCACATCTGGGTGCAGGACTACCAGCTGTTCCCCCTGGCGCAGGAGTTGCGCAAACTGGGCGTCACCGCGCCCATCGGGCATTTCCTGCACATCCCCTTTCCGGGCCCGACCGATTGCGCGACCCTTCCCAACCCGGACGAGCTGTTCGACTGGCTGTCCCATTACGACCTGGCGGGCTTTCAGGCGCAGCGCGATCTGGACAACTTTGCCGCCAGCGCGCGCAGCCTGTCGGATGTGACGCAACTTTCAGAGGACCGCTTCCGCATCAAGGGGCGCGACATGCGGGCGGGCGTCTTTCCCATCGGCATCGACGCAAGCGCCTTCATCGCCGAGGCCCAGGCCGCGCGCGAGGAAGACAAGATGCGCAGCCTGACTGGCGCGCAGATCATGATCGGCGTGGACCGGCTGGATTATTCCAAGGGCATCCCGCAGCGGTTCCGGGCCTTCCAGGCGCTGCTGGACGGCAATCCGGGGCTGACGGAACAGGTGATGCTGCTGCAGATCGCCCCGCCCACGCGCGAATCGGTTGACGCCTATCAGCAGATCCGCGAGGAAACCGAACACCTGGCGGGCCGCATCAACGGCCAGTTCGCGACCGTCAACTGGACGCCCATCCGTTTCATCCACCGCCCGATCCCCCGGAACGAGCTTGCGGGCCTGTTCCGCCAGGCGCGCATCGGCCTGGTCACGCCCTTGGCCGATGGCATGAACCTGGTGGCCAAGGAATATGTGGCGGCCCAGGATCCGGCCGATCCCGGCGTCCTGATCCTGTCGCGCTTCGCGGGCGCGGCCGAACAGATGCCCGAGGCGCTGATCGTCAATCCCCATGACCCCAGCGAGATGGCCCAGGCCATGCAGCAGGCCATCGACATGCCCCTGGAAGAACGCCAGGCCCGCCACGCCGCCCTGCTGCGCTGCGTGGTCGAACGCGACGTAAGCTGGTGGTCGGCGTCCTATCTGAAGGCCCTGGCCCAATCCCGGGCCTGATTTTCATCTTGGCTTAAATATCCCGCGGGGGGTGCGGGGGGCGCGAAGCCCCCCGTCTTTCACCGCGTGCCCCATCAGCGGGACCGCGGCCTGTCACGGACGGCGGTCCTGATCCGTCCCCTGGACGCGCGCGATCCGCCTGGCCATGGTCTGCGCCTTGCGCCGGTGATAGCGCCGCACGACCGGGATCGTCAGGTAATAGCTTGCCACCGCCGCGATCCCGCCCAGGACCGCGCCGCCCGCGGCATAGGGCAGGAAGATCTCGTGCCAGAACTCGGACAGCCCGCTCCAGCTGGTGGGGCCGGGGCCGAAGGCGGACATGACGTTGTGCCAGGTTTCCGCCGTGGCATGGGCGAATTCGCGAAAGATCACGGGCGGCGACATGTCGCCCGGCAGGCCCAGGATCGTACGCCCCAAACCCACCGAGGCCAGCGCGATGAAGGGCGTTGTCAGCGGGTTGCCAGCGAAGGTGCCGACAAAGGCCGCCAGCACATTGCCCCGGATCGCCAGCGACACAAGGGCCGCGACGATGAAGTGAAAGCCGTGCAAGGGCGAGAAGGACAAAAACACCCCCGCCGCCAGCCCGCGCGCGATGCGGTGCGGCTGGTCGGGCAGGCGGCGGATGCGGTGCCACAGATAGGCGGTGGACCGGCGGAACCCGCCCGGCGGATAGACCAGTTCGCTTGCCATCTGTCCATAGCTGCGCGGCTTGCTGCGCTTGAACACGATTCCAATCCCCCCGGTCCTGCGACTGCCCGCGACTGTGTCAGGGCTTCATGGCGACGTTGCGGATGCGGGCCACCTGCGCCACGTCGCTTTCCGCTTCCAGCGCGGTCAGAAGGTTATGCAGATGTTCCTGATCGCGCAACTCGACCTCGACCTCGATGCGGTAGAAGTCGGGCTTGCGGTCCTTGAATTCAAGGTTCGAGATATTGGCCCCCTGCGCCCCGATCAGGCTGCAGATGCGGCCCAGAACGCCCGCGTCGTGGCGGATGGTCAGCGTCAGCAGCGTCGAATAGACCGCCGGGTGACGGCCCGCGCGCCATTGCACATCGACCCAGCGGTCGGGGCTGTCCTCGTATTCCGCCAGCACCGGGCAGTCGATGGCGTGGATCACCACGCCCTTGCCGCGATAGGTGATGCCGACGATGCGTTCGCCCGGCAGCGGGCGGCAGCAGGAGGCGCGCTTGAAATCGGCGTCCGCCTCGACCCCCGCAAAGGGGCGGGTGCCGTCGATCTCGTCCTGGTGGGCGGCAAGGTCGGGATAAAGAACCTGCAACACTTCCTTGGCGGAATTTTCCGCGCTTCCGATCCGGGCCAGCAATTCGTCGCCATCGGCCAGGCCCATCTGCTTGGCGGCGGTGCGCAGCGCCTTGTCCGTGACCTTGCGGCCCACATGTTCAAAGCTGACGCGCACCAGTTCGCGGCCCAGGCGGATGAAGCGGTCGCGGTCTTCCTCGCGCAGGGACCGCCGGATCGCGGCCTTGGCGCGGCCGGTGGCGACGATGTCGAGCCAGGTCGATTGCGGGCGCTGCCCGGACGCGGCGATGATGTCCACCGACTGCCCGTTCTTCAGCCGCGTCCACAAGGGCACGCGGATCCCGTCCACCTTGGCGCCGACGCAGGAATTGCCCAGCCGGGTGTGGATGGCATAGGCAAAGTCGATGGGGGTCGCACCTTTCGGCAGTTGCAGCACGTCGCCCTTGGGGGTGAAGCAGAAGACCTGGTCCTGGTACATCTCCAGCTTGACGGCTTCCAGGAACTCGTTGTGGTCCTCGCCCTCGAAGCGGTCGGTCAGGTTGTCGATCCATTCGGCGGGATCGACCGCGAAGGGGTTCTTGGTGCGCACGCCGTCGCGATAGGCCCAGTGGGCGGCGACGCCGGCTTCCGCCACCTCGTGCATCTGGCGGGTGCGGATCTGCACCTCGACCCGCTTGCCGTCGCGGCCGGACACGGTGGTGTGGATGGACCGATAGCCGTTCGACTTGGGCTGGCTGATATAGTCCTTGAACCGCCCCGGCACGGCCCGCCAGCGGTGATGGATCACGCCAAGCGCGCGATAGCAGTCCATTTCCGACCGGGTGATGATGCGAAAGCCATAGATGTCGGACAGCCGCGAGAACGCCAGTTGCTTTTCCTGCATCTTGCGCCAGACCGAAAAGGGCTTCTTGGCGCGGCCGAAGACGGTCGCCTCGATCCCCTCGCGTTCCAGTTCCGCGCGGATGTCGGCGGTGATCGCCCCGATGATGTCGCCCGAATCGCGTTGCAGGCTGACAAAGCGGCGGATGATGGAATTGCGCGCCTCGGGGTTGATGACCTTGAAGGCGAGGTCTTCCAGCTCCTCTCGCATCCACTGCATCCCCATGCGCCCGGCAAGCGGCGCATAGATGTCCATCGTCTCGCGCGCCTTCTTGACCTGCTTTTCGGGGCGCATGGACCGGATGGTGCGCATGTTGTGCAGCCGGTCGGCCAGCTTGACCAGGATCACGCGCAAATCGCGCGACATGGCCATGAACAGCTTGCGGAAATTCTCGGCCTGCTTGGACTGGGCCGAGGACAGTTCCAGGTTGGTCAGCTTGGTCACGCCATCGACCAGATCCGCGATCTCCGCCCCGAAGGCGGCGGTCAGGTCTTCCTTGGTGGACCGCGTATCCTCGACCGTGTCGTGCAGAAGCGCGGTCACGATGGTCGCGTCGTCCAGCCGCATTTCCGTCAGGATGGCGGCAACGGCGATGGGATGGGTGAAATAAGGCTCGCCCGAGTGGCGGAACTGCCCTTCATGCATCCGCATCCCGTATTCATAGGCGTCGCGGATCAGGGTGGCGTTGCTGCGCGGGTTGTAGTTGCGGACCAGCGCGATGAGGTCTTCGACGTCTATCATGATCTGCCGAAGACCCCTTCCTGTTGCCTCAACGCTGGTTGGCTTCCAGCATCATGCGCAGCATCCGTTCCTCGGATTCCTCGTCGGCGGGCTTGGGACGGTCCACCTCGGCGCCCAGCAGCAGGGCCATGGCGTCCTCCTCGGGCTCGTCGACCTCGATCTGGGTTTGGGTCGATTCGATCATGCGTTCGCGCAGCTCGTCCACGGGCTGCGTTTCCTCGGCAATCTCGCGCAGGGCGACGACCGGGTTCTTGTCGTTGTCGCGGTCCACCGTGGGCTGGCTGCCGGCGGCGATCTCGCGCGCGCGATGCGAGGCGAGCATCACCAGATCAAAGCGGTTCGGGACTTTGTCAACGCAGTCTTCAACCGTGACGCGGGCCATATACTCACCTGTGCAGTTGCGAATCGGATATCCGGGGCGAAACCGAGGATGTGGACGCCAAGGATGGAATTGTCAAGATTGGGCCAAGCCGCTGCCCGGTGCAAGCGGCGACATGCCCGACAACCCGTCGGGGCCCAGGTCCGCCAGCATCCGCGACACGGGCTTTCCCGTCAAGGGGTGGCGCCAGCCGGGCGCGATCTCGGCCAGGGGGGCCAGCACGAAGCCGCGGTCCTGCAGGCGGGGGTGGGGCAGGATCAGGCGGTCCGGTGTTTCCACCCGTTGCCGGTCGGGCGGCAGGGTGATCCAGCGGTCCAGCGTGTCCTGGTCGGGCAGGACCAGGTCGTCCAGGGCGATCAGGTCCAGGTCCAGCACCCGCGCCGACCAGCGCCCCGTGCTGCGGTCGCGGCCGAAATCCGCCTCGATCCCGTGCAGCCGCGCCAGCAGGACGGGCGCGTCCAGGCCCGTGCGAATCAGCGCCGCCGCATTGGCGTAATCGGGCCCCGACCCCGGCGGAAAGGCCGGGGTGCGCCAGATCCGGCTGGCCGAGATCATTGAAATGTCGGGCTGATCGTGCAGAATCGCCAGCGCCTCGCGCAGCGCGTGGACCGGGTCGCCCGCCCCCGACGGCAGATTTGCGCCTAAGGCGATGATACCGAAAGACAAGTTTTGCATGAGGCCTTGTTCGTTCTATGAATGGGGCACGGCCAGACCGATACCGCTAACTTCGCCGTTCGCGGGCCCGTGTCCTGAACGAACAGTTCCATTGAAGGCAACCATAATGTTTTACAAGGACGATCGCCTGGCGATCTTCATCGACGGAGCCAATCTCTACGCCTCGGCCAAGGCACTGGGCTTCGACATCGACTACAAGCTGCTGCGGCAGGAATTCGACCGCCGCGGCAAGCTGATGCGCGCCTACTACTATACCGCCCTGATGGAGGGCGAGGATTATTCCCCCATCCGCCCGCTGGTCGATTGGCTGCACTACAACGGCTATTGCGTGGTGACCAAGCCCGCCAAGGAATACACCGACACGATGGGCCGCCGGAAGATCAAGGGCAACATGGACATCGAGCTGACCATCGACGCCATGCAGCTTGCCCCCCGGCTGGACCACGCGGTGCTGTTTTCCGGCGACGGCGACTTCCGCCCGCTGATCGAGGCCTTGCAGCGCCAGGGCGTGCGCGTGTCGGTGGTGTCCACCATCCGCAGCCAGCCCCCGATGATCGCCGATGACCTGCGCCGCCAGGCCGACAACTTCATCGAGCTGGACGCGCTGCGGGATATCGTGGGAAGGCCGCCCCGGGAGCCGCAGTCGAGCGAGTGATCTGTCCGCCCGGCAATTCCAGGCGTGCCTCGCTAATTCAAAGCTGCGACAGGGTGAAGGCTGCGTACCAGATCCTTGCGCAGCACCAGTCGCGTGTCATCGAACGTCAGCAGGATATAGCCTGAGGTGGAGGTGATTTGTCTGATCCTTTTCGCACTGCGAAACTGTGCCGGGATCGCCTCCGGCTCAGCCTGGATGTCAACCAACGGCATGATGCCCAAAAAATAGCCTTGCCAGAATCCCTCTGAATCTTTGCGCAATGCGGTTTCGATTGCGGCGGTGCTGACCGCCCAAGATGAGACGGCTGTCATTGGCAACACCAGTGCGATCAGGACAAAGCCGATTACTTGTTCAAGAACCTTCCTTGAGATCATGGTCATCCAGATGACCATGGCCGCATAGGCGCCGACTGCCATCCAGAAACCAAGAGCGAGCGGTGATCGAAGCGCAAGGATGATCGCGTCAGATGGCGTCGCATAATCGGCATAGCTAAGGCCGAAGCGGTAAAAGATCGTATAGCCAGAAACCGTGCCCGCAACCACTGCCGACAAGGTCAGGACCGAGACGAACGAGGCCAACCCGAACATGGCGCGCGGCGTTCCCTCGGATTGCGGCTTCGGCCGATAACGTGGCTGCCACGGGCGCAACCGACGAAACAAGGCCACGAGGTTTACACCAGCCGCCCTTCCTGCATCGCGGCGCGCACGAAGCCTGCGAACAGCGGCGCGGGCTCGAACGGCTTCGACTTCAGTTCCGGGTGGGACTGCACGCCGATGAACCAGGGGTGGTCGGCGTATTCGATCACCTCGGGCAGCTTGCCGTCGGGCGACATGCCGGAAAAGCACAGGCCCGCCTGTTCCAGCGCCTCGCGATAGGTGGCGTCCACCTCGTAGCGGTGGCGGTGGCGGTCCTCGATCTCGGTCGCGCCGCCATAAACTTCGCTGATCCGGGAATCAGGCGCCAGCACGGCGGTATAGGCGCCCAGCCGCATGGTGCCGCCCTTGTCGTCCGTCACCTTGCGCTGCACCGTATAGTTGCCCTGCACCCATTCCTTGAGGTGATAGACGACCGGCGTAAAACGCGTCTTGCCCGCCTCGTGGTCGAATTCCTCGGAACCCGCATCGGGCATCCCGGCCAGGTTGCGCGCGGCCTCGATCACGGCCATCTGCATCCCCAGGCAGATGCCCAGATAGGGCACCTTCTTTTCCCGCGCGTATTTGGCGGCGGCCAGCATCCCCTCGGTGCCGCGCTCGCCGAAACCGCCGGGCACGATGATGCCGTGGTATCCGTCCAGCAGATGCGCGCCTTCGCCTTCCAGCTTCTCGCTGTCCACCCAGTCGGCCTTGACGCGCACGCGGTTGGCCATGCCGCCATGGGTCAGCGCCTCGGCGATGGATTTGTAGGCGTCCTCAAGCTGGGTGTACTTGCCGACCACGGCGATGTTCACCTGGCCCTCGGCGTTTTCCAGCCGGTCCATCACGTCTTCCCATTTCGACAGGTCGGGACGCGGCGCCGGGCTGATGGCAAAGGCGTCCAGCACGGCCCGGTCCAGGCCCGCGCGGTGATAGGCCAAGGGCGCCTCGTAGATCGACTTGAGGTCATAGGCGGGGATCACCGCGTCGGGGCGGACGTTGCAGAACAGCGCGATCTTGGCGCGTTCCTTTTCCGGGATCGGGTGTTCGGACCGGCAGACCAGCACGTCGGGGGCAAGGCCGATGGATTGCAGTTCCTTGACGCTGTGCTGGGTGGGCTTGGTCTTGAGTTCCCCGGACGCCGCCAGATAGGGCAGCAGCGTCAGGTGCATCAGGATGCACTGGCCGCGCGGGCGTTCGTGGATGAACTGGCGGATCGCCTCGAAGAAGGGCAGGCCCTCGATGTCGCCCACCGTGCCGCCGATCTCGCACAGCATGAAATCGACCTCGGTGTCGCCGATGGCCAGGAAGTCCTTGATCTCGTTGGTGACATGGGGGATCACCTGGATGGTCTTGCCCAGGTATTCGCCGCGCCGTTCCTTTTCCAGCACGTTGGAATAGATGCGGCCCGACGACACGCTGTCCGTCCGGCGCGCCGAGACGCCCGTGAAGCGTTCGTAATGGCCCAGGTCCAGGTCGGTTTCCGCCCCGTCATCGGTCACGAAGACCTCGCCATGCTCGAACGGCGACATGGTGCCGGGATCGACGTTCAGATAGGGGTCCAGCTTGCGCAGCCGCACGGTGAAGCCGCGTGCCTGCAACAGCGCGCCCAGTGCCGCCGAGGCCAGGCCCTTGCCAAGCGAGGACACGACGCCGCCGGTGATGAAGATGTAACGCGCCATGAAGGCCCCCGTGATTTCGCAAAGTCTGTCTGGTTGCGGGCCGTCCGACGGCCAGCATCACGGGGCTCAAGCTATAGCCGATTCGCCCCGTGGCCGCAAGGAACCGCAAGCTGATGTGGGGGCGGGTTCAGCCGCCCCTAGTTGTGGTGTGGATCAGTTCGCCGGTGCGGGCGCGGCGGGCGCCGGCGCGGCCGGGGGCGCGACAGGCTCGACCGCCGGAGCATCGGCTGCGGGTGCCGCAGCTTCCGGCGTGGCCGGGTCAGTCGCCGCTTCGGGCGCGGGCGGGGTCAGCGGATCGCCGGCCGCCCCGGTCGAGGGCGGCGGCACATAGGCCGGCACCTGCGGCAGCGTCGACTCCTGACGGCCCTCGGGCACGCCCAGCTGGTCCATGATGGAACTGTTGCTGACCTGCCGCGCGGCGATGATGGTCAGCGCGATCGAGGTCACGAACAGCGCGATGCCGAAGATCCAGGTCAGCCGCGTCAGGGCGTTCGCGGCCTGCCGGCCGGTCATCACGCCACCGCCGCCGCCCATGCCAAGCCCGCCGCCTTCGGAGCGTTGCAGCAGCACCACCCCGGTGAGCAGCACCGCGAGGATCAGATGGATGGTCAGGACGACGTTTTCCACGGCTTTCGGCCTTTCGCTTTCGGACGCGCCTATCTAGTCATCCGGGCAGATGTTGGCAAGCAGAGTAAACCCATGCCCGCGCTGATGATCCAGGGCACCGGATCGAATGTCGGAAAGTCGCTGCTGGTCGCGGGCCTGTGCCGCGCCGCCCGGCGCCGGGGCCTGTCGGTCGCGCCCTTCAAGCCGCAGAACATGTCGAACAACGCAGCCGTCACCGCCGATGGCGGGGAAATCGGCCGGGCGCAGGCGCTCCAGGCCCGCGCCTGCGGGCTGGAACCGCTGGCCGACATGAACCCGGTGCTGCTGAAGCCCGAAACCGATACCGGCGCGCAGGTGATCCTGCAGGGCCGCGCCATCGCGCGCGCCGAGGCGCGTGATTACGCGGCGTTGCGCCCGCGCCTGCTGGCGGGGGTTCTGGAGAGTTTCGCGCGCCTGTCCGCCGCGCATGACCTGGTGATCGCCGAAGGCGCGGGCAGCCCGGCCGAGGTCAACCTGCGCCCCCGCGACATCGCCAACATGGGCTTCGCGCGGGCCGCTGGCGTGCCCGTGGTGCTGGCGGGCGACATCGACCGGGGCGGGGTGATC
Organism: Paracoccus shandongensis; assembly: GCF_017315735.1. GTDB lineage: Bacteria > Pseudomonadota > Alphaproteobacteria > Rhodobacterales > Rhodobacteraceae > Paracoccus > Paracoccus shandongensis. The sequence continues at coordinate 218,169 of NZ_JAFLRK010000002.1, forward strand.
GCGCAGATCGTGGGGACGCAGGCGGTTCTGGACGCAGGAGATGCCGCGATGATCCGGGGCTTCCTGGTCAACAAGTTCCGGGGCGACCTGCGGCTGTTCGACGACGGCTATCGGATGATCGAGGACCACACCGGCTGGCGCGGCTTTGGCGTGGTGCCATGGTTTGCTGGCGCGCACCGCCTGCCTGCTGAAGACGCGGTGGACCTGCGCGCCTCAGGCGGGCAGGGGCTGCATGTGGTCTGCCTGTGCCTGTCGCGGATCGCGAATTTCGACGACCTGGATCCGCTGGCGGCGGAGCCGGGGGTGCGGCTGACCATGCTGGGGCCGGGCCGGGCGATCCCCGGCGATGCCGGTCTGGTGGTGATCCCCGGCACGAAATCCACGCTGGGGGATCTCGCCTTCCTGCGGGCGCAGGGATGGGACGTGGACCTGGCCGCCCATGTCCGGCGCGGCGGATCTGTGCTGGGCCTCTGCGGCGGGTTCCAGATGCTGGGCCAGGTGATCCGCGATCCCGGGGGCAGCGATGGCGTCGCGGGCGAGGTCGCGGGCCTTGGCCTGCTGGACGTGGAGACGGTGATGGCCCCCGACAAGCGGCTGGACCGCGTCACCGGCACCGCGAGGGGAGAGCCGGTCACGGGATACGAGATCCACATGGGCCGCACCCATGGCCCCGACTGCGCGCGGCCCTTTGCCCATATCCCCGGTCCCGATGGCGCGGTCAGCGCCGATGGCCGGATCATGGGGACGTATCTGCACGGGCTGTTCTCGGGCGATGCGTTCCGGGCGGCGTTTCTTGCGCGGCTCGGGGCGGCTTCGCAGCCGGGATATGAAGCGGGGGTGGACCGGGCCCTGAACGATCTGGCCGACCACCTTGAAGCGCATCTGGATGTGGCGGGGCTGCTGGCGGTTTCCGGTTTGTGACGCCGGGGCGGCTGGACGAAACGTCCCCGGCGCGCTACCTCGTGGGGCATGGAACATGCGAAACCACCTCTGATGCTTTATCTGGCCGCCCCGCGCGGGTTCTGCGCGGGCGTGGACCGGGCCATCAAGATCGTCGAGATGGCGTTGCAGAAATGGGGCGCCCCCGTCTATGTCCGCCACGAGATCGTCCACAACAAGTTCGTCGTGGACGCCCTGCGCGACCAGGGCGCGGTCTTTGTCGAGGAACTGGACCAGGTGCCCGACGACCGCCCGGTGATCTTTTCCGCCCATGGCGTGCCCAAGGCGGTGCCCGCCGAGGCGCGGCGGCGCAACATGATCCATGTGGACGCGACCTGTCCCCTGGTCACCAAGGTCCATAACGAGGCCGCGCGCCATCACGCCGAAGGGTTGCAGATGGTGATGATCGGCCATGCGGGCCACCCCGAGGTGCTGGGCACCATGGGCCAGCTGCCCCCGGGCGAGGTGATCCTGGTCGAGACGGTCGCCGATGTGGCGGCCATCGCCCCCCGCGATCCCGACCGGCTGGCCTTCATCACCCAGACCACCTTGTCGGTCGATGACACCGCCGAGATCGTCGAGGCCCTGAGGGCGCGCTTTCCCGCCATCGCCGGTCCTGCGCGCGAGGACATCTGCTATGCCACCACCAACCGCCAGGCGGCGGTCAAGGCGGTCGCGCCCAGGATCGACGCGCTGCTGGTGATCGGGGCGCCCAATTCCTCGAATTCCAGGCGCCTGGTCGAGGTCGGGCGGGCTGCGGGCTGCGCCTATTCGCAACTGGTGATGCGCGCCGACCAGATCGACTGGCGCGCCATCGACGGCGCGACGGCCGTGGGCGTGACCGCAGGGGCCAGCGCCCCCGAGGTGCTGGTGAACGAGGTGATCGACGCCTTTCGCGACCGCTATGACGTGACGGTCGAGATCGTCGAAACGGCGCAGGAGAATGTCGAGTTCAAGGTGCCGAAGGTGCTGCGGGAAACCGCCTGAGGCGCAAGCCGGGGGCCAGCCCCCGGACCCCCGGGATATTTAGGCCAAGATGAAAGAGGCGTGATGCGGCTTTATTCCATGCCTTCGTCGGGCAACAGCTACAAGGTGCGGTTGCTGCTGGCGCTGCTGGGTCGCGTGGTCGAGACGGTCGATTGCGAATATGGATCGGACACCCTGGCCGAGGTGAAGCCCAGGCTGCCCTATGGCAAGCTGCCCGTGCTGGAACTGGACGACGGGACGATGCTGGCGGAATCCGATGCGATCCTGTGGTATCTGGGCGAGGGGACGGAATTCATCCCCGCCGATCCGGTAACGCGCGCGCAGATGCTGGGCTGGATGTTCTGGGAACAATACAACCACGAACCCGTCATTGCCGTTCGGGCGGCGCTGCTGTCCTATCCCGAACGCGCGGCGCAGGCCACGCCCGAGCGGCTGGCGGATTTGCTGGACCGGGGCCATTCCGTCCTGCAGGTGATGGAGGACCGGCTGGCGGGCCGCGACTGGCTGGTGGGTGATGCGGCCAGCCTGGCCGATATCTGCCTTTATGCCTATACCCACACGGCGGGGGAACGCGGCGGCTTCGACATGGCGCGGTTCCCGGCGGTTGGCCGCTGGCTGGACCGCGTGGCGGCCTTGCCGGGATATGTTGGCCTGAATGACTGAGCTTTTCGCCTGGACCGATGGCGCGTGCAGCGGCAATCCCGGCCCCGGTGGCTGGGGCGTGCTGATGCGCGCGATGGATGGCGACAGGATCGTCAAGGAACGCGAGCTTGCGGGCGGCGAGGCGCTGACCACCAACAACCGGATGGAATTGATGGCGGCGATTTCCGCGCTTGAGGTTCTGGCGCGTCCAAGCGCGATCACCATCACCACCGACAGCGCCTATGTGAAGAACGGCGTGACCCAGTGGATCCACGGCTGGAAGCGGAACGGCTGGAAAACCGCCGACAAGAAGCCCGTCAAGAACGTCGAACTGTGGCAGCGCCTGGACGAGGCGCAGCGGCGGCATACCGTCACCTGGGAATGGATCAAGGGCCATGCAGGCCACCCGGAAAACGAACGCGCGGATGAGCTGGCGCGGGGCGGCATGGCGCCCTTCAAGCCTGCGAAGGTTGCGGGGTGACGCTGGCGGGGCTGGTCCCCTGGCTCGATTACGCCAGCGTGCTGGTCTTCGCGCTGACCGGGGCGCTGGTGGCCAGCCGGGCGCAGCTGGACCTGGTGGGCTTCATCTTCTTCGCCACGCTGACCGGCATCGGCGGCGGCACGGTGCGCGACCTGGTGCTGGGCCGCGATCCGGTCTTCTGGGTAGAGCGGCCCGAACTGATCCTGCTGACGACGGGCGCGGCGGTCGTGGTGTTCTTCACGGCGCATCTGTTTGAAAGCCGGTACAACCTGATCGTCTGGCTGGACGCATTCGCCCTGGCGGTGGCCGTGCCTGCGGGCGTGGGCCTTGCCCTGGAAGCGGGGGTCAGCCCGGTCGTGGTGGTTGCCATGGGCGTCGTCACCGGCACCTTCGGCGGGCTGATCCGCGACGTTGTGGGCAACGAACTGCCCATGGTGCTGAAGCAGGGCGAACTTTACGTCACCGCGACCTTCGGGGGCGCGGTGATGGCCGTGGCCCTGATCGGCCTGGGGATGCCCCGCCCCGTGGCGCTGATCTTCTGCGGGCTGGTGGTCATCGCCCTGCGCGCGGGCAGCTTGGCTCTGGGGTGGAGCCTGCCGACCTACAAGGCGCGCCCGCCCCGGCGCTAGGGCAGGCCGTCATCGTAAAACAGGCGGGCCGTCCTGGGTGGGGCGGATATCCTCGACACCCATGCGCAGGCCCTGGCCGATGCGATGCGCCAGGGCAGACCAGGCGCGGGCGGCGTCGGGGGGCAGGGTGCGGCGCAGGGTTTCGTCGAACAGCGCCAGCCAGATCGGGAAATGATCGGCGCGCACATCGCCCGCCTTCATATGCGCGCGCATCGGGCTGCCGTCATAGCTGCGTTCGTAAAGGATCGCGTTGCGCCAGAAGGCGGCGATCCTGGCCTCGTGCGCGGGCCAGTCGGAAACATGGTGGGCGAAGACCGGGCCCAGCACCTCGTGCCGGCGGACCGCGCCGTAGAAGACGGCGACGACCTGGTCGATCTGGTCCGGGGTCACATCGAAGCGGGGCGGGATCATGGGATCCATGTGGCGCGGCGGCAGGCCGGATGCAAGGCGCGGTTTGACGCATGGGGCAGGGGCTGCTATCCCCGCGCGCCGTCAAGGAGGCCCCATGTCCCATTACACCGATGCGCTGACCCAGCTTGGCGCCAGGACCGACCTGCCCGCCAGCCCCGAAAAGGCCGTGCTGGAGCGCGTCCCGAACCCCCAGGCGGGCGAGGTCTATGCCGTGCGCTTCACGCAGCCCGAGTTCACCAGCCTGTGCCCGATCACCGGCCAGCCGGATTTCGCGCATCTGGTGATCGACTATGTGCCCGGCGACTGGCTGGTCGAATCGAAGTCGCTGAAGCTGTTTTTGGGCAGCTTCCGCAATCACGGCGCCTTTCACGAGGACTGCACGGTGGGCATCGGCAAGCGGCTGGTTCAGGCGATCGCGCCCCAGTGGCTGCGGATCGGCGGTTACTGGTATCCGCGCGGCGGGATGCCCATCGACGTGTTCTGGCAGACGGGCGCGGCCCCTGCCGGGTTGTGGCTGCCGGATCAGGGCGTGGCGGGGTATCGGGGAAGGGGTTAGCGCAGGTTCCGCCACAGCATCAGCACCGCGTCGGACAGGTCGCCCGCGCGGGCCAGCAGGTGTTCGCGCTCGATCCCCGAAGCGGGCTCGGCGCGGTCCAGCCGGTCCAGCAGGCGCAGGATGCGGCGGCGGTGGGTGCCGGTCCAGACCTGCACCGGATCGGCGACCAGCCCCGCGAAGGTCGTGACCAGCGATCCGATCACCGCCAGGGCGATGCCCGTGCCGATCACCTCCCACGGGGACAGTTCGACTGGGAAGGCCCAGTACCAGGCCCGGCCCAGGGTGTCGCCCAGCAGGAAGTCGCTGACTGCCGTGGAATGGGCGCGGATCTCGGCCAGCGGCCCGGCCAGAGAGATGACGCCCGGCGTCGCGCGGTTGAACAGCAGCCAGCCGGAAACCAGCACGATCAACGAGGTGGTGATCTCGGACACGGCATTGCGGGTCTCGGCCAGGGCCGCGGCCTGGTGGCGGACGGCATCAGACGGGGCGTTGGGGCCGATGCCCTGGGCGTCCAGCCCGGCGATCAGGGCCAGCAGGTCGCGTTCGATCACCCGGCCCATGTCCGAGGGCAGGAAGATCCGCCGCGCGCCCAGCCAGGCGCCCGCGCGCCTTGCCCCAAGCCGCGACAAAGCCCAGGCCAGCAGGCGCGTCAGCAAGAAGACCGGCGACAGCATCACGTTCACCGGCGCGCGCAGCAGATCCCACCCCAACGCCGCGCGGTGCAGGCGCAGGCTGCCGCGCGGGCCGTATCGGTCGCGGACGAAGCGCGACACGGCGGCGCGGCGGCGCAGGGCATTGTCGGTCAGGGTTGCGGGCACGCGGGCGGGTTCCTATAGAGGGCGGCATGGAATTTCTGGCGTTCGGACCCCGAATTAGCAACCCGGCGGCGTGAGGTTTCGCGCCGCCGGGTCGCCGCATGTCCGAACCCTTGCCCTCGAAGGATGCCCCGATGGCCGCCGATACCCTTGCCGAAAACGCCCCCGACTACCGTGACACGGTTTTCCTGCCGCAGACCGAGTTTCCCATGCGCGCGGGCCTGCCGCAGCGCGAGCCCGAATGGCTGGCCCGGTGGGAGCGCATCGGCATCTATGACCGCCTGCGCGAAAGGGCGGAAGGCCGCGCGCCCTTCATCCTGCATGACGGTCCCCCCTATGCCAACGGCCACCTGCATATCGGCCACGCGCTGAACAAGACCATCAAGGACATCATCGTGCGCAGCCACCAGATGATAGGCCGCGACGCGCGCTATGTTCCCGGCTGGGACTGCCACGGGTTGCCGATCGAATGGAAGATCGAGGAGAAATACCGCGCCGAGGGCCGCGACAAGGACGCCGTGGACGTGGTCGAGTTCCGCCAGGAATGCCGCCGTTTTGCCGACGAATGGATCGACATCCAGCGGCAGGAATTCAAGCGCTTGGGCATCACCGGCAAGTGGGACGATCCCTATCTGACGATGGATTTCCACGCCGAGGCGGTGATCGCGGCCGAGTTCATGAAGCTGGTGATGAACGGCGCGCTGTATCAGGGATCCAAGCCCGTGATGTGGTCGCCGGTGGAAAAGACCGCCCTGGCCGAGGCCGAGGTCGAATACAAGGACCACACCAGCCACACGATCTGGGTGCGGTTCCGGGTGGAATCGTCGCAGGGTATTTGGGCAACGAAGAAGCCCGCGAGCGTGGTCATCTGGACGACGACGCCCTGGACCATTCCGCAGAACCGGGCTGTCGCGTTCAATCCGGGCATCGCCTATGGCCTGTACCAGGTCGGCGCGGTGGCCGAGAATGCGACCGCGCAGGCGGGCGAGGTGCTGGTGCTGGCCGATGCCCTGGCGGACAGCGTGATGAAGGCCGCCAAGGTCGAGGATTGGCAGCGCATGGCCGATGTTCCTGCATCCGAGCTTGAGGGGGTTGTGCTGTCGCATCCCTTCCGCGGCATCGAGGGCGGCAACGGCGAATGGGACTATGATGTTCCCCTGCTGCCCGGCGACCATGTCACCGACGACGCGGGCACGGGCTTTGTCCACACCGCGCCCAGCCATGGCGACGACGACTATCAGCTTGGCCTGCGCTTCAAGCTGCCGATGACCTATAACGTCGAACCCGACGGATCCTATCGCGCCGATCTGCCGCTGTTCGGGGGTCAGGCGATCATCGAAGCGGATGGCAAGGATGGCCCGGCCAATGTCAGCGTCATCAAGCAACTGGCCTATGCCGGGGCGCTGCTGGCCAAGGGGAAGATCAAGCATTCCTATCCCCATTCCTGGCGGTCCAAGGCGCCGCTGATCTATCGCAACACCCCGCAATGGTTCGCGGCCATCGACAAGCCTCTGGCCGACGGCATGGGCGCGCATGGCGACACGATCCGCACGCGGGCGCTGACCAGCATCGACAAGCTGGTGAAATGGTGGCCGCAGACCGGGCGGAACCGGATTCATTCCATGGTGGAAAACCGCCCCGACTGGGTGCTGTCGCGCCAGCGGGCCTGGGGCGTGCCGCTGACCTGCTTCGTGCGGCGCGGCGCCAAGCCCACCGACGACGACTTCCTGCTGCGCGACCAGCGCGTCAACGACCGCATCATCGCGGCGTTCGAGGCCGAGGGCGCAGATGTCTGGTATCGTGACGGCTTCAAGGCGCAGGTGCTGGACGGCATCGTGAACCCCGACGATTACGATCAGGTCATGGACGTGCTGGACGTGTGGTTCGATTCCGGCTCGACCCATGCCTTCGTGCTGCGCGACCGGGCGGACGGGGCACCGGACGGGATCGCCGACGTTTACCTGGAAGGCACCGACCAGCATCGCGGCTGGTTCCAGTCCTCGCTATTGCAGGGCTGCGCGACCAAGGGCCGCGCGCCCTATCGCAACGTGGTGACGCATGGCTTCACCCTCGACGAGAAGGGCATGAAGATGTCCAAGTCGCTGGGCAACACCATCGTGCCGGCGAAGGTGATCGAGCAATATGGCGCCGACATCCTGCGCCTGTGGGTGGCCCAGGCTGATTACACCGCCGACCAGCGGATCGGGCCGGAAATCCTGAAGGGGACCGCCGACAGCTATCGCCGGTTGCGCAACACGTTGCGCTTCCTGCTGGGGGCGCTGGACGGCTTCACCGATGCCGAAAAGCTGGACCCGGCGCAGATGCCCGAACTGGAACAGTGGATCCTGCACCGGCTGGCGCAACTGGATCATGCCGTGCGCAAGGGATACGACCAGTTCGACTTCCAGGGCGTGTTCCAGACGCTGTTCCAGTTCTGCACCGTCGATCTGTCGGCCTTCTATTTCGACATCCGCAAGGACGCGCTTTATTGCGACGCCCCGGACAACCCGCGCAGGCGGGCGGCGCGGACGGTGCTGGACATCCTGTTCCACCGGCTTGTCACCTGGCTGGCCCCGATCCTGCCCTTCACGACCGAGGATGTGTGGCTGTCGCGCTTCCCGTCCTACGACGACAGCGTGCATCTGCACGACTTCCCCGACACCCCCGCCGACTGGCTGAACGAGCCGCTGGCCGTGAAATGGGACCACATCCGCCGCGCCCGCCGCGTGGTGACGGCCGCGCTGGAGGTCAAGCGCACCGACAAGACCATCGGCGCCAGCCTTGAGGCCGCGCCCGTCGTCCATGTCGAGGACCGCGACATGCTGGCCGCCCTGAAATCCGTGGATTTCGCGGATGTCTGCATCACGTCCGACCTGTCGCTGACCGCCGACCCGGCCCCGGCCGAGGCTTTCCGCATGGCCGAGACCCCCGGCATCGGCGTCGTCTTCGAGGCGGCCGAGGGCGAGAAGTGCCAGCGGTGCTGGAAGATCCTGCCCGATGTGGGAACGCACGCCCATCCCGGCGTCTGCGGGCGCTGCGACGACGTGCTGGCCTGACCCGTCCCGGCCCGCGCGGGGTTCGTCCCCGCGCGGGCCGGTCGCTTGACGCCGCCTCCGCCCCGGACCATCCTGCCGCCGCGTGAACAGATGGCAGGACGACGATGCATCACCCCGACCCCGACCGTTACGACCGGATGCAATACCGCCGCTGCGGGCGGTCCGGGTTGCAACTGCCCGCGATCAGCCTGGGGCTGTGGCACAATTTCGGCCATGACACCCCGCACGACACGAAACGCGACATCTGCCGCACGGCCTTCGATCTGGGCATCACCCATTTCGACCTGGCCAACAACTATGGCCCGCCCCCCGGCAGCGCCGAGGAAGCGTTCGGAGAGATCCTGCGCACCGATTTCGCGGGCCATCGGGACGAACTGGTCATCAGCACCAAGGCCGGCTGGCGCATGTGGCCCGGCCCTTACGGCGAATTCGGCAGCCGCAAATACCTGATCCAGTCCTGCGACCAGTCGCTCAAGCGGTTGGGCGTCGATCACGTCGATATCTTCTATTCCCACCGCTTCGACCCCGACACGCCGCTGGAGGAAACCATGGGCGCGCTGGACCAGATCGTGCGGTCGGGACGCGCGCTGTATGTGGGGATTTCCAGCTATAACAGCGCCCGCACGCGCGAGGCCGTGGCGATCCTGCGCGACCTGGGCACGCCCTGCCTGATCCACCAGCCAAGCTATAACATGCTGAACCGCTGGATCGAACGCGACGGGCTGCTGGACACGCTGGACGACCTGGGGGTGGGCAGCATCGTCTTTACCCCTCTGGCCCAGGGGATGCTGACGGGGAAATACCTGCGGGGCATCCCCGCCGACAGCCGCGCGGCGCAAGGGAAATCGCTGGCCCCCGACTGGCTGACCGACGACATGATCGCCCGCCTGAACGGGCTGAACGACCTGGCCGCCGCGCGCGGGCAAAGCCTGGCGCAGATGGCGGTGGCCTGGACCCTGCGCGACAAGCGCGTGACCAGCGCGCTGATCGGGGCCTCGCGTGCGTCCCAGGTGACCGATTGCGTGGGCGCGCTGGACCGGCTGGATTTCACCGCCGACGAACTGGCCCGCATCGACGACCTGTCGGCGGGCGGCGACGTGAACATCTGGCGCGGCTCGACCGAGGGCGCGGGCGAGGGGTAGGGACAGACCGCCCGACCCGTGCTAGGCTGGTCCCAGCAAGGGGGCCGCCATGCCTGTTGTCAGCGTCAGCCTGATGAACCTTCCCGAAACCGAGGCCGCGCTTGGCTGGGCGGGCGCCCATTGCCTGATCGCCGACCGCCCCGAGGGGCGCGCGGGCGGCATGGGCCTGGGCTTCAACGGCGCGCAGTTGCTGGCCCTGGCCATCGGCGGCTGCTTTTGCAACGACCTGCGCTATATCGCGCACCGGCGGGGGGTGGGGATCGCCTCGCTTGCGGTGAAGGTGCATCTGGCGATGGAGGGCGATCCGCTGATCGCCACGGGGGCCGAGATGACCGTGCAATGCGCCATGGCGGACGGATCGGACCCGCAGCCCTTGATCGACGAGGCCAGGGAAAGCTCGATGGTCGGTTGTTCGCTGCCCCGCGGGATTCCCGTGGTGGTTTCACCGGATTCGCGGCCCGATTGAATCGGCGCCGTGCTGGCGGTTCCCCGCCCGCTTCGCGGTTGACTGCCCGGGCCGTTTGGCCGGACTGTCTCAGGATCCGATCCAGACAAGGCCCCGGCGATCCCCCATGGAAGCACAGCCCCATCCGCATCAGGCGGAACGATTGAAGGATCTGCACGACCTGGAGATCCTCGACACCCCGCGAGAGGAGGATTTCGACGCGGTGGTCGCCCTGGCGGCGGAGTTGTGCGAGGCGCCGATTTCCGTCATCAACCTGATCGACGCCGACCGCCAGTGGTTCAAGGCCGAGGTGGGTCTGGGCGTGCGGGAAACGCCGCTGGATACCTCGCTTTGCGCCCATGCGATCCTGGAACGCGATTTCCTGGAAATCCCCGACACGCGGCTGGACGCACGGATGCGGGACAACCCCTTGTGCCTGGGCGACGGGGGGCTGCGCTTTTACGCGGGCGCGCTGTTGCGGACGGATCGCGGGCTGCCCATCGGCACGCTCTGCATCCTGGACACCCGGCCCCGGCAATTGACCGGCCTGCAACGCCGGGCGCTGGTGGTGCTGGCGGGGCAGGTGATGGCGCAGATCAAGCTGCGCCGGGCCCTGCGCCGGGCCGAGGCGATGCGGCAAGAGGCCGATCACCGGGTCAAGAACTCGTTGCAGGCCATGGCCTCGCTGATCATGCTGCAGGCGCGGGACGCGGAACCCGCCGCCCGCGCGGCGCTGGACCAGGTGGGGCGCCAGGTCCGGTCGGTTGCCACGCTGCACGCGATGCTGAACCGGCACGGCGGGTCCGACGCGGTGGCCTTGCAGCCCTATGCGGCCGGGGTCGGGGCGATCCTGGACGAGTCGCTGCCCGCGCGTCTTTCGGTCAGCGTCGAGGCCGCGCCGGTGATGGTCACCTCGGCGCAGGCCGCCGCGATCGGGACGATCATGAACGAATTCGCCAGCAACGCCCTCAAGCACGCCTTCCCGGACGGCCGGGCGGGGCGGGTCTCCTTTGCCATCCAGCCCGACGGGGCCGACAGCCTGCGCCTTGTCTGCGCCGATGACGGGATCGGGTGCGATTGGGACAAGGTGGACCGGAACGCCAGCCTGGGGCTGCGGGTGATGATGGCCACGGCCGAAACCTTGGGCGGGCCCTTGCGGCCGGTGGATCGCGGCGCGGGGCTGGCCCTGGCGATGACCTTCGGGATCGACCGGACGATCAACCCGGCCTGACGCGCGCTAGTCCCACCACCAGCTGTTCTTCTTCAGCGCCTGCCGGATCGGCTTTTCCCTCAGGGGCAGCCCCCCGGCGAACAGGGGGCGCACCTTGTCGCGGCCCTTGCCCTGGTAGATCAGCTTCTTCGCCGGTTCCCAATCCTTCAGGCGCTTCTTGATGCGGTTGGGGGCGGTCGCGGCCTCCAGCACCTCCAGCACGGCATCGGATTCGCGGGCGTAAAGCAGCGGCAGCTTGCGGTAATGGCAGGTCACATCGCCATCGAGGCCCGTCAGGCCGGGTCCGGGACGCCCGCCGCCAAGGCTGTGGATCACCAGGGGCAGGATCACCTGGTCCAGCCAGGGGTCGAGGCTTTGGCAGGCCAGTTCGTCGGGCGGATCGTTTCGCACCGACAGCGCCCAATTCAGGAACCGCTGACCAAAGACCGCCGGATCGGGACCGAAGAACCAGCCCGCGTTGAAATACAGATACCGCTCCCAATGCTCGTCCGGCTGGGACAGATCCAGGGACGACGTGAAATCCAGGCCGAAGCGGTCGTAAAGCGACTTCCAGATCGCGCCGTAGCCGGGGCCATAGAGCGGCGGTTCGGGCCATGTCCCCTCGCGCCGCATGGATGCCGCGGGTTTGCCATCGAAGGGCACCCGGTCCAGCGGACCCGTCACCAGCGTGTCGGTGTCGAAAAAGGCGAAGGGTTCCCCGGCGGGCAGGACCGACAGCGCCTCGATCTTGTTGCCATAGGGATAGGCCGCGCCGAAATGGCGGGCGGTGAAGGGCGCGATCTCGGCCCCCAGGCTGTCCAGCAGGGCGCGGGTGTCGTCGGCCATGCGGGTGTCGTGACCGGCCCAGGCACCGTCCGGCTGCGGTTCGGCCACGATCAGGCGGCCGGTGAAATCGGGCGCGGCATGGCGCAGGCTGGCGGCGAACAGGATCGCCTCGAATTCCAGCCGCCCGCCTTGGGCCAGGATCAGCAGGTTCGGCGCGGCCATCAGGAGGCCAGCATGTCGAAGACGGTTTCCTTCGGACGGCAAAGCCGCGCGCCCCGGGGGCCGAAGACCACCGGGCGTTCGATGACGGCGGGGTGTTTCGCCATGGCCGCGATCAGCGCGTCATCCGTCAGCGACGGATCGCCCAGGCCAAGGTCGTCGTAAGGCGTGTTCCGCCGCCGCAGCAACGCGCGCGGGGCCATGCCCAGCCGGTCCAGTGCCGCGCGCAGTTCGGCCACCGTGGGCGGCTGCGCCTGATAGTCGCGCACCGTCAGGTCCACCCCCGCATCCTGCAAGGCTTGCAGGACAAAGCGCGAGGTCGTGCATTTCGGATTATGCCAGATGGTATAGTCAGCCATGAAAACAACCCTAGCGCGCAATGTCGGGAATGGGAAGCGCGCTGGTCGCCTTGATCTCCTCCATCGACAACAGGGCGGTGACGTTGTGGATCTTCACCTCGCCGATCAGCGACTGATAGAAACGGTCATAGGCGCGGGCGTTTTTCACCTGCACCTTCAGGATATAGTCTATGTCGCCCGCCAGCCGGTGCGCCTCGATCACCTCGGGGCGTTCGCGCAGCGCCTTGAGGAAGCGCGCGGCCCAGGCCTTGTCATGTTCGCTGGTGCGGATCAGCACGAAGAAACAGGCCTCCAGCCCCAGGGCCTCGGGGTCCAGGATCGCCACCTGGCGGCGGATCACGCCAGCCTCTCGCAGCTTGCGGATCCGGTTCCAGACGGGGGTCTTGGACGCGCCCACGCGGTCGGCGATCTGATCCAGCGACAGGCTCGCATCCTCTTGCAGCAGGGACAGGATTTTGCGATCCACCTCGTCCAGCCGGAAATTTGTTTTGGCGTGACCCATATTCTGTGGAAGCTGTTCCGACATGTCTGACCGTTGTGGCTGAATGTCCTTATTTTCCCGACCCTATCGCAAAATTCCAGAACAAAATTCTATATTGTCCAGGACAACTCGAAAGGTCCGATCCATGAGCAAAGCCTTCGTCCCGACGGCCGCCAAGCCCGGCGTCATCACCGCGAACGACCTGCGCGAAGGCCATAACGTCTGGATGTGCGAGGATGGCTGGACCGCCGATCCCGCGCAGGCGACCCTGTTCGAGGACGAGGCCATCGCCGACCTGGCGCTGCTGAAGGCGGTGGGCCAGTCCGGCATCGTCGTCGGCCCCTATCTGGTCGAGGCCCGGCGCGGCCCCAACGGCCCCGAGCCCACCCATTTCCGCGAGGCCTTCCGCCAGCGCGGGCCGTCCAACTATTTCCACGGCATCCAGGCCGTGAAGCAAGCCAAGCAGACCGAGGCCAGCAATGTTTGACGTCCGTCCCGTCGATACCGACTATGTGCGCCACCGTGCGGCCCAGTTCCGCGCCCAAGTCGAACGACGCCTGGACGGCAGCCTGACGGAAGACGAATTCCGGCCCCTGCGCCTGATGAACGGCGTCTATCTGCAGCTTCACGCCTATATGCTGCGGATCGCCATTCCCTATGGCACCATCAGCCCCGACCAGATGCGGATGCTGGCCCATCTGGCCGAAACCTATGACAAGGGCTATGGCCACTGGACCACGCGGCAGAACATCCAGTTCAACTGGCCCCGGCTGGTGGACATCCCCGACATGCTGGACCACCTGGCATCCGTCGGGATGCACGCCATCCAGACATCCGGCAACACGATCCGCAACGTGACCACCGACGCCTTCGCGGGGGCCGCCGCCGACGAATACATGGACCCGCGCCCCTATGCCGAGCTGCTGCGCAGCTGGTCCACGGATCACGCGGAATTCCAGTTCCTGCCGCGCAAGTTCAAGATCGCCATCACCGGGGCGCAGCGCGACCGCGCCCTGGTCGCGGCCCATGACATCGGGTTGCGCCTGCGCCAGCAGGACGGCCAGACGGGGTTCGAGGTCTGGGTGGGCGGGGGCCTTGGCCGCACGCCCATGCTGGGCAAGGTGATCCGCGACTTCCTGCCCGAAGGCGACCTGCTGGCCTATATCGAGGCGATCATCTCGACCTACAACCTGTCGGGACGGCGCGACAACAAGTACAAGGCCCGCATCAAGATCACCGTCCATGAACGCGGCCTGGATGTCTTCAAGGCCGAGGTCGAGGAGGAATTCCTCAACCGCCGTCGCGATTTCCATGGCGCCGACCGTGAGGCGCTGGCGATCTTCAAGGACCGCTTCGCCGCCCCCGCCTTCCGCAACGGCCCGGTCGATGCTTACGAAGCCGAGCGGGCGCGGAACGGCGCCTTCCGCAGCTGGACCGACACCAACCTGCATCCGCACAAGGTGGACGGCTATGCCAGCGTGATCGTCACCTTCAAGACGCATGGCGCGACGCCGGGCGATGCCAGCGCCGACCAGATGCGCCTGCTGGCCGATCTGGCGGAACAATACGGCCATTCCGACCTGCGCATCAGCCACGACCAGAACGTCGTGCTGCCCCATGTCCACAAGTCGGACCTGCCCGCCGTCTATGCGGCGCTGCAAGGGGCGGGGCTTGCCACCGCCAATGCGGGCCTAACCAGCGACATCATCGCCTGCCCGGGCATGGACTACTGCACGCTGGCGACCGCCCGGTCGATCCCCATCGCGCAGGAAATCGCCACCCATTTCAAGGATGCGGGGCTGGAAGACGAGATCGGCAAGCTGAACATCCGCATCTCGGGCTGCATCAACGCCTGCGGGCATCACCACCTGGGCCATATCGGCATCCTGGGCCTGGACCGGGCGGGGGTGGAAAACTACCAGATCACGCTGGGCGGCGACGGATACGACATCCCGGCCATTGGCGAACGGGCCGGGGCGGGCTTCCCCTATGACCAGGTCGTGCCCGCCATCGACCGGCTGCTGCGCGCCTATCTGGAGGTGCGCGCGGACGCGTCCGAACGCTTCATCGACGCCTATCGCCGCCTTGGTCCCGCCCCCTTCAAGGCCGCGCTCTACCCCGAGCCTGCCGATGATTGACGACACGCTGGACGGGCGGGCCGCGCGGCTGAACGACCGCTATCGCCACCATGCCGCGACCGAGGTTCTGCGCCGCGCCGTCAGCGACCCCGACCTGGGGCGGGTGGCGCTGGTGTCGTCCTTTGGCGCGGAATCGGTGGTGCTGCTGCACATGGTCAGCCGGGCGGCGCCGGGCCTGCCGGTGCTGTTCATCGACACGCAGATGCTGTTTCCCGAAACGCTGGACTATCAGCACGAGGTGTCGGCAAGATTGGGCCTGACCAATGTGCAGGTGATCCGGGCGACCGAGGCGGACGTGGCGCGCCAGGATCCCGACGGCACGCTGCACCAGTTCGACGCCAATGCCTGCTGCGACCTGCGCAAGACGGTGCCGCTGGAACGGGCGCTGTCGGGCTATGACGCCTGGATCACGGGCCGCAAGCGGTTCCAGAACAGCGACCGCGCCGCGCTGGAGTTCTTTGAGCCCGAGCCGCCGTCGCGCCTGCGCATCAACCCGCTGGCTCATTGGCGGGCCGAGGACGTGCAGGACTACATGGTCGAAAACAACCTGCCGCGTCATCCGCTGGTCGCGCGCGGCTATCCCTCGATCGGCTGCGCGCCCTGCACCTCGCCGGTGCGCCCTGGCGAGGATCCGCGCGCGGGCCGCTGGCGGGGCAGCGACAAGTCCGAATGCGGCATCCACTTCATTGGCGGCAAGATGGTCCGCGGAAAGGTTCCGGCATGACCGAACGACTGAACAGCGAACGCGTCATCGCGCGCGACGACGGCTTCCACCCGCTGGTCGAGGAGGCCGAGGAGGTGCTGGCCCCCGACACGCCGCTGGCCGACCTGGCCCAGCATCTGGACCGCGACCTGATCGCCATCGACTTTCCGTCCTTCAGCGACGGGCGCGGTTTCTCGCTGGCCCGCCGCTTGCGCGAGATGGGCTTCAAGGGCCGGTTGCGCGCCTCGGGCCGGCTGATCGCCGACCAGTATGCCATGGCCCGCCGCGTGGGCTTTGACGAGGTCGAGGTCGCCCCCGACATCGCCGCACGCCAGCCCGCCGAACAATGGATCATGCGGGCCGACTGGCAGGCCTATGACCACCGCGCCAAGCTGGCGGGCTGAGGGCTTTCCCCCCGCCGCCCGATCGACTAGAACACAGGAAATCCCATGACGCTGGACATCCCCGTGGCCGACGCCGCCCCCAAGACTGCCCCGAAGACGCTTCCCGACGCGCAGACCGTGACGGCGGTCAGGCACTGGACCGACAGCCTGTTTTCCTTTCGCGTGACGCGCCCTGCATCCCTGCGCTTTCGGTCGGGCGAATTCGTGATGATCGGCCTTCTGGGCGACAACGGCAAGCCCTTGCTGCGGGCCTATTCCATCGCCAGCCCCAACTGGGACGAGGAACTGGAATTCTATTCCATCAAGGTGCCGGACGGGCCGCTGACCTCGAAATTGCAGCATATCCAGCCGGGGGACGAGATCATCCTGCGCCCCAAACCCGTGGGCACGCTGGTCCTTGACGCGCTGCTGCCCGGCAAGCGGCTGTGGTTCCTGGCGACCGGCACCGGCATCGCGCCCTTCGCCAGCCTGATGCGCGACCCGGAAACCTATGAACGCTACGAGCAGGTGATCATGATGCACACCTGCCGCACGGCGGACGAGCTGGCCTATGGCCGCGAGCTGGTCGAGAACCTGCGCCACGATCCCCTGCTGGGCGAGATTTATGGCGAGGATTTCGCCAACCGCCTGGTCTATTATCCCACCACCACGCGGGAACAATCGCCGCGCATGGGCCGGATCACCGACAACATGACCTCGGGCAAGGTGTTCGCCGACCTGGGCCTGCCGCCGATCAGCCCGGAAACCGACCGCGCGATGGTCTGCGGCAGCCTGGCCTTCAACGTGGATGTGAAGGCGGTTCTGGAAGGCTTCGGCCTGCGCGAAGGGGCCAATTCCGAACCGCGTGAGTTCGTGGTGGAAAAGGCCTTCGTCGGCGACGGCGTCTGATTTCCGTGCATTGGAATGGCTTGGCAAGGGCGCGGCAGAGGCCGCGCCCTTTGCCGTTCCGGGGGCTTTCCTGCCGATCACGGCAGGGTCACGCAAGTGTTTGGAACTTGGCCGTTTGCCCGCCTGTTAAGAAGGCAACGCCGTAACCGTCCGAGCGAGAGGAGTTCCCATGCGCCGGATCATCCACAACACCACCGCCATCGCGGCCTGCCTGTCGCTGCTGGTGCCGCAGCTTGCCCAGGCACAGGCCGAACGGGAACAGCCGCCGGTCCGCGCGGGACAGGCGCAGCCCGCCGCGCCCAAGGAGCAGCCCGCCGAGGCCGAGCCGAAGCCGCAGCGGACGCGCGAGCAGCCCCCCGCCGCCCAGGCCGAGCCGAAGCCGCAGCGTCAGCGCGCCGAACAGGCCGAACCCGCCGCGCCGCAGCG
>NZ_JAFLRK010000020.1 GCF_017315735.1 Paracoccus shandongensis
CGCGGACAAGCCCGCGCGGCTGCCGCAGCCGCAGCCCCTGTCGCCCGCCCGCGCCGCCGCCAACGCGGTCGCCCGCGCCGCCGAACGGCTGTATCGCCTGCCGGTGCTGCCCATCGACATCAAGCCCGGCGCCGTGACGCTGGGGGAACTGCCCGAACTGATCCCCGAACAATCCCTGCTGGTGGTCCTGCAGGGCCCGGGCGACCAGATCGGCGCCATGGCCCTGTCCTTTGAAACCGTGACCGCCCTGATCGAGGTGCAGGCCCTGGGCCGCGTCACCGCGCGCCCCGCCGAACGCCGCCGCCTGACCCGCAGCGATGCCGCGATCTGCGTCGATTTCGTCAATGCCCTGATGGCCGAGCTTGCGACCGAGATGGCGGCGGTCGAGGGCTTTGGCCCGATCGGGGCCTATCGCTATGCCACCCACCTGGACGACCCCCGCCCCCTGGTCCTGATGCTGGAAGACCGGCCCTATCGCAGCCTGTCCTTCGACCTGCGCCTCGGGGGGGCTGAAACCCGCGACGGCCGCATCCTGATCGCCCTGCCGCACAAGGCCGAGGCCCGTCCCGTCGAGGTCCAGCCAGCCGCAGCCCCCGTTGCGGCCCCCCCCGGCACCACGCTTGCAGGCGCCATGTCGGCCGCCCCGGTCGAGGTCGTGGGCGTGTTGTGCCGCCGCACCGTGACCCTGGGCGAATTGCGCGCCCTTGTGCCCGGCAAGCTGCTGCCCCTGCCGCGCGTCACCCTGGCCGAGGCGCGGCTGGAAACGCCCGACGGGCAGTTGCTTGCCATCGGCAAGCTGGGCGAATCCGAGGGTTGCCATGCCCTGCGCCTCCAGGATCCTTCCCGCCCTGCCGCCGGACAGCCCGCCGACCCCGTCGCCCTGCCGGCCCCTGCGCAGCCCGCCGATCTGTCCGACACGGACCCCTTCCGCAGCGCGTCCCTGGCCCGCGATGGCGACGGCAAGGCCCCCGTGCGGCTGGCGTCGGGCGGATGATCCCTTCTTTACACTTGAAATCCGGGCCTTCCGGTCGCATGTAACCCCGGTCCCGAATCAGGCGGGTCGATCAGAATGGAGTGATCATGGCCAAGGAAGAAATGCTCGAATTTCCTGGCGTCGTGAAGGAACTCCTGCCCAATGCGACGTTCAGGGTCGAGCTGGAAAACGGCCATGAGATCATCGCGCATATGGCAGGAAAGATGCGGAAGAACCGCATCCGTGTCCTTGCCGGCGACAAGGTGCAGGTGGAAATGAACACCTATGACCTGTCCAAGGGACGGATCAATTACCGCTTCAAGTAAGGTGGGCGCCGCGATGACCGCGCCGGTGCCGGACCCCGGGGCCCCGCGCCTCGTCCTCGGCTCGGCCAGCCCGCGCCGGCTGGAGCTTCTGGCCCAGGTCGGCATCGTTCCCCATGAGGTCCGCAGCGCCGATATCGACGAATCCCCGCTGAAGGGCGAGGGGGCGCGCGACTATGTCCGCCGCATCGCCGGGGGCAAGGCCGCGGCCTTCGATCTTTCGCCGGGGGACGTGCTGCTGTGTGCCGACACGACCGTGGCGGTGGGCCGCCGCATCCTGGGCAAGCCCGCCTCGCGCGCCGAGGCTGCCGGTTTCATGCGCCTCATGTCCGGCCGCCGCCACCGCGTGCTGACCGCCGTGGTCGTCCGCCATGGCGACCGGACGCGCGAGCGGCTGGTGGAAACCACCGTGCGGATGCGGCCCATCGGCGCGGCGGAACTGGAAGCCTATCTCGACATCGGCGACTGGCAGGGCAAGGCGGGCGGCTATGCCATCCAGGGCGCCGCCGCCGCGTTCATCCCCTGGATCCAGGGGTCGTTTTCCTCGGTCGTGGGCCTGCCCCTGGCGGAAACCGCCGCGATGCTGGCGGCAAGCGGCATCACCATGAAGGGAACCGCGCCATGAAGGGACGCCAGGTCGTTCTGGGCAAATTGTTCGGGGCCGAGGCCGCCGCGCTGATGGAGGACGGCTGCCTGACCGACCTGTCGGTCGATCCCAGCGACCTTGCCCCCCTGGTCCCCGGCGACATCTGCCGCGGCGTGGTGGAACGGCTGATGAAGGGGCAGGGCGGCGTCTTCCTGCGCCTGCCGGACGGCCAGCGCGGCTATCTGCGCGACCGCTCGGGCCTTGGCGAAGGCCAGTCTCTGCTGGTCCAGGTGACGGGCGTGGCCGATGAGGGGAAGGCCGTGCCCCTGACATCCCGCATCCTGTTCCGGGGCCGCCATGTGCTGGTGACGCCGGGCGCGCCGGGCATCAACGTCTCGCGCCGCATCAAGGACGAGGATCTGCGGGCCGAGCTGGAGGCCCTGGGCGCCGCCGCCGCCCCGCCCGAGGGCACCGGCATCATCGTCCGCAGCCTGGCCGCGCTTGCCGATCCCGATGACATCGCCGAGGAGTTGCGCGGTCTTCTGGACCTTTCCGCCCGGATCGGGGCCGAACAGGCCGGCCCGCCCGAACTGCTGCTGGGCGCGCCATCCCCGCACGAACAGGCCTGGATGGAATGGGCCGATCCCGCGCCCGACGCGGTCGAGGAGGGCGAGGACAGCTTTGCCCGCTGCGGCGTGCTGGAGGCCGTGGATGCCCTGCTGTCGCCCGACGTCGCGCTGCCCGGGGGCGCCCATGCCGCCATCGAGCCGACCCGCGCCCTGGTTGCCATCGACGTGAACACCGGCAACGACACCAGCCCCGCCGCCGCCCTCAAGGCGAACATCGCCCTGGCCCGCGACCTGCCGCGCCAGTTGCGCCTGCGCGGGCTTGGCGGGCAGGTGATCGTGGATTTCGCCCCCATCCCCAAGCGCGACCGCGCCACGCTGGACCAGGTGCTGCGCGCCGCCTTCAAGGGCGAGGCGGCGGAAACATCCTTGATCGGCTGGACCACGATGGGCCTTTACGAGATCAACCGCAAGCGCGACCGCATCCCGTTGCAGCGGCTGGCGCAGGGGGGCCGCTGATGGCCTGCCCGATCTGCACCAAGGCCAGCGTGCCGCAATACCGCCCCTTCTGTTCCAGGCGTTGCGCCGACATCGACCTGGGGCGCTGGCTGCGCGGCACCTATGTGATCCCGGGCCAGCCGCTGGACGACCTGGCCTCGGACAGGGAGGGGGATGAAAAAAACCGCGACGGGGGTCTGGACAGTCGCGGCAAGCGACCGTAAACACCGCGTCACGCCACGCGCCGAACAGCGCGACAGGTTGCCCGGATAGCTCAGTTGGTAGAGCAGCGGATTGAAAATCCGCGTGTCGGCGGTTCAAATCCGTCTCCGGGCACCACTCAAACCCCTCAAGACCGCGACTTGCACCTGCGCCCGTCTGGCTGCGGCGTCCCGTGCGGCGCAAAGTCTCTTGTCGGCCTGGGACCGTCCGCCTATTGGAACGGCACCGAACAGGAGGAATCATGCGCTCGTCCTTGTCCTATCTGCGCTGGCCGTTCATCGTCACCGTTCTTGGCGTCCTTCTGGCCAGCTGGTTGGGCTTCCGCTTTACCGGCCAAACGGCCGGGGCGGTGTCCTTCCTGATGATCGCGGTGGTGCTGGCGATCCTGGAAGTCTCGCTGTCCTTCGACAACGCCATCGTCAACGCCAACAAGCTGAAGGAAATGACGCCCAAGTGGCAGCGCCGCTTCCTGACCTGGGGCATCCTGATCGCGGTCTTCGGGATGCGGATCATCTTTCCGCTGCTGATCGTGGTGATCGCCGCCCATATCGGCCCCCTGGCCGCGCTGCGGCTGGCGGCCACCAACCCCGAGGAATATTCCCGCCTGATCCACGAGGCGCATCTGCCCATCGCGGCCTTCGGCGGCGCCTTCCTGATGCTGGTCGCGCTGTCCTTCTTTTTCGACCAGTCGAAGGAGGTGGACTGGATCGGCAAGGTCGAGCGCGCCCTGCGGCGCGCCGGATCGGTGCGCGGGATGGAGGTCGGCTTCGTCCTGGTGATCATCCTGCTGTTCGTCTGGCTGCTGCCGGTGCGCGACGAACAGATCTTCATGTTCAGCGCCATGTGGGGGATCGTGACCTTTCTGGCGGTGGACGCCCTGGGCCACATCCTGGACCGCTGGGGCCAGGCGCAGGACGCCGTGCGCGGCACGGCGCAGGTGGGTCTGGGCGGGTTCCTGTATCTGGAGGTGCTGGACGCGTCGTTCAGTTTCGACGGCGTGATCGGGGCCTTTGCGCTGACGCAGAACCTGTTCCTGATCGCCATCGGTCTGGGGATCGGCGCGATGTATGTTCGGTCGATGACCGTGATGCTGGTCGAACGCGGCACCCTGGCCGAGTTCCGGTATCTGGAACACGGGGCCTTCTGGTCGATCCTGATCCTGTCGATCATCATGTTCGGCCAGACCATGTGGCAACTGCCCGAGGTGGTGACCGGCCTTCTGGGCGCGATCTTCATCGGCGCGGCCTTCGTCAACTCGATCATGTGGAACCGGCGGCACAAGGGGGCCGAGGAGTAGCCGGGGGACTTCGCGTCCCCCGGACCCCCTGCGGGATATTTGAGCCAAGATGAAAAAGCGCGGCGTGGGTCGCGCCTTTCTACATCTGGTCGATCAGGTCCAGCATGTCGGGCGGGATCTGGGCCTCGCGCAGGGTGAAGCTGCGGGTCTCGCGGTCCTCGGTCACGGTGATGCGATAGGTCAGCCGGTCGGCGCAATCGCCGCAGGGCTGTCGGGACAGGCGGGCCAGTTCGTCGGGGCCGAAGGCCTCGGCCAGTTCCTGGCGCATCTGTTCGGGCTGGTCGGACACGTCGATGGTCTTGCGCAGGTTGGCAGCTTTGATGCCGCCAAAGCCGCCCTGCGCCGCGATTTCGATGATCATGGCGATGATCCCCCCGCTGATGGGGGGAATCTAGGGTCAGATCGCGATTCCGACAAGTTTCCAGGCGCGCCGCAGCATCACCGTCTCGATGCTGCCGCGTCCGGCCAGTTCGATGGCGGCGTCCATGGTCTGGTCCGCCCAGTCCGAAAAGCTGGCCATCGGATTGTTCAGCGTTTGCAGCGCGCGGTACCAGACCCGGCCCGGCAGTTCCCACGCCCGCCCGCCCAGATAGGCGCAGAACAGGTAGAAGGCGTGGTTCGGGATGCCCGAGTTGATATGCACCCCGCCATTGTCGTCGCCCGTCGCCACGAAATGATCCATGTGCCAGGGTTGCGGATCCTGGCCCAGCAGGTCGTCGGAATAGGCCGTGCCCGGCGCCTTCATGCTGCGCAGCGCCGCGCCGTTGATGCCAGGGCCCAGGATGCCGCGGCCCACCAGCCAGTCGGCCTGATGCACCTCTTGCCCCAGGGCGCGCTGCAGGGCGAGGCTGCCGAAGACATCGGCGATGCTTTCGTTCAGCGCCCCCGACTGGTTTTCATAGATCAGCCCGCCGGAATGCTGGATGACGCCATGGGCCATCTCGTGCCCGATCACGGACAGTTCCAGGAAGGTGCGGAACACCTTGCCGTCGCCCGTGCCATAGGCCATCTGCGTGCCGTTCCAGAAGGCGTTGTTGTAGTCGCGCCGGTGGTGGACGGTCGCCACCAGCGGCATCCCCCCGCCGTCGAGGGAATTGCGGCCGTATTCCTCGGCGAACAGCGCGAAGACCTGGCCTGCGGCGTCATAGGCGGTGTCGGCGTCCGCGATGCCGGTCGGGCCGTCGCCTTCGGACCGGACCAGCTTGCCGGGCAGGGCGGCCTTGAACTGGCCGTCGTGGATGCGGCGGTCGGGGCAGCACAGCCCCTCGGCGGGGGAAACGGCGGTCGTGGCATAGGCGCCGGTGATGGGTTCCGACGGGGGCAGGCCCGCGCGGGTCTGTTCGGCGCGTTCGTCGCGCAGCTTTTCGGTCTGCTTCAACAGGGTCCGCGCCATTTCGGCCGTCTTGGGATCGCCGCGCAGGGCCAGCACCCGCAGCATGTAGGGGGGCACGATGCAGGCGATCGGATGGTGGTGCGAACAGTTCAGCGAAAAGCACATGAGGCGAATCCCGTTCTGGAAACTCGCCTCATGTTAGCACAAGGCTAGCAAGAACGAAATGAGAACATCATGCCCCGCGCAGGCGGGCCATCAGCGGCGCGACGGTGGCCTGCAGCAGCGGGTTGACGACATAATGGGCCACCGGGATCAGGATCAGGCCCAGGACCAGCCCGAAGATGCCGTCGAAGAACGCGGTCACGGCCCAGGCCACCAGGCCGGGGGCCTGCGGGACGGCATGGGCGGCAGCTTCGGCCTGGTGGTGGACCCAGTCATAGGGGGCGGACCAGCCCAGTTCGGCGAAACCGTGCAGCACGATCTGCCCGCCGACCCAGATCATCGCGGCGGTGCCCACGATCATCAGCGTCCGCATGAAGCCGGGCATAACCTTGACGATGCCGCGCCCCAGGGACGAGGACAGGCCATTGCGCCGCCTTGCCAGATGGACGCCCACGTCGTCGGCCTTCACGATCAGCGCGACAAAGCCATAGACGGCGGCGGTGATGCCCACCGCGACCATGGCCAGGATCAGCGCGCGCATCCAGATCGTGTCGGTCGCCGGTATCGTGGAGAGGGCGATGGTCATGATCTCGGCCGAGAGGATGAAGTCGGTCTTGATCGCGCCCGCGACGCGCGCTTCCTCCAGCGCGGTGCCGTCGTCCTCGATGTTGACGTGATGCTCGCTCTCGTGGGGGTCGCCATGGCCCAGGGCATGGGCGATCTTCTCGGCGCCCTCATAGCACAGATAGGCGCCCCCCAGCATCAGCAGGGGCGAGATCGCCCAGGGAGCAAAGGCCGACAGCAGCAGCGCCACGGGCAGCAGGATCACCAGCTTGTTGAACAGCGATCCGCGCGCGATCTTCCAGACGATGGGGATCTCGCGGCTGGCGTCGAACCCGTGGACGTATTTCGGCGTCACCGCTGCGTCGTCGATCACCGCGCCCGCCGCCTTGGCCCCGGCCTTGGCGGCCTGTCCCGCCACATCGTCGATGGACGCCGCCGCGACCTTGGAGATCGAGGCCACATCGTCCAGAAGTGCCAGAAGTCCGCTCATCCGATCCTCGTTTCTGCCAGCAGTGCCTTTTTGCCGCGGCGCAGGGCGACCGCAAGGGCGAACAGCAAGGCTGTTTCATGGTGCAGTAACCAGAATTCCCATGACCGATTGTAGTTTCCGCCTCGGGCGCTATCACAGGCAAGATTTGTCTGGTTGATGGTGCAAATGGCGTTCGAGTCCCCGCGCGAATATCCGTATTTCGACTGACTGAGACTGTGCCTTGCCTCGCTTGTGTATTGGGAACATGCGGACGTGGCGGCGATCGGCTCTCCGGGCAATTTCGCCGTGCAGGTCTTCTTCGCACTCAGCGGCTGGCTGATCGGGGGCATCCTGCTGGGTCTTGACCGGTCGGGACTGCCCCGGTTCTTCTATAACCGGGTGACGCGCATCTGGCTACCCTACCTGGCGGCGGTTGCCCTGCTTTACACCGTTGCCTTTTTGAAGGACGGCCTGGCGCCCTATTATTTCCAGACGCTGGCCTATGACCTGACGCTGACCCACAACTGGTTCATCGTGAAGATCCCTGAGGTCATCCGCGCGATGCCGATGCAGGGAACCGGCGCGCATTTCTGGTCCATCGCGGTAGAGGAGCAATTCTATCTGGTTGCGCCGCTGCTGCTGGTGCTGACGCCGCTGCGCCGTTCCCTATTGGCCTGGGGCCTGCTGACTGCGGTCGCCATCGCGGACGGGGGCTTCTACGGGTCGATCTCGGCGGGCGTCCTGGCGGCCATGCTTCACAGGCGATGGGGCGACTGGCACCTGCATCCTGCCGCCACGGCGCTGCTGCTGGCTGTCCTGGCGGCGACCGGCTGGGCGGGTTGGACGGGTGCCCTGAGATATGGCCACGTCGTTCCCGTGATCGCCGCGACGATTGTCCTGCTGGCGGCCCGGCCGGGGCATCGCCGTGCGGCTGGCATCTTTGCGGGCGGTATTTCCTATCCCATGTATCTGCACCACTGGACGGGGCTGTTCTTTGCAAATGTCTTGTTCGGCCTGCTGCCCCAGTTCGGGCGGCCGCTGGCCCTAGTGGCGGGCTATCTGTTCGCGCTGGCCTTTGCCTCGGCCGCCTATGTGGTGATCGACCAGCGGGTGCTGAGGCATCGCGGCGCCTTCTACAGGCCAGCCCTGGGCCGGTCGGCCATGGTGGTGGCCTATTCCATGATGGCGCTTGGCATCCTTTTGGGCACCGTTGTCATCGGCCCGCTGGACAGCGGGCCGGGGCAGTGATCCGGGTCAATCCATGCTGACGTTCGCGTCCTGGACCACGGGTTCCCATTTCGCCATCTCGGCCTTCACATGCTGGGCCAGTTCCTCGGGCGTGGATGCGACGATTGTGGCGGAAAACTCGGCCATGCGTTCGGCGACCGCCGGGTCGGCCATGGTGGCCTGGGCGGCGGCGGCAAGGGCCTCGATGGCATCAGACGGGGTGCCTGCGGGGGCGAAGAGGGCGTTCCAGGAATAGGTCTCATATCCCGGCAGGGTTTCGGCGATGGCGGGCACGTCGGGGAAGCTGGGCGCGCGTTCCGCCGTGGTCACGCCAAGCGCGCGCAGCTTGCCGCTGGAGATATGCCCCGAGGCCGAGGGCAGGTTGTCGAAGATGATCGGCACCTGGTTGCCCAGAACATCGGTCAGCGCCGGGCCGGACCCCTTGTAGGGGATGTGGTCGATCTGCACCCCCGCCATGGCCTTGAACAGCTCGCCCGACAGGTGCAGCGGCGTGCCGTTGCCGGACGACGCATAGGCCAGCGGTTCCTTTTTCGCGAGGTCGATCAGTTCCTGCACCGTCTGGGCGGGCACGTCTGGATGGACCGCCAAGACGTTCGGCACCAGCACCAGAAGCGACACGGGCGCGAAATCGGCCACCGGGTCATAGGGCTTCTGCTTCAGGATCAGCGGGTTCAGCGCGTGCGTGGCGACCGTGCCCATCAGGATCGTGTAGCCATCCGGGTCGGCCTTCGCCACCTGCTGCGCGCCCAAGGATCCGCCCGCGCCGCCGACGTTCTGGACGACGACCTGCTGGCCCAGTTCCTTGCTCATCCGTTCGGCGACGATGCGGCCCACCACGTCGGTCGATCCACCGGCGGCGAAGGGGATCACCAGGGTGATGGAACGGTCGGGAAACGCGGCGGCGGCCGTTCCGGCAAGGCCCAGGGCCAGGGCGGTTCCCAGCAGGATGCGGCGGGTGATCATGGGAAATCCTTTCATGGTTCAGGCGTCGCTTTCGGTGAAGACCTCGTCCCGGCGCTTGCGGATCTGGGGCAGGAAGACCAGCACCAGGATCGCCAGCGACAGGACCAGGAGGCCCGCGCTGATGGGGCGGGTCACGAAGGTGGTGGGATCGCCGCGCGACAGGATCATGGCCCGGCGCAGGTTTTCCTCCAGCAGCGGGCCCAGGACGAAGCCCAAGAGCAGCGGCGCGGGCTCGCAGCGCAGCTTGGACATGACGTAGCCCAGAAGGCCGAAGAAGGCCACGGCGAAGAGGTCGTAGGGGTTCGAGTTGACCGAATAGACCCCGATCGAGCACATCGCCATGATGATCGGGAACAGCACGAAATAGGGCACCGTCAGCAGCTTCACCCACAGCCCGATCAGGGGCAGGTTCAGCACCACCAGCATCAGGTTGCCGATCCACATCGACGCGATGATGCCCCAGAACAGTTGCGGCTGTTCGGAAACCACGTTCGGCCCCGGCACGATGCCCTGGATGATCATCGCCCCGATCATCAGCGCCATCACCGGGTTCGCGGGGATGCCCAGCGTCAGCAGGGGGATGAAGCTGGTCTGCGCGCCCGCGTTGTTGGCGCTTTCCGGCCCCGCGACACCGGCGAGCGCGCCCTTGCCGAACTCCTCGGGGTGCTTCGACAGCTTCTTTTCCACCGTGTAGCTGGCGAAGGCCGCCAGGATCGCGCCGCCGCCGGGCAGGATGCCCAGGACCGACCCCACGCCCGTGCCGCGCAGCACCGGGCCGATCATCTGGCGGAACTCCTCGCGCGAGGGGAACAGGCGGGTGATGTTTTTCGTCATCACCTGCCGGTCGTGTTCGTCTTCCAGGTTGCGCAGGATCTCGGCGATGCCGAAGACGCCCACAGCGACCGCCACGAAGTTCAGCCCATCGGCGAACTGGGTCATGCCCATCGTGAAGCGCGGCGCGCCGGTATAGACATCGGTGCCGACCATGCCCAGCAGCAGGCCAAGGACCACCATGGCCAGCGCCTTCAGCACCGAGCCGTGCGCCAGCGCCACCGACATCACCAGGCCCATGACCATCAGGCTGAAATACTCGGCCGCGCCGAATTGCAGGGCGATGGCGGTCAGGGGCGGGGCGAAGATCGCCACCAGGAAGGTCGCCACGCTGCCCGCGAAGAACGACCCCAACGCGGCGACAGCCAGCGCCGTGCCCGCCCGGCCCTGCCGCGCCATCTGGTAGCCGTCGATGGCGGTCACGGCAGAGGAGCTTTCGCCCGGCATGTTGATCAGGATGGCGGTGGTCGAGCCGCCGTATTGCGCGCCGTAGTAGATCCCCGCCAGCATGATCAGCGAGGACACGGGTTCCAGCTGGAAGGTGATGGGCAGCAGCATGGCGATGGTGGCGGTGGCGCCGATGCCGGGCAAGACGCCGATCAGCGTGCCCAAAAGCACCCCGATCAGGCAGAAGGCCAGGTTCGCCAGCGAGGACGCGACGCCAAAGCCCATCGCGAGGTTGGACAGCAGATCCATGCGCGCCCCCTTACAGCGGCAGCCAGGGGCCGAAGCGCCGGAACGGCAGCCCCAGGCCATAGGAGAAGATCAGCGTCGACAGGATGGTGACGACCACCGCAAGGATCAGCGCCGGCAAGGGCCGCATCCGCAGCGATGCCTGCGCGGCGATCAGCGTGGTGATGAAGAGGGCGGGCACGAAGCCCAGGCCGCGCACGGTCAGGCCGAAGAAGATCGGCGCGGGCAGGATGAAGGCGATGCCCCGCCAGGCCACGCGCCCGAAGGGTTCGTCATCGGGGCGCCCGAAGGCCCGGACCAGGATCACCGCGCCCAGCAGGAACAGCAGCCCCGACAGGACCATCGGGAAATAGCCCGGTCCCATGCGGGTCGAGGTGCCCATCTCCAGCCCCAAGCCCTGCCAGCCGAAAAAGGCGGCGATCGCCATGAACAGCAGGCCCGCCGCGATGTCGGTGCCGTCTTTCGGTTTCGTGGACATGATCCCCCCGTGTCGGAAAGCCCGCCGCCGGGATGGGCGGCGGGGATATGGGTCAGTCGGCGTAAACGCCCGCGGCCTCGATCACCGGCTTCCAGCGGGCGATTTCCGCCTCCAGCTTGGCCTTCAGGGCCTCGGGCGTGGCATCCTGGGCGGACGAGGGCGCGGTGCCCAGATCCGCCATGGCCTTGGCCACGCCTTCGTCGGCCAGCGCCTTTTGCAGCGATTGCGACAGGCGCTGGTTTACCTCGGGCGCGGTGCCCTTGGGGGTATAGATGCCGTGCCAGATGCCGAACTGCATCGCCTCGAACCCGGATTCGGCGGCCGTGGGCAGGTCGGGGAACAGGGGCAGGCGTTCGGGCGTGGTCACGGCATAGGCCTTGATCGTGCCCGCCTTGATCTGCTGGGTGGTGTTGGTGGTCTGGTCGCACATGATGTCCACCTGGCCCCCCAGCAGGTCGGTCATGGCCGGGCCGGTGCCCTTGTAGGGGACCGTGACCAAGGGCGCCTCAAGCGCCTGCATCAGCAGCATCCCGCACAGGTGGCTGGCCGCGCCGATGCCCGCGTTGGCCAGCGTCAGCGAATCGGCGTTGGCCTTGACGTAGTCCACGAAGGCCGGGAAATCGGCGGGCTCGAAATCGGCCCGCGCGGTGACGACCATCGGCACCTCGGTGACAAGGCCCACGTATTCAAAGGCGTTCAGCGTGTCATAGGCCAGGTTGCGATACAGCGTGGCGGATGTCGCCATGCCGATGTGGTGCAGCAGCACGGTGTATCCGTCGGGCTCGGCCTTGGCGACCTGGCCTGCGCCCAGGGTGCCGCCCGCGCCGCCGACGTTCTGGACCACGATCTGCTGGCCCAGGTCGGCGGACATGCGTTCGGCGACCAGGCGGGCCACGGTGTCGGTCGGGCCGCCTGCGGAAAACGGCACGACCATGGTGATCTGGCGTTCGGGATATCCTTGGGCGAAGGCGGGCGCGGTCAGGATGGTGGCCGCGAAAAGCCCGGCCATCAACTTGGATAGGGTCATGTGTCCTCCCAGACTGGTGATGCGGCGCTTTACGCGGCCGTCATGCTGGGACCAGATTGCGCCAGCAGTCGGACAGGACACAATGTTTTTTTCACCCCTTGGAAAGCGCCGCCACCGGATCCAGGCGCGAGGCGCTGCGGGCGGGCAGAAAGCCGAAGGTGATGCCGATCAGCGTGGAACTGACCAGCGCCGCGATCATCGCGTTCGGGGACTGGATCATGGTGAAGCTGGTGTTCAGCCGGTCGAAGGCCAGGCCGAAGCCAAGCGCCACGGCGATGCCCAGCACGCCGCCGATCATGCAGACCAGCACGGCCTCGATCAGGAACTGCGCCAGGATGTCGCTGCGCCGCGCGCCGACCGCCATGCGCAGCCCGATTTCCCCCACGCGTTCCGTGACCGACACAAGCATGATGTTCATCACCCCGATGCCCCCCACCACAAGCGAGATCACCGCGATGGCCGACACCAGCAGGGTCAGCGTGCTTGTGGTGCTGGTGATGGTCTGGCGGATCTCGTCGGTGTTGACGATGAAGAAATCCTGCGTGCCGTGCCGCCGGGTCAGGAACTGGGTCACGGCGGATTGCGCGGCCCCCATGTCGGCGTCGTCCGCGATGCGCAGGGTCAGGCTGGACAGCGTCGAGGTGCCCAGATAGCGCGCCTGCACGGTGGTATAGGGCGCGTAAAGCCGCAGGCTCTGGCTGCCGCCCGGCCCGCGCGAGGCGATCTCGGCCACGCCCACCACGCGTAGCAGGGCGTTTCCCGCATAGATCACCTGGCCCACGCCGCTGTCGGGGCGTCCCGCGAACAGGCTGTCGCGGGTGTTGGTGTCGATCACCACCTCTTGCGCCATGCGGGCGATGGCGGTGGGGGAAAAGCCCCGGCCCGCGATGATCGTGGATCCGGTGACGGCGAAGTAATCCCCGCCCACGCCGCTGATCTGGGCATTGGCCTCGGTCCCGCCGAAGCGGATCGTGGCCGTGGTCGCGGTGCCGGGCGTTGCCGCCGCGACAAAGGGCAGGCGGGCCAGCGCCTCGGCGTCGGATGCCACCAGCGTCTTGATGCGTCCCGACCGCATGTCGCCGAAGTCCCGGCCCGGGAACACCTCCAGCGTGTTGGTGCCAAGGGACGAGATGTTGGCCAGCACCTGCTGGCGCGAGCCTTCGCCAAGCGCCACCACCGACACCACGGATGCGATGCCGATGATGATGCCCAGCATGGTCAGGAAGCTGCGCAGCTTGTGGGCGCGCATGGACACCAGCGCCATGCGCAGCGCCTCCCAGAACGCGCTGCCGGGCAGGGCGGAGGCGCCTTTCGCGGCCTTGTCGCGGGCGATGTGCGGGGCATCGGGCTGGTTCTGGCGGTCGGCGATGATGCGGCCGTCGCTGATCGTTATGATGCGGCGGGCGCGGGCGGCGACCTTGGGGTCGTGGGTGACGATGATGATCGTGCGCCCGTCGGCGTTCAGTTCCGACAGGATGGACAGCACGTCCTCGCCGCTCTGGCTGTCCAGCGCGCCGGTGGGTTCGTCCGCCAGGATGACGCTGGCGTCGTTGATCAGCGCGCGCGCGATCGACACGCGCTGCTGCTGGCCGCCCGACAGCGCCGCCGGGCGATGGCCCAGCCTTGCGCCCATGCCCAGGCGGTCCAGAAGCCGCGCCGCCCGCGCCCGGCGGTCGGACGCGGCCTCGCCCCGGTAGATGGCCGGGATCTCCACATTGGCAAGCGCGGTCAGTTCCGGCAGCAGGTGATACCGCTGGAAGATGAAGCCGAAGCGTTCGCGCCGCAGCGCGGCCAGGTCCGCGCTGGAAAGCCCGCCGATGTCCTGGCCCGCAAAGCGGTAGGTGCCGGTGCTGGGGCGGTCCAGGCAGCCCAGGATGTTCATCAGCGTGGTCTTGCCCGACCCGGACGCGCCCATGATCGCCACGAACTCTCCCGCGCGGATCGACAGGTCCACGTCGCGCAGCACGGCCAGGCTGCCCTCGCCCGAGGGGTAGCTGCGCCCGATGCTGGACAGCTGGATGATCGGCCGGTCCATGGATCAGCCCCGCATCCCGCGCGGCATCATCGGGTTGCGCGCCGGGCCATCGCTGTCGGGGCTGCCGGTCCCGGTGACGATCCGCTCGCCCTCGGCCAGGCCCTCGGTGATCTCGGCCATGACCTTGTCGTTCAGGCCGACGCTGACCACCCGGTCCTCCAGCGCGCCGTCGCGGCCCTGGACCTGCAGGCGATAGCGGCCGGGGCCGTCGGGCGTCCCAAGCGCCATCGAGGGCACCGTCAGCACGTCCCGCGCGGTGCCCAGGACGATATGGACCTCGGCCGTCATGTAGGTGCGCAGCCGGCCGTCGGGGTTCGGGACGGTGAAGCGGCCGTTGTAATAGATCGCCTCGGACGTGGCGCTGGCGGACGTGCTGCTGCTGCCGCTGATGCTGGGGTCGTTGACGATGCTTTCGGGGGCGGGGGCCACGGCTTCCAGCACCGCGTCATAGCGGTGGTCGGGCGCGCCCAGCACCGTGAACCAGACGGGCTGGCCGGGTTCCACCTGGCCGATATCGGCTTCCGAGATTTCGGCGAACACCTCCATCTGCGCCAGATCGCCCAGGACCACGATGGTGGGGGCGGATTGCGCGGCGTTGACCGTCTGGCCCTGCTGGGCGGTGATCGCCAGCACGGTGCCGTCGCCGGGCGCGGTGATGCGGGTATAGCCAAGGTTCGCCTGGGCCGTTTCGATGGCGACCTCGGCCTGGGCGATCTGGGCGTCCAGCGCCTCGATCTGGGCGCGGGCGACCGCGACATCGGACACCGCCGTGTCGTATTCGTTCTGCAAGGTCAGGTTGCTGCGCTGCAGTTTCTCCAGCCGGTCCAGCGTGCGTTCGGCCAGATCCAGCGTGGCTTCCCGTTCCACCCGCTGGGCGCGGGCGACGGCCAGATCCGACTGCGCGGATTTCAGCGCGTTCCGCTGGTTGACCGAATCGATTTCCGCGATCAGGTCGCCCTTCTTCACGGCCTGTCCCAGGTCCACCGCGATCCTGGTGATCCGGCCCGAGGCCTGCGCGCCCACCGCGACCAGGTTCCTCGGCTTCAGGGTACCCTGGGCCAGCACCGTGACCTCGATATCGCCGCGGGTGACCGGGGTGGTGATCACGGGCGCGTCGCCGCCGGCGGCGGGCTGGCCCACGCCAACCGCCGCCGCCCCCGCCGCCAGCGCGCCGCAGATCGCCAATGCGATCACCCCGTGACGAAACCCGATCCGCATCTGCCTGTCCTGCCTTCCCGTTCTCAGCGCAACGCGCGGGCCATCACCGACCGGACGATCCCGCCGTCATCCGATACAAGAAGATAACGCGCGCCATCGCGGATCCAATGCTGATCGCGCGGCGGGACGGAAAGATCGGCGCGGCGATGACCGACGCACGCGCCGGGGCCGCGATCGCTGTCGCCGGGGCGCTCGCAACCGGGGGCCTCTTTCGCCTGGGCCAAGGCGGGGGATCTGCGCGCCCTGGGCTATCCCGTGACGCTCCGGTCCCTGGCCCCGGCGGTGGTCCTGGCCGAGCCGCTGTCCTTGAAGCGCGCGGTCCGCAACCTGGTGATCAACGCCGCGACCCACGGCAAGGCCACCCGTGTCGGGCTGTCGCTGTCGGATGGTCGGGCGGAACTGCTGATCGAGGACGAAGGCCCCGGCATCCCCGAACCCCTGATGGAACGCGCCTTCGAGCCGTTCTTCCGCGTCGATGAAGCCCGCCGCAAGGCCATCCCCGGCGCGGGCCTCGGCATGGCCATCGCGCGCCAGATCATCGACCAGTTGGGGGCGGAGGTGAGGCTGGCGAACATGCAGCCGCAGGGGCTGCGGCAGAGGGTGGTGCTGCCGGCAAGGTAATCCAGACGGTGCCGGGCGGGATCAGGAAACGTATACGTTTCCCCCGCCCTTTGCACGACGGTTCCATCAGAGACGGTGCCGTCCCATGACCACGGAAGGCCAGCGCCCGCCTGGGGGCGGGGCGGGCGCTGGCCGGGCCTTTTGAGGCCCGGCGGCACTTGCGGCACCCGCAGCGCGTGGCGAAGGCGATGGCCTTCGCCGGACCAGCGATCACTGCACCCCGCGAATCGCCGGATAAGCCGCCCGGAACGCCTGATAACCTGCGTCGAACCGCTCGCGCAGGGCGGCGTCCGGGGCGATCTCCTCGACCACATCTGGGGCCGTCATGACCTCCTCGACCCGGCCCGCGCCCGCCGCCGCCATCCCCAACCGTGCCGCGCCAAGCGCCGCGCCGAATTCGCCGTCGGCGGGCAGGGCCAGCGTCACGTCCAGCGTAGTGGCGATGGCGCGCAGCCAGTACCGCGACCGCGCGCCGCCGCCGATGGCCATCAGCCTGTCCAGCCGCGCGCCGGTGGCCTTCAGGGCATCAAAGCTGTCGCGCAGGCCGAAGGCCACGCCCTCCAGCACGGCGCGGGTCAGGTCGTCGCGCGTCGTCCCCGACCCAAGCCCCGTGAAGGCGCCCCGGATGGCCGCGTCGTTGTGCGGCGTCCGTTCGCCCGACAGATAGGGCAGGAACCGCACCGCGCCCGGCTGTTGCAGCGCGTCCCCCAGGCCAGCCGTCAGGTCCGCCGGACGCGTCCCGGCGATCCGCGCCAGCCAGTTGAGGCTGTCCGTCGCCGACAGCATCACCCCCATCTGATACCAGGTGCCGGGCACCGCATGGCAGAAGGTGTGCAGCGCCGTGGCGGGTGCCGGATGATACCCGTCCCGCGCCGCCAGCAGCACGCCCGAGGTGCCCAGCGACACGAATCCCTGCCCCTCGGCCATCGCGCCGATGCCGCAGGCGGCGGCGGCATTGTCGCCCGCGCCGCCCGCCACCACGACCGGATGCGGCAACCCCCAGGCCTGCGCCAGATCGCCGCGCAACTGGCCTGCGGGGGCCGACCCCTCGACCAGCCTTGGCATCTGGTCGCGGCGCATGTGGCCCGCCGCCAGCAGCGTATCGGACCAGTCGCGCGCGCCGGTGTCCAGCCAGGACGTGCCCGCCGCGTCCGACATGTCGGACACATGATCGCCCGTCAGATACAGGTTCAGGAAGGCCGCGGGCAGCAGCACGCGGGCGATGCGGGCGTGGTTTTCCGGCTCATGTGCGCGGACCCATTCCAGCTTGGGCGCGGTGAAGCCCGGAAAGACGATGTTGCCCGACAGGTCGCGAAAGCCGGGGGTGGCGTCCAGGGTTGCTGCCTCGGCATGGCTGCGGGTGTCGTTCCACAGGATGCAGGGGCGGATCACCCGGTCGGCTTCGTCCAGCAGCGTCGCCCCGTGCATGTGGCCCGCCACGCCGATACCGCGCAGGTCCGCGAATTCGGGGTGGCGGTCGCGCAGTTCGGCCACCGCGCCCTCCAGCGCCGCGATCCAGTCGGCGGGATCCTGTTCGGACCAGCCGGAATGGGGGTGGCTGACCGGATAATGCCGCTCGGTCGCGCCAATCGGCCCGCCATTGCCGTCCACCAGCAGCGCCCGCAGGCCCGAGGTGCCAAGGTCGATTCCCAGAAAACTCATTGATCCCCCCCTGTGGTCCCTTGCGCGTTCTTGGCCGAAAGGCCGGAAGGCGTCAAACGCCCGTGACCTGCCGGTCCAGAAGCGCGTCCAGCATCCCCGCCATGTCGGACAGCACCGTGACGGCCCCGGCCTCGCGCAACCGCCGCGCATGGTCGTCGCGCATCCCCTCCAGATGCGTGCCGCCGGTAAAGCCGACGGGGCGCATCCCCGCCGCCACCGCGCCCGCGATGCCGTGGGGCGAATCCTCCATCACCGCGCAGGCCGCGGGCGCGATGCCCAGCCGTTCGGCGGCCAGCAGGAACAGGTCGGGGGCGGGCTTGCCGCGCCTGACCTGGTCGGCGCTGAAGATGTTTGCGCCGAATCGGTCCAGCCCCGCCACCTCCAGCGTGACGCCCAGGCGGCGCACGGAACTGCCCGTGGCGATGGCCACCGCGATGCCGCGTGCCGCCAGACCGTCCAGCAGCGCCGGGATGCCGGGGATCACCCGCAGTTCCGCCGGATAGCGGGCCAGCAGCCGTTCCTCGAAATTGCGGGCGAAGTCGGGCAGGTCTTCGCGGTCCAGCGCCCGGGCGATATGGCCGACGATGGCCTGGATCGACATGCCCAGGAACCGCTTGCGCAGATCGCCGGGGGTGGCGTGCAGCCCTTCGGCCGCCATCATCCCGGCCAGGGTTTCCAGCGACATCGGCTCGCTGTCCACAAGGCAGCCGTCCATGTCGAAGATCACGGCGCGGATATCGGTCATGCGGCCCCCGTTGGCGTTAACACCCGATCCCTACACGCATCGGGCCCCGATGACAAACGGCGGGGCCTCGGCTAGGCAGGAACCATGACCCATCCCCACCATATCCCCCTGCGAGAGCTTTACGTGTCGGACGATGCCGCCAGCGCCCTGCGGGCCGAGGCGCAGAAGCTGCCCGCCTGGACGCTGGACGCGGACCAGCAGGCCGAACTGGCGCTGCTGATGAACGGCGGCTTCACTCCCCTGCGCGGCTTCATGTCCGAGGCGGACTGGCACGCGGCCGAGCGGGGAGAGGGGTCTTGGCCCGTCCCCCTGGCGCTGCGGGTCGGTGCAGATTTTGCAGGCGGCGTCCAGCCCGGCGACGACATCGCCCTGCGCGATGCGGGGGGAGAGGTTCTGGCGGTGATGTCCGTCACCGACAGGTGGGGCGATCCCGTTCTGCTGGGCGGCAAGGTCAAGGGCCTGCGCCGCCCGCCCGGCGCAACGCCAAACGACCTGCGCGCCCTGTTCCGCGACCGGGGGACCGCCCGCGTCCTGGCCGTCCAGCCGCGCCACCCCGACCAGGTCGCCCCCGCCGCCCGCCTGGCCGCGCAACTGGACGCCCTGCTGCTGATCCAGCCGTGGCCGGGCGTGGCGATTGATCCGCCCGCCGGTGCGGTCCTGTCGCCGCTGCCGGTGGCCCCGCCGCCCGGCCCCCGGTCCGCCTTGTGGCAGGGCCTTGTCGCGCGGAACCACGGCGCCACGCATGTCGTTCTGGACGGCGATGCGGCGGCACGCGAGCTTTGACCGCCGCCATCGGGGCGCAGGTGGTGGATCCGCGCGGGATCGCCTAGACAGCGGCGCACCATTCACTTTCTGCATGAAGGCAGCCCCATGACCCCCATCGGCACAGGCGAGACCGGCTTCAACCCTTGGCTCGCGACCGTGCTGCTGCTGCTGGGCAACTTCATGAACCTGATCGACGTGAGCATCGTCAACGTGGCGCTGCCCTCGATCCAGGAAAACCTGCATGCCACGGCGGCGCAGATCGAGTGGGTGTCCGCCGCCTATGTCCTGGCCTTCGCGGCGGGGCTGCTGCCCTTTGGGCGGTTCGGCGACAAGTTCGGTCGCAAGCGGCTGTTCCTGCTGGGGATCGGGTTGTTCACGCTGGCATCCGCGCTGTGCGGGTTCGCGCAAACCATGCCCATGCTGATCTGGTCGCGCGCCCTGCAAGGCGTGGGCGGGGCGATGATGGTGCCGCAGGTCATGGCGATCATGCACGTGATGTTCCCGCCCGAACAGAAGGCGCGGGCCTTTGCGCTGGCGGGCGTGGTCGCCAGCCTGGGCGCGGTCACGGGGCCGCTGCTGGGCGGCGCGCTGATCATCGGCGACATCGGGGGGCTGGACTGGCGGCCGATCTTCCTGGTCAACCTGCCGGTCGGGATCTTCGTCATCGGGGCCGGGCGGCGCTGGATCCCCACCATGTCGTCGGACCGGCGGATGCGGATCGACTGGCCGGGCGTCGCGCTGTTTTCCCTGGCCGTCCTGCTGGTCGTGCTGCCGGTGATCGAGGGCGCGCTGCTGGGCTGGCCCTGGTGGTGCGTGGCGATGCTGGTCGCCGCCCTGCCCACGGGGGCGCTGTTCGTCTGGCGGCAGGTGCGGCTTTCACGCCGGGGCCGCGCGCAACTGCTGCCCGTCGCCTTGATGCGCAACGGCGGGTTCCTGTCGGGCGTGGCGATGGTGATGCTGCATTTCTCGGCCATCCCGGGGATGTTCCTGGTGCTGGCGATCTATCTGCAGACCGGCAACGGGCTGGACCCGATGCAGTCGGGCATCGCCACCGCGCCCTTTCCGCTGGGCATCATGCTGGGCAGCTATATCACCGGGCGCTTCGGCACCAAGGCCATGTCCTGGCGCATGGCCGTCGGCGTGTCGATCATGCTGGCCGGGATGATCTTCCTGCGCCATGTCGCGGGCCATCCGCCGCCCGTCTTCACCCCCGCCACGCTGATCGCGCCGCTGGCCACCTGCGGCTTCGGAATGGGGCTGACGATCTCTCCGCTGTTCCAGACGGTGCTGAAGGCGGTTCCCGCGCAGGACGCGGGCGCGGGGTCGGGGGCGATGCAGGCCTTCCAGCAGGTCGGCGCGGCGGTGGGCATCGCGGTCGTGTCCAGCCTGTTCTTCGTGCGGCTGCACGGGCAGGGCGGCGATGACCATGCAGCCGCCATATCCCACGCGCTGATCTATCAGATCTGCGCCTTCACGGCGATCCTGGCGATCCTGGCCGCCAGGGGCCTGGTGCGCGGCAGGGCGGAACCGCCCCGCAGCACGGCGGTCAGTGGACGCTGAAGGGCGTCAATTCGTTCTGCCGGGCCAGCATGAAGGCCAGCGAGCGTTCCTTCACCAGCGCCAGCCGTTCGCCATCGGCGTCGTGGACGGCATACATGCTGTCGATGCCTTCCAGCTGCTGCTGGATTTCATGGGGCAGGGTGCTGGTCTCGACCTGCCGGATATAGACGGTTTTCTCGGCGTCGATGCCGCCGAAGTCGAATTTGGTATCCATGATGATCCCCTTATCTGCGGCTGATCGGAATGGTCTGGACGACCTGCTGCGGCTGGATGCGCTTCAGGTCAACGTGCAGCAGGCCGTTTTCGATCCCTGCGCCCTCGACCTCGACCCCGTCGGCCAGGACGAAGCTGCGCTGGAAGGCCCGGGCGGCGATGCCCCGGTGCAGGAACACGCGGTCCGTGTCAGGCTCGGCCAGGCGGCCGCGGATGACAAGCTGCCGGTCCTCGGTGGTGACGGACAGGTCGGTCTCGGAAAAGCCCGCCACGGCCAGCGTGATGCGGAACCCGTCGGGCGCGATGTGTTCGATGTTATAGGGGGGATAGCCCTCGGCCCCCTTGGCGGCCCGTTCGGCCAGGCGTTCGATCTGGTCGAAGCCCAGAAGGTAAGGATGCGCCCCCAGTGAAATCTTCGTCATGATCAGCCCTCAGGTTCTTGCAAGCGACTGCGGTGCGGGCCCCGGTCCGGCAACCCGTTGGCAATTATATGTGGCCTGAGGGCGTCCCGCGCAAGATGTGGGGCTTGCCTGCCACGGGCATTCCGCATTCGCCCCTGTTAACCACGCCAGCCAGTTAACAGCGCGCCAAAGACGCGCTATGATGCTGGAAAAACAACGGTCAATCGTCCCAACCGGGCAAGCCAGATGAACATGCACCACGAAATGTCCCATGACGAAATCGCCCGCGCGCGGCTCGAGGCCCTGCGGTGCGAGCATCGCGACCTGGACGAGGCGATCGCGGCGCTGTCGGCGCAGCAACTGACCTCGTCGCTGGCGCTGCAACGGTTGAAGAAGCAGAAGCTGATGCTCAAGGACCAGATCGCCCGGCTGGAAGACGAGATCACCCCCGACATCATCGCCTGATTGCGGCCCGGCGCCCTGCACGCTATTGCGGGCGCAGGCAACCGGGGGACGCGGATGGACACACCTGTCGGGATCATCATGGGCAGCCAGTCCGACTGGCCCACGATGAAAGAGGCCGCAACGATCCTGGACGAGCTTGGCGTCGGGTACGAGGCCCGCATCGTCAGCGCGCATCGCACCCCCGACCGGCTGTGGGATTACGGCAGGACGGCGGTGGAACGCGGCCTGCGCGTCATCATCGCGGGCGCCGGGGGCGCGGCCCATCTGCCGGGCATGATGGCGTCCAAGACCAGGCTGCCGGTGATCGGCGTGCCGGTCCAGACCCGCGCGCTGTCCGGGGTCGATTCGCTGTATTCCATCCTGCAGATGCCCAAGGGCTATCCGGTCGCCACCATGGCCATCGGGTCGGCGGGGGCGGCCAATGCCGGGCTGATGGCGGCGGGGATCCTCGCGCTGTCCGACCGCGCCCTGGCCCAACGCCTGGACGCCTGGCGGCAGGCCCTGTCCGATTCCATCCCCGAGGCACCGCGCGATGAGTGATGTCCAGACCATCGGCATCCTGGGCGGCGGGCAACTGGGCCGGATGCTGTCGGTCGCCGCCAGCCGCCTGGGCCTGCGCTGCCACATCTATGAACCGGGCGCCGCGCCCGCGGGCGACGTGGCCTGGCGGGTGACCACCGCGCCCTACGAGGACGAAGCCGCCCTGCGCGCCTTCGCCGAAAGCGTGGACGTGATCACCTACGAATTCGAGAACGTCCCGACCTCGGCGCTCGACCTGCTGGAATCGATCCGCCCGATCCGCCCCAACCGCCGCGCCCTGGCGGTGTCGCAGGACCGGCTGGCGGAAAAGACCTTTTTGAACGACATCGGCCTGGCGACCGCGCCCTTCGCCGATGTGCCCGAACAGGCCGACCTGGACGCCGCCATTGCCCGCATCGGCCGCCCCTCGATCCTCAAGACCCGGCGCATGGGCTATGACGGCAAGGGGCAGGTCCGCATTGGTGACGGCCCGGCGGAATGGACCGGCGCGCCCTCGGTGCTGGAGGGCTTCGTGGATTTCAGCGCCGAGATCAGCGTGATCATCGCCCGCGGCGCCGACGGCCAGGTCGCGGCCTTCGACCCCGGCCTGAACGTCCATGAAGGGGGCATCCTGCGCACGACCACCGTCCCCTGCGGACTGCCTGCCAAGGCGACGACCGACGCCGTGCTGATCGGGGCGCGCATCGCCAACGCGCTGGAGTATGTGGGCGTGATGGGGGTGGAACTGTTCGTGACCCCCCAGGGCCTGATCGTGAACGAGATCGCGCCCCGCGTCCACAACTCGGGCCACTGGACGCAGGCCGGTTGCGCGGTGGACCAGTTCGAGCAGCACATCCGTGCCGTGGCAGGCCTGCCCCTGGGCGACGGCAAGCGGTATGCAGACGTGGTGATGGAGAACCTGATCGGCGACGACCTGGACCGCGTGCCGGACCTGCTGAAGACTCCGAACACCCAGGTCCACCTTTACGGCAAGGGTGCGCCCAGGCCGGGCCGCAAGATGGGCCACGTCAACCGGATCATCGGATGAGGCCGCCAAGGCTCGCCGTCCGCGCGGCGATCCTGCGGGACGACCGGCTGCTGATGGTGAACGCCTATCCGGGCCAGCAGTCCGACCTTTGGTGCCTGCCCGGCGGCGGCGTGGAACCCGGCCAGTCGCTGCCCGAAAACCTCATCCGCGAAGTGGCCGAGGAAACCGGCCTTTCGATCACCGTCAGCGCGCCGATCCTGGTCAACGAATTCCACGACCCCGAACGCGGCTTCCATCAGGTGGAGATCATCTTCCGCGCCCTGCTGGCCGATGACGCGGCGGTCACGCTGGACGACCCCGAAGGCGTGGTGAACCGCTTTGTGTGGGCCACGCGCGCGGACCTTCGCACCTTGCGCCACAAGCCTGGGATGCTGGCCCGCGCTGTCTGGGGCCAGCACGCCGCCTGGTACGACCCCTTGGAACAGATCGTCCGCTAGAGCCTGCTTTGGACCTTAAATATCCCACGGGGGCCCGGGGGTGTGAAACCCCCGGCTTACTCCGCCGCCTCGCTCACCGCCGTTTCCGACCCGGTCTTCATGCGGAACCCGCGCTCCAGCTGATCGAACGGCGCCACCGGATAATCGCCCGAGAAGCAGGCGTCGCAATACTGGGGGCAGGCCTTGTTGCGGCCCCCGGCCTCGCCCACGGCGCGGTAAAG
This sequence comes from Paracoccus shandongensis, assembly GCF_017315735.1. Classification (GTDB taxonomy): domain Bacteria; phylum Pseudomonadota; class Alphaproteobacteria; order Rhodobacterales; family Rhodobacteraceae; genus Paracoccus; species Paracoccus shandongensis. The sequence continues at coordinate 24,144 of NZ_JAFLRK010000020.1, forward strand.
CCCGTCCAGGGACACGAAGGCCAGCGAATCGACGCCGATCCAGTCGCGCATCTCCTCGGGCGTCATGTTCGCGGCCAGCAGCTTGTCGCGGTCGGGCGTGTCCACGCCATAGAAGCAGGGCCAGGCGGTCGGGGGCGAGGCGATGCGGAAATGCACGGCGGCCGCGCCCGCGTCCAGGATCATGTCCTTGATCTTGCGCGACGTGGTGCCGCGCACCACGCTGTCATCCACCAGAACCACCCGCTTGCCCGCGATCAGCGACCGGTTCACGTTCAGCTTCAGCCGCACGCCCATGTTGCGGATCTGCTCGGTCGGCTCGATGAAGGTGCGGCCCATGTACTGGTTGCGGATGATCCCCATGCCATAGGGAATGCCCGATTCCTGGGCAAAGCCGATGGCCGCGGGCGTGCCGCTGTCGGGAACGGGGCAGACCAGATCGGCCTCGATCGGCGCCTCGCGCGCCAGTTCCACGCCGATCTGGCGGCGCGTTTCATAGACCGACCGCCCGCCGATGATCGAATCGGGGCGCGAGAAATAGACGTGCTCAAAGATGCAGAACCGCCCCTTGGACGGCCCGAAGGGGCGTGAGCTTTCGACCTCGCCCTTGGAAATCACCACCATCTCGCCCGGCTCGATTTCCCGGATGAACTCGGCACCGATGATGTCCAGGGCGCAGGTCTCGGATGCCAGCACGAAGCCGTCGTCGCCCACCTTGCCCAGCACCAGCGGACGCACGCCCAGGGGATCGCGCACGCCGATCAGCTTGGTGCGGGTCATGGCGATGACGGAAAACGCGCCCTCGACCCGGCGCAGCGCGTCCTTCATCCGTTCGGGAATGTTGCGCTGGATCGACCGCGCCATCAGGTGGACGATGCATTCGCTGTCCGACGAGGACTGGAAGATCGACCCGCGCTCGATCAGCTCGCGGCGCAGGGCGGCGGCATTGGTGATGTTGCCGTTATGGGCGATGGCGCAGCCGCCCATGTGGAATTCGCCGAAAAAGGGCTGCACGTCGCGGATCGCGGTCGCGGCCTTGGTCCCGGCGGTGGAGTATCGCACATGGCCGATGGCCAGCGGGCCGGGCAGGGTGGCCATCACCTCGGGCTTGGTGAAATTGTCGCGGACATAGCCGAAGCGGTGCGCGCTGTTGAAGCCATGCTCGGGGTCGTGGGCGATGATGCCGCCCGCTTCCTGGCCGCGATGCTGCAACGCGTGCAGGCCCAGGGCCACGAAGCTGGAGGCGTCCGTCACGCCGATGGCGCCAAAAATGCCGCATTCTTCGTGCAGGCGGTCCGAATCGAACGGATGGGCCAGGAATGGTTGCATCGCGGCGGTCCTGAATGGCTGTGCAGCTGTCCCGCCCCATGTAGTGCGGGTGCGTCCGAAAGTCACGCCCCCGCGCGGCGGCGGGGGCGGTTTTTCGTCACCAAATCGTCATGGCAGGTCTGCCATGCAGCACGTGCATCAGTTCGCGGGCGGCGTTTCCTGGGCCGAGGGGGCGGCGGTCGCCGTGCAGCCCGCCACCATCTGCTCGTACCGGCTGACGATCCAGCCGGGCGCGTCGTCGGGAACCTGCTGGTCCAGCTGGCCGCGCATCCGCTCGAACACCTGGGCCGAGCGGCTGTTTTCCACGACCGCGACCTGCTGGCTGGTCATCACGCGGTCATAGACGATGAAGGCGATGGCGACCAGCAGGATGCCGCGCGCCACCCCGAACAGGAAGCCCATGCCCTGGTCCACCCCGCCAAGCGCGGATCGTTGCACGACCGACGAAAACAGCGGCGTGATGATCGAGAACACGACAAGCGCCAGGGCGAAGACCACGGCGAAGCCCGCGATGGTGGCCAATTCGCAACTGTCGCCCAGGAAACGGTCCAGCACGGGCAGCTGCGCGATCAGCGGGCGCATTGCGGCGGCGAAGATGAAGGCCAGGATGGCCGCGCCGATCCATCCCAGGATCGCCAACGATTCGCGCACGAAGCCGCGCGACCAGGCCAGGATGGCCGAAAGGATGATGACCGCAGCCACCACCGCGTCGATAACTGTAAACCCGTCCATGGCCTCGCCCCTCGCGCCGGTTATGGTTCTTTATCAGGCACTTCAGCCGGCGCCGAAGACCTCTCCTGCAAATCCCGTCAGGTCGGCGATGCGCCGCACGCTCATCCCGCCTGCGCCCTCGACCTTTTGGCTGTCGGGCAAAATCGCCTGTGAAAAACCAAGTTTCTGCGCTTCTTTCAACCTGTTTTCGGCCTGGGCCACGGGACGCAGCGCGCCGGACAGGCTGATTTCGCCGAACAGCACGGCTTCCGGGGGCAGGGCGCTGTCCTCGCGCGCCGACAGAAGCGCGCCCGCTATGGCAAGGTCGGCGGCGGGTTCGTTGACCCGCATCCCGCCCGCGACGTTCAGGAACACGTCCAGTCCCGCGAAGGGGATGCCGCAGCGCGCCTCCAGCACCGCCAGGATCGTGCTGACCCGACCGCTATCCAGGCCCACCACCGTGCGGCGGGGGGAAGCGAGCGTTGAAGGGGCGACCAGCGCCTGCACTTCGGTCAGGACGGGACGCGTGCCCTCGATCCCGGCAAAGACGGCGCTGCCGGGTACCGGCTGGCCGCGTTCGGACAGGAACAGCGCCGAGGGGTTGGCGACCTCGGCCAGCCCGCTGCCGGTCATCTCGAAGACGCCGATCTCGTCCGCCGGGCCGAAGCGGTTCTTGACCGACCGCAGGATGCGGAACTGGTGGCCGCGCTCGCCCTCGAAATAGATCACGGTATCGACCATGTGTTCCACCACGCGGGGACCGGCGATCTGGCCTTCCTTGGTGACATGGCCCACCAGGAAGATCGCCACGCCTTTGCGCTTGGCGAATGTCACCAGCTCATGCGCCGCCGCCCGGACCTGGGCCACGCTGCCGGGCGCGGCCTCGACCTGGTCGGACCAGAGCGTCTGGACGGAATCGATGATCGCTAGATCAGGGCGTTCGTTGTCCAGCGTGGTCAGGATGTCGCGCAGGTTGGTTTCCGCCCCCAGCCGGACCGGCGCATCCGCCAGACCCAGCCGTTGCGCGCGCATCCTGACCTGGGCGCTGGCCTCCTCGCCGCTGATATAGACGGCGTTGGCACCGCGCCGCGCGAAGGCCGCAGCCCCCTGCAACAGCAGCGTCGATTTGCCGATGCCGGGATCGCCGCCCACCAGGATGGCGCTGCCGGGCACAAGGCCGCCGCCCAGGACGCGGTCCAGTTCCTCCATCCCCGACAGGCTGCGCGGGGGCGGGGCCTCGGTCGTCATCAGGCTGGACAGCGGGACCGCGCGGCCCTTGTGGGCGCCAAGGCCCCGGCCCGGTCCCTGGGACAGGGGCGCTTCCTCGACGATTGTGTTCCAGGCCCCGCAGGCGTCGCAGCGCCCGGCCCATTTCTTGTGGGACGCACCGCAGGCGGTGCAGGTGAAAGCATTGGTGGATTTTGCCATCAGCGTGATGTGGCATCTGCGGACAGCCGCCGCAAGTTCCCTGTTCGTTCAAAGTCACGCCATTGTCGGCTTGATCTTTCGGGGCGGCCCGGTCAGGTTCCCCGCGCAAAATCAAGGCATCCCGATGGCCACACCCCGACCGTTCTCGCGTTACGAATTCACCATCGCCTGGCGATACCTGCGCGCCCGTCGGGCCGAAGGCGGCGTCAGCGTGATGACCTGGATCAGCCTGATCGGCATCGCCCTGGGGGTCATGGCGCTGATCGCCACGCTGGCCGTGCGCGCGGGTTTCCGGGCGGAATTCGTGGACACCATCCTGGGGGCGAACGCCCATACCACCGTCTACATGGCCCCGCAGCGGATCACCAACGAGTTCACCGAGGATGTCTATGTCGTCCCCGGCCGCATTGCCGATTACGACGCCATGGCCGCCAGGCTGGCGCAGGTTCCGGGCGTCACGCGCACCGCTCCGGTCATTCGCGGGCAGGTCATGGCGACCGCCAACGACAGCTCGAACGTAGCCGAGGTTTTTGGCGTAACCCTCGATGATCTCAAGGCAATGCCGCGGATCGTGGACCCCGAGACCTCGACCGGCAACCTTGACGACTTCGACCGAGGCATCGCCATCGGCTCGGGCATCGCCCGCGAACTGGCCGTCGGATTGGGCGACAGGATCCGCCTGATCGCCCCCGAAGGCGCGCGCACCGCCATCGGCACCACGCCGCGCGTCAAGGCCTATGAGGTGACCTACATCTTCAGCGCCGGGCGATACGACATTGACCGCACCCGCATCTACATGCCCATGGCCGAGGCGCAGTCCTATTTCAACCGCGAAGGCGTGGCCGACGAGATCGAGGTTTTCGTCACCGACCCCGAGCGTGTGGACGACTGGACCCTGCCGCTGATCCAGGCGGCGGGCGAGGGGGCGCAGGTCTGGAACTGGCGCGACTCTTCCGGCTCGTTCCTGGCGGCCCTGGACATGGAAGACGACGTGATGTTCGTGATCCTGTCGGTGCTGGTGCTGATCGCCTCGATGAACATCACCTCGGGCCTGATCATGCTGGTCAAGAACAAGGGCCGCGACATCGGCATCTTGCGCACCATGGGCCTGACCGAGGGCGCGGTGCTGCGGGTCTTCTTCCTGTGCGGCGCCTTCACGGGCGTGATCGGCACGGTCGCCGGGGTGATCCTTGGCGTGGCTCTCGCGCTGAACGTGGACAACATCATGGCCGCGCTGAACGCCCTGACCGGCGGCGGCGCCTGGCAGCCCGAGGTGCGCGGCATCTATCGCCTGCCTGCCGAGTTGCGTGCATGGGACATCTTCCGCGCGGTGGCGCTGTCGCTGGCGCTGTCCTTTGTCGTCACCATCTTCCCCGCGCGCCGCGCCGCGCGCATGAACCCGGTCGAGGCGCTGCGCTATGAATGACGTCCTGCGGCTGGAGGCGGTCGGCAAGACCTATGGCAAGGACGGCCCCGCCCCGGTCCCCGTGCTGCGCGGCCTGGACCTGTCCGTCGCGCGGGGCGAGGTCGTGGCCCTGGTCGCGCCCTCGGGCGCGGGCAAATCCACGCTGCTGCATATCGCGGGGCTTCTGGATACGCCCGACACGGGCCGGGTGATCCTGCAAGGCCGCGACATGACCGGCCTTCCCGACCGCGCCCGGACCGAGGCGCGCCGCGCCGATCTGGGCTTCGTTTACCAATTCCACCACCTGCTGCCCGAATTCAGCGCGGCGGAAAACATCATCCTGCCGCAGCTTGCCAATGGCGTGGCGCCGCGCGATGCGGCCGCCCGCGCCGCCGACCTTTTGTCCCGCGTGGGCCTGACCGCGCGCGCGGATCACCGCCCGGCGGCGCTGTCGGGTGGCGAGCAGCAGCGGGTGGCCTTTTGCCGCGCGCTGGCGAACCAGCCCGCGCTGCTGCTGGCGGACGAACCCACCGGAAACCTGGACCCCGAGACATCCGACCGGGTCTTCGACATGCTGATGGCGCTGGTCCGCGACACCGGCCTGTCGGCGCTGATCGCCACGCACAACCACGACCTTGCCCGCCGCATGGACCGGGTGATCAGCCTGAACAGGGCGGTTGCCTGACGCAACCCGCCGGGGCAAACTTGACCCAAAAGCAATCAGAGGGACGGCAGCGATGAAGGCAACATACGGGGCGATCTTGTCCGGCATGGCAATGGCGGGGGTGATCGCGGCCTGCGCGCCTCAGATCACGGACAAGGCTCAGGCGCGCAACGATTTCAATGCCTTGTGCGTCGATTGCCACGGCGCGACCGGGCGTGGCGACGGTCCTGCGGCGGCGGGCATGGTGCCCCGTCCGGTGGACCTGACCCGGGTGGCCGCGAAGAACGGCGGCACCTTCCCGCGCCTGCGGGTGATGGGCCACATCTATGGCTTCACGCCGGGCCGCAGCGAATCGCCGATGCCGGAATTCGGCGACCTGATGGACGGCCCGACCGTGCCCTATGACGCGGGCGACGGCATCCCCACGCCCACCCCCGCGCGCCTTGTCGCCCTGATGGAATATGTCGAGGCGATGCAGCGTTGAAGCTTTTGCCTGCCGCAGCCCTCGCGGCGACCCTGGCCCAACCCGCCGCCGCCGACCCGTTCAAGGATTTCGGCACCGCGATGAAATACGGCCTGCCCCTGGCCGCCGCCGTCTGTGCCGCCCGCGACGACCGGCTGGAGGATTTCGCGGTCCGCGGCGCCTTGCAGGCGGCGGTGGTCTGGGGTCTGAAATCCTGGCTGGACGGCACGCCGGTGTCGCTCCGGCCGAACGGGGAAGGGAAGGGGTTTCCGTCCGGCCACTCCGCCGCCGCGGCCTTTGGCGCGGCCGACCTAGCGGGCAAGTGTTTTCCCGACGACCGCGCGGCAGGCATCGGCCTTTACGGCGCGGCGGGGCTGACGGCGGCCAGCCGCGTTCATGCGGGCGAACACACGATGCAGCAGGCGCTGACCGGCGCGCTGATCGGCTTCACCTTCGGCGCCGCCGATTTCGGCATCGGCACCGAGGGCGCCAGCTTCAGCATCGGGATGCGTTTCTAACGCCCGCAGCGGTCCAGCCAAGCGTTGATGGTGGCCAGCGACTCCGGCTCGTCCAGCCAAGGGACATGAGCGCGGCCCGGCACCTCGGCAAGGATCGTGTCGGGGCGGCGGCGCAGCATCTCGGCGGCAACGGAAGCCGACAGCAGGTCGGAATTGGCCCCCCGGATCAGCGCGACCGGCATCCCCGCCGTGGCGTCCCACAGCGGCCATAGATCCGGCGCATCGCCCTGGAACGCCGCCAAAAATGCCTCGCGCAGCGCGGGGTCATACCGGATCCGCAACCCGTCCGGCGTTTCCTCGTAATGCCGCTGCGCATCGGCCAGCCAACGGCCTTCCGGCACATCGGCAAAGCCCGGCATCGCCGCCGGCAACCGCTCCGCCAAGGCCTCATGCGTCCGCGCCGCCGGATTGCGCCCGACATAGTCGAAGATCCGCTCCAGCCCCGAACGCTCGATCACCGGCCCGACATCGTTCAGGCACAGCCCCAGCAGCCGGTCATGCGCCACGGCGGCCAACAGCATCCCGATCAGCCCGCCGCGCGACGTGCCCAGCACCGCCGCCCGGCCGATCCCCAGATGATCCAGCAGCGCCAGCGCATCCTTGCCCTCCTGCGGCACGGTATAGCTCGCTGCGCCCGTCCATTCCGACTGCCCGCGCCCGCGATAATCCATGCGGATCAGCCGCACGCCCGCCAGATGCGGCGCGACATAGTCGAAATCGCCCATGTTCCGCGTCAGCCCCGCAAGGCACAGAACCGGCAGTCCTTCGCCCTCATCCGAAAAGGCCAGCCGCGCCCCGTCACTCGCCGTAAAGAACTCGACCATGCCTGCTTTGGACCTCAAATATCCCACAGGGGGTCCGGGGGACGTGAAGTCCCCCGGCTTTACCTTACAAATTCTCGCTCTGCGGCATCCCCAGGACGTGATATCCGCCATCGACCAGCACGACCTCTCCGGTGGTGCAGGCGCCCCAGTCCGACAACAGCCAGACGGCGGTGCCGCCGATCGCCTCCAGCGTGGCATTGGCGCGCAGGGGGGCGTTGGCCTCGGTATGGCGGAAGGTCTTGCGCGCCCCGCCGATGGCCGCGCCCGCCAGCGTCTTCATCGGGCCGGGGCTGATCGCGTTCACCCGGATCCCGTCCGGCCCCAGGTCGTTGGCCAGATAGCGCACGGCGGATTCCAGCGCCGCCTTGGCGACACCCATGACGTTATAGAAGGGCGTCACCCGGTTCGACCCGCCATAGGTCAGCGTGATCAGCGACCCGCCCTCGGCCATCAAGGGATGGGCGCGCCGCGCCACCTCGATCAGCGAATAGCACGAAATCTCAAGGCTGTGCTTGAAGTTCGCCCGGCTGGTGTTCACGAACCGGCCGGTCAGCTCGTTCTTGTTGGAAAAGGCGATGGCGTGGATCACGAAGTCCAGCTTGCCCCAGCGATCCGTGATCGCCGCGAAGGCCGCGTCCAGCGAGGCGTCGTCGGTCACGTCCACGTCCAGCAGGAAATCCGACCCCACCGATGCCGCCAGCGGCTGCACCCGCTTGCCGAACGCCTCGCCCTGATACGAGAACGCCAGTTCCGCCCCCTGGTCCGCCACCGCTTTCGCAATGCCCCAGGCGATCGAGTGGTCGTTGGCGACCCCCATCACAAGCCCGCGCTTGCCCTTCAGAAGATCGCCCATCAATGACCCCGCTTAATCCTGATACTTCGACATCAGCAAGGTGGCGTTCGTTCCCCCGAAGCCGAAGCTGTTCGACAGCACCGAGTCGAGGCCGGCATTGTCCACCCGGCTTGTGGCAATCTCGCCCGGCTGGATCTCGGGGTCTAGGGTCGTCACGTTTGCAGATGCTGCAATGAAGTCATTTTGCAACATCAGCAGGCTGTAGATCGCCTCGTGCACGCCCGTTGCGCCCAGGGAATGCCCGGTCAGCGACTTGGTGGAACTGATCGGCGGCGTGTTCCCCTCGCCCCAGATGCGGCGGATCGCCTTGACCTCGCCGATGTCGCCCACCGGGGTCGAGGTGCCATGCGCGTTGATATAGCTGACACGGCGGCCTTCCGGCAGCGTGGACAGGGCCAGCCGCATCGACCGCTCGCCGCCCTCGCCCGAGGGGGCCACCATGTCGTAACCGTCGCTGGTCGCGCCATAGCCGGTGACTTCGGCATAAATCTTGGCCCCGCGCGCCAGCGCATGGGACAGTTCCTCCAGCACCACGACCCCGCCGCCGCCCGCGATGACGAAACCGTCGCGGGTCGCGTCATAGGGGCGGGACGCGGTTTCCGGCGTGTCGTTGTATTTCGACGACATGGCGCCCATCGCGTCGAACAGGCAGGACAGCGTCCAGTCCAGTTCCTCGCCCCCGCCGGCGAAGACGATGTCCTGCTTTCCCATCTGGATCTGTTCCACCCCGTTGCCGATGCAATGGGCCGATGTGGAACAGGCCGAGGTGATGGAATAGTTCACGCCCTTGATCTTGAAGGGCGTGGCCAGACAGGCCGAGTTGGTGGACGACATGCAGCGCGTCACCATGAACGGACCCATCTTCTTGGGCGCGCCCTTTTCGATAACGGTCTGGTGCGCCTCGAAGAAGTTCGAGGTGGACGGCCCGCCCGATCCCATGATCAGGCCGGTGCGCGGGTTCGACACGTCGCCTTCCTCAAGCCCGCTGTCCTTGATCGCCTGTTCCATGGCGATGAAGTTGTATGCCGCGCCCGGACCCATGAAGCGCAGGTTGCGCTTGTCGATATGGTCCTCCAGCACGATCTGGGGCATCCCGTGGATCTGGCTGCGAAAGCCGTGTTCCGCATATTCGGGCGCGAAGACGATGCCCGAACGGCCCGTCTTCAGGCTTTCCGTGACCTCGCCTGCGTTGTTGCCGATGGGCGAGACGATGCCAAGGCCGGTGATGACGACGCGTCGCATGGCGCCTCCTCCTTATTGCTTAACTGGCCGACAACGCGACCTTCATGTCCTTGACCTGGTAGATGGTCTCGCCATCCGCCTCGACCCGGCCATCGGCCACGCCCATGGTCAGGCGCCGCGTCTGCACGGCCTTGGTGAAATCCACATGGTAACGCAACAGCTTGCGGTCGGGGCGGACCATGCCGGTCAGCTTGACCTCTCCCACGCCCAGGGCATAGCCGCGCCCCTGCCAGCCGCGCCAGCCCAGGTTGAAGCCGGTCAGCTGCCACAGGCCATCGAGGCCCAGGCAGCCCGGCATGATCGGGTTGCCGGGAAAGTGGCAGGCGAAGAACCACAGGTCCGGTTTGATGTCGAATTCGGCCACCACATGGCCCTTGCCATGTTCGCCGCCGTCTTCCGAGATCTCCGTGATGCGGTCCATCATCAGCATGGGCGGTTCGGGCAGCTGCGCATTGCCGGGGCCGAACAGCTCGCCCCGCGCGCAGGCCAGAAGGTCGTCGCGGTCGAAGCTGGTTTTCTCCATCGCCATGCGGTTCTTGCCTTTCCTGCGGGCCATCGGCCAGCTTTTCTCAAAATCGACGCCCGTCTATCACTTGGGGCGACGCGCGTGCAAGTCAATGCAGCAGCGGCTTGCATCTCGCAAATCGGCGGGCGACAAGCTGTCCAACCCCTTCAAGGAGGACCGCATGAGCCTGTATGTCGCCCTGCAAATGGACCCGGTCGAGGATGTCTCGATTACCGGGGACAGCACCTTCCGCATCGGGCTTGAGGCGCAGGCCCGCGGCCACCGGCTGTTCCAGTACACCGTCGATCAGCTGCGCTATGACGAGGGCCGGGTGATCGCCCGCGGCCGCCCCGTGACCCTGCGGCGCGAGCAGGGCAACCATGTCACCTTTGGCGATTGGGCCGATGTGGACCTGTCCGATTTCGACGTGGTCTGGCTGCGCCAGGATCCGCCCTTCGACATGGCCTATGTGACCTCGACGCATCTGCTGGACCGGGTGCATCCCGGGACGCTGGTGGTGAACGATCCCTTCTGGGTCAGGAACTGCCCGGAAAAGCTGATGGTGCTGGATTTCCCCGACCTGACGCCCCCCACCATGATCGCCCGCGACCCCGCCGCGATCCGCGCCTTCCGCGACCGGCACGGCGACATCATCGTCAAGCCGCTCTACGGCAACGGGGGCGCAGGGGTCTTCCACCTGGACCCCGAGGACCGCAACCTGTCGGCGCTGCTGGAACTGTTCGCGGGCATCAGCCGGGAACCGATGATCGCGCAGAAATACATCCATGCCGTCAGCAAGGGCGACAAGCGCATCATCCTGGTGGACGGCGAACCCGTCGGCGCCATCAACCGCGTGCCGCAAACGGGCGAGGCACGGTCGAACATGCATGTCGGCGGGCGCGCGGAAAAGATCGGCCTGACCGAGCGGGAATACGAGATCTGCAAGCGGATCGGCCCGGTGCTGCGCGAAAAGGGCCTGATCTTCACCGGCATCGACGTGATCGACGGCTGGCTGACCGAGATCAACGTGACCTCGCCCACGGGGATCCAGGAACTGGAGCGGTTCGACGGGATCAACGCGGCGGAGAAGATCTGGGAAGCGATCGAGCGGCGGGTGGCTGCGTAGGGTGGGGTTTCACCTCATCGTTGCAGAGATGTTGCGGAGAGTGATGGGTTGGAAACCCACCTACGCTTGCTTAAAGGCACGCTCTGCCTTGGCAATGACTTATCATCGTTCCAACGTCGGCCAAGGCAAAAACTTCATATTCGCCTGTTCGTAATATTTTTCTTTGAGAAAAGAGAGGTCTTCCATCCAGTCAGCTATGGCCTTGCCGAAGTCAGAAGGGTGCTTAGTTCGCAAATTAATATTTCCAGCCAGCAGGTTTGCAACTTTCCTTAATCTCTTGACCGTCATAGGATTGCCGTATTCATCGTTGCAATACAATTTAACCTCTGTAGGCAACTCAAGCTCCATGAAATCTGACAAGAACTCTTGCCTTCTCTTTCTTGGCCATCCGTCATTTCCGACGGTATATCCAAAAATCTTTAATGCAGAAATTTCTTTGAAAATTGAAATCTCAGATTTCAAGCTGCTCTGAGTTGGCCTCCATACAACAGGCCACTTAAAGCTCCTAATCTTGAGTTCAAATGGAAACTCATTCAAATGATCTTTGTAAAAGTAATCTGGATCGCTTGCTACTGTGCTTATTGCCACTCGATACAGAAACTTTTTGAATGCTTCGGAGTCTTCAGATGTGCTGTCAGCGATATTATGAAAAATTCGATCAATTGCTGTTGAGGCAATCTTACGAAAGTTTTCATGAGCGATGGCATCAGTGTAAAAATCTGTAAGAGCAGCGAGTGAGGCCCCGATCACACTAGGATCATTGTTTAAGTTTATCCCGGAGTTGGAGATGAAGTCCGCATCATGACATGCATCCAGAAATGTTCTGATTTCTTTCATTGTTATCGCCTCGCAACTGCATTGCGTCAGTGATGACTGATTTGTTTTAATAATTTTCTAACATCTACGCACAAATCTCTGCTGCATCAGCTTTGCTGTATGGCTGCCCTCACCCCGCCTCCCTTACCCTCTCCTCCACCACCTCGAACGGCACCCCCGGCTGGTCCTTCGCGGCCCGGATCACCAGCGAGGTTTTCACGCTGGCCACGTTCGGCGCCGCCGTCAGCGATTGCGTCAGGAACCGCTGGAAGCTCGACAGATCCGGCGAGACGCATTTCAGGATGAAGTCGATCTCTCCGTTCAGCATGTGGCATTCGCGGACCAGGGGCCAGCCCTGCACCAATGCCTCGAAGGCCGACAGGTCGCGTTCGGACTGCGAGGCCAGGCGGACCATGGCGAAGACCTGCACCTCGAAGCCCAGTTCGCGCGCGTCGATGTCGGCGTGGTATCCGCGGATGAAGCCCGTCTCCTCCAGCGCGCGGACGCGGCGCAGGCAGGGCGGGGCCGAGATGCCGACGCGGCGGGCCAGTTCCACATTCGTCATCCGGCCGTCGGCCTGAAGTTCGGCCAGGATCTTGCGGTCGATGTCGTCCAGTTTCGCGCCGGCCATGCTGCTCTTTCTTGATCGGGTCTTTGGCGTTGCCGGAAACTACAATGCGGTCCCCTTGCGCGCAATATTCTTTCTGCGCGCGTCCCGCGTTGCGATTTCCGGTGGGAAGGACTACCTCATGCACAAACACCGGATGGGGCGCAAGATGACCGATAGCACGCATGTCAAACTTCTGATCGTTGGGTCGGGCCCGGCGGGCTATACCGCCGCCGTCTATGCCGCGCGCGCCATGCTGAAGCCCCTGCTGATCCAGGGGATGCAGCCCGGCGGACAACTGACCATCACCACCGAGGTCGAGAACTGGCCCGGCGAGACCGAGATCCAGGGCCCTGACCTGATGGTCAAGATGGAGGAACACGCCCGCGCCATGGGGGCCGAGATCGTGGTGGACATGGTGACGACGCTGGACCTGCAGCGCCGCCCCTTCACCGCCACCTGCGACAGCGGCCGCGTGGTGACGGCGGATGCGGTGATCCTGGCGACCGGCGCGCAGGCCCGCTGGCTGGGCCTGCCGTCCGAGGAGAAGTTCAAGGGCTTCGGCGTGTCCGCCTGCGCCACCTGCGACGGCTTCTTTTATCGGGGCCGCGAGGTCGTGGTGATCGGCGGCGGCAACACGGCGGTCGAGGAGGCGCTGTTCCTGACCAAGTTCGCCAGCAAGGTGACGCTGGTCCACCGCCGCGACAGCCTGCGGGCCGAGAAGATCCTGCAACAGCGCCTGTTTAACCATCCCAAGGTCGAGGTGATCTGGAACCACGCCTTGACCGAGGTCCAGGGCACCGATGCGCCCCTGGGCGTGACGGGCGCGGTGCTGACCTCGACCGTGGATGGCAGCACGCGGACGATCCCGGCGGACGGCGTTTTCGTCGCCATCGGCCATGCGCCCGCCAGCGAACTGGTGAAGGGCCAGTTGGAGCTGCACAACGGCGGCTATGTGAAGGTGGAACCGGGCAGCACCCGCACCTCGATCCCCGGCGTCTTTGCGGCGGGGGATCTGACCGACCACGTCTATCGCCAGGCGGTGACCAGCGCGGGCATGGGCTGCATGGCGGCGCTGGATGCGGAGAACTGGCTGGCCGAACACGACGATGCGGGCCAGCCCGACCCCGACCATGCCTGGCGGGAAGACGAGATGGCGGGGTAAGGCATGAAAGAACTTATCACCAGCCTAAGCTGAGGCAGCAGTTTACAGGAGATAGTCGTGGTAGGTATATTAACGTTTGATGCTGATAAGCTGTCCGATGCTATTTCAACAGCGTTTCAGGATGCAAGAGCGCCTGTTGCTATTCGTGATCTTGCAAGCCTTTTTGGTGTTCTGGCTGCGCAGCAAGAGGCCCTCTTGGCTCTCCATACCTTGACGATGAAGGCAAAGCCTGACTTGGCATTCACAGATCAGGCTGTCGACGTTGACAAGGCTATCAGCCGTGCAGCAGAAATGTTTGGAGATGCCTTGACTGTTTTGGCCGCGACATACCTGCCCACGGAAGCTGCTGATGAGTAACCTTGATAAGGCTGTCTCCAGCTTCACCGACAAGTTCCGCGAGCGGCATGGACGCGTGCCCGACGGCCCGAAAGGCCCCGATAACCCAAGTGGAGGCGACGGAATGGAAGCCCGTCTTCAAAGATTGGAAACCAAAGTCGAGAAAGTCGATGACCGGTTGCGGGGCGTAGAGATCAATCTCGCCACCTTGTCAGAGCGGGTCGCACATCTACCGTCCAAAGGATTTATCATCACCTCGCTGGCTACCGGCGTCGGCCTTTTGTCGGCAGTCATCCTGTTTGCCGATCGCATCAAGGGATTATTTGGCGGCTGATAAGGTCTGGCTCGGCTTTTGTCGAATCAGTCTGGCGAAAAATGAGGCGCGGTCTACCGCGCCCCTTGAGCATTTAAGCAGCCCTCACTGGGACAACGTGAACGGCTCGGTCATCTGGTCCGCGTTGTCCTTGGTGACCAGGATGCAGTCGAACAGCTGCTTTTCCGTATCCACCCCGGTCGAGCCGTTCTTGATGAAGTTGTCGGCCTGGCGCACGGCTTCCTCGGCAAAGACGGCCACCGGCTGCAGCACGGTGTATTGCAGCTCGCCCGCCTTCACCGCCTCGACGGCATCCGGGGAACCGTCGAAGCCGCCGACCTTGACCTGCTCCAGCTTGCCGGCCTCTTTCAGGGCGGCGATCGCGCCCAAGGCCATCTCGTCATTGCCCGAAATCACGCCGATGATGTCGGGGTTGGCCTGCAGCAGCGACTGCATCTTCTGATAGCCCTTGGTGCGGTCCCAGTCGGCGACTTCCTGGCCGACCTTCACCAGATCGGGATACTGGGTCAGCACGGTCTCGAAGCCGTTCGACCGGGTCTGGGCGTTGTTGTCGGACGGGGCGCCGAACAGCTCGACGTATTTGCCCGCATCGCCCACGGCCTCGACCCAGGCCTGGGCGCCAAGGGCCGCGCCTTGCGCGTTGTTCGACACAAGCTGCGCCTTGGCCAAGCCTTCCTGGTTGATCTCGGCGTTGACCAGGAAGACGGGGATGCCGGCGTCCACGGCCTTCTGCACCGCGCCCACCGACCCGTCGGCATTGGCCGGATCCAGGATCAGCGCCACCGACTTGTTGGTGATCGCGGTGTCGACCAGGGTGCTTTCGGTGTTGGTGTCGCCCCGGTGGGCGGCGACGTTGGCGGTATAGCCCAGTTCCTCGGCGGTCTTCTTGGCGACCTCGCCTTCCGTGAACCAATAGGGGTTCGCGGGGTCGTTGACGATGATGGTGATCAGCCCCTCGGCCGAGGCGGCGCCGGCCATCATCGGCATGGCGACGGCGGCGGCCAGCAGAGCGCGGCGGGTCAGGTTCAGCATTACTCTCTCTCCCTTTTGGTAAACTGCCGCTTTGGCAGGACGATCCGCCCGAAGCCCCGGACGGGAAGGATGGGGCTTGTCAGGTCTTGCGCCCGCCGCGCCCGTATTGGATCGAGTTCATCAGAACGGCCAGCACGATCACCGCGCCGGTGAAGACCGTCTGCCAGTAGGAACTGACGCCGATGATCACCAGGCCCGCCGACAGGAAGCCGATCACGAAGGCCCCCAGCATCGTGCCGCGCACCCCGCCGCGCCCGCCGGTCAGCGCCGCGCCGCCGATCACCACCGCCGCGATGGCCGTCAGTTCATAGGTCGTGCCCGCCGTCGGTCCGGCCGATGTCAGTTGCGAGGCCAGCACCAGCCCCGCCACCGCCGCCAGCGCGCCCGAGACGGTATAGACCGTGATCTTGACCCGCCGCGTGGGCACGCCCGACAGCTCGGCCGCCCGTTCGTTCCCGCCGGATGCATAAAGCCAGCGCCCGAAGGCCGAGCGCGACAGCATCAGCCCCGCGAGGGTCGCCACAACGGCCAGCACGATCACGCTGATGGGGATACCCCACAGCCGGTTGAAGCCCAGCCAGTTGAAGCCGGTGTTGCCCAGGGCCTCCTGCCCCCGCAGGTTGTTGTAGGTCAGGCCATTGGTCATCAACAGCGCCACGCCCCGCGCGACATACATGACGCCAAGGGTGGCGACGAAGGGCGGCACCTTGAAGAAGGCCACCAGCACCCCGTTCAGCGCGCCCACAAGCGCCCCGATGGCGACCGTCAGCACCACCACGGCCCAGACCGGCGGATAAAGGATCACCCCGGCAAAATCCAGCGTGACCCCCTGCATCATCGCGCCCGCGCAGACGCCGCAGAGCGCCAGGATGGATCCCACCGACAGGTCGATCCCGCCGTTCAGGATCACCAGCAGCATCCCCACCGACAGGATGCCATAGATCGCCACCTGGCTCGACATGATCAGCAGGTTCGACAGCGTGAAGTAGTTCGGCGACAAGAAGGAAAAGACCGCGATGATGGCGATCAGCGCGAAGAAGGCGCGGCCTTCCAGCAGCAGTCGGCCGATGCTGAAGCCGTCTTGCTTGGGCGCGGTGGTGGTGGCAGACATTGGTTTTCCTCGCTCAACGGCCCATCAGGCGGCCACGGACTCGCCCGAGGCGGCCATGATCTTTTCCTTGGAAACGGTGGAATCGAATTCGGCCGAGATGCGGCCCTTGTGCATGACGATGATCCGATGCGCGATGGACAGGCATTCGCTGACCTCGGACGTGGAATAAAGGACGGCAAGCCCCTGGCGCGCGCCTTCGGCCAGCAGGCGGAAGACTTCGGCCTTGGCGCCGATGTCGATGCCGCGCGAGGGTTCGTCCAGCATGATGACGCGGGGCCTGGTGGCCAGCATCTTGCCGATCACGACCTTCTGCTGGTTGCCCCCCGACAAGGATCCGATGGGCGCAGCCCCGCCCGATGTCTTGACGGTGACGCTGCGGATGCTGTCGTCGATCAGCTTCCTTTCCGCGCGGCTGGAGGTGAACAGCCCGCGCGTGAAATTGCGGATCGAGGCCAGCGACAGGTTCTGGCCGACGCTCATGGTCTGGACCAGGCCGTCGCGCTGCCGGTCCTCGGGGACCAGGGCCAGGCCGCGCGCGATGCGTTCGGCGATGGACAGGTGGGATATTTCCTGCCCTTCCAGCACGATCTCGCCGCCGGTGGCGCGCAGGCGGCCCGCGCAGGTTTCCAGCAGTTCCGTGCGCCCCGCGCCCATCAGGCCATAGATGCAGACGATTTCCCCGGCCCGCACATCCAGCGACAGGCCGCGCACCAGATCCTTGCCGGTCGCGTCCGGCACCGACAGGTTGCGGATCGACAGGGCGACTTCGCGCTTGTCGCTGTCGGGCGGTTGGCCCAGGTCGTAATTCTCGCCCACCATGTTGCGGACGATCCAGTCCAGGTCGATGTCCGCGCGCGGCGCATAGGCCGTCATGGTGCCGTCGCGCAGCACGACCGCGTGGTCGGTGATCGTCAGCGCCTCCTCAAGATGGTGAGAGATATAGACGATGCTGACCCCCCGCGCGGTCAGGTCGCGGATGACCTTGAACAGCACCTCGACCTCGCTGGCCGAGAGCGCGCTGGTGGGTTCGTCCATGATCAGGATGCGGCTGTCCACCGACAGGGCGCGGGCGATTTCCACGATCTGCTGCTGGCCCAAGCGCAGCTCCTCGACGGGGGTGAGGGGGTCGATCTCCTCCTCCAGCTCCTCCATCAGCGCGCGGACCTGACGTTCTTCGGCGGCGAAGTCCACGCCCATGGGCCCGCGCAACTCGCGGCCCATGAAGATGTTGTCGCGCACCGACAGGTTGGGGGCGAGGGACAGTTCCTGGTGGATGATGGAAATGCCCCGGTCGCGCGCCTCGTTGGCGTTGGCGAAGCTGACCGGCTGGCCGTCCAGGATGATCTGGCCGGTGGTGGGCTGGATCACGCCCGACAGGATCTTCATCAGCGTGGACTTGCCCGCGCCGTTTTCGCCGAACAGGGTCGTCACCTGGCCGCGATGGATGTCGAAGTTCACGCCCTTCAGCGCGTGGACATTGCCATAGGACTTGGCGACGTTGCGCGCGGCCAGGACCACTTCGCGCGCGTCGGGTGCGCCTTGGGTCTGGCGGGTCATTGGACCGCGACCTCGACCGGGGTGATCATCCAGTTCTTGGGGTTGATCAGGCGGAAGGCGCCGGTGACGGTCAGGGTCTTGCCGGTCAGGCTGGCGGTGTCGATCCCGTCCAGGACGGCGGCCTTCATGGCGCGGTTGATGCCCGATCCCGCGTCCTGGTATTCGATCTGGTTCTTGAAATCGCCAAAGGCGATGTCGCCCGGCGCGTCGCGCAGGTCGGTGCCGTTGATCGCGGGGCCGGTCTGGACGCGGACGGTGATCTCGGCGGGCACGCCGGGAACCGTCAGCGGATAGACGCCCGAGCGCGCCTCGCCCGCCACGCCCGTCAGCGTCACGAACATGATCGCCCCGGTGGACGACGCGGTGCCGTATTGCTTGGCCGCCGCAGCCTTGTCGGCCAGGACGGCGGGCGCCAGCGTCGCGGCGTCCACGGCCTTTTCCTTGACGAAGGCCTGGATGCGCGGGAACTGTTCCTGGCCATAGCTGTCGGGGGAAAAGGCCTGGGCGCGCACGTCATTCTCGGATCCGATGGGGACCACGGTGGTGTCCAGCGCGATGCCTGCGGCAAGGGCCAGGGCAACCGCCACGCCGATCAGCATCCCGCGCCGCGACGGGGCAGGGGCCTTGTGGGCGGACATGCCCGGATTGGAATGTGCCATGGGTCGATTCCCCCCTCTTGTCGCGTTGTCGCCGGCCCGCGATCCCAAGGCCGGAAAGGCAGGGCGCCTCCTCAAGCATTCCCGCCTTGCCGATCACCGTAACTGAAATTAATTTCTGTGTCTGCAAAAAAATACGTTCACGCTGCCTGTTCTTTCGTGTATGGATTTCGGACGGGCGTGGTCCTGCGATGGACCCGCGCAGGAGGATTTGGAATGACCGCCGACCCATTCGGCCTGTTGCGCAGGGGCCTTGTCCATGCCGGGCCGTGATATCCTGATCGGCATCGATGCGGGCACCTCGGTCGTCAAGGCGGTGGCCTTTGATCTGGCAGGGCGGCAGGTGGCGGCGGCGTCGGTGCCCAACCGCTATCATCATGGCGCGGATGGATCGGCCACGCAATCGCTGGTCCAGACCTGGGACGATTGCGCCGCCGCCCTGCGCGGGCTTGGGGCCAAGGTGGACGGGCTGGCCGCGCGCACGGCGGCGCTGTCGGTGACGGCGCAGGGCGACGGGACGTGGCTGGTCGGGCGCGACGGTCCGGTGGGGGACGCCTGGCTGTGGCTGGACGCCCGCGCCGCGCCGACGGTGGCGCGGCTGGCGGGCGGCCCCGCCAACCGCGCCCGGTTCGAGGCGACGGGGACGGGGCTGAACACCTGCCAGCAGGGCGCGCAGATGGCGCATATGGACGCCCAGACGGACCTGCTGGACCGGGCCGAGGTCGCGCTGCATTGCAAGGACTGGCTGTATCTGAACCTGACCGGGGTGCGGGCGACCGATCCCTCCGAGGCCAGCTTCACCTTCGGCAACTTCCGCAGCCGCCAATATGACAACGCGGTGATCGACGCGCTTGGCCTGACCCATCGCCGTTCCCTGCTGCCCCCCATCATCGACGGCACGCAGGTCACCCATCCGCTGACCGCTGACGCCGCGCGCCAGACCGGGCTGCTGGCCGGAACGCCGGTCAGCCTTGGTTATGTGGACATGGTGATGACCGCCCTTGGCGCGGGCGTCTATGGCGGGGCTGAGGGCGACGTGGCCTGTTCGACGGTCGGATCCACCGGCGTTCACCTGCGGGCCGTGCGTGCGGAAAACGTGCATCTGAACGACGAGGGCACGGGCTATGTCATCTGCCTGCCCATCCCCGGCATCGTCACGCAGGTGCAGACCAACATGGCGGCGACGCTGAACCTGGACTGGGTGCTGGGGATCGCGGCGGGCATCCTGTCCGACATGGGCCATGCCGTGACCCACCGCGACCTGGTCGCCCATATCGAGGGCTGGCTGGCGCAGTCCGCCCCCGGCCAGATCGTCTATCACCCCTATATCTCGGATGCGGGCGAACGCGGTCCTTTCGTCAATGCCGATGCGCGGGCGGGCTTTGTCGGCCTGTCGGCGGGCCACCGCTATCCCGACCTGATCCGCGCCGTGGCCGAGGGGTTGGGCATGGCCATGCGCGACTGCTATGCCGCCATGGGGCCGCTGCCGTCCGAGCTGCGCCTGACCGGCGGGGCCGCCCGGTCGCGCGGGTTGCGCGCCATCCTGGCGGCCAGCCTGAACGCCCCCGTCCGCGTGTCCGACCGCGACGAGGCAGGCGCGGCGGGCGCCGCGATGATGGCCGCCGTCGCCATCGGCGCCTATCCCGACATGGAGGCCTGCATCGCCGAATGGGTGACGCCGCTGCTGGGCCGGGCGGAACAGCCGGATCCGGCGCTGGTCGCCGCCTATGACGCGCTTTTTCCCGCCTTCACCGCTTCGCGCCGGGCCTTGCCGCCCGCATGGGACGCGCTTGCCGCGGCCCGATCCCTGAAAGGACACCCCCATGACCCATGACACCATCGACCTGTTCGTCATCGGCGGCGGCATCAACGGCGCGGGCGTGGCCCGCGACGCGGCGGGCCGGGGCCTCAAGGTCGTCCTGTGCGAAAAGGACGACCTGGCGCAGGGCACGTCCTCGCGGTCGGGCAAGCTGGTCCACGGGGGCCTGCGCTATCTGGAATACTATGAATTCCGCCTGGTCCGCGAGGCCCTGATCGAACGCGAGGTGCTGCTGGCCGCCGCCCCGCACATCATCTGGCCGATGCGCTTCGTCCTGCCCCATTCCCCCGAGGACCGCCCCGCCTGGCTGGTCCGCCTGGGGCTGTTCCTTTACGACCACCTGGGGGGCCGCAAGAAGCTGCCCGGCACCCGCACGCTGGACCTGCGCCGCGACCCCGAGGGCGCGCCGCTGCTGGACCAATACCACAAGGGCTTCGAATACAGCGACTGCTGGGTGGACGACGCCCGCCTGGTGATCCTGAACGCCGTGGGCGCGGCCGAAAAGGGCGCCACCGTCCTGACCCGCAGCCCCTGCATTTCCGCGCGCCGCGAAAACGGCGCCTGGACGGTCCAGACCCGCAACGATGTGACGGGCGAGATCCGCACCTTCCGCGCCCGCTGCATCGTCAATTGCGCCGGGCCCTGGGTTTCGGACGTGATCAACAACGTCGCGGGGTCCAATTCCGCCCGCAAGGTGCGGCTGGTCAAGGGCAGCCACATCATCGTGCCGAAATGGTGGTCCGGCCAGCAGGCCTATCTGGTCCAGAACCACGACAAGCGCGTCATCTTCATCAACCCCTATGAAGGCGACAAGGCGCTGATCGGCACCACCGACGTGGCCTATGAGGGCCGGGCCGAGGACGTGGCCGTGGCCCAGGACGAGATCGACTATCTGCTGGCCGCCGTGAACCGATATTTCAAGGAAAAGCTGCGCCCCTCGGACGTGCTGCACGCCTTTTCCGGGGTGCGCCCGCTGTTCGACGACGGGGCGGGCAACCCCTCGGCCGTGACGCGGGATTACGTCTTCGACCTGGACACGACCGGGGGCGCGCCGCTCCTCAACATCTTCGGCGGCAAGATCACCACCTTCCGCGAACTGGCCGAACGCGGGATGCACAAGCTGCGCGATATCTTTCCCGGGATGGGGCAGGATTGGACCGGAGAGGCCCCCCTGCCGGGCGGAGAGATCGCCAATGCCGATTTCGAATCCTTCCTGAACCTGCTGCGCGAACTGCACCCCTGGATGCCGCGCCCGCTGGTCGTCCACTATGCCCGCCTGTATGGCGCGCGGACCAAGGACGTGGTGGCGGGCGCGATGAACCTGGGCGCCCTTGGCCGCCACTTCGGCGGCACCCTCTACGAGGCCGAGGCCCGCTATCTGGTCGCCCGCGAATGGGCGCAAACGCCCGAGGATATCCTGATGCGCCGCACCAAGCATTACCTGCACCTGACGCCCGCCGAACAGCAGGCCTTCGCCGACTGGTTCACCCGGTCCGACCTGGCTCAGGCCGCGTGACCGCCATGGCCCTGACGCTGTCCCTGAACACCAACCCGCTGGTCAACCGCTTCGCCGATCCCGACGACCTGATCGACACGGTGGCGCGCGACCTTCGCATCCGCGACCTGCAACTGACGCACGAGTTCATCAACCCGTCCTGGCCCGCCCCGGTGATCCGCCGCCTGACGCGGGCCATGGGGGCGGCGCTGGACCGCACCGGCGTGCGCGTGACCAGCGGCATGACCGGGCCCTACGGGCGGCTGAACCATTTCGGCCATCCCGACCGCGACGTGCGGCGCTATTACGTGGACTGGTTCAAGACCTTCGCCGACATCATCGGCGACCTGGGCGGCACATCGGTCGGC
Organism: Paracoccus shandongensis; assembly: GCF_017315735.1. Taxonomy (GTDB): domain Bacteria; phylum Pseudomonadota; class Alphaproteobacteria; order Rhodobacterales; family Rhodobacteraceae; genus Paracoccus; species Paracoccus shandongensis. The sequence continues at coordinate 46,505 of NZ_JAFLRK010000020.1, forward strand.
ACGCAGTTCGCGATCTTCACCTATCGCGACTACGACGACCCGCAGCGGCGAGAGGATCTGATCCAGACCGCCATCGACGCTTGGGCCGAGGTCGCGGACCATGCCAAGGCGGCGGGGCTGTCCTATGTGTTCTGGGAACCGATGAGCGTGGGCCGCGAGTTCGGCGAGACCATCGAGGCCTGCATGGCCTTGCAGGACCGGCTGACGGCGGCAAACATGGCGGTGCCCATGTGGATGATGGCCGATATCGACCACGGCGACGTGACCAGCCCGAACCCCGACGACACCGACCCCTATGCCTGGGCGCGTGCGGTGCCGAAGGTTTCCCCCATCATCCACATCAAGCAGTCGATGATGGACAAGTCGGGCCACCGCCCCTTCACCGCCGAATACAACGCCAAGGGGCGGGTGCAGCCCGAACCCCTGCTGGCGGCCTTGGCGGAAGGCGGCGCGGTGGACAACGAAATCTGCCTGGAACTGTCCTTCAAGGAACGCGAACCCAACGACCGGCAGGTGACCCAACAGATCGCCGAAAGCGTGGCCTTCTGGGCGCCGCATATCGACAGCGGCGCGGGGGACTTGCGCGTCTGATGGTCCAGCCCTTCGCCTTTGCCACCGCCACCGAGATCCTGTTCGGCAGGGGGCAGGCCAGTGTTGCCGCGGAACGGGTGGCGGGCATGGGGCGGCGCGTGCTGCTGGTCCATGGCCGAGACGGCGCGCGGGCAGCGTGGCTGGCCGATGCGCTGGTGGGGCAGGGATGCGCGGTTGCAGGCTTTGCCGTGCCGCGAGAGCCTGACATGGACCTGATCGGGGACGGCATCGCGGCGGGGCAGGGCGCGCAGGTCGTCGTGGCCCTTGGCGGCGGCGCGGCCATCGACGCCGGAAAAGCCATCGCCGCGCTGATCCCCGCAACCCGGCCCATGCTGGACCACCTGGAGGTCGTGGGCCGGGGCCTGCCGCTCGACCACCCGCCCTTGCCCTTTGTCGCCATCCCCACCACGGCTGGCACCGGGGCCGAGGTCACGCGCAACGCCGTGATCGGCGTGCCGCAGCACCGCCGCAAGGTCAGCCTGCGCGACGCGCGGATGCTGCCGCGCCTGGCGATCGTGGATCCGGCGCTGACGGACGGCTGCCCCCGCGCGGTGACGCTGGCCTCGGGGCTTGACGCCATCACCCAGGTGATCGAGCCTTATGTCTGCACCCGCGCCAACCCCCTGACCGACGCGCTGTGCCGCGACGCGATCCCGCGCGGGCTGGCGGCGATCAGACGGTTGATGGAGCGCGACGATCCCGGTGCCCGCGACGACATGGCCCTTGTGTCCCTGTGCGGCGGGCTGGCCCTTGCCAATGCGGGCCTTGGCGCGGTGCATGGCCTTGCCGGACCCTTGGGCGGGCTGACCGGCGCGCCGCATGGGGCGATCTGCGGGGCGCTGCTGCCCCCTGTGCTGGGGGCGAACCGCCGCACGGCCACCGATCCCGGCACGATCCGGCGGCTGGACCAGGTGGCCCGCTGGATCGGCGCGGCCTTCGACACGCCCCATGCCTCGATGGCCGAGGCCGCGCGCGCCTTGTCCGACTGGTCCCACCGCGCGGGCCTGCCCGCCTTGTCGGCCCTGGGCATCGGACCCGAGGCCCAGGCTGCCGCAGCCGAGGCCGCCGCGACCTCATCTTCGATGAAATCCAACCCCGCCGCGCTTTCCCCCAACGACCTGCGGCGCATCATGGAGGAGGCGGGCTGATGGCGCGGCGCGGAGGGATCGACCCGGAACAAAGCCTCGCCATCCGGGCGGCCTGGCTGCATTACGCGGGCGGCATGACGCAGGCGGCGGTCGCCAAACGGCTGGGCGTCACCGGCGTCAAGGCGCACCGCCTGATCGCGCGGGCCGTGGCGGACGGCGTGGTCAAGGTCAGCATCGACGGTGAAATCGTCGAATGCGCGGTGCTGGAGGACCGGCTGTGCCAGCGTTACGGCCTCGCCTTCTGCGAAGTCGCCCCCGACCTGGGCGAGGACGGCATTCCCTTCCGCGCCCTGGGCCTGGCCGGGGCCAGCTTCCTTCGCCGCGAAATCGAGCGGGGCGAGCACAAGGTCATCGGCCTGGGCCATGGGCGGACGCTCGCGGCGGCGGTGGGGGAACTGCCGCGTTTCGATGCCAACGGCACGCGCTTCGTGTCGCTGCTGGGCGGGCTGACGCGCAACTATTCGGCCAACCGCCACGACGTGATGCACCGGCTGGCCGAAAAGACCGGCGCGCAGGCTTACGTCATGCCCGTGCCCTTCTTCGCCAATTCCGAATCTGACCGCGCGGTGCTGCTGGCGCAACCGGGCGTGGCCGAGATCTTCGATCTGGCGAATGGCGCGGGGCTGAAGTTCGTGGGCATGGGCACGGTCGATCCCGGCGCGCAGCTTGTCGCCTCCGGCATGATCGAGCCGCGAGAGATCGCAGAGATCCGCGCCGCCGGCGGCGTGGGCGAGATGATGGGCCACTTCTTCGACGCCGAGGGCCGGGTGCTGGACACGACCCTGACGGCGCGCACCCTGTCGGCATCGCTGGACGAACCGGGAAACAGCCGCCTGGTGCTGATCGCAGGCGGCGCCGACAAGGTCGAGGCGATCCGCGCGGCCCTGCGCAGCGGGCGGCTGCAAGGGCTGATCACGGATGAGGCGACGGCAGGGGCGCTGGCATGAAAAAGGTGGGGCAAAACCCCACCACTTGGCCGACCGTTGGATCAAGGTGCGTGTGAACACGCACCCTACGACGTCATCAACACCGTAGGGTGCGTGCTTGCACGCACCGTTGCGCTTACTTCCTGGCCAACACCTTGGCCCGGGCCACGATAGCGTCCTTCGTGATCCCGAACTCCTGATACAGCCGGTCAATCGGCGCGGAGGCGCCAAAGCCGTTCATGCCGATCACGTCGTCCTCACTGGCGACATAGCGCGTCCAGCCGAACTTGCCCGCGGCCTCGACGGCGATGCGCGGCGCGTCGCCCAGGGTGGCGCGGCGATACTCCTCGGGCTGCGCGTCGAACAACTCCCAGGACGGCATCGACACGACGGCGACGTTCAGCCCGCCCTCGTGCAGCGCCTCGGCGGCCTGGACGGCAAGCTGCACCTCGGTCCCCGTGGCGATCAGCGTCACGTCGCGGCCCTCACCGAACTGGCGGATCACATAGGCGCCCTTGGCAGTCAGGTTCTCGTCCCCGGCCTCCAGCCGCAACTGCGGCACGTCCTGGCGCGACAAGGCCAGCAGCGACGGCACATGGCGGTTGCGGATGGCGATGTCCCAGGCTTCCAGCGTTTCCACCGTGTCCGCCGGGCGCAGCACCGTCAGGTTCGGGATCGCGCGCAGGGATGCCAGATGCTCGATCGGCTGGTGGGTCGGGCCGTCCTCGCCCAACCCGATGCTGTCATGGGTCATGACATAGATCGTGCCGACCCCCATCAGCGCCGACAGGCGGATGGCGTTGCGGGCATAGTCGGAAAAGACCAGGAACGTCCCGCCATAGGCGATGAAGCCGCCATGCAGGTTGATGCCGTTCATCGCCGCCGCCATGCCGAATTCGCGCACGCCATAGCCGATGTAGCGGCCCGGCGCCTGGCGCGTATACTGGCTGTCCACGGCCTTGACGCGGGTCAGGTTCGACCCGGTCAGGTCGGCCGATCCGCCGATCATCTCGGGCAGGGCGGCGGTCAGCGGCTCCAGCGCCATCTGGCTGGCCTTGCGGGTCGCGGCCTTCTTGGGTTCGGCGAACAGCGCGTCGCGCGCGGCCTTGACGGCGGCGTCATAGCCCTGGGGCAGGGTGCCCGACAGGCGGCGGTTGAACTCGTCGCGAACCTCGGCGGATTTCGCGGCCAGACGGGCCTCCCAGGCCTCGCGGTCGGTGGCGCCGCGGGTGCCGATCCGGCGCCATTCGGCCAGAAGCTCCTCGGGGATCACGAAGGGCTCATGCGGCCAGCCGATCGCCTCGCGGGTCAGCGCGGCTTCGTCGCGGCCCAGGGGCGAGCCGTGGACCGCATAGCTGCCCGCCTTGTTGGGCGAACCGAACCCGATCACCGTCTTCATCGCGATCAATGACGGCTTGCCGGTTTCCGCCTTGGCCGCTGCAATCGCCGCATCCAGCGCCTTGCCGTCATGGCCGTCGCATGTCTGGACATGCCAGCCGCAGGCCTGGAACCGCGCCGCGACATCCTCGGAAAAGCTGATCGAGGTCGGGCCGTCGATGGTGATCGAATTGTCGTCATAAAGCACGATCATCTTGCCAAGGCCAAGGTGCCCCGCAAGGCTGATCGCCTCTTGCCCGATGCCTTCCTGCAGGCAGCCGTCGCCCACGAAGACATAGGTGTGGTGATCGACCAGGTCGTCGCCGAACTCGGCCGCCAAGGCGCGTTCCGCCAGCGCCATGCCGACGGCGGTGGCGATGCCCTGGCCCAGCGGTCCGGTCGTCGTCTCGATCCCCTTGGCATGGCCGTATTCGGGGTGGCCTGCGGTGATGGATCCCCACTGGCGGAAGTTCTTCACCTGCTCCAGCGTCATGTCCTCGTAGCCCGTCAGGTGCAGCAGGCTGTAGAGCAGCATCGAGGCATGGCCGTTCGACAGCACGAAGCGGTCGCGGTCCGGCCAGTCGGGGTTTTTCGCGTCGAACTTCAGGTGGTTGCGGAACAGCACGGTTGCCGCATCCGCCATGCCCATGGGCGCGCCGGGGTGGCCGGAATTGGCCGCGTTCACCGCGTCGATGGACAGCGCGCGGATGCAGTTGGCCAGCGCGAAGTTCTGCGGGTCGAGATCCGCCTTGGCGGCGATCTTGGGGTCTTTGGGCGAATCGAGCGGCATGTGGTCCTCCGGCGGGTTTGGGGGTCAATACCCCGGACCGTCCGCCGCCACAACAATGATCACAAAACGCCGTCACAAAGTCACAGGATTGATGTTGCGATTTTCGCGGGCGGTGTTACAAAGCCCTCAACCCAGGAGGATCAGGTGAAGCGCGAGGAACGCAGGCAGGCGATCATGGATCTTCTGGTGGGTGCGCGGGCCGTGGACCTGGACGACCTGGCCGACCGTTTCGCCGTGTCGCGCATGACCATCCACCGGGATCTGGACGACCTGGAACAGGCGGGCCTGCTGCGCAAGGTGCGCGGCGGCGCGACCATCGAGGCGGGCACGCAGTTCGAATCCGACTTCCGCATCCGCGCGTTGCAGGACAGCGACGCCAAGGCGCGCATGGCCCGCGCGGCGCTGGAGATGGTGGAACCCGGCATGACGGTGATGGTCAACGACGGGTCCATGGCCGCGCTGCTGGGGGCCAACTTGGTCGACAAGGCGCCGCTGACGGTCATCACCAACAACGCCGCCGTGATCGACCGGCTGAAGGACGCGCCCCGCGTGACGCTGATCGCGCTTGGCGGCACCTACAGCGCCAAGTTCAACGGCTTCTTCGGGGTCGTGACCGAGGATGCGCTGGCGCGGCTGCGCGCGGACCTGGCCTTCATCTCGACCCCCGCCGTGGCGGGGCTGCGGGCCTTCCACATGGACGACGCGGCGGTCCGTGCCAAGCGCGCGATGATCGCAAGCGCCGACCGTTCCGTGCTGCTGGTCAACCACACCCGCTTCGGCCGGTCCGCCCTGCACGCGCTGGCGGACCTGACCGCTTTCGACGCCATCATCACCGACGCCGCCCCCGCGCCCGAAGATCGTGCTGCGATTGACCGGGCCGGGCTGCGGCTGACCATCGCAAGGGACTGACATGACGGATTTCTGGATCGGCACAAGCTGGAAGATGAACAAGACGCTGGCCGAGGCACGCGTCTTCGCCGAAGGGCTGGCCGCTGCCGACAGCGCGCGCGACCCGCGCATCCAGCGTTTCGTGATCCCGCCCTTCACCGCCGTGCGGCAGGTCAAGGAATGGCTGGCCGGGACCAGCGTCAAGGTCGGCGCGCAGAACATGCATTGGGCGGACGAGGGGGCCTGGACCGGGGAAATCAGCCCGGTGATGCTGCGCGACTGCAACCTCGACATCGTGGAACTGGGCCACTCCGAGCGCCGCGAGCATTTCGGCGAGACGGACGAGACCGTGGGCCTGAAAACCGAGGCCGCCGTCCGCCACGGGCTGATCCCGCTGATCTGCATCGGCGAAACGCTGGCGGAACGAGAGGAAGGCCGCGCCCAGGACGTGCTGGAAACCCAGGTGCGCGCCGCGCTGTCCCGCGTGGCGGGCAGCAATGCGACGATCCTGCTGGCCTATGAACCCGTTTGGGCCATCGGGGTTAACGGGATCCCCGCGACCTCGGACTATGCCGATGCGCGGCAGGCCGAGATCATCGCGGTGGCCCAGAACATCCTGGGGCGCCGCGTGCCGTGCCTTTACGGCGGCTCGGTCAATCCGGGCAACTGCGAGGAACTGATCCAATGCCCGCATATCGACGGGCTGTTCATCGGCCGCTCTGCCTGGAACGTGAGGGGCTATCTCGACATCCTGGCGCGCTGCGCCGCAACCATCGGAGAAACGAAATGAAACTGGCAATCGCAGGCGACAGCGCGGGTGAGGGTCTGGCCAAGGTCCTGGCCGACCACCTCAAGGACAAGCATCAGGTGTCGGAAATCAGCCGCACCGACGAAGGCCCCGACGCCTTTTATGCGAACCTCTCGGACCGGGTGGCAAGCCAGGTCAAGGACGGCACCTTCGACCGCGCCATCCTGGTCTGCGGCACCGGTATCGGCGTCTGCATCGCGGCCAACAAGGTGCCGGGCATCCGCGCGGCCCTGACCCACGACACCTATTCCGCCACCCGCGCCGCGCTGTCGAACGACGCGCATATCATCACCATGGGCGCCCGCGTGATCGGCCCGGAACTGGCCAAGGCCATCGCCGACGCCTGGCTGGCCGAGACGGAACATTTCGACAAGGTCGGCAAGTCCGCGGGCAACGTGAACGCCATCGACGCGGTCGATGCGAAATACAACAAGGCCTGACATGCTGAAACTGCCGAACGACGGCCCGGCGACGGGCCGCCTGCTGTCCCAGGTGCTGACCGGCGACGGCCCCGCCGCCATTGTCCACGCCATCGCGCGGGCGCAGCTGCCGCTGATGCAGCGCCTTGCCGCCGGACGCCTGCACGGCGACCCGACCGAGATCGTCGGCGTCAACGACACCGGCGACAAGCAGAAGGCCCTGGATGTGGGCGCGCATCACCACATGATCGCGGTGCTGCGCCGCGCGGGCGTCCGCCAGGTGCTGTCCGAGGAAGCCGAGGCGGTGATCGAACTCAATCCCGACGGCGCATGGGACGTGGCGATGGACCCCATCGACGGGTCCGGCAGCATCGGCATCGGCGCGCCCTTGGGGATGCTGTTTTCCATCCTGCCTGCCGCGCCGGAAGGCTTCCTGCGCACCGGCGAAAGCGTGGTCGCGGCGGGCTATGCCAGCTTCGGCCATTCGATGGACTTCGGCTGGTCCTTGGGCGACGGCACCCATATCGCCGGTTGGGACACTGATGCGGGCGAGTTCCGCATGGTGCGGGAAAACGTCACGCTGAAGCCCCAGGCATCCACCATCGCCTATAACGCGTCGAACGAACGCCACTGGGCGCCGGGCCTGCAAGCCTGGGTCGCCGACCTGCGGGCGGGCAGGGACGGGCCGCTGGGCAAGAACTACAACATGCGCTGGCTGGCCGCCGCCGTGGGCGAATTGCACCGCATCCTGCTGAACGGCGGCGCGTTCCTGTATCCCGCCGACCGGCGCCCGGGATACGAGAACGGTCGCCTCAGGCTGGTCTATGAATGCGTGCCCATCGCCTTTCTGGTCGAACAGGCTGGCGGCCTTGCCTCGGACGGCACGCAGCCCATCCGTTATCGCAAACCGTTAGCGGTACACGACATGACGCCCCTGATATTCGGCGCTAAGGACGAGGTCGAGACGATCCTCGGCTATCTGGCCGAACCCACGGAAGGATAACAACATGGCTATGATTACCCTGCGCCAGCTGCTGGACCACGCGGCCGAGAACGGCTACGCGGTCCCCGCCTTCAACATCAACAACATGGAGCAGGGTCTGGCGATCATGACCGCCGCCCAGGCCACGAAATCGCCGGTGATCCTGCAGGCCAGCCGGGGGGCGCGCGCCTATGCCAACGACCTGGTGCTGGCGGGGCTGATCCAGGGCTTTGCCAAGGCCTTCCCCGAGATCCCGCTGTGCATGCACCTGGACCACGGCAACGGGTTGGCGACCTGCGCCACCGCGATCCAGAACGGCTTCACCTCCGTGATGATGGACGGCAGCCTGAAAGCCGACGGCAAGACGCCCGCCGATTACGCCTATAACCGCGACATCACCGCCAAGGTGGTCGAGATGGCCCATGCCTGCGGCGTCTCGGTCGAGGGTGAACTGGGCGTGCTGGGTTCGCTGGAAACCGGCATGGGCGACCAGGAGGACGGCCACGGCGCGACCGAGCAGCTGGGCCACGACCAGCTTCTGACCGACCCGGACGAGGCCGTGCGCTTTGTCAACGACACCAAGGTGGACGCGCTGGCGATCGCCATGGGCACCTCGCACGGCGCCTACAAGTTCTCGCGCAAGCCCGACGGCGACATCCTGGCGATGCACGTGATCGAGGAAATCCACACCCGCCTGCCCAACACCCACCTGGTGATGCACGGCTCAAGCTCGGTCCCCGAGGATCTGCAGCAGATCATCAACAGCTATGGCGGCGACATCAAGCCGACCTGGGGCGTCCCGGTCGAGGAAATCCAGCGCGGCATCAAGCACGGCGTGCGCAAGGTCAACATCGACACCGACAACCGTCTGGCGATGACTGCCGCGATCCGCAAGGTCTTCGCCGAGGAACCCTCCGAGTTCGACCCGCGCAAGTACCTCAAGCCCGCGATGCAGATGATGTCGCAGGTCTGCAAGGACCGCTTCGAGGCCTTCGGCACGGCCGGCAACGCCGACAAGATCGTGCCGCTGCCGCTGTCGGTGATGGCCTCGCGGTATTGATCTGCGGGTGAGAAAGGGAAGAGGCCTCGCCGGGTGGCGGGGCCTTTTTTGTTGGCAGCCTTGAATTGACATGTACAGGATGAAGTACCATGTTCAGGGCGTAACAACCCTGGTTTTGTCATGAACATCGTCACCTATACCGACGCCCGCAAGCATCTGAAGGATGTCATGGACCACGCGATCCACGACAAGACCGAGACGGTGATCACCCGGTCCGGGCGCGAGGCCGTGGTGGTTGTCGGCAAGGAAGAATGGGACGCGATCCAGGAAACGCTGTATCTGCTGACCTCGCCTGCGAACGCTGGTCGCCTGCGGGACTCCATCGCCCAGTTGAACGCCGGACAGGGGGTCGAGCGGACCTTGGACGATGAAGCTGATCTTCTCTGACGCGACATGGCAGGACTATCACCATTGGCGCAACAGCGATGCCAAGGTCTTCGAGCGGCTGAACGATCTGATCAAGGAAACGATGCGGACTCCGTTCAAGGGCACTGGCAAGCCCGAACCCTTGAAGGGCGACCTGAGCGGCTGGTGGTCGCGGCGGATTACGCAGGCGGACCGGCTGGTGTATCGGGTATCGGGGAGTGGGGCAGCGCAGGCGTTGGAGATTGCGCAGTGTCGGTATCATTATTAGGGGAAGGGTGGCAGTGTGGCCAATATGTACTGACCAAGGCCACAGGGGCGGTCAACGAAGTTCTAATCGGCGGCAGGCATTTGCGACGGCAGGGAACGCAGATAAGGTTTGCCGTTGCCGAGGTCAGTTATCGAAAGTAGATATTTCATCTAGGAGCTTAAGATGGGAAGGCCTCGCCCAGTCAAGGCGAGGGGTTTTATGGTAGCTATAAGTTTTCGGTAGAAAACCCTATTAAACGTAAACAGGCCCGTACATTCCTGATGCAACGATCATTTCATAGACTTTCTTTAGAGAAAGCCCTGTTTCCTGGCTTACAAAAAAGGAAGAACGTGCGCCATTAGGCGTCCCTAATAGGTAAGGTCGCATAGTCTCCCACGTTTCGCCTACTTCAGAACGTCGCCAAGTTGGGACTACCGCTTCCAACATTAGGGGCACTGCTCGTGATTTTGGGACCATGTATCCTTCATCAAGTGGAATGTCCCAGTTGCAAGATACTAGGATCGCTATTGTTCCTGGCGCATAGTAAGGCTGATCGATAACTTCAACGTCGATTCCGGCGCAAGGTGGTACAGAGATCTCATTTGCTGATTTCTGAACGCGCTCAAATCCACCCGCACCATCATAAGGACATGTAAGGAAGCCGTTCACAAAATAAATGGTATGATCCAAACCATTCCACCCGCTTCTTTCACAAGGGTGGGTAGAAGGAATTCCTGGACGCGGCTGCACTAGGAGCGGATGCCAAATAGGGTAGCTATCAACCACAGGACCAAGTCTGTCAGTGAGTGTTCGTAAATGCTCAGTTAGTTCTCGCCTTTTGTCACCTATAAAGTTGTGGGGGATCATCTTGCGCTTCGCTCGCTCGAAATTTTCTTCGATCGCTTCTTGAACTCTAAAAGCCACAAATCTACTCCAGGCTGCTTCATGCACGATAAAATCATGTCTTGCACAAGATGTCAATATTGTGCATGAAGAAAATTCATCATGGAAGGAGGCGATCATTTTGGCTCATTTCACCCCCACCCTTTTGACGCGCTTCCTCCCGTCCTCCATCCCCCACTCACGCTGCGCATCGACGACATCTCCTATTCCATCCAGGACCGCCCTCTGTTCGACGGCGCTACCGCCGCCATTCCCGAAGGTCACAAGGTCTGCCTCGCCCGTCCCATCCGCACCACCAACCCCACCCCCTGAAACTTCTCCCCCCTTCCGCTGTTATCCCCCAACATCGGAAAGGAACCCCCGCATGGCCACCGAACCAAAACCCAGTCGTGGAATGCCCCGCTCGCTGATCTATGCCCTGATCCCGGCGGGCTTCCTCATCATGGTCGCCTTCATGGTGCTGTCCGGCCGGGACACCACCGAAACGGCGGCCGAGGCAGCGGCCGAGGCGACCAATACCGTGCCCCAGCCAGTCGAGAACGCGCCCGGCACGGCAGTCCCGGCGACACCGGCGAACTGACGGCGCGGCAACGCCAGGGCAGGGCCGTGGCCGCTTGACGCCGCCTGCCGCATCGGCCATGGCCCTGCCATGCTGCGCATCGACGATATCTCGTATTCCATCCAGGGCCGCCCTTTGTTCGAGGGCGCCACCGCCACTATTCCCGAAGGCCACAAGGTCGGCCTTGTCGGTCCCAACGGCGCGGGCAAGACCACGCTGTTCCGGCTGATCCGGGGGGAGCTCAGTCTGGATGGCGGCGAGATCAGCCTGCCAAGCCGCGCCCGCATCGGCGGCGTCGCGCAGGAGTCGGCGGCGACCGCGACCTCGGTCCTGGATACCGTGCTGGCCGCCGATACCGAACGCGCGGCGCTGCTGGCGGAAAGCCACCATGCCACCGACGCGCATCGCATCGCCGAGATCCAGACCCGGCTGGCCGATATCGACGCCTGGTCGGCCGAGGCGCGGGCGGCCTCCATCCTCGACGGCCTGGGCTTTTCCACCGCCGACCAGGCGCGGCCCACCGCCGACTTTTCCGGCGGCTGGCGGATGCGGGTGGCGCTGGCGGGGGTGCTGTTCGCGCAGCCCGACCTGCTGCTGCTGGACGAACCCACCAACTATCTGGACCTGGAAGGCGCGCTCTGGCTGGAAACCTATCTGGCGCGCTATCCGCACACGGTCATCATCATCAGCCACGACCGCGACCTTCTGAACCGCGCGGTGGGCCATATCCTGCATCTGGAGAACCGCAAGCTGGTGCTCTATACCGGCGGCTATGACGACTTCGCCCGGATACGGGCCGAACGCCGCGCCCTCCAGGCCGCCGAGGCGAAGAAGCAGGCCGACCGCCGCGCGCATCTGCAAAGCTTCGTGGACCGCTTCGGCGCCAAGGCCAGCAAGGCGCGCCAGGCGCAGGCCCGCGTCAAGATGCTGGCCAAGATGGAGCCGATCACCGCCCCCGAGGAGGCGAAGTTCCACCGCTTCGGCTTTCCGCAGCCCGAGGAACTGTCGCCCCCCATCGTCGCAATGGAGGGGGTCAGCGTCGGCTATGACGGGCGCGCCGTCCTGCGCAAGCTGTCGCTGCGCATCGACCAGGACGACCGCATCGCGCTGTTGGGCCGGAACGGGCAGGGAAAATCCACGCTGTCGAAGCTGCTGGCCGAACGCCTGGCCCCGATGGAGGGCAAGCTGACCCGGTCGTCCAAGCTGCGCATCGGCTATTTCGCGCAGCATCAGGTGGACGAGCTGGACCTGGCCGAAACCCCGCTGGCCCATATCCGCCGCCTGCGCCCCGACGAGGGCCAGGCGAAACTGCGCGCCCGGCTGGCCGGGTTCGGGCTGATGGAAGCGCAGGCCGAAACAAAGGTGGGTCAGTTGTCCGGCGGCCAGAAGGCGCGGCTCTCGCTGCTGATCGCGACCATCGACGCGCCGCATCTGCTGATCCTGGACGAGCCCACCAACCACCTGGACATCGAATCCCGCGAGGCGCTGACCGAGGCGCTGAACGACTATACCGGCGCGGTGGTGCTGGTCAGCCACGACATGCACCTGCTGGGGCTGGTGGCCGACCGGCTGTGGCTGGTGCGCGACGGCGCGGTCGCCCCCTATGAGGGCGACCTGGATGATTACCGCCGCTTCCTGCTGGGCGGGGACGAGCCGAAGGTGGTCGAGGAAAAGCCCAAATCCGCCCCCAAGCGCGCCCCCCGAGACGAGCTTCTGGCCCTGCGCGCCGAGGTCCGCCGGGCCGAGGAGCGTGTCCAGAAGCTGACCGACATGCTGCAGAAGCTGGACGTGAAGCTGGCCGATCCCGCGCTTTACAACGACCCGCACGAGGCGAAGCGGTGGTCCAGCAAGCGGGCCGAGGCGGTGCAGGCCATGGTGCGGGCCGAGGACATCTGGATGGCCGCGCTGGAAAGCCTGGATGCGGTCGAACGGGGCTGAGGGCTGTTGCGCAAATGCGCCGCATGGCAGACGATGGTGCGCTGACGGCGCGTCGCGCCTTGTGCGGATCGACGATTCGACCCTAGGAAGCGTTTACATCCCGCCGACCCCCCTGAAGGATCCGACCATGAAACATATGCTGGCCCTGGCCGTTCTTGCCGCATCCGCTGCCACGGGTGCGATCGCGCAGGATTTCGGCTTTGCAGGCCGCGAATTTTCGGTCGATCTGGGGGTCGGCGTGGATGTGGGCCCGGATTATCCCGGATCCGACGATGCCAAGGCCGGGCCCTGGCTGATCTGGCGCAACGCGGGCTTCGGCACGCCTGGCACCAATGAAAGCGAAGGTTTTGCCATCTCGCCCTCCTTCAACATGGTGGGAGAGCGTGAGGCCTCGGACAGCGACGACCTGGCGGGCATGGCGGATATCGACCGCGCCTATGAACTGGGCCTGAAGGTCAGCTATGGCGCGGGCCCGTGGAACGCCTTCGGGTCGGTCCGCCGCGGCTTTGACGGGCATGAAGGCCTGACAGGCGAAATCGGCGCGAAATACCGCACCGATCTGTCGGACCGCGTGTCGCTGTGGTCGGGCCTGAGCCTGGGCTATGGCAACGGCGATTACAACGACACCTATTTCGGCGTAAACGCGGCCGAAGCCGCCCCGGGCCGCCCCGCCTATGACATCGGCGGCGGCTTCAACAAGGCCTCGATCAGCTTCGAGGCCCGCTATGCCCTGACCGACACCCTCGCCGTCCTGGGCGAGGTCGAATACGGCAAGCTGATCGGCGACGCGGCGGACAGCCCGGTCGTGCAGGACGAATACCAGCCCTCGCTGAAGCTGGGCATCGTGCGCCGGTTCTCGTTCGGGTTCTGAGCGGCGGCGTCAGTCGCCCGCGCCGATCCCAAAGGCATAAAGCAGCGCCAGCACGATCGCCAGGATCAGGGCGCCTATGATATAGGCGGCGTCGACCTTTTTCTTTTCCTTCATGGCGGGTCTTTCCTGTTGCTGGACAGGAAACAGCCCATCTCACCAGATGTTCCAGAAAACCGGCGCGGTGAGTTGGAGCGGGTGAAGGGAATCGAACCCTCGTATTCAGCTTGGGAAGCTGCTGCTCTACCATTGAGCTACACCCGCGTGGGGCCTTGGCTAACCGATGGCGCGGGCCGCGTCAAGCGTCAGACAAGACCCATTTCCGCAAGCGCCGCCGCCATCTGCGGGGGCAGGGCGGCGTCGCCCGCCCGGCCGCGGGGCATGTCGGCGGGGGCGTCCTTTGCGTCCAGGTAGCGCCAGCCCTGGAAGGGGCGGCGGGGCACGGCGGTGACGGGGATCAGGTCGCGGTCCAGGATCAGGGCGCAGCGGCGGATGCCGTCGTCGTGGCGGTGTTCGTCCAGCCGCACGATCCGCTGGCGCGCCAGCATCACGCCCTTGAACACCCAGAAGATCGACCCGCCCGCAAGCAGTTCTTCCTCGCGCTTGGGCCACATGCGGGTGACGTGGACCGCATGGCCGTCGCCGAAGCGGCGCTGCCAGTGGGCCAGATCCTCGGGGCCTTCGGCGCCCACGCAAAGCTTCATGAGGTGGAGTTGTGCTGACATGGCCGCAAGATAAGGGGCGCGGGGACGCGCCACAAGGTTAACACAACTGAAAAGGCCGCGCGGGATGGCGCGGCCTTTCTGGTGGGGTGGAAAGGACGATCAGAGTTCGTCCAGGGCCTCGACCGCCTTTTCCAGTTCTTCCTTGGTGACGGTCTTTTCCTCGACCTTCGCCTGCTCGGCGATGTGATCGACGACCTTGTCCTCGAAGATCGGGGCGCGCAGTTGCTGCTGCACGGCCTGGTTCTGCTGGACGAACTCGAAGAAGGCGCGTTCCTGGCCGGGATACTGGCGGGCGGCGCGCAGCACGGCCTGGGTCATTTCCTGGTCGGTGACGGTCACTTCGGCCTTCTGGCCGATCTCGGCCAGCAGAAGGCCCAGGCGGACGCGGCGCTCGGCCAGCTTCTTGTGCTCGTCGGTGGGCTCGATGCTGCCGTGGTTGTGGTCGTGGACCTCGGGGTTTTCCTCGTGCCACAGCTGATGGGCGATCTGCTGCGCCTCGGCCTCGACCAGCGATTCGGGCAGGTCGAACTTCACCTTCTCGTCCAGCTGGTCCAGCAGCGACCGCTTCAGGATTGCGCGGGCGGCGCCGGCATATTCCTGTTCAAGACGGCCGGCGATCTGCTTTTTCAGGGCGTCCAGATCCTCGGCGCCGAACTTCTTGGCCAGCTCGTCGTCGATGGTGGCTTCCTTGGGGGCCTTGACCGCTTTCACGGTGCATTCAAAGGTGGCTTCCTTGCCCGCCAGGTGGGGGGCGCCGTATTCGGTGGGGAAGGTGACGGTGACGGTCACGGCGTCACCCGCCTTGGCGCCGACCAGCTGGTCCTCGAAGCCGGGGATGAAGCTGTTCGAGCCCAGGACCAGCGGGTAATCCTCGCCCGCGCCGCCCTCGAAGGCCTCGCCATCGACAAAGCCCTTGAAGTCGATCACGGCCTGGTCGCCCTTCTCGGCCGCGCTGCCGGCCTCGCGGTCCTCGAAGGATTGCGCCGACTTCGCCAGGTTCTGCAACGCCTCGTTGATCGCCGCGTCTTCCGCCGGAACGGTCAGCTTTTCCAGGGTCAGGCTGGACAGGTCAACCTCGGGGATCGGGGGCAGCGCCTCGTAGGAGACGTTGACGACCACGTCGTCGCCTTCCTTCCAGGTTTCGCCGTTCTGCATCTCGACCTTGGGCTGCGTGGCCGGGCGGTCGCCGGATTCGTCCAGGTGCTTTTTCAGCGCGCCGTCGATGGCTTCCTGCATGGCGTCGCCCAGGATGCGGGGGCCGAAGTTCTTCTTCAGCATAGCCATCGGGACCTTGCCCTTGCGAAAGCCCTTCATCTCGACTTCGGGCTGCGCTTCCTTCAGCTTCGCATCGACCGTCGCGGCCAGATCGGCTGCCGGCAGGGTGAACTGATAGCCCCGCTTGAGACCTTCGTTCCGGGTTTCCTTGACCTGCATCATCGTCCTCATGCCATAAGGGCCGCCAAAGCCGGGGCGGCCTGAAAAATTCCCGCCCTTCTAGTCGCGGGGGCGCGCCGCTGCAAGCGGAACCCGCGCCGTGGGCGGCGCGTTTTGCGCCACATCCCTTCGTGCCAGAGGTCCGCCATGACCCGTCCCAGCGTCATTCTTGCCATCAGCCTTTTCGCGGCCAGCACGGGTTGGGCCCAGACAGCGCCCACGGCCCCCGCCGCCACCCAGACCCAAGCGCAGGGCCAGTCGGGCGAAGGGAACTGCCCGCCCCGCGACACCGTGGCCGAACCCGCGACCGCCCCCCAGCCGGGATCCGACAGCACCGAGGCGAACAATTCCGGCACCAGCGGCTGGAGCGGGGGCTTGGGCGGATCGCACCTGGGCACCAACGCACAGGGCGCGCTGACGACTTCGCCCACCTGGCAGCCGCCCACGGCGCGCGGGCTGGATCTGAAGGGCCGGGCCGAGCCGGTGGCCCTGCAGACGGCGCCCAACTGCTGATCAGTTGAGAACCGGGGGCTGCGGTTCGGCATCGTCAAGCCGCAGCCGCAGGCCGTCGCGGTTGAAGAACTCGCCGTCGCGGATCAGCGTCCGGTCGCCGTTCAGCGCGCGCACCAGCTGGTCCAGCCGGTCGCGGGCGATGTCGTCGGCCACCAACCCCTCGCGCCCCGCGCGGAACATCGCCACCCCGTCCCAGGGCACGCCCGATCCATCCAGGTGATCGGCCATCTGCCGCCAGTCGATGTCGTCGCCGATCACGTGCAGATGCGCGGATTTCAGCAGGTCCACGCGGCCCCCGCCGATGCCCAGCAGGACGATCAGCACGGTGAAGCCTTGCGTTTCGGCATAGGTCGCCTGCAACCAGTCGTCGAAATCGGTATCGCTCATGGCTGGCCTTCGGATTGTGGCGGAAGGGAATGGGAGTCGAACCCACCCGGGACAGTCTCGCTGCCCCAACCGGATTTGAAGTCCGGCCGCCCCACCGGGGACGATTCCCTTCCGTGTTCTGTCTTGGGCTCGCCGAACAGGTCGGCGCGATGGGGGTTGATGCGACGGAAATCGCCCCGGCGCAAGGTCAGGCCGTGGCGGTCGAAGAAATCGAGGATCTCGATGGCGACCTTGCGGCCGTTCTGCACGCGGTCGCGAAAGGCCGGGGCGGTGAACCAGCCGTCCGCCGTCTGCGCCGCGACATCGCGGATGATCGCCACCATTTCCGCCGTGACGGGGCGGGCGAAGAAATGGTCATGCGCGATCTGGTCGGTGCGGCCCAGCCTTTGGGTCAGGCGCAGGACGCGGCGGACCTCGCGTTCGTCGATGCCAAAGTCGGTGGCGAAATCGCGCACGCGCGGGGGGCGGAAGCGGGTGTCGCCCCCAAGCGCCGGGGCGATGCGGTCCCACAGGGCCTCGTCCTCGGGCGTCAGGCGGACCTCGTGGCCGGGCAGGCGGACAAAGGCGCCGTCGAGCGTGGCGCGGGCCTGGTCGGATTCGGCGCGCAGGAAGGAAAGGAAGGCGTCCTTGGGCAGGCGCGGTTGCAGCGCCAGGCGCAGGCGTTCGCGGCCCAGGCCGGGCAGGTCGGGATTGTCCTGATGGAACTGCGCCAGGGTTTCGGTCACCTGCGCTTGCAGGCTGTCCAGGGTTGCCCGGCTGATCGCCAGGTCGCCGATGGTCGAGGCGTCGGCGCTGCGGATGGCCTGCGCCAGCGCCGCTTGCGACAGGCTGCGGTCGCGGGCGAAACCGGGCAGATCGACGGGGGCGACGGCCAGCATCGCGGCCAGCGCGGCGCCGGGATCGGTGGCGCGGGCGGCCCCGATCAGCGCCAGCCGTTCCGGCGTGCGGCGCTTGCGGGCCGGGGCG
>NZ_JAFLRK010000021.1 GCF_017315735.1 Paracoccus shandongensis
TCGGCGCCCGGGGGGCCAGGCGGGCGGGTGTCGCGGGGCTGGCCGTCAGGGCGGGCGCTGGCGGGCGGCGGTCCTGGTCGCGCCGGGGCCGGGACAGCGGCAAGAGGTTGATCCGGTCGGGCGTGCCGATGCGGGATGCCCGGGAGGATGCGGTTGCGTCAGCGGGACGCGGCGGCGGCGGGGCGCTCCGGGGAACTTGGGGCGCAGCCGCAACGCCGCCGTCCGGGACGGCGGCTCCATCGGCCTGCCGGGGGGTGGCATCCGCCCGGTCCCCTGCCGGGTCGGGCCGGTCATCGGGGCCGCCGGATGGACCTTGAGGGGCAGGCTCTGGCTGGCGTTGCGAACCGGCGGGACCGGCGGACGGGCGCGCGGCCCCGGGACCGCCGTCCGGCCCTGCCGGGGCGGGAGTGTGCGGAACCGGCGGTGGAACAGCCGTTTCCCGGGATGGAACCGCTGGAACGTCCGGCGGCACCGGGGCCGGGCGGCAGACAAGCACCTCGGACCCGGGCGTGCCGGTTCCTTCCACCTCGGGGACGGTCCAGCACAGGAACGCCCTCGGCCCTTCAAGGGGCGGGGCGAGCGCGGGTTGGCGCGTTATCGGCCTTGGTTGCACAGGCGGCGCTGCCGGTTCGCGCGCCGCAGGCGTCGGCGCGGAAGGCGCCGGTTCACGGGTGAGCGTCCTCGGCGCCGCTGGGGCTTGGGCCGGTTCCCGGGCGATTGGCCCCGCTGCGGCTTGCGGGGCGGCGGGGGCGGGCTCTCGGGTCAGCGCCCTTGGTGCCGCAGGGGCCGGGGCCGTTTCGCGGGCCGTGCGGGCAGGTTGTGAGGCGGCTTCCGGGGCGGCGGGCGACGGTTCTCGCGCCAGCGTTCCTGGCGCGGCGGGTTCCGGGGCCGCAGGCTTGGGCGCCTCGGCCGCCTTCGGCGCGGCGGGGGCGGGCTGGCTGGCGGGCGTCTTGGGTTCGGCGGCGGGCGGGGGGCTTTCCTTGGGCGCAGGGGCGGGCGTCTTGCGCGGCTCGGGGTCCGACAGGCAGCTTGCCAGGTGACGGGCGCGGGGCTGCATCCCCTCGGGCACTTCGCCGAAGGGCCGGTAGGTGCAGGTGCGGTTGTCGGAATTGCAGGAAATCTCGATCCGCCAGGCCTCCATGTGCGGGGCAGGGCCGATCGTGCCGAAGCCGCCGGGATAAAGGCGATAGGACAGATCCCCCAGGCGGCCCTGCTGCCATTGCCCCGGAAAGCGGGCGTTCGGCACGTCGGCCTGACGCACCTCGACCGATGTCGCGCCGGCGGGCGGGACGGACAGGTCGGGACCGGGGCAGGATTGCGCGCTCAGCGCCGCGGCTGGAACGGCCAGCAGCAAAGCGGCGCTGAGGGCGGCCCGTCTCACCGCGGCACATGCATCAGCGGTCCCGTGGCCCGGAACGCCTGCGCCGCAAGGACCGTGGCGTTGGTGTTGGCCGTGAAGGATCCGTTGACGGTGCCGTCGGCCTCGTAGATGCCCTCGGGCCAGCCGCGCGCGGGATCGGCGAAGGGCACCACGGCGGCCACCATTTCCTGCGTGTATTCGGTGGAAAACAGCGCGTCCCACCCGAAGGCCGCCTTGGTGGACAGCGTCCGGCGGCTGTCGATCCGGTCGCCGCCAAAGGTCAGCACCGCCCAGGGCGAGCCCCCGCCCCAGACCGAGGCATAGGCGAAATGGGGTTCCTGCGACAGGTGCCCCTCGCTGACGCCGGTCAGCAGGCCGGTGTTGCGATAGCGCATTTCCTGCGCGCGATAGACCACGGTGGCGAAGACATGGGTCAGCGCGTCAAAGCCGAATTCCAGCCCGTCGAACAGGTAAGGCTCGCTGGTGGTCAGGGCAGGCGTCTGGTTGCGGTTCAGGCGCGTGTCCACCGGGATCGGCACGCCCTCGACCCGGACGACCTGAAGGGTGGGCGCGACATCCAGGGCCAGGGTGGCGTCCGCGCCCCACAGCATCAACCCCTTGGCGGCATAGCGTTCGTAACCGATGCGGCCTTCCTGGTTCTCGCGCACGGACCCGTCCACCACGGTCGCGCCGTTCAGGCGGCCTTCGCGGGTCACGCGGTCCAGATCCCATCCGGCCACCAGCTCCTCGACCTCGTCGGCCTGATCGGGGTAGTGAAGCTGGACCATCTTCAGCGCCGTCATCAGCCGGCCCATGTCCAGCGCCGACCAGCCAAGCCCCACCGAGGTCGGGCGGTTGGCATAGTCCACCATCTGCAAGGTCCGCGTGTCATAGGCCTTGTTGGGCAGGCTGTCCTCGAACAGCACCAGCCGCGACAGGGCGTTTACCACCTTGGCCGCGCGCTCCTCGGCCTCGGCTTGCGGGATGATGCCAAGCCGCTGGGCCGAGACGATGGCGACCAGATAGGACGCGGTTTCCCACATGGTCGTGGACGGATACTTGTCCACCGACCCTACCAGCCCGGTATCGGGATCGGTGTTGTTGCGGAAATAGGTCCAGGCGATGCGGGCGTAATCGTCGGACTGCTGGGCGCGGCCAAGCCCGTCGGCCAGCGGCAGGGGCACGACCTCGTCAAAGGCGGCAAGCGCGTCGGGTTTGCTGTCGGGCATGTGTCCCGCCCTTTCCAGATAGAAGATGAGCGTCACCCCCAGAAGAAGGGCCGCGATGAAGATGATGTGGCTGCGCGCGCGTGTCAGGTTGGTCGGCAGGCTCATTCGGATTCTCCGGTCAGTTCGGGTTCGGGCGTCCACATCGCCGCCCTGATGATCCCCGACATGGCGAGGCAGTTGTTGAGGCCCCAAAGGGCATTGGTCACGACGCCGGTGACGCTGTGGCCGGTGTCGCCCCAGACCAGCGCCCCGCTGCCCCACAGCAGCGAGGCAAGCGTCAGCGCCACCACCGCGATCTGCGGCCGCACCAGGCGCAGGTGGCGGCCATGCTGGCGGTCCTTGGGCGTGACCGGAAAGGAAATCCTGCGCCCCGACAGCACCGTGCCGATGGCGCGCAGCCCCAGGGGGAAGAAGGACAGGTAGCTGGACTTGCTGGCATAGCCCGCGATCCCCCAGGTGCCCGCCATCATCGCCAGTTCCAGCGCGACCAGGAAGGCCATGGCGTGCAGGAAGAAGGGCAGCGTATAGGCCGACACGGGCGCGATCCCCGTCGCCAGATAGACGACCGGCGCGGCCAGGAAGACGACGTTCCACAAGGGGGCGAGATAGGACCAGAAGGTCGTGGCATACATCAGCCGCTGCGGCAGGGTCAGGCCGCGCCGGAACAGCGGGTTGTCGTTCACCAGGATGTCCAGGCTGCCGCCCGCATACTTGAACCGCTGCACCGACCAGCTGAGCAGATCCTGCGGCGACAGCATCCGTGATTCATAGGTCGGGTGCAGCACCGATTTCCAGCCGCGTTCCCGGTCGGAATGCAGCAGGATCGAGGTATAGATGTCTTCCGACACATGGAAGCGATAGGGGGCCAGCACCTCGGCCACCACGGCCTCGGTTCGGATGGCGGACAGAAGCCCGGCATCGACCATGGGTTCGCGGCTGGTCAGGGTGATCTCCTCCTCGGCGGCGATCACGCGGCGGTCCACGCTGGCGGCAAAGCTGCGCAGGGCGGCCTCCATCACGGCCTCGCGCCGGTGGACCGATCCCGCGCCGCAGCAGAAGGCCGCGTTGGCGCGGTTCCGGCGGCGCAGGATGACCTGATAGAACATCTCGGCGTCGTTCACGAAGGGGTCGCGGCCGATGCGGATTTCGCCCAGGGTGCCCTCGACCGCCCGCCCGATCAGGCGGCCCGCGCGGCCCAGCCTGCGCGACAGCCGGTCGGTCAGCGTCACGCCTTCGGGCAGGTCATAGAACCATTGCGGGGTCTGGACCCAAGCCATCTTCGGATCGCGGAAATGGCCCAGCGTGTGTTCCAGGATCGTCGGAAAGGGCCGGGTGTCGGCGTCAAGGATGACGATGAAATCGCCCCCCGTCCGTTCCATCGCGTGGCGCAGGTTGCCGGCCTTGAAGCCCTCGTTGGTGGCGCGGGTGATGTAGTTCACGCCTTCGGCGTCGCAGACCGCGCGCATTTCCGGGCGGCGGCCGTCGTCGCAGACATGGATGCGGATGTCGATGGGGTGCGGATAGGTGATGGCCTTGGCGTCGATGATGCCCAGCCGGACCAGCTCGGGATCCTCGTTGTAGGTCGCGAAGAACAGGTCCACCGCGATGGGGCGGTCGGGCGCGTCGCTGCCAGGGGTCAGCGTGTCGTGCAGCGTGGCGGCGGGCGTGGGGATGGCGACCGGCTGGTCCTTCCACAGGTTGTAGATGAACAGAAGCAACCCGACATAGGCGCAGCTTTCGGCCATCACCAGCGGGACCGCGAACCACAGGGCGTCGGGGTTCAGCGACTGCGTCCAGCGCCACCACAGATACCATCCCCCCAGCAGCGCAGCGAGCGTCGCCAGGGCCTGCCAGACCGCCTCGCGCCCGGCGGAATAGGGCAGCGGCGCGGGCGGGCGGCGGTGTTCGAAACGGCGGAAGTAATCGTCCATTCGTCAGCCCCGCTGGACCTGTTTCTGCCGCCATTCCCAAGGGGCGGGGCCAAGGCCGATGGTCCAGGCCAGCGGGCGCCAGCGCGACAGCCCGACGGCCAGCAACAGCGAGGCGGGCAGCACGACCGCGAAGCGGCTGGTGACGACCAGCCAGGGCGCCATGTGGGGGGCAAGTCCCGCGCCGATCACCGCCACGTCGTAAAGGTCGATCACCAGCGGATGGACCAGATAGACGCCGAAGGTGAATTGGGCCAGCCAGCTCCAGCGCGGGGACCAGTCCCCGTATTGCGCGCCCATGAACAGCGCGAACATCATCAGCGGCATCAGGAAGTGGCCATAGAAGGACCAGTCCTGCCGCACGCCCCAGGACCCCGAAAACAGCGCCGCGCCGAAAAAGGGCAGCGTCGCCACATAGGCCATGGCCGCGAAATACAGCGCCCCCTTGCGGATCAGCCGGGATTCCCCGCGCGGGATGCCGTCGCGCCACAACCCATAAAGCGCGAAGGCCGCAAGGCCGTAACCCACATAGCCCATCACCTTGGTGGCGCGGATCAGGTAATCGCGGACGGAAGGGTCAAGTCCCAGGGACCAGATGTAATCCTGGATGTGGTGCATGGCCCCCAGCGTGGCGAACAGCGCGATCCCCAGGATGGGAAAGCGCAGCGCCAGCCGCATGACCGGATAGAACAGGAACAGCAGGAACAGCGTGGGTAGGAAGTGCATGTGGTATTGCGACTTGCCCAGCAGGAAGAAGCCCAGCCACGCCCCCGGATCGCCAAGCTGCGCCCAGATCTGGGGCGCGTATCCCGCGACATCGGCCTTGAGCAGGCGGAAGAAGGCATAGAACACCGTCCAGAAGGCAAAGGGCACCAGCAGGCGGCGGGCCTGGTCGCGCATCGCCTGCCCGTAAGGCGGGCTGCGCCGGTCGATGCGCATCGCCATCAGGAACAGCGAGAAGAAGAAGAACATCTCGGAGCCGGAAAATTCCGCGACCGACCGCAGGAAGACCGGCACGATGCGGTCGGCCGCGTCGGCCTTGGGAAAGACCCCGCCCGAGAAATCCGTGGTGCAATGGATCAGCACCACCCCCATCGCGGCGCAGACCCGGTTGGCGTCGAACCAGACCAGACGCGGCTTTGCTTGCTTGTCCATCATGGTTCCTTCGGCATGGGGCATTGGTTGACCTGCTGGGCCGAGATCGGCTGCGGCAGCGGCAGGCCGTGCTTCTCAAGGCTGCAATCGGCGGCGGCGATGGTGCCGTCGGGCTGCGGCACGGGGCGGCAATACTGGAACTCGGTCACGGGCACCGGGGGGTCGTCCGGCAAGGACTGGCAGTTGCAGCAGACGGGTTCCGGGCGCGGTTGCGGCAGGCAGCGGTTGGCGCGGGTTTCCTGGTGGGCGAAGGCCGTGTCCCACAGCTGCGTGTTGCCGTTCAGCCGTTGCAGGATCGGCCCCTGCACCTTGTAAAGCAGCGCGGCCAGGATGATGCCGTTGTTGTTGGCGCTCTGGACCGGGATGAAGCCGTTGCCGTTTTCGTAAAGGCCTTCGTAGAAGCCGCCCTCGTCGGTGGACAGATCCGCGACCGAGTCCAGCAGAAGATCGGTATAGGGCGTGTCCCACAGCGCCCACATGCCCACGGCGGCCTTGGCGGCGATGGCGGCGCGGTCGGGCTGATACACGTCGCTGGGATCCAGCGTGTGCCAGGCGAAACCGTTGGCCCAGATCGCGTCATAAACGAAGAAGGGGGCGCCCTCGACCTGGTGTTCGGACTTGGCGGTCATGATGCCGGTCTGCTCGAACCGGCGCTGCTGGACCAGGTAGATGCGGTTGGCGAATTCCGCCCGCCAGCCCTGGGTCGCCAGGCCGGGGCGGTCCCCCTGCCGGTCGGTGGGCAGCTTCCATCCCAGTTCCAGACCGTCCAGCAGATAGCTTTCGGTCAGGACATAGTTCATGTTCTGGAAGACGCGCGGGTCGCGGGCGTCAACGGGGACGCGCACGCCATAGATCTCGGTATAGGTCACGGGTTCGGGCGACAGCGCGCCCGCCACGTCGAAATCCCACAGGGCGAAACCCTTGGCCGCGTATTCCTCGTATCCCAGGCGGCCTTCCTGGACATAGCGCGTCTCGCCCTTGGCGGTGACGACCGACCCGCGCATCCGCCCGTCTTCGGTGATGGCGTTGCAGAAGTTCCAGCGCAGCACCGTGTTGTCGATGCCCGGGGCCAGATAGGGATAGCGTTCCTTGAGGATCTTCAGCCAGACCAGCATCCGCCCGATGTCGAGGACCGAAAAGCCCACCTCGCCCGGCTTGTTGGCATAGTTCACCTTTTCGCCGGTCTTGGTGTTGTAGACCTTGTTCGGCAACTCGCCCCCGAACAGGTCCAGGTTGCGCAGCGTGCCGATCAGCTGGTTCACGCGCAGATCGAAGGTGCGCTTGTCGATGATGCCCAGTTCATGGGCCGCGACCAGCCCGCTGACATAGGAGGCCGTGTCCCACATCGTGGTCGAAGGATAGGCGCCCACCGCATTGACCAGGCCCGTTTCGGGCTGGAGCCTTTGTTCGAAATAGGCCCAGGCGGTTTCGGCCATCTTGCGTTCGCGCGGGGTCAGGGGGCCGTGGCGGCCGAAGGGCTTGGCGAAGGCGGGATCGCCCGCCGGGGCGGGCGCGGGTTCCGCCGGGGCGGGGGCCGCATCCGTCCGGGCGGCAGCGGGCGTGGCCGGGCCGGTCCCGAACAGGCGCTGGAACAGGCCCGGTTCGGGGGGATTGGCGGGGGCTGTCGCCCCCTGCCCCATCAGCAGGACCACGGCCACCGCGCCCAGGGCGATCGAAAGCGTGCGGGAAGGGGTCATCGTTTCTCCGTCATGGCGCTGCCGTTTCCGCGACCGGGCCGAAGGCGGGGGCCGCCCGGGACAGCGCGGCCTCGGTTTCCCGGACCAGGTCCAGCAATGGGGCAAGATCCCCGGGCCCTGCGGGGGCGTCCTTCAGGGCGGCCTCGGCGCGGCGCGCGGCATCGGCGGTGTCCGGCAGGCCCAGGGTGGCGGCGATCCCCACCAGCGAATGGCAGGCCCGGACCAGGATCGCCCCATCGACCGCCTGCCCCCCTGCCGCCCGTTCCAGGGTGGCGCGGTGGCGGGCCAGATCCTCAAGGCTCGCGCCCAGCAGCAGGGGCATCGCCTCGGGCCCAAGCTGACGGGCCAGGGCGGCAAGCTGTTGCTCCAGGCCCCCTTCGTCTTGCCCGGTTGTCGGGGCCTCGGCCTGCGGGGGGCGGGGCAGCCAGCGCGTCAGGGCGCGGCGCAGCGTGTCCAGATCCAGCGGCTTGGTCAGCACCTCGTTGCAGCCCGCCTCCAGGCAGGCGGTCCGTTCGGCACCCCCCGCATGGGCGGTCAGCGCCAGGACCGGCACGGTGGAGGCGGGCCCGGCCATGCGGCGGATGCGGCGGGTCGCCTCGATCCCGTCCATCCCGGGCATGGAAATGTCCATCAGCACCAGGTCGAAGCCCCCGCGCCCCACGGCCTCCAGCGCGGCCAGGCCGTCTTCGGCAAAGGCCACCCCCTGCCCCAGCCGTTCCAGCATCGAGCGGGCGACCAGGCGGTTGGTGGCATTATCCTCGGCCACCAGGACCGACAGGCGGGGCAAGTCGGTTTCGGGATGGGCGGCATGGGTGTCGGGGGCGGGACCGGCGGGGGCGGCTTCCAGGTCAAGCCAGAAGGACGAGCCCTGCCCCGCCATGCTGGCAAAGCCGATCCGCCCGCCCATCAGGTCCGCCAGCGACCGGCTGATCGCCAGCCCCAGGCCGCTGCCGCCGAAGCGCCGGGTGTAGGATGTGTCAAGCTGGTTGAAGCGGCCGAAGACATGCTGCTGCCGGTCCACGGGGATGCCGATGCCGCTGTCCGTCACGCAAAAGCGCAGCCACAGCCTGCCGTCCCGCGCGGCCCCGTGGGGCGCGCGGTCCACGTCCAGCGTGACCTGGCCCGCATGGGTGAACTTGACGGCGTTGCTGACCAGGTTGGACAGGATCTGGCGGATGCGCAGCGGGTCGCCGGTGATCCAGGCGGGAAGGTCGTCGCCCACACGGGCGGACAGGGCCACGCCCTTGGCGCGCGCGGATTCGCAATACAGATCCACCACGCCCGACACCAGCGGGCGCAGCGCGAAGGGCTGTTCCTCAAGCTCCATCCGGCCCGCCTCGATCTTGGACATGTCCAGCACGTCGTTCAGGATCGCCAGCAGCGCCTCGGCGCTGGTGCGGGCGACGTGGATCTGTTCGCGCTGGCGGTCGTCCAGGGGGGTGGCCTCGACCGCGCCCAGCATCCCCAGGACACCGTTCATGGGGGTGCGCAATTCGTGGCTCATCACGGCCAGGAACTCGGACTTGGCGGTGTTGGCGCGCTCGGCCTCGGCCAGGGCGTCGCGCAGGGCGCGCTCCTGCTCGATGTCGGTGGTCACGTCCTGCAGGGATCCGGTCAGCATGTCGGGCGCGCCCGCCTCGTCATAGTTCATCTCGGCGGTGCCGCGGATGAAGTGTTCGGCCCCGTCCGGGTGCAGGACGCGGCAGTCGAAGCTGGCCTGCCGCTGCCCGCCGGGGGGACCGCTGCGCAGCAGTTCGGCGAACAGGGCCTCGACCCCGCCGAAATCCTCGGGGTGAACGATCTGGCGCAGGGGCAGCGGCCCGTCCGCCGGATCGCAGCCCAGCACCACATACAGTTCCGACGACCAATGGGTCCGCCCGGTGCCGTAGTTGTGGCGAAAGCTGCCAAGGCGGGCGATGCGCTGCGCGGCGGCCAGGCTGCGTTCGCTTTCCCGCAGAGCGCGCCGGGCGCGCGCCTCGACGGTGATATCGCGGACGGTGGACATCATGCTGTGCGGGGTGCCGTCGGGATTGGCGGTCAGTTCCGACTGGACCTCCAGTTCGATCACCTCGCCGTCGCCGCGCTGCACGCGGAAGGTCAGGTCGCGGCGCACCGGCGTCCGCGTCTCGGCCGAGCGGGCAAAGGCCTTGCGTTCGCTGTCCAGCACCTTTTCGGTGTCCGCGGGCAGCAGCAGGGCCTCGAACTGGGCGCCGGTCATCTGCCCCTCGGGGTCGAGGCCGCAGATGCGCGCGAATTCCGGGGACCAAGTGACGGTGTCGCGCGCGTAGTCGCGGCGCAGGTTGCCGATATGGGCGATGCGCTGCGCCTCGGCCAGGTCGCCCATGACGGCGGTCAGCGAGGTTTCGGCCCGGCGCAGGACGCGGTGCTGCATCCACAGGACGATCAGCGTCAGCACCCCCACCAGCAGCAGGAAGGACGCCAGCCGCTGCGCGATCAGCCCGATCCGGGTCAGCTGCCAGCGGTCGTTGGCGTTGATCTTGCCCAGCCTGCGGAAGGCGTCGGTCAGATAGCGGTCAAGCTGCACCAGGTCGGGCGCCAGCAGATCCGCCACCCGGTCCCGCACGGCCGTCGCGTCGCCCTTGACCCCCTCACCCGCGGCCCCGTTCCCCGCCGCCCTGTCAAGCTGCGCCACCAGGGTCGCCACGCGGTCGCGGATGCGTCCCAGCGTTTCGGCGTTTTCCGGCAGCACCGCCCGCGCGCCCGGATAGGCCAGCACCACGCCGATCCGGTGGACCAGAAGCTGCGTGCGCTCGTCCAGCTGCAACCCCAGGCTTTCGCCGGGATCGCGCCCCGATGCGCGGGCCCCCTGCCAGTCCAGCAGCGCGCCATGCAGCGCGTCGATGCCCAGGTGCAGCTCGAACATCTCGTTGCGCATCGAGGTCGTGTCCGCCGTCTCCATGTTGCGCGACAGCACGAAGGGCGCCAGCGCCAGCGCCGAAAAGACCGCCACCACGATCAGCGTCAGGCAGACATGCAGCAACCGCTGCTGCCAGACCGGCACCACGCGCCCGCCCTTCATCACGACCCCTGCCCCGCAAAGCGCAGCACCAGGCGGTTCACGCCGTCCCGGCTGTCATAGTCCAGCGTGTCCGACAGCGCGACGATCAGGGGGATGCCCCGGCCGCTTTCCTCCAGCGGGTCGATGGCGGCGGGATCGCGCGCCGCGCGGAACAGCGCGACCGGGACGGGCCGGCCGGGGTCGCGGATCTCGACGGTGATCCCGGGCGCGTCCTTGCGGACGCTCACGCCGATCCCCGCGCCGGGCGGCAGGCCGCCATGCAGGACGATGTTGGTCAGCGCCTCGGTCAGCGCGATTTCCAGCCGGATCAGGTCTTCGGCGGGCAGCGCGTCGCCCACGAAGGCGCAGACGGACGCCATCGCCGCATCGACCGCGTCAAGCCTGCCCTTGACCGGGAAATCGCGGCTGTCCATCCCTTATGCGTCCAGCGCGGCCACCGCCGCGTCGGCGTCGGGATAGATCTGGAAGACCCGCTCCATCCGGGTGACGCGGAACATCTGCCGCACCGCGTCGCCCAGGCCGCAGACCACCACCTCGCCCCGGTTGCCGACCTTCTTCAGAAGCCCGACGATGGCCCCAAGGCCCGAGGAATCGACAAAGCGCACGGCGGACAGGTCGATGACGACCCTGTTGCTGCCCGCGTCGATCAGCGCGGACGCTTCCTGCCGGAAGGCGTTGGCGCCAAGCGCGGTCAGCCGGTCCCCTTCGGGGCGGATGACGCAAAGGCCGTTGGATTGGACATGCGAATGGATCATGCAGAAAAGCTCCTTTCCAGAGCAAGGACCGTCAGGTCGTCTTCCAGGGGCCGCCCGCCCCGCCATGCCGCCAGCGCGGCCACCACGGCGCCCGGCAGGGCCTCGACATCCTTGCGGGCATGTTCGGCGACCAGGCCGCGCAGCCGGTCCTCGCCAAAGGCGGTGCCATCGGGGGCCTCGGCCTCGATGGCGCCGTCCGAACACAGGATCAGGGTTTCCCCCGCGCCCAGGTCGATGACGCCGTTGTGGTAATCGGCGGTCGCCAGCAGGCCCACCGGAAAGCCGCCGTCGCCCACCAGTTCGGTCGTGCCGTCGCCTCGCGCCAGGATCGGACTGGGATAGCCCGCCTGGCAAAAGAACAGCCGCCCGCTGTGCTGGTCCAGCACGCCGCAGAACATGGTGAAGTATTCGGTGCCGTCCTCGTGAAAGAAGCGGTCGTTCAGATCCTGCACCATCGCCGCCGGATCCGCCGCGCCGGGATCGGACCCCACCTTGTCGGCGAAATACTGGGCCGTCACCAGATGGCCGATGGCCACCGACAGCAGCGCCGCATGGACGCCGTGGCCCGCCACATCGACGGCATAAAAGCCCAGCTTGTCCCCCGGCAGCTGGTAATAGCCGAACATGTCGCCCGACACATAGGCCGAGGGCTGGAAGGCCGTCCCGAACCGGCAGCCCCGGATGTCGCGCGTCCGGCTGGGAAGAAGCCGCCGCTGCGCCTCGGCCGCGACGTTCAGGTCATGCTCGATCCGCCGTTTCGCCAGCTGCAGCGCGCGGTGCTTTGCGGACAAGGCCTGTTCGTGATCGACCAGCCGCGCGGCGGCCCGGATCCGCACCGTCAGCATCGCCGCGTCCAGGGGCTTGGTCATGAAGTCGTCCACCCCCGCCTCCAGCGCCAGGCGCCGCTGCTCGGCCTGGCCCGCCGCCGTCAGCATCACGACATGGATATAGCGCCCCAGGTCGGTGGCCCGGATCCGGCGCGTGACCTCGTGCCCGTCGATGCCCGGCATGTCGAGATCGCAGACCAGGATCGAGGCGCCGCTCCGCTCGATCATCTCCAGCGCCTCCAGGCCGTCGCGCGCCAGCACGGGGGTGAAGCCGATGCGGCTGACCACGGTCGAGGCGAAGATGCGTTGCGTCGCGTCGTCATCGGCGATGACGACCTTGTCGGACAGATGCCTCTGCCGGGCGGGTTCTTGATCAAGAGGCATGATGCGTGACGTCTTCGGGGGCGAGAGAGGGAATTACACCTTCAGGTTTATTGTTAACGAACATTAACAATCTTGGGTGGTTCCTGTCGAGACGAAAGAAACGGTTCAGTTGTCGCAGGGGTGGGGGTTGGGCTTTGGCCGCCAACGGCTGCGGCTTGGGTGCCGCCCTTCAGAAGGCCGCGCGCGGCGCCTTCGGCGTAGGGGCGCGCGGCCGTAGGTGACGACCGCCTTCTGCGCCGGGGTCAACGTCGTCTGCAAGCGATGCGGCGTATGGCTCCGGTCGTGGACGTCGTCGCGACCCCGCCACTTCCAGACCGTCTGTTCGGAGATCCCGTAGCTGCCCCCAGCTTCGGTGTCGTGGTGGCCTGCTTGTGCAGAGAGATCAGCATGCTCCCACCCCCTCACGAACATCGCGCAGGATCAATCGTGCCATGAACAATGCAGACCGGCGAGGGGTCCATGCGATCATCCGGGATGTGACACTTGGGCATCTACCTGCATGACCAGATGCAGTGGGGCAACTGGCAGGCCTTCGCCAGTGCCCGCTGGGACAGGGTCGAGACGACCACGACGGCTGCCGACCGTTCGACAGGCACCCAGGACGACACCGGCCGTTCCGGGCGCCTGGCGCTGAGCCATGACTGGAGCAACGGCGTCATGGTCTATGGCAGCGTTTCGACCTCGTTCGCGCCCAACATCGGCTTCGTTTATGACGATCCGGCCGACGACAGCACGCAGCGGGCAGCGCGCCCCACGCAGTCCACGCAGCGCGAGATCGGCCTGAAATACGCCCCCGAAGGCACGAACCTGCTGCTGTCCGCCGCCGTCTTCGACATCGATCAGCGCGATGGCACCGTGCTGGATGTCTCGACCGGCGAGAACCGGCAGCGCCAGCTGGACCTGAACAGCCGGGGCTTTGAACTGGAGGCGCAGGCGAACTGGGACAATGGCTGGGGGGTGATCGCCAGCTATGCCCACCAGCGCGTCAGGATCGAGAAGGGCGCGGCGGGAACCGTGGGCAACGAGCTGTCGGGCGTTCCGAACGACACGCTTTCGCTTTGGGGCAAGCATGACATCCAGTCGGGTCCGGCGGCGGGCCTCGGGCTGGCGGCGGGCCTGCGCTATGTGGGCGAAAGCCATGGCGACGATGCCAATGCCATCACCAACGACGATCGCGTCTTCGTGGACCTTGGCGTCAGCTACCAGCCGGCAGGGCTGCCGGGGGTCGAGATGCAGGTGAACATCAAGAACCTGTTCGACCAGCAAAAGCAGACCTGCACCGCCGGATACTGCTATCGCGACGAGGGCCGCACCTGGACGGCAAGCCTGAGCCGCCGCTTCTGATGGCGCAGGGTGCGGGGCAGCCAGGACAGGCGGCGATCCTGTCCGGCCTGTGGGCCGCCTATGTCGCGCAAAGCGTGATCGGCGGCCTGACCTGGGGCGGGCTGCCCGCCGTGCTGCGCGACCAGGGCCTGCCCCTGGACCGGATCGGCCTTCTGTCCCTGCTGATTGCGCCCTGGGCGCTGAAGGTGCTGTGGTCGCCGGTGATCGAACGGTGGCGGTTGCCGCCCGGCCGCCCGCCCCGCAGCGCCATGCTGGTGCTGCCGTTCGGCCTGGTCGCCGTTCTGGGCCTGCTGTCCGCCGGGGCCGTCGGCCTGGTGCCGTTGCTGCCTGCGCTGGCCTGCCTGATGGCGGTGGCCTTCGCCACGGCAACCGCCGATATCGTCGTTGACGGCCATGCGGTCGGCGCCCTTGCCCGCAGCGGGCACGGCTGGGGCAATGCCGCGCAGGTCGGCGGCGCCTATGTCGGATCGGCCATCGGCGCGGGGCTTCTTCTTGTGGTGGTCGCGCGGATCGGCTGGACGGGGGCTGTCTGGTTCATGGCCGGACTGGTGGCTGTCCTGCTTGTCTGGTTCGCCCTGACGGCGCGGGGGTCCGCCTTATCTCCGGCAGCAGGTGCGCGTCCCAGCCTGCGCCGCGCGCTGGCCCGGCGCGACATCCGGAAGGGCCTGATGCTGACGGCCATCTTTGTCGTCGCCCAGAAGCTGTCCCTGGGCATGCTGGGGCCGTTCCTGATCGACAGGGGCATTCCCTTGGCGGCGGTGGGCCTGCTCAACGGCTTCGGCAGCCTGGTTCTGGGGCTTTTGGGGGCGCTGCTGGGCGGGGCGGCGGTCCAGCGGTGGGGGGTGCGGACCACCATGATCGGCGCGCTGGTGTCCCAGGCCATCCTGATGCTGTGCCTGGCGCTGAGCGGGGCCGGGGTGGCGCTGCCGCCCGCCCTGCCGGTCGCGGCCGCGCTGTTGTCGGGATCGGCGCTGTCGGCCATCGGCTTCACCGCGCTTTATGCCCAGTTCATGCGGTGGTCGGATCCAGGACAGGGCGGCGTGGACTTCACCCTGTTCCAGTGCCTCGATGGCGCGCTCAGCATGGCCCTGGGGCTTGTCGCAGGGATCGTGGCGCAGCAGGGGGGCTATGGCGTCTTCTTCGGTCTTGCCGCCGTCCTGCCCGTTCTGGCAGTCCTGATGCTGCAATGGCTGGTGAAGACGCAGCCCCCGGCAAGGGCGGCGTAAGAACGGTGCCGCCTGCCTTCAGGCGGCCGATGTGTGGTGCGGCTCTTCCGCCATCTCGCCCGCCACGCCGCGCCGCCAATAGGCTGCGGCCATGTGCCGGTCGCGCGGCAGCTTCCAGACCGAACGGATGTGGCGGCGGATGTCGCGGAACGCGTCGAACTCGCATCCGGCCCAGACGTAAAGGTCGTCGGACGGCTGCCGCCGGGCCAGCGCCTCGACCAGAAGCCGCGTGGTGCCGGGCGCGGCGCCGCGCCGATGCAGCCATTCGACCGGGCCGGCCAGATCTTGTTCGTCCCCGGGACCGTCCACCTCGATGATCGCCTCGCAGAGGGTGCCGGGCAAGGCGGCCTCCAGCATCCGGGCGATGGCCGGCAGCGCCGTCTCGTCGCCCAGCAACAGCACCCGTGGCGCCTGCGGGATCGCCCCGCCGCCCGGACCCAGCAGACCCGCGACATCGCCCGGACGGCAGGTCGCGGCCCAGCCACCGGCAGATCTCTCGGCGGTCGGATGAAGCACGAAGTCGATTTCGACCTCGCCGCGCGCCGGATCGACATGGCGGATGGTATAGACGCGCACCAGCAAGGCATCGGCTCCGGTCGGAAAGCTTAATGCGCCGCTGGCCGTCAGCATCGGCCATACCGGCGGCAGGTTCGCCGGGCGATCCGTGGGGGGCAGAAGCAGGCGGACGTGAAGCTCGTCCAGGGGCAGGTCATGCAGGTCGGGGACAGCGAAGGTCACCCGCTGCATCGACGGCGTCAGGCGGCGCGTGGCCGTGACGCGGACCTCGCGGAAGAAGGGCGGAACGCCATGGGACTGGCCGTCGCCCTGCCAGTGAAGCTCCACCTCCTCGGCCAGATATTCGCGGATGTGATCCACGAAGATCAGCTTCATGTAGCTGAGGCCGATGGGGTTGACCCCTGTCGCCTCGACAAGAAGCGCCGCACCGTCCCGGCGCACGTCGAAACCGCCCAGGGGAAGCTGCATCCGCCAGGGGCCCGCCTCGGTTCCCGTGATGTATTCCGGGTGATCCGCCGCGAAGCGGAACATGGCGGTGGCGCCTTGAGGATGGTCAAGCCGGGTCTTCGCGTGCAGCATCGGGATCTCGGGTGCAGAGGGTTTCTGGCTGCGCAAGGCGTGGCTGGGGCTTGTGTAACCCAGGACAACGCCGGCAGCCAGACTTTCCGGGCTGCTTGCAACCTGTCCAAGCCCTGCGCCATCGACTATGGAACGGCAAAGCGGATGACGGAGCATGAATGTCGGAGCTTCCCCTTCTCGGCCTGGCGGCGCAGGTTTCCGACCTGAAGGCCAATCCCGCGCTGCTGCACGATGCGCCGCGCGACATCGAGCTGCATGATTTCTTCATGGCCGATGTGCTTGGAGGGGACTGGAGGCCCCTGGCCCGGGAAGCGCGCGCCGTGCTGCGCGGGCATGGGGGGCGTCTTGGCATCCACGGGCCGTTCTGGGGCCTCGACATCTCGAACCCCGACCCCGACGTGCAGGCCATCGTGGCCCGCCGCATGGACCAGGCGCTGGATGTCTGCGCCTTCCTCGGGGCGTCGCAGATGGTCATCCATTCGCCCTATACGCTGTGGGACCACCACAACCTGGATCATTTCGCCTGGCGCTCGGCCCATGAGTGGATCATCGCGAACTGCCATGCCTGCCTGCGCCCGGCGGTCGCGCGCGCCGAGGCCCTGGGCGTGACGGTGGTGATCGAGAATGTGCAGGACAAGGATCCCGACATCCGCGCCGACCTGGTGCGCAGCTTCGAATCCAGGGCCGTGGCCCTGTCGGTCGATACGGGGCACGCCCATTTCATGAACGGGGTGGGCCAGGCGCCTCCGGTGGATTTCTTCATCCGCCGCGCGGGCGACCTGCTGCAGCACGTGCATCTGCATGACGGCGACGGCAATGCGGACCGGCATTGGCGCGTGGGCGACGGCTCGATCCCCTGGGCGGCCGTGTTCCGGGCGCTGTCCGAAGCGCCCCGGATGCCGCGCCTGATCCTTGAACTGAGCGACAAGGCGGGCGTTCCCGCCTCGATCGCCCGGCTGCGGGACCTGGGGCTGGCCCGATAGGCGCGGCCCCGGGGTTCGCGTTCAGGGTTGCCAGTTGACCTCGGCCACGGACCAGTGCCCCTGGGGGCCGATGTGGAAACGCGACAGCGACAAGGGCGCGACCTGGAAGGACAAGGCCCCGGCCACCGATCCCGTGGCATGGGCAAGCGCCGCGCGGACCGTGCCCGCATGGGCGGTCACGACATGGACCCCCGGCCGGGCCGCCAGGTCCAGCAGGGCGGGAACAGTGCGGGCGCAAGCTTCCCGAAAGCTTTCGCCGTTCGGCGGGCGATGGTCGGCCAGCGCCTCGGGATCGAGAAGGCCCAGATCGGGAAGGTCCGCATGGCTCAGTCCCTCCCAATCTCCGAAGTGCTGTTCCCACAGCCTGTCGTCCAGCCTTGCCGTCGGGCCGGAAAACAGGGCGTCTGCCGTCATCAGGCAGCGCCGCGCCGGAGAGCTGATCAGCCGCGCAGTCCCGGGCAGGCGTGCGGCAACGGCCGCGATCCTTGCCGCATCCGACACATCCGCCGGCAGGTCGAGGCGGCCCGCAAGCTGCCCCTTTCCGGCGACGGGCGCGTGGCGGATCAGGATGATGTCCGCGCCCTGTCCCTCAGCCATCCCGCGTCGCCCCTTCAGTCAGCGGCCGCGCCGTGATTAGATGCCGGTCAGG
The DNA here is from genome assembly GCF_017315735.1 of Paracoccus shandongensis. Classification (GTDB taxonomy): domain Bacteria; phylum Pseudomonadota; class Alphaproteobacteria; order Rhodobacterales; family Rhodobacteraceae; genus Paracoccus; species Paracoccus shandongensis. Next base: position 17,673 of record NZ_JAFLRK010000021.1, read on the forward strand.
CAAAGACAGGATCTCCATGGGTTCGATCATCCTTGTAACGGGCGGGGCGCGGTCTGGAAAAAGCGCCATCGCGGAAAGCCGGACGCTCTCGCTCGGCAGCCCTGCCGTCTATATCGCGACCGCGCAAGCCCTCGACGCCGAGATGGAGGAACGGATCGCGCGTCACCGGGCCCGGCGCGGGACCGCGTGGCAGACCCATGCCGAGCCGCTCGACCTGTGCGGGGCGCTTGGGCTGACCGACGGAACGCCGCGGCTGGTGGACTGCCTGACCTTGTGGCTGACGAACCTGATCCTGGCCGAACGCGACTGGCAGGCCGAGGCCGCGCGGCTGATCGGGACGCTTGGCGCGCAGGCCTCGCCCGTGGTGCTGGTGACGAACGAGGTCGGCGCCGGGATCGTGCCCGAGAACCGGCTTGCCCGGCTGTTCCGCGATGCGGCGGGCCTGCTGAACCAGCAGGTCGCGCAAAGGGCGGACGAAGTCATCCTGGCCGTCTGCGGCCTTCCCGTGAAAGTGAAATGATGCGCCTTGAATCCCTGTCCCAAGTCGCCGCCCTGGCCGATACCCTGCCCGTCGCCGACAAGGCCGCCCGCGCCGCCGCCGCGCGCCGGCAGGACAGCCTGACAAAGCCGCCCGGCTCGCTCGGCCGGCTGGAAGAAATCGCGCTGTTCATGGCCGCATGGCAGGGGACCGAGCGGCCCCGGGCCGAGCGGGCGCAGGCCCTGGTCTTTGCGGGCAACCACGGGCTCTGCGCGCAGGGCGTGAACCCCTTCCCGCAAGAGGTGACGGCGCAGATGGTGGCGAACTTCCGGGCCGGGGGTGCTGCGATCAACCAGCTTTGCCGCGTGAACGGCGCCGCCCTGTCGGTGATCGCGCTGGACCTTGACCGCCCGACCGCCGACTTCACCACCGGCCCGGCGATGACCGGGCCCGAGGTGCTGGAGGCCATGAACCGTGGCTCTGCGGCCGTCGATCCGCAGGCCGACATCCTGACCCTGGGCGAGATGGGCATCGGCAACTCGACCGTCTCGGCGGCCCTTTGCGCCGCGCTGTTCGGGGGCGAGGTCGCGGATTGGGTTGGCCGGGGCACCGGCTCGGACGATGCGGGCCTGCAGCGCAAGATCGACGCGATCACGCGCGGCCTTGCGCGTCACCGGGGCCGTCCGCCGCTGGAAACCCTTGCCGCCCTGGGCGGGCGCGAGCAGGCCGCGATCTGCGGCGCGGTCCTTGCGGCGCGCGCGGCGCGCATCCCGGTGATCCTTGACGGCTTCATCTGCACCGCCGCCGTGGCGCCCCTGTTCGCGGCGGATCCGCGCCTGCTTGACCACTGCCTTGTCGGCCACCTGTCGCTCGAGCCAGGCCACCGCAAGCTGCTTGCGGCCATGGGCAGGACCGCCATCCTCGATTTCGACATGCGTCTGGGGGAAGGCTCGGGGGCGGCGCTGGCGCTCGGGATCGTGCGCGCGGCGCTTGCCTGCCACAACGGCATGGCGACCTTTGCCGATGCCGGGGTCGCCGGGGCATGAGGCGGCGGCTTGCCGAGGCGCGGCTGGCGGTCATCCTTCTGACGCGGGTGCCCTTTGGGCGCCTGCGCGATCCCGTTCCGCCGCTTGGCGCGGCAGCCTGGGCCTTTCCGCTGGCCGGGCTGCCGGTCGGCCTGATCGCGGGCGCGGTGATGTGGGCCGCGCTGGCGGCGGGTCTGTCGCCCCTGATCGCGGGCGGGCTGGCCCTTGGCGCGCAGGTGATGGCGACGGGCGCCCTGCACGAGGACGGGCTTGCCGACATCTGCGACGGCTTCTGGGGCGGGGCCACGCGCGAACGGCGGCTTCAGATCATGCGCGACAGCCGGATCGGCAGCTATGGCACGGTCGGGCTGGTCCTGACGCTGGGCCTGCGCTGGCTGGGACTGGCCGCCTTGGCCGAGGCGCAGGCCGTGGCCGCCGTGGTCGCCGTCGCCATGGCAAGCCGTGTGGCGCCGGTCGTCCTGATGGCGGGGTTGCCGGCCGCCCGTGCCGATGGCCTGGGCGCGCAAGGCGGGACCGTGGGAATAAGGGCCGTCCTGCTGGCGGCTCTGATCGGAGGGTTGCCGATGCTGGTCGTGCCGCAGGGCGCGGCCGCGCTGGTCTTCGCAGCCCTTGCCGTCACCGCCCTGGCGCTTGTCGCCCGCCAGAAGATCGGCGGGCAGACCGGCGACGTGCTGGGCGCGGGCCAGCAGGCTGCCGAGATCGGCCTGCTGCTGACGCTTGGCGCAGGCCGCTGAGCTTGCCGCAAAAGGAGGGCCGTGGCCCCGGCAGCCTTCGCCATCAACCAGATCCCCGTCGGAAATCTGCGGAAAGAGGAGCGGCAGAAGGCGGACCGGGCCGAGCGCACCCGCCAGCGGAAGCTGGTGAAGGAACACGAGGCCCATGCGCCAGGACGACGAGCCGCCCGCGAACTGCAGCCTGCCCTGCCGCTGATTCGGACAGCAAGTTCAAAACACCTTTGCCAGGTGGATGAGAAACGGGCTCCCTGTAATTTGACTTGTGTTCTCAAGTCCTGGCACCCATCCAGATCGCCGGAAATGCACAAGGAATAACAGATATGTATCGCTCGATTTCCGTCTTTGCCATGGCCTCCTCCTTTCTGCTTGCCGGCTGCCTTGCAGATGAGTCCGAACCACTTGGCGAAGGGCATCCAAAGCTCGGCTGCAGGAAGGAGAATGGAAGGTCGTGAGTCTTGGCGGCCAGAACGTTGTTACAGGATCGCCTGCGACCTTGCTGTTCAGCGAAGATGGTCAAGTCTCTGGCAATGCAAGCTGCAACCGTTTGGTCGCAAGCTATACCGTGCGGGGCAGCGAAATCAGCATCACCCCGGGCGGAACGACAATGATGATGTGCCCGCCCGAGTTGATGGAGCAGGAGCAGAAGATGATGGGTCTTCTGCAAGCCGTCGATACATATCGCATCGACGAAAGCGGCGCGCTTGTTCTTGGCCGCGAAGCCGGAAAACAGATCATCGCGCGCCGCTGACGCCTGACGGGTAATCCGCTTCCCTGAGCCTGCGCTTGGGCCCACCAGCACTTTCGCCTGTGGGACCAAGGCCTGCGCCACCCGCCAATTGGTCCGGTTGATGCACGGTCGATTGCCTGCATCGGTCCGAAAAGACCGGCCCTTGAGCCGGTCCTTTTCCTTTTCGCCGTTGCCGCCCTGTCACGCCACCAGGGGCTTGCTGTTCTGGGCGTGGCGCATGGCCAGCTTGCGGCCCATGCGGCCCGAGGCCATGGGCCTTGCGCCGGGGCGGGCGCTGTCCGCGTCGCGCAGGTCGGGGAACAGCGCGAAGATCTCCTCGCGCGCGGCCTGGCCCACCATGCTCAGCGCCTGCCGGCCCGGATGCAGCGACTCGGTCTCGGCGCCGTTGGACCAGACCACCTGGTGATCGTCGAACAGGAAATGGACATAGGTGACCGCCTCCAGATCCGTGGCGATGTCGATCCCCTCGACCAGCAGAAGCTGCCTGGCCGCGACCAGCACCTCGCCTGCGCCGAACATCTTTTGCGCGATGCGCGAGCGGATCAGGACGCGGTGCTGGGGCGAGACGATCAGGTCGGCCTCGGGGACGCCCTTGCCCAGGGCCCCCGCGGCGATGCGGATCGGGCGCAGGTTCGGCGCGGCCTCAAGGCCCGCCCGGTCCAGGACGCGCCTGCCGATCCAGCGGATCGGCTGCAGGCCCGCGTCGCGGGTCATCACCAGATCGCCCACCTGAAGGCTGCCCGCCGCGACCGGGCCGCGGTCGGTCAGGATCAGCGCATCCGCCCCGAAGCAGACCACGCCCGTGTTCGATTGGTCCAGGGCGCTTGCGTCCACCGCCCCGCCCGCGTTCTGCAGGACCATGTCCAGCTTGGGCAGGCCGTTCTGGCCGCTCAGGAAATCCAGCCGCCCGTCCGCCTGGTCGGCGCGCAGCCAGCCAAGCGCCGTGGCATAGTGCTGGCCGGGATTGGCGGCGTTCCAGATGGCCAGGTTCCTGTCGTTGTAAAAGCCCGACAGGTCGATGAAATCGCGGTTGGCCTGATCCGCGCCGGTGTTGAAGTCGGTGACCAGGTCGCCGTCGCCCGCGACAAGGGTGTCGCGGCCCAGGCCGCCGGTCAGCGTGTCGGCCCCCGCGCCCCCATCCAGGATATCGTCGCCCGTGCCGCCCGACAGCGTATCCAGGCCGTCGCCGCCAAGAAGGCTGTCATTGCCCTCGCCGCCCAGAAGCGAGTCGTTGTCCGCGCCCCCGTCCAGCGTGTCGGCGCCCTCGCCGCCCGCGATCGTATCCGCGCCCGCGCCCCCCGCGACCGTGTCGTTGCCCTCGCCCGCGTCCACGCGGTCCGCGCCGCCCCCGGCATTGACCACGTCGTCGCCCGTGCCCGCGCTGATCGTCTCGGACCCGGTGCCGCCGGTGATGGTGTCGGCGCCCGCGCCGGTGGTGAAGGTCGCGGCGCCGGTGTTTGCGCTGGCGTTGACCGTGTCGGCGCCCGCGCCGGTGGTGACGTTCTCGATCTCGCTGAAGGTGGCGGTGTTGCCGCCGCTGGCAAGCGTGCCGGCCTCGTTGGTGAAGGTCACGTTGACCGGGGTGGAGATGCTTCCCGCGTCCAGCGTGTCGAAATCGGCGCCGCCCGCCGTGGTGGTCTCGCCGCCGATGATGCTGTCGGTGCCGAAGGCGCCGTTCAGCTGGATCGTGTCGGCATCCGCCCCGCCCGAGACGGTGTCGTTGCCCGCGCCCGCGTCGATGGTGTCGCGGCCCGTCCCGCCGAAGATGCTGTCGGCACCCGCGCCGCCCGTGATCGTGTCGATGCCCGCGCCGCCAAAGACGGTGTCGTCCCCCGCCCCTGCCACGATGGTGTCGTCGCCGTCGCCGCCGTCGATGGAGTCGTTGCCGCCCTGCGTGCTGGTGCCCAGGCTGTCATCGCCATGGATGACATCGTTGCCCGTCCCGCCATGAAGGCGGTCGTCGATGGTGCCGAAGGGCCTGCTCTGGCCGCCTGCCTGGAACTGGATCCCCTCGTCCCCGTCCCAGAGGCCGCCGATCAGCGTGTCGTTGCCGGTGCCGCCGAACAAGAGGTCCGAGCCGGTCCGACCGTCGAGCGAGTCATTGCCGGCACCCCCGTCGAGATAGTTGGTATAGACCGACCCGTCCTGGTCCTCGCCATCGCCGTCCGTGCCGACCAGCGTGTCGTTGAAGGTGGTGCCGATCACCCCGTCGACCCCCTCGAAGCTGTCCGTGCCGAGACCCGCCCCGTTCAGGTTGACGCTGTAGCGCCCGCCTGCCAGTTGAACATTGACGCCCGCCGTTCCATCGGAAAGGTCGGCGATGTCGGTGCCCGCGCCGCCCACCAGGTAATCGTTGCCCGCGCCGCCCTGCAGGCGGTCCCAGCCACCCTGGCCATAAAGCGAATCATTGCCCGCGCCGCCCTTGAGAACGTCGATGTCGGCCTCTCCTCCGGCAAGCACGCTCGCGTTGCTTGTGCTCCCGCCGGTGATGGTGTCATCGCCGGCAAGACCGTCGATCGTCTGGGGCGCGGCATTGCCGCCCAGGCTATCGGCCCCCCCCGTCCCGTTCGTCAGGTTCGTGTTGTAGCCGGGCGAGACCACCACGGTTGCCCCGGTGATCGTCACGTCCGACGAGGTGGGCACGAAGTAAAGCCGGTTGTCGCTGCCGGTCTGGAAGGTCCCGTCCAGGTCGCGGTTGGTGAACGCCTCGCCCGCCTGCGAACCGCTCGCCCGGATCGTGCCCGCGCCGATGGTGCTGGATGTGGTGAAGCTGGTGCCGCTGGTTGCGACGCCGTCGCCGAACCACAAGGCGTTGTCGGCGCCAAGGGTGACCAAGTATCCTGTGGGCATGGCAAATTCTTTCCGGTGAATGCGTTCGGATCTGGAAAAGCCCTGAGGCCTTTAGCCGAAGGCTGACTGAAGATGAGGGCGCAAGGGCAAGCCGATCAGGCTGGACCGACTGTCAGGATCAGGGCGCCAGTCCTGCCTGGAAGAGGGGGGTGCATGCTTGTCGTCCTGCCGTGGATCCAGGGTTCTGCACGCAGACAACGATCGCCCCGCAGGGCGCAGAGACAAGCCAGGATCTCTCATGCATCTTCATCAGACTGCCAGGCCCGCAAAAAAGCCCGAATCGCTAGCTGCACGCAATGTATTCAACGCAGGGTTGCCAGCACGGCGCCGTGCCGTCAAGGATCCGTTTGACCGATTTGCCGGTCTTCTGCGACTTCCTGCTTGCCCGGGACTGGCCCATCAGCCGCACAAGCCCGGCTGATCCGCCGCCTTCTCCGGCACCTTGCCATGACGTCGGTTACGGAACGGATGGTCGCAAAGCCGCAGGACTGGGGCATTCAGAATGGAGCCTGCAGCGACCGTCTGGCCTGGCAATCCCTATCACCACCTCTGCCATCCCGCGTGAGGCCCCACGCTTGAGACATGCCCCGGCGGTGAAGCCGCCGCCGTGGGTCCGGCAACCTGCGCCGGCCCCTTGCCCTATCCGGCCCCCCGCTCCTGCTCGATCCAGGACAGGAACGCCTGCCGCGCCTTGCGGCGGCCGCTGTCGCGCGGCGTCAGGCTGGATTGGGTCAGGTAATAGTCGAACTCCTCCAGAACCGATACCTCTGACAGCTGCACGAGGCGCCCTTCCGCAAGGTCTGGCCCGATCATCGCCAGCGAACACAAGGCCACCCCCTGCCCGGCCAGGGCGGCAGCGCGCAGCAGGTTGAAATCCTCGAAGATGGCGCCGGGCAGACGGTCTGGCACCGCCTGGCCCGCCCGGACCAGCCAGGTCTTCCAGCCCGACAAATCGGTGTCATGCAGCAGCCCGGTCTTGACCAGCCATTCGGCAGACGGTTCGGCCGGACGCGTGCCGATCAGCGCCGGGCTGCCCACCGGCACGCTGCGGCCGGACAGGAACGGCTTGGACAGGATGCCGTCGCCCTGGGGACGGGCGTCGGCAAAGGTGAAGGCCACGTCGGTCGTGGCGAAGTCGATCTCGTGGCCGTGATGGGCATAGATGACCCGCAACTGGATCTCGGGGTGCAACGCGCGGAACCGGGGCAGGCGCGGGATCAGCCAGCAGACCGCCACCGACGGGATCGCCGCCACCACGACCACGCCATCCGGTGAGGCAGGCCCGGCGCGGCGGCAGGCCGCGTCGATGCCGTCGAAGGCCGTGGTCAGGTCACGCGCCAGGGCGGTGCCGCGCGGCAGCAGCCGGGGTGCCCGCCCGCCGCGGTCGAACAGGGGCAAGCCAAGCCAATCCTCCAGATGCTTGATCTGGTGGCTGACCGCGGATTGCGTGACGCACAGGCTTTCGGCTGCCGCACGGAAGCTGCCGGTCCGGGCGACCGCCTCGAAGACGCGCAGGGCATTCAGGGGTGGCTGGGGCATGGCGCGCACAACATGAGCAAAGCTAATCGAAACGTTATAAATGCTCGTTTGATTGCTGCAAAGTCCCGCGTCATCCTTCAGGAAAGATCATGCCAAGAGGGCTCCATGACGCAACGCGAAAGACTTCAGAACTTTGTCGGAAACGGCGAAAAGGCCAAGGGCACCTTTTCGGATGCCGAGATGCAACGCCGGTTGCGCGCGATCCGCAAGCACATGGCCGACACGGGTGTCGATGCGGCGCTGTTCACGTCCTATCACAACATCAACTATTACGCCGACTTCATGTATTGCCAGTTCGGGCGGCGCTATGGCTTCTTTGTCGATCAGGACCATGCCACCTCGATCAGCGCGGGCATTGACGGCGGCCAACCTTGGCGGCGCACCTTCGGGGGCAGGAACCTGACCTATACCGACTGGCAGAAGGATAACTACTTTCATGCCATCCGCCAGATCATCGGCAAGGCCAAGCGCATCGGGGTCGAGTTCGACCACGTCACCATCGACCTGCTGGCCCTGCTGAAGGCTGAATTCCCGGGCGTCGCGTTCGTGGACATCGCCGCGCCTGCCATGCGCCTGCGCATGATCAAGTCGGCCGAGGAGATCGCCCATATCACCGAGATGGCCCGCATCGCCGATGTCGGCGGCGCGGCCTGCGTCGAGGCTGCCGCCGTGGGCGTCCCCGAACACGAGGTGGCGCTGCATTCGACCGCCACCATGGTGCGCGAGATCGCCCGGACCTGGCCCGAGGCCGAGTTGCTGGACACCTGGACCTGGTTCCAGTCCGGGATCAACACCGACGGCGCCCACAACCCCGTCACCTCGCGCAGGATCGAACGCGGCGACATCCTGTCCTTGAACTGCTTCCCGATGGTCGCGGGCTATTACGTCGCCCTGGAACGCACCCTGTTTGCCGAGGAAGCCAGCGACGAACACATCCGCCTGTGGGAGTTCAACTGTAAGGTCCATGACCGCGGCAAGGAACTGCTGGTGCCCGGCGCGAAATGCGCGGACATCGCCGCCGAACTGAACGAGATGTATGCGGCCGAGAACCTGTTGCAATACCGCAGCTTCGGCTATGGCCACAGCTTCGGCGTCCTGTCGCATTACTATGGCCGCGAGGCTGGCCTGGAACTGCGCGAGGATTGCGAAACGGTCCTGGAGCCCGGCATGGTCGTCAGCATGGAGCCGATGATCACCATCCCCGAGGGCCGGCCCGGCGCGGGCGGATACCGCGAACACGACATCCTGGTGATCGAGGAAAACGGCAACCGCAACATCACCGGCTTCCCCTATGGACCGGACCACCTGATCGTCAGGAACGCAGGCAAGGCCCAGGCCGCCTGACACAAGCAACCGGCGGGACAACCCCGCCGGTTCCGCTGGTGCAGGGCTTTTCCGCGTCTGGCGAATATGCGGGGGCCACATCCATGCTGTCCTGCCGCGAAACCGCAGGCAGGCCGCCTGAGGACTGAAGCGCCGCTGGATGAGCGCAAAAAGCGGCCCGAGGGCCGCTTTTTCAGTGTGATCGCGGTGGGCCGACGATCAGATCACCCCGAAGGCCAGCATCGGCTCGGCCACGCGGATGAAGCCTGCGATATTGGCACCCGTCACGTAATCCCCCGGGACGCCGTATTCCTCGGCTGTCTCGAAGCAGCTGTCATGAATGTCGCGCATGATTTCCGCCAGCCGGCTTTCGGTCTTTTCAAAGGTCCAGCGGTCGCGCGAGGCGTTCTGCTGCATTTCGAGCGCCGAGGTCGCGACGCCGCCTGCATTGGCCGCCTTGCCGGGGCCGAACTTGACGCCCGCCTGATGGAAGGACCGGATCGCTTCGGGGGTGCAGGGCATGTTCGCGCCCTCGCCCACGGCCATCACGCCGTTCTCGATGAGCCGCTTGGCATCCTTGCCGGTCAGTTCATTCTGCGTGGCCGAGGGCATGGCGACATGACAGGGAACATCCCAGATCGAGCCATCGCCCGCCTTGACGAAATAAACGCCGCCGCCTTCGCCTTTCAGGCGCAGGTATTCCGAAATCCGGCCCCGCCGGACTTCCTTGATCTCTTTCACGAGCGCCAGATCAAGACCGTTCTCGTCCACGATATAGCCGCTGCTGTCGGAACAGGCGACAACCTTGCCGCCATAGGACTGGACCTTCTCGATGGTATAGATCGCGACATTGCCCGAGCCCGACACGACGACCGTCTTTCCGTCGAAATCATCGCCACTGGTTTGCAACATGGCGCGCGTGAAGTAGGTGTTGCCATAGCCGGTGGCTTCCTTGCGGGCCAGCGAGCCGCCATAGAACAGGCCCTTGCCGGTCAGCACGCCGGCCTCATAGCGGTTGGTCAGGCGCTTGTACTGGCCGAACATATAGCCGATCTCGCGCGCACCCACGCCGATGTCGCCTGCGGGCACGTCGGTGTATTCGCCCAGGTGGCGATACAGTTCGGTCATGAAGCTCTGGCAGAAGCGCATGACCTCGGCGTCCGAGCGGCCTTTCGGATCGAAGTCCGAGCCGCCCTTGCCGCCGCCGATGGGCAGTCCGGTCAGCGCGTTCTTGAAGGTCTGCTCGAAGCCCAGGAACTTGATGATCCCGACATTCACGGACGGGTGGAACCGCAGCCCGCCCTTGTAGGGGCCCATGGCCGAGTTGAACTGGACGCGGAAGCCGCGGTTGATCCGGACCTGGTTGCTGTCGTCCGTCCACGGCACGCGGAAGATGATCTGGCGCTCGGGTTCGCAGATCCGCTCGATCAGCGCCTTGTCGAGGTATTCGGGATGCTTGGCGACCACCCGGCCCAGACTTTCCAGAACCTCGCGGACGGCCTGGTGAAACTCGGCCTCTCCGGCGTTGCGCCGGATCACCTCGTTGAAAATGCCCTCAAGCTTGTTGTCGATCTGTCCCATTTCTGCTCTCCGCTAATTTTGTGGCATTGATAGCCTGCGGCGCAGGCACATCAAGAATGTAATGCTGTCGTCATGTGCAATAATCAGATCCCGGCCGGTCATGCACCGCCATAAAGCATTGCAAGGGCCGGCAGCCAAGCTGTCAGGATACCGCCAGACAGGGTAACGATTGCCGTTGCGCGTTCCATCGGCCGCCGGATGGCCAGGACCAGGAAATACAAGAACCACAGCCCCGCCCAGCAGATCCAGCACAGGCCCAGCCAGACCGTCATCGTGAACAGCAGGGTCAGCGCCGCAGCCTTGACCGTGGCAGGCGTGCTTGCCTGGGCCATGCCCATCACCGTTCCGGTAATGACCGCCACCGCGATGTTGAGGAACGATATCCGGGGCACCCGCCCGCCTGGCTGCCTCTGCCGCTTGTGCCATCTGCAATGTCTTTCAAGAAGGGGGATTTCGACGGTGCCGTCTTCGCGGTGTCTGCACGAAAAACCGGCAAACCGTGGCCTTCCGAATTATTTTTTCCTGTGGTGGGCAGGCCGTTTCGTTCGCCAGGCGGCGCGGAACGGGCCAATGGCGCAAAACCGGGCCGTGCATGAGCCTTTCTCATCAAGACATGAGGAAAGGTCCTTTGACACGAGGGCTGTTTGGACGCTCCGCTTGAGGAAAAAGGCAGCCAACCATGTGGACATGGACAGGCTGATCATCTCCACATCCAGCACGGGATCCCACGATGAAGACATCTCTTATCCTCGGCACTGCCCTTGTCCTGATCGCGACCGCGAGCAGGGCGGAAGAAATCACCGTCATGTCTTGGGGCGGCACCTACAGCCAGAGCCAGGTCGAGGCATATCAGAAGCCCTTTACGGCCGAGACCGGCATCACCGTCAGATCGGTCGACAGCGACAACCCCGCCATTCCTGTCAAAGCCCAGGTCGAGGCGGAAAATGTCACCACCGATGTGGTGGACATCGAATATGCCGACGCCATCCGCCTGTGCGACGAAGGCCTGCTGGAGGAGATCGACCCCGCCATCCTGCCCCCTGCCCCGGATGGCACCCCCGCGACCCAGGATTTCCTGCCGCAGGGTCTCAGCGACTGCGCGGTGGGGTCGATTGTCTTCTCGACCGTCTATGCCTATGACCGCACCCGCTTTCCAGACAACCCGCCCACGACCATCGCCGACTTCTTCGACACGGCAAGGTTTCCCGGCAAGCGCGGCCTGAAGAAGGCGCCCAAGGCGCTGCTGGAAATGGCGCTGATGGGGGACGGCGTCCCGGCCGATCGGGTCTATGACGTGCTGTCCACCCCCGAAGGCGTAGATCGCGCATTCGCCAAGCTGGACACGATCAAGAAGGACGTGGTCTGGTGGGAAACCGGAGCACAGGCGCCGCAGCTTCTCGCCGACGGAGAAGTGGTTCTGTCCACCGCCTATAATGGCCGGATTTTCAATGCCGCCGTGTCCGAAGGCCGCCCGTTCGAGATCGTCTGGGACGGACAGGTCTATGAATACAACCTGTTCGCCATTCCGAAGGGCGCGCCCAACAAGGACGCGGCGCTGAAGTACATCGCCTTTGCAACCGGCACGCAGCGGCTGGCCGATCAGGCGAAGTGGATCAGCTATGGTCCGGCCCGCAAGTCGTCGGCGCCCCTGGTAGGCCTTTATCAGGACGGAAAGACCGATATGGCGCCCAACATGCCGACGAACCCTGACAACATGAAGAACGCGCTCGGGTCGTCCTATGACTTCTGGGTGGATCACGAGGCCGAGTTGACGGAACGTTTCAACGCCTGGCTTTCGGCTGGCTGACAGCCAGGCAGACCGCGTTCGGGCCATCCCTTGATCCGGTGGTGGCGGGCTGGCCCTCAGCATCCTGTCCCCGAAGCCCATACCGTTTGACGTGGATGATGCCGCTCAGCACCGTGCAGCCGCCGGATCGGGCTCGCCCTCGGAGCTTGGAAAAGCAGGGCTGAATGCGTCTCAACTGCCGTGCGCCTGGCCAGAAATGTCGCGCTACTTGCCGGGACAGGAATGGCATACTAGCATCCAGCGCGCGCTGGAAACGAAAGAACCCTATGGCCGACCCCCATCCACGTGGCTTTTTGACCGAGCGGATCATCGAGCGCCTGCGCAGTGCCATCATGGAAGGCGAGTTGCAATTGGGCGAGCTTCTGTCCGAGGACAAGCTCGCACTCAGCCTGGGTGTCAGCCGCAGCCCCGTGCGCAAGGCCTTCGCCGCATTGGAGCAGCAGGGCCTGATCGTGGTCAGGCCGCAGCGCGGCAGCTTCGTTTTCCGGCCGACGGCGCGGGATATCGACGACCTTGCGCAGTTCCGTCGGCTGATCGAGGTCGAAATGCTGCGCCTTGCCTTTCGCGACAAGCGCGGCGCCACCCTGGCAGCGATGAAGCATGCGGCGCAGACCATGCATCATGCACTGGAATCAGGCGATGCGGTGGCCGCGGCGCGGGCCGACATGGCGTTTCACGACGCAATGATCGAGAATTGCGATAACTCCTACCTCATGGCGGCCTATCGCATGGTGGCGGGCAAGGTCGCCGCGTTGCGTTCGCATCGCGCGGTATCGCCTGATCAACTCCGCGCCAGCGCCGAGCATTTCCAGATCATCGAGATGCTCGAGCGCGGCGACCTGTCCGGGGCCAGCGACCTTCTGGGCGAACACATCCTGAAGATGGCGGACCGCTTCAAGGAAGAGCTTCCCACCGAGCGGCGCCCCGGTCGCGGCCCGGTGCTGGATCGCATCGGGCCGCTGGAGGATTGATCACGCGGCGGATGCGGACAGGAAGCGCCGGGTGAAATCCATCCCCTTTTGCGCCTTCTGGAAGAAATCCAGCCCCTGATCGGCGCTGTTCGGGGTTTCGACGCTGATCGCCACATCATCCGGCAGAACCTGCATCAACTCGCGCAGCCACAAGGCGCCGGTGCCCGGTTGCAGGCGCCCCGTCCGCGCTTCCGCGATGCAGGCATCGGTGTCGACAGGCAAGGCCGAAGCCGCATCGCAGAGTTGCAGATAAAGGATCAGGTCCGGCGGCAGGGCGGCCACCTGCGCGGGCGACCCGCCCGAGCGCGACAGATGCAGGGCGTCCAGCAGAATGCCGGCATTGCCTGTCCCCGCCAGCCGCGCCAGCTCGGCCGCGTCCTGAAGGGTGGCGGCGGAACGCCACCGCATGAACTCGATCGCCATGCGGATGCCATGTTCGGCCGCGGTCTCGGCGATCCGGGCAAGGTTCTCGGCCGCGCGGCCGCGATCGGGATCCTCGGACGTGATCTGCATCAGCGGCATGGACAGTTCCGCCGCCGTCTCGATCACCGGGGTCCATTCGCGCACATCGGTCCCGGGTGTCAGGGTAAAGACCTCGCCATCCAGGAAATCCACCCCCAGATCCGCCGCCAGCGCCCTGAGCCGGCCGACAAGCGCCGGGTCGCCGACGATGGGATGGGCCAGTTCCAGCCCAAGCGGTGCAATCAGCCGCAAGCCCACCGAATCATAGCCCGCTGCGGCGGCGGCACGGACATGGTCCAGGGGCGGACAGCCCTGCACGGTCAGGTAGGCCAGTGAAAGCCGATGATTTCCGAACATCTCCGATCCCCTCAATAGGTGGCGCGCCCACCCGAGACGTCAAAGACGGCCCCGGTCGAAAAGGAACATTCCTCCGAGGCCAGCCACGCCACCAGCGCCGCCACCTCGTCGGCGCGGCCAAGCCGGCCGACCGGGATCTTGGAGGTGACATAGGCCCGGAATTCCGGCGTCAACTGCTGCATCATCTCGGTTTCGATTGCGGCGGGGGCGACGCAGTTCACGCGGATGCCGGTTGTCGCCAGCTCGCGGCCCACGGATTTCGTCAACCCGATCACCCCGGCCTTCGAGGCGGAATAGGCAACGGCATTGGGATTGCCCTCCTTGCCCGCGATCGAGGCGATGTTGACGATCCGGCCATAGCCGGTCTTCAGCATTTCGCGCACCGCTGCCTGGCAGCAATGGAATACCCCGGTCAGGTTCAGCCCGATGACGAAATCCCAGCCGTCAGCCGGATATTCGGCGAATGGCGCAAGCGGCCCGTTATGGCCGGCGCTGGCGACAAGGATCCCCAATGGGCCCATCTCGGCGACGACGCGGGAGGTTGCGGCCTGCACGGCCTCGCGGTCGGTCACGTCCACCGCATACCCGCGCGCGCCAGAGAGTTCGGCCGCGGCTTCCTGCGCACGCCCCGCATCCAGATCCCAAATCGCGACCTTGTGGCCCTGCCCGGCAAGGCGGCGGGCGATGGGCAGGCCAAGGCCCCCGGCTCCTCCGGTCACGATCGCGACGCGCGGCGTCTCGTGTCTGTGCATGATTTTCCCCTCTCCCGGGTTGCTCGCGGGCTCATCATCCTTGACAAGCCGCCTTACTAACATCCTAGTAGCCTAAGTGGCGTGCCAAGGAACCGTCTGTCAAGCACGACCTGAGGAGGGGAACGAATGGCACTGAAGGGGGGCGCATTTCTGGCGATCTGGCACGACATCGCCGAAGGAGCGCACGAGACCTACATCGAATGGCACACGCGCGAGCACATGCCCGAGCGGCTGTCCATCCCCGGTTTCCGCACCGGCAAGCGCCTGCATGATCCCGGGGCGGGGCGATATGTCTTCGGCACGATCTATGCCGGGGATGATGTCGAAGTGTTCCGCTCGCCCGCCTATCTCGCGCGCTTGAACAATCCGACCCCCTGGACGGCCGAGGTTGCGCCCAGCTTCCAGAACTTCCTGCGCATTGCCTGCCGCCGCATCGCCCATGCCGGGCGGGGCGATGGCGGCGCGATGGCGACCATCCGCTTTGCCTTCGCGGGGGACGCGCCCGAAGCCGTGCTGGAAAGCCGCGGACAGGCGCTGGTCGAGGCCGTGCTGGCCCTGCCGGGCGTGGCCGCCGCGCATCTGGGCCTTGCGCGTTCCGAGGTTTCGGCCGTCCGCACGCGCGAGACCGAGATTCGCGCGGCGATGTCCGAGCAGGGATTCGACGCGGTGCTGCTGGTCGAGGGATCGTCCCGGCCCGGCCTTGGCGCTGCGCTCGACCGCGCTCGGGGGCTGGCGCTTGCGACCGGCGCGCTGGCAGGGGGTGAGGTCAATCTTTACGACGTGGCCTTCACCTTGACCTCGGAAGACATGGCAGGCGCGGCTTGAGCCGGGTTCTGATCACCGGCGGAGCCGGATTTCTGGGCGGCTGGATCCTGCGCGAACTGGCGGGGCAAGGCCATGTCATCCGCATCTTCGACCGCTCGACCGACCGGCGGATCCTGCGCCAGATCGCGGGGGCCGCGGCCGAGCCTGTGGAATGGGTCCAGGGCGACATCACCGACGCGGCAGCCCTGCGCGAGGCCGCCCGGGACTGCGATGCCATCATCCACCTTGCTGCCCTGCTGACACCTGCCTGTCGGGACAATCCCGTGCTGGGCGCCCAGGTCAACCTGATCGGCACGCTGAACGTTTTTGCCGCCGCAAAGGCGCAGGGCATTCCCCGCGTGGTCCATGCCAGCAGCGCCGCGGTATTTGGTCCCGATGACGGCGCGGTGCCGCATCCCGTGACGCACTATGGCGCCTTCAAACTGGCCTGCGAGGCCTCGGCCCGCGCCTGGTGGCTGGACGAGGGCATTGCCAGCATCGGTTTCCGCCCCACCGTCGTCTATGGACCGGGGCGCGAAACCGGGCTGACGGCCGGTCCGACGCTGGCCTGCCGCGAGGCGGTGGCGGGGCGGCCTTATACGATCGGCTATTCCGGGCCGCAGGATCTGGTCTTTGTCGGCGATGTGGCAGGGGCCTTTGCCGCGGCCGCCCTGGCCCCATACGAGGGCGCGCATGTCTTTCCGCTGACCGGCGGCACGGTGGACCTGCCCGAGATCGTCGCGGCGATCCGATCGGAAATCCCGGATGCCCGCATCGACTTCTCCGGTCCCGAGGTGCCCATGGCGCCGGAGGTGCGCCCGGTCTCGTTCGAGCATCTTCTGGGTCCGGCCCGCAGGACGCCCCTGGCCGAGGGCATCGCCCGCACCGTCGCGCATTACCGCGCCGCGGCGGAGGCGGTCAGTCCGCGCGCAGATAGCGCAGGATCATCTCCTTGATGGTCGCAAGCCGCGCCTCGACCCGGTCGCTGGCAAGCAATTCGCGGCCGAACAGCACTTCGAGCGTGTGGCGGTTCGAGACATAGGTGAAACCAAGGGCGGAGATCGAGATGTACAGATCCAGCACGTCGATGCCGGGGCGGAACACGCCCTGTTCGGCCCCCCGGTCAAGGATGGCGCCCAGTTGATCCAGGATCGTGCGGTTCAACTCGGTCATGTTCTGCGTCGCCTTCAGATGGGCGGCGCCGTGCAGGTTCTCGGTATTGATCAGTCGGACAAAGGCCGGATGCTCGATGTAATAGCGGAAGGTGAACTCGACCAGCCTCGAGATGGCCTCCTCGGGCCGGTCAGGGTCAAGCTCCAGCGCCGCCTCTGCGTTGCGGATGTCGGCATAGATGGCGCGCAGGGCAGCCAGGTAAAGCTCCTCCTTGCTGCCGAAGTAGTGGTAGACCATCGCCTTGTTGGTGCGCGCCCGGTCCGCGATCCGGTCCACCCTGGCACCGCCAAGCCCAAAGGTGGAAAACTCCTCGATCGCCGAATCAAGCAGCGCGCGGCGGCGCTTCTCGGGCGCGCGCTCGCCCGGGGAAACCCTGGATTTCTCTTTCAAGTCAATTCTGTCCGTCATGGTGGGGAACTCGTTTCCTGAGGCAAGGGGCGGGATGACTGTAGCGTTGCCGTTGACTTTAACCAACTGGTTGATTAACACAAAGAAGCGAATGGAGGATTCGCCTGACATCATCGCCGCGGGCAGGGAAACCCGCGCAAGATCTCGAACGAAATCGTCAAGACTTCTGGGAGGAAGCATGTCTTTCAAGTTCTCGATCCGGGCCGCCGCGCTCGGTCTGGTGGCCGCGATGGGGCTGGCGGGCTTTGGTTCCGATGCCAAGGCTCAGACGCTGGAAAAGATCAAGGATGCGGGCGTGGTCCGCATCGGCGTCATGGGCGAACAGGCGCCATGGGGTTCGATCGACGCAAGCGGGCAGAATATCGGATATGATGTGGACGTGGCCCGCCTGATTGCCGAGGAACTGGGCGTCAAGGTCGAATTCGTGCCCGGCGCGGTCGCCGCGCGCATTCCGAACCTGCTGACCGGCAAGGTCGATCTGCAGATGGCGGTGATGGGCATGTATCCCGACCGCGCCAAGGTCGTGCAGTTCACCCAACCCTATGCGGGGCTCAAGATCATCCTGCTGTCCAGCGCCAAGAACAGGATCGAGACGATCGAGGATGCGCGCAGCATGAACATCGGCGTGCCGCGCGGCGCGGCGCAGGACACCGCGATCACCAAACTGCTTGGCGACCTGCCGAATATCCGCCGCTTCGATGACGACAGCTCGACCATGCAGGCACTAGTCTCGGGTCAGGTCGATGCGATCGGCGGCAACACCACCTACAAGATCAATCTCGACAAGGCCGCGCCCGGCAACGACTTTGAACAGAAGGTGGTCTTCCAGGAACAGTGGATGGGCGTCGCAACCCGGCCCGGCGACAAGGAGGTCAACGAATGGCTGAACGCCTTCATCGAGAAGATCAAGGCCGACGGCCGGCTTGAGGCGATCAGCCAGAAATGGCTGGGAGAGCCCTTGCCGCAATTCCCCGCCTCGCTCGAAGGCGTGCCCTTTACCGTCCAGTAGGCGGCCGGCCCGCGACGGGCGATGTGACGATGGCAGCCGCACCCATGCGGCTGCCTGCCGACCGAACATGTGCGAAGGCTTGCAATGAAAAAGATCTATGTCCTGAACGGGCCGAACCTGAACCTGCTTGGACAGCGCGAACCCGAGATCTATGGCCGCATCACCCTGGACCAGATCCGCGGCTGGTGCGAGGACGATGCTGCCGAACTGGGGCTGGAGGTGGTCTTCCGCCAGTCGAATTTCGAGGGCGAGATCATCCAGTGGATCCACGAGGCGCGGACGGACGCTGCCGGGATCGTCATCAACCCGGCCGGATACACCTTCACCTCGATCGCGATCCTCGACGCGCTCAAGACCTTTGACGGACCCAAGATCGAGCTTCACATCTCGAACGTCCATCAGCGCGAGGAGATTTACCACAAATCCCTGGTCTCGCGCACGGCCACGGCGGTCATGGCGGGCTTCGGGGCCTTCGGCTATCGGCTGGCGCTGCGCGCCATGAAGGAGTGGACCCAATGATCCGCATCGCATTGCTGGGCGCGGGCCTGATCGGGCGCGAACATGCGGCGCTGATCCAGGCACATCCTGGGACCGGGCTGGCCGCGATCTGCGACCCCTCGCCCGCAGGGAAGGCCCTGGCCGACACTCTGGGCGTGCCGCATTTCGCCGATTACGCCAAGGCGCTGGACGCGACACGGCCCGATGGCGCGATCATCGCGCTTCCGAACCGCCTGCACGAGCCCGCCGCCCTGGCCTGCATCGAACGCGGCATCGCCTGCCTTGTCGAAAAGCCGGTGGCCGACACGGTGGCTGCGGGCATGCGCATCGCCCAAGCCTCCGAGGCGCGCGGCGTCCCGGTGCTGGTCGGACATCACCGCCGCCACAGCCCCGATATCCGCGCGGCGAAGAAAAGCATCGCGGCGGGCGAACTGGGCGATCTGGTCGCGGTGAACGGGATGACGCTGTTCGACAAGCCCGACGCCTATTTCCAGGCCGAATGGAGGCGCCAGCCGGGCGGCGGACCGCTGCTCATCAACCTGATCCACGACATCGACGCGTTGCGCCATCTGATCGGAGAGATCGAGAGCGTGCGCGCCTTCACCTCATCGGCCACGCGCGGCTTCGTGGTCGAGGATACGGCCAGCATCGCCATCCGCTTCCGCAATGGCGTTCTTGGCAGTTTCGTCATCTCGGACGCGGCGGTCAGCCCCTGGGCTTGGGAATATTGCTCGGGGCAGGCGCTGTATCATCCCGCGCAGCCCGGCCCTTGCCTGTTCATCGCCGGCCGCAAGGCGGCGCTGTCGGTATCCGACATGTATCTGTGGCGCCATGCTTCGCAGGACGAGCACTGGCAACATCCCCTGCTGCGCGAACATCGCCCCGGCGACGGATCGCGCACCTATGTCAACCAGCTTGACCATTTCATCGCGGTGATCCGGCGCGAGGTCGAGCCTTTGATCTCGGCCCGCGACGGCCTGGCGACGCTGGCCGCGACATTGGCGATCGAAACGGCCGCGCGCGAGGACCGCACCGTCACGCTGGACGAAATGCTGGGGCAGGCCGCGGAAAGGGCGGTGGCATGACCCGGCCGCTGTCGCTGTCCTTCCTGACCTGCCTTGGCGCCCCGCCCGAGGAGGCGGTCCGCGTCGCCGCCGCGACCGGATACGACCTGCTGGGTCTTCGGATGCTGCCCGCGGCTGCGGGCGGGCTTGCCTTTCCGCTGATGCAGGATGCCGGCCGCCGCCGCGCCCTGCGGCGGCAGATGGAGGACTGCGGGATCGGGATCCTTGATGTCGAGATGATCCGGCTGACCCCCGATTTCCGGCCCGGCCCCTTCCTGCCCTTCCTTGAGGCTTCCGCCGATCTTGGCGCACGCGCCATCCTTGTCGCCGGGGACGACCCGGACGAGGAACGGCTGACCGCGTCCTTTGTCGCGCTATGCGAGGCGGCGGCGCCCCTGGGCCTGACGGCCGATCTGGAATTCATGCCGCAATCGGACCTGACGGATCTCGCCGCGGCCCTGCGGGTGCTCGACGCCGCGGACCAGCCCAACCAGGGCGTGATCGTCGATGCGCTGCATGTTTCCCGTGCCCGCGTGACGCCCTCGGCCATTGCCGCCATCCCGCGCGAATGGCTGCATTATGGCCAGATCTGCGATGGTCCCGCCGAGATCCCCACCACGCGCGAGGCGCTGAATTTCGCCGCCCGGCACGAGCGCCTGCTGCCGGGCGAAGGCGCAATCGACCTGGCGGCGATCTTCGCGGCGTTGCCGCCCGACCTGCCGGTGGCGGTCGAGGTGCCAAACGACCGGCAGTCGGCGGGCATGACAGCCGAGGCATGGGCACGGCGCGCGCGGCGCGCGGCGCTGGACGTGCTGGAACCGCAACCCGTGGGCAAGGAGCCCTGAGATGATCCGCAAGACAATCCGCGGCGAAAAGATCCCCGCCCTTGGCCTGGGCACCTTCGAACTGACCGGCCCCCAGGGGGAGGCGGCGATCCGCACCGCCATCGAAATGGGTTATCGCCAGATCGACACCGCCATCCGCTATGGCAACGAACGCGAGGTGGGCCGGGCCATCCGCGCCTCGGGGGTGGCGCGGGACGAACTTTTCGTGACCACCAAGATCTGGTTCGACAACCTCGCGCCCGATCAGGTCCATGCCTGCGTCGGCGAAAGCCTGGACCGGCTGGGGTTGGAACAAGTGGACCTGCTGCTGGTCCATTGGCCGACGCGCGATGTGCCGCTGGGAGAGACACTGGCCGCCTTTGCCGATGAGCGCGCCAGCGGCCGCACCCGGCTGATCGGGGTCAGCAACTTCACCGTGGCCCTGCTTGACGAGGCGCTGGAGGTCCACGGGGCCGACCTGTTCTGCAACCAGGTCGAATACCACCCCTACCTGTCGCAGGAAAGGCTGCTGGCCCGGATGCGCCGCGCCGACATACTGCTGAACGCCTATCAGCCCATCGCGCGCGGCAAGGTGTTCCAGTCCGACCTGCTGAAGGCGATCGGGGCGAAATACGGCAAATCCGCGGGACAGGTCACGCTGCGCTGGCTGGTCCAGCAGGATCATGTCGGCGCGATCCCGCGATCGTCCCGGCCGGAAAACATGCGCGCCAATCTGGAGATCTTCGATTTCGAGCTGG
The DNA here is from genome assembly GCF_017315735.1 of Paracoccus shandongensis. Lineage (GTDB taxonomy): Bacteria > Pseudomonadota > Alphaproteobacteria > Rhodobacterales > Rhodobacteraceae > Paracoccus > Paracoccus shandongensis. Next base: position 38,859 of record NZ_JAFLRK010000021.1, read on the forward strand.
AGGAGGAGGACATGCGCGCCATCCACGGGCTGGCACGGGGGGAAAGGTTCTCGCGCTTCGACTGGGAGCCGGAATGGGACGCGTGATCCGTCAGACCGCAGGGAGAGGGGCAGATGACACTTGATTTCAGCGTGGTGGCGAATGCCTGGCCCGCCCTGCTTTCCGGGGTCATGGGCACGATGCTGCTGGCGGCATCCGGCATGGCGCTGGCCATGATCATCGGCGTCCTGGGCGTGGCGATCCTGCGCGCCCAGATGCGGATCCCCAGCTTTCTGGTGACCGCCTTTGTCGAGATCATCCGCAACACCCCGTTCCTTGTGCAGATCTACTTCATCTTCTTCGCCCTGCCGCTGGCGGGCATCCGCCTGAACCCCACGATCACCGCGATCCTCGCCCTGGGGCTGAACGGCGGGGCCTATGCCATCGAAATCATCCGGGGCGGCGTCGAAAGCATCTCGAAGGGCCAGACCGAGGCGGGCCTGGCCCTGGGCCTGCACCGGGGCGAGGTTTTCCGCCTGATCGTGCTGAAGCCGGCGCTGAAGGCGATCTATCCCTCGCTTTCCAGCCAGTTCATCCTGCTTACGCTGACCACGGCGATCTGCACATCCATCTCGGCCTACGAGCTGACCTCCGTCGGCCAGCGCATCGAGGCCGAGACCTTCCGCAGCTTCGAGGTCTATTTCACGCTGACCATGATCTATCTGGTGATCTCGCTCATCACGATGTGGGTGCTGGCGGCCATCGGCAAGCGCGCCTTCAACTATCCCGACCGCTGAGGAGGACGACATGGGACCGCAGGAGCTTACCTATCTTGTCCAGGGTCTTGGCTGGACGCTGATCCTGACCGCCATGGGCTTTCTGGGCGGGATCGTCTTTGGCATGGTGGTCGCGCTGATGCGGGTATCGTCGCGGCCATGGCTGCGCTATCCGGCCATCGCCTGGATCGGGCTGTTCCAGGGCACGCCGCTGCTGATGCAGCTTTTCGTGGCCTATTTCGGCCTGCCGCTGCTGGGCTTCGACGTGCCGGCCTGGGCCGCGGTCGGCTTTGCGCTGACCGCCCATGCCTCGGCCTTCCTGGGCGAGATCTGGCGCGGGGCCATCCAGGCCGTTCCGAAGGGCCAGACCGAAGCGGCGAATGCGCTTGGCCTGCATTCGCGCAGCCGGATGTTCGACGTGATCGTGCCACAGGCCTTCAAGCTGTCGCTGCCCGCCACCGTGGGTTTCCTTGTCCAGCTTCTCAAGGGCACCTCGCTGGCCGCCATCGTCGGCTTCATCGAACTGGCGCGAGCCGGGGTGATCGTCTCGAACCAGATCTACAAGCCGCTCGTCGTGTTCGGCGTCGTCGGCGTCATGTACTTCGCCATATGCTGGCCGCTTTCGCTTTACGGCCGTCACCTCGAACGTCGCATGGCGGCCGGCGTCTTGAAATAAGGGAGGATTCAGATGGAGCAGTCTCAGCAGGGCGGCGCCCGGATGATCGAGATGCGCAAGGTCGAGAAATGGTATGGCGCCTTTCATGCGCTGAAATCCGTGGACCTGACCGTCAGGCAGGGCGAAAGGATCGTGCTGTGCGGGCCATCCGGTTCGGGCAAGTCCACCCTGATCCGTTGTATCAACCACCTTGAAACCATTCAGGACGGCGAGATCGTCGTGTCGGGCCATCGCCTGAACGACAGCCAGAAGGCCGTCGATGCCGTCCGGCGCGAGGTGGGGATGGTCTTCCAGCAGTTCAACCTGTTTCCGCACAAGACCGTGCTGGAAAACTGCATTCTCGCCCCCATGCGGGTGCGCAAGCTGTCGCGCGCCGATGCCGAGGCCACGGCGCGGCGTTATCTGGACCGGGTGCGGATCGGCAACCAGGCCGAGAAATACCCGGCGCAACTGTCCGGCGGCCAGCAGCAGCGCGTGGCCATCGCCCGCGCGCTGTGCATGGAGCCCAAGGCCATGCTGTTTGACGAACCCACCTCGGCGCTGGACCCGGAAATGGTCAAGGAGGTGCTGGATACCATGATCGGCCTGGCCCGCGACGGCATGACGATGATCTGCGTCACGCACGAGATGGGCTTTGCCCGGCAGGTCGCGGACCGGGTGATCTTCATGGCGGACGGCGAGATCGTCGAGGAGAACGACCCCGACACCTTCTTCCGCAATCCCCAGCACGAACGCAGCCGCGCCTTCCTGGGCGAGATCCTGGCGCATCACTGAAACGACCGGCGCACCGGCCACAGGGCCGGTGCGCCTGGACAGGTTGCCGAAAAACGCCGGTTTCGATGTTCGGGGCAGAACATGATTCACGATCCCCGCAACACGAACGGAAAAGTGGATGCGGGGATTGGACGGGGCGGCAGGCGGATCGCTCTGCAGCAGGATGGCACAGCCTGCCAGTCGATCAGCGGCGACTGCGATCCACTGATGCACATCGCCGCGCCCGACAGGAAGGATCACGAAAAGGTCTTGCCGGGTGGCATCCCCAATCGTGACGCTGTCGCAAACTCATCCCCGGCCCGCGGCGCGCAGGATCGCCGTGGTTGCGGCATGGGCCATGGCCGCGCGGCCCAGGGCGTCCACCTTGGCCGCAAGGGGACGGTTGGGGATCTCGACGCTGACAGGCACGCCGGGGGGGATGGCCTTCGCCAACCCGACCAGGTCGATGCCGCCCTGGCCGGGCAGCAGCCGTTCGCCCCGGGCCACGCGGATCAGGCCCGCGTCGCTGGGGTCGAACGGGTCGGGACCGTCGCAGAACTGCACATAGTTCACCCGATGCGCAGGCAGCGCCGCGATCTGGTCCAGCGTGGTGGCCGAACGGTTGTAATGCAGCGCATCGACCAGCACGCCCCCGTTCGCGCGGCCCGCATCCTCGACGATGCGCAGCGCCGCCGTCAGGTCGGGCACGGCGGTCCAGGGCATGAACTCCAGGTCGGCGGTCAGGCCATGGGGGGCGGCGATGTCGCAAAAGCGCGCGAAACTCTCGGTCAGGCGCGACAGGTCGGGATCGTCGCCCGCGACCAGGATGTGCCTGGCTGACAGCGCCTCGCAGCGCGCGCAGAAGCGGGCGAACAGATCCCAGTCGTTTTCCGGCTTCAGGCGGATGATTTCCACATCGCCGACCGTGACGCCGGTGTCGGACAGGGCGGCCCGCACCTCGCGCAGCGCGGCGTCGTCATGCAGCAGCGGATAGTCCGGCTCGGACCCCGGCGCGGCGGGAAGGATGCGCAGGCCCACCATCTGATAGCCGGTGGCGGCGGCGATGCGGACGGCCTCGGCGGGGCCCACGTCAAAGGTGGTCAGGAAGGCCAGCGAAAGGGGATGGGTCATGGCCGCCTCAGGTCAGGGGCGAAAAGGGCAGCGGCATGGCGATCTGGCTGGTCATGTCGGGCGACAGCCAGTCCGGCCCGCCCTTCGGCGGCCATTTGCCGTCGGCAACCGACTTGGCCCGCGCCTCGCTGCGGGCGGCCAGGCTTTCATAAGGCCAGATCTGGGTCAGGCGCGGCGCGCCGTCCAGGCCGTACATGGCAACGGTCAGCCGGGAATAGGCCTCGCGCCCGGGCACGGCGTCGCGCCATTTGTCCATGGTCGGCATGATGCCGTTGATGCGCGTCTTGTAGGTGCGGAATTCATAGACCGGGCCGAAGCGGCCCGGCTGGACCGGCGGCAGGAAGTCCAGCGCGCGATAACTTTCCATGCTCAGCCCCACCAGATGGTCCGTGCAGCCGAAGGGGTTGTCCGACCGCAGCGCGCGTTCGCGTTCCTCAAACATCTCGGCCAGGCTGTCGAAGGCGCGCAGCACGAAGACCCGGTTCAGCGTGCCGATATCGGTGCCCCATGCGCCGCACAGGCGGCCCTGCCCCCCGGCCACCCAAGCCTCGATCCCCGGGGCGGCCTTGGCGGCGCCAAAGATCACCGTGTCCAGCGTGGCAAGTTCGTAAAAGCTCATCCGTGATTCTCCTGTTCAAGTCCGGTGATCGGCTGGCCCGCAAGCGCGCGGCCGGCGATATAGCCAAAGGTCATGCCCGGCCCCAGCGTGATGCCGCCCGCCGGGTAATGGCCCCCCATGATCGAGGCCATGTCGTTGCCCACCGCGAACAGCCCCGCGACAGGCTGGCCCTGCGCGTCCAGCACCTGCGCGCGCCCGTCCGTGCGCAGCCCGGCAAAGGTGCCCAGCGACCCGGGCACGATCCTGACGGCATAGAACGGACCCCTTTCCAGCGGCGCCAGCGAGGGGTTGGGGCGGTGGTCCGCGTCGCCCTGGACGCGGTTATAGGCGCTTTCGCCGCGGTGAAAGTCGGGATCCTCGCCCCGCGCCGCCGCCGCGTTGAAGCGCGCGACCGTGTCGGACAGCGCGTCCGGGGACATGCCGCAGGCGCGGGCCAGGTCGGCCAGCGTGCGGCCGCGCTTCAGATAGCCGCTGCGGATCGCCGGACCCAGGGGAAAGGGAAAGGGCTTCGACCAGCCAAGGCCCCAGCGGCGCTGCGCCTTGTGATCGGCGATCAGCCAGCAGAACTGCCGGTCGGGCGGCACGGCCTCTAGCATGGCCCCCATGAAATCGTGATAGCTGTCGGCCTCGTTGGCAAAGCGGTGCCCGTCCGGGGTCACGGCGATGATGCCCGGCTTGGCGCGTTCCAGCAGATGCGGGAAATGCCGGACCGAACCGTCGCGGCGCGGGACCAGCGACACCGGGGCCAGCGCCACGCTGCAGGCCAGATCGCCATCGACCCCGGCCCCGGCCCTTTCGGCCAGCCGCATCCCGTCGCCGGTATTGGTGGCGGGCGCCGCCGAGAAATGCCCCACCCCGCCGCCCGCCTGCGGCGCAAGCGCGTCCAGACGCTGGGGATCATGCGGAAAGCCCCCGGTGGCCAGCACCACGCCCCGGGCGGCCGATACCGTCACCACGCCCTGCGGCGTTGACAGCCGCGCCCCGGTGACGCGGCCGCCCTCGCGCAGCAGGTCCATGACCGGCGCGCTGTCGATCAGCGTCACGCCCTTGTCCAGGGCCGACCGCATCAGCCGCGCGACCAGCGCATTGCCGTTCACCAGCCTTGTGCCGCGCCGGTGCAGCGCCAGGTCGCGCAGGTGCCGGGCGATCCGCCCCGCCGCATAAAGCGCCGAACGCGGCCTGCGCGTCGCGTTGAAGAAATGCCCCATGTCGGCGCCGCCCGCGATGCCCATGCCCCACAGGCTGACCACATCCAGCGGCGGGCGCAGCTTGTCCGCCCAGGACCCCAGATCCCTCGCGTCATAGGCCAGGACCGAGACCGAACGCCCGCCCTTGCCCGCCCCGGGGGTTTCGTGGAAATCCGGGATCTTGTTGCCGTCGATCCAGCGCATCGCGGTATGGTCCTGGAAAAACGACACCATTTCCGGGCCGTTCTGCAGGAAGACCTCGATCCGGGGGTCGCTGGCGCGGTTGCCAAGCTCGTGGCGCAGGTAGGTGCGCGGGCCTTCGGGCGCCTCATTGATGCCGGCCTGGCGGGCCAGGGGATTGTGCGGGATCCACAGCCAGCCGCCCGACCAGGCCGAGGTGCCGCCGAAGACCGGCGCCTTTTCGGCCAGCACCACGCGCAGGCCGAAATGCGCGGCCGTGACCGCCGCAGCCAGGCCCGAGGCGCCCGAGCCGACAACAAGAACATCGCACGCCAGGGCGTGTTGGTAAGTTGCGTTCATCTTTTCCCTTGCCCGTCAGGGCAGCCCGGACGGGCTATGCGATCCGGCGTTCGGGCAGATCGCTGCCCAAGGCCCTGACATTTGCTTGAAAATACGTGCTTCCGGCGGCCGCGGCCCCCAGTTCGCTGGCGGCGGCCTGCAGCCGGGGCGCCAGTTCCGCCATCCGCGCCGCCGTCATGCGCACCGCAGGCCCGGCGATGGACAGACAGCCCAGGACCGGCCCGTCGCCGTGATAGCGCACGGGCACCGCCATGGCCGCCATCCCGGCGATATAGCTGTCCACGGCGGTGGCATAGCCCCGCGCCCGCGCCTCGGCCAGTTGCTGAAGCAGCAGGGTGATGCTGGTGGGCGCGTTCGGTCCCGCCCCCTCGGCCTGGCGGGTCAGGCCCTGGGCGCCCACGCGGGCCAGCGCCTCGTCGTCGGTCATGGTGGACAGCCAGGCCTTGCCGCCCGACGAACTGGCCAGGTGGACGACCACCCCCTGTTCCTGGCCCGGATCATAGCGCAGGCCCCGCGTCGCCCCCTGCGCCACCGCCACCCAGATCAGCCGGTCGCCGTCGATGACCGACAGGCGGATCAGCTCTCCGCTGTCGGCGGCCAGCTGGTCCAGGACCGGCTGGGCCACATCGGTGATGCCCGCCCGGCCCATGAAGCCAAGGCCCATCGCGGGAAGCTTGATGGTCAGGGCGTAATCCCCGCCCGACTGCACCTGCCGGACATAGCCAAGCCGCGCCAGTTCCTGCAACGTGCGGTGCACGCCGCTGGCGGGTTGTTCGGTCACCTGCGCGATGGTCGTGACCGGCAGGCCCATGGGGTGGTCCACCAGAAGCTCGACAATGGCCAGGGATTTTTCCAGAACGCTGCTCATGCGACTTTTCCATTATTGAATCCTGTTTCAGATTCGGGGTTCAGGATGGAAAGGTCAACTGCGACCGTTTGGCCGCTGCGCGCGGCCTGGTCGATGGCATCCAGCACGATCATGTTCGCGGTCGCGTCGCGGACCGACACCCGGGGCGCGCCGCCGTCGCGGATCAGCGCGGCGAAATGGGCAAGCTGCTGTTCGTAGGGATCGGCGGGCGCATGGGCCAGCCGCTGCGGCTGCAATTCCCGCGTCCAGTCGGGGCTGCCCTGCGCCTGCCACAGGGTCAGGTCGGGCAGCGACAGGCCTGCCCTGCTGCCCGCATAATGATGCGCGCTGACCGGATGGGCCGGAAAGCGCGCCGGGTTTTCCCCCGCCGACAGATCCCACGCCCAGGGCCCCACCGCCGCGTCCGAGATGCACAGCGTCGCCAACCCGCCCCCGGCAAGGCGCAGGCAGACGGCGGCGGTATCCTCGACCGGGAAGCCGCGCCGGGCGTGGCTGGCGATGGCCTGCACGCTGGCGATCTCTCCGAAGAAATGGCGCAGCAGGTCGATTTCATGCACCAGGTTGATCAGCAGTGGACCCCCCGCGCCCCGGGTCCGGCGCCAGGGCGTGTCGAAATAGGCGGCAGGCTTGGCCAGGGATGCCGTGACGGTCGCCATGACCAGATCGCCCAGGATGCCCTCCCGGATCGCGTCATGCGCGGCGCGGATGATCGGGTTGTGGCGGCGGTGGTGGCCCACCAGCAGCGGCACCGACGCCTGGTCGGCCGTGCGGATCAACCCCAGGGCCGATTCGACGCTTTCGGCGACGGGCTTTTCCAGCAGCACCGGAATGCCCGCTTCCAGCAGCGCCCGGGACACCGGCAGATGGGTTTCGTTCGGCGTGGCGACGATCGCGGCCTGCGCCAGTCCCGAATCGATCAGCGCGGCCACATCCGGCAGGCAGGGCACCCCCAGCAATTCCGCCAGCGCCCGGCCGCCTTCCGCCGGATCGACCAGGGCGGCCAGCCGCATGTCCCCCATGCGCGTCAGCGTGTCGATATGGGTGCGCCCGATGACGCCCGCGCCGATGACGGCGATCCCGATCCTGTGCTGCATCCTTCGGCTCCTGTGTTGTTCGAACCAAAGCAGACAAAAAACATGAAGTCAATTTTAAACTTGAATGATGTTCCATTTCATGCTTTGAAAATGGCACGGGGCCTGCGCCGGGAATCGTCCAATGTTCCGCCCCGATCGTCCATTTCCTGACGGACGGGCGCATGGTTGTTTCGGACGGCGCCGCCAACCGGCGCCGGAAGGGGGAGAAGGGATCGGGAATGACACAGATGTTGCGGATCGACGGCGAAACCCTGGTGTTTCCGATCATCGGCCACCCCATCGGGCAGGTGAAATCGCCCGCCTCGCTCAGCGGGATCATGGCGGATCGCGGCTTCAACGGCATGGTGGTGCCGATCCATGTGCTGCCCGGGGATCTGCCCGGCTGGCTGGCGCAGGCGCGCGCCATGCAGAACTGCCCCGGCATCGTGGTGACGGTGCCGCACAAGGGCGCCTGCCTTGACGCCTGCGCGCGGGTCACGGACCGCGCCCGCGCCTCGGGGGCGGTGAACATCATGATCCGCGAGGGCGGGGACTGGATCGGCGACGCGACCGACGGACAGGGCTATATGGACGGCATCGCGGCCGAAGGATTCGATGTGGCGGCCAAGCCCGCGCTGCTGGTCGGGACCGGCGGGGCCGGTTCGGCCATCGCCTATGAAATCCTGGCGCGCGGCGCGTCCGAACTGGCGCTGCACGACATCGACACGGCGCGGCGCGACGCGCTGATCGCCCGGCTGAACGACCGCTTTCCGGGCAAGGCCCGCGTGGGCGGCACCGATCCGCGCGGATTTGCGCTGGTGGCCAACGCCACGCCCCTGGGAATGCGAGAGGGTGACCCCCTGCCCGTGCAGACCGACCTGCTGGAACCGGGGCAGTTCGTGGCCGACGTGGTCACCCGCCCGGCCATCCCGCCGCTGATCGCCGCCGCGCGCGCGAAAGGCTGCGGCACCATGCCCGGTTCGGGGATGTTCGACGCCCAGGCCGTGCTGCTGGCCGAACTGCTGATGGGGGTGCGCAAGATCGCCCCCTGACCGCCCCGGGCACCGGAAACAAGCGGCGGGCTTTGGGAGAGGCCCCCGCATCAGACAACCGGGACAGGCCCAGGTGGTCCCGGCCGTGGCGCGCCTGCCAGGTGCCGCCGCCATGCAACGACAACCTGGCATCATGGGAGGAAACATGCTGAAACACCTGATCGGAACCGCTGCCGCCACGCTGGCGCTGACGGCCCTGCCTGCGATGGCCGAACTGAAGATCGGCTCGATCGTGGAACTGTCCGGTCCCGGCGCCGCCGCGGGCACCAACTTCCGCGACGGCGTGAAGATGGGGTTCGAGGAAATCAACGCCGCGGGCGGCGTCCTGGGCGAACCCGTGGCCATCACCGAATACGACAGCCAGACCGATCCGCAGGTCAGCCGCGCCATGGTCCAGAAGGCCATCGACGACGGCGTGGTGGCGATCACGGGCACGGTCTTCTCGTCCTCGACGGTGGTGAACATGCTGGTGGCCCGGCAGGCCGGGATCCCGCAGTTCACCGGATCCGAGGCGCCGTCGATCACGTCGATGAACAACCCCTATATCTTCCGCACCGCCTTCGGGTCGCAGAAGGGCATCCCGAAGCTGACGAAATACATGGCCGAGGAGATGGGCGTGAAGACCGTCGCCGTGGTCTGGGCCAACACCGAATTCGGCAAGGGCGGCCACACCGCCTTCCTGGACGAGGCCGAGCGCCTTGGCTTCGAGATCGTGGCCGACATCCCGACCGAACAGGCCCAGACCGATTTCTCGGCCGATGTGGTCAAGCTGAAGGGCATCCAGGCCGATGCGGTCTTTGTCTATCTGACCGAGGAGGAAAGCGCCCGCTTCCTGCGCGAGGTCCGCAAGCAGGGCGTCCAGATGCCGCTGGTGGGCGACACCACGCTGACCGGCCACAAGGTGATCGAACTGGCGGGCGAGGCCGCCAACGGCGCCCTGGGCCATGTCGGCCTGACGCCCGATGCCAACATCCCGGCCATGACCGCCATGGTCGACCGCTTCAAGGGGCAGTTCGGCTATACCCCCGACCACAACGCGATCAAGGGCTATGTCGCCGCCCATGCGATCAAGTGCGTGGCCGAACTGGCGGGCAAGGCCGACAGCCAGGCCATCGCCGACCGGATGCACGGGCTGACGCTGAAGGCCGCCGACTGCCCGGGCGTGCTGATGGACACAAGCTGGGACGACAGCGGAGAGATGTCGCGCGAAAGCTTCTTTGTCGAGGTCCAGGACGGCAAGCAGGTCGTCAAGGCGATCCTGCCCGCGAACTGATCCGCGAACCGGACCCTGCCGCGCCGGTCCCGGCGCGGCCGCGCTGCCAAGGCAGGCCGACGCACCGGCCTGCCCCGGATCCCCCCATGCGAGAGTCCCATGGCCGAGCTAATCCAGATCCTGATTTCCGGCCTTGCCGCCGGTTCCATCTATGCCCTTGCTGCGGTGGGCTTCACCCTGCTGTGGCAGGCGTCCCAGACCATCAACTTCGCCCAGGGCGAATTCGTCATGCTGCCGGGCTTCTTCGTGCTGATCGGCATGGCCCTGGGCCTGCCGATGTGGCCCGCGGTGCTGTTCGCGCTGGTGCTGTCGCTGCTGGTGCTGGGCGCGGCCTTCAAGAAGCTGATCGTCGAGCCGATGCTGCCCCACGGCACGCTGCCCCTGGTCATCGCCACCATCGCGCTTGGCCTTCTGATGAAGGAAAGCGTCAAGGAATTCTATGGCGCCACCGCCCAGCCGTTCCCGGCGGTCTTTCCGCAGACGGTCTATAACGTCGCGGGCGCCAGCGTGTCGGCGCAGGACATCGGCAACCTGATCGTGTCGATGCTGGCCATCGGCGGGCTGCAACTGTTCCTGAACCGCACCCGCACCGGCCGCTGCATGCAGGCCAGCGCCCAGAACCCCGGCGTGGCCGAGATCCTGGGCGTCGATGTGAAGCGGATGGTGCTTTACACCTTCCTGATCAACGCCGCGCTGGCCACCATCGCATCGGTGCTGATCTCGCCCATCTACCTGGCGAAATTCTCGAACGGGGAAACGCTGGGCCTGGTGGCCTTCATCGCGGCCATCGTGGGCGGCTTCAACCAGATCCGCGGCGCCCTGGTCGGCGGGCTGCTGGTCGGGGTCATCGACAACCTGTCGGCGGTCTATGTCTCGGCCGAATACCGGCAGGCCATGCCGCTGCTTTTGCTGATCGCCATCATCCTGCTGCGCCCGCAAGGGCTGCTGGGCACCAAGGAAGGACGCGCCGTATGACCCCCACCCGGATCATCCTTGTCGCCCTGGGCATCGCCGCGCTGGTCGCCGCGCCCCTGGGGCAGGGCAACTATATCGTCTATACGCTGACCTCGTGGCTGCTGTTTTCCATCGCGGCCATGGGGCTGAACCTGACCTTGGGCTATGCCGGGCAGGTCAGCCTGGCGCAAGCCGCCTTCATGGGCATCGGCGCCTATGTCACCGCGCTGATGACGCTGGCGGGCCTGCCCTGGATCGCCGCCGCGCTGGTGTCGGTCGCGGCCAGCTTCGTGGTGGGGCTTCTGCTGGGCTATCCGGCGCTGCGCGTGCAGCACCATTTCCTGGCCTTCGTCACGCTGGCCTTCAACATCCTGCTGTTCCTGGTCCTGCGGAACGAGGAGGAGGTGACCGGCGGTTCCTTCGGCCTGGTCGGGATGCCGCGCCCTTCGGTCCTGGGCATTTCCACCGACAGCAACCTGAACTTCTATTACTTCGCGCTGGCCTGTTTCCTGTTTGCAGCCTTCGTGATGTGGTGGATCCTGCGCTCGCCCTGGGGCCGCGCCTTCAAGGCGTTGCGGGAAAACCCGATCCGGGCGGAATCCCTGGGCCTGAAGATCCGCCGCCAGACGCTTCTGGCCTTTGCCATCGGATCGGCCTTTGGCGGGCTTGCGGGTGCCCTGATGCCGCCGCTGGTGCAGTTCATCGAGCCGGGCAGCTTTGCGCTGATCCATTCGCTGAAGCTGCTGCTGATGGTGGTCGTCGGCGGCGCGGGCTTCTTCTTCGGGCCGATGCTGGGCGCGGCCCTGGTGATCCTGCTGCCGGAACTGCTGCGCTTCACCGAGGGCTATTACCTCATCATCTATGCGCTTCTGGTGATCGTGCTGATGGTGTTTTCGCCCAACGGCCTGATCGGCCTGGGCCAGAAGATCTGGCTGGGCTTCCGGCCCAAGCAGGAAGAACGCCGCGACATGAAGAAGGGGTTCCAGCTGTGAACGCGCACGCACCCATCCTGTCCGTCACGAACATCAGCAAGCAGTTTGGCGGCATCAAGGCCGTGAACGGCGTCAGCTTCGATGTGCAAAGAGGCGAGATCCTGGGCCTGATCGGTCCCAACGGATCGGGCAAGTCCACCCTGTTCAACTGCATCCTGGGCCAATTGAGGCCGACCGAGGGGCATTGCCGCATCCACGGCCGGTCCACCGACGGCGTGCGCCCGGCCGACCTGTCGCTGATGGGCGTGGGCCGCACTTTCCAGCAACTGTCGGTCTTTCCCCGCATGACCGTCCTCGACAACGTGATCCTGGCGGGACAGGAACACGAAGGCAGCATGGTGTCGCGCCTGTTCGGCAGGCCGGACGCGGGCCTGACCGCCAAGGCCGAACAGTTGATCGAGTTCTTCCGCCTGTCGCCTTACCGCGACACCGAGGCGGGATCGCTGTCCTATGGCCAGCAGAAGCTGGTCGATGCCGCCATGGCCTTCATGGCCGGGCCGGAAATCGTGCTGCTGGACGAACCTGCGGGCGGGGTGAACCTGACGATGCTGGCCCATCTCAAGGACCGGCTGCTGACCTATAACCGCGAACACGGCACCACCTTCGTGGTGATCGAACACAACATGGAATTCGTCATGTCGCTGTGCACCCGCATCATCGTGCTGGCACAGGGCGAGATCATCGCCCAAGGTTCGCCCGACGAAATCCGGTCGAACCCCATGGTCATCGACGCCTATCTGGGGGGCTGACAGATGCTGGAACTGCGAAACATCACCGGCGGCTATGGGCGCATTACCATCCTGAACGGCACCTCGTTCAGCATCCCCAAGGCCTCGATCACCACGGTGATCGGGCCGAACGGGGCGGGCAAGTCCACCGTCTTCAAGGCGATCTTCGGGTTGCTGAACATCCAGTCCGGCCAGATCCTGCTGGAAGGCGAGGATGTCACCCGCAAGCGCCCGGCCGAGATGATCGCCCGCGGCGTCACCTATGTGCCCCAGGGCCGCAACGTGGTGCCGCAACTGTCGGTGCTGCACAACCTGGAACTGGGCGGCATCACCGCGAAGGATCAGACCAGGCTGCGCCAGCGGATGGAACAGGTCATGGACCAGTTCCCGATGCTGCGCCAGCGCAAGGACCAGAAGGCGATCGAGCTGTCGGGCGGCCAGCAGAAGCAGCTGGAGATCGCCCGCGCCCTGCTGCTGGATCCCAAGCTGATCCTGATCGACGAACCCTCGATCGGGCTGTCGCCCAACCTGGTACAAGAGGTGTTCCAGACCCTGATCCGGCTGCGCGACCAGGGCGTGACCATCCTGATGGTGGAACAGAACGCCAAGGCGGCGCTGGCCATGTCCGATCATGGCCTGGTGCTGGAACTGGGCCAGACGCGGATGTTCGACCGGGCCGATGCCCTGCTGGCCGATCCCCGCGTCGGGCAGTTGTTCCTGGGCGGGCATATCGAGGACGCGGCCTGATCCCCCAGGGAAGTGACGGAAAGGCCGCGCCAAGGCGCGGCCTTGCATTGTCCGGGTGGCGGGGTGGTCAGGCCTCTTGGCCGCGCAATTCCGCCAGGGTCGCGCGGATGCCCGCCGCGATCCCTGTCACGGGCTGCGGTCCCAGCCAATCCGGCACGGGGTCCGAGGCGAGGTCGGCGGGGATGCGCAACGGCGGGCCTTTGACGGTGATGCCGGTCCAGCCGCTTTGCCGGGCCAGTTCGGCGGTGAAATCGGCCATGTCCCGCGTATCGCCCGCCATGGTCAGGACCGTCGCGCCCGACATGGGGCGCGTCATCGCCGCAGCCAGCATCCGCGCCACGTCATCGACATGGACAAAGCCCACCCGGCCCGAGAACCCGATCACCGCCGGTTCGCGCCGGACCGAGGCCGCCAGGGCAATCGACGGTCCCGCCGCGATGCCGCTGCTGATCCCCGGGCCATAGACGATATAAGGCCGCAGCCCCAGGCTGGGCACGCCGTGATCGGCCGCCCAGACGCGCGCCACGCCCTCGACCGCCAGCTTGGTGACACCGTACAGGGTCATCGGCTGCGGCACGTCGGCGCTGTCGGGACCAAAGACCCCCGCGCTGCTGAGATAGGCGACCGGCACCCCCAGCCGGGCGGCCAGGTCGAAAACCAGCACCGATCCCAGGACGTTCACCCGGACCGCCTGCGCCGGATCGCGGGCGCAATCGACGGTCATCAGCCCGGCCAGGTGCACGATGCCGTCGCAGCCCCGGCCCGCCTCGGCCAGCGAATCGGCGCAGGTCACGTCGCCCGCGACCGCCTCGTGACCGGGGGGCAGGGCGGTGCGGGCAATCGCCGGGGCCAGGTCGAACAGCCGGGGCGTCACCCCCTGCGCCGCAAGCGCCGCCGCAACGCGCATCCCGATGAAGCCGGTGCCGCCGACCAGCAAGACCCTTGCCGGGCCATGGCTTTTTCCTGTGCCGGTCATGTGTTTCCCTCCTCCAATCGCATTCAATATATAGAATAGCGTTCAACAATAAAAGCATCTTCCATGATAAGCTGTTTTGTGGCACGTTCTGCCCGAAAGGCGAGGAGGGGACATGACGGACAGGACTTTCGACGAGGAGGTCGATCTTCTGGTGATCGGCGCAGGCGCGGGCGGCATGACAGCCGCGCTGACCGGCGCGATCCATGGGCTTTCGGTGCTGCTTTGCGAAAAGACCGCAATGGTCGGCGGCACCACCTCGACCTCGGGCGGCACCACATGGGTGCCGGGAACGGACCTGAGCCTCAAGGCGGGCGTTCCCGACAGCGCCGAGGATGCGGCCACCTTCCTGCGCCATGTGGTCGGCAACCGGGGCGGCGACGAACAACGCAGGGCCTTCCTGGACTCGGGGGCCGAGGCCATTGCGGAACTGGAACGCCATTCCGAGATTCGGTTTGCCGCCGCCGTGGCGCATCCCGATTACCTGGACGGGCCGGGCGCGGCCTTTGGCGGCCGGGCCTTGGGTCCGGTGGAATTCGACGGCCGCAGGCTGGGCGCGGATTTCGACCGCGTGCGCCCGCCGCGCGACGTGTTCATGGGCCTTGGCGGCATGATGGTCGGCCGGGCCGAGATCGGCGCGCTGCTGAACCCCCTGTCCAGCCGGACCAACCTGCAAACCACGCTGAAGCTTGTGCTGCGTTACGCCCGCGACCGCCTGCGCCATCGGCGCGGCACGCGGCTGTTGATGGGCAATGCGCTGGTCGCGCGGCTGTTCTTCAGCCTGCGCCAGCGCGGGGTGCCGATCTGGTTCGACAGCCCCCTGTCCGACCTGATCCGCACGGACGGCGGGGTGGCGGGCGCGGTGATCCAGACGCCGCAAGGCCCGCGCCGGGTGCGCGCGCGCAAGGGGGTGGTGCTGGCGACCGGCGGCATCGGCTGGAACAAGAACTTGCGCGCCAGGCTGTTTCCTGCCCAGATCGCCCCCTTCTCGCAAGCGCCCGAGGGCAATACCGGCGACGGCATCAGCCTGGCCGTGGCGCGGACCGGCGCGGCGCTGGACGACGGCTGCGACAGCGCCGGGCTGTGGATGCCCTGTTCGGTGCTGAAGCGCCCTGACGGTTCCACGGCGGTCTGGCCGCATATCATCCTGGACCGGGCCAAGCCGGGGCTGATCGCGGTGGGCCCCGACGGGCGGCGCTTTGTCAACGAAAGCGACAGCTACCACGATTTCTGCATGGGCATGATCCGCGCGGGCCTGTCGGAAGCCTGGCTGGTGGTCGATGACGCCTTTGTCCGCCGCTATGGCCTGGGGCTGGTGCTGCCGGGCGGGCGCGGACTGCGGCGCCTGCTGCGCCAGGGCTATCTGCACAGCGCCCCCAGCCTGGACGACCTGGCGCGGCGCATCGGCATCGACCCGGCCGGATTTGCCGCAACCGTGGAGGAAGCCAACGGCTTTGCCGAACGCGGCACGGATGCGGCCTTCGGCCGGGGCAGTTCGGTGATGAACCGCTTCAACGGCGACCCGGACCGGCCCGGCAATCCCTGCCTTGGCCCGATCCGGCAAGCGCCCTTCTACGCCCTGCGCGTGGTGCCTGTCGATCTGGCGGGCAGCGGCGGATTGCGCTGCGACGGCAACGGGCAGGTGCTGGACGGCGCGGGCCAGCCCATCGCGGGGCTTTATGCCTGCGGCAACGACGCGGCCTCGATCTTTCGCGGCACCTATCCCGGGCCGGGCACCACCATCGGCCCCGCCATGGTGTTCGGCTGGCGCATCGCCAAGGGGCTTGCCCAGGCCGCATAAGGTCTGCGCCGCCCCGGCGTCGATGAACATGATGTTCATTAAACCGCAAAACCGGTCTTTGCCATCACGCCGCTGATTTGCGAACCAACGTCACGAACCGCGCGGAGGAGCTTGCGCGGCCTTACCCGGAGGAAACCCATGCCCCCCACCCCCAATGTCCTGGCCGGCAAGAGCCAGTCCAGCAAGGCCGCGGCCAGCGCCTGGATCGGCTCGGCGCTGGAATATTACGACTTCTTCATCTATGCGACCGCGGCCGCCCTGGTCTTTCCGCAGATCTTCTTTCCGTCGGAAAACCCCCGTGTGGCCATCATCGCCTCGCTTGCGACCTATGGCGTGGGCTATGTGGCGCGCCCCATCGGCGCCTTCGTGCTGGGCCATTGGGGCGACACCCACGGGCGCAAGAACGTGCTGATCCTGTGCATGTTCCTGATCGGCATCTCGACCCTGCTGGTGGGGCTGCTGCCGACCTATTCCCAGGTCGGTATCCTGGCCCCCATCCTGCTGGTCATCCTGCGCCTGATCCAGGGCTTTGCGGTGGCGGGCGAGATTTCGGGCGCCAGTTCCATGGTGATCGAACACGCCCCCATGGGCCGGCGCGGCTTTTTCGCCAGCTTCACCCTGCAAGGCGTGCAGGCGGGCCAGATCCTGGCCGCCGCCGTGTTCCTGCCACTGGCCCATTTCATGCCCGAGGAGGCCTTCAACAGCTGGGGCTGGCGCATCCCCTTCCTGCTGAGCTTCGTCGTCATCATCGCGGGCTGGATCATCCGCCGCGAGGTCGAGGAAACTCCCGCCTTCCGGCAAGAGGAAATCCAGCACAGCAAGCCCAAGTCCCCCGTGGTCGAGGCCTTCCAGAACAACCTGCCCGACATGATCCGCGTCATGTGCATGGCGCTGATGAACACCATCCCGGTGGTGGCCACGGTCTTCGGCGCGGCCTATGCGGTGCAGGCCGCCTATGGCATCGGCTTCCACAAGGACGTTTACCTGTGGATCCCGGTGATGGGCAACATCCTGGCCTGCCTGATCATTCCGATGGTGGGCAACCTGTCGGACCGGATCGGCCGCCGCCCGCCCATCATCGTGGGCGCCCTGGGGTCCGGCCTGCTGGCCTTCGGCTATCTCTACGCCATCTCGATCCATTCGGTGCCGCTGGCGATCACGATGTCGCTGCTGATGTGGGGCCTGGTCTATCAGGGCTACAACGCCACCTTCCCCAGCTTCTTCCCCGAACTGTTCCCGACCCGGACCCGGGTGTCGTCCATGGCCATCGCGCAGAACACCGGCACCACGATCACCGCGCTGCTGCCCGCGCTGTTCGCGACCGTCGCCCCTCCGGGATCGGCCGATGTCTGGCTGGTGGTGGGCTCGATCGCCTTCGCGATCACCTGCATCGCGGCGCTTGCGGCCTGGTCGGCGCGCGAAACATACCGGATCCGCATCGAGGATCTGGGCAATCCCGATGCCGTGCCGGTGCCCGGGCCCGAATACGACGACTTCCGGGCCAAGACGCTGGCCAGGGCGTAACCGCTGCCAAGCTGACTTCGGTGTCCTCGGATGGCTGTGGCATAGCCGCAGCCATCACCAGCAAGGGCGCAGCCTCTCCCTCCGCCCGCTATCCGGCAAACATCCCTGCCCCCGCTCGCCCGGCGCGAGATCGTGACGGGTGTCATGGATCAGCCCGGGGGGGTGTCTCCGAACCGTGACATGGCGTTCCAGCACGGCGCCGCTTCCTCATCCTGCCTGCAAGTTGCAAGCCGGTGTCTTGCCCGCCCGCTCACCGCACCTCAGAGACGTCCCTTTTCACAAGCTCGACTTGTGGACCCCGCCACAGAAACAACCCGACCGCCGTTTCTGGTCAGCAGTTCGTGCATCGGGCCATGGGCGCGACCGGATGGCCATGCATGGCCTGAAACATCCGACAGCCGTCATGCAGTCGGTGACGCCATGCTGGAGATGGGCGATCAGCCCGTCATAGGCCTGCGCCGCCATGATCTCGGCCGCGAAGGGACTGGGGATCGAGAGAAAGGCATTGAGCGCGCAGCCGCTACGCGCCCAGATTTCGCGGATACGGTTCGACTTCATGGGTTCCCCCCTTCAGTTGACCGGCGTGAGCAGCGGCTGGCCTGCAAAGAAGGCCTCAAGGTTGTCCAGCGTCAGTTGCGCCATGCGGTCGCGGGTTTCCTCGGTCCCGCTGGCGTGGTGGGGATAGAGCGTGACATTGGGCAGCGCCGTCAGCGCCGGATCGGGATGGGGCTCGTTCAGGAAGACATCCAGACCCGCGCCGGCGATGCGGCCCTTGCGCAGGGCGGCGATCAACGCGGCCTCGTCCACCACCGAGCCGCGCGAGACGTTGACCAGCGTGCCGGTTGGGCCGAGGGCCTCCAGCACCGCGGCCGAGATCAGCCCCGTGGTCCCTGCCCCTCCCGGTGTTGCGACCAGCAGGATGTCGGCCCATGCCGCCAAGGCCACCGGGTCGGCGAAATAGCCGTAGCCGACGCCCGGCTTCGGATTGCGGCCCGAATAGCCGATCGCCAGCCCCATGGCCTCGCAGCGCCGGGCGATCGCAAGGCCGATATTGCCAAGCCCGACGATCCCCGCGCGCTTGCCCGCAGTGGATGCCGTCAGCGGGAACATCCCCTGCCGTCCCCAGTCCCCCGACCGGACATAGGCATCGCCCTGGACCAGCCGCCGCCGCGCGGCCAGCATCAGCAGGACCGCCGTGTCGGCCACGTCATCGACCAGGGCTATCGAGGTATTGGTCAGCGTGATCCCCCGCCGCGTCATGGCGTCCAGGTCCATCAGGTCGAAGCCTGCCGAGGAACAGGCCGCCAGCCGCAGCGCGGGCAGCCGGTCCAGCATGGCCGCATCCACCGCGACATGCCCGTTCACGACCATGGCCGTGCAGACCGGCCCGGCCTGGGCCAGCACCGCGTCCCGGTCCGTGGCCTGATCCAGCCGGTGCAGGCTATAGCGCGCCTCCATCGCCTCCATGAAACGGGGGCGCAGGGGATAGGCGACAAGGACATGGGGCTTTTCTGCGGGCTTCATGCGGTCTCCAACTGGCGGGCGGCGCGGCGGGTGGCCTGCACGGCCGGGTCGGGATCCAGACTGGCCGACAACAGCGCCCGCGTATAGGGGTGTCGGGCTGCGTCGAAGATCTGGCGCACGGGGCCTTTCTCGACCATCTCGCCCCACTTCATGATGACCACCCGATCCGCGAAGTCGCGCACCACCGGCAGGTCATGGGCGATGAACAGATAGGACAGGCCGAATTCGCGCCGCAACCCGTCCAGCAGTTCGATCACCTGTGCCTGGATCGACCCGTCCAGCGCCGAGACCGCCTCGTCGCAGACGATCAGCCTCGGCTCCATCGCCAAGGCGCGCGCGATGGCGATCCGCTGCCGCTGCCCGCCCGAGAACTGGTGCGGATATTTCCGCATCGCAGCCTCGGGTTCAGGGATGCGGACGCGGCGCAGCAGGCCAAGCGCGGGCCTGCGCCTTGTTGCGGGTGCCCCCAACAGCCGGACCATCTCGGCGATCTGCCAGCCGACGGTATAGACCGGGTTCAGATGCGCCAGAGGATCCTGGAAGATCATCGCGATGGTGCAGCCGTTGATCCGGCGGCGCTGTTCGGCGGGCATCACCAGCATGTCCCGCCGTTCAACAGGATCTGCCGGCTGGTGATCGTGCCCGGCGGCATGTCGATTAGGCCAGGCTCCGCCACATCGCACCGTCCGATAAATCCGGCATCAGCCATGCGAGCCCTCTATCCGCATGGCAGACCTTCTCGCAGGCCCCTCACAGGCAGAGAATGCTCGAAGGCAATGGCTCAGAGCCGTCGCTTACAACTTCGGGGGCATCCGATCACTTTCTTAGACCAGAGGGTAGGCTGGCAATGCGATCAGCCGAAGGAACATCGCACGAACATTTGGTTTTTCCCCTGTCGCATCCGTGTCATCCGGAATGGGGCTGTTCGTAAGTGTTAAGATC
>NZ_JAFLRK010000022.1 GCF_017315735.1 Paracoccus shandongensis
GCCGGGCGAGCGCGGCAGGGCCACGGCGACGCTGTCCGCCGCCAGGCCCTGCCGTTCGGCCGCGTCCAGCGCGCGCAGATGGGCGAACAAGGCGGCCATCGCCTGCGGCGGCCCCTGGAAGCGCGGCATCCGGGCCGAGATCACCCGACCCGAGGGGGTCACGCCCTGGCTCAGCAGGCGGGCAAAGGCGCCCTCGTCATAGGGGGGCCGCTGCGGCGTGGCGGCGGTCAGGCTTTGCCAGTCGATGGGCGGCGGGGTCTGGCTGCCGCCCTCGGTCCCGCCGCGGCCGTCCGCGCCGTGGCATCCGGCGCAACTGAACTGGCCCGGCGGCAGGACCGGGCCGTCCACGCGGCCAAGCCGGGCCTGCAACCCCTCGCCGCCCCCGAACAGGGCCGCGCCGTCCTGGGCCAGGGCGGGGGACGCCGCCAGGGCCAGGATGGCAAGCCACCCCGCGATGCGCCTATGGGGCGATCTGGCGGGCATGGTCGATCAGGGCCTGCGGTTCGGGAACGCCGGGGATGCGCCAGAACCTGCCGGTGCGGAAATCGCCCAGCAGATAGACGGCCTCGTGCGCCTCGACCGGGCCGGGCTTCAGGCCGAAGGCCGACAACAGCACGGGCGTGTCGGCGCGGCTGGCGACAAGCCAGTCCCAGTTGTCGCTGGCCTCGATCTCGGCGGCGGCAGCGGCCAGGCTTTGCGGCGTGTCGCGCCAGGGATCGACGGACAGCGCGATCAGCCGCAGGGGCGGCGCGCCGGCCGCCTGCAGGTCGTCGTCGACCAGCTTCATCACGGCCTTGACCATGGAACAGTTGTCCTCGCATTCCGTATAGATGAACGAGATCAGCACCGGCCCCGCATCGCCATAGCGCGACACGAAGCCCGCGCTTCGGCCCTGGGTGTCGGTCACGGGAATGTCGGGCAGAAGCAGCGTTTCCTGGACAAAGGCGCTTTCCATGGGGGTGGCGTGATCGTGCCCGGCATGGGCCAGGGCCAGGGCGGGCAGCAGGGCCAGCCCAAGGGACAGCGCGCGGATCATGGGACCGTCTCCAGGACCAGGGGGGCGAAGCCCGTGGGGTTCGCGGTGCGGACGATGACGACCAGCGGCAGGCGCGGACGCAGGTTCCAGCTTTGCGTGGTCAGGCCAAGGGCATCGGTGGCGAAGGGCCCCCTTTGCCGCCAGTTCCCGGTCAGCGCGGCCAGGTCGATGACGCCCGACAGGTTTGCGGCGGGCGCGCCCTTGCCGTCGGTGAAGCGCAGCCGGATGCCGCCCCCCGCATCGGCCTGCGGCTGGATGCGGCCCGGTTCCGGCGCGGCGGGTTGCGGGGACGGCGGCATGGGCAGCCCCGCGCAAAACGCCATCTGGCCCACGCCCGCGCTGACCACCAGTTCCCAATCGCCGGGGCGCGGCAGGCGGGCGGCGGCGGTGAACTGGCCGGGGCCAGTCGGGCGCAACCCGCGATCCAGGGCGCGCACGATCCGGGGGATGCCGCCGCGCAGGCGCATCGCCTCCATCGGGGGCTTGCCGCTGATGGCGTGGCGGCTGTCCAGCACGAAGCCGGTATAGCTGTCCGCATGGACCGCCAGCATCGCGGGTTCGGGCAGCAGCGGGGCCAGCAGCACGGCGTCCCCCGCCCCGGGTTGCGGCGGGCCGATGGCGACGCGGCCCACCACCGCCTCGGTCCCCGGCTGGATCCGGCGCAGGTCCATCACGCCGATGGTGGACTGGTCGGCCAGCCGCAGCATGGCGGTGTCGGGCAGAAAGGCCACCTCGGCCACGGGGCTGCCGGTTTCGGCGCCCTGGACCATGCGGCCAAGCGCCAGATCCACCACGGCAAAGCCGGTGCGGTCGCGGGCGTAAAGAAAGACCATCCGCCCCCCGGGGCTGGCCGCCAGGGCGTCGAATGTCCCGGCCAGCGGGATCGCCTGCGCGGCGCCCGGCGCATCCAGCCACAGCACATGCAGCGCGCCGGGGCCCAGCCACAGCGCGGCGTCGCGGTTCAGCCCGACCGCGACGGCACCCGGGGCAGGGGCCGACAGGATCCGCCCCCCGTCGTCGGCCAGCACCGTCACCCGGTCGGGGGACAGCACCGCAAGGCGCTGCGACGGCTCGGTCCCGCTGTCGCCGGTGATCGCCACCGCGTCCAGCGCCAGCCGCAGGGCGTGCCCCGGGCGCAGGACATCGCCGGTCCCCTCCTCCAAAAGCCAGGCCCCGCCCGAGGCCGCCGGCACCAGCGCGCCCGGGCGGTCCAGGCCGTCGGCCAGAACCTGCGTGTCGCCATAGGGCGTCACCGCCAGAAGCTGCCCCCGGTCGGGCAGGCTCAGCAGGAACCGCCCCAGGGACGGGTCGGCGGCCAGGCCGGCCGGGGGCAGGTCGAAGCGGCGCGCCGCCAGCAGGTTCGCGGTGCCAAGCGCGCGCTGCGGATCCAGAACGGTGAAGGCGCCGTCGCGCGCCGCCATGCCCAGCACCACCCCGTTCAGATCGACGCTGCCGATCGCCGCGCGCCCCGTGGCCCGATAGGCGGCGGCGGTTTCCCCGCAGGGCAGATCGCCCGGCCCCCGTTCCCGCAGCCAGCCCATCGGCTGAAGATCGGCGGGAACCGAGCCCACCTGCGCGGTGAAGTCCAGCACGACGTTGAAGGGCTGGCCGGGCCGGACCTGCGCCAGGTCGCCCCCGTCCGCCCCCGTGTATCGGACCTGCGCCGCCAGCGGCGGCTTCAAATCCTGCGCGGCGGCCGGACCGGCAAGCGCCGCGCAGACCGCCAGCCATGCCGCGCCCGATGCCGCCCGGCGCCTCACCGGCCGTCCCCCTCGCAGGCGCTGTCGCTGAACTCGACCAGCCCCCAGGTGCCGCCCGCCATCAGGAAGGCCGGGCCGTCATGCCACAGAACCTTGCCCTCGACCGGCCGGCGCTGTCCGTCGGGGCCGATCACCGTCGGCGGATGCAGCCAGGCCGAGACCGCCTTGCCCGGCGCCACCAGGGCCGAGTTCGGGAAGCCGAAGCCCGGGAACAGGTCGTCATAGCCAAGCCCGTTCATGATGAAGGCCCGCTGGCGCGCCCGCCCGCCGGGGTGGACGACGCGGATCAGCACCTGTTCGCCCGGGCAGGCCATCAGCACCAGGGGCTGGCGGTCCGGTCCGGTCGGACGGCCGCTGCCATGGGTGCTTTGGCCTGCGAAGAAGCGGGGCGGAAAGGTGACGGCGTTCAGGTCGTCGCTGGCCTCGATGCGGCCCCTGCCCGCGATGTCGGCGAAACGCAGCAGGCTTGCGAAGGGACGCGAGCGGTAGCTGACGCCCTGGTCGCCCCTGTCATAGCTGTCGTCGCAGATGGGGCAGTCGGGAACGATCCTTGCCGCCTCGGTCCTGCCGTCGTCCCATCTCCAGCGGATGCTGGATTGCGTATCGTGGTGGTTCAGCCCGTCCTGGTAAAAGAGGATGAATTCGCGGATGTCGACCGGCTGGTCCGTGCCGTCGGGATCCAGCCGCACGTCCCGGAACAGGGCGCTTGCGCCGAAACCGCCCGGCACCGCCGCGCCGCGCCAGGGCCGCGCCGCCGCGACCGGGCTGTCGGCCAGGCCCAGATCGACCATCTGCATCAGCCGTTCCCCGTCCGAGGCGGGGGTCTGCATCGGCGTCTGCAAGGGCGCGGGGATGGTCCAGCCGCGCGGGACCACGTCGATGACCCCGAACAGGCCGTGAACCGTTTGCGACACGACATCCCCCGTCACCCGCAGCGGCACGGGGCCGAAGGCATAGGGGATCCAGTGGATGTGCCGTTGCAATTCGGCCTGGGCGAAAAGCTGCATCCGGTCCTGCTGGCCCTGGTCCAGCATGGCGCCGGGGATCGTGTAGCCCACGCCCAGGACGGTGAAATGGACCGGATCGCTTCCCGCCGCCCGCCGGGCGGACCAGGACGGCCCGGGGCCTGCCCACTGGTCCAGCTTGTCCCGGGCCGCGATGACCGCATCGGCGGCAACGCTGTCATGGGGGTTGCTGCCCCCTTCGGGCAGGTTGATCCGCATCCGCCCGGCGTAAAAGCGCAGCTCGCCCGAGACTTCGGCGAACTGGCGGCTTGCGGGCGGCATCGCCGGGCTGTTGATGCCATAGCCCAGCGGCAGGTTGCGGATCAGGTCGCCCCCCGGCAGCCCGACCGACAACCCCAGCCGGGCCGAGGGGCGCAGCCCGCTGGCGGGCCGGGTCGTGGGCGTCAACGTGCCCGTGACGCGGGTGCCGTTGGCGTCGGTCCTGCGCGTGACCTGGGGCACGGGATCCACGTTCAAGGGCGCGATCTTCGGCATCAGGGCATCGCCCAGGCCGTCGGGCAGCCCGCCCCCCGGGCCGTCCTGCAGCAGGTTCACATACCGCAGCACGACGCAATCGCCCGCGTTCACCCGCATCACGAAGGGCTCGGGGCGGGCATAGGCGGCGCGCACGGCGGACAGCACGTCGCTGCGGCGCAAGTCCTGCCAGTCGCCGTTGTCGCGCATGTCGCGGCGCGCGCCCGGCAGGCGGTCGGGGTTCAGCAGCGCCAGCATCAGCCCGTCGGGATCGCGGCGGTGGCCGCCGTAATCCGTGCCGCCCGGCCAGGCGTCGGCCGTGCGCAGCGCCACGACAAGGCCCGCCGTCTCGTGCCCGGGCAGGCCGTTGGTGGGCAGGGGGCAGCCAAGCGCGTCGTTCGGGGATGGCGCTTCGGCGCGGCGGCTTGCCATCTCGGTTGGCGTGGCCGAGGCGTTGTCCACGGCGACCAGGGTTTCAGGCGCGGCCCGGTCCCCCCAGCGGGCCAGCAGCGCGGCCCGTTCGGGCTGGCCCATGTAGATGCGCACAAGGCCCCAGGCACCGTTCCACAGCGAATCCAGCGTGCCAAAGTTGTAAAGGTAATCCGACGCCTCGGTCACGCCCGGCTGCGGCGCGGCGGCGCGCAGGGCGGCATCCTCGCGCCGCCGTTCCATCGAGATCACGTCGCTGCGCAGGCGGCCGCGGATTTCGAAATGCTCGGAAATGCCGACCTCTTGCGCGAAGGTATAGCCCTCGGCGTTGTCGCAATTGGCCAGGGCGCGGTCGAAGGCGTCGAAGCGGGCGAGCGCCTCCGCGTCCTCCGTGTTGGTCTCGTCATAGTCCTCGCGGGCCTTGGGCGTCAGGTTCAGCCATTCGTCATATTCCTCGGGGCGGGTGTCGCGCATCGCCCGGAAGCAGGCGGCGCGTGCGGGATCGACGGTGACCGCCAGGTCGCGCATTCCCTGCGGGAACCGCTGGTCGATGTTGCGCGGCCCGGCGATGCCCGCCAGGTTGAAGACATGCTGCACCTCTTGCGCGCCCTGGATCAGGCGGAACAGGATGCGTTCGTTCTGATAGGCCTCGAACTGCGGGGTTTCGGGGTCGCGGCGCGGCGCGCTGGCGTCGCCCGGCATCCAGGAACTGAGGACATGGCCCGCGTCCCCCCGTTCCCCCGCCAGTTGATAGCGGTGGCTGCAGCGGGGCATGGTTCCCGCCATCAGCCTGCCCACGACCTCGCTGGGGCTGGCGGCCGCCGTGCCCCAGCGGGTCATGCCAAGGGCCGCACAATCGCTGCTGGGCGATCCGTCCGCCCGGTCGGTTCCAAGCCGCAGCGGCAGGGGCGCGTTGCGGTAGCTGACCAGATAGGGATCGTGGTGATCGACCGAGATGGATTCGGGCCTGACCGGCGGCGCGACGGGCTTGGCAAGGGTGCCGTTCCCGATGGGCCTGCCATCGGGCGAGGCGGCGCGGCCCCGGTAATAGACCAGGTGGTCGCGCAGCCGCAGGGCATCGGCGTCGCCCATCAGGCTGCCGTGCAGGCGCGCACGGTGGAACGGCAGGTCGCCCGGCGCGCCCGCCGCCCACCAGGCCGGGGCGGTGTCGGGTTCCCCGGCCTCGGCCTCGGCCTCGCCGCATTGATCGCTGGTGGCGGCGGCGCTGGCCGCGCCCGCCGCCTGCCGGGCTTCGCAGTAAAGCCGCGCCATGCCGGAATGATCCGAACCCGGCGCGGGCTCGACGGCCTGGGGGGTGTCGCGGTCGCGGGGATCGTAAAGGACGGCGAAATCGGCGATGGAAAGCGCGAATTCGCGGTAGTCGGGATGGGTGGGATCATCCCGCCCGCCCGCCTTGACGATCTTCTGCGCGCCGATCCATTCGGGCGTGCCGTCCCGCAGCGCCCAGGGGTCAGGCCCGACCTGGGCCGTGCAGCTGCCCTGCTCATGCGGGTCGCAGATCCGCGCGCCCGCCGGTTCGACCAGCAGAGCGGTATAAAAGCCGTGCTGCTGGATCGAGGAGGGGCCGAAATGGTCGTGGCTGAACACGGTCCGCATGGTGCGGTCCTGCGGTTCGGGCCTGTCGTCGGGGTCGCGCGGGTCGTCCGCGCCGTCCAGCGTCATGATGGGGTCGGCGAACCAGCGCTGCACCGTGGTCTGGAACAGGTCGCGATGCGCGGACAAGGGCAGCCGCCAGACCCGGCCGTTGTTCAGGGCGGCACATTCGGCGGCGGTCGCGGGACGCGCGCCCCATGCGCCCGGATCGGCCCCCGCGCGCGACGGCGTCATGCCGCCCCCGCGCAGGGCGGCGCAGCGCCGCGCCATCAGCTCGTCAGGGGCGAAGGTGCCGTCCTCGTAGTTCCAGCCGTTCCCGGACCCGTCCGAGGAGGTCACGTCGAACTTCACCAGGTGGATATGCTGGCCGATGGTGTCCGTGGGCGTCCTGACCTGGAAATCGTCCAGGTCCAGTTCCTTGGGCAGTTCGTTCGTGTGGCGGAACTCGATGCATTCGCCCGACAGGGCGCGGAAGAAGAACGGCTGCACGTCGTCGCGCGTGGTGGGCGAGATGCGGTCCCCCCGATCGTCCGCCAGCTTGAAATCGTCCGAAGTGCCGGTCAGCACGTCGATGCGGGCCTGCGGATCGTGCCAGCCCGCCCCGTTCACGACCAGATCCAGCTGCACGGCCGAGACCTTGTAGCGGCGAAAGCCGTTCAGGTTGGGGTCGATGATGTATCCGGCCCGGCCCGTCAGCGGATCGGTTCCGGTGGCCTCGCCCTCGCGGCCCCTGGCGCCGCCGCAGGGATCGGCATAGGGCGCGCCGGGCGCGGGCGGTGCGCCGTTGACCTGGAACGCGCCCGGTTCCATCGCGGTGCTGCCCGGCAGGGGCGCCCTGGGCGTGGGATAGGATCCGTTGGCGGGCGTCACCGGCTGGCCGTCGGGCGCGCGCACCGTCAGCCCGGCGCCGTTGTAGTGGAAGGCCTGCGCGGCCCGTTCCAGCGGCTCGCCCTCGGGGTCGAGCAGGCGGATGTCGGCATGGCCCAGATGCGCCATCATGTCGCCAAGCGCCAGGGCCTTGGCGACGATCTGGCTGCGCAGCGTTTCCAGGCGCGCGCGGTTGTCGCCCTGGTCCAGCGCGGCGGCCAGGTCCGCGTCCCGTTGCAGGATCGCCGGGGGCAGGTTCAGCGGCAGTTCGCGCGCGGCTCCGGTGATCACATGGCGGCCAAGCCCGCCCGACAGATAGGATCCGGCCGGCGCGCCGTCGCCGTCCACCGCGCGGGCGATGTCACCGGGGGCCTGCGGCGGGCGGTGACCGGCCTGGCCCGCGACATAGAAGGGATAGCCCGGCATGGCATCGGGCACCGCATCGGCGGGCGCGTCGGCGGCAGGCGCATCGTTGGCAGGCGCGGGCGCGGAGGCCTGCGCGCGGATCAGCCGTTCCGGCCCGCCGGTCGGGAAGGCGTGACCCGGCGACAGGGCCGCGCCGTCGCCCCCTGCGGCATAGGTGGGCAGCGGCGGCAGCGCCTCGCCCGGCAGGGGAACCAGCGCGGGGACCGGCGTGCCTGCGCCGCCGCTCCAGGCGCCTGTTTTCGGATCGACGCTGCCGGGGCGGATGAAGCGCGCTTCCCCGGGCGCGCGGATGTCGGCGGACAGGCCCGGTTGCGCCTGGCCGTCGGGCAGCTTGCGGGTGCCGTCCTCGAACACGTCGTGGACGCGCCACAAGGCCCACATGCCTTGGGCGAAATGCGGATACAGGTGGCAATGGAAGATCGAATCCCCCACCGTGCGGTTGCGGTTGCCCGACCCGCCGACATACCAGGCGCCCTTCTCGCGGCCCCGCCCGCCGTGATAGATGTTGTAGGTGAAGCCCTGGCCCGGCGCGACGGTCTGGCTGTCCAGATAGCTGCCGCGCCCGTGGTCGTTGCCCGCGAACCACTGGTGGGCGTGCAGGTGGAACACATGGGTTTCCTTGGGCCCCGCATGGAAGTTGCGGAACACCACCGGGTCGTTCAGATAGGAATGATGCACGTTCGACGGATCGTCCGCATACCATTCCAGCAGCGCCGGATCGCCATTGGCCCAGGAGGTCAGGAAGAATTCCTCGTACAGGCATTCCGCGCAGGCCGCCGCCGGGCCGATGCCCTTGCGGTTGGCCAGCAGCATCGTGCCCATGCCGGACGCGCCATAGTTGATGGCGAACCCGTCGCGCACCCCGGCCAACTGGCCGAAGCGGGCCAGTTCCTCGAAGTTGCGGGTGTAGAAGGTCTTCAGTTCGTCGTGGAAAAAGACCGAGAATTCGCGAAAGGCGTCAAAGCGCGGCTCCTCGGTCCGGTCGGGGGTCATGGTGTCATCGGCGCAGCCCAGGGGGGGATCGTCGTATCCGCCGGGGGGCCGGGCCCCGTGGTCGCACCAGATGATCGCGTTCAGGTCGGCATGGACAAGTTCCACCGCGTCGGCGGCGCGGAAATCCGCGGTGCCCAGGGGACGGGCCATGTTCAGGACCGGCACGCCGTCCAGCGCCTTTTCGTAATCGGGCGCGCCCGTCCGCGCATGGCGGGGGCCATCCGCGCGGGCAGGCCAGGCGGCATCCAGCGCCGCCTGCGAGACCTGGCTGCGATACCAGCGCGTGCCGGGCCGTTCGGCCATCACCGCCCCGAACAGGCCGTGGGTGATGGACCCGCCATCCCCCTCGCCCCCGGCGGGGGCGGCGCGGCTGGCGAAGAAATGCGTCCCTTCCTGCACGACCTCGTAAAGGCAGCGGAATTCGCCTTGCGGGGGCACGGCGTCCAGGCCCAGGCAGGCGGGATCGGGCGCGTCCTGGCCGGGCAGGGCCAGGGGCATCAACCCCTCGGCCAGCAGGTTCAGCGTGCGGGTGCGGGGCCAGTCGCCGCCCTCCAGGATCGCGCCCCCGTCAGCCGACGGGGCCCGGTCCCGGCAAAGCGCCTCCCCATGATCGACCATCGAGGCCGGCCCGCGAGAGATATGCGCCCCCACCGGATCCTCGCCCCCGGGGCAGAAATCGCGGGACAGGGTGCGCGCGGGCGGGTTGCCCGGCACCTCGGGGGCAAGCAGGTTCTGGACGCGCAGGAACAGCAGATCGCCCACATTCGCGCGCAGCACCAGCGGGCGTGGACGGCGGCAATCGCGCAGGCGGACCTGACCGGCCTGCAACGGGCCCGGCGGCGTGGGCTGCGTGCCGGTATCAGTTGCGCAATCGGCCGGCCTGGCGGCCCCGTCGCCGCCCATGGCCACCACGTCGCGGCGCAGGGCGAAGATCATGCCATAGGGGTTGAACGATCCGAAGCGGTTGTAAACCAGCATCTGGTCCAGGGCGACCATGTCGGCGCAAACCACCCGCTGCCCCCTGCCCTGCCGCGCCGCGACGCAGGTGGCGTCGAAGCCGGTGTCCCGGGCATGGGCCGGGCCGACCCAGGGAACCGGCGCGGCCAGCAGGGCCAGGACGGACAGAAGGACGGGGAACTTGAAACGAAACGGCAGGGACATGACAAACCCCGATGCGAACGGCCCGGGGGCACAGGGTTTCGTTAAATGCCCCGCAGGCGAATTAATGAAAAACCGGCAGTTTATTTGGAAATAACATTGCCACGAATCACATATATTCGCAATATATGGATATAGGGGAATCCCGTTTTTTTAATATCTGGAAAGAATGGTCCCGTGGATTATGATCTGGCCGCAGCGCGCCGGATGATGGCGGTGGGGGCCGACAGCCCCCGCGCGCGCTCGATCATCAACGAAAGCCGCCCGGTCTATCTGCTGCCCGCCGGGGGCGCCATGGCCGTGCCCGCGCCCCCGCATGACGTGGCGGGCATCACCCCGGCCCGGTTGCAGGCCCTGTCCGACAACCAGGCCCCCCTTGTCGCCCTGCTGGAGGTCGAGGTCGGGGGCCGGTTCGAGCCCGTGGCGACCGCATGGCCGGTCCTGCCCGTGGACGCGGAGGGCGACGGCACGACCCGCCGCTTCCTGACCGCCGGCCATGTGCTGGAGGTGGTGCTGAGCCAGCCCGACATCCTGGACTTTGCCGGGGCGGTGCAGGACCGGCCCGTGCGCCCCGCCCGCGTCGTCTTCCCGGGTGGCAGGACGCAGGCAGTGGACCGCTGGATCTGCGCCGCGCCCCTGGATCTGGCCGTGTTCGACGTGGCGGGCCCGCCCTGCCCCGCCTTGCGGCTGGACACCCCCGCGACGCTTCCCCCCGCCATCGCCGTGATCGGCTATCCGCTGGCGCCGGGCGTGGGCGTGTTCGCCGACCAGGCCGATCCCTATCTGCGCAAGCAGTTCCTGGCCATCGGCACGTCCGCCAGCGCCACGGACCGCGCGGCCCGCAAAAGGGCCGAGTTCCTGCATGACGCGACCACCCTTCCGGGCTTCTCGGGCGCGCCGGTTTTCGACCCCGCCACCGGGCATGTGGTCGGGATGCACGTCAAGGGCTCGCGCGAGGGGCTGGAGCATCTGCCCGCCGCCACCGCCCCCCGGGCCATCCAGGGGGACTGGAACGACGCCGTCCTGGCCTCGGGCATGATGGGGACGGACTGGCTGGCGCGGATCCTGGCGGGCCAAGGCGACAAGCCCCCGGACGGTGCAGAAACCCAGCACTGGACCGGCGGCACGGTGCCCGCCCCGCTCGAGGCCGAGGCGCTGTTGACCGCCACGATCCAGGTGCGCCGCGCCGACATCCCGGGCCCCGAGGGCGGCATCGCCCCCGACCGCCCCGACAGCCGCGACCACCCTTACCGGCCGGGCCTGTCCCGCGTGCCGGACTGCATCGTGCCCGAACCCGGCCCCGTGGGCGACCAGGGGGACGAGGGAACCTGCGCCGCCTTCGCCCTTGCCGCCGCCATCGAACACCAGCTTGCCGCGCGCGCGGATTACCGCGCGCCCGGCCAGGGCTTCACCGCAAGCGTGCGGATGCTGGACCGGATGGCGCGGCGGCATGACGAATGGCTGGACGACAGCGCCGACGGCACCAGCCTGCGGGCCGCGATCAAGGGCTTTTACCACAACGGCGTCTGCCCTGAACCGCTGTGCCCCTATGTCCCCCGCCAGCCCGCCTTCTTCCTGACCCGCCGCATCGCCCGCGCGGCGCGCGCCATCACGCCGGGCGCCTATCTGCGGGTCGCCCCTTCCGTCGACGACATGCGGATGGCCATCCACGAGGCGGGGGCGGTCATCGTCACCGCCGATGTCCATGACGGCTGGTGGGCGCTGGATGACAGCAAGCGCATCCCCTATGACCTGGCCGAGACGCCGCCCCCGCGCGGCCGCCACGCCTTTGCCGTCACCGGCTATGACCGCGACGGGTTCATCATCCAGAACGCGCGCGGCGGCGGGTGGGGCGGCTATCGCGGCCTGCCCGGACATGCGCTGTGGCGCTATGACGACTGGGCCGAGAATTGCCGCGATGCCTGGGTGATCCGGCTTGCCCCGCCCGACGACAAGGCCTTTGCCCTGTCCGGCGGGGCGAATGGCGCGCTGGCCGCCCCCCGCAGGCTTGGCCTTCTGGGCCATGTGCTTCACGCCGAACGGTCGGGCCTGGTCGAGGACGGCACCCTGGGCCTTGGCGCGCAGGGCGTGGCCGAGACGGCGGCCTATCTGGACAGCGACCGGGCGCGAGAGCGTTATTCCCGGCTGATGCTGGTCTTTCACGAACCGCTGATGGACGGCGACCTGATCGCCCATCTGGCGCTGCGGCTGACGGCGCGGCTCAAGGCGCGCGGCATCTATGCGTTTCACATCGTCCATGGCCTGGACGAGATGCTGTCCTGCCGCCTGCGCCTGTCCCATGATGTCGGTCGCGCGGTGACGCGTTTCCTGCGCGAAGGCACCTCGCGCGACGCGGTGCTGCAACGCCAGCTCGGCCCCGTCATCCGCCTGCAGGTCGAGCATCTGGCCCAGGGCGCCCGGGCCGCCGCCAGGCCGCTGTTGCGCGACGCGCTGGCGGCCTTGCTGCTGTTCGCCGCGCCGGACCGGCGGGTCGATGTCGTCTCGGTCGGCTTGGGCGGCGTCCTGGCGCAGGCGGTGGCCCGCGCCTCGCCTGTCAAGCCCTTGGCGCATCTGGCGATCGCCTGCCCGCTGCCGGTCCGGGGCGCGCGCCACTGGACCCTCGGGCCGAAAAGGGATGAGGCCGACCTGCCGGGCTGGCTGGGCAGTTGGGGCGACATCGTCGCGGGGGCCTTTGGCCGCAGCATCCGCACCGAGGGCGGCGAGGACGTGGCGACCGTGCAGGAACTGATGTTGCAGCGCGACTTCGTGGCGAAGCTGCTGGATCGGCTGGCGCGCGGTGGCAGGGAGGAGAGGCCCATCACAGGGTGATCCCCGACGGCAGGCACGAAGACGATATGCTGCTGCGGTGACGGCCGGCAGGTTTGAAAGGATGCTCCTTCGCCGGGCAGCACAAGGACGCCAGGACAAGACCACCCTGGCCTTCTTGTGATTGATCGCAGGTCCGGGGCGCCGACTCGTGATTGGGGCGCAGCATCGAACCGTGGGATCAAACGGCCAGAAGACTGATCGTCCATCCGATCCACCGGATGCCGGGGCGCAACACCTAATGCCGGAAGCGCGGCGAAAGGATCAGGATCCTGCCCTCTCCCTCGCCGTTCTCGCCCTCGGACCGGGCCAGGGGCTGTTCCTCGATGGCCGGGCGGCTTGCCTGCAAGACATCCAGCATGTCGGGAAAGCCGCTGGCCATTTCCGGCATCCCGGCTATGGCATAGGCGGACTGGCCCACGCTGGCGTAATGGACGATGGTGCCCCCCTGCCGCACCAGCCGCGCCGAAAAGAACGCGCACGAGATCAGGCATTCGTCGCCGATCCGCCGCGATTCGCCCCCCCGGGCGCGCCGCTGCGCCGCATCCATCAGCCGGACCGTCAGCCGGTCGGGCGCCAGGGGGCGGTGCATGTAGCGCGCCAGGGTCGAGGCCAGGTGAAATTCCAGATCCGGCGACAGCGCGACCTGGCTTTCGCGCATTCCTTCAACCACCAGATCCCGTGCCGCTGAAAGATAGATGTCCATCATGAAACCCCCAGCATCCGTGCCGAACGTCCATCGCCATGGGAAAATCTTGCCCCAGTCCCCGGGCAAATCAACCCCCCCAAGGGGGGATGGCGCTGAAATCACGCGATATTGCCCCCCGGCTTTTCGCTGTGGCCTTTTGGCAGCACCGTTCCCCAGGTGCTGACATTTCTGTCCCGAACCCCTCTTGAAATCGGCGGTGGTTGTGCCAATTCATGTGCCGCGCGATGCCAAACGGGTCGCGCGGGCCCCGCTCCGGTTTCCGGACCGGCGCGGAGGAACCTCTCAATCTGTTTGTCCCAAAGGAGAACGAGATGACGTTCCGTCCACTCCATGACCGTATCCTGGTCCGCCGCATCGATGCCGAGGAAAAGACGGCAGGCGGCCTGATCATCCCCGACAGCGCCAAGGAAAAGCCGCAGGAAGGCGAAGTCCTGGCGGTGGGCTCGGGCCTGCGCAATGACAAGGGCGAGGTGACGCCCCTGGATGTCAAGGCGGGCGACCGGATCCTGTTCGGCAAATGGTCCGGCACCGAGATCCGGCTTGATGGCGAGGATCTGCTGATCATGAAGGAAAGCGATGTCCTCGGCGTGATCGAGACGCCGGCGACCGCCCGGAAAGCTGCCTAAAGGGAAAGGAGTGCTTCACATGGCTGCGAAAGAAGTGAAGTTCAACACGGACGCGCGGGACCGGATGCTGCGGGGCGTGAACATTCTGGCCGATGCGGTCAAGGTGACGCTGGGCCCGAAGGGCCGCAACGTGGTGATCGACAAGTCGTTCGGCGCGCCGCGCATCACCAAGGACGGCGTCTCGGTCGCGAAAGAGATCGAGCTGGCCGACAAGTTCGAGAACATGGGCGCGCAGATGGTGCGCGAGGTGGCGTCGCGCACCAATGACGAGGCCGGCGACGGCACCACCACCGCCACCGTTCTGGCCCAGGCCATCGTCAAGGAAGGCATGAAGGCGGTCGCCGCCGGCATGAACCCGATGGATCTGAAGCGCGGCATCGACCTGGCGACCCTGAAGGTCGTGGAAGCGATCAAGGCCGCCTCGCGCCCGGTCACCGACAGCGACGAAGTGGCCCAGGTGGGCACCATCTCGGCCAATGGCGAGGCCAATATCGGCCGCTTCATCGCCGACGCCATGCAGAAGGTCGGCAACGAGGGTGTGATCACCGTCGAGGAAAACAAGGGCATGGAGACCGAGGTCGAGGTCGTCGAGGGGATGCAGTTCGACCGCGGCTACCTGTCGCCCTATTTCGTCACCAACCCCGACAAGATGATCGCGGACCTGGAAGACGCCTTTATCCTGCTGCACGAGAAGAAGCTCTCGTCGCTGCAGCCGATGGTGCCGCTTCTGGAAGCCGTGATCCAGTCGGGCAAGCCCTTGGTGATCGTGGCCGAGGACGTGGAAGGCGAGGCGCTGGCCACGCTGGTCGTGAACAAGCTGCGTGGTGGTCTGAAGATCGCGGCCGTGAAGGCGCCGGGCTTCGGCGACCGCCGCAAGGCCATGCTGCAGGATATCGCCATCCTGACCGGCGGCCAGGTGATCTCGGAAGACCTGGGCATGAAGCTGGAAAACGTCGGCATCGACATGCTGGGCCGCGCCAAGAAGGTTTCGATCAACAAGGACAACACCACCATCGTCGACGGCGCCGGTGAAAAGTCCGAGATCGAGGCCCGCGTTTCCCAGATCCGCCAGCAGATCGAGGAAACCACCTCGGACTATGACCGCGAAAAGCTGCAGGAGCGTGTGGCCAAGCTCGCGGGCGGCGTGGCGGTGATCCGCGTGGGCGGCATGACCGAGGTCGAGGTGAAGGAGCGCAAGGACCGCGTGGACGACGCGCTGAACGCGACGCGCGCGGCCGTTCAGGAAGGCGTGGTCGTGGGCGGCGGCGTGGCGCTGGTGCAGGCGGGCAAGGTCCTGGACGGGCTGACGGCGGCCAACAGCGACCAGGAAGCGGGCATCGCCATCGTGCGCCGCGCGCTGGAAGCGCCCATGCGCCAGATCGCCGAGAACGCGGGCGTTGACGGCGCCGTGGTCGCGGGCAAGGTGCGCGAGTCCTCGGACAAGGCCTTCGGCTTCAACGCCCAGACCGAGGAATATGGCGACATGTTCAAGTTCGGCGTGATCGACCCCGCCAAGGTGGTGCGCACCGCGCTGGAGGACGCGGCCTCGGTCGCGGGCCTTCTGATCACCACCGAGGCGATGATCGCCGAAAAGCCCGAGCCCAAGGCCCCCGCCGGCGGCATGCCCGACATGGGCGGCATGGGCGGCATGATGTAAGCACCCCTGCCACAAGGCAGACACGGGAAAGGGCGCCCCGCAAGGGCGCCCTTTTCCCATGGGCGCTAACCTTGCCTTCAGGATTTTCCTCTAAGGGGATAGGCAACAAGGCCGCAGGGAACCCCCATGATCCTTATCGTTGCAGTCCTGATCCTGGCCGTCCTCGGCCCAGCCGGTCCGGCCCGCGCCTGCACCCCGCACGCCAGCAGCACGTTCTGCCCCGAGGCTTGGGTTGCGCAGCGACGGGGAAGGATGAGGAAGGGAGCCACATGACCGAACAGGGGAAAGGCCGTCATCTGCCCTCTCCGGCTGGCCGGACCAGGGCCGCACCTTTCCCGCCCGGGCGGAACAAAGGACAGGCCTGTCGGTTCACCCCGCACAGGCAACCCCATCGCGAGGCAAGCATGGCCACCACCGTAGGCACCGAAAGTACCATTCACGACTTGGTCCGCAACCTGATCCTGCTGGAACATGACGCGATCGCGGCTTACGAATCCACCATCGCGCGGCTGTCGGATCCCGCCCTGTCCGGCCAGGCCGAATCCTTCCGCCAGGACCACCTGCAGCATCTCGAGGTGCTTCGGCAGATGGCCACCGAGACGGGCGTGGACGCGCCCCAGGAAGGCGACATGAAGCAGATGCTGACCACCGGCAAGATCGCGCTGGCGGATCTGTTCGGCGACGGCGCGATCCTGAAAGCCATGGCCACGAACGAGAACGACACCGTCACGGCCTATGAACGCGCCTCGGCCCATCCCGACGCCATCGAGAAGTCGCGCGCCTTCTTCGGCAAGGCCCATGCCGACGAACTGCGCCACCGCGAATGGATGCAGCGCACGGCCGAGACGCTGTAAGCCCGCCTTGCCGCCCGGCCCTTGCGCCGGGCGCGCCTCGGGTCAGGCGATCCTGCCTTCGACCCCCAGGGCGTTGCAAAGGGATCCGAAGCGGGCCTCGGCCACCTCGCCCATCAGCCTGCGGCCGGTGGGCGTCAGTTTCAGCACAAGCTGCTTTTTGTCGAAGGTCAGCTTGGCCGCATCGGCCGGATCGTCCAGCGCCAGCATCGCGCCGAAACGCATCGCCTTGCCCAGGATCTCGGCCTCGGCGATCTCGGCAGCCGACAGCAGCTTGAACAAGGGCGCCATGGGCGAGGCCGCGCGGCTGTTCTTGTAGCGGTGCAGCAGCGCAAGTCCCAGGAACACGCGTTCCGGGTGGCTCAGCGCCGCCATGTTGGCGCGGGTGACGTTGTCGAAGCAGGCATCGGCGCGGTAATCGGGATGGGCGCGCCAGCTTGTGTCGTGCAAAAGGCAGGCCGCGCGGATCAGGCGGTCGCGCCCGGGCGGGACATCCTGGAACAAGGGTTGCAGGAACTGATACAGCTTCTTGCCCGCGCCCGGCATCCGCGCCATTTGGCGTTCGGTAAAGCGCGCGGCCTCGATCAGCGGGTCGCGCTTGCGCAGGTTTTCGGGCATCTGCTCATACAAAAGCCCCTCGCGGATGCCATAGCTGGAAACGGCCAGTTCCGCAGGCGCAAAGGTTTCGGACAGTTGCGCCAGAACCTGGGCGGCCAGGGGCACAAGCTCGATCCGCGAGGACGACAGCCCAGCCTGAGCCTTGAGCGCGCCCAGGTCGTTGGCCCCGATCCAGGCGACGGTATCGGCCACCGCCCTGGGGGTCATGCGGTATTCGTGCAGCACCGTCATGGGATAGGACACGCGCTCCATGTCCAGCCGGGCGATGGCGCGCCACGATCCGCCGACCAGATAGATGCGTTCGTGATGGGTGCCCATGACCTGCGCCAGCCCGGCCATGACCTTCTTGATGTGCTTGCGCAATCCGTCCTTGCCGCCGCCCACCTGCTGCAACCGGAACGGCCCCAGGGGCGAGGTGACGCGCTTGCCGATCTGGCCGTCCGCGACCTCGGCCAGTTCCATCGAGTTGCCGCCGATGTCGCAGACCAGCCCCTTGGCGTCGGGCCAGCCCAGCAGCACGCCCTGGGCGGACAGGCGCGCCTCCTCCTCGCCGTCGATGACGTGCATACGGATGCCGGTTTCGCGTTCGACGCGTTCCTTGAAGGCGGGGCCGTCGGCGGCCTCGCGCACGGCGGCGGTGGCCACGCAGGTCAGGGGGCCGATGTCCATGCCCTTGGCCAGGGCCGCGAAGCGTTGCAGGGCGGCAAAGCCGCGTTCCACCCCTTCGGGGTTCAGGCGGCCGGTCTGGGCCATCCGGGCGCCAAGCCCCGCCATGACCTTTTCGTTGTAGAAATAGGCGGGTGACCGCGCCGCCCCGTCGAAGACCACCATCCGGATCGAGTTCGAGCCGACATCGACCACGCCCACGCGCGACAAGGCCCGCTTTGACAATTTCCCGAACATCTTGCCGAAAGGCTCGACCGTCTTGCCGGTCGTGGTGCGTACGCCGTTCATGGCCGCCTCTCCTGCTGCCGCATCGCGCTGTTCATGCCTTGCCCTTCCGGGGGCGTCAATCGTTCGAATGGGTCAGTGCCGGAACGTCGCCTGCCCCCGCCGTGCCCCGCCCGGACAGCGAGGGGTGGTCCATGAAGAAGCGGTGACAGTTGAACAGGTCGTCGCGCCCTTCGGGCAGATAGCGCACAAAGCGGCCATCGGGTTGCAACAGCCAGCTTTGCGCCTCGTCCGCCATGTTGGCGGCCATGATCTGGCTGACGATCTGCGCCTTGACGGTGTCGTTCATGCATTCGACCAGCGTTTCGACGCGGCGGTTCAGGTTGCGGTCCATCCAGTCGGCCGAGCTGATGAAGACCCGCGCCCGTTTCGACGGCAGGCCGTAGCCGTTGCCGAAGCAGACGATGCGCGAATGTTCCAGGTAACGCCCGACGATGGATTTCACGCGGATGTTGTCCGACAGCCCCCGGATGCCGGGCCGGATCCCGCAGATTCCGCGCACGACCAGGCTGATCCTGACCCCCGCCGCGCTGGCCGCATAAAGCGCGTCGATCACGTCCTTTTCGATCAGCGAGTTCATCTTGGCCCAGATCGCCGCAGGCCGCCCCTGGCGGGCCAGTTCCGCCTCTCGCCCGATCAGCGACAGCAGCCGGTCCTTGAGGTCGATGGGCGAGATGGAAAGATTTTCCAGTCCCGCAGGCTGGACATAGCCCGACAGGTAGTTGAACACCTTTGTCGCGTCCCGGCCAAGCGCCGGATCGCAGGTGAACAGCGACAGGTCGGTATAGATCCGCGCGGTGATCGGGTGATAGTTGCCGGTCCCGTAATGGGTATAGGTGACAAGGTTGTCGCCTTCCCGCCGCACCACCGTGCTGATCTTGGCATGCGTCTTGTAGTTCACGAAGCCATAGACGACATGCGCCCCCGCCCGTTCCAGGCGGCGCGACTGGCGGATATTGGCGGCCTCGTCGAAACGGGCCTTCAGTTCAACCAGCGCCGTGACCGACTTGCCGGATTCGGCGGCCTCGCACAGCGCGTCCACGATGGGGCTGTCGCGGCTGGTGCGGTACAGCGTCTGCTTGATCGCCAGCACGTTTGGGTCGCGCGCGGCCTGGGCCAGGAAGCGCACCACCATGTCGAAGGTTTCATAGGGGTGGTGCAGCAGCATGTCCTTTTGCCCGATGGCGGCGAACATGTCGCCGTCGTGGTCCTGCACCCGTTCGGGAACGCGGGGCGTGAAGGCGGGCCACAGCAGGTCGCGGCGGCTGTCCAGCACCAGTTCGGACAGATCGGCCACGCCCAGCAGCCCTTCCACCTCGATCACCTCGTCGGGGCCGACCTCCAGTTCCTCCATGATCAGGCGGCGCAGGCGGTCGGGGGCGCCGCGCGTGATCTTGAGCCGGATGACGCTGCCCCGGCGGCGGCGTTTCAGCGCGGTCTCGAATTCGCGGACCAGATCCTCGGCTTCCTCCTCGACCTCCAGGTCGCTGTCGCGCAGGACGCGGAAGGCGCAATGGCCGGTGTCGCGATAGCCGGGGAACAGGCTGGACAGGTGCATCAGCAGCAGGTCTTCCAGCTTGAAGAACCGCTCGCCCCCGGGCAGGGAGATGAAGCGGTTGAGCTGCGCGGGGATCGGCAGCAGCGCCTGCATCTGCCGCCCGTCGGTTTCGCGCGCCAGTTCCAGCGCCAGCGAGAAGCCGGTGTTGGGGATGAAGGGGAACGGGTGCGCCGGGTCGATGGCCAGGGGCGAGAGGACCGGGAAGACCTTGCGTTCAAAGTAATCGTGCAGGAACTCCTCCTCGGCGCGGGTCAGGCGGGACCGGGACAGGATGACGATGCCCGCTTCCTCCATCTCGCGGCGGATGCGGTTCCAGACGCCCTGCTGCGCGCCCATCA
Source organism: Paracoccus shandongensis (assembly GCF_017315735.1). Classification (GTDB taxonomy): domain Bacteria; phylum Pseudomonadota; class Alphaproteobacteria; order Rhodobacterales; family Rhodobacteraceae; genus Paracoccus; species Paracoccus shandongensis. The sequence continues at coordinate 19,896 of NZ_JAFLRK010000022.1, forward strand.
GGCGGCGGGCGTCGGCGTTGATCATCGACAGCTGTTCCGCAGGCGTCAGCCCGTCGTCCGAGGGCGTGGTGTTCCCCTCGCGCACCAGTTCGCGCAGGCCCGCGACGCGGACGGTATAGAATTCGTCCAGGTTGGTCGCGCTGATCGACACGAAGCGCAGCCGTTCCAGCAGGGGGACGCGGGGGTTGCGCGCCTCGTCCAGGACGCGCCAGTTGAAGGACAGCCAGCTGATTTCCCGGTTGAAGAACCGCGCGCCGTCCTGGGGCACCCCGCCGGGCAAGTCCTGCGGTTCGGGAAAGGGGGTCCGAAGGAAATCTGCTTGCGTCATGGTGTCTGACCTTGGGGGCTGCGATTCATGTCTCGGGTTCGGAAAGGCCGTTCAGCAACTCGGCCGCGATGCGGCGGGTGATGGGGCGCTTGTCGGCCATCGCCGCGCGGTCCATCGCGGCGACAAGCCGGCGGGCCAGGCCCAGGTCGCGCGGCATGTGCAGGACCAGCCAGTCGATCAGGTCGGCGGGGACGGCCTGCTGGCGGTCCGCGAACAGCTTGACCAGCACGGCGGCCAGCAGGGATTCGTCGGGCGGCATCAGCCGGACCTGGGGCATGGCGTCCATGCGCGACCGCAGGTCGGGCAGCACCAGGCCCCAGTCACGCGGCGGCGTGCGCGCGGTCAAAAGCAGCAGGCAGTCGCGCGGCGCGCAGAGGTTCCACAGGTGGAACAGCGCCTGTTCGGCCCCCGCCGCCCGGCCCGCGCGGTCGGCATCCTCGATCACCAGGGCGCCGCCCTCGGTGGCCAGGTGGTCGGCGGCGTCGGGGCGCAGGGCTGCGGCCTTCATGCGGCGCGCACCGTTTTCCGCAGCCCAGAAGGCCGCCAGGTGCGACTTGCCCGCCCCTTCCGGCCCGATCAGCAGCATCCGCCCCTGCGGCCAGTCCTGCGGCGCATCCAGCGCGGCCAGCGCCGCCCGGTTCGCCGCCGCCGGCAGGAAGTCGGCGCGGGAATGGGCGGGCGGCGTCGTCAGGTCCAGCGTCAACTGGCGGGAAATCGCGGCCATCTAGCCCACGTCGGGATGCTTGCGGGCGATTTCCTCGCGCATGATCTCGATCTGGCCCTGGGCGCGGTTCTGGTCGGCGCGGATGCGCGCCTCGCGGATGGAATTGGCGACGGTGCCTTCGGGGACCAGTTCCACAAGCACGGGCTGGCCCGGATCGGGGGGCAGCGCCTGCCCGGTGAACAGCGCGCTTTCCTGATACCGCTGCGTCAGGAACCGCCCGATCACGCCAAGCGCGGCGGCCAGCGGCACCGCCATGACCATGCCGACGAACCCGAACAGCGCGCCGAAGACGGACAGGGCCAGCAGCAGCCAGACCGGGTGCAGGCCCACATGATGGCCCACGATCTTGGGTTGCAGATAGTTCCCCTCGACCACCTGGCCCAGGGCGAAGATCGCCACCACCAGCCCGATCCACAAGGGATCCCCCCAGAAGCTGAACAGCGCCACCCCGATGGCCGTGGCCCCGCCGATCAGCACGCCCACATAGGGGATGAAGGACAGAAGCGCCGCCATGATGCCGATGAAGAAGCCGAAGGGCAGCCCCACGATCATCAGCCCGATGGCATACCAGGTGCCCAGGATCAGCATCACCAGCCCCTGCCCGCGCACGAAGCCCGACAGCGCCTCGTCGATTTCCCGCGACAGGCGGCGCAGGGTGGGGGCGTGTTCGCGCGGCAGCAGCGTGTCCACGCGGTCCACAAGGTGGTCCCAGTCCAGCAGAAGATAGAAGGCCACCACCGGCACGATCACCAGGATGGCGATGGCGCTGATGATGCCGCCCACCGACGACAGCAGGCGGGACGCCAGCGTGCCCATCTGCTCGCCCATGGCTGCGCCCAGGTCGGTCAGCGCGGTGCCCACGTCGCCATTGGCGGGCAAAAGCTCGGGGAAGCGGACCGACAGGAAGGCGCGCGCCTGTTCCAGCATCTCGGGCGCGGTCTCGATCAGCGACGTGGCCTGGCGCAGCATGACGGGGACCACCAGCAGCACCACCAGCGCGAAGGCCAGGACGGCGGCGACCGTGATGACCACCACCGACATCACGCGCGACAGGCCCGCGCGTTCCAGCCGGTCGGCCACCGGGTCCAGCAGATAGGCCACGCCCGCGCCCAGGATGAAGGGCAGGATGGCGTTGCCCAGAAGCCACATCGCCAGCAGCAGCGCCACCGCGGCCACCCCCCACCACATCAGCTGCTTGTGTATCGGTATGCGCATGGCCGGTTCCTGACGGGGATTGTTGGGGTGGAATGTGACCGCGACGCGCGGCAGTTGCAAGCGGGCGGTTCTTGGCAAAACAGGGCCGATCCGCTAACGGTTCGCGCGTTATACGCTCAAAGGATCCCGCCCATGCGTCTCACGCGCTATTTCCTGCCGGTGCTGAAGGAAGACCCGAAAGAGGCGCAGATCGTCAGCCACCGGCTGATGCTGCGCGCCGGAATGATCAAGCAGCAGGCCGCGGGCATCTATTCCTGGCTGCCCCTGGGCTTCAAGGTGCTGAACCGCATCCAGCAGATCGTGCATGAAGAACAGCAGCGCGCGGGCCATATCCCCCTTCTGATGCCGACGCTGCAACCGGCCGACCTGTGGCGAGAGTCGGGGCGTTACGATGATTATGGCGAGGAGATGCTGCGCCTGCAGGACCGCCACAAGCGCGATCTTCTGTATGGTCCGACGAACGAGGAGATGATCACCGACATCTTCCGCAGCCATGTGAACAGCTACAAGGATCTGCCCCTGACGCTGTATCACATCCAATGGAAGTTCCGCGACGAGATCCGCCCGCGTTTCGGCGTGATGCGGGGGCGCGAGTTCCTGATGAAGGACGGCTACAACTTCGATCTGACGAAGGACGCCGCGCTGCACGCCTATAACCGGCACCTGGTCAGCTATCTGCGGACCTATGAGCGCATGGGGTTGCAGGCGATCCCAATGCGCGCGGATGGCGGGCCGATCGGCGGCGACTATACCCACGAATTCCTGGTGCTGGCGGAAACCGGGGAGTCGGAAGTCTTCTATGACAGCCAGATCACCGACCTGACCTTCGGCGACCGGGTCATCGACTATGACAGCGTGGAACAGTGCCAGGCCGTGCTGGAGGAGTTCACCAGCCGCTATGCCCGCACGGACGAAACCCATGACGAGGCGATCTTCGCGCAAGTGCCGGAAGAACGCCGCCGCACCGCGCGCGGGATCGAGGTGGGCCAGATCTTCTATTTCGGCACCAAGTATTCCGAGGCCATGGGCGCCACGGTCGTCGGCCCCGACGGCAGCCGCGTGCCCGTGGAAATGGGCAGCCACGGCATCGGCGTCAGCCGCCTGCTGGGCGCCATCATCGAGGCCAACCACGACGACAAGGGCATCATCTGGCCCGAAGGCGTGACGCCCTTCCACGTGGGCATCGTCAACCTGAAGCAGGGCGACAATTCCACCGACAGCGCCTGCGACGCGATCTATGCCGAATTGCAGGCACGCGGCCTCGATCCGCTGTATGACGACCGCGACGAACGGGCGGGCGCGAAATTCGCCACCATGGACCTGATCGGCCTGCCCTGGCGCATCACGGTCGGCCCGCGCGGGCTGGCCGCCAACAAGGTGGAACTGACCAACCGCCGCTCTGGTGCGACCGAGGAGATGTCGCCCAAGGACGCCATCGCGCGCCTGGAGCAGGTCTATGCGCCCGTGCTGGGCCTGACGGTGCAGGACAAGTGACCCGGTTCCTGCGGCTGGCGGTGGCGGTCTGTTTCGCCGCCGCCCTGTCGCAGTTCCCGGCCTTTTCCGACCAATATGTCCAGCGGCTTGGCGGCCAGGTCGATGCCCTGTCCCGCGTCGCCGCCGAATTCGACGACAGCGCCCGGGGGACGGGCCTGACGCGGGAACAGGCCCTGGCCGATCTCTCGGGCAGCGCCTTCCGCGACGCGCATCAATCCAACATGCGCGCGGTCTTCGCCCGCCTGGACCAGGCGCGCGCCGATTTGCAGATGCTGCGCCTTGCCGGGCCGCTGGAGCGGATGGCCCTGCCGCACCGCCTGCGCGATCCTGAAACGCTGGCGGCCACCTGGGGCGATTTCCGGCCCGCCGTTCCCGTGACGGCGGCGGGCCTCTGGGCGGCGGGGATCGGGCTGGCCTTGGGTTGGCTGTCGACCGGCCTGCCCGGCCTGGTCTTCCGGCGCAGGCAGGACCGCCCCGGCTGGCGCTGACCCAGCGTCACCCGCCCGAAAAGGCAAGGATTCTTGGCAATATCCTGCTTTTCTTTTGCAAAAGGCGCTTCTAACCTGCGGCGCAGGACATTGTTCCAACTGGGAGACAATCACATGAAAAAACTTCTTCTGGCCACCGCCATGGGCGCGTTGATGGCCGGTGCCGCATCGGCCGAGGACATCAAGCTGGGCATGTCGCTGGGCTTCACCGGCCCGCTGGAATCCCTTGCCCCCGGAATGCGGTCGGGCGCCGAGCTGGCCATAAAGGAGGTCAGCGATTCCAAGCTGCTGCTGGACGGATCGACCGTGGTGCCGGTGCAGGGCGATTCCACCTGCATCGACGCCGCCGCAGCCACCGCCACCGTTGAACGCCTGATCACCGCCGAAGGGGTCAAGGGCATCGTCGGCGGCATGTGCTCGGGCGAGGCGATCGCATCGCTGCAGAACGTGGCCGTGCCGAACGGCGTTGTGATGATCTCGCCTTCCGCGACCTCTCCGGCGCTGTCCACCATCGAGGATAACGGCCTGTTCTTCCGCACCTCGCCGTCCGACGCCCGCCAGGGCGAGGTCATGGCCGAGATCATGATGGAAAAGGGCATCAAGAACGCCGCCGTCACCTATACCAACAACGATTACGGCAAGGGGCTGGCGGACGCCTTTGCGGCGGCCTTCACCGCCAAGGGCGGCACCGTGACCGTGAATTCCGGCCATGACGACGGCAAGGCCGACTACTCGGCCGAGGTTGCGGCCCTTGCGGCGGCGGGCGGCGACGCCCTGGTGGTCGCGGGCTATGTGGACCAGGGCGGTTCGGGCGTGGTGCGCGCGGCGCTGGACACGGGCGCCTTCGACACCTTCGTCTTCCCCGACGGCATGGTGGGCCAAGCCCTGATCGACAACTTCGGGTCGGAAATCGACGGCAGCTTCGGCCAGAACCCCGCCGCCGAGGGCCAGGGCCGCGAGAAGTTCCTGGAAATGGCCAAGGCCGCGGGCTTTGACGGCTCCAGCGCCTATTCCGCCGAATCCTATGACGCGGCGGCGCTGATGCTGCTGTCCATGGCCGCCGCCAAGTCCAGCGACCCCAAGGTCTGGAAGGACAAGGTCATGGATGTCGCCAACGAACCGGGCGAAAAGATCCTGCCGGGCGAACTGGCCAAGGGGCTGGAAATCCTGAACGGCGGCGGCGACATCGACTATGTCGGCGCCTCGTCGATCGAGATGGTGGGCAACGGCGAAACCGCCGGCGTTTATCGCGAGGTGGCCTTCGAGAACGGCGAAATGACCGTGGTCGGCTATCGCTAAGCGGAAACCCGTGCTATGGCCCGGCAGCCCATCGGTTGCCGGGCCATTTTTCATGACAAAAGCCGCAGAATGCGGTCACACTTCACCAATGGCGTGAAGACGGGGTAGAAGAAAATGATAAGGGTCGAAGACCTTCACCGGCATTTCGGGGGCTTCCGCGCCGTCGACGGCGCCAGCCTGACCATCGAGACCGGGTCCATCACCGGCCTGATCGGACCCAACGGCGCGGGCAAGTCCACGCTGTTCAACGTGATCGCGGGCGTGCTGCCGCCGACATCGGGCCGCGTCTTCATGGATGGCGAGGACATCACCAGCCTGCCGCCGCACGCGCTGTTCCACAAGGGCCTGCTGCGGACGTTCCAGCTGGCGCACGAGTTTTCCTCCATGACCGTGCGGGAAAACCTGATGATGGTGCCCGGCGCGCAATCGGGCGAGACGATCTGGAAGACCTGGCTGCAACGCGGCCGGATCGAGCGCGAGGAGGCCGAGTTGCGCCGCCGCGCCGACGAGGTTCTGGATTTCCTGACCATCCGCCACCTGACCCATGAAAAGGCCGGCAACCTGTCGGGCGGCCAGAAGAAGCTTCTGGAACTGGGCCGCACGATGATGGTGGACGCCAAGGTGGTCTTTTTGGACGAGGTCGGCGCGGGCGTGAACCGCACGCTGCTGATGACCATCGCCGACGCGATCATCCGGCTGAACCGCGAACGCGGCTATACCTTCTGCGTGATCGAACACGACATGGATTTCATCGGCAAGCTGTGCGACCCCGTGATCGTCATGGCCGAGGGCAAGGTTCTGGCCCAGGGCAGCGCCCGCGACATCATGCAGAACGAGGCCGTGATCGAGGCCTATCTGGGCACGGGCCTCAAGAACAAGGACATGGTGGGAGCATGAGCGATCAGGACGCAGTCTTCGGCAACCGGGGCAACCGCGACCTGTCGGTCGTGAACCCCAAGGGACGCGGCAGCATCGACGGCACGCGCCGATCCGGCCCCGTGGGCCCGGGCCTTGCGGGCGATCCCTTCCTGATCGGCGAAAACATGACCGGCGGCTATGGCAAGGGCGCCGACATCCTGCACGACTGCACCATTTCCGTGGAACAGGGCCAGATCGCCGTGATCGTCGGCCCCAACGGCGCGGGCAAGTCTACCGCCATGAAGGCGATCTTCGGGATGCTGAACCTGCGGGCGGGCAGCGTGCGGCTGGACGGGCGCGACATCACCGCGCTGAACCCCCAGGACCGCGTCAAGGCGGGCATGGGCTTCGTGCCGCAGGTCAACAACATCTTCCCCTCCATGACGGTCGAGGAGAACCTGGAGATGGGCGCCTTCATCCGCAAGGACGACATCCGCCGCACGATGGAGCAGGTCTATGACCTGTTCCCCGCCGTCGCCGCCAAGCGCCGGCAGGCCGCCGGGGAACTGTCGGGCGGGCAGCGCCAGCAGGTCGCCGTAGGCCGCGCGCTGATGACGCAACCCTCGGTCCTGATGCTGGACGAACCCACCGCAGGCGTCAGCCCCATCGTCATGGACGAATTGTTCGACCGCATCATCGCTATCGCGCGGGGCGGGTTGCCGGTGCTGATGGTGGAACAGAACGCCAAGCAGGCGATGATGATCGCCGACAAGGCCTATGTGCTGGTGCAGGGCGCCAACGCCCATACCGGCACCGGCCGCGAGTTGATGCAGAACGACGAGGTGCGCCGCACCTTCCTGGGGGGCTGAGCCTTGGATATCCTCAACGCCCTTGTGGCCTTTCTGAACTTCGTGTTCATCCCCGCCGCCGCCTATGGCGCGCAGCTTGCGCTTGGCGCGCTTGGGGTGACGCTGATCTATGCCATCCTGCGGTTTTCCAACTTCGCCCATGGCGACACCATGGCCTTCGGCACCGCCATCACCATCCTGGTGACCTGGGGCCTGCAATCGCTGGGCGTCTCGCTGGGGCCGCTGCCCACCGCGCTTCTGGCGCTGCCCGTGGGCATCGCGGCCACCGCGCTTCTGGTGCTGGCCACGGACCGGGCGGTCTATCGCTTCTACCGGGCGCAGAAGGCCGCGCCGATCATCTTTGTCATGGCCTCGGTCGGCGTGATGTTCGTGATGAACGGGCTGACGCGCCTGCTGATCGGCGTGGATGAGCAACGCTTCGACGACGGCGCGCGCTTCATCATCGCCGTGCGCGACTTCCGCGAATGGTCGGGCCTGGCCGAGGGGCTGGCCCTGCGGTCCACGCAGGCGCTGACGCTGGTCGTGACGGTGATCGTCTGCGCCGCGCTGTTCTGGTTCCTGAACCGCACCAAGTCCGGCAAGGCCATGCGCGCCTATTCCGACAACGAGGATCTGGCGCTGCTGTCGGGCATCGACCCCGAACGCGTCGTCCGCCTGACCTGGATCATCGCCGCCGCCCTGATGACGGTCGCGGGGGTGCTGTATGGCCTGGACAAGTCCTTCCGCCCCTTCAACTATTTCCAGATCCTGCTGCCGATCTTCGCCGCCGCCATCGTGGGGGGCCTCGGCAATCCCATCGGCGCCATCGCGGGCGGCTTCCTGGTCGCCTTTTCCGAGGTCGCCGTGACCTACCCCTGGGTCAAGGTCGCGGGCTATCTGTTCCCCGACTGGCAGCCGGGGGGGCTGCTGCAACTGCTGGGAACCGAATACAAGTTCGCCGTCAGCTTCGTCATCCTGATCGTGGTCCTGCTGTTCCGCCCCACGGGGCTGTTCCGCGGCAAGTCGGTGTAAGGGGGGTCCGCCATGTCATCCAACCGTCAAGCCGCCGCTGCCAACCCCTGGCGCGCGCCCGTCCTGTTCGCCGTCCTCGCCATCCTGTTCGTGCTGGAAGGCACGGTCAGGAACGGCATGTTCTCGGGGTCGTGGAACACGTCCCTGGCGATCCTGAACATGGGGCTGATCTCGGCCATCACCGCGCTTGGGGTGAACATGCAATGGGGCTATGCGGGGCTGTTCAACACCGGCGTCGTGGGCTTTCTGGCCATCGGCGGGCTGGCCCCCGTGCTGGTCTCGCTGCCCCCGGTCGAGGGTGCCTGGGCCGCAGGCGGCCCGCGCCTGATCGGGGCGCTGCTGGCGGGCCTCGGCACGCTGGCGCTGGCCAAGATCGTCTATACCCGCACCGGCCGCATCGGGGCGATGGCCTTGGTGCTGCTGGCGGGTTTTGTCGCCTATCGCTGGCTGTTCGACCCCGCCGTCCTGGCGATCGAGGCGAACGATTCCGCCCGGACCGGCAATATCGGCGGCTTGGGCCTGCCGATCCTGCTGTCCTGGCTGGTGGGGGGCGCCTTCGCCGCCGCCGCCGCCTGGGGCGTGGGCAAGGTCGCGCTTGGCCTGCGGTCGGATTACCTCGCCATCGCCACCCTGGGCATCGGCGAGATCATCGTGGCCGTTCTGCGCAACGAGGACTGGCTGGCCCGCGGCGTCAAGAACATCGCGGCCATTCCTCGGCCGGTTCCTTATGAAACCGACCTGCAGCAGAACCCGGCCTTCGTCGATTTCGCCGCCCGCTGGGGCTTCGGCACCGCCGAGGCATCCGGCATCTGGGTCAAGCTCTGCTACATGTCGCTGTTCCTGGCGGTCCTGCTGGGGATCATCCTTCTGGCCGAACTGGCGCTGAAATCGCCCTGGGGCCGGATGATGCGCGCCATCCGCGACAATGAAACAGCGGCCGAGGCGATGGGCAAGGACGTGACCGCGCGGCACCTGCAGGTCTTTGTCCTCGGCTCGGCCGTGATCGGCATCGCGGGGGCGATGATGATCACGCTGGACGGGCTGATGGCGCCGACCTCGTTCAACCCGCTGCGCTATACCTTCCTGATCTGGGTCATGGTGATCGTCGGCGGGTCGGGCAACAACTGGGGCTCGGTCCTGGGCGCGGTGCTGATCTGGTTCCTCTGGATCAAGGCCGAGGTCTGGGGTCCGAACCTGATCGGCGTCCTGGTCGGCCCCCTGCCCGATGGCGACATCAAGGCCCATCTTCTGGGCAGCGCGCCGCACATGCGCTTCATCGCCATGGGCCTGGTGCTGCTGCTGGTCCTGCGCTTCGCCCCGCGCGGCCTGGTGCCCGAGAAATAGGCCACCCGGCCTTTCACTTTGGTCCAAATATCCACGGGGGGAAATCGCCGGAACGGCGATGGGGGGCAGTCAGCCCCCCTTTTTCCTTGCGCAGGGGATCAACCGCAGCTGTCGCCCAGGACCACGCTGTAATAGACCGCACCGTCCGCACCGACGGCATGGCCGCTGCCCAACTGACGGCTGGTCTGGCCCAGAAGCTCGGTCCGCTGCGCCTCGCGCGCCAGCCAGTTCGCCACCGCATCCGCCGGGCCGCCGCCGCGGCCCACAAGCTGCACCACGCCGCAGGTCGGATAGCCCACCGCCCGCGCCCGGTCCACGACGCTGGAGCCGTTCGACCCCTCGACATCCACCCGGCCAAGCGCGGCCATGTCGCAGGCATGGCTTTGCGCGATCCGGGTCAGCAGCGGCGCGCTGTCCAGCAGGGTCTTGCCCTCGGCCTGCCGCGCGGCGTTGATGGCGGCGTCAAGCTGCGCGGCTATGGCCGTGTCGCCCTGGCAGCTGGCGGCCAAGGCTTCCTCGGCCGGGGGTTCGGGCTGGCCCCAGGGCATCCGCAGGTCCACGCCCTGCCCGCAGGCGGACAGCATCGAAAGAACAAGGGCTGCGGCAAGGGGGCGGGTTGCGGGCATGGGAACCTCTTGGATTGCAGGACGGAACGCGGGCCTTAAGGCGGCAGTTCCGGGCCCCAAATCCCTTGCGCGGCGGCATGGGCGCGCTTAAAGCGCATCCATGACACAGCACCAGCGCCTTCTGATCATCGACTTCGGCAGCCAGGTGACGCAGCTGATCGCGCGCCGCCTGCGGGAACTGAACGTCTTTTGCGAAATCCACCCCTATAACCTCTTGACCGACGACATCCTGCGCGGGCTGAACCCCCAGGCGGTGATCCTGTCGGGCGGGCCGGACAGCGTGACGCGCCCGGGCAGCCCCCGCGCGCCCCAGGCGGTGTTCGACCTGGGCGTGCCGGTCTTCGGCATCTGCTATGGCCAGCAGGTGATGATGGAACAGCTGGGCGGCGCGGTCGAGGCCGGGCACCACGCCGAATACGGCCGCGCCTTCATCGCCCCCGCGCCGGGCCACAAGGGCGACGGCATCTTCGCGGGCCTGTTCGATGCGGGCCGCGAGGAGGTGTGGATGAGCCACGGCGACCGCGTGACCGCGCTGGCGCCCGGCTTCGAGGTGATCGGCACATCCCCCAACGCGCCCTTCGCCATGATCGCGGATGAATCGCGCCGCTTTTATGCCGTGCAGTTCCACCCCGAGGTGCATCACACCCCGCGCGGCCGCACCATGCTGGAAAACTTCGTCCGTCTGGCGGGCTTCACCGGCGACTGGACCATGGCCGGATACCGCGACGAGGCGATCCGCAAGATCCGCGAACAGGTCGGCGACAAGAAGGTCATCTGCGGGTTGTCGGGCGGCGTGGACTCCTCCGTCGCCGCCGTCCTGATCCACGAGGCGATCGGCGACCAGTTGACCTGCGTCTTCGTGGACCACGGCCTTCTGCGGCTGAACGAGGCCGAGGAAGTCGTGACCATGTTCCGCGACAACTACAACATCCCGCTGATCCACGCCGACGAATCCGAGCTGTTCCTGGGCGCGCTGGAAGGGGTCAGCGACCCCGAGGTCAAGCGCAAGACCATCGGTCGGCTGTTCATCGACGTTTTCCAGCGTTACGCCTCGGCCATCGAGGGGGCCGAGTTCCTGGCGCAGGGCACGCTTTACCCCGACGTGATCGAAAGCGTCAGCTTCAGCGGCGGGCCGTCCGTCACGATCAAGTCCCACCACAATGTCGGCGGGTTGCCCGAGAAGATGGGCCTGAAGCTGGTCGAACCCCTGCGCGAGCTGTTCAAGGACGAGGTCCGCGCCCTTGGCCGAGAGCTTGGCCTGCCCGACAAGTTCATCGGCCGCCACCCCTTCCCCGGCCCCGGCCTCGCCATCCGCTGCCCCGGAGAGATCACGCGCGAAAAGCTGGAGATCCTGCGCCGCGCCGATGCGGTCTTCATCGACCAGATCCGCAAACACGGCCTTTACGACGACATCTGGCAGGCCTTTGTCGCCATCCTGCCCGTGCGCACCGTGGGCGTGATGGGCGACGGGCGGACCTATGACTTCGCCTGCGCGCTGCGGGCCGTGACCTCGGTCGATGGGATGACGGCGGATTACTATCCCTTCACCCACGACTTCCTGGGCGAGACGGCGACGCGGATCATCAACGAGGTCAAGGGCATCAACCGCTGCACCTATGACATCACCTCGAAGCCGCCGGGCACGATCGAGTGGGAATGATCCGCTGACGCCCCTGGAAGGACCACCATGACCTGCGCCTGCGGCCATCACCACCCGCCCCGCCATCCCCATGCCGCCACCGGCACGCCTGTCGCGCTGAAACAGCCGATGGTCGCGCTGATCGGGCGGCTGGTCTGCCAGGACGCGGGCCAGATGATGACCGCGCTGTCGCTGCTGCCCGACCACATCGCGCTTAGCCGCGAGGAACCGGGCTGCCTGCGGTTCGACCTGTGGCAGGACGAGGATCCGCTGGTCTGGCACCTGTCCGAACTGTTCGTGGATGCCGACGCCTTCGCGGCCCATGGCGCGCGGACCAAGGCCAGCGCGTGGGGCCGCGAAAGCGCCGGGATCGGGCGCGACTTCCACCGCCACGACGTGACCCCCATCATCCGCCGCGAAACCCGCCGCGACCTGGACGCCATCGACACCGTCCTGCGCGACGCCTTTGGCGGCGACGACGAGGCGCGGCTGGTCCGCAAGCTGCGCGAGCAGGGCGACCTGGCGCTGTCGCTGGTCGTGGATGCGGCGGGCACCGTTCTGGGCCATGTCGCCCTGTCGCCGCTGGAGGCCGAAGGCCCGGCCTATGCCCTGGCGCCCGTGGCGATCGCCCCCAAGGCGCAGCGGCTTGGCCTGGGCGGGGCGCTGATCCACGAGGCCGTCGCCTGGGCCGATACCGCCGCGGTGGTGGTGCTGGGCAATCCCGGCTATTACGGCCCCCTGGGGTTCAAGCCCGCGCCGTTGGTCTCGCCCTATGCCGGGCCTGGCTTGCAGATGATCGGCGACCTGCCCAAGGGCAGCCCCATCCGCCACGCCCCGGCCTTCGATTCGCTGTAAGGCGGAAAGCGCGGCTCTGGCCTTGCGCACCGGCCCCGGCTGGTTACATCTGGGCCAAGCACGAAAGGATCCCCCATGGCAGGACAACCGACCTTCGACGCCGCTGACGCCGCATCGGGCAGCGACCTTGGCACCCTTCCCGCATGGGATCTGACGGATCTGTATCCCGCGCCGGATTCGGCCGAACTGACCGCCGACATCGCCCTGCTGGAAACCGAGGCGCGCGATTTCGCCGCCCGATACCAGGGCAGGCTGGCCGACCTGACCCCGGCGGAAATGCTGGCCTGCATCGAGGCCTATCAGAAGATCGACATCACCGCAGGCCGCATCATGTCCTATGCGGGGCTGCGCTATTACCAGAACACGGTGGATGCCGCGCGCGCCAAGATGATGGGCGACCTGCAGGGGCGGATCACCGACATCACCACGCCGCTGGTCTTCTTCAGCCTGGAATTCAACCGCATTCCCGATGAAACCTACCAGTCAGTCTTCACGGCCGCCGACGGCCCGGCGCGGTATAAGCCCGTCTTCGACCGGATGCGCGCCATGCGCCCGCACCAGCTGTCGGACGAGCTGGAACAGTTCCTGCACGACAATTCCGTCGTGGGCGCCGCCGCCTGGAACCGCCTGTTCGACGAGACCACCGCCGCGCTGGAGTTCCAGGTGGACGGCGAGACGATGGGCCTGGAAGCCACGCTGAACCTGCTGACCGACCACGACCGTGCGCGGCGCGAGGCCGCCGCCCGCGCCCTGGCTGCCGTGTTCGGCAAGAACGTCAAGCTGTTCGCCCGCATCCACAACACCCTGGCCAAGGAAAAGGCCATCGAGGACAAGTGGCGCAAGATGCCCACACCCCAAACGGGCCGCCACCTGTCGAACCATGTCGAGCCCGAGGTGGTCGAGGCCCTGCGCAACGCCGTCACCGCCGCCTATCCGCGCCTGTCGCACCGTTATTACGCGCTGAAGGCGAAATGGCTGGGGCTGGACAAGCTGCAGGTCTGGGACCGCAACGCGCCCCTGCCCACCGCCCCCGCCCGCACCATCGGCTGGGACGAAGCGCGGGCCACGGTGCTGGATGCCTATGCGGGCTTTTCGCCGCGTCTGGCGGACCTGGCGCAGCCCTTCTTCGACAAGGGCTGGATCGACGCCGCCGTGACGGCCGGCAAGGCCCCCGGCGCCTTCGCCCATCCGACCGTCACGACCGTGCATCCCTATGTGCTGCTGAACTATCTGGGCAAGCCGCGCGACGTGATGACCCTGGCGCATGAACTGGGCCACGGCGTTCACCAGCGGCTGGCGGCGGGCCAGGGCGAGTTGCTGTCCTCGACCCCGCTGACGCTGGCCGAAACGGCCTCGGTCTTCGGCGAGATGCTGACCTTCCGCGCGCTTCTGGCGAAAACCACTGACCAGACCGAGAAGAAGGCCCTGCTGGCCGGCAAGGTCGAGGACATGATCAACACGGTCGTCCGCCAGATCGCCTTCTACGACTTTGAATGCAAGCTGCACGCGGCGCGGGCGGAAGGGGAACTGACCCCCGACGACATCAACGCCTTGTGGATGTCGGTCCAGCACGAAAGCCTGGGCCCGGTCTTCGAGTTCATGCCGGGATACGAGACCTTCTGGACCTATGTGCCCCATTTCGTGCATTCGCCCTTCTACGTCTATGCCTATGCCTTTGGCGACGGGCTGGTGAACGCGCTTTATGCCGCCTATGAAGGCGGGCTGCCGGGCTTCCAGGACAAGTATTTCGACCTGCTGGCGGCGGGCGGATCGAAGCATCACAAGGAGTTGCTGGCCCCCTTCGGCCTGGACGCGTCCGACCCCAGGTTCTGGGACAAGGGCCTGTCGATGATCGAAGGCTTCATCGACGAGCTTGAGGCCCTGGAGGCATAGGGGGCTGCCGCCCCCATCCGCTGCGCGGATTCCCCCGCGGATATTTTCGTGAAGAAGAAGGACAGGCGCGCCGATGCTGAAAAGGATCCTTGCGGGTGTTGCCGTGCTGCTGGTGATCGCGGCGGCCCTGTTCTTCATCTTCGCGCCGGGCTATGTCGAACGCGCGCTGAACCCGCTGCGGATGCCGCCTGAAGGCTGGCCGGTGTCGCCTCAGGCGCAGGCCCTGCATGACCGGCTGGTGATCGGCGACTGGCATTCCGATGCGCTGTTGTGGGACCGCGACATTCTGGACCGGGCGGACCGGGGCCATACCGACGTGCCGCGTCTGCTGGAAGGCAACGTGGCGGTGCAGGTCTTCACCACGGTGACGAAAAGCCCGCGCGGCCAGAACTATGACCAGAACAGCGCAGGGGCGCCCGACAACATCACGCCGCTGTTCATGGGCCAGTTGCGCCCGGTGCGGTCGTGGTTTTCCTTGCGCGAACGGGCCCTGGTGCAGGCCGAGGCCCTGAACCGCGCCGCCACGGATGCCCCCGACCGGCTGCGCCTGATCCGCACGCGCGCCGACCTGCAAGCGGTTCTGGACGCGCGGGCGGGCGGGCAGCGCGTGCTGGGCGCGATCCTGGGGTCCGAGGGCGCGCATCCGCTGGAAGGCGACATCGCCAACCTGGACGTGCTTTACGACGCGGGCTTCCGGCTGCTGGGCCTGACGCATTTCTTCGACAACGAACTAGGCGGCAGCCTGCATGGCGAGGGCGGCACCGGCGCGGGCCTGACCGATTTCGGGCGGCAGGTGGTGGACGGCATGATCCAGCGCGGCATGGTGATCGACCTGGCCCATGCCTCGCCCCTGATGGTGCAGGACGTGCTGGCGATCCCGGATGCGCGGCCGATCCTGTCCCATACCGGCATCCACGGCCATTGCGGCAGCGCGCGGAACCTGGACGACGACCTGGTCCGCCGGATCGCGGCCAGGGGCGGCGTGATCGGCATCGGCTTCTGGTCCGACGTGGTCTGCGGCGGCACGCCCGCCCATATCGCGGAAGGCATCCTCGCCGCCATTCGTCTGGTGGGCGAGGATCACGTCTCGCTGGGGTCGGATTATGACGGCTCGGTCGGTGTGCCCTTCGACGCGGCGCACCTGGCGGCGCTGACGCAGGCGCTGCTGGACGAGGGCCTGACCGAGGGCCAGATCGCCAAGGTCATGGGCGGCAACATGATCCGCCATCTGTCCGAAACCCTGCCCGAAGGATAGGCCATGAAGCGCGCCACCCTGATCCATTCCGAACTGTCCGGCCTGATCGCCGCGATGGGCCATGGCGACCTGCTGGTGATCGGCGACGCGGGCCTGCCGGTCCCGCCCGGCGTGCGCTGCATCGACCTGGCGGTCATGCGTGGCGTGCCCCGGTTCCTGGATGTGCTGGATGCGGTGCTGACCGAGCTGGTGGTGGAACGCTCTGCCTGGGCCAGCGAGGCGGGCGCGGATCTGCACCAGGCCTTGCAGGGGCGCGACCTGGGCCAGGGCCGCACCCTGCCCCATGACGCCTTCAAGGCGCTGACCCGCGACGCGCGCGCGGTCGTGCGCACCGGAGAATTCACCCCCTATGCCAATGTCGCGCTGTGGTCCGGCGTGGCGTTCTGAGCCCTTGGAACCTGCGGCAGGGGACCGCGTTCCGCTGGCAGATCATGGCAAAGGAGTGTGACGGATGCAGAAGACCCTTATCGGCCTTGGCGCCATTCTTGCGATGATGACGCTGGCTGGCTGCCAGACCGCCCAGGGCCTTGGCCGCGACGTCTCGACCGCGGGTCAGGTGATCCAGCAGGAAAGCGCGCAGGCGATGTGATGACAAAGGCGGCCCCCGGGGGCCGCCTTTGATGCTTACCGGGCCGACGGATGCTGTTTCGCCGCAGCCCGGATCCGGTTGGCGATGGGCCAGGTCCAGCCGATCTGCCGCGAACGGTTGGGCCGCAGGTAAACCCAGTTCAGCAGCGCGGCGGGCACGCCTAGGGCCAGGCCGATGACCGCGCCCCAGATGAAGGTGGCGGCCGTGACATAGCCCATGGCCAGCCCCGCGATCACCACCGCCCCGCCGATCGAGGCGACCCAGATATGGATCAGGAACAGTCGAAGATGCATGATCATGCTCCGATGAAAGGGTCCAGTGAAACGAACGGGCGGCAAGGGCGGTTCCAGTTCAGGAGGATGCGATGCGACTGACGTTTCTTGCGGCCCTGCTGCTGCCCCTGCCTGCGGCGGCGTGGACCGCGCAGAACGGCATGACGGCGGTGCGGTCCGGCCCGTCCGAGATCACCGTCATCCACGAGGTCCGGCGCGGCGACACCGATTACTGGTGCGCCGCGGGCGATTTCGCGCAGCGAGAGATGGGGGTGCCGGGGAACACGCGCCTTTGGCGCGCCTCGCCCAAGCCACGAGGGGCGGGGGACGGGATCGTCTTCACGCTGGACGAGGCAAAGGCGGCCCCCGGTGCGGGCCTGTCGCAATTCGGCAGCGGCCCGCGGGACGGCTCGATCCCGGTCAGCATGGCGGTGGGCAGCTTTTGCCGGGTGATCGTGCCGTATTTCGATTAACGGTTCTGCAACCGGACCGCGCGATGATGGGGCATGTCGCGCTATCTCCGCCCTCGCCTGCCCGGCGTTCCGGTCTTCTTCACCGTCGCCCTGGCGCAGCGGGGCAGCCGGCTGCTGGTGAGCCACGTCGATGGCTTGCGCCATGCGGTGAAGGTAACACGGGCGGAACGGCCTTTTGCGATAGACGCGTGGGTAGTCTTGCCGGATCACCTGCATTGCATCTGGCGCTTGCCGGATGGGGATTGCGATTATTCAACAAGGTGGCGGTTGATCAAGGCGCGGTTCTCCCAAGGTTTGCCGGTGGGGCAGTTGCGCGACAGTCATGTGGCGCGGTCCGAGCGCGGCATCTGGCAGCGGCGGTTTTACGAGCACCACATCCGCAATGACGATGATTACGCGGCGCATATGCGGTATTGTTGGTGGAACCCGGTGAAGCATGGGTTTGTGGATCAGCCCGAGGATTGGCCGTATTCGTCATTCCACCGGGATAAAGCCGCCGGGAAGGTGGCGTAGGGTGCGTGTTTACACGCACCTTTGCGCAAGCGGTGAGGCCGGAGTGGTGCGTGCAAGCACGCACCCTACGCTTGCGGGTTCAATCCGGTAAAGCATGGATGGGTGGAACACCCCGAAGATGGGCCGTATTCGCCATTCCACCGCGACAAGGCCGCCGGAAAGCTGGCCTAGGGTGCGTGTTTACACGCACCGTTGCTCAAGGGGTGAGGCCGAAGTGGTGCGTGCAAGCACGCACCCTACGCTTGCTTATGGTTCATCATCGTCATCTGGCAAGTCAAATATTTGGTGCACTTCTATAATTCTATACGCTAATGGTCGATCTCCTCTATATTGCACCGAAACATCGACGCTAAAGCCCTTCTTAAAAATATTTTCTTGCGACTCTCGTATTTCATACTTAATACGCTCTTCCGCAAGATCGGAAGCATATATGATGGGAAGACTGTTTTGAGATATTTCCGGAATCACCGCCTTCTCACCGCTTCTTCTATCAATCGGCGCATTAGTAATATCTGATCTTGTGAAATACATGAGCTTCCTGTGATGTGTCTTATCACTGTCCTGCTCAAGTCTTTTAAATTCGCCTTCGATTGTCTTCTCAACAACACGAGCTTGAGCAGTTGAGAACCTGAAAGCTGCTTTGATCTCTCGCTTTCCATCTTCAAAAGTTGCCACTTCAATTATAGATGAGGCATTTGGATCGCGAGCGATAGCTTCAACTGCTCCTGCAAAAGTTCTAAGATCAGACTTAGACATCCCTTCAGGAACTAGGCCGCTCGCCAATGTTGTTATGCGACTCCCCCACTTGGCAACAAAGTCAATTGCTTGATCTACCTGCGCTGCATGTGACACTACCACAGGAAAAGCAGTTGCAACGAGTGGGACCAAGTCAGCAACAATTGATCCGCTTCTTACTTGAGTGATAAATATCTCGGCACGACCGTCCAATCCCTTCTTCTCAAAAGTTTCCTGATATTCCTTCGCAAGAGAAGTGAACGCCCGGACAAAAGCCCCAACCTCAACTGGCTCAGAATTATCAATAATTAAAGTTAGAACAACGGATCCGTCTGGCAAATCACTGTGAGAAACAACACCAGACAAAATTCACCTCCTCAAAACGCATTTTTAGTTAAATTAAGAGGCAGCACATAAGCCCCTCACTCCATCTTCAACGCCTGAATAAACGCCGTCTGCGGAATCTCCACCTTCCCGAACTGGCGCATCTTCTTCTTCCCGGCCTTCTGCTTCTCCAGCAGCTTCTTCTTGCGCGTGGCGTCGCCGCCATAGCACTTGGCCGTCACGTCCTTGCGCATGGCCGACAGCGTTTCTCGGGCAATCACCCGCGCGCCGATGGCGGCCTGGATCGGGATCTTGAACATGTGCCGGGGGATCAGTTCCTTCAGCTTTTCCACCATCACCCGGCCCCGCGCCTCGGCGCGGTCGCGGTGGACCATGATGGACAGGGCGTCCACGGGTTCGTCGTTGACCAGGATCGACATCTTGACCAGGAAATCCTCGCGGTATTCGCTGATCTGGTAATCGAAGCTGGCATAGCCCTTGGTCACCGACTTCAGCCGGTCGTAGAAGTCGAAGACGACCTCGGCCAGGGGCAGGTCATAGACGACCATCGCGCGGCTGCCCGCATAGGTCAGGTCCAGCTGGATGCCGCGGCGGTCCTGGCACAGCTTCAGCACGTCGCCCAGGTATTCGTCGGGGACCATGATCGTGGCCTTGATGCGCGGCTCCTCGATATGGTCCACATGGGTCAGGTCGGGCATGTCGGCGGGGTTGTGCAGGTCGCGCACCTCTCCATCCCGCATGTGCAGCTTGAAGACCACGCTGGGCGCGGTGGTGATCAGGTCCAGGTCATATTCGCGTTCCAGCCGGTCGCGGATCACCTCCAGGTGCAGCAGGCCCAGGAAGCCGCAGCGGAAGCCGAAGCCCAACGCGGCCGAGGTTTCCATCTCGTAGCTGAAAGAGGCGTCGTTCAGCGCCAGCTTCTCAATGGCGTCGCGCAGGGCCTCGAAATCGTTGGCGTCCACGGGGAACAGCCCGCAGAAGACCACCGGCTGGGCGGGCTTGAAGCCCGGCAGCGCCTCGGTCGCGCCCTTCTTTTCGTGGGTGATGGTGTCGCCCACGCGGGTGTCGCGGACCTGCTTGATGGATGCGGTGAAGACGCCGATCTCGCCCGGTCCCAGTTCCGCGATGTCCACCATCTGCGGGGTCAGGACAGCCAGCTTGTCGATGCCGTAGACCGCGCCGGTCTGCATCATCTTCACGCGGTCGCCCTTGCGGATCACGCCGTCCATCACGCGGATCATCACGACGACGCCCAGGTAGGCGTCATACCACGAATCCACCAGCATGGCTTTCAGCGGCGCGTCGCGGTCGCCCTTGGGGGCGGGCAGGCGCGTGACGATGGCTTCCAGCACGTCGGGGATGCCCAAGCCGGTCTTGGCGGAAATCGGGATCGCGTCCGAGGCGTCGATGCCGATCACCTCCTCGATGTTTTCTTTCACGCGCTCGGGTTCGGCGGCGGGCAGGTCGATCTTGTTCAGGACCGGCACGATCTCGTGCCCTGCGTCGATAGCCTGATAGACATTGGCCAGCGTCTGCGCCTCGACCCCCTGGGAGGCGTCCACGACCAGAAGCGAGCCTTCGACCGCGCGCATGGACCGGCTGACCTCGTAGGCGAAGTCCACATGGCCCGGCGTGTCGATCAGGTTCAGCACATAGGTCTGGCCGTCGCGCGCCGGATAGACGATGCGGACGGTGTTGGCCTTGATGGTGATGCCGCGTTCCCGCTCGATATCCATGCTGTCCAGCATCTGGGCCTTCATGTCGCGGTCGGCGACAGTGCCCGTGGACTGGATCAGCCGGTCGGCCAGGGTGGATTTGCCGTGGTCGATATGGGCCACGATGGAGAAATTGCGGATCAGGGAAAGCTCGGTCATGGCCGGGCTATACAAGGGCTTTGGCCTTGCGGGAAGGGGATTTTGCAGGGGTCAGGCGGCGGCCAGGCGCGCGCGCCGCAGACGCGCCTCGCGCCACATGGAATAGATGCCGGCGCCTGCGATCAACGCGGCCCCGGCCAGGGTCAGGGCGTCGGGCCGTTCGCGGAAGATCGTCACCGCCAGCAGCATCGCAAACAGCAGCCGGGAATAGCGGAACGGCGCGATCACCGCGATTTCCGCGATGCGGGTGGCGATGACCATGGTGATATAGCCCAGAAGGCCAAAGCACAGCGTCGCGGCCATTAGCGCCCCCTGACCCGGCGTGGGGGTGACCGCCCCCTGCCCGCCCACCGCCATCAGCAGCAGCCCGGCAAGGCCCATGGACCCAAAGGCCCCGGCGGACAGCAGGCCCGACCCCACGACGGGCGGCAGGCGGCGGGTGATCAGGTCGCGCACGGCCAGCGCCAGCACGGCGATGACGGCGAAGATCGAGCTGACCTCGAACGCCGCGGTGCCGGGCTTGACGATCAGCAGCACGCCCGCAAAGCCCACGGCGATGGACAGCCAGCGGCGCCAGCCGACCTGTTCGCCCAAAAACAGCGCCGCGCCCAGGGTCATCAGCAGGGGCTGCGCCTGAAGGATGGCGGATGCGATGGACAGGTCGCCGGTCGCCAGCGCGGTGACAAAGGTGATGGCGCAGATGCCCTCGCACAGGTTGCGCAACGCCACTTGGGGCCGCAGCAGGGCACGCAGGTTCAGGCCCTCGCGCCCCAGGGCGATCCACAGGCCGAAGACCACCATCCCGGCAAAGCCGATCACGGCCAGCAACTGCCCGGTGGGAATGCTGCCCGACAGGCCCTTCAGCAGCGCATCCTCGGCGGCGAAGGCAGCCATGGCCAGCACCATCAGCAGGGCGGCGCGCAGGTTATGCATCGCCCGCCTCCAGCCGCGCGACCAGGGCGGGCAGGCCGGCGATGGTCTGTAGCCGGTGCGCGCGGGGATGGTCGGGCGCCTCGGCATGTTCGATGGCCCAGGTCAGGGCGTGGGGGATGAAGACGCCGTGGCCGCCCAGGTCCACCACGGGCAGCACGTCGCTTTTCATGGAATTGCCCACCATCACGAAGCGGTCCGCCGCGACGCCTGCACGAAACAGCACGCGGGCATAGGATTCGGGCGACTTGTCGGCCAGGATCTCGATGGCCTCGAAGCGGTCTGCCAGGCCGGATGCGGCGATCTTGCGTTCCTGGTCTATCAGGTCGCCCTTGGTGATCAGGATCAGCCGCCGCCCTTCCAGCGCGTCCAGCGCCTGCGGGACGCCGGGCAGCAGATCGACCGGATGGGCCAGCATGTCCTGGCCCAGTTCCAGGATGCGGCCGATGGCGCGGCCGTCGATGCGCCCGTCGGTCAGCTCGATCGCGGTCTGGACCATCGACAGCATGAAGCCCTTGATGCCGAAGCCGTATCGGGCCAGGTTCGCGCGTTCCACGTCCAGAAGGCGGCTGGCGATGTCGGCGCCCTCGGCATGGTCGCCCAGCAGGGCCACGAACTCGGCCTCGGTCACGCGGAAGAAGGTCTCGTTTTCCCACAGGGTGTCGTCGGCATCCAGCCCGATGGCCTCGATCATTGCATCCCCCGTCTTGCCCTTGCCGTCTTGCAGGATCATGCTGCGCCCGACTTGTCAAACCCCAGGGGCCAGCCATGACCTTCACCGTTCCCGACATAACCTGCGGCCATTGCAAGGCCGCCATCGAGGCCGCCATCGCCCAGGCGGGCGGCAACGCCACCGTCGATCTGTCGCAGAAAAGCGTCACGGTCGACGGGCTGGACCGTGACCGCGCCGTCCAGGCGATTCGCGACGCGGGCTACGAGGTCGGCGCGGCGTAAGCGCCGCAACGCCCCGGCCCCCAGCCGACGCCCGGGACCACACCGCATGATTGAGCGGGCGGGCCGTTCCTGCTAGGATCGCGGCTGGACGGGCATCGCAGACCGGGTTCAACCGGCCCCCGCCATCCGACAAGGCAACCGAGGAGACAGCCCATGCTCAACCGTTTCGTCATTGCGGCGGCCGCCATCATGATGACCGCACCCCTGGCCGTGGCGGGCCCCATCGACAACGCCTGCGTCCGGTCCGAACGCGCGCGCGGCAATGCGCCCTTGTGCGGCTGCATCCAGCAGGTCGCGAACCAGACCCTGTCGCGGTCCGACCAGCGCCGCGCCGCCGCCTTCTTCCGCGACCCGCACGAGGCGCAAGAGGTCCGCATGTCCAAAAGCAACGCCGACAATGCCTTCTGGGCGCGCTACAAGCGGTTCGCCTCTCAGGCCGAGGCCTATTGCCGGTAGGGCCCCTTGCGCATCACCGTCCTGACCGGCGCGGGCATTTCCGCCGAAAGCGGCCTTGCCACCTTTCGCGCCGTCGATGGGTTGTGGGAAAGCCACCGGATCGAGGACGTGGCGACGCCCGAAGGCTTCGCCGCCGACCCGGCGCTGGTCCACCATTTCTACAACATGCGCCGCGCGAACGCCTCGGCGGCGCAGCCCAATGCCGCCCATCTGGCATTGGCCGATCTGGCGCGGCGGCACGACCTGACGCTGGTCACGCAGAATGTCGATGACCTGCACGAACGCGCGGGCAGCCCGGATGTGATCCACATGCACGGCGCGCTGAACACCGCGCTCTGCGCCGCCTGCGGGCACCGCTGGCCCGCGCCCGCCGTCATGGCCCCCGGCGATCCCTGCCCCGCCTGCGCCCGCCCCGCGACCCGCCCCGACATCGTCTGGTTCGGGGAAATGCCCTATCACATGGAGCGGATCTGGGACGCGCTGGAGAACGCCGACCTGTTCGCGGCCATCGGCACCTCGGGCAATGTCTATCCGGCGGCGGGATTCGCCCAACATGCCCGGCGGCGTGGCGTGGACTGCGTGGAGCTGAACCTCGATGCCAGCGCCAATGCCCGCGACTTCCACCGCCGCATCACCGGCCCCGCCAGCCGCACCGTGCCGGAATGGGTGGCCTCGCTGGGCTGATTGTTCTTGCCTTGACGCGGCGGCATCGGTTAAGGCGGCCGGGCCTCGGTTCCGGGTTCACACCCGGTTAAAAGGGAACGCGGTGAAAATCCGCGACTGCCCCCGCAACTGTCAGCGGAGAGCGAGGCCGGATCAACGCCACTGTCCCGCGTGCGGGATGGGAAGGCCCGGCCAAGCGATGACCCGCAAGTCAGGAGACCTGCCGAACGCGATCACCCTGACGGCGCGCGTGGGGCGCGCCGGATGCGGAAACTTCCGTCGTGGTGGTGTCGCTGTCCGGCGGGTGCAAACCCTTTCGGACGAACCGCATCGCGCCCGGGCCCTGCCCGGGTTCCTGGAAGGATGTCATTCGTGACCGCAAGACCAGTTTTCCTGACATTGACCGCCGCCCTGGCCCTGACCACCGCCCTGCCCGCCGCCGCGCAGGATGCCGTGCAGCAGCCCATCATCCTGGACGACATCACCCTGACCGCCAACCGCGAGCCTGTGGAACTCAGCCGCTCGGGCAGTTCCGTGTCCGTGCTGGCGGGCGAGGATCTGGAAGACCGCGCCAGCCAGCCCCTGTCGCGCAGCCTGACCCGCCTGCCGGGCGTGACGCTGATCCAGCGCGGGCCTTTGGGGACCACGGGATCGGTGGAAGTCCGTGGCGCGCCCGCCCGTTACGTTCCGGTGGTGATCGACGGGATCGAGGTTTCCGATTCGACCGCCCCGACCCCTTCCTATGATATCGGCGGCCAGATCACGGCGGGCGTCAGTCGTGTCGAATTGCTGCGCGGCGCCCAGTCCGCGCTTTACGGGTCACGCGCCATTGCGGGCGTCCTGACGCTGGAATCCCTGCGCCCGACCGAGGACGGCCTGCACCACCATTTCGGGATCGAGGCCGGCAGCTTCGACACCCTGACCGCCAGCTATGGCGCGACGCTGCGCCGGGCCGACACCGATCTGGCCTTCCAGGTCAGCCATGTCCGCACGGACGGCTTTTCCGCCCTGGACGAGGATGACGGCAACTTCGAGGAAGACGGATACGAGGCGACGCGCCTGTCCTTCTACAGCGCGCACCGGCTGGAAAACGGCGCGACCATCGGCTTCAACGGCTTCTGGGAAGACAGCACCGGCGATTTCGACGATTTCAGCGACGTGGCGGGCACGCCGGGCGACGATTATTCGGAAACCGAATCCTATGGCCTGCGCGGCTTTGCGCAGTTCACGACCGGCGCGGTGGATCACGACATCGCCCTGACCCGCTATCGCATCGCGCGCGACAGCTATTACGATGCCATCCCCACATCGTTTGAGGGCACCCGCACCAGGCTGTCCTGGCAGGGCGCGACCGATATCGGCCAGGGCGTCCGCGCCGTCTTCGGCGCCGATACCGAGAAGGAGGAAGCCGAGGGCAACGGCGACGCCCGCCTTACCGGCGTCTTCGTGGAAACGACCGCCGCCCTGGGCGACCGGATGGACATCACCACCTCGCTGCGCCGCGACGACCATTCGCGCTTTGGCGGCTTCACCTCGGGGCGGGTGGCCGCCGTTTATCGCGCCGATGGCGACCTGCTGTTGCGTGCGGCGCTTGGCAACGGCTTCCGCGCGCCGTCGTTGTATCAGCTGTTCAGCATCTACGGCGACCCGACGCTGGAACGCGAGGAAAGCCGCACCTACGAACTGGGCGTCGAAAAGCAATGGGGCGACAGTCACCTGCGCGCGACGGCATTCTGGCTGAAGGTGGACAACCTGATCGGCTGGGATGATCGCGGCACGGCGGACTGGATGGACGACGGCTATAACCAGATCGACGGCACCGCCCGCCGCCGGGGCGTGGAAATCGACGGCCGCTTTGCCTTCGGCGCGGGCCATGCGCTGACCGCCAGCTATACCTTCATCGACAACCAGACCGATGTCGAGGGTTGGGCCCGCGTCCCCGAACGCGTCCTGAACCTGGGGGCTGAGACGACCTTCGCCACCGGCACCACGGCGGGGATCGACCTGCAGCACGTCGCCGGGCGGGCGGACGGCCTGGACGACTTCACCACCGTCGATCTGCTGGTCAGCCATCCCGTCCGCGACAATGCCACCGCCTATCTGCGCCTGGAGAACGTGTTCGACGAGGATTACCAGTGGGTCAGCGGCTATGGCACCTCGGGGCGCGCGGTCTATGCGGGGCTGCGTGCGTCGTTCTAGGGCGATCCTGGCGGCGGCCCTGATCGCCGCCGCCTGTCCCGCCGCCTCTGGAACAAGGGGGGCGGCGCCGCAGCGCGTGGTGTCGATGAACCTGTGCAGCGACCAGCTTGCGATGATGCTGGCCGCTCCGGGGCAGCTGGTCTCGGTCAGCAGCCTTGCCCGGGATCCGCGCCTGTCGCCGATGGCGGACCGGGCCGCAGCCTACAAACCCAACACCGGCCGGGCCGAGGAGATCTACCTGATGCGCCCCGACCTGGTGATCGCGGGCACCTATACCCCGCCCGCGACGGTGGAGATGCTGCGCCGCCTGGGCGTCCGGGTCGAGGTGCTGCCCCCGGCCGAGGATTTCGACGCCATCCGAACCGAGATCACCCGCATGGGCGCGTTGCTGGGCCAACCAGAGGCCGCGCGCGACCTGCAGGCCCGCTTCGACGCCGATCTGGCCGCCGCGCGCCGCAGGACGGACCAGGGCCGCGCGGCGATCTATGAAGCGAACGGCTTCACCTCGGGGCCGGACACGCTGGCCGGGTCCATCCTCGGGGCGGCGGGTTACGCCAATATCGCCGCCGATTACGGCATCACCGCCACGACGGCCCTGCCGATGGAACTGCTGGTCATGGCCGACCCCGACCGCCTGATCACCGGCGCCCGGTGGCCCGGCCAGTCGAACGGAGAGGCGATCCTGGACCACCCCGCCCTGGCCGCCGTCCAGCCCGAACCGCAGGTGACCGGCCGCGACTGGATCTGCGGCACGCCCTTTGTCACCCGCGCCATCCGGTCGCTGGAATGAGGGGGCTGTTCCTCGCCCTCGCGGCCCTGGTGGCGGCGCTGTTCGTCGTCTCGCTGCTGACCGGCCCGGCGGGGCTGCCCGCGACCGATTCGCTGCGCGCGCTGGCCCTGGGCGGGGACGGGCCCCTGCCCATCGTGATGCGCGAAATCCGCCTGCCCCGCGCGATCCTGGGGCTGGCGGTGGGCGCGGGCCTTGGCCTGACCGGCGCGGCGCTGCAGGGATACCTGCGCAATCCGCTGGCCGAACCGGGGCTGATCGGGATTTCCGGCATGGCCGCCCTGGGCGCGGTCATCGCGATCCAGACCGGGCTGTCGATGGTGGCCGCGCTGGCCCTGCCGCTGGCCGCCCTTGTGGGCGCGGCGGCGGGGGTGGCGCTGCTGGTGGCGCTGGCCGGGCCGCGCGGGGGTTCGGTCACGCTGATCCTGGCGGGGGTGGCGATTTCGGCGCTGGCGGGCGCGGGCACCGCGCTGGTGCTGAACCTGTCGCCCAACCCTTATGCCGCCAGCGAGATCGTCTTCTGGCTGATGGGATCGCTGGCCGACAGGTCCATGCTGCATGTCGGGCTGGCCGTGCCGCCCATGGCGCTTGGCGCGGCGCTGGTCCTGTCCACCCGCCGCGCGCTGGACGCCCTGACCCTGGGCGAGGCCGCGGCGCAGGCGCTTGGCATCAGCGGGCCGTCGCTGCGCTGGCGTCTGGTCGCGGGCACGGCGCTGATCGTCGGTCCTGCGACCGCCGTGGCAGGCGCCATCGGCTTCGTGGGCCTGGTCGTCCCGCATGTGCTGCGGCCCTGGGTCGGCGCGCGGCCCTCGGCCCTGCTGCCCGCCTCGGCGCTTGGCGGGGCGGCGCTTCTGCTGGCATCCGACATTGCGGTGCGGCTGATCGTGCCCGACCGCGACCTGAAGCTGGGCGTGCTGACCGCCATCGTCGGCGCCCCCCTGTTCCTGCACCTGATCTGGAAAACTCGCAGCGGAGGACGCGTCTGATGGTCCTGCGCCTGTCCGACCTTTCCGTCACCCGCCGCCGCCGCCCGGTGCTGCACGGCGTCAGCCTGACCCTGTTCCCGGGCGAGTTCGTGGGCCTGATCGGCCCCAACGGTGCGGGCAAGTCGTCCCTGATGGAGGCCGCGCTTGGCCTGATCCCCTTCACGGGCCAGTCCTCGCTGGCGCAGATGCCCGCAACCGACCGCGCGCGTCACGCCGCCTATCTGCCGCAGGCGCGCGAGATTGCCTGGCCTGTCAGCGTCGCCGATCTGGTGGCCCTGGGCCGCATCCCCTGGCCGGGCGGCGGCCGCAGCGGCCTGGACCGCATCGCCACCGACGCCGCCATCGCCCGCATGGGGCTGGAACCCTTTCGCAAGCGCACCGCCCTGCGCCTGTCCGGGGGCGAACAGAACCGCGCCCTGATCGCCCGCGCGCTGGCGCAGGACACGCCCCTGCTGATCGCGGACGAACCCATCGCCGGGCTGGATCCGGCGCAGCAACTGGCCTGCCTGCGGCTGTTCCGGGAACTGGCATCCGAAGGCAGGACGGTGCTGGCCTCGATCCACGACCTGGGGCTGGCGGCGCGGTTCTGCACGCGGCTGGTGCTGCTGGCGGGCGGGCATGTGCTGGCCGACGGCCCCGTTGACGCAGTCCTGCGGGACGACCTGCTGCGCCGCGCCTTCGGCATCACCGTCCGCCGGGTCGAGACGCCGGACGGCCCGGCGATCCTGCCCCTCTAGGCGATCGCCGCCAGAACCTCGTCCGTCAGCTTGACGATCTCGTCCCGCGCGGGGCCATTGCGGGCGCGTTCCAGCGCGCCCACGCCCTGCCCCAGCGTTTCCGCGTAAAGCACCCGGTTCGCCAGCTGCGTGCCTGCTACCTCGGCGCCCAGATCGGCCGCCTTCTGCGCGACCTCGGCCGACAGGCGCGTGTTCGGACGCACGCGGTTCATCACCACCAGCACCCGGGCCTTTTCGCGGCGCGCCAGATCCAGCACGCCCTCGGTCGCCCACAGGTCCACATGGCTGGTCGCCACCGGCACCAGCACCAGGTCTGCCACCCGCAGCGCCGGGCGCAGGTCGCTGTCGATCTTGGGCGGCGTGTCGATGATCACGAAATCGAACCGCTTCTTCAGCTTTTCGGACTCGTAGCTGGCCCCCCAGGCCGACGAGGTGGAAAAATCCATGGCCTCGTCCTCGCCCCGGGCCTGCATCCGTTCGATGAACCAGCGCCCCATGCTGCCCTGCGGGTCGGTATCGACCAGGGCTACGGAATGGCCGCGTTCGTGCAGGCTGACGGCCAGGTTGACGGCCAGCGTGGTCTTGCCGGAACCGCCCTTCTGCTGGGCGACCGTGATGATCCTGCCTGCCATCGTGCCTCCTGCCCCTTGGTTGACGAAAGGTTAGCGGGCGGGCGCTGCGATTGCACGGGTTTTCTGCACCTGCAGCATCAGCGGTCGAAGACGGCCTGCACCTCGTACATCACCGGCTCGAAGCTTTTGCACATGCCGTTGATGTCGCGGTTGCGGCGGCGCATTTCGGGCTCGCGCAGCATGGCCTGGTAATCCTTGCGGTCGCGCCATTGCGAATAGGTGGCGATCCGGGTCTGGGCGTCGTTCAGGTGGATCGCGCCCGCGACGAAGCCCGGCTGGCGGCGGATCACCTGGTCCCAGGCATCGGTCAGCAGATCCAGCACGTCATGGGCGCTGCCGGGCGTCACCTCGAAGGTGGTGATGACGGTCTGGCCGTCGAAGTCGGGGCGGATGTCGGGCATGGCTGGCGTCTCCTGTAGCTTGCCGGGGCCAGCCTAGCGCCGAATCGCAGCTTGCGCCAAGCGCGCCCATTGCCGCCCGCGCCCGGATGTGCATGGTCGGCAGGAAACCAAGGAGCGACCGATGATCCCGGTATTCGACGGCCACAACGATTTCCTGCAACGCGCCGTGGCGTCCGGCCCCGCCGTCTGGCTGAACGGCGACGGCACGGGCCACCTGGACCTGCCGCGTGCCCGGGCGGGCGGGCTGGTCGGCGGCTTTTTCGCGATCTGGATCCCGGCGCCGATGAACCCCAACGACGCCGCCGCCGTAGCGCTGATGGAAAACCCGCCCTATGCCATGCCCCTGCCCGAGGAGATCCCCTTCCACGCCGCCCTGCCCCATGCCTTCGCCCAGGCCACGGCCCTGAAGGCGCTGGAGCGGACGGGCACGCTGGACATCGTGACCTCGGCCCGGGGCCTCCGCGAAACAGTGGCCGCAGGCCGCATCGCCGCGATCATGCACATGGAAGGGGCCGAGGCGATCCCCGACATGGACGCGCTGCACCTGTGGCACGCGGCGGGGCTGCGGTCGCTGGGGCCGGTCTGGTCCCGGCCCACCGCCTATGCCGAAGGGGTTCCCTTTGCCTTCCCCTCGACCCCCGACACGGGCGCGGGCCTGACGGATGCAGGCAAGACCCTGGTCCGCGAATGCAATAGCCTGCGGATCATGCTGGATCTGTCGCACCTGAACGAGGCGGGCTTTAACGACGTGGCCGCCCTGTCGGATGCGCCGCTGGTCGCCAGCCACAGCTGCGTCCATGCCATCAGCGAAAGCAGCCGCAACCTGACCGACCGGCAATTGCAGGTGATCGCCGACAGCGGCGGCCTCGTGGGCCTGAACTTCGCCTCCAGCTTCCTGCGCCCGGATGGCCGCCGCCTGCCGCTGGAGGGCTTCGACACCATGCTGCGCCACCTGGACCACCTGCTGGCGATCATGGGAGAGGACGGCGTGGCGCTCGGCTCGGATTTCGACGGCGCGCTGATGCCGCGCGACCTGCCCGACGCCGCCGCCCTGCCTGCGCTGATCGGCGCCATGCAGGATCACGGCTATGGCGAGCCCCTGATCCGCAAGATCGCGAGCGAAAACTGGATCACCCTGCTGGAACGCACCTGGGGCGAATAGCCCTTTCATCTTGGCTCAAATATCCCGGGGGTCCGGGGGCTGGCCCCCGGCCTTCGCGGGACGCAAGACCCGCTATTCAGTCGCCGTGGCCTGCGCGTCCGGCGCAGGCGTGGCCTGGGCTACCGCGATCATCTGCGCCAGTTCGGGATCCGCGTTCAGATCCGCCAGGGCATACTTGCCCGTCACGTCCTCGGGCGACAGCTTGATGTTCTTGACCACCTGCGGTCCGGGCGCTGCGGGCCCATAGGTCTGGCCGTTCACCGCGAAATAGACCGCGCCGGAATTGCCCGTGCGCAGCACCGGCGGTTCTTCCAGGCTGGGCAGCGTGAAGCGTTCGCCCGCGTCCATGATCTTTTCCAGCAGCACCGTTCCGTCGGCCGAAGTGACGCGCACCCAGGCCGGGCGCGCCGCCAGAAGCTCCAGCGCGGGCGCATCGGGCGCGACCGTGATCGCGGCGGTGGTCTGTTCGGGCATCGGCGGGCCGAAGGGGGCCTGCGCGGCCTCGGCCAGGGCCTGCTGGATGGCGGTCGCCGCGCCGGGCGCCGCCTGGGCCACGGCCGCCTCGCCCACGGCGGGAACCTGGGTCAGGCCCGGGTCGATGGCGGCGATCGGCCCGTCGCGCGCGGTCAGGACCGGCGCTTCCAGGATCTGCGGGCGGTACAGGCGGTCCAGCCCCTCGGGCTGCGGCAGGTTCTCGGCCAGTTCGGTCGTGTCCGACAGATCCAGCGGCGGCTCGGCCATGTCGGCGCCTTCGACGGGGTCCAGCGCCGCCACCACGCCCGGCGCATTCTCGCCCGGCGTCAGGGTGACGCGCTGCACCTCTTGCAGGACGGACCAGCCGCCATAGGCCAGGCCGCAGACCAGCGCGATCAGCACCAGCACCGCGCCGATGGCGCGCGGCTCGATATCGGACCAGAAGCTTTCGGGCTGCGGGATGAACAGCGCCTTGGGATTGGCCAGCGCCTCGACCGGGTCGGACGGACGCCGGGCGGGCTTGGGACCGGCCGCGGCTGGCGCCATGCCATGGGTCGGCTGGAAACCGGATTCCAGGCAGAACCGGCGGAAGGTCCAGTCGGCATCCATGCCCAGATAGCGCGCATAGGACCGCACATAGCCCGACACGAAGCTGGGCGTGTCGAATGCCGTGATATCGCAATTCTCGATTGCGGCGACATAGGATGCGCGGATGCGAAGCTCTCGCTGCACGTCCAGCAGCGACTTGCCCAGGGTTGCCCTTTCGCCCCGCATGATGTCGCCAAGGCGCGTGTCGTCACCGAGGAAATGGTCCATTCCCTCCACCCGCGAATCCTCTTCTGCCGGGTTCTCAGCCCGCAGCCTGCTCATTTTCTGGTCTGCCTCATAGCCCGATGCCGGAACACCGCCCGAATCGAACGGTTCCTTGCTTTTCATTACCGCGAGCTTATCACGCAGGCGAGAGCAGTTCACCAAGCGATTTGATTACGCGCTCATTTCCTGGCGGTTGAGCGCACAATGTGACCACAGCTTGTCCATCGCCTTGACCAGGTGGTCGATCTGGCGCGGCGCATGGACGGGCGAGGGGGTGAAGCGCAGCCGTTCCGTGCCGCGCGGCACGGTCGGGAAGTTGATCGGCTGGACATAGATGCCATAGTCGCGCAGCAGCATGTCCGACAGCATCTTGCAATGGACCGGATGGCCCACATGGACGGGCACGATATGGCTGCCGTGGTCGATGATCGGCATCCCCAGCGATTTCAGCCGCATCTTCAGGATCCGCGCGTGCAACTGCTGGGCATCGCGCAGGTGCTGGCCTTCCTGGGTCTTCAGGAAGCGGATCGAGGCCGCAGCGCCCGCCGCCACCGCAGGCGGCAGCGAGGTGGTGAAGATGAAGCCCGGCGCATAGGACCGGATCGCGTCCATCATTTTGGCCGTGCCCGCGATATAGCCGCCGAAGACGCCGAATGCCTTGCCCAGCGTGCCGTTGAAGATGTCGATGCGGTCCATCAGCCCGTCGCGTTCGGCCACGCCGCCACCGCGGGGACCATACATGCCGACCGCGTGAACCTCGTCCAGGTAGGTCAGGGCGTTGAATTCGTCCGCCAGGTCGCAGATCGCCTTGATCGGGCCGAAATCGCCGTCCATCGAATAGATCGACTCGAACGCGATCAGCTTGGGCAGGCTGGGATCGTCGGCGGCCAGCAACTGCCGCAGATGGGACACGTCGTTGTGGCGGAAGATGCGCTTGGCGCCGTCGAACCGCTTGATCCCCTCGATCATGGAGGCGTGGTTCAGCTCGTCCGAATAGATGATCAGGCCCGGGAACAGCTTGCGCAGCGTGGACAGCGTCGCGTCGTTCGCGGTGTAGGCGCTGGAAAACACAAGCGCCGCTTCCTTGCCGTGCAGGTCGGCCAGCTCCGCTTCCAGCCGCTTGTGGTAAACCGTCGTGCCTGAAATGTTGCGCGTCCCGCCGGACCCCGCGCCCACGGCGTCCAGCGCCTCGTGCATCGCCGCCAGCACCACGGGATGCTGGCCCATGCCCAGGTAGTCGTTGCCGCACCAGACGGTGATGTCCTGCGTTTCGCCATCGGGGCGCGTCCAGACGGCCTGGGGGAACTGGCCCTTCACCCGCTCGATGTCGATGAAGGTCCGATAGCGGCCTTCCTCATGCAGCCGACCGATAGCCTGGTCCAAGGCGGCATCATAGTTCATTGCGGGCGTTCCCTTGCATAGCTGGCTGGGGGCAATCATTGTCAGATCGCGCGCGGTCCTGCGTTGATACATGTCAAATGCCGCAAATGACAGGTCGAAATTGTCGCAGATCGACCAAAGGACCATTCGCGAAGCCTAGAAAACGACTCGGGAAAGCAGGATGACGATGGCGGAAGACAGCAGACTAGATGAGGTTTTGGCCCGGCTGGATCAAGGGCTGGACGCGGCCCTGAAGCGGCTTGCGGCGTTTTTACGCATTCCCTCGATCTCGACCGATCCGGCCCATGCGGGCGATGTGCGGCAGGCGGCGGAATGGCTGCGGGACGAACTGGCGGGGATCGGGTTCGACGCGGCCATCCGCGACACGCCGGGGCACCCGATGGTGGTCGCGCGGTCGCAGCCCGGCGGCGCGCGGCCCCTGCTGTTCTATGGCCATTACGACGTGCAGCCGGTCGATCCCCTGTCGCTCTGGGACCGCCCACCCTTCGACCCCCGGATCGAGGACACGCCCGCCGGCCCCGTCATCCGCGCGCGCGGCGCCTCTGACGACAAGGGCCAGCTGATGACCTTCGTCGAGGCCTTCCGCGCCTGGCGCGATGTCCATGGCGCATTGCCAAGCGACCTGATCCTGCTGTTCGAGGGCGAGGAGGAGTCGGGTTCCCCTTCCCTGCGCCCCTTCCTGCGCGACAATGCGACTGAACTCCGCGCATCCCTGGCGATGATCTGCGACACCGAACTGTTCGGCGGCACCCGCCCCGCCATCGTCACGCAACTGCGCGGGCTGGTGGGCGAGGAGGTGGTGATCCGGGGCGCCGACCGCGACCTGCATTCCGGCCTGTTCGGCGGGCTGGCGGCCAATCCGATCATGGTTCTGGCGCAGGCGCTGGCCGCGCTGAAGGACGCCGACGGCCGCGTCACGCTGCCCGGCTTCTACGACGGCGTGCAGGATCTGTCGCCCGACCTGCGCCGCGATTGGGAATCGCTGGGGTTTGATGCGGCCGCGATGCTGGGCCGCGTGGGCCTGTCCCACCCCATCGGCGAGCGGGACCGGATGCCGGTCGAGATGGCCTGGAACCGCCCCACGGCGGAAATCAACGGCATCACCGGCGGCTATACCGGCGACGGCTTCAAGACCGTGCTTCCCGCCGAGGCGCGGGCCAAGGTCAGCTTCCGCCTGACCGGCACCCAGGATCCCGCCCGCATCCGCGCGGCCTTCCGCGACCATGTCCGCCGCTACCTGCCGCCCGATTGCAGGGTGGAGTTCCACGAACACGGCGGCAGCCCGGCCAGCGTCATGGACACCCGCGATCCGGCCTTTGCGGCCGCCCGCGCCGCCCTGGGCGAGGAATGGGGGCAGGATGCGGCGTTCATCGGCAGCGGCGGCTCGATCCCGATCGCGGGCGACTTCAAGACGATCCTGGGCATGGACTCGATGCTGGTCGGCTTCGCCCGCGACGACGACCGCATCCATTCCCCGAACGAGAAATACGACGTGCAAAGCTTCGCCAAGGGCGCGCGGTCCTGGGCGCGCATCCTCGCCGCGCTGCGCTGAAAACACGAAAGGGCGGGAAAACCCGCCCTTCTTCGTTGCCTAAATACCCGGGGTGAGGTCCGAAGGACCGAGGGGCAAAGCCCCTTACGCCTTGGGCTTGCAATAGCTCTGGCTGCTGGTCCAGGCGGCGATGTCCGCGCGCTTGGACGCATTGCGCAGGGGCGCCCAATCCCGCGCGATGCCGCGCCAGCCGTTGCCGTCATGGGCGACCGCGTTGTCGCGCGCGACCTGCCGCGACATGATCTTGACCGCGCAGGACATGTTGTCGCCGCCGTTCTTGATGTTGCCGTCGCAGCCATAGTTGCGCCATGTCGCGGGCGCGATCTGCATCAGGCCCAGCCATTTCCCGCCGCCGCCGCTGGCCTGCGGGTTGTAGGTGCTTTCGTGCTTGGCGACCGCCGACAGAAGCCCCGCCCAGAAAGCCTTGCGCCCGGTCGGGTTCAACTGCGCATAGTTCGGGCAGAAGG
This sequence comes from Paracoccus shandongensis, assembly GCF_017315735.1. Classification (GTDB taxonomy): domain Bacteria; phylum Pseudomonadota; class Alphaproteobacteria; order Rhodobacterales; family Rhodobacteraceae; genus Paracoccus; species Paracoccus shandongensis. The sequence goes on from NZ_JAFLRK010000022.1 coordinate 55,209, forward strand.
TGTCGATGTCACCGGGCACGCGGGACAGGATCGTGACCCCTTCCCGGTCCAGCGCCGACAGCGTGGCACGGGTCCACTGGTCCGATCCGGCGGCCTGGCCCCACCGCATCGGCGGCTGGCTTGCCAGTTGCATCTGCTGTGCCTCGGTCGCGGCCTTGCTTTCGGATTGCGGGGTCATGGTGGACTGGCAAGCAGCAAGAAAGGCCAGGGCGGCAAGGGGCACAAGCGCAGATCGCATCCGATCCTCGTAGGGTTGTTTCGTCGAACAAACCCATAGCCCCGTTGGAAAATCTGGCAAGACGCAGGCCAACCCATCGGCGGCATCACGCCAAGCGCCGGAATTCCGATGGTCGGAAATCCGCCGAAAGGGCCCTAGAAAACCCCCTCGTTAACGCTTTGCACGCCCTTTTCTGCCAGACGCCTGATTCGCGGTCGCGGAGCTCAAGGGCGATTTGCACCCGCCGCCCCCGTGACATCGCCCGCGCGCTGACCTAAAAGACCTGCACCCCTTATACTCGTTCGACCCATCCGAGGTTCCCGATGCTTGACCACCTTTCCTTCACAGCCCCGCAGCCCAAGACCATCGCCGGGGCGAAGGGAGACTGGGAACTGGTCATCGGGCTAGAGGTCCATGCCCAGGTCGCATCGAACGCCAAGCTGTTTTCCGGCGCCTCGACCGCCTTCGGGGCCGAACCCAACAGCCATGTGGCCTTTGTGGATGCGGCGATGCCGGGGATGCTGCCGGTCATCAACGAATTCTGCGTGGCCCAGGCCGTGCGCACCGGCCTTGGCCTGAAGGCCGCGATCAACCTGCGTTCGGCCTTTGACCGCAAGAACTATTTCTACCCCGACCTGCCGCAGGGCTACCAGATCAGCCAGCTTTACCACCCCATCGTGGGCGAGGGCGAGGTGATCGTGGACATGGCCCCGGGCGTCGCCCGCCGCGTGCGCATCGAACGCATCCACCTGGAACAGGACGCGGGGAAATCCATCCACGACATGGACCCGACCATGTCCTTCGTGGACCTGAACCGCACGGGCGTGGCCCTGATGGAGATCGTCAGCCGCCCCGACATCCGGGGGCCGGAGGAAGCGGCGGCCTATGTCGCCAAGCTGCGCCAGATCATGCGCTATCTGGGCACCTGCGACGGCAACATGCAGAACGGCAACCTGCGCGCCGACGTGAACGTCTCGGTCTGCGCGCCGGGCGCCTATGAACGCTACCAGGAAACGCAGGATTTCAGCCACCTGGGCACCCGCTGCGAGATCAAGAACATGAACTCGCTGCGCTTCATCCAAGCCGCCATCGAATACGAGGCCCGCCGCCAGATCGCCATTATCGAGGACGGCGGCACGGTGGTGCAGGAAACCCGCCTCTATGACCCCGACAAGGGCGAAACCCGGTCCATGCGGTCCAAGGAGGAAGCGCATGACTACCGCTATTTCCCCGACCCGGACCTGCTGCCCCTGGACATCGAACAGGCCTGGGTGGACGACATCGCCCGCGCCATGCCGGAACTGCCGGACGAGAAGAAGGCCCGCTTCGTGCGAGACATGGGGCTTTCGGAATACGACGCGGGCGTGCTGACCGCCGAGGTCGAGAACGCCGATTACTTCGAGGCCGTCGCCAAGGGCCGCGACGGCAAGCAGGCCGCGAACTGGGTCATCAACGAGCTGTTCGGCCGGCTGAACAAGGAAGGGCTGAGCGTCGAGACCTCGCCCGTGTCGGCGGCCCAGCTTGGCGGGGTGATCGACCTGATCGCCTCGGGCGCGATTTCCGGCAAGATCGCCAAGGACGTGTTCGAGATCCTCTGGACCGAGGGCGGCGATCCCGCGCAGATCGTGGAATCGCGCGGCATGAAGCAGGTCACCGACCTGGGCGCCATCGAGGCGGCCGTGGACGAGATCATCGCGGCCAACCCCGCCCAGGTCGAAAAGGCCCGCGCCAATCCGAAACTGGCGGGCTGGTTCGTGGGACAGGTGCTGAAGGCCACCGGCGGCAAGGCCAACCCGGCGGCGGTCAACGATCTGGTCGCGAGGAAACTGGGGATGTGACCGGGGGGATCCGGCGCCTGGAACCTCGCACCCCACATCAGGTTATCGCGGGACGCAGCCGCGCATCAAAGGAGCATCGCCTTGGGCCAGTTTGAATACAGCGTCATTCCCGCCCCGTCCCGCGGCGAAAAGGCCAAGGATGCCAGGACGCCGGCGGATCGTTATTCGGTCGCCCTGACGCAGGAATTGAACCGGATGGCGCAGGATGGCTGGGAATATGTCCGCGCCGATGTCCTGCCCTCCGAGGAACGCAGCGGCTTGACCGGGCGCAACACCGTTTACCATAATCTGCTGGTTTTCCGCCGCTCGGTCGCGGCCCCCGCCCCGTCGCAGGCCCGCCCGCCGCAGCCGGAATATCCCGCCGCAGCCGCGCGCGCGCCGGAACCCGTGCCCGCCCTGCCGCAGGCCGCCGCG
>NZ_JAFLRK010000023.1 GCF_017315735.1 Paracoccus shandongensis
GGGGGTCCCCAGGCCCGGCGGCGGCGACCCCAGACCCGGCGGCGTGCCGCCCAGGCCGCCAGAGGGTGCAGGCGCGCCCCCGGCCGGGGCCTGCTGGCCGAAGGGCGATCCGCCCAGACCACCCAGGCCGCCGCCCAGACCGCCACCCAGGCTGCCCGAACCGCCCGCCGGGATCTCCAGCCGGACATTGGACGTGTCCACCGGCGCGCCCTTGTAGTGCATGACCAGCCCCGGGAAGGCGATCACCACCCCGATCATCACGATCTGGATAAAGACAAAGGGCACCGCGCCCCAGTAGATCTGGCCGGTCCGCACGGGCTCCATCATCTTGCCGGTCACGCGGTCCTTGTAGGACTGCCTCGGCGCCACGGACCGTAGATAAAACAGCGCAAATCCGAACGGCGGGTGCATGAAGCTGGTCTGCATGTTCACGCCCAGGATGACGCCGAACCAGATTAGGTCGATCCCCAGGCTTTCCGCCGCAGGCGCCAGCAAGGGGACGATGATGAAGGCCAGCTCGAAGAAGTCGAGGAAGAAGGCCAGCAGGAAGACCAGGACCGACACCGCGATCAGGAAGCCGTATTCCCCCCCCGGCAGCGAGGTCAGCAGATGTTCGACCCACAGATGCCCGTTCACGCCATAGAAGGTCAGCGAGAAGACCCGCGCCCCGATCAGGATGAACATCACGAAGGCCGACAGCCGGGTCGTCGCGTAAAGCGCCTGCCGGATCACGTCCATGGACAGGCGGCGCTTGATGCCCGCCATGACCAGGGCGCCCACGGCCCCCATGGCGCCACCCTCGGTCGGGGTGGCGATGCCCAGGAAGATCGTGCCCAGCACCAGGAAGATCAGCGCCAGCGGCGGGATCAGCACGATGATGACCTGCTGGGCCAGCCGCGACATCGCGTTCAGCCCGGTGGCCTTGTCCAGAAGCGCCACGACATAGATCACCGTCACCGCGATCACTAGGCCCCAGATCGGCGCATCGGCGGCGTGGGTCGGGCCCAGCCAGCGCGCGGTCAGCCAGAAGATGCCCGCCGCAACGGCCAGGGCCACGGCCAGAGAGGTCACGCCGGACCCCAGCGTGCGCGCCTCTTTCGGAAGGGCGGGAACGGACTGCGGACGGATGATCGACATCGTGAAGATATAGGCCATATACAGGCCCGTCAGCACCAGGCCCGGGATCATCGCACCCTTGTACATGTCGCCCACCGACCGGCCCAGCTGGTCGGCCAGCACGATCAGCACCAGCGACGGCGGGATGATCTGCGCCAGCGTGCCTGACGCGGCGATCACGCCCGAGGCGACCCGCCGGTCATAGCCATAGCGCAGCATGATCGGCAGCGAGATCAGGCCCATGGCGATCACGGACGCCGCGACGACGCCGGTGGTGGCCGCCAGCAGCGCGCCCACGATGATCACCGCATAGGCAAGCCCGCCCCGGATCGGGCCGAACAACTGGCCGATGGTGTCCAGCAGATCCTCGGCCATGCCGGATTTTTCCAGCACGATGCCCATGAACGTGAAGAAGGGGATGGCCAGCAATGTCTCATTGGCGACAACCCCTCCGAAGAAGCGGTCGGGCAGCGCGCCCAGAAGCGGCCAGGACAGGTTGATGGACCCGCCCGACAGCGGCGCGAGTTCCACCCCGATGACGAAGAACAGCAACCCGTTGGCGGCCAGCGCGAAGGCCACCGGATAGCCGATCAGCAAAAAGACGATCAGCGAAACGAACATGATCGGCGCCATGTTCTGCGCGATGAGTTCCATCATTTGCGAGGCTCCTGGCCGGTCTTGTGCGCCCTTGGATCGGCATCAGGGTGGTGCGGATCGACAAAGCCCGCCTGCTCCAGCAGTTCCTCGTCCAGTTCCAGGGGCGCGTGGTGGCCCATCGGCATGTTGAAGTCGGGGATGAGGCCGCGCATCACGGCGATCTTCTTGATGATTTCCGAAATGCCCTGCAGCAGCAGCAGCACGAAGCCCGCGAACAGCAGCGCCTTGGCGGGCCACAGCATCAGCCCGCCCGCGTTCATCGACATCTCGCCCGTGCGATAGGACCGCGCCAGCCAGGGCCAGCACAGCCACAGGCTCAGCAGGACGAAGGGCATCAGGAAGAAGATATGGCCCAGAAGCTCGATCCAGTGCTGGACGCGGCGCGACCAGGCGGAAAAGACGATGTCGATGCGGATATGTTCGTTTTCCAGCAGCGTATAGGCCGCCGCCAGCAGGAACGCACCGCCATACAGATACCATTGCAATTCCAGCCAGGCGTTCGACGACACGCTGAAGGCCTTGCGGATGATGGCGTTGACGGCGCTGACGAAGATCGCCAGCAGGATCAGCCAGGACACGTTCCGGCCGATCACGGTATTGACGCGGTCAATGCCGCGCGACAGGGCCAAAAGGCCGCTCATGGGAAACCCCTCCTCCGGTCGGCCTTGTTGTCCCGGCCAGTTCCTTGGTCATCCGGGTATGCGCGAAGGCCGAAAACCGGTCAAGGTTTTCCGCCTCTTGGCCGCTGCGTCAGCCTTGCGCCGTCAGGCGATGACGATTTGTCCCGCACCCGGGACCGCGCGTCCGATCACCGCCGCCTCGGCAAAGCCGTGGTCGCGGAAGATCGCCAGGGCCGAATCCGCCTGATCCTCGGCGCAGGCGACCAGCAGCCCGCCGCTGGTCTGCGGGTCGGTCAGCAGGGCGCGGTCGGTGTCGGCGAAGCCTTCGGGCAACGCGACCTCGGCCCCGTAGCTGGCCCAGTTGCGGCCCGAGGCGCCGGTGACGAAGCCCTGCGTTGCCAGACCCTGCGCACCCGTCAACAGCGGCACCGCCTGCCAGTCCAGCCGCAGCTCGCAGCCTGATCCGCGCGCCATTTCCAGCGCGTGACCGGCCAGGCCAAAGCCCGTCACATCGGTCATCGCATGGACCCCCTGCAACCGCGCCAGATCCGGGCCGGGCGTGTTCAGCTTCGTGGTTGCCGCGATCATCGCGGCGTATCCATCCGCCGACAGCGCCCCTTTCTTCAGCGCCGCCGACATCACCCCCACGCCCAGCGGCTTGCCCAGGATCAGAACGTCGCCCGGTCGCGCGCCCGAATTGCGCTTCACATGCGCCGGATCGACCAGCCCCAGGGCGACCAGTCCATAGATCGCCTCGACCGAATCGATGGTGTGGCCGCCGCCGATGGGGATCCCGGCCTCGCGGCAGGCCATAGCGCCGCCCTCCAGGATCCGGGCGATGGTTTCGCCCGACAGCGTGTTGATCGGCATCCCTACCAGCGACAGTGCCATGATCGGCGTGCCGCCCATGGCGTAAACGTCGCTGATCGCGTTCGTCGCGGCAATGCGCCCGAAATCCAGCGGATCATCGACGATGGGCATGAAGAAATCCGTCGTCGCCACCAGCGCCTGCCGGTCGTTCAGCAGGTAAACGGCGGCGTCGTCCGAGGTCTCGATCCCGACCAGCAGCGCATCCGGCACCGGCAGCATGGCCGTGCCGCGCAGCAGGCCCGTCAGCACGCCCGGCGCGATCTTGCAGCCGCAGCCCCCGCCATGGGACAGCGAGGTCAGGCGGGGTTCGGTCGTGTGCTGGTCGTCCATCGGGGCCTCCGCTTCGGTTGGCAGCCACCGTATCACCCGCAAATCGCATCTTCAACGAAGGGCCGTTTGCGCATAGGACGGTGCGCGCAAGGAGAGGCCCATGCTGAAAACCCGCATCATCCCCTGCCTGGACGTGGCCGATGGCCGCGTCGTCAAGGGCGTCAACTTCGTGGACCTGATCGACGCGGGCGACCCCGTTCAGGCGGCGAAAGCCTATGACGCCGCAGGCGCGGACGAGATCTGCTTCCTGGACATCCACGCCACGCATGAAAACCGGGGCACCATGTTCGACCTGGTGACGCGCACGGCGGAACAATGTTTCGTGCCGCTGACCGTGGGCGGCGGCGTCAGGACGCATGAGGACGTGCGCGCGCTGCTGCTGGCCGGGGCCGACAAGGTCAGCTTCAATTCCGCCGCCGTGGCAAACCCCGACGTGGTGGCCCGGGCCGCCGACCGCTTCGGCAGCCAGTGCATCGTCGTGGCCATCGACGCCAAGACCGTGGCCGATGGCCGGTGGGAGATCTTCACCCATGGCGGCCGCAAGCCCACCGGCATCGACGCGGTCGAGTTCGCCCGCACGGTCGAGGCCAGGGGCGCGGGCGAGATCCTGCTGACCTCCATGGACCGCGACGGGACGCGGGCTGGCTTCAACATCCCCCTGACCCGCGCCATCGCGGACGCGGTGAACATTCCCGTGATCGCATCCGGCGGGGTCGGCACGCTGGACCACCTGGTCGAGGGTGTGACCGAAGGTCACGCCAGCGCCGTCCTGGCGGCCTCGATCTTCCACTTCGGCACCTTCACCATCGCCCAGGCCAAGGCCCACATGGCCGCAGCCGGCATCCCGATGAGGCTGGCATGAGCGCCCTTCACGACCTGGCCGCGACCATCGCCGCCCGCAAGACCGCCGATCCCGACAGCAGCTGGACCGCAAAGCTGCTGGCCAAGGGCCCCGAGAAATGCGCCGAGAAGTTCGGCGAGGAAGCCGTCGAGGCGATCATCGAGGCCGTCAAGGGCGACCGGGCCCGGCTGACGGCCGAGGCCGCCGACGTGGTCTTTCACCTGCTGGTGATGCTGGCCGCCCGCGACCTGACCCTGGCCGATGTGGAAGCGGAACTGGACCGCCGCGCCGGAACCTCGGGCCTGGCGGAAAAGGCGGCGCGTCCGTTCTAGGCGGACAACCCTTCCCCTTGGCGGGGCTTGGGGTCTATAAGCGGGCAAATTGCCGGACCCGCGGGGTCGCGGCATCATAAACATTGGCAGAGGACCGCATGAGCAACGATTCCCGGAACGGCAAGCATCACGAAGGCGACGTGGCTTTCATCCAGTCCCTGGCGGAATTGCTGAACTCCAGCGAACTGTCGGAACTGTCGGTGAAGCGCGAATACGGCGAACACGACCGCCTGACGGTCAGCCTGTCCAAGCACGCGCGCCAGGTGACCTATGCCGCGCCCGTGGCACCCGTCGCCGCAGCGGCCGCCCCGGCAGCCGCCGCAGCCCCCACCGCGCAATTGCCCGCGATCAGCGAGGATCCGGCCAGCCTGCCCGGCGCCGTCACCTCGCCCATGGTGGGCACGGCTTACCTGTCGGCCGAACCCGGGGCCGCGCCCTTCGTCCAGATCGGCCAGGCCGTTGCCGAAGGCGACACCCTGCTGATCGTCGAGGCGATGAAGACCATGAACCACATCCCCGCCCCGCGCGCGGGCACCGTCAAGCGCATCCTGATCGACGACGGCATCCCGGTCGAATTCGGCACCCCCCTGATGGTCGTCGAGTGAGGGTCGGCATGTTCGACAAGATCCTGATCGCCAACCGGGGCGAGATTGCGCTGCGCGTGATTCGCGCCTGCCGCGAGATGGGCATCGCCTCGGTCGCGGTCCATTCCACCGCCGACGCCGACGCGATGCATGTCCGCATGGCCGACGAATCCGTCTGCATCGGCCCCGCGCCCTCGTCCGCCAGCTACCTGTCGATGCCCGCCATCATTTCCGCCTGCGAGATCACGGGCGCGCAGGCGATCCACCCGGGCTATGGCTTTCTGTCGGAAAACGCCGCCTTCGTGCAGATGGTGGAAGACCACGGCATCACCTTCATCGGCCCGCGCGCGGAACATATCCGCATCATGGGCGACAAGATCACCGCCAAGGACACCATGAAGGCGCTTGGCGTCCCTTGCGTGCCGGGCAGCGACGGCGGCGTGGGTGACGTGGACCAGGCCCGCAAGGTCGCGGCCGAGATCGGCTATCCGGTCATCATCAAGGCCACGGCAGGCGGCGGCGGGCGCGGCATGAAGGTCGCCCAGGACGACAAGGCCCTGGAGGTCGCCTTCCGCACGGCGCGCGCCGAGGCCAAGGCCGCCTTCGGCAACCCCGATGTCTATATCGAGAAATACCTGCAGAAGCCCCGCCATATCGAGATCCAGGTCTTCGGCGACGGCAAGGGCCGCGCGGTCCACCTGGGCGAACGCGACTGTTCGTTGCAACGCCGCCACCAGAAGGTGCTGGAGGAAGCCCCCGGTCCCGTCATCACCGCCGAGGAACGCGCCCGCATCGGCAAGATCTGCGCCGATGCCGTCGCCAAGATCGGCTATTCCGGCGCGGGCACCATCGAGTTCCTGTACGAGGACGGCGAGTTCTACTTCATCGAGATGAACACCCGCCTTCAGGTCGAACACCCCGTGACCGAGGCGATCTTCGGCGTGGACCTTGTGCGCCAGCAGATCCTGGTCGCCTCGGGCGCCGCCATGGAGTTCCGCCAGGAAGACCTGTCCATCCGCGGCCATTCGATCGAGGTTCGGATCAACGCCGAAAAGGTGCCGGGCTTTTCGCCCTGCCCCGGCCGGATCACGCAGTATCACGCGCCGGGCGGGTTGGGGGTACGCATGGACAGCGCGCTGTATGACGGCTATTCGATCCCGCCCTATTACGACAGCCTGATCGGCAAGCTGATCGTGCATGGCCGCGACCGGGCCGAGGCCCTGGCCCGGCTGGACCGCGCCCTGGGTGAGCTGATCGTGGACGGCATCGACACCACCGTCCCGCTGTTCACCGCGCTGCTGAAGGAACCGGACATCCTTGCGGGCAACTACTCGATCCACTGGCTGGAACGCTGGCTGGACCGGAAGTTCGGCTGACCGGATCCCATGCTGACGCCCGCGCAACTGCTGAAAGGCTATGCGCGCGGCGTCTTTCCCATGGCCGAAAGCGCCTATGATCCCCGGCTTTACTGGTTCGACCCGCCGCTGCGGGGGATCCTGCCGGTGGGGGGGGTCCATGCCTCGCGGTCCTTGCTGCGCGATCTGCGGCGGGGCGGCTGGTCGGCGCATCTGGACGGCGACTTCGGGACCGTGCTGGCCGCCTGCGCGAACCGCGAGACGACCTGGATCAACGCCCCGCTGATGCAGCTTTATCACCAGCTTCATCGGGCGGGCCACGCCCATGCCATGGAGATCCGGCATCAGGGCGTCCTGGCGGGCGGCATCTTCGGCGTGACCCTGGGCGGGGCCTTTTTCGGGGAATCCATGGTCTCGATGCGGACCAACGGGTCAAAGATGGCGCTGCTGTGGATGTCCAGCCACCTGGCCCGCTGCGGCTTTACCCTGTTCGACACGCAGTTCCTGACCCCGCACCTGGCCCGCATGGGCGGCCGGGAAATTCCCCGCGACCAGTATCACCTGCTGCTGGCGGACGCCTTGGCCCGGCGCGCCGATCTGCGGGCGCATCCTTTGCCCTCGGCCGATCAGCTTTGGCAGGAAATCACCCACACGTCATAGCGGGCATCGTCAAGCGCCGACAGCGCGGGCGATGACGCGACCATCCAGCCGCTGAACCGCGTGACATTCTTCGCCGTGTCGGTGATGGTCAGCTGCGCATAGGCGTCCGAACTGGGATCGCCCGCCGGATAGCGGCATTCGCCCAGCCTGATCTCCAACCGGCCATAGCGCAGGGATTGCCCGACCTGAACCGGCAGGTCGGTCGTGCGGCCCGAGATCTTGTCCAGCCCCCGCAACAGCGCGCCATCGGCCCGCGCGACCTGCTGCGCCCCGGAAGGGACCGCCAGGACCGCCAACAGCAGCGCAAGGCGGATCATGGCTGGTCCCCTTCGTCCTGGGCCTGGCTGTCCACGAACTTCATCATCAATGCCAGCAGGCTGACGGCGCCCTGCACATCCTCGATCTCGTCCCCGGGGGCGAGGTTCTCGGGGCTGCCGCCCGGCTGGATCTGGATATAGGCCCCGCCCAGAAGCCCGTCCGACTGGATCAGTGCCGCGCTGTCCGCAGGCAGGGCGATGTCGGCCGGGATCGTCAGCCGCGCATCCGCCATGTAGGTGTCGGGGTTCAACTGGACATCCGACACGCGGCCCACCTTGACCCCCGCCAGGCGAACCTCGGTTCCCACGGCAATGCCGTCCACGTCGGGAAAGGACGCCCGGACCTCGTATCCCGTTTCAGGGGCCAGACCGCCGCCAAAGCCCCAGGCCAGAAAGCCGGCGGCGGCAACCAGCACCGCCGCGCCGGCCAGAAGCTCGGCCCGATGCTCGACTGCCGTGGTCATCTATTCCGGCTGCCAGGCGTCATAATCGCGCCGCGCCGGCTGTTCGGCGTGATAGAGCGAGCCTTCGGGATAATAGGCGCCCGGCGTGCCCGTCTGGTTTTCCTTGTGCGGCTTTTCCCAGGGCTTGTGCTGCAAGGGGGCCTTGGTCGGCGGCTCGTTCCAGGTGTGGTGCAGCCAGCCATGCCATTCCGGGCTGACCCGGCTGGCCTGCGATTCGCCGCTGAAGATCACCCAGCGGCGCGAGCCGTCCTTGTTCTGGTAGAAGACATTGCCCTCGGCATCCTCGCCGACCTTGATGCCGTTGCGCCAGGTCCAGAACTGGGTGTTGATCGTCTGGCTGTTCCACCAGGTCAGGACGCGAAGCAGGAAGGACATCGGCGGGAACCTCTTGGTCTTGTGCTGGCACGGATATGGCGCAAAGCGCGGCGAAGATCCAGCCTGCCCGTGCAGCACCGGCGCATCGTGAAAGGGGGCCCTGCGGCCCCCTTGTCCTCAGCCGGCCGAGGCCGTTTCCTTCTTGGGATCCGAATGGATCAGCAGCGGCTTGGCCGCCGGGTTGTCCACCGCCTCCTCGTTCACCACGACCTCCTCGACGCTGTCCATGCCGGGCAGCTCGAACATGGTGTCCAGCAGGATGTCCTCCATGATCGACCGCAGCCCGCGCGCGCCGGTCTTGCGCTTGATGGCGCGCTTGGCGATGGCTTGCAGCGCGTCCTCGGTAAAGGTCAGCTGCACGCCTTCCAGGTCGAACAGGCGCTGGTATTGCTTGACCAGGGCGTTCTTGGGCTTGGTCAGGATGATGATCAGGGCTTCCTCGTCCAGGTCGGTGAGGGTCGCGATCACCGGCAGACGGCCCACGAATTCCGGGATCAGGCCGAATTTCAGCAGATCCTCGGGCTCCAGTTCCTTGAACATCTCGCCCACGCCGCGGTCGTCGTTGTCCTTGACCGAGGCGCCGAAGCCCATCGCCGTGCCCTTGTTGCGCTGCGCGATGATGCGTTCCAGGCCCGCAAAGGCGCCGCCGCAGATGAACAGGATGTTGGTGGTGTCCACCTGCAGGAACTCCTGCTGCGGATGCTTGCGCCCGCCCTGCGGGGGAACGGATGCGACCGTGCCTTCCATGATCTTCAGCAAGGCCTGCTGCACCCCCTCGCCCGACACGTCGCGGGTGATGGACGGGTTGTCGGACTTGCGGGTGATCTTGTCCACCTCGTCGATATAGACGATGCCGCGCTGCGCCCGTTCGACGTTGTATTCCGACGCCTGCAACAGCTTGAGGATGATGTTCTCCACATCCTCGCCCACATAGCCCGCCTCGGTCAGGGTGGTGGCATCGGCCATGGTGAAGGGCACGTCGAGGATCCGCGCCAGCGTCTGCGCCAACAGGGTCTTGCCGCAGCCAGTCGGGCCGATCAGCAGGATGTTCGACTTGGCCAGTTCGATGTCGCCCTTGGTGCCGTGGTTCAGCCGCTTGTAGTGGTTGTGGACGGCCACCGACAGGACGCGCTTGGCATGTTCCTGGCCGATCACGTAATCGTCCAGCACCGCGCAGATTTCCTTGGGCGTCGGCACCCCGTCGCCCGATTTCAGCCCCGAGGACTTGGTTTCCTCGCGGATGATGTCCATGCACAACTCGACGCATTCATCGCAGATGAATACGGTCGGGCCCGCGATCAGCTTGCGCACCTCATGCTGGCTCTTGCCGCAAAAGCTGCAATAGAGCGTGTTCTTGCTGTCACTGCCGGACTGGTTCGCCATCGTCCACGTTCCTTGATTGCCACAGGCCTTCCGGCCCGCAGGCGGCACCCGTCGTCCTGTGCCGCACCTGAATTGGTCCGTGGCGGACAGGCCGCCACGGGGTATGCCCTTTATGTTAGGGTTGACGCGCGCCCGTCACAATCCCCAACAAGTCTATTTCTTCTCGGGTTCCGCCTTGCCGCGCGGCGCGACCACTTCGTCGATCAAACCCCAGTCCTTTGCCTCCTCGGGCGACATGAAGCGGTCACGCTCCAGCGCCTCCTCGACCTCGGGCAGGTCGCGGCCGGTGTGCTTGACATAGATCTCGTTCAGGCGGCGCTTCAGCTTTTCCGTTTCGCGCGCATGGATCAGGATGTCGGTGGCCTGCCCCTGGAACCCGCCCGAGGGCTGGTGGACCATCACCCGGCTGTTGGGCAGCGAATAGCGCAGCCCCGGTTCCCCCGCCGCCAAGAGCAGCGAGCCCATGGACGCCGCCTGCCCCACCACCAGGGTGGACACGCGCGGACGGATATACTGCATCGTGTCATAGATCGACAGGCCCGAGGTCACGACGCCGCCGGGGCTGTTGATATACATGCTGATGTCCTTGTTCGGATTTTCCGCTTCCAGAAACAGCAGTTGCGCGCAGATCAGCGTGGACATGCCGTCATGGACGGGCCCCGAGACGAAGATGATCCGTTCCTTGAGCAGGCGCGAGAAGATGTCATAGGCCCGTTCCCCGCGCGAGGTCTGTTCGACCACCATGGGAACGAGGGTGTTCATGTAGAATTCTGCCGGATCGCTCATCGTCTGTCCTTGCCTTGTGTCCCTGTTCCCGCGATTCGTCAGGGCGCTGATCCCATCGTTAGCCGCGAAAGGTTGACAGAGTCTTAGTAACGGGCAAGGTCCGCCGCAAGGCATGGAACGAACTTCGCCCGCATGGGCCACAGGAGACACGCGTGAAGCTGATCGTCGGTCTGGGTAATCCGGGCGCCAAATACGCGGCCAACCGCCACAACATCGGCTTCATGGCCGTGGACCGGATCGCCGCAGACCATGGCTTTTCGCCGTGGAAGGCGCGCTTCCAGGGGCTTGTCGCGGAAGGCCGGCTTGGGTCCGAACGCGCCACCCTGCTGAAACCGCAGACCTTCATGAACCTGTCGGGCCAATCCGTGGGCGAGGCGATGCGCTATCTGAAGCTGACCCCTGCGGATGTGATCGTGCTGCATGACGAACTGGACCTTGCCCCGGGCAAGTGCCGCGTCAAGCAGGGCGGCGGGCACGCGGGCCATAACGGGCTGCGGTCGATCCACCAGCATATCGGCGCGGACTATGGCCGCGTCCGGCTGGGCATCGGCCATCCCGGCCACAAGGACCGGGTCGCCGGCTATGTGCTGTCGGATTTCGCCAAGGCGGACGGGGACTGGCTGGACGACCTGCTGCGCGGCATCTCGGACGGGGCCGAGGCGCTGGCTGGGGGCGATGGGGCGCGTTTCCAGAACGCCGTGGCCGCGCGGATGCAGCCTGCGCGGAACAGCGGCGCCCGGCCTGCGGCGGAAAAGCCTGCGCCGACGGCTGCCCCGGCCCCGGCCGAGCCTGCCAGCCTGACCGACAAGCTGCGGCAGTTGACGGAACGCTTTCGCCAGCCGTGACCGGGGGGCTTGGCGCGCCCGCCGCATGGCTGTAGCCTCGGGACAGGAGGACGCGCCATGGATCCGTCGCTGAACGTTCTGGGAACCCGGCTCGAGCCCTGCTCGATGAAGCCGCTGACGGGGTTTTACCGCAACGGCTGCTGCGACACCGGACAGGGCGACGTGGGCAGTCACACCGTTTGCGTGGTGGTGGACGCCGAGTTCCTGGCGCTGTCGAAATACCTGGGCAACGACCTGTCCACGCCGCGTCCCGAGTTCCGATTTGACGGGTTGAAGCCCGGGGACCGCTGGTGCCTTTGCGCCGCGCGGTTCCTGCAGGCGGCGCAGGAATTCGCCGCGCCCAAGGTGGTGCTGGAATCGACCCATGCCCGCGCGCTGGACATCATTCCGCTGGAACTGCTGAGGGCCCATGCGGTCGATGCGCAGGGCTGATCTTTTCGCAGCCTTTCTTTGCCTGCTGCCCGCGGCGGGCCTTGCCCAGAGCCTGTCCGACGGCACCGCCATCCGTGCCGACGACGCGCGCAGGCTGGCCGAATATCACGCCGCTGCGGGCGAGGCGCTGCTGGACGCCTTTTCCGGGGGCAGTCAGGCCGATCTGGCGGTCCTGGCCGATGTCCTGCGCGGCGATCCGCTGCCGTCTGACCAGGCCAGGGCAGTGATGTCCGGCGACTGGTCCTGCCGCACCATCAAGATGGGGCGCCTGCTGCCGATCACTGTCTATCAGCCCTTCCGCTGCCGGATCGGCGCGGATGGCAGCCTGGAAAAGCTGACGGGTTCGCAGCGGACCAAGGGGCAAGTCCATCGGGACGGGGACCGGCTGGTCTATCTGGGAACCGGCTTCATCGCAGGCGACACGCCGCCCGCCTATGCCGACCTGCCGCCTTCCCCTGACGCCTCGGGCCCGCAACGGGTGCCCGAGATCGGCGTGGTCGAGATGATCGACGAAAACAGGGGCCGGGTAATGTTCCCCGACCCCTATCTGGAATCCCGCTTCAACATCCTGGCCCTAGGCCGTTGATGCCGTTCAGGTCTTGATGTCGAAGCCCAGGTGCTTGGCGACGGTGAAGATGTCCTTGTCGCCGCGCCCGCACATGTTCATCACGATGATGTGGTCGCGCGGCAGGCCGGGGGCGATCTTCATCACATGGGCCAGGGCGTGGCTGGGTTCCAGCGCCGGGATGATGCCTTCCTGTTCGCAGCACAGCTGGAAGGCCGCCAGGGCCTCGGCGTCGGTGATGCTGACATATTCGGCGCGGCCGGTGTCGTGCAGCCAGGCATGTTCGGGACCGATTCCCGGGTAATCCAGTCCCGCGCTGATCGAATGGCCTTCAAGGATCTGCCCCTCGTCGTCCTGCAGCAGATAGGTGCGGTTGCCGTGCAGCACACCCGCGCGGCCCCCGGAAAGGCTGGCGCAATGTTCCATCCGGTCGTCCACGCCCTTGCCGCCGGCCTCGACCCCGATGATGCGGACCTCGGGGTCGTCCAGGAAGGGATGGAACAAGCCCATGGCGTTCGATCCGCCGCCGATGGCCGCGACGATGGTGTCGGGCAGACGCCCTTCGCGCGGGAGGATCTGTTCCTTGACCTCTTTCCCGATGATCGACTGGAAATCGCGCACCATGGCCGGATAGGGGTGCGGGCCCGCCACCGTGCCGATGCAGTAAAAGGTGTCGCGCACGTTCGTCACCCAATCGCGCAGCGCGTCGTTCATCGCGTCCTTCAGCGTGCCCCGGCCCGACGTGACCGGCACCACCTCGGCCCCCAGCAGGCGCATCCGGAAGACGTTGGGCGCCTGGCGTTCCACGTCATGCGCGCCCATATAGACGATGCATTTCAGGCCAAAGCGCGCGCAGACGGTGGCGGTCGCCACGCCGTGCTGGCCCGCGCCGGTTTCGGCGATGATCCGGGTCTTGCCCATGCGGCGGGCCAGCAGGATCTGGCCCAGCACGTTGTTGACCTTGTGCGCGCCGGTGTGGTTCAGCTCGTCCCGCTTCATGTAGATCTTGGCGCCGCCCGCGTATTCCGTCAGGCGTTCCGCGAAATAGAGCGGCGAGGGACGGCCGATGTAATGCGTCCACAGGTCGTTCATTTCCGCCCAGAAGGCGGGGTCGGTCTTGGCGCGTTCGTATTCGGCCTCAAGATCCAGAACCAGCGGCATCAGCGTCTCGCTGACGAAGCGGCCGCCATAGATGCCGAAGCGGCCCTGTTCGTCGGGGCCGGTCTTGTAGCTGTTCACCAGATCATCTGCCATCGGACGCGCCTTCGTTATGATGCAAGCAAGCCGTCATACCGCCGATGGGGTGGGACGGAAAGACCCCGGTCAGCCCGCCGCCGCGACAAAGGCGCGGATCAGGGCCTCGTCCTTCACGCCGGGCTCGATCTCGACGCCCGAGGAGACATCGACGGCGGGCGCGCCGGTCAGGCGGATCGCCTCGGCCACGTTCTGCGCGGTCAGGCCGCCCGCCAGCATCCAGGGACGCAGCCACTTGCGCCCGACCAGCAGGCGCCAGTCGAAGGCCAGCCCGTTGCCGCCAGGCAGGTCGGCCCCCCTGGGCGGCTTGGCATCGACCAGCAGCATGTCGGCCACCAACCCGTAATCGGTCAGCGCGGGCAGGTCGTCAGGATCCGAAAGCCCCACGGATTTCATCACCGGCAGGCCGGTCAGCGCCTTGACGGCGGCGACCCGGTCCGGGCTTTCCGACCCATGAAGCTGGATGATGTCCAAGGGAACGCGCGCCAGAGTGTCGGACAGGGTGGCATCGTCGGGATCGACGAACAGCCCGACGCAGGCCACGCCGACCGGGACATGGGCCGCCAGGTCGGCGGCCTCGTCGATGGATACGGCGCGGGGGGATTTGGGGAAGAAGACAAGGCCCACATAGCGCGCCCCGGCCTCGGCTGCGGCGGCGATGTGGTCGGGGCGGCGCAGCCCGCAGATCTTGACCTGGGCCATCCTTCAGCGCGTGGCAGGCAGCGTCGTGCCGGGCGCGGCCGAGGCTGCGGGAACGGCGGGCGCTGTCGCCTTGGGACGGTCGAGGATCGCCAGAACCTCGTCCTTGGGGGCGGCGTGACGTTCGCGCAGGTGGCCCACTTCGCTCTCCAGCCGGGCGGCATGGAAGGCATGGGTGCGGGCTGCACTGCGGACAGACGATTCCCGCAGCCATTCCCAGACCAGCCCGGCCAGCATCCCGAGCGCGAAGGCCAGGAAGACGACCAGGAACAGCGGCAGATCCACCGACCAGCGCCCGCCCAGATACTGCCCGAAATTCGCCGGGAAGGCGGACAGCGTCACGACGTCACGGTTGGCCAGCGCAACCGCGACCAAGATGATTGCCAGCAGCACGATGAAGAACAGGCGAAGAAAGCGCATCGGTGGTCCTTGCTTGCGGCCGTCCGTCGCGGCCGTGATTCATGCAGGGGTTTAGCCCCCTCAGGCCTCTCCGTTCAACCGATCGCGCAGCAGTTTTCCGGTCTTGAAGAAGGGCACGTATTTCTGGTCCACGTCGACCGATTCCCCCGTACGGGGGTTGCGGCCGGTGCGCGCGTCGCGCTTCTTGACGGAAAAGGCGCCAAAGCCCCGCAGCTCGACCCGGTCGCCGCGGGCCATGGCGTCGATGATCTCCTCGAAGACGGTGTTCACGATCCTCTCGACGTCGCGCCGGAACAGATGCGGGTTTTCGTCAGCGATAAGCTGGATCAGTTCGGAACGGATCATCATCCCCCCAGATGGCGTGACGGCTGCATGAGGTCGTTCGCACAGCTTGCGACAAAAAGGCAACGCAGGAAAAGGTCCCGAGTTTCCATAGCGATGCCAGTTTTGGCCCCGCCGCGCAAGAGACCTGTCACCCCCCTGCCCGTTTGCGGGGCATGAAAAAGCCCGCCCCTGCAACCGCAGGGACGGGCGATGTCAGGCGTCTGAAACCGCGATCAGGCGTTGCGGTTCAGCGCGGCGCCCAGGATGTCGCCCAGCGACGCGCCCGAGTCGGACGAGCCATACTGGTCGATGGCTTCTTTCTCCTCGGCGATCTCGCGCGCCTTGATCGACAGGCCCAGACGGCGGGTCTTGGTGTCGATGTTGGTGACGCGGGCATCGACCTTGTCGCCGACGCCGAACCGCTCGGGGCGCTGGTCCTGGCGGTCGCGGGCCAGGTCCGAACGGCGGATGAACGACTTGACGCCGTTGTATTCCACCTCGATCCCGCCATCCTCGATGGCGGTCACTTCGACCGTCACGACCGAGCCACGCTTCACGCCGTCAACGGCTTCGGCCATGTGCTCGTTTTCCAGGGCCTTGATCGACAGGCTGATGCGTTCCTTTTCGACATCCACGTCCTGGACGACGGCTTTCACCACGTCGCCCTTGCGGAAGTCCTGGATCGCGTCCTCGCCGCGGGCATCCCACGAGATGTCCGACAGGTGGACCATGCCGTCGATATCGCCTTCCAGGCCGATGAACAGACCGAACTCGGTGATGTTCTTGACCTCGCCCTCGATGACGGTGCCCGAGGGATGCGTTTCCGCAAAGACTTCCCACGGGTTGCGCTGCGTCTGCTTCAGACCCAGCGACACGCGGCGCTTGGCTTCGTCGATCTCCAGCACCATCACGTCGACCTCTTGCGAGGTGGAGACGATCTTGCCCGGATGGACGTTCTTCTTGGTCCAGGACATTTCGGACACGTGGACCAGACCCTCGACCCCGGCTTCCAGCTCGACGAAGGCGCCATAGTCGGTGATATTGGTCACGCGGCCCTGGTGGACCGAGCCGATGGGGAACTTGTCGCCCACGGTGTCCCACGGATCGGACTGAAGCTGCTTCATGCCCAGGCTGATGCGGTGGCTGTCCTTGTTGATCTTGATGACCTGGACCTTCAGGGTCTCGCCGATCGACAGGATTTCCGACGGGTGGTTGACGCGGCGCCAGGCCATGTCGGTGACGTGCAGCAGGCCGTCAACGCCGCCCAAGTCGACGAAGGCGCCGTATTCGGTGATGTTCTTGACGACACCATCGACGGTCTGGCCTTCGGTCAGGTTGGCGATGACCTCGGCGCGCTGTTCGGCGCGGCTTTCTTCCAGGATGGCGCGGCGCGACACGACGATGTTGCCCCGGCGGCGGTCCATTTTCAGGATCTGGAACGGCTGCTTCAGGCCCATCAGGGGGCCGGCGTCGCGCACGGGGCGCACATCGACTTGGCTACCGGGCAGGAAGGCCACGGCGCCGCCCAGATCGACGGTGAAGCCGCCCTTGACGCGGCCGAAGATGGCGCCTTCGACGCGCTCTTCATCGGCATAGGCTTTTTCCAGGCGGTCCCAGGCTTCCTCGCGGCGGGCCTTCTCGCGGCTGATCGAGGCTTCGCCGCGGGCGTTTTCCACGCGGTCCAGATAGACCTCAACCTCGTCGCCAACCTTGATGTTGGGCTCTTCGCCGGGATTTGCGAATTCCTTCAGATCGACGCGGCCTTCCATCTTGTAGCCGACGTCGATGATGGCCTGTCCCGCCTCGATGGCGATGACGCGGCCCTTGACGACCGAACCTTCGTCCGGGGTATCAATGTCGAAGCTTTCGTTCAGGAGGGCTTCGAATTCCTCCATGGTCGCTTTAGCGCACATATATGATCGGTTTCCTTTACGACGATTTTTACTGGCCATGCGGTTGGCTCCGCCGGTCTTTATGGCGTCCTTCGGCAACGACAAAGGGTCGCGGCATGACGCCCGACCCGTTCGGATGCGGTCTGTTCTGACCCTGTCGCCCAAAGACTGGCGGTATATAGTCGCGTTTCGCCTGCAACTCAACGCCAAAGTGACGAAGGGGCGCGATATGTCTGGCTGGAAATATCGCTTGCGGGATCGCGGGCCGGGGCGATAGGTTCACCGGGACATAACGCCCGAGGCCCCGATGATCCGCCCTGCCCTGCTGCTTGCCCTGGCCGCCACCCCCGCCCTGGCCGAGGACGTGACGGTCTTCGCCGCCGCCTCGCTGAAGAACGCGCTGGACGAGGTTGCGGCGGGCTTTACCCGGGACACCGGCAACCGGGTGACGATTTCCTATGCGGGCTCGAACGCGCTGGCCAAGCAGATCATCGAGGGCGCGCCCGCCGATGTCTTCATCTCGGCCAGCGACGAGTGGATGGACGAGGTCGAAAAGGCTGGCCTTGTTCGGGACCGCGCCGACCTGCTGGGTAATCGGCTGGTGCTGGTCGCGCATGGCGATGGAAAACCCGTGGCGATGTCGGCAGATACCGATCTGGCGGCGATGCTGGACGGCGGCAAGCTGGCGATGGCGCTGGTCGATTCCGTGCCTGCCGGGCAATACGGCAAGGCGGCGCTGGAAAGCCTGGGCCTGTGGGACGACGTGGGGGCCGAGGTGGCACAATCCGACAACGTGCGCGCGGCCCTGGCCCTGGTCGCGACCGGAGAGGCGCCCTATGGCATCGTCTATGCCACCGACGCGGCGGCCGAGGATGACGTGACCGTGGCGGGCGAGTTTCCTGCCGACAGCCATCCCCCGATCACCTATCCCGCCGCGCTGCTGGCCGGGGCGGATGACGCCGACCGCGCCTTTTATGACGCCTTGTCGGACGATGCCGCCGATGCGATCTTTGCCCGGCATGGCTTCACGGTGGCGGACTGACTTGGCCGACTGGCTGACCCCTGACGCCTGGCAGGCCGTCCGCCTGTCGCTGAAGGTCTCGCTGTGGGCGGTGGCGGCCAGCCTGCCGCTGGGCGTCTTCGTCGCCCATGCCCTGGCGCGCTGGCGCTTTCCGGGGCATGGGCTGTTGAACGGGCTGGTGCATCTGCCGCTGGTGCTGCCGCCGGTCGTCACGGGCTATCTGCTGCTGCTGGCCTTCGGGCGGCGCGGTTGGGTGGGGCAATGGCTGGACCAGGTGGGCATCGTTTTCGCCTTCCGCTGGACCGGCGCGGCGCTGGCCGCCGCCGTGATGGCCTTTCCGCTGATGGTCCGCGCCATCCGCCTGTCCATCGAGGCGGTGGACCCCAAGCTGGAACAGGCGGCATCGACCCTGGGCGCGCCGGCCCCCTGGGTGTTCCTGACCGTAACCCTGCCGCTGATCCTGCCCGGCATCCTCGCGGGGGCGATCCTGGCCTTCGCCAAGGCCATGGGCGAATTCGGCGCGACGATCACCTTCGTGTCGAACATCCCCGGCCAGACGCAGACCCTGCCCTCGGCCATCTATGCCTTCCTGCAGGTGCCGGGGGGCGAGGCTGCCGCCGCCCGGCTGGTCGTCATCGCCATCGTCATCGCCATGGGTGCGCTGTTTTTGTCGGAGGGACTGTCGTGCATGATCGCCCGCCGCATCCGGGGGGCGTGATGCTGTCCGTCGCCCTGCGCCATGCCTTCCCCGGCTTCACGCTGGACGCCGCTTTCGAGGCGCCCGCCGGGCTGACCGCGCTGTTCGGACAATCGGGATCGGGCAAGACCACCATCGTGAACGCCGTCGCAGGCCTGCTGCGCCCGCAATCGGGGCGCGTGACGGTCGGGGACACCGTGCTGACCGACAGCGCGCGGGGCATCTTCCTGCCGCCGCACCGGCGCGGCATCGGCTATGTCTTCCAGGAGGCGCGGCTTTTCCCGCACCTGACCGTGCGGCAGAACCTGCTCTATGGCCACTGGTTCACCGGGCGCGGCCGTCCGTCCGACCTGCCGCGCGTGGTCGAGATGCTGGGCATCGGCCCCCTGCTGCCCCGCCGCCCCGCCGCGCTGTCGGGGGGCGAACGGCAGCGGGTCGCGCTTGGCCGGGCGATCCTGTCGCATCCCCGGATGCTGCTGATGGACGAGCCTCTGGCAGCCCTTGACCAGGCGCGCAAGGATGAAATCCTGCCCTATCTGGAGCGCCTGCGCGACCATGTGGGACTGCCGATCCTGTATGTCAGCCATTCCCCGGCCGAGGTCGCGCGGCTGGCAACCACGGTGGTTCTGGTGGACAAGGGACGCGTCACCACAGCCGGGCCGGTCGCTGCCATGCTGTCCGACCCCGCCACGGCGCCGCTGCTGGGCCTGTCAGAAACCGGCGCCCTCCTGACCGCCCGGGTCGAGGCGCAGGAGGCGGACGGCCTGACGCGCCTTGCCACGCCTTCTGGCCCGCTGTTCCTGCCCCGGATCGCAGCGCCCGTGGGAACCGCGCTGCGCCTGCGCATCCTGGCGCAGGACGTGATGATCGCGACCGCACCGCCCCAAGGGATTTCCGCGCTGAACGTGATCCCCGCCCGGGTGCGCGACCTGACCCCGACCGGCGACGGCGTGCTGGTGCGGCTGGAGGCGGGCGGTCAGGTGATCCTGTCGCGGATCACGGCGCGGTCAGCCGCAGCCCTGCGCCTGGAACCGGGCCTGCCGGTTCATGCCGTGCTGAAGGCGGTTTCCGTGGCCCCCGGCACGATCGGCGTTTCCGCCGGCTGATGGGCCACCCAGATCCCGCTTTCGCGCGAAAAATATTCGTATTCGGGCGGGCGGAAGGATGGTTCGTCCATGGGGGCGATATGGCGTTCGATGGTCAGCAACGTCCCGTCGATCTGCAAGACCGCGAATTCGTTCTGCCGGTCGGACGGACGCCCGCACAAGGCCGTGCCCGCCTGGATCTGCAGCACGCCCGGATGCGCGGTCTGGTCCAGCATCGCCCCCGTCGCCCAGACATGCAGATGCCCCGACAGCACGATCTGCGCGCCCGCGCGTTCCAGCCGGGCCAGGGCCTCGGGCGCGCGGCGGGTCAGTTCCTTGTCCACCTGGGCCAGGTGTTCCAGCGGATGATGCAGGGCCACGATGTTCATCGCCAGCGGGTCGAGGCCGCCGATCACGCGCCCGATCTCTCCCTCGCGGATGATGCCGCGCTGCACGGCGAAGGGATCGACGCTGTTCATGCCCAGCACCCGGACCGCGCCCGCCTGCCGCGTGGGCGTCAGGTCCGGCCCCACCGTGCGGCGATAGCCCGCGAAGGGCGTCAGGTAACGGACGGCCAGGTTATACAGCGGCACGTCATGGTTGCCCGGCACCGCCATCAGCGGCGCCTGGATCCGCGCCAGGAAGGCCGCCGCCTGGGCATACTGGTTCCGCCGCCCGCGATGCGTCACGTCACCCGTCACGACCACCAGATCGGCGCGGGCGCGGTTGACGCAATCCAGCAGGGCGTCGGTCAGCGCCGCGCGGTGAAGGCCGAAATGCAGGTCCGACAGGTGGACGATCCGCGTCACGCCTCGGCGCCCTTGGTCTTGCTGCTGCCGTCGGCGGGGACCAGCACCTTCAGCGCGCCATGCCGGACCTTCAGGTCGAAAGGGCTGACCATGCGGGTCTTTTCGCCGTCATGGGCGATCAGCTGCTGGCGCTTGCCGGTTTCGATGGTCAGGCTGTCGGTGATGATCAGGTCGAAGTCGCTGTCCCTGGCGCTGAGCCCGAAGGCCAGCCGGAAGGCCGACCGCAGCAGCGGCAGCGGGCGGCGCGCCTTGGCGATCAGAACGGCGAAATTGCCCGCCCGGATCGCGTCGGCGCCATCCAGCCCGAAGGCCTCCAGCTGATAGGCGCTGCGGGCGACGAAGACCAGGGCCGTGGTGAAGTTCCGCGACCGCCCATCGACCCTGGCCGTCAGCCGCATCGGATGGCGCAGCCGCCGCATCGCCACAAGCACCGACCAATAGGCCGCAAGGCGCGACCGGCCCCAGCGTTCATAGATCCCCTCGCGCGTCTTCAGGATATGGGGATAGGCGCCCAGGCTGACATTGTTCAGGAAGACCAGGTTCTCAATTTGCCCGACATCGACGCGCCTGACCCGGGCGTCCAGCAGCGTTTCCAGCGCATCCTCGACCGTCTCGCCCACGCCCAGGTCGCGCGCGAAATAGTTGAAGGTGCCGCCCGGCAGCACGCCCATCACCGTTTCCGTCCCGGTCAGGGCCCCCGCGACCGCCGATTGCGTTCCGTCGCCCCCATGGGCCACGACGATGTCGAAGCCATCCTCGACCGCCTGGCGGGCAAGGCTGGACAACTGGTCACCCCGGTCGGTTTCGCGCAGGGCGAACTCGGCGACCTTGCCCTCCAGCGCGTCGCGGATGGCCTGGGCCTGCTGCCGGCCATCCTTCTTGCCCGACCCGAGATTGCCGATCACGCACAATCGGCAAGCGGACAGGTCCACCTTATCGGCTGTATCGCGCATCCGTCCCCCGATGTGATGTTCTTCCCTCAACACCCGGGCAGCACCGAGGGTTTCACAAGCGGCGGATCAAAGGCGCTGCACGGCCTCCTGGACCGAGGGGCGCAGGCCCGTGCCCCCGGCCCGGAGATAGGATTTCAGCTGGTCCCGCATCCGGGGTTCCCAGTAATCCTTCAGATGCGCGGCGATCTTGTCGGGCGCATGGCCGGGCTGCGTGTCGAAGAAGGTGGCGATCTGGTTGGCCATGGTGACCATCTTTTCAGGCGACATCGGAAACCTCGGCGCGCAGCCGCTGGGGGTGGCAGAACAGGTCGAACCCCTCGCCCCGCGCGAAGGCGGCAAGGGTCAGGCCCGCGCCCTCGGCCAGGCGCAGGGCGTGCAGCGTGGGGGCCGATACCGCGATCAGGATGGCGCAGCCCGCCATGACGCATTTCTGCACCATCTCGGTGGACACGCGGCTGGTCAGGACGATGGCGCCCTGGGCAGGGTCGATCCCCTGCCGGGCCATGGCGCCGATCAGCTTGTCCAGGGCATTGTGGCGGCCCACATCCTCTCTCGCCAGAACGACGCCCTGCCCCGGCAGCAGGAAGCCCGCCGCGTGGACGGCCCGCGTGCGGTCATGCAGGGGCTGCCAGTTGCGCAGCGAGTCGGTGGCCGCCGCGATCTCCTGGACCGTCAGCACCGGACCTGCATCGGCAATGCTGGGCAGCGACCGTACCGCAGCCTCGATGCTGTCGATTCCGCAAAGGCCGCAGCCGACCGGCCCGGCCAGCGACCGGCGGCGGGCGGCAAGCGCCGCGCCGCGATCCTCGGCCAGCCACATCTGCGCCTCGATGCCCTTGGGGTGGGCCAGCACGTCGCAACTGGCGATCTGGTCCAGGCCGGTCACGATCCCTTCGGTCAGCGAGAAACCCACCGCGAAGTCCTGCACGTCGGCAGGGGTCGCCATCATCACGGCATGGGTCGAGCCGTCATAGACCATGGCGATGGCCGTTTCCTCGGGCAGCGCGCGCGTCACCGCGACGTGGCTTCCGGGGCGGTGATGGGTCGCGTCCGTGGCCCCGAAGGGCGGCGGCAAGTCCATGGTCTACTCCGCTGCGGTCAGGATCCGGCGCGAGCGTTCGGCCTGTTCAGCATAGCTTTCCTGCCATTCCGAAGGACCGTTCGAGGGGCTGACCTGTACCGCCGTCACCTTGAATTCCGGGCAGTTCGTCGCCCAATCCGAAAAATCGGTGGTGACCACGTTAGCCTGGGTCGAGGGGTGATGGAAGGTCGTATAGACCACCCCCGCCGCCACCCGGTCCGTCAGCACAGCCCGCAGCGTGGTTTCCCCCGCGCGGGATGCCAGCCGCACCCAATCGCCGTCCTTGATGCCCCGGAACTCGGCATCGTGGGGGTTGATCTCCAGCACGTCCTCGGGGTGCCAGACGACGTTGTCGGTCCGCCGGGTCTGGGCGCCCACGTTGTATTGCGACAGGATCCGCCCGGTGGTCAGCAGCAGCGGGAAGCGCGGGCCGGTGCGTTCGTCGGTCGCCACATATTCCGTGACCATGAAATGCCCCTTGCCCGAGACGAAGCCGTCCACATGCATCAAGGGGGTGCCGTCCGGCACCGTCTCGTTGCAGGGCCACTGGACGGAGCCCTTCTCCTCCAGCACCTCATAGGTGACGCCGGCGAAACTGGGCGTGGTGGCCGCGATCTCCTCCATGATCTGGCTGGGATGGGTATAGTGCCAGTTCGCGCCCATGGCGTTCGCCAGAAGCTGCGTGACCTCCCAATCCTCATAGCCGTTGCGGGGGGCCATCACCTTGCGGACACGGTTGATGCGGCGTTCGGCATTGGTGAAGGTGCCGTCCTTTTCCAGGAAGGACGATCCCGGCAGGAAGACATGGGCGTAATTCGCCGTCTCGTTCAGGAACAGGTCGTGGACGATCACGCATTCCATCGCCGCAAGGCCCGCCGCGACATGGTGGGTGTCGGGATCGGATTGCAGGATATCCTCGCCCTGGCAGTAAAGGCCCTTGAACGTGCCCTCGACCGCCGCGTCCAGCATGTTCGGGATGCGCAGGCCGGGCTCGGGGTCGATCTCGCAGCCCCAGGCCTTCTCGAAGATGGCGCGGACATCGGGCAGCTTGACGTGGCGATAGCCGGGCAGTTCGTGGGGGAAACTGCCCATGTCGCAACTGCCCTGCACGTTGTTCTGGCCCCGCAGCGGGTTCACGCCCACGCCGGGGCGGCCGATATTGCCGGTCAGCATGGCAAGGTTGGCGATGCCGATCACGGTCGTGGACCCTTGCGAATGTTCCGTCACGCCCAGGCCATAGTAGATCGCGCCGTTGCCGCCGGTGGCATAAAGCCGGGCCGCCGCGCGCAGGTCGGCGGCGGGAACGCCGGTCAGCAGCTCCACGTTTTCCGGCGCATGGCGCGGGTCGCTGACGAAATCGACATAGAACTGGAACTCATCCCAATCGCAGCGGGTGCGGATGAAGTCCTCGTCGAACAGGCCCTCGGTCACGATGACATGGGCCATGGCGGTGACAACCGCCACGTTGGTGCCGGGTTTCAGCGGAAGGTGATAGGCGGCTTGGATATGGGGCGAACGCACGATGTCGGTGCGGCGCGGATCGACCACGATCAGCTTGGCGCCCTGGCGCAGGCGCTTTTTCAGGCGGCTGGCAAAGACCGGATGGCCGTCGGTCGGGTTCGCGCCGATCACCATCACCACGTCGGCCTGTTCCACGCTGTCAAAGTCCTGCGTGCCAGCCGATGTGCCATAGGTCTTGCCCAGACCGTATCCGGTCGGCGAATGGCAGACGCGGGCGCAGGTGTCGGTGTTGTTGTTGCCGAAGACCGCGCGGGTCAGCTTTTGCACCAGATAGGTTTCCTCGTTGGTGCAGCGGCTGGAGGTGATGACGCCCACCGACTTGCGGCCATACTTTTCCTGGATGCCCTTCAGGCGGTTCGCGGCAAAGGACAGCGCCTCGGCCCATTCGACCTCGCGCCACGGCTGGTCGATGGTGTCGCGGATCATCGGACGCAGGATCCGGTCCTTGTGCTGGGCATAGCCATAGGCGAAGCGGCCCTTGACGCAGCTATGGCCCCGGTTGGCCTTGCCGTGCTTGTAGGGGACCATGCGCACAAGCTGGTCGCCGTTCAGTTCCGCCTTGAAGCTGCACCCCACCCCGCAATAGGCGCAGGTAGTGATGACCGACCGCTGCGGCGTGCCCAGTTCGATCACCGACTTTTCCTGCAAGGTCGCGGTCGGGCAGGCCTGCACGCAGGCGCCGCAGGACACGCAGTCCGAGGACAGGAAATCGTCCCCGATGGCCCCCGCCTTGACGCGGCTGTCAAAGCCACGGCCCTCGATGGTCAGCGCGAAGGTGCCCTGCACCTCCTCGCAGGCGCGGACGCAGCGGGAACAGACGATGCACTTGGCCGGGTCATAGGTAAAATAGGGGTTGCTTTCGTCCTTGGGGGTGTAATGCGCATTCACCCCCACGCCGTCGCGTTGGGCGAAGTGGTTCAGCAGCGTCGCCCCCTCGGGCGCCTTATACCGCACGTCGCGCAGGCCCACGGCACCCGCCATGTCCTGCAATTCGCAATCGCCATTGGCGGCGCAGGTCAGGCAGTCCAGCGGGTGGTCGCTGATGTAAAGCTCCATCACCCCCTTGCGCATCCGGCGCAGCTTGTCGGACTGGGTGTGGACGACCATGCCTTCCATCACCGGCGTCGTGCAGGACGCGGGCGTGCCCCGGCGGCCCTCGATCTCCACCACGCAGAGGCGGCAGGATCCGAAAGCCTCCATGTTGTCGCTGGCGCACAGCTTCGGGACCATGATCCCGGCCTCGGCGGCGGCGCGCATGACGGAGGTGCCCTCCGGCACGGTGATGTCGATCCCGTCCACGGTCAGCGTGACCGGCAGACCGGCCTTGGCAGGCGTGCCCATGTCACGGTCGTCGCCCGGGGGGTATTGGGGGATGATGAAGTCTCTCATTCGGCTGCCTCCCTAAAGGTGGCGAAATCGTCGGGGAAGTTTCTGAGCGCGGACATGACCGGGAAGGGCGTGAAGCCGCCAAGCGCGCAAAGCGATCCGTCCTTCATCGTCTCGCACAGGTCGGTCAGCAGCGGGATCGCCGCCGGGTCGCCCTGGGCGATGCGGTCGATCGTTTCCACCCCGCGCACCGCGCCGATCCGGCAGGGCGTGCATTTCCCGCAGGATTCGACGGCGCAGAACTCCATCGCGAAGCGCGCCATCTTCAGCATGTCCACGCTGTCGTCAAAGACCACCACACCGGCATGGCCGATCAGCCCGCCGTTCTGGTCGAATTCCTCGTATCCCATCGGCGTGTGGAACTGGTCGATGTGCATGTAGGCGCCCAGGGGGCCGCCCACCTGCACCGCCTTGACGGGACGCCCGCTGGCCGTGCCGCCGCCGATGTCGTTCACGACCTCGCCCAGGGTCAGGCCGAAGGCGGTCTCGAACAGCCCGCCGCGCTTGACGTTTCCGGCGATCTGCAAGGTCACGGTGCCGCGCGAACGGCCCAGGCCGAAATCGGCGTAATGCTGCGCGCCGCGTTCAAAGATCACCGGAATGGTGGTCAGCGAGATCACGTTGTTCACGACGGTGGGCTGGCCCAGGAAGCCTTGCAGCGCGGGCAGAGGCGGCTTGGCGCGCACGGTGCCGCGCTTGCCTTCCAGGCTGTTCAGCAGGCTGGTTTCCTCGCCGCAGACATAGGCGCCCGCGCCGGTGCGGACCTCCATGTCGAAGGCGCGGCCGGACCCGAGAACATCGGCACCCAGCAGCCCCCGCTGGCGGGAAATCTGGACCGCCTGGGTGAGGATGGAAATGGCGTCCGGGTATTCGGACCGCAGATAGACATAGCCGCGCGTGGCGCCCACGCCGAGGCCCGCGATCACCATGCCCTCGATCAACTGGAACGGATCGCCCTCGATGATCATGCGGTCGGCGAAGGTGCCGCTGTCGCCCTCGTCGGCGTTGCAGACGATGTATTTCTGCGACGCTTCGGCCTCGGCCACGGTCTTCCACTTGATGCCGGTCGGAAAGCCCGCCCCGCCGCGTCCGCGAAGGCCGCTGTCGATGACCTCCTGCACGATCTGCGCCTTGGTCATGGTCAGCGCGCGGCGCAGGCCGACAAGGCCGCCATGAGCCTGGTAATCGTCCAGATCCAGCGGGTCGATCAGCCCGCAACGGGCAAAGGTCAGCCGGGTCTGGCGGGCGAACCAGTCGATGTCCTCCACCCGGCCAAGGCCGTTCAGCTTGCCGTCCAGCAGAGCCGGCACCTGGTCGGGGGTCACGTTTCCGTAACCGATCCGGCCCTGGGGCGTATCGATCTCGACCAAGGGTTCCAGCCAGACCATGCCGCGCGTGCCGTTGCGGATGATATGGATATCCAGACTGCGCGCCTTGGCCTCGCGCGCAAGCGCGTCGGCGACATCATCCGCGCCAAGCGCCCGGGCGGCGCTGTCCAGGGGGACGAAGATCCTCATGCGCCCACCTCAGCCAGGATGCGGTCCATGCGGGCGTCATCGACGCGGCCCACGACGCGGCCATCGACCATGGCGGCGGGGGCGCAGGCGCACATGCCAAGGCAATAGACGGGTTCAACCGTCACCGCGCCGTTGGGCGTGGTGCCGTGCCAGCCGATCCCCAGCTTTTGCAGGGTGGATTCGGCCAGGGCGTTGGCGCCCATGGACTGGCAGGCCTCGGCCCGGCAGATCTTCAGGACGTGGCGGCCCGCCGGATGGGCGCGGAAATCGTGATAGAAGCTGATGACGCCATGCACCTCGGCCCGGCCCAGGTTCAGGATATCCGCCAAGACCGGCACGGCGACCTGAGGGACAAAGCCCCAAGTGTCCTGCAGCGCGTGCAGCATCGGCAGAAGTGGCCCTTCCAGGGAAGCGAGCGGTGCGACGACGCCCCGGATCTCCTCCTCGGTCGGGGCTGGCGCATGGGAATGCATAGGCTGGCCTTTCGACGGTCTTTCGACCGCCATCCAAGCAAGCGGGCAATCCAGAATCAATATCGTTGTTCCGTCAGTTGATAGGGTTTATCTATCAACCGCCATGCGCCGGGCCTCGGCCAGCAAGGCTTCCAGCACCGGCGTATGCGGTTCGCGCCAGGGTGCCACAAGGCCCACGGAATGGCTGGCGCCGTCGCCGTCCAGCGGAATGGTCCGCAGCGGCTTGCCCTGGGTCAGGAAAGCCGCGATGTCTTCGGGCAGGATGGTGATCCAGCCGCCTTCCAGCACGTGGGCCACCAGAACCACGGTGGAACTGGACTCGACAGTGGCCTGCGGGGTCACGCCCGCCTCGATCAGGTTGCGGTTGATGATGCGGCGGTTCTGCATGTCGCCGGTCAGCAGGCACAACCGATGCCCCGCCAGATCCGACCAGGCGATCCGGTCCTGCCCGGCCAGCGGAGAGTCCGCGCCGCAGACCAGCATGTAGCGTTCGTCGTAAAGGCTGACGGTGCTGACCCGGCCCAGGGGTTCGTTGTCCAGATAGGAAATCCCCGCATCCACGTCCAGATCGTCGATCATCTGCAGGATCTCGACCGAGGTGCGCGACAGGATGGTCATGCCGACATTCGGATGGGCCGCCCCGAAGCGCGCGCTGATCCGGGCGGCCCAGGTCAGCGCCGTGGGGATCACGGCGATGCGCAACTGGCCCGACAGGCCGTGGCGGGTCGCCCGCATCTCCTCCCTCAACTGCCGGGTGTCGCCCACGATGCGGCGCGCCCAGACAAGCGCCGACTGGCCTTCAGGCGTCAGACCGCCAAAGCGCGATCCGCGAAAGACCAGCAGCACGCCCAACTGTTCCTCAAGCTGCTTGATGCCCGCCGACAGGGTGGGCTGCGTGATGCCCAGGCTGGCGGCGGCGCGGCCGAAGTGGCGTTCCTTGGCGACGGCCAGGAACATCTCCAGCTTGTCGATCATTCGGCGGGGGCGGGCGCGGCCTCGTCCAGGCGGTTCCTGCGGCCGCCCAGAAGCCGGACCATCAGCACGAAGAACAAGGGCGCGAACAGGATCCCCAGGATCGTCGAAGCCATGGTCCCGCCGATCACCGTGGCGCCAATGGCGTTTCGGCCATTGGCCCCCGCCCCGGTGGACAGGACCAGCGGCAGCACGCCCAGGGTAAAGGCGATCGAGGTCATGATGATCGGTCGGAACCGCTGGCGCGCGGCCTCGACCACGGCCTTGAACAGCGGGATGCCCTGTTCGGACTGTTCGCGGGCGAATTCCACGATCAGGATGGCGTTCTTGCCCGTCAACCCGATCACGGTCAGCAGGCCCACCTGGAAGAAGACGCCGTTGTCGAAGCCGCCCAGGTATGCACCCGCAAGCGCGCCCAGCACGCCGATGGGCATGACCAGGATCACCGCCAGCGGGATCGACCAGCTTTCGTAAAGCGCGGCCAGGCACAGGAACACGGCGGCCAGCGACAGCGCGTAAAGCAGCGTCGTCTGGTCGCCCGATTCCTGTTCTTCCAGCGACAGGCCCGTCCAGGCCACGGCGAAACCGGGCATCTGGGCGACCAGCCGCTCAACCTCGGCCATGGCCTCGCCGGTGCTGACGCCGGGGGCGGGGCCGCCCTGGATCTGCATGGCCGGGATCCCGTTATAGCGGTTCAGCCCCTGCGGCCCGAAGGTCCAGTCCCCAGTCGAGAAGTTGGAAAACGGCACCAGCCCGCCGCTGGCATTCCTGACGCGCCACTTGTCGAAATCGCTGGGGGCGGACCGCGACGTGGCCTCGCCCTGGACATAGACGCGCTTGATGCGGCCCCTGTCCACGAAGTCGTTCACATAGCGGCCCGTCCAGGCGATCTGCAGCAGGTTCGCCACATCGGTCGCCGTGACCCCCATGGCCCCCGCCTGCCGCCAGTCGATGTTCAGCTTGAACTGCGCCGCATCCTCCAGCCCCGAGGGGCGGACCTGCGCGATTACCTGGCTTTGCGAGGCCATGCCCAGGAACTGGTTGCGGGCGGCCAGCAATTCCTCGTGGCTCTGCCCGCCGCGGGCCTGAAGGTAGAAGTCGAAGCCCGAGACGTTGCCAAGCTCGATCACCGAAGGGGGCACGATGGGAAAGACCATCGCGTCCTGGATGCCGCTGAGCGCGCCGAAGGCCCGGCCCGCGACCGCCTGGACCGATTGCGCGGGGTCGGGGCGGTCCTTCCAGTCCTTCATGCGCACGAAGGCCATGCCGACGTTCTGCCCCTGCCCCGCGAAGCTGAAGCCCACCACGCCGAACATCGAATCGACCGAGTCCTTTTCCTGGTTCAGGAAGTAGTCCTGCACCTGGTCGATCACCGCCGCCGTCCGTTCCGCCGTGGCCCCGGTCGGCCCCTGGATCAGCACGAACATGATGCCCTGATCCTCGTCCGGCAGGAACCCTTCGGGCGTGCGCAGGAACAGCAGCACCATCGCCGCGCCAAGCGCCGCATAGATCAGCAGCACGCGCAAGGGACGGCGCACGATCCAGCCCACCGCGCCGGTATAGCCGTCCGTGGTGCGGTCGAAGTTGCGGTTGAACCAGCCGAACAGCCCGCGCTTCGTGTGATGGTCCTTGGACCGCAGCAGCGTGGCGCACAGCGCAGGCGTCAGCGTCAGCGCGACCAGCACCGACAAGGCCATGGCCGAGACGATGGTGATGGCGAACTGTTGATAGATCACCCCGGTCGAGCCGCCGAAGAAGGCCATCGGCACGAAGACCGCCGACAGCACCAGCGCGATGCCGATCAGCGCGCCGGTGATCTGGCCCATGGATTTGCGGGTGGCTTCGCGCGGCTCAAGCCCCTCCTCCTCCATGATCCGTTCGACGTTTTCCACCACCACGATGGCGTCGTCCACCAGAAGGCCGATGGCCAGCACCATGGCCAGCATGGTCAGCGTGTTGATGGAAAAGCCGAAGGCCGCCATGATGCCGAAGGTGCCCAGCAGGACGATAGGCACGGCCAGCGTCGGGATCAGCGTCGCTCGCCAGTTCTGCAGGAAGACATACATGACGATGAAGACCAGCACGATGGCCTCGATCAGCGTCTTGACGACTTCCTCGATGGAGATTTCCACGAAGGGCGAGGTGTCGAAGGGGATGACGTATTCCACGCCCTCGGGGAAGAACTCGGCGAACTCGACCATCCGCGCCTTGACGCGTTCGGCGGTGTCCAGCGCGTTCGCCCCTGGCGCCAGCGACAGCGCCATCCCGGCGGCGGGCCGCCCGTTATAGGTCGCCTCGGTCGCATAGCTTTCCGCGCCGATTTCCACCCGCGCCACGTCGCGCAGCAGGACCAGGCCGCCGTTCTCCTCGGCCCGCAGGACGATCTGGCGGAAATCCTCGGGCGTGGACAACAGCGACTGCGCGGTGACGGTGGCGTTCAACTGCTGGCCTTCGACCGTGGGCAGGTCGCCGAAGGCTCCGGCGGAAATCTGCGTGTTCTGCGCCGACACGGCCGCCACCACGTCCGAGGGCGCGATTTCATAAGCCGCCAGCTTGTCGGGGTCCAGCCAGATGCGCATGGCATAGGGCGATCCGAAGACCTGCACGCTGCCCACGCCCTCGACCCGGGACAGGTCGTCCACCAGGTTCGAGAACATGTAGTCCGACAGATCCGTCTGGTCATAACTGTCGTTGCCGATCAGGCCGATCACCATCAGGAAGCCCGCCGTCGATTTCTCGACCACGACGCCCTGGCGCTGCACGGGTTCAGGCAAAAGCGGCGTGGCCTGCGACAGCTTGTTCTGGACCTGGACCTGGGCGATGTCCACGTCGGTCCCGGTTTCAAACGTCAGCGTCGTTTCGGACGCGCCGGCGGACGACGAGCCCGACGAGATATAGCGCAGCCCGTCAAGGCCCGTCATCTGCTGTTCGATCACCTGGGTCACGGTGTTCGAGATCGTCTCGGCCGAGGCGCCGGGATAGGTCGCGCGGACCGTGACCGAGGGCGGTGCGATCTGCGGGTATTGCGCAATCGGCAGCGACAGGATCGACAGGATGCCGATGCCCATGATGATGATCGAGATGACCCAGGCGAATACCGGACGGTCGATGAAGAAACGGGCCATGATCTGTCACGCCTTGCTTGTCTGGACCGTCAGTTGCCCGACGCGTCTGCGGTGTCTTCGCCTTGTCCGGCGGGGGCGGCTTGTGCTTCGGCAGGGGCGGCGGCTTCCGCGCCGCGTTCCTGCGGCACCACGGTGGCGCCCGGTCCGATCCGCTGCAATCCCGCCACGACCACGCGGTCGCCCGGCGCAAGCCCGTCCGTCACCACCCACCGGGCGCCGCGATCCTGGGCGATTTCCAGCGTGCGTTCCTCGACCACGTTCTGGTCGTTCACGACCATCGCCACGGGACGCCCGCGCCGGTCGCGGCTGACGCCTTCCTGCGGGGCGAGGATCGCGTCCTTCAACTGGCCCTGCGGGATGTCGGCCAGAACGAACATGCCCGGCAGCAGGAAGCCGTCGGGATTGGCGAATTCCATCCGCAGGGTGATGACGCCGGTCGTCTCATCGACATGCGGCTCGGCTGCGGTCATGGATCCGGTGTGTTCATAGGTGCTGCCGTCGGGAAGCCGCAGCGTCACGGTGCGGTCGGTGCCCTGGGGCAGCGCGGCCTCGGAGCCAAGGCGTTGCCAGCGGATGATCTCGGCCGCGGACTGGGTCACGTCCACGCGGACCGGGTCGATGCGCCGGATCACGGCCAGGGGCGTCGCCTGCCCCGCCGTGACCAGGGCACCGGCGCTGACCTGCGCCAGGCCGATCACGCCGTCGATGGGCGCGGTGATGGTGGTCCGGTCCAGGTCGATCTGGGCCGCCAGAACCTGCGCCTGCGCCGCCTTGACGGCGGCCTCGGCGGCGTCGCGGGCGGCGATGGCGCTGTCCTGGGTCTGCTCGCTGGCCACGCGCCGGTCGCGCAGGGTCACGACGCGCTCGGCCTCTCGCCGGGCGGCGTCGGCCTGGGCCTGGGCCTGGGCCAGCGCCGCCTGGGCCTGCGCCACGGCGGCTTCATAGGTGCGGGGGTCGATGCGATACAGGGGATCGCCCTCGGCCACGCGGCTGCCCTCGTCGAACAAACGCTCGACGATCAGGCCGCCGACCTGGGGGCGCAATTCCGCCTCGGCCGAGGCCACGACGCGGCCCGGCAGGCTGGCGGTCAGGGTCACGTCCTCGGCCTTCAGGGTGACGACCGTCACGGCAGGGGGCGGCATCTCTCCGCCCGGGGCCTGGGCGGAAAGGCCATGCGGGGCCGCTGCCGCGACCATGCCGGCAAGAACAAGGATTCGTGTCAGCGTCGCCATGCTGTCCATACCGTCTGGGATAAATAACCGATGCTGGCGCCCG
Organism: Paracoccus shandongensis; assembly: GCF_017315735.1. Lineage (GTDB taxonomy): Bacteria > Pseudomonadota > Alphaproteobacteria > Rhodobacterales > Rhodobacteraceae > Paracoccus > Paracoccus shandongensis. Next base: position 33,037 of record NZ_JAFLRK010000023.1, read on the forward strand.
CCCGTTCGCAAGGGCAGTCCGTCGCCGCCGCTCACGCTATCGTCAAGCGGCGGCAAGGACAACGGGTCCGTTGCGATTTCCGGCGCTTGCCTGACGAACCGGCACAAGGCACTGTGGGCAGGGACAGGGCAACAAGGGGGAAACCGATGCCAGCCTATCTGATCGCGGATGTGAAGGTCACGGACGATGCCTGGGTGCCCGACTACGCCGCCCGCGTCCACGAGATCGCGGCCCGGCATGGCGGCCGCTATCTGTCGCGGTCCGGCAATATCGACACGCTGGAGGGCACGCCCCTGGGCGGCACCCTTGTCGCGCTGATCGAGTTCCCGTCCAAGGAGGCCGCGCGCGCCTTTGCGGCCGATCCCGAATACGCCCCCTTTGGCAAGGCGCGCAAGGCGGGCAGCGTCAGCAATTTCCACCTGATCGACGACACCGACCTGGCGGGGGCCATCCCCTATCTGCCGAAAGGTTGAGGCATCGCATTGCCGCGCCCGGCATAAAGGTGCAAGGAACGGGGGCGGCGACTTGGTTCGGAACACGCGATGGATTTTGCCTATGGCCCGGCCCTGATCCGGGTGAACATGCCCGACCGGCCCGCGCTGCTGGCCGAGGTGACGCGCCGCCTGCGCGCGGGCGAGGGGTTCGCGCTGGCGACGCTGAACCTGGATCACCTGGTCAAGCTGCGGGGGGACCGCGCCTTCCGCGAGGCCTATGCCGCCCAGGATCTGGTGGTGGCGGATGGCAATCCCATCGTCTGGCTGTCGCGCCTGGCCCGCCGCCCGGTGGGACTGGTGCCGGGGTCCGATCTGGTGATCCCCCTGGCGGATCTTGCGGCGGCCCAGGGCGTGGGCATCGCCCTGGTCGGTACGACCGAGGCCGCGCTTGCTGCGGCGGCGGAAGAAATCGAACGCCGCGCGCCCGGCTGCCGGATCGTCCTGCGGATCGCCCCGCCGATGGGCTTCGACCCCGACGGCGATGCGGCGCGCGATCTGCTGCACCGGGTCCGGGACAGCGGTGCAAGGCTGTGCTTCCTGGCCCTTGGCGCGCCCCGGCAGGAACGGTTGGCGGCGCGGGGCCGGGCCGAGGCGCCTGCGGTGGGCTTTGCCTCAGTCGGCGCGGGGCTGGACTTCCTGGCCGGGAACCAGACGCGCGCGCCCGAATGGGTCAGGCGCATCGCGATGGAATGGGCGTGGCGGATGCTGTCGGCGCCCCGGCGGCTGGTGCCCCGCTATGCCCGCTGCGCCGCCATCCTGCCGTCCGAGGCCGTGGCGGCCCTGAGGCAGCGGCGCTGATCAGCAGCCGGTCCGGCCCACCACCACCGCCACGGTCCGCAGCAGGATCCGCAGGTCGCTGCCAAAGGACAGGCTGCGTTCATAGCGGTCGTCATACAAGGCCCGGTCGGCAAAGGTGGTCCGGTTGCGCCCGGCGGTCTGCCAGAAGCCGGTAATGCCGGGACGCAGGCGGTAATAGCCGTCGCCCCCATACATCGCCTGCTGGTCCGGCATCATGGGGCGCGGGCCGACCAGGCTCATCTCGCCGGTCAGGACGTTCCACAACTGCGGCAGCTCGTCCATCGAGCTTGCGCGCAGCACCCGGCCAAAGCGCGTCACCCTGGGATCGTCGCGCAGCTTCTGCCTTGCGTTCCATTCCAGCCGCGCTTCGGGGTTTTCCGCCAGATAAGCCTCCAGCCGCCCTTCTGCGTCATGGACCATGCTGCGCAGCTTCCACATGCGGAAGATCCGGCCGTCGCGCCCGATCCGCCTTTGCGCGTAAAAGGGGTTCTTGCCGTCCGCCATCACGACAAGCGCCAGAAGCAGGATCAGCGGCACCACCACGGGCGAGGCCAGCAGAACCGCCAGGATGTCCAGCGGGCGCTTGATCAGGCTGCGATACAGCCAGGGACGCGGTTTCTCAAGGGAAGGGGCGGCAGCGACATCGGCCAGAACGATCGAACGGGATTCAAGGAACATCTTTACCTGCACATCACAAAAGAACATGCCCCGAAAAAGAAGGGCGATCACCAGCAACACGCCGAAGATACCAGACCCCTTAACGGGTTACTATTCGTTAAAGTTCGATTCAAATGGTTAAACACTTGTCAATTTGTACAGTTTGTCTGTGCAGACAGCCCGAAAACCGTGCGTGATCCCTGCGCGGCACATCGGGACAAGGCGTTGATTCTGGCTTGTCACGTCCCGCTTGACGGGAACCGGGCCACGGGCCGGGGACTTTCCCCCGGCACTTGGTTGAACTGCGCCCGTTTCCGCCTATTCTGCGGTGCAACAGGCCTGCTGCACGACGGATAAGGAAACCGAATATCATGACCGACGAGACCCGCCGCCGCGCCGAAGACTTCCGCGCCCAGATCGAGGATCTGACCCGGGCCCCCCTGCCCGAGCCCAGGGCCGACCCCCTGTCCACCCGCCCCGCCGATCCCCAGCTTGCCGCCGAGATCCGCCGCCGCATGGACGAGATCGACCTGGGCGACACCGGATCCATCGTGCGCTTCGGCACCCGCGCCCAGGCGGGCCTGCAGGAGATCAGCCAGAAGATGCTGGCCGATGTCAAAAGCAAGGACGTGGGCCCGGCGGGCGAAAGCCTGCGCAGCATCGTCACCACCATCCGGGGCTTTTCCACCAGCGAACTGGACATGCGCCGGACGCGCAGCTGGTGGGAAAAGCTGCTGGGCCGGTCCGCGCCCTTCGCCAAGTTCGTGGCGAACTACGAACAGGTCCAGACCCAGATCGACCGCATCACGGTGGAACTGGAACGGCACGAACAAACGCTGCTCAAGGACATCAAGTCGCTGGACCTGCTCTATGACCACACGCTGACCTTCTATGACGAACTGGCGCTTTATATCGCCGCGGGCGAGGAGAAGCTGGCGGAACTGGACGGCAAGGCGATCCCCGACCTGGAAGCCCGCATGAAGGCCGCCCCCGAGGAAGAGCAGGTGATGCAGGCGCAGGCCCTGCGCGACCTGCGGGCGGTGCGCGATGACCTGGAACGGCGCGTCCACGACCTGAAGCTGACGCGGCAGGTGACGATGCAGTCCCTGCCCTCGATCCGGCTGGTGCAGGAAAACGACAAGTCGCTGGTGACCAAGATCAACTCGACCCTGGTGAACACCGTGCCCTTGTGGGAAACGCAGCTGGCCCAGGCGGTGACGATCCAGCGCAGCGCCGAGGCCGCGCGCGCCGTCAAGGAGGCCAGCGACCTGACCAACGACCTGCTGACCCGCAACGCCGACAACCTGCGCCAGGCCAATGTCCAGATCCGCACGCAAACCGAACGCGGCGTATTCGACATCAACGCCGTCAAGGCCGCCAACGCGCAACTGATCGCCACCATCGAGGACAGCCTGCGCATCGCCGACGAAGGCCGCGCGCGCCGCAGCGCCGCCGAAAGCGAGCTGACCAAGATGGAGGCCGAGCTTCGCGACACACTGGCCCGCGCGACCGCGCAGCGCCAGGACGGACGGTCGGCGCCGGGGACGCCGTTGCGGCAATGACGCTGCCTCGGGTCAGGGCTTGGCGCCTGCTGCCCCTGCTGGGGCTTCTGGCCGTGGCCGGCTGCGGGGCCCCCGAACCCTCGCCGCCGGTTGCCGACGCGCCGCCCACCATCCGCCCCGATCCCGGCCCTTCGCAAGAGGCGTTGCGCAAGGCGCGCGCCGAACGCAACCGCGCCGCCAATGCCGCCGCCGCCGAGGCCCTGGTCAAGGCCAGCGCCGCCAGCACCGCGCAGCGCGATTTCTATTCCCGCGCCGAACAATCCCTGCGCGCTCAGGGCCGCCTGCGGCGCGACCGCGTGCCGCTGGACGCCCCCATCGACGCCGAGACGCTGACCCGCAACTTCATCGCCGTCGCCCTGCGCGACGAATACGGCCAGGGCGGCATCCAGGCGGGCAACGGCGGCGCGCCTGCGCCCCTGCGTCGCTGGCAGGATCCGGTGCGCTTCCAGATCGAGTTCGGCACCACCTCGGACGTGGCGACGCGCCGCGCCTGGCGGGTCGAGGTCAGCCAGTTCGCCGCCCGCCTGGCCGAGGCGACGGGCCACCGCGTGTCCCTGACCGACAGCGGCGGCAACTTCATCGTGATGGTCCTGTCCGACGACGAACGCCGCGCCATCGGCCCACGCCTGGCGCAGCTTGTGCCGGGCATCCCCGCGCAGGACATCGCCGTCATGCAGGATCTGGACGCGGACAACTTCTGCACGGTCTTTGCCTATTCGCGCGGCGCCGCGCCCGTCTATTCCAACGCCGTCGCCCTGATCCGGGCCGAGCTTCCGCCGCTTCTGCAAAGTTCCTGCATCCACGAGGAACTGGCGCAGGGCATGGGCCTGGCCAATGACAGCCCCGACGCCCGCCCCTCGATCTTCAACGACGACGAGGAATTCGCCCTGCTGACCCGGCACGACGAACTGCTGCTGCGGATCCTTTATGACCCGCGCCTGCGCCCCGGCATGACGCGGGCCGAGGCCGAGCCGGTCGTCAGGCAGATCGCGACCGAGTTGCTGGGCCAGGACATCTGACAGCCATCTTGCGCGGGGCCTTCCCGGCCCCCTAACATGGACCAGGCATCCCCGAGGAGGCGAACATGGCGATCTTCGACATTCTGGGCGGCGAGTTCATCGAGGTCATCGAATGGACCGACGACACCCGCGACACGATGGTCTGGCGTTATCCCACCGTCGGCAACGCCATCAAGTACGGCGCCAAGCTGACCGTCCGCGAAGGCCAGGCCGCCGTCTTCGTGCATGAAGGGCAACTGGCCGACACCTTCGGCCCCGGCCTGTATATGCTGGAGACGAACAACCTGCCGGTCCTGACCCGGCTTCAGCATTGGGACCACGGCTTCCGCAGCCCCTTCAAGTCCGAGATTTATTTCGTCAACACGACCCGCTTCAACGACCTGAAATGGGGCACGCGCAACCCGATCATGGCGCGCGACCCGGAATTCGGCCCCGTGCGCCTGCGCGCCTTCGGCACCTATTCCATGCGCGTGACCGACCCCGCCCGCTTCATGACGGAAATCGTGGGCACGGATGGCGAATTCACCCGGGACGAGATCGCCTTCCAGATCCGCAACGTGATCGTGCAGGAGTTTTCCCGCGTGATCGCCGGGTCCGGCATCCCGGTTCTGGACATGGCGGCCAATACCGGCGACCTGGGCAAGCTGGTCGCCCAGGCGATCGAGCCGACGATTGCCGCCTATGGCATCTCGATCCCGGAATTCTATATCGAAAACATCAGCTTGCCCCAGGATGTCGAGAAGATGCTGGACAAGCGCACCTCCATGGGGATCCTGGGCGACCTGGACCGCTTCGGCCAGTATGCGGCAGGCGAGGCGATGGTGAATGCCAGCCAGAACCCTGGCGCGGCAGGCGCGGGCATGGGGGCCGCCATGGGCGCGGCGCTTGGCGCGGGCATGGCCGCCCGTCCCGTCTCGGGGCCCTGGGGCAGCATCCCGCAGGCCGGGGCCGCGACCCCGCCGCCCGTGCCGCCGCAGGCGGATGCACAATGGCATGTGGCCCTGAACGGTGCGGCAGAGGGCCCCTTTGACCGCGCGCAACTGCAACGCCTGGCGACCGAGGGGCGCGTGATGCGCGACACGCTGGTCTGGACGCCCGGCCAGGACGGCTGGCGCAAGGCGGGCGAGGTCGCGGACCTTGCCCCGATCTTCCCCGCCATACCGCCGCCCCTGCCCGGCTGATCCATGCCCACGCCACAGGCCGAACACCGCTATCCCTGCGAACGCTGCGGGGCAAGCCTCCGCTTTCACCCGGGCCAGCGGATGCTGGTCTGCGACTGGTGTGGTCACCAGCAGGCCATCGGCGACGGCCCCGCCCGCGCCCCGGCGCGCCAGCCCCAGGGCGGATCCGAGGGCGAGGACGCGATCCTGGCCGACCCCGAAACCGGCCGCGCGCTGCAATGGGACGCGGGCCACAAGTCGCCCGACCTGGTGGAAATCCCGCTGGACCGGGGCCTGCGGCTGGACAGCGGGTCCGACCTGGCGGAAACTGTCCGGCTGCTCTCCTGCCCGAACTGCGGCGCGCAGATCGAGATGGGCGAGGCCAGCCATGCCAGCGCCTGCCCCTTTTGCGCCACACCCGTCGTCACCGACACCGGCACCAGCCGCAAGATCAAGCCGCAGGGCGTGCTGCCCTTCCGCGTGACCGAGGATCAGGCCCACAAGGCGATGGAGGACTGGCTGGGCAACCTGTGGTTCGCGCCCTCGGGCCTGACTGCCTATGCCCGGCGGGGGCGCAGGATGCGGGGCATCTACTCGCCCTTCTGGACCTTCGACGCGCGCACGCGGTCGCATTACGTGGGGCAGCGCGGGGATTACTATTACGAAACCGTTTATGTCACCCAGCAGGTCAACGGCCGCAGCCAGCAGGTTCCGCGCCAGGTCCGCCGCACGCGCTGGCGGCCCGCCGCGGGCCAGGTCGCGCGGGCCTTCAACGACGTGCTGGTGCTGGCTTCGGCCTCGCTGCCGCGCAAGTTCTCGGACGGGCTGACGCCCTGGGATCTGGCGCATCTGCGGACCTATCGCCCCGACTATCTGGCGGGGCTGGAGGCCGAGGCCTATACGATCCCGCTGGCCGACGGCCACAAGATGGCCCGGGCCGAGATGGCGGGCGTGATCCTGAACGACGCCCGCCGCGACATCGGCGGCGACGAACAGCGGGTGGACCGGATCAACACCGATTACCGGGACGAAACCTTCAAGCACATCCTTCTGCCGGTCTGGACGGCCGCCTATCGCTATAACGGCAAAAGCTATCGCTTCGTGGTCAACGGCCAGTCGGGCCGCGTCGTGGGCGAACGGCCCTGGTCGGTCTGGAAAATCGCCGCTGCGGTGATCGCCGCTCTGGTTGCGCTAGCGGCTTTCCTGTATCTGGCCGATGCGGGGGGCTATATCGACCTGGACGCCGTGGTGCAGGGTCAGGATATCGTCATCCAGGGCTATTGAGAGGGGGGATCGATGATCCTGTGCGCGGGCGAATCGCTGATCGACATGGTGCCGGACGATGGAGCGTTCCGTCCCCTGGCGGGCGGATCGGTCTATAACACCGCCATCGCGCTTGGCCGCCTGGGCGAGCCCACGGCCTATCTGTGGCCCATCAGCCGCGACCCCTTCGGCGAGGTTCTGCTGCGCCCCCTGACTGATGCCGGCGTGAACACCGACCTCTGCCCCCGGACCGACCGGCTGACGACGCTGGCCCTGGTGACGCTGACCGGGGGCGAGGCGCGCTATTCCTTTTACGACGAAGGTTCGGCCGGGCGGATGCTGTCGCCCGCCGACCTGCCCGCCCTGCCAGGCGGGATCGAGGCGCTGTTCGCGGGCGGCATCAGCTTGGTTCCCGACCCCTGCGGCGCGGCCATCGAATTGCTCGTCGAACGCGACGGCGACCGGCTGCCGGTCATGCTGGATCCGAACATCCGGCCCTTCTTCATCACCGACCCTGATGCCTATCGCGCCCGACTGTCCCGGCTGATCGCGCGGGCCGATATCGTCAAGCTGTCGGGCGACGACCTGGAATGGCTGTATCCCGACCTGCCGCCCGAGGCTGCGGCCCGCCGGGTGCTGGCCCAGGGGCCGCGTCTGGTGCTGCAAACGGGCGGCGCTGCGGGCGCGCGGGCGCATTGGGCGGGCGAGACCGTCGCGGCCCCCGCCATCCGCACCACCGTCGCCGACACCATCGGCGCGGGCGACACCTTCAACGCGGGCGTCCTTGCCAGCCTGCGCCGCCAGGGCGTGCTGTCGAAGGCAGGACTGGCCGCGATCACCGCCGACCAGATCGCCGCCGCCCTGACGCTTGGCGCACAGGCCGCCGCCATCACCGTCTCGCGTCCCGGCGCTAACCCGCCCTGGGCGCACGAGATGACCGCCCTTTCCGATGAACGCACAGGGGGCTAGAACCAGCGCATGGACATTCTGGACAAGATCAAGGCCTACAAGCTGGACGAGATCGCCGCCGCCAAGGCCGCGCGTCCCCTGGCCGATGTCGAGGCCGCCGCCCGCGCCGCCCCGGCCCCGCGCGGCTTTGCGCAGGCATTGACGCAAAAGGCCGCAACCGGCGCGGCGCTCATCGCCGAGATCAAGAAAGCCAGCCCTTCCAAAGGCCTGATCCGGCCGGACTTCGATCCGCCCGCCCTGGCGCGCGCCTATGAGGCCGGCGGGGCGGCCTGCCTGTCGGTCCTGACCGACGCGCCCAGCTTTCAAGGTGCGCCGGGTTTTCTGACCGCCGCGCGCGAGGCCTGTTCCCTGCCGGTCCTGCGCAAGGATTTCCTTTACGACCCTTACCAGGTGGCCGAGGCGCGAGCCTGGGGCGCGGACTGCATCCTGATCATCATGGCCTCGGTCGATGACGTCCTTGCGGCGGAGCTGGAGGACGCAGCCCTTCACTGGGGCATGGATGCGCTGATCGAGATCCACGATGCCGCCGAACTGGACCGGGCGCTGCGCCTGAAATCATCCCTGATGGGAATAAACAATCGCAATCTCAAGACCTTCGAGTTGTCTCTTGATGTGACGCGCGACCTTGCGCCGCGCATTCCGGCGGATCGGGACATTGTTTGCGAAAGCGGGCTGTTCACCGCCGACGACCTGGCCGCGATGATGCAACTGGGCGCCCGCCGCTTCCTGATCGGCGAAAGCCTCATGCGGCAGGCCGATGTGACCGCCGCCACCCGCCAGATCCTGGGCGTGGCGGCATGAGCCTGACCCATTTCGATGCCTCCGGCCAGGCCCATATGGTCGATGTCTCGGACAAGGCGGTGACGGCCCGGGAAGCGGTGGCGCAGGGCTGCGTCGTCATGACGGCGGAAACGCTGGCGCTGGCGCAAGGCGGCGCGAAGAAGGGCGACGTTCTTGGCGTCGCGCGTCTGGCGGGGATCATGGCGGCCAAGCGGACGGCGGACCTGATCCCGCTCTGCCACCCGCTGCCGATCAGCAAGGTCTCGCTGGACCTTGAACCCGACGCAGCCCTGCCCGGCATCCGCGTCACCGCAACCGTCCGCACGACTGGCCGGACCGGGGTCGAGATGGAAGCGCTGACCGCCGTCTCGGTCGCCTGCCTGACGATCTACGACATGCTGAAGGCCGCCGAAAAGTCGATGGTCCTGCAGGATATCAGGCTTGTCCGGAAAAGCGGCGGCAAGTCAGGGGATTACGAGGCAAACCCGTGATTTCGGTTCAAGAGGCGCTGGAACAGGTTCTGGGACTTGCGCATCCCGTCGCAAGCGAGCTGATCCCGATCGGCGATGCCTTGGGCCGCGTCCTGGCGGAGCCTGCCCTGTCCCGCATCACGCAGCCGCCCTTCGACGCTTCGGCCATGGACGGCTATGCCGTTCGGACGGCGGAGATGGATCAACCCCTGACGGTCGTCGGAGAGGCCGCGGCAGGCCGCCCCTGGGACGGACAAGCGACGCCCGGGACCGCCGTTCGCATCTTCACCGGCGCAGCGGTGCCGCCGGGCTACGACCGTGTCGTCATGCAGGAACATGTGGTCCGCGAGGGGGACCGGGTGCGGATCACGGATCGCTCCAGCGGCACCAATATCCGCAAGGCGGGCGACGACTTTCAGCAAGGCGAGTGCTTTGCCCCGGCCCGCAGGCTGACCGCATCCGACATCGGCCTGCTCGCCGCGATGAACATTCCGGCCGTGACCGTGGCCAAACGCCCCCGGGTCGCGATCCTGGCGGGCGGGGACGAGTTGGTGGCCCCCGGAACGCAGCCCCTGCCGGGCCAGATCGTCAGTTCCAATGACCTTGGCATCGCGGCCTTGGTTCGGGATGCGGGCGGCGAGCCGATGATCTTGCCGATCACCCGCGACACCGAAGACAGCCTGCGCGCGGGCTTTGCCTCTGCGGCAAGCGCCGATCTGCTGGTCACGATCGGCGGCGCATCGGTTGGCGATCACGATCTGGTCGGCAAGGTCGCAACGGATCTTGGCCTGCAACGCGCCTTCTACAAGATCGCGATGCGGCCGGGCAAGCCGCTGATGGCCGGCCGCCTTGGCGCCATGCCGATGCTGGGACTGCCTGGAAATCCCGTTTCCACAATGGTTTGCGGAATCTTGTTCGTGCAACCTCTCATCGCCGCCATGCAGGGGCTGCGGCCCGCCCACCGGCTGGCCAAGGCAAGGCTTGCCGTCGAGATGCGGGCAGAGGGCGATCGGCAGCACTATCTGCGCGCGACCCTGGAGGATGGCGAGGATCTGCCGCTGATCCGCCCATTCCCCAGCCAGGATTCGGCGCGGCTGTCGCTGATGGCCCAAGCCGACGCCCTGCTGGTGCGTCCGCCGAACGATCCGGCCCGCCGTGCTGGAGACATCGTGAACTTTCTGTCCCTTCGTGGCTGAGGATTAACGAAGTTTTCAGTTTCCCCTGTTCTGTTCGTTGACGCGATTCTGCTTTTGCGATAGAACAGATACGGAACAAGAAGATGCCGGGGATCGACGGAATGCTGACCAAGAAGCAAATCCAGTTGCTGGATTTCATTCAAAAGCGCATGGCGCGCGACGGGGTTCCGCCCTCCTTCGACGAGATGAAGGAAGCCTTGGATCTGCGGTCCAAATCGGGCATCCATCGCCTTGTCACCGCGCTGGAAGAACGCGGCTTCATCCGCAGGCTTCCGCATCGCGCCCGCGCCTTGGAAATCGTGCGCCTGCCCGACGCCCTGGTCGCGGCGGCGGAAACGAAGCCTGGCTTTAGCCCGCGCGTCATTGCGAACACCCGGCCCCCGCGCCCGCGCGGCGCCATCGCGATTGCGGACAGCCCGGCGGTCGATCTGCCGCTGATGGGCCGCATCGCCGCCGGTGTGCCGATCGAGGCAATTTCCGAGGTATCGCATCATGTCGCGGTGCCGGGCACCATGCTCAGCGGGCGCGAGCATCACTATGCGCTGGAAGTGCAGGGCGACTCGATGATCGAGGCGGGAATCAACGACGGCGATGTGGTGGTGATCCGCGAACAGGACACGGCGGATAACGGCGACATCATCGTGGCGCTGGTCGAAGGGCACGAGGCGACGTTGAAGCGGTATCGCCGCCGTGGCGGCATGATCGCGCTTGAGGCCGCAAACCCCGCCTATGAGACGCGCATCCTGCCCGAGGAAAGCGTCCGCATCCAGGGGCGGCTGGTCGGGCTGATCCGCAGCTATTAAGGGCGTTCGTTCCGGCAGGCAGGCTTCAAGAAGCCTGCGCCGCGCTTGGCAGCCCCAGAATTCCATCATGATGCCGCAGACTTCAGACGCCGTTGAAGAAGCCCTCGCCCGCGCGGCCCAGCAATTCCTCAGCCAGATCGGATCCCATGACGGCGCCTTCGTCAAGACTGCCTTCCCGATGGCCGCTGATGGCGGCCGACCCGTCGGGCCGCAGGATTTCGCCCCGCAGCAGCAGGCGGTCGTCCAGGATCTCGGCCAGGCCGGCGATGGGCGTCTGGCAGGATCCGTCAAGCCGGAGCAGGAAGGCACGCTCGGCGGCGATGCGATAGCCGGTGTCGGCATGATGGATCGCGGCCAGAAGGCTTGCCGCCAAGACGTCGCCCTGACGCCGCTCGACCCCGATGGCACCTTGGGCTACGGCAGGCAGCATCTCGGCCGGATCGATGGCGTTGCGCGCGACATCGCGCAGTCCAAGCCGGGAAAGTCCCGCCATGGCCAGGAATGTCGCTGCCGCCACCCCTTCGTCCAGCTTCCTCATCCGGGTCTGGACGTTGCCCCGGAACTCGACCAGGCGCAGATCCGGGCGGCGATGCGCCAGTTGCGCCCGCCGCCGCAGGCTGGAGGTGCCGACCACGGTGCCCGCAGGAAGATCGGGGATCGAGGCGAAGTGCGGGCTGACGAAAGCGTCACGCACATCCTCTCGCGGCAGAAGGCAGTCGATCACCAGCCCCTCGGGCTGCAGCGTCGGCATGTCCTTCATCGAATGGACGGCAATGTCGATCTGCCCGGCCAGCAGCGCATCCTCGATCTCGCGCGTGAACAGGCCCTTGCCGCCGATCTCTTTCAAAGGGCGGTCGGTGATCCGGTCGCCGGTGGTCTTGATCACGATGATCTCGAAGGCATCAGGGGACAGGCCATGCGCGGCAGAAAGCCGGTCCCGGGTCTCATGCGCCTGCGCAAGCGCCAGCATCGAGCCTCGGGTGCCGATCTTCAGAGGACGGGTGGGGTCGGGCATCTGGGTCATGCCCCCCGCATAGCGGCAGGCAGGCTGCTTGACAACGCCCGACGCCTCGCCTTGAAGGGTCCGCAGGAGGCCCCATGACCAAACTTCTGCTGCGCGCCCTGGCCGGCGAAACCCTGCCCGTTCCGCCGATCTGGATGATGCGCCAGGCGGGGCGCTATCTGCCGGAATACCGGGCCACGCGCGCGCAGGCGGGCGATTTCCTGTCCCTGTGCTATACCCCCGACCTTGCGGCCGAGGTGACGCTGCAACCGATCCGCCGCTTCGGCTTCGACGCGGCGATCCTGTTCGCCGATATCCTGCTGGTCCCGCAGGCGCTTGGGGCGGACCTGTGGTTCGCGACCGGCGAAGGGCCACGGCTGTCCACGGTGACGACCGGCGAGGAGGTCGCAAGGCTGAAGCCCGCCGACCAGATCCACGACCGACTGGCCCCTGTCTATGAAACGGTGCGCATCCTGTCGCGCGAATTGCCGCGGGACACGGCGCTGATCGGCTTTGCGGGCGCGCCCTGGACGGTGGCGACCTATATGGTGGCTGGTCGCGGCACGCCCGACCAGGGCCCGGCCCATGCCCTGAAGGACAGGGATCGCGCGGCCTTCACTGCGCTCATCGACCGAATCACCGAGGCCACCATCCACTACCTGTCCGCCCAGATCGAGGCCGGGGCCGAGGTGGTCAAGCTGTTCGACAGCTGGGCGGGCAGCCTCAAGGGCCGGGATTTCGACGACTTCGCCATCGCCCCTGCCCGGCGCATCATCGCCGCGCTGAAAGAGCGTCATCCCCATGTTCCGGTCATCGCCTTTCCGCGAGAAGCGGGCGAGCGTTACATCGGTTTTGCCCACGCGACCGGGGCGGATTGCGTCGCGCTGGACAACTCGGTCAGTGCGGAATGGGCGGCGCGCCATGTGCAGGTGGACGGCTGCGTACAGGGCAATCTGGACCCGCGTCACATGGTCACGGGCGGTCCCGATCTGGTGGCCGAGGCGCAGCGGATCACGCGCGCCTTCCGGGGCGGGCCGCATATCTTCAACCTGGGCCACGGGATCACCCCGGATGCCAACCCCGACAACGTCGCCCTGATGATCGAGGCCGTGCGCAGCGCATGAGCTGGGTCGCGGCCACGCTGATCGCGGCCACGGCGCAGACCGCCCGGAACGCCGCGCAGGCGGGGCTGACGGCGCAGATCGGCACCGTCGGCGCAACAGCGGTCCGCTTCGTCTTCGGCTTTCCCTTCGCTGCCCTAGGCCTGCTGGCGGTTTCGGCCTGGGTGCCCCTGCCAGTCCCCGGCCTGACAGCCATGGGCTGGGCCGCGCTTGGCGCGCTGGCGCAGATCGCCGCGACCGCCTTCATGCTGGTCACCATGCGCGAGCGTGGCTTTGGCGTCGCGACCGCGCTGATGAAGACCGAACCCGTGACGCTGGCCCTGATCGGCGCCCTTGTCCTGGCCGAGCCGCTGGGCCCCGCCCGGCTGGCCGCCATCGGCCTGGCGACGGTGGGCGTCGTGCTGGCCTCGGGCGCAAGCTGGGGCCGCGCGGGATGGGGGCCGGTCGCCACCGGCATCCTGTCGGGCGCGCTGTTCGGCCTGTCAGCCATCGGCTTTCGCGGCGCCCTGCTGGCCTTGCCGGAGGGCGGCTATGTCACCCGGGCCATCACCGTCCTGACCATCACGCTGGGGCTGCAGGCCGCAATCATGCTGGCCTGGCTTGCGCTTCGGGACCGGGCCGCGCTGCGGGCCATCGCGGCGCAGTGGCGCGTCTCGGTCGGGGCCGGTGCCCTGGGGGCCTTCGCCTCGCTGTTCTGGTTCATCGGCTTTGCCCTGACCCCCGCCGCCAATGTCCGCACCCTGGCCCTGGTCGAGGTCGTGATGGCGCAGATCCTGTCCGGCCGGGTCTTTCGCCAAAGGGTCGGCCCCCTGCAATTGGCAGGCATGGCGCTGATCCTGGCAGGGGTGGGCTGGCTGCTGGCGGTGGCAGCCTAGACCCACTTCGCCAGCGGAGGCAGGCTCATCAGCACGGCATCCGCATTGTGGCCGGTTTCCAGCCCGAACTTCGTCCCCCGGTCATAGACGAGGTTGTATTCCGCATAAAGCCCGCGATGGATCAGTTGGGCGTCGCGGTCCGCGTCCGACCAGGGCTGTCCCATCCGCGCCTGTGCCAGCGGCAGGAAGGCAGGCAGGAAGGCTTCGCCCACGGCGCGGGTAAAGTCGAAATCGGCCTGCCAGTCGCCAGTGTTCAGGTCGTCGAAGAAGATGCCGCCGACGCCCCGCGCGCGGCCCCGGTGCGGGATGAAGAAATACTCGTCCGCCCAGGCCTTGAAGCGGTCGTAGTAATCGGCGCCATGCCCGTCGCAGGCGGCCTGCAGGGTGGCGTGGAAATGGGCCGTATCGTCGGCATATTCGATGCAGGGGTTCAGGTCCGCCCCGCCGCCGAACCACCAGGCGCCCGGCGTCCAGAACATCCGCGTGTTCATGTGGACGGCGGGCGCATGAGGGTTCTGCATATGCGCGACCAGGCTGATGCCGCTGGCCCAGAAGCGGGGATCCGTGTCGATACCCGGCACCCCGCGCGATGCCATGGCCGCCTGCGCGCGCGGGGCGAGGGTGCCGTGAACCTCGGACCAGTTGACGCCGACCTTTTCGAACACGCGGCCGCCGCGCAGGACCGACATCAGCCCGCCGCCGCCGTCGCCGTCGCGCGTGGTGGGGGTCACGGCGAACCGGCCCGCGGGGGCTGCGCCGGGGCCTTGGTCCTCCAGCGCCTCGAAGGCCGCGACGATGCGGTCGCGAAGCGCGCGGAACCAGGTGGCGGCGGTATGGCGTTCATGGTCCACAGGCATCTCCAATCTTGATTTGCCAGGCTGAATGCGCCGGGCTAGCATTCCCCACCCGCTGTAATGAGACCCGCCATGAGCCGCAACTCTGCCCTTGCCGCAATCCTGACCCTGCCGCTGCTTGTCGCGGCCTGCGGCACACCGCAGGAACGCTGCATCAGCCAGAACACCAGCGAATACCGCACCGTCAGCCGCCTTCTGGCCGAGGTCGAGGGCAATCTTGCGCGCGGCTATGCCTGGGAGGAACGGCAGGTCGTGCGCGACCGCCTGACGCAATGCCGGACCTATGTGCGCGACAGCAAGGGCCGCGCCGTGGTCGCCTATGAGCCCTGCTGGCGGGATTACGTCGATACCGAACGCTATCGCGTGCCCATCGACCCTGCGGCCGAACAGCGCAAGCGCGACAACCTGGCAGCGCGCGCCGCCGTGCTGGGCGACCGGGCCGCATCGGTCGTGCAAGCCTGCCGCGCCGCCTTCCCCGAGGATCAGCGCTGAGGATCAGACCGTCTGGACCGCCACCCGGTCGGCCAGGCTGCGGCCGCCGTCCACGGTGAGGATCTGACCCGTCACGAAGCGCGAGGCGTCGCTGGCAAGATAGATCACCGTTTCCACCAGCTCGTCTGCGGGCGCGATGCGCCCCATGGGGGTGGCGGCAACGATCCGGTCGCGCAGTTCCGGCTTTTCGCGCAGCGATTCCTTCAGCTCGTGCGACATGACGCTGCCGAAGCGCACGCCGTTCACGCGGATCCGATGAGGGGCAAGCGCCAGCGCCATGCCGCGCGTCGCCTGTTCCTGCGCGGCATAGGCGATGGAATAGCCCAGCATGGTGGGCACCGGATGCTGGGCCGCCAGCGTGGACAGGTTGACGATGGCCCCGGCCGATCCGGCCTCGGGCGCGTCCTCGGCCTGGCGGATCATGCGCTTGGCGACGATCTGCGTCATGCGCAGGCCCGCCATCATGTTCTCGCGCAGCAACTGTTCCAGCACGTCGGGATCGGTGTCCAGCGGGTCCGAGGCCTTCACCAGCCGATGCGCATTCACCAGGATATCCACCCGGTCAAAGGCATCCAGCGTCGCCGACAGCAGGTTTGCGGTCGCCAGCCGTTCGGACATCCGGCCCGAAAAGCTGCGCACATGAGGGTCGCGTTCGTCGTAATCCGACATGGCGACGGCCAGCGCGTCCTCGTCCGCGTCGGCGAACATCACGTTGGCGCCGCGTCCGACGAACTGGCGGGCAATCGCCATGCCGATGCCGCGCCCGGCGCCGGTCACGATGGCCGTCTTGCCCTGGACCCCGCCCATCAGCCGCGCCCCTTGCGCGCAGTGCCCCGGTTCGCGGCCGTGGCCTCGATGACCTTGAAGCGGGTGTCGCCGCGGATTTCGCGGACCTGCCCGAAATGCTGCGCAAGGACGGTTTCATAGGGCAGGTGCCGATTCGCGACCATCCACAACCGCCCTGCCCCGGTCAGCAGCCGCGCCGCCGCCGCGATGAAATCCGCGCCGATCCTGGGATCCGCCGCGCGGCCATCGTGGAAGGGCGGGTTCATGATGACGCCGTTCACGGGCTCCTTCAGCGTGAAATCCCGCGCATCGGCCCAATGAAACTGCGCGCGCGGGTCGCGGATGTTGTCGCGGGCTGATTCCAGCGCGGCATGATCGGCCTCGACCAGGTGGATCACCTCGATCCCCGGGCGGGCCAGGGCCTGCGCCGACAGCCACCCCCACCCCGCGCCCAGCTCCACCACGCGGGTCGGCATCCGGTCGGGCAGCGCCGCCGCCAGCATGGCCGATCCGGGATCGACCCCATCCGCCGAAAAGACGCCCGGACGGGTCACGAAGCCCGGCGCGATCTCTTGCGGGCGGGCGGCCCAGTCGGCGGGCAGCCAGTCGCCTGCGGGAACCGTCACGCGGAAGATCTTGCCATGGGCCTTGCTGTGGACCTCATCCACCGGGGCCAGGGCGCGCAGATCCTTCAGCATGGAATCGACCCCATCGGTCTTTTGCCCGTCGATCCACAGCGCCGCGCCGGGGTGCAGGCGCACAGCGGCATCGGCGACCCGCGCACGCCCTTGCGCCTTGGCGCGGGGCAGCACGACCAGCGCCGCGTCAAAGCGGCCCTCGACCTGCGGCGAGACGCGATAACCGCGCGCGGCCAGCGCCTGATGATCCGGGAAATTGCCCTGCTGGACCTGGGTGCGGGCCGGATCCAGCGGCGTCAGGTCGTCACCGGCCCTTGCGCCGATCACAAGAAAATCGCCTCCGGGATGACCATCCGGGAGGGCGAGGGAAAGCCTGGTCACTGTCACTGTTATTCTTTTTCCATGGTGCATTGCAGCGGGTGCTGCTGCCGCCGCGCCAGTTCCATCACCTGCGCGACCTTTGTTTCCGCAACCTCGTGCGAGAAGACGCCGACGACCGCCACGCCCTTGCGGTGGACGGTCAGCATGATCTCGATCGCCTGGGCGTGGGTCATGTTGAACAGCCGTTCCAGCACATGGACCACGAACTCCATCGGCGTGAAGTCGTCGTTCAGCATCAACACCTTGTACATCGGCGGCCGTTGCGTCCGGGTGCGCGGCTTCGTGACCAGCTCGATCTGGTCGTCGGGTCCGTCGCCGTCTGTCATCCAGTGCGCCATGCTGTCCAGTCTGATCGTGTTTATCGTAATGCGTGCATCAATATAGTCGATTTTGCCGCCGATAAAAGCCCGCCCTGACCGGACGGGGCGCAGGAAAATAACGCAAATGAACAGTTACATGGCAGGGAATGGCGTGCTATTATCCGATTGTTAAGCAATGGCATGCGACAAACGACATGCCGCCAGAGGCAGAGAGACCGCGACAGTGATCCGAATTTCCCAGACAGCCCGGCTGTGGGCTATCCTCTTGCTGGCCGTCCTGGCCCCGGCAACCCTGTCGGCCGCCCCTTTCGCCGCCTATGTCATCGACGCGCGCACGGGCCAGCCGATCTACAAGCAGAACGAGGATACGCGGCTGCACCCCGCGTCCCTTACCAAGATGATGACGCTGTACATGGCCTTCACCGCGATCGAACGCGGGCAGGTCCGGCTGGATTCGCAATTCACGGTGTCCACCAATGCCGCGTCCGAACCGCCGTCAAAGCTGGGCCTGCGGGCCGGCCAGCGGATCGAGCTGCGCTATCTGATCCGCGCCGCCGCGATCAAGTCGGCCAACGACGCCGCCACCACCATCGGCGAGGGCCTGGCGGGGTCCGAGGCGGCCTTTGCCCAGCAGATGACCCAGATGGCCCGCGCCATCGGCATGACCAACAGCCATTTCCAGAACGCCCACGGGCTGACGCAGGAAGGGCATTATTCCACCGCCCATGACATGACCATCCTGGGGCGGCGGCTGTTCTATGATTTCCCGCAATATTACAACATCTTCTCGCGCCGCTCGGCGGATGCAGGGATCGCGCAGGTCGCCTCGACCAACAAGCGTTTCCTGGACAGCTATCAGGGCGCGGACGGGATCAAGACGGGCTATACCCGGGCGGCGGGCTTCAACCTGACCGCCTCGGCGCAGCGCGGCAACAAGCGGCTGGTGGCGACCGTTCTGGGCGGCACCTCGACCGCGCATCGCAACCAAGTGATGGCGCAACTGCTGGACGCGGGCTTCGGCCGCGTGCCGAACCGCGTCCGGGAAGTGCGTCCCGCAGCGCCGGCCCTGCTGGCGACCCGCGTCGTGCGCCGCGCCCAGGTCCAGCCCTCGGCCGCCGCGACGCAACCCGACCCGCAGCGGCTGGTGCTGACGGCCTCGGCCCCTCCGGTCCGCGTCAGCCGCGCGGTCGCGGCTTCGACAGCGGCCGTGGTTCCCGCAGCGCAGCCCAAGCCCGTGCGCGAGGCCGAGCCG
>NZ_JAFLRK010000024.1 GCF_017315735.1 Paracoccus shandongensis
GGCGTCGGAACCCGAACCGCTGGCCGAGCCCGAGCGGCAGCCGCGCGCCCCCGTGTCGCCGCGTCCCGTGCCCCGCCCCGTGGCCGAGGCCCGCGCCCCCGCCCCGCGCACTGATGCCCCCGCCCCGGATCCCGTCGATGCCGACACGCTGATCCGGGCGCTGAACTTTCCCGACGGGCCCGACGATGCGCAGGCCATCGCCGCGCTGCGCCGCGCCTTGCAGGACGCCGATCATGCCCGCGTGCTGCGCGCGGCGCAGGACGTGGTGACGCTGCTGGCGGGCCAGGATCTCTACATGGACGACCTGCCGCCCGAGCCTGCGCCCCCCGCCGTCTGGCGGCGCTTTGCCGAAGGCGCGCGGGGCAGCGCCGTGGCGGCGCTTGGCGGCATCCATGACGGCACGGCGCTGGACATCGCCGCCGCCCTGCTGGAGCGCGACGAGATCTTCCGCGACACGGCGCATCACTTCCTGCGCCATTTCGACGCCATGCTGACGCGGCACCTGCCGGACATGGACGATGCGCAGATCGCGGTGCTGGCCGAAACGCGGTCGGCGCGCGCCTTCATGCTGCTGGGCCGGATCGCCGGGGTCTTTGGCTGATCAAAGCGGGCGGCGCAGGATCGCCACCGGACCCGACCAGGGCCAGCCGTAACGGCCCCGGCCGATCTCGGCAAAGCCGGCCGCCGCATAAAAGGCCAGGGCCGGGCGGTTGCGCAAGGCAACCTCGGCCCGCAGGCCGGGGCGGCCGCTGCGGCAGGCGATCCCGGCTGCGGCCTCCAGAAGCGCGCGGCCGGTGCCGTGGCGCGGGCGGTCCACCACCAGCCCGTCGATCACCAGATCCGGCGTTGCGGGCGCGGGCCTGAACAGCAGCCGGGCCAGCACCGGCGTTTCGGCCAGAAAGCCCCCCTCGTGGTCGCGAAAGCCCGCCACGCCCGCCAGTCGGCCGTCCGGCCCGATGGCGGCGATGCCGTGGCAGGCGCGGATGCCGGGCGCCCTGCCCCGGCCCAGGGGGGCAAAGGCTTGCCACCACAGGCGGGCGGCCTCGCGCAGGTGCCGGTCGGGGATGGGGGACGTGATCTGCACCCGGCCTTGCCTTATCCTTGCGCGTCGTGCAACGAAGGTGCCGCGATCCGATCCGAAGCGAAAGCCCCATGTCGCCGACACCCCGCCCCCGCCCCGACGCCCGGCAACCCCTTGCCGACGGCGCGACGCCTTCCAGCGGCCAGATGTTCCGGCGCGGCGCGGTGAAGTCCCTGCCCTTCCTGATCGTGATGATCCCCTTCGCGCTGCTGTTCGGCGTCGTCGCGCTGGAGGCGGGGATGGACGTGGCCCAGGTGCTGGGCTTTTCCGTGCTGGTGCTGGCAGGCGCCTCGCAGTTCACGGCGGTGCAGCTGTTGTCCGACAACGCCCCGGTGATCGTCGTGATCCTGTCCTGCCTGGCGGTGAACCTGCGGATGGCGATGTATTCGGCGTCCCTGGTGCCCTGGCTGCGCGACGCGACGGCCCCGCAAAAGGCCTGGGTCGCCTATGCGCTGGTCGATCAAAGCTATGCGCTGTCCATCCAGGAATACGAGGCCAATCCCCGCATGGCCCTGCGCCAGCGGCTGGCCTTCTTTGCGGGCGTGGTGACGGTGGTCTGCCTGCCCTGGATGGTCTTTTCCTGGCTGGGGGCCACGGTGGGCCGGGCCATCCCCGACGACATCGCGCTGGATTTCGCCATGCCGATCACCTTCCTGGCGATGATCGCGCCGATGCTGCGCACGCCCGCGCATCTGGCCGCCTGCTTTGTCGCCGTCCTGGGATCGCTGCTTCTGGCGGGACTGCCCTCGGGCCTCGGCCTGCTGATCGCGGCGCCCATCGGCATGGCGACCGGCGCCGCGGTCGAGGCCTGGACGGGGCGGAGGGCGCGGGCATGACGAACGGCACGTCCGATCTGACCGTCTGGCTGGTGATCGTGGTCCTGGGGATCGGCACGTTCCTGATCCGCTGGTCCTTCCTGGGCACGCTGGGCGACAGGGAACTGCCGGAATGGGTGCTGCGGATGCTGCGCTATACGCCGGTGGCGGTGCTGCCCGCGCTGGTCGCGCCGCTGGTGGTCTGGCCCGCCGCGACCGGGGGCCAGCCCGATCCGGCGCGTATGGCCGCCGCCACGGTCACGGTGGCGGTCGGCCTGTGGACGAAGAACATGATCGGTGCCATCCTGGCGGGCGCGATCACGCTGTTCGGCCTGCTCTACATGTTGTAGCCGACGATCCTGCCGTCCTTCTGGCGCAGCAGCACGTCGTGGTTGTTGGCGGGATCGCCG
Organism: Paracoccus shandongensis; assembly: GCF_017315735.1. Classification (GTDB taxonomy): domain Bacteria; phylum Pseudomonadota; class Alphaproteobacteria; order Rhodobacterales; family Rhodobacteraceae; genus Paracoccus; species Paracoccus shandongensis. The sequence goes on from NZ_JAFLRK010000024.1 coordinate 2,307, forward strand.
TCCATGTGCCGCTTGGACTGCACGCCCGGCAGCGTCAGGAACCAGTTGCGCAGCTTCAGGGGCGAAAACCCGGTCGGCGCGTTTTCGAACCCCGGCACGCGGCGCAAGGCCTTGCCGGTGTTCACCGCGCAATAGCTCTTGGGCGAGGCGCCCTGCTGTTCCACCGCGCGGATGGCGGCATCGGCGACCTCTCGGCTGACAAGGACCGTATCCTCGGCCACCCAATAGGTCTTGCGGGCGTGGTAGTCGATGTAGAAGTGCTTGAAGTTGTCGGTGATGCCATACAGCACGTCGTTGCGTTCGGGGATGCGCGGATGTTCCCAGCTTCCCGCCGGGTCATAGATGACCCGCTGGCTGCCGTTGATCATCAGCCCCGAATGGCCGCCCTCGCCGCGCGGGATGCCGATCACCGTCAGCAGCGTGATCGAGGGCGGCTCATCGGACACGAAGCGCGCGGCGCGCAGCTCCTCGTCCGAATCCCAGACTTTCTGCGCCCCGCAGGCGGCAAGGGCGGCAGGCAGCGCCGCCGCAAGGAAGACCCGTCTTTTCATGGAAATCGTGCCCGGATCAGCTGTTGACCAGGGCCATGAAGATCAGGACCAGGATCGACAGGATCGCGACCCAGGTGGCGAACCTGATGAAGCCCGCGAAGGTCTTTTTCTGTTCGGTGATGTCCATGGTGCCGATCTTGTGCTCGGTGGTGTCGTGGTGATGCGTGGCCATAGGCTGCCTCCTGTCCGGTTTGCCCTTGCGATAGCGGATCCCGCCCGCCCTGTCACGCCCCCCACAGCACCGCGCCGCCATCCTGTCCCACGGCGGTCACGGTCCCCAGGCGGCGCAGGTGGTTCACATGGGCCACGGCCTCGACCAGGGCCAGCCCGAATTCGTCCCTGCCGATGCGGCGCTTGAACAGGATGTCGAAGCAGCCGACCGCCGTGCGCGGGCCGTCGCGCAGCGCGGCGGTCATGCGGTCCAGCGCGCCGTGGTGGTTGTCGATCAACTGCCGTAGCCGCGTGGGCAGGCCGGTGAAGGGCAGCTTGTGCCCGGGCAGGACCAGGTGCCGCGGTTCGGCCAGATCCGCCATGCGGTGGCAACTGTCCAGCCATTCGCCCACGGGATCGGCCTCGGGCTCGGTCGGATAGACCCCCAGGTTCGGCGAGATCGAGGGCAGCAGCTGGTCGCCCCCGATCACCAGGTCGTCGTCCAGAGACCAGAAGGTCGCATGGCAGGGCGCGTGGCCATGGCCCATGGCGATGCGCCAGCGGCGGCCCCCGAAGCCGACCTGCTGGCCGTCGGTCAGGCGGGTGAAGCCCAGCGGCAGCGGATGGACCACGTCGGCGAAGTTGAAGGGCCGTTCCGCCGCGCGCCTTTCCAGCAGGTCGGCGGGCATCCCGGCGCGGCGCCAGAAGGCCAAGGCCTCGGGCGTGGCGCGGTCCTGCCGGTCCAGCACCAGCATCCGCGCGGTCAGCCAGGCGGTGCGGCTCATCCACAGGTCCGCGCCGTCGCGGTCCATGAACCAGCCCGCCAGGCCGATATGGTCGGGGTGGTGATGGGTGCCGATCACGCGCCGGATGGGCCTGCCCGCCAGCGGTCCGGCCAGCAGCGCGGCCCACACCTCGCGGCTGGCCGGCGTGTCGAAGCCGGTATCGACCAGCGTCCAGCCACAGCCCTCGTCCAGCGCATAGACGTTGACATGATCCAGCGCCATCGGCAGGGGCAGGCGCATCCACAAGACGCCCGGCGCGACCGTCACGGCCTCGCCAAGGGCGGGCGGGGTGTCGAAGGGATAGCCGATCACGCCGCGACTTCGCCGGCAAGGGCCGCGTCGCTGATGGCCGCCAGGTCGTCCAGCCCCGCCACGGCCTCGGCCAGGTCGGAGGCATGGCGCGGTAGCACGCGGGCCATGAACACGCGCGCCAGCGCCCGATGCGATTCGCCCCCAGCCTGGACCGCGCGCAGGTGGTAAAGCCCGCCCAGCACCCGCGCAAAGGCGGTCAGATAGGGCACCGCGCCCGCGAAGCGTTCGGGCAGGTCACGGTCCAGCAGCGCATGGGTCGCCTCGCGCAGCGTCTCGGCCGCCTGCCACAACTGGTTCGCCCATTGCGGATGATCGGCCTGCGCGGCCTTGGCCCCATCCGCGACCTCGTCCAGCAGGCGCAGGGCGGCGTCGCCCCCGTCCGACAGCTTGCGGCCGACCAGGTCCATTGCCTGGATGCCGTTGGTGCCTTCATAGATCGGCGTGATGCGCACGTCGCGCAGATACTGGGCCGCGCCGGTTTCCTCGACATAGCCCATGCCGCCATGGACCTGCACGCCGATATCGGCCACGCGGCAGCCGACATCGGTCCCGTAGGCCTTGGCGATGGGCGTCAGGAAGGCCGCGCGGGCGGCGTGGACGGGATCGCCTGTGGCCCGTTCCAGGTCGATGGCGGTCGCGCAGGCAAGGCCGATGGCGCGGGCGGCAAAGACCTCGGCCCGGGCGGTGGCCAGCATCCGGCGCACGTCGGGGTGCTGGATGATCGGTCCCATCTGGTTGCGGTCGGCCGCATAGGCCACGGCCTGCTGCAACGCGGCCTCGGCCACGCCCACGCCCTGCATCCCCACGCCAAGACGGGCGACGTTCATCATCGTGAACATCGCGGCCATGCCCTTGTGTTCGGCGCCCACCAGCCAGCCGGTCGCGCCCTCGAAGCTCATCACGCAGGTGGGGCTGCCGTGGATGCCCAGCTTTTCCTCGAGGCTCACGACCTTGAGGCTGTTGGCCACCCCCGGATTGCCCCGGTCGTCGGGGATCAGCTTCGGAACCATGAACAGGCTGATGCCCCTGGTGCCCTTGGGCGCGCCCGGCAGGCGGGCCAGCACCAGGTGGCAGGTGTTTTCGGTCACGTCGCTGTCGCCCCAGGTGATGAAGATCTTCTGCCCCGTCACCCGCCAGGTGCCGTCGCCCTGCGGTTCGGCCTTGGTCACCAGCGCGCCCACGTCGCTGCCCGCGCCGGGTTCGGTCAGATTCATCGTTCCCGACCATTCGCCGGAAATCAGCTTCGGCAGATAAAGCGCCTTCAGCTCGTCGCTGGCGTGATGCTCCAGCGCCTCGATCTGGCCCTGGGTCAGCAGGGGGTTCAACTGCAAGGCCAGGCAGGCGCCCGACATCATTTCGGCCACCGCCATGTTCAAGGCCTGCGGCAGGCCCATGCCGCCGTGTTCAGGGTCCGCGGCCAGCCCGATCCAGCCGCCCTCGGCGATCGCCCGGAACCCCTCGGCAAACCCTTGCGAGGACCGGACCCGGCCGTTTTCCAGCACCGCCGGGTGGTCGTCGCCCATCCGGTTCAGCGGCGCCAGGACGTTGGTGGCAAGCTTGCCCGCCTCGGCCAGGATGGCGGATGCGGTCTCGGGCGTCGCCTCGGCGAAGCGGCCGGTCCGGGACAGGTCGGAAAAGGGCACGACATGGTTCAGGATGAAGTCGATCTGCGCGACCGGCGCCTTGTAGCTCATCTGCTCCCCCCTTGGCGCCTTGGCAATCGGGCCGGGCGCAACTATTCAGACTGGTGTTCCGGCCATTTTAGGGGGGTTCGGACAAGGCTCAACCGAAACCCGGCGTCACGGATGCAGACCGAAAGATTGTTGCCAGACCAGATGGGCCTGGCCCGCGCGGCGATCCTGCTGGCGGGGGGCGCGGTCGTGGCGATCCCGACGGAAACGGTCTATGGCCTGGCGGGCGATGCGAAGAACGGCCAGGCGGTCGCGCGGATCTACCAGGCCAAGGGGCGGCCTTCCTTCAACCCGCTGATCGTGCATGTCCCCGACCTGGACACGGCCCGGACCATCGCCGATCTCTCGCCCGAGGCCGAGAGGCTGGCCGCCGCCTTCTGGCCCGGCGCGCTGACCCTGGTGCTGCCCCTGCGCGCGGATGCGGGCATCGCCTCGCTGGTCACGGCGGGGCTGCCCACGGTCGCCCTCCGCGTGCCCGCCCACCCGGTCGCGCAGGCCCTGCTGCGCCTGACCGGGCCGCTCGCCGCGCCATCAGCCAACGCCTCGGGGCGGATCAGCCCGACCAGCGCGGATCATGTGCTGGACCCCGACGGCGGCCTGGACGGACGCATCGCGGCGGTGCTGGATGCCGGTTCCTGCCCGGTGGGCCTGGAATCCACCATCATCGGCTGGCCCGATGGCCGCGCCACCCTGCTGCGCCCCGGCGGCATTCCCGTGGAAGCCATCGTGGACGCCTTGGGCCATCCGCTGGACGATCACCACGCCGACCCCGCCGCCCCGAACGCGCCGGGCCAGTTGACCAGCCACTACGCCCCGCAGGCCGCGCTGCGCCTGAATGCAACCGATCCCGCCCCCGGCGAAACCCATGTCGCCTTTGGCCAGGCCGGCCCCTTCACGCTGTCAGAAACCGGCGACCTGACCCAGGCCGCCGCGCGCCTGTTCGACACCCTGCGCCGCGCCGACCGCGAGGGCCGCCCCATCGCCGTGGCCCCGATCCCCGACCACGGCTTGGGCGCCGCCATCAACGACCGCCTGCGCCGCGCCGCCGCCCCTCGGGGCTGATAGCCCTTTCACTTTGGCCCAAATATCCCGCAGGGGGAAATCCGCCGTCAGGCGGATGGGGGACGCGAAGTCCCCCTGCCCCGCTCACAACCCCAGCGAGCCATAGACATTGGCAATCCGCCGGATCGCCACGACATAGCCCGCGGTGCGCATGTCATCGACCTTGGGGTTCGACATCCACACGTCCTTCATCTTCTTGAAGGCCTCGCGCATCGTGTCGTCCAGGCCCGAGCGGACCAGATCCAGCTCGTCCGCGCCATGCAGGAAGGCCTCCTTGAAGCCGCGCGCCAGCTCGAAATTCGTGCCCGTGTCGGCCGAGATCCGCTCCAGCTCCTCGACCAGCATCCGGGCGCGGGCCTCCTCGTGGCGGCGCTCCAGGCGGCCCAGGCTGATCTGCGACAGGTTCTTGACCCATTCGAAATAGCTGACCGTCACGCCGCCCGCGTTGGCATACATGTCGGGGATGATGACGATCCCCCTGCGCTTGAGGATCTCGTCCGCATCCGCCGTGATGGGACCGTTGGCGGCCTCGATGATCAGCTTGGCGCGGATGCGCTCGGCATTGCCGTCGTGGATCACGCTTTCCACCGCCGCCGGGATCAGGATGTCGCACTCATCCTCCAGCGCGGCCAGCCCGTTCTCGCGGTAATCGCCGCCGATGAAGCCCTTGACGCCCCCGGTCGCGCGGATATGGCCGCGCAGCGCGTCGATGTTGATGCCCTGCGGGTTCGTGATCGCGCCGTCGCGTTCGATCACGGTCGTGACCAGGGCCTTGTCCTCGACCGACAGGAACTGCGCCGCGTGATAGCCGACGTTGCCCAGGCCCTGCACGATCACCCGCTTGCCCGCCAGCCCGCCTTCCAGGCCCGCCTTCTTCATCACGTCCGCGTGGCGGAAGAACTCGCGCAGCGCGTATTGGACGCCCCGGCCCGTGGCCTCGACCCGGCCCTCGATCCCGCCCGCATGGCGCGGCTTGCCCGTGACGCAGGCCTTGGCGTTGATGTCGTCGGGATGCAGCCGCTTGTAGGCATCGGCCATCCAGGCCATCTCGCGCTCGCCCGTGCCCATGTCCGGCGCCGGCACGTTCTGGGACGGAGAGATCAGGTTGCGCCGCGACAGCTCATAGGTGAAGCGGCGGGTGATGCGCTCCAGCTCGTCCTCGTTCCAGGCGCGCGGGTCGATGCAAAGCCCGCCCTTGGACCCGCCGAACGGCACCTCGACCAGCGCGCATTTATAGGTCATCAGCGCGGCCAGCGCCTCGACCTCGTCCTGCGTCACGTCGGGGGAATAGCGGATGCCGCCCTTCACGGGCTCCATGTGTTCGGAATGGACCGAGCGATAGCCGGTGAAGGTGTGGATCTGCCCGCGCAGACGCACCCCGAAGCGCACCGTATAGGTCGAGTTGCAGACCCGGATCTTTTCCTCAAGCCCCGGTTGCAGGTCCATCAGGCCCGCCGCATGGGTGAACATCCGCTCGACCGAATCGCGGAAGGATGTGTGGGGGATCGTCATCGGCAGCTCCTGAACAACTTCGCCGGTAGGGTGACGAAGGGGAAGCTATGCCAGCCGGGCAGCGGGTGCCAACCCCGAACTGAACAAAAACGAGGCATTTTCGTTTTGCCGGTCCCCGGACCGTGATGCCATTGCGCCACGATCGGCCTTCATGCGGCAGCGCCACCTTGCAATCAGGGATTGAACCCGGCGGGCAAGCTGCTAGCAAAGCCTGATTTGGACCTTGAAGATGACGAAAACTCAATCGCTTGTTCAGGGGCGCAAGTTCGCGCAGGTGGTCCGGGGCGCTGGCGCCGTTTTCCTGCGCGACGGCTTTGCCGGGGCCAGCGTCGATGACATCGCGCGCACCGCGCAGGTGTCCAAGGCGACGATCTACAGCTATTTCCCCGACAAGGCGCTGATGTTCCAGGAAGCCATGCGGGCCGAAATCGCGCGGATGGAAGGCAGCTTGACCCTGGACATCGACCCGGACCTGCCGCCGGACCGGGGCGTGCCGCAGATCACCGCCCGGGCCGCGGAATGGATGGCCGATCCGCACCGGGTCAGCCTGTGCCGCGCCCTTCTGGCCGAGGCGCCGCGCTTTGCCGATCTTGTGCTTCTGTTCCAGGACAGCCTGTCGCGGATGCTGCGCGACCCGGTCCGGGCGCATCTGGACCGATGGGCCCGGGCAGGGCTTCTGGCGATCGACGACACCGACCTTGCGGCCAGGCAGCTGGTCGGCCTGTCGGGGGCGCATTGCTCGCTTCACCTGCTGGGAATGCCGCAGGCGGCTTCGGCCATCCGCACCGATGCCCGGGACGCTGCCATCCTGTTCCTGCGCGCCTTTGCGCCGGTCCCGCGCCAGGACCGGCGGCGCAGCGCCGGGACGCGCTGATGCAAACGTGAAAATCGCCGCGCCTTCTCAAGCCCCTGCGCGGCCTGTATCATCGGCACCCGAGCCCGCGACAGACGGGCGCCGCCCGAGGGAAAGACGATCATGACGCCTATCAAGTTTCTGCTGCCCCTGCTTGCCGCCACGGCCCTGGTGTCGGGCTGCATGGCCCCGGCGCCCGCGCCCGCGCCCATGCCGGAACCTGCCCCCGTGGCCTATGTCCCGCCCGCCCCGGAGCCCGTCCTGGGGGTCGCCGGCCTGACCGAGCGCAAGCCGGATCTGTGCGGGGCCACCAAGAACTATGCCTCGGCCGTGGGCCAGCCGGGCAGCGTGATCCCGACGCTGGGCATCACCAAGGACTACCGGGTTGTCGAATACCGCGGGATCGAGCCGCAGGAATACGACCCCAACCGGATCGTCTTCCGCCTGGACGCGGCAGGCACCATCACCAACGTCGATTGCGGATGACCCTCATGAACGCCAAAGCCCTGATCCTCGGACTGTCCGCCGCTGCCCTGCTGGCAGCCTGCGAACCGATGCCTGTCGAACCCCTGCCCGACGCGCCGCCCGATGATTGCCGCGCCTCGGCCTATCAGGGGCTGGTGGGCCAGCCCATTTCGGTGCTGGCCGCCATGACCTTTCCCATCGGCACCCGCCAGATCGGCCCGAACGATCCCGTTACCTCGGACTTCCGGCCCGATCGGCTGAACATCGAATACGGGCAGGCCGGCCGGATCGAGAAGGTCAGCTGCTACTAGGCGGCGGCCTTTTCGGCATTGCCACGCGGGCGGCGGGCTGTCACCATCCTGTTCATGATGGATGCAGGCCCGCCGTTTCATGCCGCCCCGGATCGCGTCGTCTTCGACCGGGCGGAACTGTCGCTGATCCTGTCGGTCTATGGCCGCTTCGTCGCGGCGGGCGAGTGGCGCGATTATGCCATGTCCTTCCTGCGCGACGCCGCCGTCTTCAGCGTCTTCCGCCGCGCGGCCGAACATCCCCTGTATCGCATCGAGAAACGCCCCCGCCTGCGCGCGGCCCAGGGCGCCTATGCCGTGATCGCCATGGACGGGCGCATCCTGAAGCGCGGGCATGACCTGGCCCAGGTGCTGCGGGTCTTCGACAAGGCGCTGATCCGCGCGGTGGACTAGGTGCCGCGCGGCTTGGCCCTGGTGGTGGGATCGGCCTCGCGCGGATCCTCGGGCCAGGGGTGGCGGGGATAGCGGCCGCGCATGTCCTTTCGGACATCGGCATAGGAGGACGCCCAGAACCCCGGCAGATCGGTCGTCACCTGCACGGGCTTGCTGCCCGGCGACAGCAGGCTGATGCGCAGGGGCCGCCCGCCCACGACCGGATGGCGCGTCACGCCGAACAGCTCCTGCAAGCGCAGCTCGATCGAGGGCTGCTCGTGGTCATAATCAATGGGCACCTTGCGGCCCAGAGGCGTGGTGAAATGCGCCGGAACGTCGCGGTCCAGCCGCTGCTGGCCGTCCCAGCCGATCCGGGCCTTCAGCGGTTCGGCCAGATCCAGCCCGCGCAGATCGGCCAGCGTCCGGGTGCGCCCCAGCCAGGGCAGCAGCCAGTCCGCATCCGCCAGCAAGGCCCCATCATCGACCGGCCCCAGGTCCGGCAACAGCGCGATCCGCGCCCGCAACCGGGCCGCAGCCGGGGTCCAGGTCAGCCCGTCCAGCCGCAGCCCTTCCAATGCGGCCAGCGCAATGGCCCCTTCCGGCGCATCCGTCCAGGCCCGATCCGACAGGACCAGCGCCCCCAGCCGGTCCTGCACCCGCGCCAGCACCCGCGCCTCGCGCCGCGACCATTCGCAAATCTCGACCGTCTCGATCCGGTCGCCATGCAGCGCGCGCAGATCGGCCTCGGACAGGCGGGCGGCCATGCGGATCCGCGCCTCGCGTGCATCCCCATCCAGATCGGCGGCCACGACCAGCCGCTGCCCGGCCATGGGATCACCGGCGTCCATCACCGCACCCTTGCCGCCCGACAGGACAAAGCGCGGATCATCCCCCTTGCGCCGCAGCCCGATCCGGTCGGGATAGGCCAGCGAGACGACCCCTCCCAGTTCTTCTTCACTCAAGTATCCTCGGGGGGTGCGGGGGGCAGAAGGCCCCCCGCCGTCGCGGGACGCAACAAGACGCCGCAGCCGCGCGGCCTCGTCCCGGATCTGCTGGACCACCGCCCGGTTCGCCTCATAAGGGTGCCGCGCCGCAAAGCCCTTGGGGTCGCGCAGCGCCGCCAGCCGCAGCGCCAGATCAACCGGCGCGCCGCGCAGGGGATAGCGGTTCGACAGCAGCGCGGCCAGATCCGCCGCCCCGGGCCCCGCGCGCAGCAGCATATGCGCCAGACGCGGATGCAAGGGCAGCCGCGACAGGGCGCGCCCGTGATCGGTGATGCGGCCCCCGGCGTCCAGCGCCTCAAGCCCTCGCAGCAAGGCCCGCGCCTCGGACAGGGCACCTTCAGGTGGGGGCGTCAGGAAGGCCAGATCGCCCGGCTCCGCCCCCCAGGCCGCCAGTTCCAGCGCAAGGCCTGCCAGATCGGCCACCGCGATCTCGGGCGGGGCGAAGGCGGGCAGCGCGCCTTCCTCGGCCCGCGCCCACATCCGGTAACAGATGCCCGGCGCCACGCGGCCCGCGCGGCCCCGGCGCTGGTCGGCCTCGGCCCGGCTGACGCGCTCCGTGACCAGCCGCGACATGCCCGACCCCGGGTCAACCTTTGCCCGCCGCGCCCGGCCCGCATCGACCACCACCCGCACCGCCGGAATGGTCAAGGATGTTTCCGCAATCGCCGTCGCCAGCACGATCCGCCGCCGCGCGCCGGGCGGGGCCAGCGCCGCCCGCTGCTCGGCAGGCTTCAGCGCGCCGTAAAGCGGCAGCACTTCGCACCCATTGCCAAGCTGCGCCATCACCCGCCGGATCTCGCCCTCGCCCGGCAGGAAGGCCAACACCGTGCCGCCGGTATCCCGCGTCTCGGCCTCGGCCTGCATGATCAGCCGCGCGGCCTCATCCACCAGCCGCGCGCCCGCAGGCAGCGGCCTGGGCAGCCAGCGGGTTTCCACCGGAAAGGCGCGGCCCTCGGACCGGATCACCGGCGCGCCGTCCAGCAGCGCCGCCACCGGCTCGGCATCCAGCGTGGCCGACATGACCAGCACCGCCAGATCCTCGCGCAGCGCGCCCTTCGCCTCCCACACCAGGGCCAGGCCCAGGTCGGCATTCAGGCTGCGTTCGTGGAATTCGTCGAAGATCACGCAGCCGATGCCCTCCAGCGCGGGATCGGACTGGATCATCCGCGTCAGGATGCCCTCGGTCACGACCTCGATCCGGCTGCCCGCGACCGATTCGCCGCGCATCCGGTATCCGACGCGCGCGCCCACGGGTTCGCCCAACTGCTCGGCCAGACGTTCCGCCGCAGCCCGCGCCGCCAGCCGGCGCGGCTCCAGCATGACGATGCGGCCCGCCACCCGGTCCAGCAGCGCCAGGGGTACCCGCGTGGTCTTCCCCGCGCCCGGGGGCGCGACCAGCACCGCCCGGCCCTGCGCAGCCAGCGCCTCGCACAGGGCGGGCAAAACATCGTCGACAGGCAACCGATCCAGCATCCCCGCGTTATGTCGCAACGGCGGGCCAAGCGGAACCCCGGCCCGCCGCCCTGTTCAAACCCATCCCCGGATCCTATCTTCCGGCAAAGACAACGGAAAAACGGCAGGCGGCATGGGTATCGGCAGCAGCATGATGGCAGGCATCGGCTTGGGCGATCCGGTGATCCGGCTGGGCGTCACCGGCCTGTCGCGCGCGGGCAAGACGGTGTTCATCACGTCCCTGGTGGCGAACCTGATGGACCGGGGCCGGATGCACGCCCTGCGCGCGGCGGCCGATGGCTCGATCAAGGCCGCCTGGCTGCAACCGCAGCCCGACGACACCATCCCGCGCTTCGATTTCGAACGCCACCTGGCCGCCCTGACCGGACCCGCGCCGCATTGGCCGGAAGGGACGCGCCATGTCAGCCAGTTGCGCCTGTCCCTGCGCCTGGACGCGCGCGGGTTGCTGGGCGGGCTGACCGGCCCGCGCACCGTGCATCTGGACATCGTCGATTACCCCGGCGAATGGCTGCTGGACCTGCGGCTGATGGAGCGGGACTTTTCCGAATGGTCGGCCGAGGTTCTGGACCGCATGGAAGGCCGCCCCGGCGCGGACGGCTATCACGCCGCGCTGAATGGCCTGGACCCCGACCGCTTCGACGAACCCACCGCGCAGCGGCTGGCCCAGACCTATACCGCCCACCTGCACGCCGCGCGCGAGGCGGGCTGGTCCGACTGCACCCCCGGCCGCTTCCTGATCCCCGGAGAGATGGAGGGTTCCCCCGCCCTGACCTTCGCCCCCCTGCCCGCGCGCTTCGCCGAAGGCCGGTTGCACAGGGAATTCCGCCGCCGCTTCGATGCCTACAAGTCGCGCGTGGTGAAACCCTTCTTCCGCGAACATTTCGCCCGCATCGACCGCCAGGTGGTGCTGGTCGATGTGCTGGGCGCGATCCACCAGGGGCCAAGGGCGGTCGAGGACATGCGCCGCGCCATGGCCGACGTGCTGACCGCCTTTCGCCCCGGCCGCGCGGGCTGGCTGGCGCAACTGCTGGGCACGCGGCGGGTCGAACGCATCCTGTTCGCCGCGACAAAGGCCGACCACCTGCACCATGTCCAGCACAATCGCCTGACCGCGATCCTGTCGGCCATGCTGCGCGAGGCCCGCGACCGCGCCGATTTCAGCGGCGCCCGGACCGAGGCCATGTCCATCGCCGCCCTGCGCGCCACGACCGAGGACGTGATCCGCCAGGACGGCCAGGAATTGCCCGCCGTGCGGGGCCGCCTGATGGACGGGCGGCAGGCGGCCTTTTACCCGGGCGAACTGCCCGCCGATCCCGCCGCCCTGCTGCATCCCGCCCGCGACGGCGCGCCCGGCTGGCTGGACGGCGACTATGCCATCATGAACTTCGCCCCCGCCCCCATGACCGCGCGGCCCGGCGACGGCCCGCCGCATATCCGCCTGGACCGGGCCGCAGACTTCCTGATCGGAGACCGGCTATGAGCGACACCCCTCGCCGCGGCCCCGTGCTGATCGAACTGGACGCGCCCGCCGACGACCCCCGCCCCGGCCCCGCGTCCGAGGCGCGCGACGACGCGCTGAGCCCCGCCGACGCCCCGCCCATCGACGCGGCAGACCCCCACCTGCCCCGCCCCCGCACGATGGAGATGGTGACACGCCTTGTCGGCCGCCCGCCGTCCAGGCTGACACGCTTCTTCATCAACTCGGGCGTGGCGCTGTTCACCTTCCTGCTGTCCATCGCCGCGCTGAACTTCATCAACGACCTCTTGACCCGCTATCCGGTGCTGGGCTGGATCGGGGTCGCGCTGTTCGCGTTGTTCACGCTGGCAGCGCTTGGCATGGCCTGGCGCGAATACCGGGCATGGGCGCGGTTCGCGAAGATCGACGCGATCCAGCGGCAAGCAGGCGCGGCCCTGGCCGAGGACAGCATGGACAAGGCCCGCGCCGTGACGGACGGGTTGCTGGCGCTGTACCGCGACCGCCCGGAACTGGACTGGCCGCGCAAGCGCCTGGCCGACAACCGGGGCGACGCCTTCGACGCGCGCACCCTGCTGACCATGGCGGAAACCGAACTGCTGGCGGGCCTTGACCAGCAGGCGCGCCGCGAGATCGAGGCCGCGGCCCGCACCGTGGCCGCCGCGACCGCGCTGATCCCCATGGCCCTGGCCGATGTCGCCGCCGCCTTGGCTGCGAACCTGCGGATGATCCGGCGCATGGCCGAGATCTATGGCGGCCGCGCGGGGGCCGTGGGCGGCTGGCGGCTGGCGCGCACGGTCATCACCCATCTGGTCGCCACCGGCGCGGTCGCGGCGGGCGACGACCTGATCCACACCGTCGCGGGCGGCGGAATCATGGCGAAGCTGTCGAAACGCTTTGGCGAAGGCGTCGTCAACGGCGCGCTGACCGCCCGCGTGGGCATCGCCGCGATGGAGGTCTGCCGCCCCCTGCCCTTCATCGCCCAGCCGCGCCCCAAGGTCGGCAACCTGGTCACGCGCGGGCTGCGCGGGCTGTTCGGACCCGACGAACGCGGCTAGAACCGTCCCGAAAAGGGGGGCAGCGGATGGCGTTCTTTCTGGGAATAGACGGCGGCGGCACGGGCTGCCGCGCGGCGCTGGCGGATGCGGATGGGCGCATCGTCGGCCAGGGCCAGGGCGGGCCTGCCAATATCAACACCGATGTCGAGGGTGCTGCGGCCAACATCCTGGCCGCCACCGCCGAGGCTTTGGAGGGCACCGGGGCGGACCCCCGCGACCTGATCGCCACCCTGGGCCTTGCCGGGGGCACGATCACGGCGGCGGCCGAACGGCTGGCGGGGCTTTTGCCCTTTGCCCGGATGCAGATCGTCAACGACGGCGTGACCGCCGCGCGCGGCGCCCTGGGCATGCAGGACGGGATTCTGGCCGCGATCGGCACCGGATCGGTCTTCGCCGTGCAGCGCGGCGGCGATCTGCGCCAGGTCGGCGGGCGGGGCTTCCGTCTGGGCGACGAAGGATCGGGCGCGGTTCTGGGCCGGACGATCCTGTCCCTGGCCATCAGGGCCGAGGACGGATTCGCCGACATGACCCCCCTGCTGCAACACCTGCTGGAGGAGTTCGGCGGCATCGAGGGCATCATCCGGTTCGCCAACGGGGCGTCGCCTGCGGATTTCGCCCGGCTGGCCCCGCGCATCGTCGCGGATGACGACCCTGCGGCGCGGCAGGTCTTTGACGCCGCCGTGGCCGATATCCGCCACATCCTGACGGTGCTGCAAGCCGACGCGCCCCTGCCGGTGGTCTTTCTGGGCGGGCTTGGTCCCGCCTATGCCGCGCGGCTGACCGACTGGCCGCAGCGGGCGGCGATGGGATCCAGCGTCGATGGGGCCGTGCTGATGGCGCGGCAGATGGCCGGGGCGGCGTGACCGCCCCCCGCGCCCGCTGCGCTCCGCCCGGATTGCCGCGTCAGCCGGTCATTCCGGGATGACGCGCACCGCGCCGCGCGCCGCGCTGGTGGTCATCGCGGCATAGGCGCGCAGCGCGGTGGACACCTGACGCTGGCGCGACTTGGCGGGCTTCCAGCCAAGCGCCTCGCGCTGCGCCCGGCGCGCGGCCAGGGTCGCGTCGTCCACGTCCAGGTGGATCACCCGGTTCGGAATGTCGATCACGATCCGGTCGCCCTGTTCCACTAGGCCGATGGTGCCGCCCTCGGCCGCCTCGGGCGAGACATGGCCGATCGACAGCCCCGACGACCCGCCCGAGAAGCGCCCGTCCGTCACCAGCGCGCAGGCTTTTCCCAGGCCCTTGGATTTGAGATAGCTGGTCGGATACAGCATTTCCTGCATCCCGGGGCCCCCGCGCGGGCCTTCGTAACGGATCAGCACGATTTCGCCCGGAACGACCTTGCCGGTCAGGATCGCGGACACGGCATCGTCCTGGCTTTCGAAGATATGCGCGCTGCCGGTGAAGGTCAGGATGGAGTCGTCCACGCCCGCCGTCTTCACGATGCAGCCGTCCTCGGCCAGGTTGCCGTAAAGCACGGCCAAGCCGCCGTCCTGCGAAAAGGCGTGTTCGGCCGCGCGGATCACGCCCGTCTTGCGGTCGGTATCCACCGAATCATAGCGGCGATCCTGCGAGAAGGCGACCTGCGTCGGCACGCCCCCCGGCGCGGCGCGATAGAAGTCGTGGACGGAGGCCGCGTCGGTGCGCATCACGTCCCAGCGGTCCAGCGCCTCGGCCAGCGAACCCGCATGGACGCTGCCGACATGGGTGTGCAGCAGGCCGGCGCGGTCCAGTTCGCCCAGGATGCCCATGATGCCGCCCGCGCGGTGGACATCCTCCATATGCACGTCGTCCTTGGCGGGGGCGACCTTGCAGAGGACCGGCACGCGCCGCGACAGGCGGTCGATGTCGGACATGGTGAAGTCGATGCCGCCTTCATGCGCGGCGGCCAGCAGGTGCAGCACCGTGTTGGTGGACCCGCCCATGGCGATGTCCAGCGTCATGGCGTTTTCAAAGGCTTCGAAGCTGGCGATGGAACGCGGCAGGACGCTGGCGTCGTCGCCTTCGTAGTAGCGGCGGGCAAGGTCCACGATCAGGTGACCCGCCTCGACGAACAGCCGCTTGCGGTCGGCGTGGGTCGCCAGCGTCGATCCATTGCCGGGCAGCGCGAGGCCAAGCGCCTCGGTCAGGCAGTTCATGGAATTGGCGGTGAACATGCCCGAACAGGACCCGCAGGTCGGGCAGGCCGAGCGTTCGATGGTTTCCACATCGGCGTCCGATACGGTGTCGTCGGCGGCGGCGACCATGGCGTCTACCAGATCCAGCGCCTTGACCTTGCCGCTTTCCAGGATGACCTTGCCGGCCTCCATCGGGCCGCCGGAGACGAAGACCACCGGAATGTTCAGCCGCAGCGCGGCCATCAGCATCCCCGGCGTGATCTTGTCGCAGTTGGAAATGCAGACCATCGCGTCGGCGCAATGGGCGTTGACCATGTATTCCACGCTGTCGGCGATGATCTCGCGCGAGGGCAGCGAATAGAGCATCCCGTCATGGCCCATGGCGATGCCATCATCGACCGCGATGGTGTTGAATTCCTTGGCGATGCCGCCCGCGGCCTCGACCTCTCGGGCGACAAGCTGGCCCAGGTCTTTCAGGTGGACATGGCCGGGCACGAACTGGGTGAAGCTGTTGACGATGGCGATGATCGGCTTGCCGAAGTCGCTGTCCTTCACCCCGGTCGCCCGCCACAGGCCGCGCGCGCCCGCCATGTTGCGGCCGTGGGTGGTGGTGCGGGAACGATAGGCGGGCATGGCATGAGTCTCCTGTGGCTGGCGCGCGGTTTTAGCACCAAAGGCTGCGGAAGGAAATTGCCTGCGGACGTGGGGGCACGGGCTTTTTATGTCGCGTTTGCGTCCCGCGAAGGCCGGGGGACTTCACGTCCCCCGGACCCCCTGTGGGATATTTAAGCCAAAGTGAAGGATCAGGAGGCCAGTTTCATCGTGACGATGCCCGCGACGATCAGGGCGGCGGCCAGCAGCCGCATGGGCGTGACGGGTTCCCCGAACAGCGCAATGCCCACCAGGAACGCGCCCACGGCGCCGATGCCGACCCAGACGGTGTAGGAGGTGCCCAGCGGCAGGGTCCGCATCGCCACCGCCAGCAGCCAGAAGGACGCGACCATGCCCGCGACCATGATGCCGGTAGGGATGATGCGGGTGAAGCCCGCGGATTGCTTCATCGCGGTGGCCCAGACGATTTCCAGAAGACCGGCGAGGACAAGATAGAACCAGGCCATGACGACCCCCAACTTGCCGGGCCGTCCCGGCATGATCGGCCCGTGATGGGGAGGTCGTCCTCGGGTTCTAGATACGGCTGAGCATTGCGCTATTCAAGACGATCCACCCTGGCATTCTCGACCAGTTCGGTCCTGGCGCCCAGCAGGCGTTCGGCCAGCATCTTCGCGCCCGAGACCAGCAGGTTGCTGCCGTCCCACAGCTCGGCCCGGGTGGGCCGGACGGTGATCACCCGCAGGTCGGGATTGTCGAGGGACTTGAAGAAGGTCTCATCGGACAGGCGCCAGACATCGCGCGCCTTGGCGGGGTCATGGCGGGCCTCGGCCGTGCCGCTGATTACGACGTAATCGTTCGCGCGGGTGTCGGAAAAGGCCAGCGAGACGTTGGGATTTGCCGCGATCTGGTCCAGCTTGCAGCCATTGGTGTCGGTCAGGATATGGATCGCGCCCTCGTCCCGGCGGACGCGGGCATAGACGGGGCGGGCCCGCTGGCCGTCGCCATCGCCCGTGACGAACATGCAGGGGTCGAGCTTGTCCGCGAGGGTCCAGATGCGGTCGGTCACGTCCGGGTAAGGCATGGTTTCCTCCGAAGGGTTGCCATGGCCGGCGAACGCGCGGGGCGCAGACGATGTTCCGAAGTCTGCAGCCAGCGCCCGACCCGCCTCAGGCGGGCGCTGGCCTGAGGTGGTCGTGGGCCGGCACCGTCTTTGATGGCACCCCCGGTCAAAGGGCAGGGGAAAGGCAGTGCGTTTCCTTGTCCCGCCCGCAGCCTCGAAGATCTTACCGCATCCCCAACCCGGCCCGCATCATCAGCCGTCGCACCGGCGCGATGCCGTAAAGCCCGCCAAGCGCCGCCGCGCGCAGGTCGCGCAGGGGGCGCAGGCTTGCCTGGCTCGCGCGGTTCAGGGCGTCGATGCCCAGCAGGCGCGCATAGGCCTCGGGGCGGCGAGCGCGGTCATAGGCGGCAAGGCCCGCCGCATCGCCCGGCTCGTCGCCCGACAGGTCGATCAAGGCGGACAGGTCGGCCAGGCTCATGTTCAGGCCCTGCGCGCCGATGGGGGGGACGACATGGGCGGCCTCGGCGATCAGGGCCGTGGCGGGGCCGGTGAAGCGATGGGCGATCTGGCTGATGATCGGCCATTGCGTCAGGCGCGTGGCCAGCGACAACCGGCCCAGGACGCCTGCGGAGCGGGCGTTCAGTTCCGCGTCGAAAGCGTCAGGCGGCAGGGCGGCAAGGCGGGCGACCTCGCGCCCATTCTCCATCCAGACCACGGCGGAGCAGGGCTTCCCGTCGCGGTCGGGCAGCGGCACCAGCGTGAAGGGCCCGCCGGAGCGGTGGATCTCGGTCGAGACATTGCCATGCGGCACGTCATGCGTGACGGCGAAGGCCAGCGCCTTCTGGCCATAGCGGAAGGTCCGCACCCCGATGCCGAGCGCCTGGCGCACGGGCGAATCACGCCCGTCCGCGCCGACCAGCAGACGCGCCTGGACGCGGCGTCCGTCGCTCAGCGTCACAAGGGCGCCCGTGTCGCGGGCCAGGACGCCCGCCGTGCCGGTGCCGGGCTGGAAGCGGACATTGTCCATTTCGGCCAGGCGGGCGGAAATCTCTCGCCGCAGCAGCCAGTTGGGCAGGTTCCAGCCAAACGGCTGGTCGCCGATCTCGGACGCGTCGAAGTCGCGGACCAGCCGCGCCACCGGCTGCGTGCCGCCCGCATCGACGATGCGCATGACCTGCAAGGGCGTGGCATGGGGCAGCAGGCGGTCCCACAAGCCGATCCGCCGCAGCAGCGCGACGGATGGCGTCAGGAAGGCGGTGGTGCGCAGGTCGGCGCCCTCGGCCCCTTCGGCGGTGACGGGCGGGGCGGGATCGACGCAGAGGGTCGAAAACCCCTGCGCGCCAAAGGCCGCCGCCGTGATCAGCCCGGCGATGCCGCCGCCGGACACCAGGATGTCGGTGCGTTCGGGATCGCCTGCGATCATGGGCCGCGGCCTAGTTCCCGGCGGTGAACAGCAGCATGATCGTGAAGACGACCACCGTCAGGACCACGCCCAGCAGGCCAAGCACGGGCAGGCCGAACTGGACCACGGCCAGAACGACGATCGCGACAACGACCAGAAGCAGGGCAATGGCAAGGACATTCACGCGATTTCCGCTTTTGTCGGCGGTATGGGTCATGGAGAAACCTATGGGATGGATGCATGTCGGCGGGATTGTGGCGCAATCAGCCGGTGCCCGCAATGCGACGCAGGAACGCAGGCAGGTCGTGGACGTGGTGATCGACATGGGCGGGCACGGGGCCTGTCATCGCGTCCGGCCCGTGCCGTCCCGGCCCGACCAGGATCGTGCGCATCCCCAGGTCGTGCGGGACGGCCAGGTTGCGGGGGTCGTCCTCGAAGAACGCCGCGCGGGTGGGGTCGATTCCCGCGGCCTCGATCACGATGCGAAAGGCCTCGGGGTGGGGCTTGGGATGGAAATGCGTCTCGGCGATGCCGTAGATCGCCTCGAAGATCGGGGCGGGCACGGCATCGTCCACCAGCCCCAACCCGCGCGCCCGCAGCACCTTCACCGCATAGGCGGCATCGGCATTGGTGTGGACCAGCTTGCGTCCCGGCAGCGCGGCAATGGCCGCCGCCAGATCGGGGGCGGGCCGCAGGGGGGCGAAGTCGATGTCGTGGACCTCGTCCAGATAGGCCACGGGGTCGATGGCATGTTCGGCCATCAGCCCGGCCAGCGTGGTGCCGTGCCGCGCCCACCAGTCGCGCCGCATCCGGTCGGCGGCGTCGCGTTCCACCGCAAGGGTGCGCATGACGTAATCGGTCATCCGCGCCTCGATCTGCGGGAACAGCGCCATCTCGGGCGGGTAGAGGGTGTTGTCCAGATCGAAGATCCAGGTATCGACATGCGCGAAATCCATGCGCTGCCGGATAAACCGGCACGGCCGCGCTTGCAATCGGCTGCTGCCCGGCCAATCGTGGCCCCCATGAAGGACGCATATTCCCTGATCCTGGCCGCCATCGAATCCGGCACCTATCGCCCCGGCGACCGGCTGGTGGAATCGGAACTGGCCGAGCGTTTCGGCGTATCCCGCACCCCGGTCCGCGAGGCCCTGCAACGGCTGGAAACGCAAGCCATGCTGGTCCGCGACGGGCGCAGCCTGATCGTGGCCTCGCTGGACCACAACCAGCTGGCCGAGCTTTACACCGTGCGGGCCGAGCTTGAGGCCCTGGCCGCCCGCCTGGCCGCCCGCCACGCCACCCCCGAGGAAGTGCGCGTGCTGGCCCAGATGGTCGCCGACGACCAGAAGGCCGTGGGCAACCCCGAGGCGCTGGCCCGCGCGAACAAGCGCTTCCACCACCAGATCCACCTGGCGTCCCACAACCGCTATCTGGTCCAGCAGCTGGATCTGGTGCATCGGTCCATGGCGCTGATGGCGCGCACATCGCTGGCCGCCGAAGGGCGCAGCGAAACCGCGCTGGCCGAACACAAGCGCATCGTGGACGCCATCGCGGCGGGCGACGGGGCGGCGGCGGACCGCGCGCTGCGGCAGCATATCTCGATGGCCTGGGAAACCCGGCTGAAGCTGGAGGCGGCGGCGGATCGTGACTGACGCGCCCCGTCATGGGTCCGCCCTGATCCGGACCGAGGCGGATCTGGCCCGGGGCATGGCGCATCTGGCCACCGTCTGCCCGGTCTGGGCGCGGGTCGCGCCGGATCTTGGTCCCCTGCCCCTGCTGCGGCGCGCGGACGGCTTTGCGGCCCTGGCCGAGGCGGTGGTGGGGCAGCTGATCTCGATCTCGGCCGCGGCCGCGATCACGGCGCGTCTGACGGAGGCGGGGCTGATGACGCCCGAGGCGATCCTTGCCGCGCCCGAGGATGCGTTGCGGGCCACGGGCCTGTCGCGGCCCAAGGCGGGGTATCTGAAGGCCATCGCGGCGGCGGGGGTGGACTGGGACGGGTTGCGCGCCCTGCCCGACGACCAGGTGATCGCCACCCTGACCGCCCTGCCGGGCATCGGGGCATGGACGGCGGAAATCTATCTGAAGATGGCGCTTGGCCGCGCCGATGCCTTTGCGGCGGGCGACCTGGCGCTGCAGGAAGGCGCGCGCCTGATGTATGGCCTGGACGCCCGGCCCACGGCGTCTGCCCTGCGCCGCATGGCCGAACCCTGGCGCCCCTGGCGGGCGGTTGCGGCGCGCGGGCTCTGGGCCTATTACCTGCGGGCAAAAGGCCGCGAGGGACTGTCATGACCGCTTTGAAATCCGCCCGCAAGGGTCCACCCAAGGCCGATGCGGTCGTGGTCTTCCTGCACGGCTATGGCGCGGACGGCGCCGACCTGCTGGGCCTGGCCGATCCCCTGTCGCCGCACCTGCCGGGCGTGGCCTTCCACGCCCCCGACGCGCCCGAACGCAGCGTCAACAATCCCTTCGGCTACCAGTGGTTTCCGATCCCCTGGCTGGACGGATCCACCGAGGCGCAGGCGAAGGAGGCCATGGGCCGGTCCGTCAGCCTGCTGAACGAATGGCTGGACAAGGTTCTGGCGGACGAAGGCCTGACGGCGGACCGCATGGTCGTGGTGGGCTTTTCCCAGGGCACGATGATGGCGCTGCACGTGCTGCCTCGCCGGGAACAGGCCGTGGCGGGCATCATCGGATTCTCGGGCCGGTTGCTGGCCCCGGACCTGCTGGCGGCCGAGGCGCGCGTCAAGCCGCCGGTCCTGCTGCTGCATGGCGACCAGGATCCGATGGTGCCGTTCCAGGACATGCAGCTTGCCGGTGAGGCCTTGGAAAAGGCGGGCTTCACCGTCTATGGCCATGTGATGAAGGGCACCGGGCACGGCATTTCGCCGGACGGGCTGTCGGTGGCGCTGAGTTTCGTGAAGGACCGGCTGGGGAAATAAGCCGGGGGCCAGCCCCCGGGCCTGCCGGCCCCTTCCTCGCTGAAAAAGGTCCACTGGACCTTTTTCCGGGCGCTCGGAAGCCCGGGATATTTGGACCAAAGTGAAAAGGCTTCACTCCCAGATCGCCGGGTCGGCCAGTTCGATGGAATTGCCCGCCGGGTCGCGCAGATAGATCGAGCGGGCGCCGTTCGGCCAGTGGAAATCGGCCTCGATGGCGATGCCCCGGGCCGTCAGGTGGGCGCGCCAGGCGTCCAGCTGGTCGGGGGCGACGGCCAGGCAGAAATGGCCCGGGCCCCGCGCGCCATGCGGGGGGACGGGCAGCCTGGCATCGGGCCTTGGCGGCTGCTCGGTGGCAGAGGGGTTGAAGACCAGCAGCACCTGCGACGCATTGACGCGAAAGAACACATGCCGGCCCGGCACGGTCTGGAACGGGGTCAGTCCCATCACGTCGCGCCAGAAACCCGTGGCGGCGTCAAGATCCTCTGCGTAAAGCGCGGATTCCAGCGTGCCAAGCACGAAAGGGGGCGTTTCAACCATGGATCGCAGCCTGCCACCCGGGCGGGCATCCCGCAACCGTCATCGCCCTGTCACGGGTCGGGATTATTCCTGCAAGGGACCGGACAGATCCGGGGGCTTGCCAGATGCCGGACACGATATATAGTCAAGACACACGGATCCGACGGGCGCCCCCGGTCAACCCCATGGGGGCAGACGGGAAGGCCATATGCTTGACGACCGACATCAAACGGATTTTCGGACCCAGTTCGTGCGCGAGCCCGCAAGCCTGCGCCATTATCCCGCGCTGGTGCTGAACGCGGATTACCGGCCCTTGTCCTATTACCCCCTGTCGCTCTGGCCCTGGCAAGAGGCGATCAAGGCGGCCTTCCTGGACCGGGTGGACATCATCGCCGAATATGATGCGGTCGTCCGAAGTCAGCGGCAGGCCTTCCGCTTGCCCTCGGTCGTCGTCCTCAAGGATTACGTCAAACCCCAGAAGCGCGTGGCCTTCACGCGCTTCAATCTTTTTCTGCGCGACGAATTCTGCTGCCAGTATTGCGGGGCCAGGGGCGATCTGACCTTTGACCATGTGGTGCCCCGGTCGCGCGGCGGCGTCACCAGTTGGGACAACGTGGTTGCCGCCTGTTCGCCCTGCAACCTGCGCAAGGCCAACCGCAGTTTGCGCCATTCGGGCATGAGCCTGCGCCGCAAGCCCCGCCAGCCGTCGCCCGAGGAAATGCACGCGGCGGGCCGGCGATTCCCGCCGAATCACCTGCATGACAGCTGGATGGATTACCTTTACTGGGACGCCGAACTGGAAAGCTGAGCGTCAGGTGTCATGGTCGTGCCGGTCGCCGCGGGCCAGGTGCAGGGCGGCGGCGGCCGACAGCGTGACCATGGCCAGCACCACCACGGGCGCATCGGCGGAAAAGGCCGCCCACAGCGTCAGCGCGGCGACAAGGATGACTGCGGCGATCAGGACCAGGAAGTGCGGCAAGGGCATGGCGGGTCGTCTCCTCACCCTCAATATGGGATGAAGAATCCGCTTTGAAAAGACGATGCGGAAAATGCGCGCGACATGGGCGCGCATTCACGCCCTTGGCCCTCAGATCAGGCCGGCATGGTCCAGCGCCGCGTCGATCAGGCGGCGGGTCGGCTCGGTCAGGGGGACCAGCGGCAGGCGGACGCGTTCGTCGCAAAGCCCCAACCGGGACATCGCGTATTTCGCGCCGACCAGCCCCGGTTCCACGAAGATCGCGACATGCAGCGGCATCAGCCGGTCCTGGTATTCCAGCGCACGGGCATAGTCGCCCGCCAGCGTCGCCTCCTGGAATTCCGCGCACAGCCTGGGCGCGACATTGGCCGTGACGCTGATGCAGCCCACGCCGCCATGGGCGTTGAAGCCAAGGGCCGTCGCATCCTCGCCCGACAGTTGCATGAAATCCGGGCCGCAGGTGATGCGCTGCTGGCTCACCCGCTCCAGCTTGCCGGTGGCGTCCTTGACGCCGATGATCGTGGGAAGCTTCGCCAGTTCGCCCATGGTTTCGGGCGACATGTCCACGACCGAGCGGCCGGGGATGTTGTAGATGATGATGGGCAGGTCGGACGCCTCGGCCAGCGCCGTGTAATGGGCGATCAGGCCCGCCTGGGTGGGCTTGTTGTAATAGGGCGTCACGACCAGCGCGGCGTCGGCGCCGACCTCGGCCGCGTGGCGGATCAGGCCGATGCCCTCGCGGGTGCTGTTCGACCCCGCGCCCGCGATGACGGGGATACGGCCATCGACGGCGCGCACGACCTCCTCGATCACCAGCCGGTGTTCGTCATGGGTCAGGGTCGGGCTTTCGCCGGTGGTGCCCACGGGGACAAGGCCGTGGCTGCCCTGGTCGATATGCCAGTCCACCAGCTTTTTCAGCGTGTCCAGGTCCAGTTCGCCGTCCTTGGTGAACGGCGTGACCAGTGCGGGCAGGGATCCCTTGAACATGACACGCTTCCTTGCAGGTTTGGTTTGCGCGCCTGATAACGGGACGGGCGGAACTTGCCAAGGTTGTGAATTGCGTCGGGCGCAGGGGGCGGTGACACAGGGTGGTGATGCGACTTCTGCGTGACATGCTGGCCGTTGGGCTGCTGGCCCTTGCGACCCTCGCCCCCGCGCGGGCCGAGGACGCGGGCGCGATGGCGCTGGCCCTGTCGGCGGCGGATGCGAAGGATTGGGTGACGGCGCGGGATGCCGCCCGCCGGTCGGGCCCGATGGCCGAGGCCCTGGTGGGTTGGCAGGCCCTGCGCGCGGGCCATGGCGCGGTGGGCGATTACATCGACTTCGCCCGCGCCTATGGCGACTGGCCCGGGCTGGCGTTGCTGCGGGAACGCGGGGACGCGAAGCTGCGGCCCGACCTGCCCCCCCAGGACATCCGCGACTGGTTCGGGGACCGCCTGCCCGACACGCTGGTGGCTGAAAACGCCTATCTGGCCGTGCTGGATGCGGACGCCGCCCGGGCCGAACGCGCGCGCTTCTGGACCACCGTTCCCTTGACCGCGCCCGAGGAAGCGGCCTTCCTTGCCGCCCATCAGGCCGAACTGGCGCCCCTGATGACCGCCCGCGCCGTGGCGATGCTGGACCGGCAGGACTGGGCGCAGGCCGAACGGCTGCTGCCCCGCCTGCCCGAACCCGACCGCCCCTTGCTGGCCGCGCGCATCGCCTTGCAGGCGGGCCGTGCGGGCGTGGACGACCTGATCCTGGCGCTGCCGCCTGCCGCGCGCGCCGATCCCGGCCTGACCATGGACCGCTTCCTGTGGCGGGTCCGCGCCAGGCAGCACGAGGGCGCGCAGGCGCTGATGCTGGAGGCCTCGACCGATGCCGACACCCTGCGGAACCCGGCGGTCTGGGCGGAAATGCGGGTGGATTACGCGCGCATGGCGATGCGGGGTGGCGATTGGACACGGGCTGAGGCGCTGGCCCGCCCGCATTTCCTGCCCCCCGACAACCGCCATTACGCCGATCTGGAATGGCTGGCGGGATTCGCCGCGTTGAAGCAGGGGGCGGCGGACCGGGCGCTGGCGCATTTCCTGCATCTGGAAACCGTGGTGGGCAGCCAGATCAGCACGTCCCGCGCCTTCTACTGGCAGGGGCGCGCGCATCAGGCGCTTGGCGACCAAGGGGCGGCGGATGCGGCCTACCGCCAAGCGGCGGCCATGCCCGGCACCTATTACGGCCAGCTTGCCGCCGAGCGGATCGGCGCCCTCATGCCCGCCGACTATGCCACGCCCGGGCCCCTGCCCGACTGGCGCGGGGCCGCCTTGGGCGGCAGCAGCGTCTTTCGGGCCGGGCTGTGGCTGCTGGCGACGGGACGGGTGGACGAGGCGCAGCGGTTCTTCCTGCACCTGTCGGAAACCGCCGACCCGCAGGACAGCCTGCGCATGGCCCGCCTGATGTATGAACGGGGGATGCCCTGGCACGCGCTGCGCCTGTCCAAGCGCGCCGCCGACAAGGGCGTCATCCACCCCGCCGCGCATTTCCCGCTGACGGGGCTTGAGCGGACCGAGTTCACCATCCCGACCGAACTGGCGCTGTCCATCGCCCGCCAGGAATCCGAATTCAACCCCGCCGCCCGCAGCCCCGTGGGCGCGCGCGGGCTGATGCAGGTGATGCCCGACACCGCCAAACAGATGGCCCGCGCCATCCGCGAGCCTTTCGACCTGGGGCGGCTGACCACCGACGGGGCCTATAACGCCCGGCTTGGCGCGGCCTATCTGGCGGGCCTGCGCGACCGCTTTGGCGCGTCCACGGCGCTGACGGCCTCGGGCTATAACGCCGGGCCGGGGCGTCCGGCGCGCTGGCTGCGCGATTTCGGCGACTTGCGGCGGAATGCCGATCCGGTGGACTGGGTCGAACTGATCCCCTTTGACGAAACCCGCAACTATGTCATGCGCGTGACCGAGGCGATGCCGATCTATCGCGCCCGCATCCATGGGAAACCCGCGCCCATCCTGCCCACCTGGGATCTGACCGGCGGCGGGCTGATGCCGCCCCCCGTGGCGCGGCTGACCCTGGCCCTGTCCCGGCGGCCGGTGGCAAAGCCCTTCATCGGGCCCAGGCTGCCCGAGGGGTGGCAGCCCGCCGCCGTCGAGGCCGCCGCCCGGTAGGGTGCGTGATGTCACGCAGCTTGGACCCTTGGCGATTGGTGCGTGCAAGCACGCACCCTACCCCGCCCTGACCCGCGCCCGCCACAAGGTGAACAGCCCCGCCGCGACCACGATGGCGGTGCCGATGACCACGTTCATGTGCAGCACCTCGCCGAAGACCAGGACGCCGATCACGCTGACCCAGGCCAGTTGCGTATAGGCGAAGGGTTGCAGGGCGGATGCCTCGGCCAGTTCATAGGCGCGGATCAGCAGCCAATGCGACACCAGTCCGCAGGCGCAGAGCAGCCCCATCCAGATCCAGTCCCCGGGCGCCAGCCATTCCCAATGGCCGATGCCCAGAACGGTGGCCGTGGCCGCCCCGGCGATGCCGGTCCAGAAAAAGCTGACCTGCGCCGGATCGTCGCGCGCCACATGCCGCGTCAGCAATCCATAGACCGAAAACATCAGGGCCGAGACAAGCGCCAGGACCGAACCCAGGTTCAGCACCGTGCTGCCGGGTTGCAGGATGATCAGGATGCCCGCGAATCCCACGCCGATGGCCGTCCAGCGCCGCCAGCCGACCTTCTCGCCCAGGATCGGGCCGGACAGGGCTGCGACCAGCAGGGGATAGACGGTGAAGATCGCATGGGTGCCGACCAGGCCAAGGCGCACGAAGGCCTCGATCATGAAGCCCGTCTCGACCACCAGAAGCACGCCGCGCAGGATCTGCGTCTTGGGCCGCTTGGTGCGGATGGCGCGGCGCAGCCCGCCCGGCTGGCGCGCGACCATGGCGATCACGAACAGCGCAAAGACCCAGTAACGGATCATCACCACCAGCACCGGCGGGTATTCCGCGCCCAGCATCCGGGAAAACGCATCCTGCACCGCGAAGATGAGGCTGGTCGCGCACATCAGCAGGATGCCAAGCCCGGTGCGGTCGCGCCCCGCGCCCGTTCGGGGCGGCACCGGGGGCGGCGCGGGCGGCGGCGCAGAGGCGGTGGCCGCCGAGGCGGCATAGGGCGGGTGGTTCTGGTCTTTCGGCATGGCGCGGTCCCTGGACAGGCCCGCCATGCGCCTGTTTCAGCCGCAAGGTCAAGGCAAGCCTGACTTGCGCAGCGTGCAAGTCAGTCGCGGGTGCGGATGACCTTGGCCAGGGGTTCGAAGACCTGCGCGTTGGCCGCGATCAGGCGGCCCGATTCCAGGGGGTCGTCGCCGTCGCGGATGCCTTCGACGAAACCGCCTGCCTCGCGCACCAGCAGGATGCCCGCCGCCACGTCCCAGGGCTTGTTGCCGCGTTCCCAGTATCCGTCATACCGCCCCGCCGCGACATAGGCCAGATCCAGCGCCGCCGCCCCCATCCGCCGCACCCCCGCCGTCAGCGGCATCAGCCGCGCCAGATCCTGCAAGGCGGCGGGCAAGGGGCCGCGCCCTGCAAAGGGAATGCCGGTGGCGAACAGCGATTCGTCCAGCCGCCGCCGCCCCGAGACGCGCAGCCGCTGGTCGTTCATGAAGGCCCCGCCACCCTTTTCGGCCACGAACAGTTCGTCCTTGGCCGCGTCGAAGATCACGGCGGCGACGATTTCCTTTTTATGTTCCAGCGCGATGCTGATGGCCCAATGCGGCAACCCGTGCAGGAAGTTGGTGGTGCCGTCCAGCGGATCGACGATCCAGCGCCGCGTCGGATCCTCGCCCGCCTCCTCGCCCGTTTCCTCGCCCAGCCAGCCATAGTTCGGGCGCGCGCCGCGCAGTTCTTCCTTGATGATGCGCTCGGCCTCCTGGTCGGCCTTGGAAACGAAGTCGCCCGCGCCCTTGACGCTGACCTGAAGGTTCTCGACCTCGCGGAAATCCTTGACGAGGCTGCGCCCGGCCTTGCGGGCGGCCTTGATCATGACGTTCAGGTTGGCGCTTGCCATGGAATGCTCCGGGACAGGGGGGTTGGGGGCGTCATAGGGGGAAGCGGGGGGAATGTGAAGCAGGCGCTGCCTTCCGCGCGGGCGAAGGCCATCGCCTTCGCCACGTCACAACATCGCAACCGGAACCGCCGGGCCTTCAAGGCCCGGCCAGCGCCCGCCCCGCCCCAGGCGGGCGCTTCACGCCCCCCCGGGTCGGGCGCTGGCCTTCCGTGGTCGCAGGGCTGCACCGTCTCTGGTGGCAAGGTCGGACAAAAGGCGGGGGAAATGCTCGTCGCATTTCCTGATCCCGCCCAGGCAAGGTCAGTCACGCCGCCGCCCCGCGCAGCATCCGCAGGGGTTCCGTCCGCGACAGGCGCAGGACATGGGCCATGTAGGGCTGCGCCAGATCCTCGGACCGCACGGCCGCGTAAAGCCGCCGGATGATCCCGCCCTGCGTCAGGGGCAGCATGGCAATTTCCGCATTGGCGGATTCGCGGCGCAGCACCCAGTCGGGCATCACCGCCACGCCGCGCCCCGAGGCGACCAGCATCAGCGCCACGGCGGTCAGTTCCACCGTGCGGCTTTGGGCGGGTTCCACCCCGGCGGGTGTCAGGAACTGGCTGAACACGTCCAGACGCGCGCGGTCCATCGGATAGGTGATCAGCGTTTCCGCCGCCAGGTCGGCCGGGTCGGCGAACCCCTTGGCGACCAGCGGATGATCGGCGGGCACCACCAGCGTGGGCGAATAGTCGAACAGCGGCTGGAAGACGATGCCCGGCAGATCCTCGGGGTCGGACGAGATCACCAGGTCCACCTCTTGCCGGGCCAGCGCGGGCAGCGCGCCGAAGGCCAGGCGCTGGCGGATGTCCAGGTCCACCTCGGGCCAGGTGCGGCGGAAGATGTCCAGCACCGGCAAGAGCCAGTCGAAGCAGGCGTGGCATTCCATGGCGATGTGCAGCCGCCCGATGCGGCCCGCCTCGACGCCCTTGAACTCGGCCTCGGTGGCCTGGACCAGGGGCAGCACCTGTTCGGCCAGACGCAGCAGACGCATCCCGGCGGGGGACAGGCGCATGGGCTTGGCGCGGCGGACGAACAGATCGACGCCCGCCTGTTCCTCCAGCGCCTTAACCTGGTGGGACAGGGCGGACTGGGTGATGTTCAGAACCTCGGCCGCGCGGGCGAGGCCGCCTTGTTCATGGATGGCGCGGACGGTGCGCAGGTGGCGCAGTTCCAGATGCATGGTGAGGCGGGCTCATGTTGATCTTGAGGATTATGAATTTGTCTCACGGCCTGCCGCGTGGCACAAGCGGCGAAAGCCAAAGGAAACCGCCATGTCCCGCCCGCAGATCAGTTTCGAGTTCTTTCCGCCGAAGACGCTGGATGCGTCCTTCCGGCTGTGGGAAACCGCGCGGGCGCTGGCGCCGCTGGCCCCGGATTTCGTGTCCGTCACCTATGGCGCGGGCGGCACCACCCGCAAGCTGACGCATGAGGCGGTGACGACCATCCACCGCCATTACGGCATCCCCGTCGCCGCGCACCTGACCTGTGTGGAAGCCACGCGCGCCGAGACGATGGAGATCGTGCAGGCCTATGCCGATGCCGGGATTCGGGAAATCGTGGCCCTGCGCGGCGACGCGCCCAAGGGCCAGGACCGCTTTACCCCCCATCCCGAGGGATTCGCCAACACGGTCGAGCTGATCGAGGCGATCGCCGCGCGCGGCGACATGACGGTCCGCGTGGGCGCATACCCCGAGCCGCACCCCGACAGCAGCGGCACGGATGCCGACGTGGCCTGGCTGAAGCGCAAGATCGACGCGGGCGCGACCAGCGCGATCACGCAGTTCTTCTTTGACGCGGACACCTTCTTCCGCTTCCGCGACAAATGCGCGGCGGCAGGCATCGACGCGCCGATCATCCCCGGCATCCTGCCGATCCAGGGGTGGGCCGGGGCGAAACGCTTTGCCGCGACCTGCGGGACCAGCATGCCGGGTTGGGCCGAGGAGGCGTTTTCCAAGGCCGCAGCCGAAGGCCCGGCGGCGGAACGCGCCTTGTCCGAGCAGACCTGCGTCAAGTTGTGCCGCGATCTGCTGGAGGGCGGCGTGGACCGGCTGCATTTCTATACGCTGAACCGACCGGATTTGACGCTGGCGGTCTGTGGGGCGCTTGGGGTCGAGCCGGTGCGTGATCTGGGCGCGGTGGCGTAAGCCGGGGGTTTCACACCCCCGGACCCCCGTGGGATATTTGAGCCAAAGTGAAAGGCTTCAGTCGAAGCCCATCACCGTGGCCCGCGTCATGGCGCCGAAGCCGTTGAAGCGGGTGTTGGTCACGACCGAATAGGCGCCCGCGCCGTGGAAGACGACGTAATCGTCCTCGGCGATGTCGTCGGGCAGGGACAACTCGCCCGGCAGGCGGTCCACCGAATCGCAGGTCGGGCCGAAGACCACGCGGCCGGTGCGCTCGCCCGTGCGGGGGGTGCCCTGGGGGGTCAGAACCTCGATGCGGTCAAGGTTGCCGATGACCGGCAGTTCGGTCAGCCCGCCATAGACGCCGTCGTTCAGGAACATGTCGGTCCCGTCGCGCAGCGCCTTGACGCGGGCGATCAGCGCATGGGCGTCGGCGCACAGGCCCCGGCCCGGTTCGCAGACAAGCGCGGGGGCATCGGGGCCGAAGCACTCCGCGACGGTTTCGGCGATCCTGGTGAAGATGGCGTCCAGGTCGGGCGCCACCCCCGACACGCGGTGCGAAGGAAAGCCGCCGCCCACGTTCAGCCGCCGGGCGCGGACGCCTGCCATGTCGCAGATCTCCCGCGCCATGCGGATATAGCTTTCCCAGGCCACAGGGTCGGTGCATTGCGTACCGGGATGGAAGGTCAGCGAGGCGACGTAGCCCCGGTTCGCCACCCGCCGCAGCAGGTCCGCCGCCAGATCCGGCGTCGCCCCGAACTTGGACCCGAAGTCATAGGCCGCGCCCAGCACCGGCAGCTTGAAGCGCGGCGAGATCTCGACCCCTTGGCCGTCGATGGCTGTCGGCACCTGGTCGAACAGCTTTTCCAGCTCGCTGTGGCTGTCCACCGACCAGGCCAGGATGCCCTCGCGCAGGCCATGGGCGATTTCGCGGCGCGAGCGGACGGGGTTGTGGTAATGGCGCGCGGCGCGGGGGGCCAGGCGGCCGATCAGGTCGATTTCCCACGGCGAGGCCACGTCGAAGCCCCGGATCCCGGCGGTGACCAGGTTCTGGATCACGGCCTCGTCCGGGTTCGACTTCACGGCATAGGTGACAAGGCCCGGAAAGCCCGCCAGGAACTGCCGCGCGCGATCCTGCAACACGGTAGGGGCGAAGGCCATCACCGGATGGTCGGGCTGAAGATGGCGGATCAGGTCGGCCGGATTGTCCCAGATGGTCTTCTGCGTCCTCATCGGCGGATCCTTTCGCGTTCGGGGATTGCGGCCCTTGGGTCCAGAATGACGCGCGGGCCCTGCGACTTCACCGGCGGAAAAGATGGATTTACCGCCCTTGCCGGTTATAATGACGACCATCCTGGCATTTTGACGATCTGCAGGACAGGAATGGACGATCTGGACCGCAACATCATCGCGCTGCTGTCGCAGGACGCCCGCGTCTCGGTCGCGGTGCTGGCGCGGCGGTTGAAGGTCGCCCGCTCTACCCTGCAGGCGCGGCTGGAACGGCTGGAACGCTCGGGCGCGATCGCGGGCTATACCCTTCGCCTGGGCGAGGCCGCCCGGCCGGGCCGCATCCGCGCCACCGTCCTGCTGGCCATCGAGCCGCGCAGCCAGCCCGCCGTCCTGACGCGCCTGAAGGCCATGCCGCAGGTCGAGCGCATCCACACGGCCAGCGGGCGCGTCGACCTGCTGGTCCAGATCGCCAGCGGATCGACCACGGAACTGGACGAGGCGCTGGACCGCATCGGCGCCATCGACGGCGTGCGGTCGTCCGAAAGCCTGATCCACCTGTCCACCAGGCTGGACCGCGCTGTCTGACGGGGCCGTCTAGCGCAGCCGGAACAGGCCCACGAACCGCTGCGCCGCATCACCGTCGCCTGCCAGCCCGATGACCCCCTCGTCCGCCAGATCGGCCAGCGGCGCCGGGCCATAGACCGCGCGCGCCAGCCGGTTGCCGTCGCCCGACAGCGTGAACTGCGCCGTCCCGTCCTCGCCCGTCCCGGCGCGCAGGATGCCGTCGCCGGTCAGGCGCAGGACGAAGGATTCGGCCCCCATCCGCATCCCTGCCGTCACCTGCCGCCCCTCGGCCCCCGCGATCATTGCGGTCATCGAGATCACCAGCGCCGTCGGGCTGATGAAGCGGCGCGGATCGTGGCCGGGATGGGCCGCCCCCCAGCGGCACATCGCCTGCAGGACGGGCATCAGGCCGCGCCCCGATTCGGTCAGCGCATATTGCCCGTTCTCGTGCACAACGACGCCCGCCTGCGCCAATTGCGCCAGCCGCTGCGTCAGCACCGCCGCCGTGACGCCCGGCAGGCCCTGGCGGATCGCCTGGAACCGCTTGGGCGCCAGCATCAGTTCGCGCACCACCAGCAGCGCCCAGCGGTCGCCGACGATGTTCAGGGCATGGGCGGCAAGGCATCCCTCGTCATAGCGGATGCGCGGATTGTGGCGGGCCTGTGTCATGGCTCACGGTATCAGTTGCTTTTTCATACTGCAACGGGCACCCTTCCCCTTGTTGACCCAGGGAGGGGGGATTCCCATGACCTATGTTTCCGGTTTCGTGGCCGCCGTGCCCGCGGCCAACAAGGACGCCTTCATCGCCCATGCCAGGGCCGGATGGCCCTGGTTCCAGAAACGCGGCGCGCTGCGCATGGTCGAATGCCTGGGCACGGACGTGCCCCACGGCAAGCAGACCGACTTTTACCGCGCCACGGACGCCAGGGAGGGCGAGGTGCCGCTGTTTTCCTGGGTCGAATGGCCCGACCGCGCCACCGCCGACGCGGCCTGGGCCGGGATGGAGAACGGCGAGGATCTGCCCCAGATGCCGGAACTGCCCTTCGACGGCACCCGCATGTTCTGGGGCGGCTTCGACCCCATCGTCCAGGTGGGTGAAAGCGCCACCGGCCGCTATGTCCAGGGCTTCGTGCTGGCCGCGCCCGAGGACAGGAAGCAGGACTATATCGACCTGGCCCACAGCGCGACCGAGATGTTCCAGCGCATGGGCGCGACCTATCAGGCCGAATGCTGGGGCGTGGACGTGCCCCACGGCAGGCAGACCGACTTCTATCGCGCCACCGAGGCGAAAGAGGGCGAGGTGCCGCTGTTTTCCTGGATCGAATGGCCCGACCGCGCCACCTGCGACAAGGCCGCCAGGACGATGGAGGCCGAGATGGAAGGCATGGACATGCCCGCCATGCCCTTCGACGGGAAGCGCATGTTCTGGGGCGGCTTCACGCCGGTCTTCGACAGCAGGGTGCAGGGATGACCAGGGTTCACGGACGCTTCCCCCAGTCTGGGCCTGCGGCCTGCGAGGGGCAGCCTGGTGCCGGGCTGGCAGATCGCCGGAAGCGGGACGGAAGGATATCCCCATGGCCCTGCCCCTGCCCGGCGCGGCATGGCGGAGGTGGCGGATATGCAGGAGGAAACGCCATGACCCTGGTCCTGACCACCTATGACTGGGTGCCCGAATTCCCGCGCGGCTTCGTGCGCGACATCCGCGTCCGCTGGCTGCTCGAGGAACTCGGGCGGCCCTACCAGGTCGAAACCGTGCCCCTGCGCGAGAAATCACCCGATCACATCGCGCAGCAGCCCTTTGCGCAGGTGCCCTTTGTCCGCGACGGCGACCTGACGCTGTTCGAATCGGGCGCGATCCTGCTGCACCTGGCCCAGGGCACCCCCCTGATGCCCGAGGCGCAGCGCCCCCATGTCCAGCAATGGCTGATCGCCGCGCTGAACAGCGTCGAGCCCTTCGTGATGGCCTGGATCATTCCCAAGTTCTTCGACAAGGACGAGGCGGGTGCGGCCCGCCGCGAGCCCCTGCTGCGGCAACGCCTGAATCAGTTGCAGACGGCCTTGGGCGACAAGGACTGGCTGGTGGGCGACAGCTTCACCGTGGCCGACCTGCTGATGGCCGACATCCTGCGCGCCCCGGCGCAGAACGGCTTTCTGGACGACCTGCACGGCCTTGCGGCCTATGTCGAACGCGCCACCGCCCGGCCCGCCTTCGGAAAGGCCCTGGCCGACCAGATGGCGCATTGGCGCGCGGCGGATGCGCGGCAGGCCAGCGCCTAGGCCTGCGCCGAACGTCTTGGCCTTTGCGCGCCGTTTCGCTAATCCCCTTCCCAAGCGAAGGGGATCAGCCGACATGAGCATGGACAAAAGCTTTGACGCCAAGGCCGCCGAGGCGCGGATCGGCGCGGAATGGGAACGCCGCAACGCATTCGCCGCCGGGGCCAATGCCCGGCGCGCGGAAACCTTCACCGTGATGATCCCGCCCCCCAACGTCACCGGCAGCCTGCATATCGGCCATGCCTTCAACAACACGCTGCAGGACATCCTGGTCCGCTGGCACCGGATGCGCGGATTCGACACGCTGTGGCAGCCGGGCCAGGACCATGCGGGGATCGCCACGCAGATGGTCGTGGAACGCAAGCTGGCGGCCGAGGGCAAGCCGCCGCGCCGCGAATGGGACCGCAAGGACTTCACGAACGAGATCTGGCGCTGGAAGCGGGAATCCGGCGGCACCATCGTCAACCAGTTGAAGCGGCTTGGCGCATCCTGCGACTGGTCGCGCAATGCCTTCACCATGTCGGGTGCCCCCGGCGCGCCTGCGGGCGAGGAAGGGAACTTCCACGACGCGGTGATCCGGGTGTTCCTGGACCTTTACAACAAGGGCATCATCTATCGCGGCAAGCGTCTGGTGAACTGGGATCCGCATTTCGAGACCGCGATCAGCGACCTGGAGGTCGAGAACCGCGAGGTTCCCGGCCACATGTGGCATTTCAAATACCCGCTGGCGGGCGGGGAAACCTATGAATACGTGGAACGCGACGCCGACGGCGACGTCACGCTGCGCGAGGTCCGCGACTACATCAGCATCGCCACCACCCGGCCCGAAACCATGCTGGGCGACGGCGCCGTGGCGGTCCATCCGTCGGATGCGCGTTATGCCCCCATCGTGGGCAAGCTGTGCGAAATCCCCGTGGGGCCGCGCGAACACCGCCGCCTGATCCCGATCATCACCGACGAATACCCCGATCCCGATTTCGGATCCGGCGCGGTCAAGATCACCGGGGCGCATGACTTCAACGACTATGCGGTGGCGATGCGCAACAACATCCCGCTTTATGCGCTGATGGACAGCAAGGGGGCGATGCGCCAGGATGGGCTGTCCTATGCCGAATCCGCCGCCATCGCATCGCGCGCAGCAGCGGGCGAGGATGTGGGCGACGTGTCGGACGTGAACCTGGTCCCCGAGGATCTGCGCGGCCTGGACCGCATGGAGGCGCGGCGCCTGGTCATCGCCCAGATCAATGCCGAAGGGCTGGCCGTCACCACTCTGCACAAGGAAATCGACGAGGACACCGGGGCCGAGCATCTGGAACGCCGCCCGGTCGTGGATTCCAAGCCCATCATGCAGCCCTTCGGCGACCGTTCCGGCGTGGTGATCGAGCCGATGCTGACGGACCAGTGGTTCGTGGACACCAAGCGCATCGTCGGCCCCGCGCTGGAGGCCGTGCGCGACGGCCGCACCGAGATCCTGCCCGAGCAGCACAAGAAGGTCTATTTCAACTGGCTGGAAAACATCGAGCCCTGGACGATTTCCCGCCAGCTTTGGTGGGGTCACCAGATCCCGGTCTGGTATGGGCTGGACCTGTCGCTGGAAGGCCAGGTCGATGACGACGGCGACGGCGAACTGGACGACGTGGAAATCTTCGCGCTTCTGGAAGAAGGCCTGGTCCACCGCGACGAGATCCACCACGCCGCCGCCAGCTTTGCCGAGGTGGCCGAGCAGTTCCGCGACTCCATTGCCGGGCTGCCCGCGCCGCTGGAAATCGCCCGCATCGTCGAATGCACCGACCGCGATGCCGCCATCGACGCCTTTGCGCGCGGCCTGGCCGATTACAACCTTTCCCAGGATCCGACCCGGCTGGTTTATCCCGTCTGGCGCGACCCGGACGTGCTGGACACCTGGTTTTCCTCGGGCCTCTGGCCCATCGGCACGCTGGGCTGGCCCGAGCAGACGCCGGAATTGCGGAAATACTTTCCGACCGACGTGCTGGTCACGGGCTTCGACATCATCTTCTTCTGGGTCGCCCGGATGATGATGATGCAGCTTGAGGTCGTGGGCGACGTGCCCTTCCGCACCGTCTATGTCCACGGCCTGGTGCGCGACGAAAAGGGCGCGAAGATGTCGAAGTCGAAAGGCAACGTCATCGACCCCTTGTCGCTGATCGACGAATACGGCGCCGACGCGCTGCGCATGACGCTGACCGGCATGGCCGCCATGGGCCGCGATCCCAAGCTGGGGCCCAAGCATGTCGAGGGCGCGCGGAACTTCGTCACCAAGATCTGGAACGCCACGCGGTTCGCGGAAATGAACGGCGTGCGCGGCGGCGGCGACCGCCCTGCCCCGCAGCACACGGTCAACCGCTGGATCATCGGCGAGGTCGCGCGGATCCGCATGGCGACGGACGAGGCCCTGGCCTCCTATCGCTTCAACGATGCGGCGAACGGGCTGTATGCCTTCGTCTGGGGCAAGGTCTGCGACTGGTATGTCGAATTCGCCAAGCCCCTGTTCGACGGCGGCCATGCGGATGAAACCCGCGCCACGATGGGGTGGGTTCTGGACCAGTGCTATCTGCTGCTGCACCCGATCATGCCCTTCGTGACCGAGGAGCTGTGGTCCCTGACGGGCGAGCGCGCGAAGATGCTGGTCCACGGCGACTGGCCTGCCTATGGCGCGGAACTGATCGACGCGGATGCCGACCGCCAGATGAACTGGGTGATTTCGCTGATCGAGGCGGTGCGGTCCGCCCGCGCCCAGATGGGCGTCCCGGCGGGCGCGAAGCTGGATCTGATCGTGACCCAGGCGGACGTGGCCGCCCGTGCCGCGCTGGCCGCCAACGGTCCCCTGATCGAGCGGCTGGCGCGTGTCAATGCGCCGATGGACGGCGCGGCGGGGCGCGGCATGATCGCGGTCGCCGCGCAGGGGGCAAGCTTTGCGCTGCCCATCGGCGACGTAATCGACGTGGCGGCGGAAACGGCGCGGTTGCAGAAATCGGTGGCGAAGTCCGAAAAGGACGCGGACGGGCTGCGCAAGCGGCTTGGCAATCCCCGCTTCGTGGAAAACGCCGAACCCGAGGTGATCGAGGAAACCCGCGACAAGCTGGCGGCGCTGGACGACGACCTAGCCCGGTTGCGCGCGGCGCTGGCGCAATTGGCGGCGATGTAAGCCGCTGCTGCCGGGGGCGCTTGCGGAGATCGCAGGTGCCTCCGGCGGGGATATTTAAGTGAAGAAGAAGCCTCAGAGTGTGGACAGCGCGCGCGGCAGCGCCCGGGCCAGGATGTCCAGTTCCGGGTCGGGCGCGCAGCTGATGCGGATGCAGCGGTTCAGCGGCGCCACGCCGGGCATGCGGATGAAGACGCCCTGCGCCACCAGGGCATCGACCAGGCGGCGGGCGAAGGCGCCGTCGCGATGCGTGTCGAGCGCCACGAAATTGGTGGCCGATGGCAGGGCGGTCAGTTGGTGTTCCGCGCCGATGGCGGCGATGCGGTCGCGGGCGGCGGCGACCTGCGCCACGACATGGGCCAGCCAGTCCCGGTCCTGCAACGCGGCCAGCGCGCCGATCTGGCTGACGCGGTTCATGCCGAAATGGTTGCGCACCCGGTCGAAGGCGGCGATCAGGTCAGGGTTGCCGATGGCATAGCCCACGCGCGCGCCCGCCATGCCGTAGGCTTTTGAAAAGGTCCGCATCCGGATGACGCGGGGGTCGTCGGCGGCGATGGCCGGGATGGCGCGGGCGGGGGCGAATTCGGCATAAGCCTCGTCCAGGACCAGCAGCGTGTTTTCGGGAAGCTGGTCCAGCATTCCCTCGATCACCGCGCCGTCGTGCCAGCTTCCCATCGGGTTGTCGGGATTGGCCAGATAGACCAGACGCGCACCCACCTGCCGGGCGCGGTCCAGAAGGGCGTGGGGATCCTCGGCGTCGTTGCGGTAGGGCACCTTGTCCAGGCTTCCCCCGAAGCCCGTGACATGGAAGTTGAAGGTCGGATAGGCCCCATCCGACGTGACCACCACCTCGCCCGGCGCAACCGTCAGGCGCACCAGCAGGCCCAGAAGGCCGTCGATCCCCTCGCCCACGATGATGTTGTCGGACCGCACGCCGTGATGGGCGGCAAGCGCCTGCGTCAGGTCATGGCTGGCCGGATCGCCGTATTTCCAGACCTCACCCACTGCGGCCTGCATCGCCGCGACCGCGCGCGGACTGGGGCCGAAGCCGTTCTCGTTGGCGCCAAGGCGGGCGGCAAAGGGGCGGCCCGTCTGGCGTTCCAGCGTTTCGGGGCCGACAAAAGGGACGGTCGCGGGCAGGCCCGCCGGGATCGGGGCAAGGCGGATCATCAGAAGGCGCGGAAGGTCATGGTGGTCAGCGTGCGGCTGATATGGGGGATGTCGAACAGGCGTTCGGACAGGTAGCGGCCCACGTCCTCGTCCTCGGGGATATAGACCTTGGCGATCAGGTCGTAGTCGCCGGATGTCGAGTAAAGCTCGGACACGACCTCTCGGTCGTAGATGGCCTCGGCGACCTGATAGGTCTTGCCGGGCTCGCAGCGGAACTGGACGAAGACGGGTCGCATGGGGCCTCCTTGAACGTGTCGCGGCCACGTTAGACCGCCACGGCGGGACGGGTCCAGACCCCCTGCGCATGACCGCGCCAGAAGCGCGTCATCAGCAGCGCGGCGGCCACTGTCAGCCCGACGCAAAGGCCCAGCCACAGCCCGGCGGGACCAAGGCCGAACGGAAAGGCCAGCCCCCAGGCGACCGGCATCCCCACCACCCAATAGCTGAAGCCCGCGATCCACATCGGCACCCGCGTGTCATGGACCCCGCGCAGGAAGCCGAGCGCGATCACCTGGAAGGCATCGGTCAACTGGAACAGCGCCGAATAGACCAAGAGCGCCGCGCCAAGCGCCACGATGGCGGGGCCGCGCGGATCGGCGGGGTCGAGATAAAGCCGCACCAGTCCTTCGCCCGCCAGCAGATAGATGCCGATCGCGATGGTGGCGAAGACCAGCGACATGGCGATCACGGTGACGGCGGCGTCGCGCATCCAGGCGGCGTCGCCCCGTCCCTTGGCCTGGCCCACGCGGACCGTCGCGGCATTGGACAGGCCCAGATGCACCATGAAGGTGATCGAGGTGATCTGCAGCGCGATCCCGTGGGCAGCCAGTTCCTGCGTGCCGATCCAGCCCATCATCACGTTCGATCCGACGAACAGCCCGCCCTCGGCCACAAGCGTCAGGCCGATGGGCCAGCCCAGGTGGAAGACCTGGCGCATGGCCGCGCCGTCGGGCCGCCAGAACCGCTGGAACAGGTGATACTTGCGCGTCGCGGGCAGCCAGCGGGCATAGGCCACCAGCACCACCAGTTGCAGCGTCTGGACAATCACGCTGGAAATGGCCGCGCCCCGCACGCCCAGTTCGGGAAAGCCCGCGTTGCCGAAGGTCAGCAGCCAGATCAGCGCGATGTTCACCGGCAGCCCGGCCAGCGTCACCCACATCACCACCTGCGCCCGTTCAAGCGCCGCCAGATAGGAATTGAGCGCCAGCGCGCAGAGCATCGGCAGAAGCCCCCATCCCGCGATGCGCAGGAAATCCTGCGCCAGCATGGCCACCGTTTCCGTCTGGCCAAGCGCCAGCAGGATCGGGCCGGAAAACCAGAACAAGGGCTGGCACAACAGGGAATGGATCGCCGACAGCCACAGCGCCATGCGGGCGCTCCGGCGGACCTCGGTCTCGTCCCCCCGCGCGATGGCGGTGGCGATCAGGCCCATCACGCCGGTGCCATAGCCCATTCCCAGGAAAAACAGGATCTGGATCATCGAGGTGGCGATCACCAACGCCGCCAGCGCATCGACCCCATACCAGCCCAGCATCACCGTGTCGCTGACATGGATGCCCATGCGCGCCAGATGGCTGCCGATCAGCGGCAGGCCCAGCGACAGGGTGGCAGCGACATGGGGAAGATAGCGGGTCATGCGGACGCCTTAGCGCGCCGCACGGGCTTTCACAATCTGCAAGTCCGGAAGGCAGTCTTTCGGCCTGGTTGAAAGCCGACGTTGGACTGGCAAAGGCGGCGCAGGTGTGGCTGCCCTAGCCCTGCTCCACCGTCACGATCCGCAACCGGCGCACCGATGTCTGGATGCGGCCGCGCACCTCGTCGGGTTCGCTGGCGACGGCCTGGATCAGCGCGCGCATGTCGCCCCGGGCGGTGTTCAGCTGGTCGATCAGCGACATGACCATGGCCAGCGCATCCGTCGGCAGGTCATAGATCTCGGACAGGTCGCAGAGCAGTTGCAGCCGCGCCAGGTCCGCATCGGTGAAGGCAGGACCGTCCGGCGTGACGACGGGCGTGACCACATGGGCCGCGACGAAGGATCGCAGGCGTGCGGGATCCAGATCCTCAAGAATCGCCACGACCTCGGTTTCGGAATAATGACGGGCCATCCTCTCAACCCCCCGTTTTCAGTCCCGCGCGCGGATCATAGCGGTGATCCTTGCGCCAGCCTTCCATGAACCGGGCCAGATCCTCGTCCACCTGGGCCGGCATGACGATCTTCAGTTCCACCTGCTGGTCGCCCCCGTTGATGCCCCGACCGCGCAGGCGCAGCTTTTGCCCGGTGGTGGCGCCCTTGGGGATCGTCAGGTTGACCGGGCCGTCGATGGTGGGGACCGCGACCTTGCCGCCCAGAACGGCCTCGTCCAGGGTGATGGGCAGGGTCAGCAGGATGTCGTCGCCCTCGCGCCGGAAATCGGGATGGGGGGCGACGGCGACCGTCAGATAGGCGTCGCCCGGGCCGCCCTGGCCCAATCCCTGCCCGCCCTTGCCTTTCAGCCGGATGGTCTGGCCGTCGCGCAAGCCCTTGGGGATCGTGACCTCAAGATCGCCCCCCTCGGGCAGGGTGATGCGGGTCTTGCCGCCCCGCGCGGCGGTCAGGAAATCGACCTGCAACGAGAAGCGGTAATCCTGCCCGCGCACGTGGAAATCGCGCGGATCCTCGGGGCCGCCGCGCCCGAAGCCGCCAAAGCCGCCCCGCCGCCCGAACAGATCCGAGAAGACATCCGACAGGTCCGGGTCGCCGTCGAAGCCATAGCTGCGGGCGTAAGGGTTGCCCGCCGCCTCGGCATGGTCGCGCCAGGCGCGGCGCTGCGGGCGTTCCTGGCCCTGGGCGTCGATCTCGCCCGCGTCGAAACGGCGGCGCTGTTCGGGATCCTTCAGCAGGTCATAGGCCGCCGAGGCCGCCTTGAAGCGCGCCGTCGCCGCCGGATCGGGGTTCAGGTCGGGGTGGTCCGCCTTGGCGATCCGGCGATAGGCCTTCTTAATCTCGGCATCGGTCGCCGATTTCGTCAGTCCCAAGGCTGCATAGGGATCGCCCGCCATGACCTGTTCCTTCATTTCATTCTTGCGATCAATTAGATAGGGACTGGCCGCGTTTCATCAATAGGGCAGCGGATACTGCTTGTGCAGCCGGTCGATGGCCTTCCTCAGATCATCGGGCAAGGGCTTGCCCAGGCCGGCGATCAGGTGGTCAAGCTGGTCCATCCGCGTGGCGCCGATGATCGGGACCACCTTGAAGGGCCGCGTCAGCTGCCAGGCGATCGCCATGTGGATGGCGTCCCAGCCGTGGTCGGCGGCAAGCGTGTGATAAGCCTTGGTCGCGGCCACGCCTTGCGGCGTCTTGCGCCCGCCCAGGTTGCCGGGGCCCCCCGTCGCCTTGTCTACCGCCGCCCGGCTGCCGTCCGGCATCGCGCCGCCGGAATACTTGCCCGACAGCAGGCCAGCGGCCAGCGGGGAATAGGACAGCAGCGTCACATCCTCGTTCACCGCGACCTCGGCCAGATCGGTGTCGTAAAGGCGGTAGAGCAGCGAATATTCGTTCTGGATCGCCGCCATGCGGGGCGCGCCCAGACGGTCGGCCACGGCGCACCATTGGGTCAGGCCCCAGGCGGATTCGTTGGACAGGCCCACGGCACGGATCTTGCCCGCCTTTTGCGCATCGGCCAGCGCGCCCAGCACATCGGCCATGTGGTCCAGCGTCTGCTGCTTCGATTGCTTCGAGGGGTCGTAAGTCCAGTTCTGCCGGAAGGCATAGCTGCCGCGCACCGGCCAGTGAAGCTGATACAGGTCGATGCGGTCGGTTTGCAGGCGCCTCAAGGATGCGTCGATGGCAGCGGCAACAATGGCCCCGTCATAGGGCGCGCCGTCGCGGACCATCTGGCTGGGGCCGGTGATCTTGGTGGCGATCTCGACCCGGTCGCGCTTGCCGGTCTTGGCCAGCCAGTTGCCGATGATGGTTTCGGTCAACCCGATGGTTTCGCGCCGGACGGGGTTCACGGGATACATCTCGGCCGTGTCGAGGAAGGTGATGCCCCCGTCCAGCGCGCGGTCGATCTGGGCGTGGCCCTCGGCCTCGGGCGTCTGGTTGCCGAAGGTCATGGTGCCAAGGCAGATCTCGCTGACCTCGACCGTGCCGCCGCCCAGGGTTACGCGCTTCATGGTGCATCCTTTCGTCCGTTCGCGGGCACCCTAGCGATGGCGCGGCGGGGCGCAAGCCGATCAGGCGCGGGCATAGCCTTCCGATGCGGCGATCAGGCGGCGGGTATAGTCCTGCTGCGCGCTGCCCCGGCGGAGGGCCTGGACGTCCATCACCTCGACGATGCGGCCCGCCTGCATCACGGCCAGCCGGTCGCACATGTGCCCGACGACGGCCAGGTCATGGCTGACCATCACATAGGTCAGCCCGTGTTCGGCGCGCAGGTCGGCCAGCAGGTTCAGGATTTCCGCCTGGACGCTGACGTCCAGGGCGCTGGTCGGTTCGTCCAGCAGCAGCAGGCGCGGTTCCGCCGCCAGGGCGCGGGCGATGGCCACGCGCTGGCGCTGCCCGCCGGACAGCTGGTGCGGATAGCGGAAGCGGAAGCCGCGGCCAAGGCCCACGTCGTCCAGCAGGCGCGCGATGCGGCGGTCGATGTCGTCCATGCCTTGCAGGCGCAGGGTTTCCGACAGGACCACATCGACGGAATGGCGGGGATGCAGGCTGGCATAGGGATCCTGGAAGACCATCTGCACGGTCTTGTAGAAGGCCCGGTCGCGTTTGCGCGCGGTCAGCGGCTTTCCCGCGACCGCGATGGTGCCGGACCAGGTGTCGATCAGTCCGGCGACGGCGCGCAGGATGGTGGACTTGCCCGAGCCGGATTCGCCCACAAGGCCGAAGCTTTCGCCGGGGGCCACGGTGAAGCTGGCGTCCTGCACGGCGTCCACGCGGTCGGGAGGGTGGCCGAACCAGACGTTCAGATGATCGACCGTCAGCATGGGCGGCACCGTTGCTGCGGGGGTTTCACACCCCCGCGCCCCCGTGGGATATTTGGGTGAAGAAGAAGCATCAGAGGCCCCCCGGAAATTCGGTTTCCAGGCTTTGGGTGATCGTGTCGCCGTCGCGCCAGGCGTCCTGGCGTTGCAGGACCGGCAGGCGGTCCACCGGCGCGTCCAGGCGTGGCAGGCTGTTCAGCAGGCCTTGCGTGTAGGGGTGACGCGCCTGGTGCAGGTCGGGCGCGGCCAGGGTTTCGACGATGCGGCCCGCATACATGATCAGCACCCGGTCGCAGAATTGCGCCACAAGGTTCAGGTCGTGGCTGATGAAGATCAGGCCCATGCCCCGGTCGCGGACCAGGCGGTCCATGATGTTCAGAACCTCGGTCCTGACCGAGACATCCAGCGCCGAGGTGGGTTCGTCGGCGATCAGGATCTCGGGGTCGGGGGCCAGCATCATGGCGATCATGATGCGCTGGCCCATGCCGCCCGAGACCTCGTGCGGATAGGCGCCCATCACCCGCTCGGGGTCGCGGATCTGGACGGCGGCCAGCATCTCCAGCGCCTTCTGGCGGGCTGCGGCCTTGGCGCCGCCAGCGTGGAGGCGATAGGCCTCGACGATCTGGTCGCCGACGGTCATCACCGGGTTCAGGCTGAACTTGGGATCCTGCATGACCATGCTGATGCGGTTGCCGCGGATTTTCCGCATCCGGCGTTCCGGCAGGTTCAGGATCGGCTGACCTTCAAGCTCCAGCCGGTCGGCGGTGACAAGGCCCGGCGGGCGCACAAGGCCCAGGATCGCGCGGCCGGTCATGGACTTGCCGCTGCCGGATTCACCCACCACGCCCAGGCGTTCGCGGCCCAGGTCGAAGCTGACGCCGCGCACGGCCTCGAACACGCCTTGGCGGGTCGGGAAGGTGACGCGCAGGCTTCGCACCGACAGCAGCGTCATTCCTTGGCCCCCTTCGGGTCCAGCACGTCGCGCAAGCCGTCGC
Organism: Paracoccus shandongensis; assembly: GCF_017315735.1. Taxonomy (GTDB): domain Bacteria; phylum Pseudomonadota; class Alphaproteobacteria; order Rhodobacterales; family Rhodobacteraceae; genus Paracoccus; species Paracoccus shandongensis. The sequence goes on from NZ_JAFLRK010000024.1 coordinate 46,560, forward strand.
CCAGCAGGTTGAAGGCCATCGAGACGATGAAGATCGCGATCCCCGGCATGGCGGCGACCCACCAGAAATCCAGGATATAGGTCCGCCCGTCGGAAATCATCGCCCCCCATTCCGGCATCGGCGGCTGCGCGCCAAGGCCCAGGAAGCCAAGCCCCGCCGCCGACAGGATGATCCCCGCCATGTCCAGCGCCACCCGCACGATCAGCGAACTGATGCAAAGCGGCCAGATGTGCTTGACCAGCAGCCGCAGCGGCCCCGCCCCCTGCAGGCGCGCGGCGGCGATGAAGTCGGCGTTGCGGATGGTCAGCGTTTCCGCCCGGGCAAGGCGCGCATAGGGCGGCCAGGCGGTCAGGGCCAGCGCCAGGACCGCGTTGCCGATGCTGGCGCCCAGGGCCGCGACGAAGGCCAGGGCCAGGATCAGCTTGGGGAAGGCCAGGAAGATGTCGGTGATGCGCATCAGCACCTGGTCCACCCAGCCACCGGCAAAGCCCGCCACCGTGCCGATGAACAGCCCGATCACCGGCGCGATCAGCGCCACGGTGCCCACGATGAACAGCGTGATGCGCGAGCCGTGGATCAGCCGCGACAGGATGTCCCGGCCAAGCGCGTCGGTGCCCAGCCAGTGTTCCGCCGATGGCGGTTGCAGGCGGTTCGCAAGGTTCTGCGCAAAGGGGCTTTGCGGGGCGATCCAGGGGGCAAGGACCGCCATGCCGATCAGCCCGACCAGCACGACCAGCCCCAGCATCGCCAGCTTGTTGCCCCGGAAGGTCAGCCAGCCCTGATACAGCGCGCCAAGCCGCGCCTGCCTGCGGGTCTGGGGGGCGTCGGACAGAAGCCACGCGCGGTTCATTTCGACCTCGGGTCCAGGACGCGGTACAGGATGTCGCTGAACAGGTTCAGAGCCACAAAGCAGGTGCCGACGACCACCGTGCCGCCCAGGACCGCGTTCATGTCGCCCGACAGCAGCGCCTTGGTGATGTATTGGCCAAGGCCGGGCCAACTGAAGATGATCTCGGTCAGGACCGACCCTTCCAGCAGTGAACCAAAAGACAGCGCGATCACGGTGACCAGCGGGATGCGGATGTTGCGGAAGGCGTGGCGCCAGATCACCGCGCGTTCCGACAGGCCCTTGACGCGGGCGGTGGTGATGTATTCGGCGGACAGTTGTTCCAGCATGAAGCTGCGGGTCATGCGGCTGATATAGGCCAGGCTGAAATAGCCCAGCAGGCTGGCGGGCAGGATGATGTGGGAAAACGCGTCCCTGAAGGCCCCCCAGTCGCCCGCGATCAGCGAATCGACCAGGATCAGGCCGGTGACGGCGGGCACCATGCCGTCATAGATGATGCCCTGCCGCCCCGGCCCCCCGACCCAGCCAAGGATGCCATAGAAGACCAGAAGCCCCATCAGCCCCAGCCAGAAGATCGGCATGGAATAACCCACAAGCGCCACCACGCGGGCCACCTGATCGACCACCCCGCCCCGCCGCGCGGCGGCGATGACGCCCAGCGGCACGCCGATCAGCACGCCGATCAGCGTGCCCAGGGTCGCCAGTTCAAAGGTGGCGGGAAAGACCCGCCTGATGTCGTCCACGACCAGTTGCCCGGTGGAAATGGACCGCCCAAAATCGCCGGTCAGCACGTCGCCCAGGTATCGCGCGAACTGCACATAGAGCGGCCGGTCCAGACCCATCGCCTGATAGGCGGCGTCGTATTGCGCCTGACTTGCCCGGTCGCCCACCACCTTCAGCACCGGGTCGATGGGCATCACCCGGCCGATGATGAAGGTCACCAGAAGCAGGCCCAGCATGGTCAGGGCCAGCGACAGCAGCGTGCCGCCGATGCTGCGCGCGCGGCGGCGGCGGGCGGCGGCCCGTCCGTCGCCCTGCGCCCTGCCGGTGTCGGTCGCGGCCAAGGCCTATTCGCCCTTCGTCACCTGCCGATACATGACCGAGGTCACGGACCCGCCCGAGTTCCAGTTCTGCACGTTGTCCCGCAGGCCGGTGTTCTCGACCCGCTGGAACAGGGGAACGATGGGGGCTTCGGCCTGATACTGCTTCTGGATGTCGATATACATCTGCGCGCGCTTGTCGGCGTCCTGTTCCAGGGTCGCGGCGACGGTGGCCTGGTTCATCGCCTCGGGCACGGCATAGGCGTTGCGCCAGGCCAGAAGGCCGGTCGCCTGCGCCTCGTCGCTGTTGTCGGGGTTGTATGCGAAGGTCGCGACGTTGGTGTTGGGGTCGGAATAATCCGGGCCCCATTCGCCCAAAAAGATCGGCACGTCGCGGGCGCGATAGGCGTCCAGAACCTGCGCGCCGGTCATCTGCTGGATTTCCAGGGTCAGCCCGGCCTCGGCCATGGAGGCCTGCAGGGCTTGCGCCACGTCCACATATTCGCGCAGGTCGCGGACCTTGGTGGTGATGGTCTTGCCGGACATCCCCGCCTCGTCGATCAGGGCCTTGGCGCGGGCCACGTCATAGGTCCAGGGCAGATCCTCCAGCGCGCCCAGATAGCCTTTCGGCAGGATCGACTGGTGCGGCACGAAGGTGCCCTTGAGGAAGCTGTTCGCGATGCCGTCGTAATCGACCAGGTGCTTCATCGCCTCGATGACCTTGGGGTTCGACAGCACCGGATCCTTCTGGTTCAGGCCCATGTAGAGGATCCGGCCGCGCGGCTCGTCCTGGATCTTCACCCCTTCCACCGCGCCGATGGATTCCACGTCCGTGGGCGACAGGTTGCGGGCGGCGTCGATGTCGCCCTGTTCCAGCAGCAGCCGCTGGGCGCTGGACTCGGCCACGTTGCGCACCACCACGCGCTTCATGGCGGGGGCCCCCCCGAAGTAATCCTCGTACGCCGTGAACTGCACGGCCTCGTTCGGGCGCCAGCCTGCCAGGACAAAGGGGCCGGAGCCTGCCTCGTTGGTGTTCAGCCAGGTGTTGCCCAGGTCGTCGCCTTGCGCGTTCGCCATGACCGTTTCCTTGTCCACCACGCTGGCCACGTTGGCGGTCAGGCAGTTCAGCACGAAGGTCGGCGCATAAGGCTTGTCCAGATGCAGGGTCAGGGTGGTGTCGTCGAAGGTGATCTTTTCCTCGACGTTATCAGCCGTGAAGCCGAACTGCGTCAGGATGAAGGCGGGGGTCTTGTCCAGCTTGACCGCGCGCTGCAGCGACCAGGCGGCATCCTCGGGGCGGACGGGGTTGCCGGAATGGAAGGTCACGCCGGGGCGCAGGGTGAAGGTGATGGACATGCCGTCCGGGGCCACCTGCCAGCTTTCGGCCAGGGACGGCTTGAAGCCCGCATCCATGTCCAGGGGGTCGAAATCGACCAGCCGGTCATAGGTGTTCTGGTTCACGTCGTTGCCCGAAAACTCGAAGCTTTGGGCCGGGTCCAGGCTGATGATGTCGTCGATGGCGGCGGCCACGACCAGGGTGTCGGCGGGGGTTTCGGCCCAAGCGGCGGGCGCGATGGCAAGCGCCGAGGCCAGAAGGATCGCGCGCGGGGTCAGAAGGTGTTTCATGGTGCTTCCCTGTTTCGTCCCCGCGTCAAGGCGGGGTTGGATCAGGGAAGCGTGGCCCAAGGCAACACGACTGGCAAGCCCTTGATGATCAAGCCTGCCGCAACGTCCGGTGAAAGGCCGCCAGCCAGCGGCGGGCGTCGAAACCCGGCGGGGGTTCTGCGGCATAAAGCTGGCGGTCGAGGTCGGCCAGGATCGCAGGCGCAGACTGGCCGCGCCAGTGCAGGTGCCGGTCGGCGGCGGCGCGCAGGGCGGCAAGGTCGCCCGCCCCTGCGGCCCGGCGCAGGGCGCGGGCATGGGGACCAGGCCGCAGGCGGCGCA
>NZ_JAFLRK010000025.1 GCF_017315735.1 Paracoccus shandongensis
CCTGGCCCGCCGCGCCGACCCCGGCCCGCGCCCCGCGCCGCTTTACCTGCGCCCCGCCGATGCGGCCCCCGCCCGCGATGCGCCGCCGCTGATCCTGCCGTGACGCCCGACCAACTGGCCGCGCTGCACGCGCGCTGCTTCACCCTGCCCCGCCCCTGGAGCGCGCCCGCGTTCGCCGCCCTGCTGGACAGCCCGCATGTCTTCCTGCTGGCCCGCCCTGATGGCTTCCTGCTGGGCCGCACGGTTGCGGACGAGGCGGAACTGCTGACCCTGGCCGTTTCCCCCGATGCCCGCCGCCAGGGTATCGCCCGCGATCTGGTCGCGGAATTTGCCGCCACGTCACGGGCGCGCGGCGCCACCCGCGCCTTTCTGGAGGTCGCGGCCGACAATGCCCCCGCGCAGGCCCTTTATGCCGCGACGGGCTGGCGGGAAACCGGGCGCAGGCGGCGCTATTACGGGCCGGATCTGGACGCGATCGTCATGGAACTGCCGCTGGAGGACCGCCAAGAAGGCGGTTGACCGCCACCAGCCGATACGCCCTAATCGCCCCATCACGCGGGTGGCTTGAATCGCCCGATGCAACAGGATGAGGTTTCCTTATGTCCCTGACGAAAACGCTTCTGGCGGGCGTGGCGCTGACGGCCCTAGCGGGCACCGCCGCCCTGGCGGAACCGGCGCTGATCTTCGATCTTGGCGGCAAGTTCGACAAGTCCTTCAACGAAGCGGCCTATACAGGCGCGAAACGCTGGGCGGATGAAACCGGGGGCACCTACAAGGAACTGGAAATGCAGTCCGAGGCGCAGCGCGAACAGGCGCTGCGGCGGCTGGCCGAAACCGGCGCCAATCCCATCGTGATGACCGGCTTCGCCTTCGGCGACGTGCTGAACCAGGTGGCCCCGGATTACCCCGACACGAAATTCGCCATCATCGACATGGTGGTGGAACAGCCCAACGTCCAGTCCATCGTCTTCACCGAGGAACAGGGCGGCTATCTGGCCGGGATCATGGCGGCCCATGCCTCGAAATCGGGGACGGTGGGCTTCATCGGCGGCATGGACATTCCGCTGATCCACAAGTTCGAATGCGGCTATTCCCAGGGCTTCAAGGCCGCCAAGCCCGACGGCAAGGTGCTGGTCAACTATACCGGCACCACGCCCGCCGCCTGGAACGACCCCGTGAAGGGGGGCGAGCTTGCCAAGGCCCAGATCAGCCAAGGCGCCGACGTGATCTATGCGGCGGCGGGCGGCACGGGCATCGGCGTGCTGCAGGCGGCGGCCGACGGCGGCATCCTGTCGGTCGGCGTGGACAGCAACCAGAACCACCTGCACCCGGGCAAGGTGCTGACCTCGATGGTCAAGCGCGTGGACAATGCCGTCTATGACGCCTTCAAGAACGGCGTTGAGCCGGGCGTCAAGGTCATGGACCTGAAGGCCGAGGGCGTGGACGTGGCCATCGACGACAACAACAAGGCCCTGGTCACCCCGGAAATGCAGGCCGCCGTGGATGAGGCGCGCGCCAAGATCGCCAGCGGAGAGATCAAGGTCCATGACTACATGACCGACAACACCTGCCCGGTCCAGTAAATGGCCGCCATGGTGCAGAACGGGGGGCGGCTGGAAACGGCCGCCCCTGCGGCGATTGAACTGCGCGGCATTTCCAAGGCCTTCGGGTCGGTGCAGGCCAACCGCGACATCGACCTGCGGGTGGAACGCGGCACGATCCACGGCATCATCGGCGAAAACGGCGCGGGCAAGTCCACGCTGATGTCGATCCTTTACGGCTTCTACAAGCCCGACGCGGGGCAGATCCTGGTGGGCGGGCGCCCCCTGACCATCACCGACAGCCAGACCGCGATCCGCGCGGGCATCGGCATGGTCTTCCAGCATTTCAAGCTGGTCCAGAACTTCACCGTGCTGGAAAACATCATCCTGGGGGCCGAGGATGGCCGCCTGCTGCGCCCCTCGCTGTCCAAGGCGCGCGGCGTCTTGCGGCAACTGGCCAAGGATTACGAACTGAACGTCGATCCCGACGAAGTGGTGGAAAACCTTTCCGTCGGGCACCAGCAGCGGGTCGAAATCCTCAAGGCCCTGTATCGCCAGGCCGACATCCTGATCCTGGACGAACCGACCGGCGTGCTGACCCCCGCCGAGGCCGACCACCTGTTCCGCATCCTTGAGGGACTGAGGGCCGAGGGCAAGACGATCATCCTGATCACCCACAAGCTGCGCGAGATCATGGAGATCACCGACACCGTGTCCGTGATGCGGCGCGGCGAGATGGTGGCATCGGTCAGGACCGCCGAGACCAGTCCCGAACAGCTGGCCGAACTGATGGTCGGCCGCAAGGTTCTGCTGAACGTGCAGAAGGCGCCCGCGGCGCCAGGCCAGCCGGTGCTGGAAATCCGCAACCTGCGCATGGTCGATGCGACGGGCGTGGAACGCCTGCGCGGCATCGACCTGGACATCCGCGCGGGCGAGATCCTGGGGATCGCGGGCGTGTCGGGCAACGGCCAGACGCAACTGCTGGAAATCCTGGGCGGATACCCCGAAAAGGGCAGCACCGTCACGGGCGAGGTCCGCGTGAACGGCACCCCCCTGCCGCTGTCGGGTTCCGCCTGCAACGCCGCCGAACGCCGCCGCCAGAACATCGGCCATATCCCCGAGGACCGGCAGGTCGAGGGCCTGATCATGGACTTCGCCGCCTGGGAGAATGTGGCCTTCGGATACCACGACGCCCCCGAATACGGGCGCGGCGCGCTGATGGACCGCGACGCCATCCGCCGCGATGCCGAGGGCAAGATCCAGCGTTTCGACGTGCGCCCGCCCAGTTGCGACCTGGCCGCGCGCAATTTTTCCGGCGGCAACCAGCAGAAGATCGTCGTGGCCCGGGAAATCGAGCGCAATCCTGACCTCTTGCTGATCGGCCAGCCCACGCGCGGCGTGGACATCGGCGCCATCGAGTTCATCCACAAGCGCATCGTCGAATTGCGCGACGCGGGCAAGGCGATCCTGCTGGTGTCGGTGGAACTCGATGAGATCATGTCGCTGTCCGACCGCATCGCCGTGATGTTCGACGGCCGCATCATGGGCGAACGCCTGCCCGGCGCCACCACGACCGGCGAACTGGGCCTGCTGATGGCAGGCGTGGACGCCGCTTCCACCCCCCAGACCCAAGACCTTTCCCGAGAAGTGTGAATGACGACTGCCCGCATCGCCTGCCTTTTCTCCCTGTTCCTCGTTGCCGGGTGCAGCACCGGCGCCATGACGCGGATGCCCAAGATGGACATCTGGCCCGACGGCGAGGCCCCCGACCGCCTTGTCATGGCCGCCGAGGCCCGCGCCCAGACCCGCGCCCGCAACCCCGACGGCAGCTGGGCCGTGGCCGATCCGGTCCGGGAGTCCGACTATGAGGACGACTTCGCCGCGAACTGCGTGACGGACGCGCGCGGCACCGCCTGCGCCGACCACGCCCCCGTGGAAATGCCCGCCGAGGCCGCGACCGCGCCCCAGGTCACGGGCCGCGTCGCCATCGCCTTCGCGACTTTGGCCGACGGCAGCCGCTGCACCGGAGAGGCGCGCCAGGGCGCCACCCGGGCCGAGGAAAACCTGCTGGTCGTGCGCGGCTTTCCGGGCAAGGGCGGCGCGGTCCCCCGTGCCCGCAGCCTGGCGCGCATGGCCGGCAACGGCGACGCGATCACCTGGGACCAGATCGCCGATGCGAAGACCTTCCTGGGGCTTTGCCAGGGCATGAAAGGCTGACCGATGACCAGGATGCCGAAATGGGCCGATGTGATCCTGACACCGCTGATCTCTCTGGTGCTGGCGATGGCGATTTCGGCGCTTGTGATCCTGGCCATCGGCGAAAGCCCGACCGTCGCGCTGACCACGATGATCGACGGGGCCCTGGGCTCCAGCTATGGCTGGGGCTTCACGCTGTATTACGCGACGAACTTCATCTTCACCGGGCTTGCGGTGATGGTCGCCTATCACGCCAGCCTGTTCAACATCGGCGGTGAGGGCCAGGCGGCCATGGGCGGGCTTGGCGTGGCGCTGGTGCTTCTGTCCCTGCCCCTGCCGCATTGGGCGCTGGCCCTGCCCGTCGCGATGATCGGCGCGGCGCTGTTCGGCGCGGCCTGGGCGCTGATCCCCGCGTGGCTGCAGGCGAAACGCGGCAGCCATATCGTGATCACCACGATCATGTTCAACTTCATCGCCGCCGCCGCGCTGAACTATGTCCTGGTGAACCTGATGCGCCCGGTGGGCAGCATGGACCCGGCATCCGCCCGGTTCCCTGACGCGACGCACCTGCCCAAGCTGTCGGACATGGCGCTGGCCCTGGGCTTCGAATGGGGCAAGAACACGCCCGTCAACATCAGCTTCTTCGTGGCCGTGATCGCCTGCGTGCTGGTCTGGCTGCTGATCTGGCGCAGCCGCCTGGGCTTCGAGATTCGCGCCTTCGGCAAGTCCGAACCCGCCGCGCTTTACGCGGGCATCAACCCGGTCCGCATCACCGTGATCGCCATGCTGATCTCGGGCGGGCTGGCCGGGCTGATGGCCATCAACAACGTCATGGGAGAGGCCGAGCGCCTGGTCCTGAACGCGGTCGAGGGTGCGGGCTTCATCGGCATCGCGGTCGCGCTGATGGGCCGCAACCACCCTGTCGGCGTCTTCCTGGCCGCGCTGCTGTTCGGGTTCCTTTATCAGGGCGGGGGGGAACTGGCGCTCTGGACCTCGATCCCGCGCGAGTTGATCGTCGTCATCCAGGCGCTGGTGATCCTGTTCACGGGCGCGCTGGACAACATGGTGCGGATGCCGCTGGAACGGATGTTCCTGGCGATGCGGAAAAAGGGCGCGTGATGGATCTGAACACCGTCCTGCAAATCCTCGACAGCGCGGTGCGGCTGATGACGCCCCTGCTGCTGGCCTGCCTGGCCGGGCTTTATTCCGAACGCGCCGGGGTCTTCGACATCGGGCTGGAAGGCAAGATGCTGATGGCCGCCTTTTCCGCAGCCACCGTGGCCGCGCTGACCGGCAATGTCTGGCTGGGGCTGATGGCGGGCCTCTTGGGCGCGCTGCTGCTGTCGGCCATCCACGGCATCGCCTCGATCACCTTCCGGGGGAACCAGTTGATTTCCGGCGTGGCGATCAACTTCCTGGCCTCGGGGCTGACGGTGCTGCTGGGGCAGAAGATCTTCGGCCTGGGCGGGCGCACCCCCAGCCTGACGCCGGGGGCCGAGCTTGAGGCGCAGGTTTCGCCCTTCCGGGGCTGGCTATCGGGCATCACCGGGCCGGAGGGCGCGGCCGCGCTGACCGCCGCGCCCCGCTTCGGCGACGTCACCCTGCCCTTCGCCGAAACCCTGCGCGGCGTTCCGGTGATCGGGCCGCTTTATGCCGAGGTGATCTCGGGCCATTCCATCCTGGTCTATGTGGCATTCCTCATGGTGCCGCTGACCTGGTGGGTGCTGTATCGCACGCGCTTCGGGCTGCGTCTGCGGGCAGTGGGGGAAAACCCGGCCTCGGTCGATACGGCGGGCGTGTCGGTCACGCGGCTGCGCTTTGCCGCCGTGGCGATTGCCGGGCTGCTCTGCGGGCTGGCGGGGGCCTATCTGGCGACCGGGCTGTCGGCGGGCTTTGTCAAGGAAATGACCGCCGGGCGCGGCTTCATCGCGCTGGCCGCGCTGATCTTCGCCAAGTGGCGGCCCTGGGGGGCGCTTGGCGCGACCTTCCTGTTCGGCCTGCTGGAGGCCCTCGCCAACCGCTATCCGAACCTGGATCTGGGCATCGTCACCGTGCCGTCGATGTTCATGAACGCCCTGCCCTATATCCTGACCGTGATCATCCTGGCGGGCTTCGTGGGCCGCGCCATCCCGCCCCGCGCCGGAGGAGAACCCTATGTCAAAGAGCGCTGAGCTTGCCCGCCTGATCCGCGACCGCGCGGGCGACCAAGCGCCGGAATACGGCCTGGTCCTGGGGTCGGGCCTCGGGCACCTGTCGGGCACGGTCGAAGGCGTGGCGATCCCCTATGACGACCTGCCGGGCTTTCCCCATGCTGGCGTGTCCGGCCATGTCCCGCACCTGGTGATCGGCCAGCTTGAAGGCCGCCGCGTCGCCGTCTTCGGCGGCCGGTCGCATTACTACGAATCGGGCCGCGCCGATGCGATGCGCCTGCCGCTGGAAACCCTGGCCGCGCTTGGCTGCGACCGGCTGATCCTGACCAACGCCGCCGGATCCCTGCGTCCGGACATCCCGCCGGGCGATCTGATGATGCTCAGCGACCACATCGCTTTCGCCGGCACCAACCCCCTGATCGGAGAGGCGACCGACGCCCGCTTCGTCCCCATGACCGACGCCCATGACGCGGAAATGCGCGCGGCCCTGTCAGCCGCAGCAGCGGCCGAGGGCATCGACCTGCCCCAGGGCGTCTATTGCTGGTTCTCGGGCCCCAGCTTCGAGACGCCCGCCGAAATCCGCGCGGCCAAAATCCTCGGCGCCGATGCCGTGGGCATGTCCACCGTGCCGGAAATCATCCTGGCCCGCTTTCTGGGGATCCGCTGCGCCGCCATCTCGGTCATCACCAACATGGGCGCGGGCCTGTCGGACGAATCGATCAGCCACGACCACACCAAGGCCATGGCCCCGCTTGGCGCCGCCAAACTGGAACGCATCCTGCGCCGCTTCCTGCGCAAGGCATAAACGTCTTCTTCACTTAAATATCCCCGCCGGAGGCAACCCCCGCAGGGGGTTCACGCCAGCCGCGCCAAGGCAGCCTCGACCCGCCCCGCCGCCTCGTCCAGGTCGCGCAAATCCTCCAGAACAACAACCGCCTTTTCCCGCTCGGCATAGCGCAGCCGGTGCTTCAGGTAACGCGGGTCGTAATGGTCGCGCAAAAGCCCCTCGGCCAGGCCCCGCCAGTCGCCCGCCGCGACGGCAGCCTGCCAGCCCTCGATCCGCTCGGCGGGGTGCAGCCGCGACAGCGCGGCCAGGATCGCCTCGACCCGCGCGGGATCCACCACCATGTCGTCATAGGTCGCGGCGGTATAACCCGCCCGCGCCGCCACAGGCACCTCCAGCCGCAGCCGGGGCGCGGCGCAGATCGCCTGCCACATGGCCTTGGGCACCGTCACCGCGCCGATGCGGCTGCTTTCTGCCTCGACCAGCACGGGGCGGGCGGGGTCCAAGGCTTCCAGCGCCAGGGCCAGCCGCCCCTCGAACAGCTTCTGGCCGGGCTGGCCCTCGGCGCGCCCGCCGAACAGGCTGCCCCGGTGGTTGGCCAGCCCCTCCAGGTTGATCACCTGCCAGCCGCGCCGGGCCAGCCGGTTCAGGATCGCGGTCTTGGCGCTGCCGGTGTTGCCGTCCAGCACGATCACCGGGGCGGGCACCGGCCGGTTCTGCACCCGGTCCACGACCAGCGCGCGCCAGGCCTTGTAGCCGCCTTCGATCCGGTCCACCCGCCAGCCGATCTGCGACAGGATGGTGGCGAAGCTGCCCGACCGCTGCCCGCCGCGCCAGCAATAGACCAGCCCGCGCCAGCTTCCATCGCGGTCGGCCAAGGGCCCGGCGATATGGCGCGCGGCATTGGCCGCCACCAGGGCGCCGCCGATCTTGCGGGCGTCGAAAGGGGAAACCTGCTTGTAGATGGTGCCGACCCGCGCCCGTTCGGCATCGTCCAGAACGGGCAGGTTGATCGCGCCGGGCAGGTGATCGGCGGCATATTCCGCCGGAGACCTGACGTCGATGATGTCGTCGAACCCCGCCAGCGCGGGATCCGACAGGCCTGTCAGCGTCAGCGCCACATCAATAGACGTAAACGGGCGTTCCGACGGGCACCTGGTCGTAAAGCGCCATCACCGCCTCGTTGCGCATCCGCAGGCAGCCGTTCGACACGGCGCGGCCGATGGAATTCGGCTCGGTCGTGCCGTGGATGCGGATCGCGGTGTCCTGGCCCTTGTCGTTGTACAGATACAGCGCCCGCGCCCCCAGGGGGTTCTGCGGGCCGCCCGGCATCCCGTTGGCCCATTTCGCGTATTGCTGGGGCTTGCGCTTGATCATGTCCTGTGTCGGCGTCCAGGACGGCCATTCGACCTTGCGGCCCACGGTCGCGCGGCCCTTCCAGACCAGTTCCGCCGTGCCCACGGCCACGCCGTAACGGACCGCCCGGCCCGGCGCGATCACGTGATACAGGAAGAAGTCCTTGCTGACCACGACGATGCTGCCGACCTCGAAATCGTCGCGGATCGCGACCTCGGTCGGGGCATAGGGATCGCGCGCAGTCTGGGGGGCGGCCTCTTGCGAGAAGGCCAGCGAGGGGGCGAAAGAGGCGGCGGCCATCAGCGGCACGGCCAGCGACATCAGCTCACGGCGGTTCATGGTGATCCTGTCAATCTCGTGTTCTTCTGCTCTGCCCTGCCCATAACAAGGGACAGGCTGTCCATGCAACTCACGACGGCGTTTCGCGTTCACTTTGCCCTTGACCAGGGGCCGTCCGGGGCACATCTGCAAGGTCATGGCCCCCGTCCTGCGCCCCTGCTGCCAAAAAGCGCGCCGCCCTCTGCGGCGGCCCGCGCATCTGTGCCGGGGCCGGGGCGACCGGGCCTGCCGCTGCCACCAGGACGCGCGCCCCCTTATTGCCCGTCCCCGCCATGCGCCGCGTATCGACCCGCGCGCCCTGATCGCCGCGCAACTTCCCCGGCAGGCGCCCACCCGCCCGCAGGCGCCGCCCCGTTTCCTGAACCCGTCCTGCACCCGCCGCATGATCTCAGGAAACCATCATGACCGTTCACTCCGCTGACCTGCCCGTTCCGGGCGATTCCCAAGACCTGATCACCACCCGCCTGTCCATCGAGGGGATGAGCTGCGCCGCCTGTTCCGGCCGCGTCGCGCGCACCCTGTCCGCCCGCCCCGGCGTGACGGATGCGCAGGTGAACCTGCTGGCCGGATCGGCCAGCATCCGCCATGCCCCCAGCCTGTCCCCCGCCGACCTGGCCGAGGCGGTGACACGGCTGGGCTATCCCGCCACGCTCCAGCAGGACGCCGCGCCTGCGCCCAAGGCTGACGAGGCCGCCGCCCTGAAGCGCGCCTTCCTGACCGCGCTGGCCCTGACACTGCCGGTCTTCGCGGTGGAAATGGGCGGCCACCTTGTCCCGGCCTTCCACCACTGGCTGCACGGGCTGGCGGGCACCGGGCCGCTGAACTGGATGCAGATGATCCTGACGGCGCTTGTGCTGGCCGGACCGGGACGGCGCTTCTTCGCAACCGGCATCCCCGCCCTGCTGCGCGGCGGACCCGAGATGAACAGCCTCGTGGCCCTGGGCTCGGGGGCGGCGTTCCTGTTCTCGGCGGTGGTGGTGCTGATGCCCGGGCTGATCCCGCCTGCCTCGCGCCACGTCTATTTCGAGGCGGCGGCGGTTATCGTCACCCTGATCCTAATGGGCCGCTGGCTGGAAGCCCGCGCCAAGGGCCAGGCGGGCGCCGCGATCCGCGCCCTGGTCGAACTGGCCCCCGACCGCGCCACCGTCCTGCGGGACGGCCAGCCCGTGCCCGTCGCCGTGGCCGACCTGCATCCCGGCGACCTGGTGCTGCTGGCCCCGGGCGAACGGGTCGCGGTCGATGGCACCGTCACCGAGGGCCAGGGCCATGTCGATGAATCCATGCTGACGGGCGAGCCGATCCCGGCCCCGAAATCCCCCGGCGATCCGGTCACGGGCGGCACCGTGAACGGCACCGCCGCGCTGACCTATCGCGTCACGGCCACCGGGGCCGACACCACGCTGTCCCGCATCGTCCGCATGGTCGAGGGCGCGCAGAACGCCCGCCTGCCGGTGCAGGCCCTGGTGGACCGCATCACCCGCATCTTCGTGCCCGTGGTGATGGGGCTTGCCGCGCTGGCCTTCCTGCTGTGGCTGGCCTTCGGCCCGGATCTCGCCCATGCGGTCGTGGCGGGCGTGGCGGTGCTGATCATCGCCTGCCCCTGCGCGATGGGACTGGCGGTCCCCGTATCCATCATGGTGGGCACCGGACGCGGCGCGCAGCTGGGCGTGCTGTTCCGCCGGGGCGAGGCCCTGCAGCGCCTGTCGAACGCCCGCCTGATCGCCATGGACAAGACCGGCACCCTGACGGTCGGCCACCCCGAGCTGCTGGCGATCCACACCCAAGGCATCGCCGAGGCCGAGGCCCTGCGCCTGGCCGCCGGGGCCGAGGCGCGGTCCGAACACCCGCTGGGCGCGGCCATCGTCGCGGGGGCCGTGGCGCGCGGCCTGGACCTGCCCCCGGCGACCGAGGTCAAGGCCACCGCCGGACGCGGCCTATCGGGCGTGGTCGAGGGGCATCGCCTGCTGATCGGCAACCTGTCCGCACTGACCGAGGCCGGGATCGATCCCGCCCCCGCCCTGCGCGGCGCGGCAAAGGAAGCCGCAGCCCAGGGCGCGACCCCCGTGCATCTGGCCGTCGATGGCCGCCATGCCGCGGCCTTCGCCCTGGCCGACCCGGTCCGCCCCGAGGCCGCCGACACGGTCGCCACCCTGCACCGCATGGGCCTGCGGACCGCGATGCTGTCGGGCGACATTCCCGCGACGGCGCAGGCGGTGGGCCGGCGGTTGGGGATCGACGACGTGCAGGCCGGGCTGATGCCGGGCGACAAGCTGGCGGCGATCCGGGCTATGGGCGCAGGGTCGGTCTTCGTGGGCGACGGGATCAACGACGCCCCGGCGCTGGCCGCTGCCGAAACCGGCATCGCCATCGGCACCGGGACCAGCATCGCCATCGAATCGGCCGACCTGGTGCTGATGTCGGGCGACCTGGGGGGCGTGGCGCGCGCGGTCCGGCTGTCGCGCGCGGTGATGCGCAACATCCGGCAGAACCTGTTCTGGGCCTTCGCCTACAACACCGCGCTGATCCCCGTTGCCATGGGCGTGCTGGTGCCCTTTGGCGGGCCGCAATTGTCGCCCATGCTGGGGGCGGGGGCGATGGCGCTGTCCTCGGTCTGCGTGGTGGGCAACGCCCTGCGGCTGCGCAGGGTGCGCTGAGCGGGCCTAGTGGCCCTTGTGGCCCCCATGGCCCGCGTGGCTTTCGGGGGCCGCCTCGGTCCGGTCATTGTCCAGCGCGGCCTCGACCTGCTGCGTCCCGCAGTCCCCGAAGTCCAGCGTCAGGACGATGCTGTCGCCATCCGCCAGGGGCTTGACCAGCCCCATCAGCATCACATGGTCGCCGCCCCGCGCCAGGGCATGTTCGCCGCCCGCCGGAATGTCGATGCCGCCTTCGATCTTCTGCATCTTCATCACGCCGCCTTCCTCGACATTGGTATGCAGGTCCACCATGGCGGCCGCGTCCGAGGACACGCCGGTCAGGCGGCAGTCGGTCGCGCCCCGGTTCTCGACCACCATGAAGGCGGCGGCGGTCTTGGGATTGGCGCTGCGCACATAAGCGTCGCGGATCGCCAGCCCGTCCTGGGCCAGGGCAACGGCGGGCGTGACAAGCGCCAGCGCGGCCAGGGTCATGCGGATCATCGTTCTTGTCCTTCTGAGGCGAAACTCTCGCAGCGTGGCGCGACCATCACCGAAGGACGCGCGGAAGGCAACGGACATGCAAAAGCCCCGCCGCTTGAACGACGGGGCATATTGCCGCAACCGGGGGCCGGATCAGGCCTGGGGCGCTTGGGCCTTGGCGATCTCGCGCTTGATCTTCAGCGCGCGGTCGGACAGCTCGTCGTCCTTGGCCTTGGCCAGGAAGGCGTCCAGCCCGCCGCGGTGATCGACCGAGCGCAGCGCCGCCGCCGAGATGCGCAGCGAATAGCCACGGTTCAGCTTTTCCGACAGCAACGTGACCTCGTTCAGGTTCGGCAGGAACCGGCGACGGGTCTTGTTGTTGGCATGGCTGACATTGTTGCCGGACATCGGGCCTTTGCCGGTCAGTTCGCAGACGCGCGACATGGTGTTGATCCTTCGTCTTTGCTATGCGGGCGGTCCCGGCGGGGGTTCCGGCCCAAAGTGAAAAGGCGCCGCGAGGCAGCGCCCGGAATTCCGTTTGCGCGTCCCTAATGGAAGCCGAACGCCTCGTCAACCGGGAATCAGCTTTCCAGCCCTTTCACCTTGGCTCAAATATCCCGGGGGTCCGGGGGCTGGCCCCCGGCCACCGCGGGACGCAATCAGGCATAGCGCCGCTCGATCGCGATCAGCTTTTCCTTGCGCCACAGCCCGCCCGCATAGCCCGTCAGCGTGCCGTCCGCGCCGATCACCCGGTGGCAGGGCACCACCAGGGCGATGCGGTTGGTGGCATTGGCGCGGGCCACGGCGCGGATGGCCGTGGGACGGTCGATGCTGGCGGCCAGTTGCAGATAGCTGCGCGTCTGGCCCGCCGGAATGTCCTGCAAGGCGCGCCAGACCTGCTGCTGGAAAGGCGTGCCGTGCAGGGTGACGGGAACGTCCAGAAACGGGGCGTTTCCGGCGAAATAGGCCGCAAGCTGTGCCTCGGTCCGGTCGTGGACGGGCGTGCGGCCCAGGCCGACACGGCCGCCCACATGGGCGGACAAGCGGCGCAGCCCCTCGGGCAGGGCCTTGCGGTCGATGAATTCCAGCAGGTGCAGCGTCGAGGTGTCGGCAATGGCGATCATCCCGCCCAGGGGCGTGTCGATCCAGTCTGCCAGCAGGTCCGACCCCTGCCGCATCCGGTGCGGGGCATGGCCGAACAGCCGCGCGAAGGCCGCCCGGAAGCCCGATGCCGAATCGAAGCCGGCCTCCAGTTGCGCGTCGATCATCGGCGATCCTTTCACCAGGCTGGCCATCCCGCCCCGCAGCCGCGCGGCGCGGGCCATCTCCAGGAAGCTTTGTCCGAAATGCCGTTTGAAGGCCCGCCGCACGGTCGAGGGGTCGTGCCCAAGCGCCAGAAGGTCGGCTTCGGACCAGCGGTGGCCGGGGCGTTCGTCCAGCCGCGCCATCAGGTCGCGGACCAGCGGCTCGCCCTCGGCCGTCGCGCCCAGCGGGTGACAGCGGCGGCAGGGGCGAAAGCCCGCGGCCTGCGCGGCATCGGGCGTGGCAAACCAGCGGCAGTTCCGGGCCAGCGGCTTGCGCGCCGGACAGGTCAGGCGGCAGAAGATGCCGGTGGTCGTGACGCCGACCAGGGCGCGGCCTTCCCAAGCGGGATCCCGCGCCACCAGCGCGGCATAAAGCGTATCGGTATCGGGCAGGTCCAGCATGTCGTTCACCTTCTCCATGCCTTGACCCTAACCGATTCGCAGGGGCGCGTGGGCCGCGAAATCGGGCGTTTATTTCTGCCGCGCCAGCCAGCCCAGCATCTCATGCGCGGCCTCGGCCGGGGCGGCGCGGCCACCCGCCACGGCATCCCCCAATCCCGCCAGCCGGTCCCGCGCGGCGGGCGTGTCCAGCCGCGCCAGCAGGCCCGCGCGCACATCGGCCAGGAACCAGTGGCGCGCCTGCTCTGCCCGGTTGGCCGCGAAATGCCCGTGTTCCCGGCGCCATTCGGCCAGCGCCTGCATCTCCTCCCACGCCTTCGCCAGACCGTCCCCGGTGGCGGCGGATACCGGCAGCGCCTTGGGAAAGCCCTGCGGATCCTGCGGGCGCTTCCTCAGCAGCCGCAGCGCGCCCGCGTAATCGGCCACCGTGCGGCGTGCGGTGCCCAGCAGGTCGCCATCGGCCTTGTTGACCAGGATCAGGTCGGCCATCTCCATGATGCCGCGCTTGACGCCCTGCAATTCGTCGCCGCCCGCAGGCGCCAGCAGCAGCACGAACAGGTCGCACATCTCGGCCACCAGGGTTTCGGACTGGCCCACCCCCACCGTCTCGATCAGCACCACGTCATAGCCCGCGGCCTCGCACAGCCGGATCGCCTCTCGCGTGCGCCGCGCCACGCCGCCCAGTTGCGCGCTGGACGGCGTGGGGCGGATAAAGGCCATGGGGTTGCGGGCCAGCGTTTCCATCCGCGTCTTGTCGCCCAGGATCGACCCGCCCGACCGCGCGGACGAGGGGTCCACCGCCAGCACCGCCACGCGCAGGCCCGCTTTGGTCAGCATGGTCCCGAAGGCCTCGATGAAGGTGGACTTGCCCACCCCCGGCGTGCCCGACAGCCCGATCCGCAACGCCTGACGATCCGGCAGGTCCGCCAGCAGCGCCACGGCCCGGGCACGGTGGTCGGGCCGTGTCGATTCGATCAGCGTGATCGCCCGCGACAGGGCGCGGCGGTCCTTGGCGACCAGGGGTTCGATAAGCTCATCCATGGGCCCATGGGATAGGGGGCGGCGCGGCGATTGCCAAGCCGCCCCTGCGGCCCGATAATGCCGCCATGATCCGCGTCCTTGCCGTGCTTGCCCTGACCGCCCTGCCCGCCGGTGCCGAACCCCTGCGCCTGCTGATGGTGGAAAAGGAGGGCTGCGTTTATTGCGCCGCCTGGGACCGCAGCATCGGCCCGGGCTATGCCGCATCCGAACAGGGCCAAGCCGCGCCCTTGGTGCGGGTGGACATCCACGGCCCCTGGCCCGACGGGCTGGCCCTGGCGCGCAGGCCCTTCGTCACGCCGACCTTCATCCTGCTGGACGGCGGATCCGAGGTGGGGCGGCTGGAAGGCCACATGAGCCCCGCGCAGTTCTGGCCGGCCCTTGACACCCTGCTGGACCAGGCCCGCTGACCGGGCTTTCGCAAGGCCATCGCATCGGCTAGTCACCGGGCAACGCTTTCAGTCTAGGGTGACGATCATGCATGACATCCGTGCCATCCGGGAAAACCCCGCAGGTTTCGACGCGGCCCTGTCGCGGCGCGGGGTCGCGCCGATGTCGGACCGCATCCTGTCGCTGGACGCCGACCGCCGCGCCCGGATCGTCGCGGCGGAAACCGCCCAGGCCGACCAGAACCGAGCCAGCAAGGACGTGGGCGCCGCCAAGGCGCGCGGCGACGATGCGGAATTCGAACGCCTGCGCGCGCTGGTGGCCGAGAAGAAGGCCGACGTGACCCGGATGCAGGCCGAAGCCTCGCTTCTGGACGGCCGGTTGCGCGACCTGCTGATGGAAATCCCGAACCTGCCGCTGGACAGCGTGCCGGACGGCCGTGATGAGGCCGACAACGTCGAACTGCGCCGCTGGGGCAGCC
Source organism: Paracoccus shandongensis (assembly GCF_017315735.1). Taxonomy (GTDB): domain Bacteria; phylum Pseudomonadota; class Alphaproteobacteria; order Rhodobacterales; family Rhodobacteraceae; genus Paracoccus; species Paracoccus shandongensis. The sequence goes on from NZ_JAFLRK010000025.1 coordinate 15,089, forward strand.
CGCGCGCCTTCGACTTCACCCCCGTCGAGCATTTCGAGATCGCGGGCGTGAAACCCGGCATGGACTTCGAGACCGCCGCCAAGCTCTCGGGCAGCCGTTTCGTGGTGCTGAAGGGCGGCGTGGCGCGCATCCACCGCGCGCTGGCGCAGTTCATGCTGGACCTGCATGTGGACCGCCACGGCCTTCAGGAAACCTGGGCGCCGGTGCTGGTCCTGGAAAACATGATGGTGGGCACCGGGCAACTGCCGAAATTCGGCGAGGACAGCTATCTGACGCGCGAAGGCTATTGGCTGATCCCCACGTCCGAGGTCACGCTGACCAACACCGTCCACGGCGACCTGGTGGACCACGCCACCCTGCCCCGCCGCATGGTCGCCCATTCGCAATGCTTCCGGTCCGAGGCCGGCAGCGCGGGCCGCGACACCACCGGCATGCTGCGCCAGCACCAGTTCGAGAAGGTCGAGATGGTGTCCATCACCGACGCCGACACGGGCGTTGACGAACACGCCCGCATGACCCGCTGCGCCGAGGCCGTGCTGGAGGCGCTGGAGCTGCCCTATCGCACCATCGTCCTTTGCACCGGCGACATGGGCTTTGGCGCGCGCATCACCCATGACATCGAGGTCTGGCTGCCCGGCCAGGACAAATACCGCGAGATCAGCAGCGTCAGTTACTGCGGCGATTTCCAGGCGCGGCGGATGAACGCGCGCTATCGGTCCGACAGGACCGGCAAGCCTGAATTCGTCCATACGCTGAACGGGTCGGGCCTGGCCGTGGGGCGCACGCTGATCGCGGTGCTGGAAAACGGCCAAGGGGCGGACGGGTCGGTCACGCTGCCCGCCGCGCTGCATCCCTATCTGGGCGGGGCGACCCGGCTGGACGCGGAGGGCCAGCTGGTCTGACCACAAGCGCGTGAAGCCGCGATTGCGGCAGGGCGCGCCGAAACTGGGCGCGTGCCCTGGGCGTTTGCCCGCATGGCGCGCGCGGCAGAGATCCTTTACCTGGCTTCGGTGACGATCTTCGTCGCCAGCAGCGCCGTTCTGGCGACCCTGGGCCGTCCGGCGGCCCAGATCGCCGCGCCGATCCTGCCTCAAGCCCATTCCTATGGCCCGCTGGAGCTTGGCCCAAGCCTGCCCATGGCGACCCTGCCGCAGCTTTATGTCCAGCCGCAGAACCCGCTGATGTGGATGCTGCTGGCCGCGCTGTGGCTGGCGTTGCTGGCCGACGGGATCGGGCAATACCTGGACCCCTCGGACCATGGCCCGCATCCCGCCTGGCTGCCCCTCAGCCTTGCCTTGCTGGGGGGCGCGCTGTGGCCCTGGCTGGTGGGGGTTCACAAGCCGCTTGCCACGCTGGGCGCGCTGCTGATGCTGACCGCCGCCTTGTCGGGCGCCATGCGCGCCCGCGGCCAGAGGCGTCCCGCGCCGGGCTTCCTGGCGGGGTGGAGCCTTGCGCTTGGCACCGCGACGCTGGCAAGCCTGATCGGCGCGCCGCTGGACCTGACCACCCCGCAGACGGCCATCGTGGCGATCCTGCCCGGCGCGGTGATCGGGATGTTCGCCCAGGAACGGCTGGACGGGTCGCTGGCCTTTTCGCTGGCGATGATCTGGGCCTTTTGCGCGGTGGCCGTGACCACCATGGCCAGCAGCCCCGGCGTGGCCCTGGCCGCGATCATCGGCATATCCGGCATGGGGGTCGTGTTCGTGCGCGCCGCGACGTAGGGCAAGGCCACCCTGCAGGGGATCCCGGCCTTACGCTTCCTTCGGCTTCTGCCGGTTCCTGTGCTTGGACAGCGCGCCCGACTGGTTGATCTTCTTGGCCTTTTCCTTGAAGGGGTTGTCGCCCCCCTGGTCGCGGAAGAACAGCCGGATGGGCGTGCCGGGCATGTCGAAATCGGCCCGCAGCCCGTTCACCAGATACCGCTGATAGCTGTCGGGCAGCTTGTCGGTATGCGTGGCCTTGACGATGAAGGCGGGGGGCCGGGTCTTCACCTGCGTCATGTAGCGCAGCCGGATCCGGCGTCCGCCCGGCGCGGGGGGCGGATGGCTTTCGGTCATCGCGCCCAGCCACTGGTTCAGCCGCGCGGTGGAAATGCGGCGGTTCCAGACCTCGTGCGCCTTGAGGATCGCGGCGTGCAGCCGGTCCAGCCCCTTGCCGGTGCGGGCGGACACCGTGACCAAGGGCGCGCCCTTCAGCTGCGGCAGCAGCTTTTCAAAGTTCGCGCGCAACTCGTTCAGCTTCTGGGGCTTGTCGTCTTCCAGATCCCATTTGTTCGCGGCGATCACGACCGCGCGCCCCTCGGTTTCCGCGAAATCGGCGATGCGCAGATCCTGTTGTTCAAACGGGATGGCCACGTCCAGCAGGACCACCACCACCTCGGCAAAGCGGACGGCGCGCAACCCGTCGGCCACGGACAGTTTTTCCACCTTGTCCGTGACCTTGGCCCGCTTGCGCATCCCTGCCGTGTCGAAGATCCGCATGGGCGTGCCCATGAAGGTGGTCGCCACGCTGATCGAATCGCGGGTGATCCCGGCCTCGGGGCCCGTCAGCAGGCGGTCTTCGCCGATGATCTTGTTGATCAGGGTGGACTTGCCCGCATTGGGCCGCCCGATCACCGCCAGTTGCAGCGGGCGCGCGGCGGAGGGGCGCCAATCCTCGGCCCCCTCGCCGGTCTCGGCGTCCTCGTCCGAGATGTCGATGTCGGTCTCGGCGGCGATGGGCGTAGGGCGCTCGGCCTCGATCCGGTCGGCCAGGGGGACCAGGGCGCGATACAGGTCGTCCATCCCCTCGCCATGTTCGGCGCTGATGCGCAAGGGTTCGCCCAGGCCAAGGCCCCAGGCCTCCATCGCGCCGGATTCGCCCGCCCGGCCCTCGGCCTTGTTGGCGGCGACGATGACGTGCTTCGCGCGCTTGCGCAGGATGTCGGCGAAATATTCGTCCGCCGCCGTGACGCCCACGCGGGCGTCGATCACGAACAGGCAGATGTCGGCCTCGTCCACCGCGCGCTCGGTCAGGCGGCGCATCCGGCCTTGCAGGCTGTCGTCGTCGGCCATTTCCAGGCCCGCGCTGTCGATCACGACAAAGCGCAGATCGCCCAGGCGGGCCGCGCCTTCGCGCAGGTCGCGGGTGACGCCCGGCTGGTCGTCGACCAGGGCCAGCTTCTTGCCCACAAGGCGGTTGAACAGGGTCGATTTGCCGACATTGGGCCGACCGACGATGGCAAGTGTGAAGGTCATCGGAACGCGTGCAGTTGGCCGCTGCGCGAGACGACATAGATCGTCTGGCCGGCAATGGCGGGGGCGGCGGCGGCACCGCCGGGGATTTGCGCCTGGCCGACCAGGGCGCCCGAATTCGGATCAAACACCCGCATCACCCCATCCGAGGACACGACGAACAGCCGCCCCCCCGCCAGCACCGGGCCGAAATGGGCATGGATGCGGTCCTGCTTCTTGATCTTCTGCGTGGTGTAATAGGGCATGGGGACGCGCCAGATCACCCCGCCCGTCGCGGCGTCCAGGCGGATCAGTTCGGCCTGGTCATTGACGGCAAAGACCGACCCGCCCGCCACGACGACCGGGCTGTTGGCCCCGTCGCGCGCCGACCAGGCCTCGATCCCGCTGTCCAGCTCGACCGCGTTGATGCGCCCCGAGGAGGTGCCGCCATAGACCCTGTTGCCCGCTATCACCGGATCGCCGGTCACGTCGCGGATGTTGGCGATGGCGCGGCCGGTGCGCATCCCGCCGATCTGCGCGGTCCACAAGGTCGCGCCGGTGTCCCGGTCGGCGGCCAGCATCTGGCCCGAGGCGAAGGGGAAGATCACCGTATCGCCCTGCACCGCCGGGACCGAGACCCCCATCACCCCCGCCGTCGAGGGCGTGCCGGATGTCTGCCACAGCACCTTGCCGTCGGATGCGCGCACCGCCCAGCCGATGTCGTTGCGGCCCAGCACATAAACCACGCCGTTCTGCACCGCCGGTCCGCCGCCGATGGGCGCATCGACCCGCTGGCGCCACAAGATGCGGCCCGATGCGGCATCCATCGCGACCAGCTCGCCAAAGCCGCCGGTGGCATAGACCCGGCCCGCCTCATAGGCGAGGCCGCCGCCCGACACGCTGTCGCGCGTTTCCAGGGCGGGGGCGATGTCGGTCGTCCAGGCGGTCGCCCCGCCGGTGGTGGTCGCGGTGACGCGGGTGCGGCTGTCCAGGGTGAAGACCAGCCCCCCGCCCACCACCGGATCGGCGCTGATGCGGTGGCGCTTGTCGCTGCCCTGGCCGATATCGGCGGTCCAGATGCGGCCGGTCCCCGCGCCCAGGGCCAGGTGGCCCGGCTGGTGCGCGGCATTGCCCGCCCGGTGCGTCCATTCGGCGTTCGTCACGGGCGCGGCCAGCCGCAGCGCGGTCGAGGTGACAGGCGCCGGGCCTTCGATGGCGGGGCCGTCGGGCGAGGTCACGGCCAAGGGATCAAGCCGCTGCCCGGGCAGGATCGTTTCCCGTTCACCGCAGGCCGTCATGCCAAGCGTGGCCGCCAGGGCCAGGGTCAGTCGCAGCGTGGCGGTCATTCCTCGCCTCTCCCTCGTGTTCGTTCATTGGCCCGCGCGTCAGCCCGCGGGCATATTGTCGGACGGTTCCGGCTCATGGCCCAGGGCGATCATCATCTCGGACAGGCGCAGGCGCAAGGCTTCGGTCAGGCCGTCCTTTTGCTGGATCTGGCGGATCAGGGTGACGGCATCGTCAGGCCGGCCCGCGCCGATCAGGGCGATGGCCTTCTGTTCCAGCGCCAGCAGTTCAAAGGGCGCGCCGGTGCGCGACAGGCGCGACAGGATCTCGTCGCGCTGCGCGGGGTCCATGGCTTCGCCCCCCAGCATGACCAGCTTCAGTTCCGCCAGGTCGTGCAGCACCGTGCCCGCCGCCTGGTCGCCCGCGACATTGCGCAGGGCCTCGGCCGCGGCGTCAATGCCGTCCTTTTCGGACCAGGCGCCTGCCGCCAGCAGCGCGGCCAGCACCCGGCGGCTGTCCGCGCCCTGCGGATCGACCTGCATGATCGCCGCCGGATCGCCTGACCCTTCCGCCGCCAGGATCGCGTCGCCCCAGGCCCGCGCCTGCGCATCGGCCCGCGACTGGCTGTATTCGCGCCAGATCACGCCCCCGACGATGCCCAGGATCACAAGGCCCGCGACCCATCCCCACCGGCGGAACAGCCGGAACAGGCGTTCGCGGCGCAGGTCGTCGAAGACCTCGTCGATGAAGTTGTCGTTCTGATTGGCCATGCCCGCCTTCCGCAGATTTTCTTGCGCCCTGTCTTATACCGGCGCGGCGGGGAAAGCCAATGCCGATGCCAAGGATGTGCAAAGGCCCGGCGCTGCGGCCGGGCCCCCATGGCGATGTTGCGGAAATCACATGCGCGAGGCGACGTTTTCCCAGTTCACCAGGTTGTTGAGGAAGTTTTCCAGGTATTTCGGACGCGCGTTGCGGAAGTCGATGTAATAGCTGTGTTCCCACACGTCGCAGCCCAGAAGCGCGGTCTGCCCGTGGCAGAGCGGGTTCACGCCGTTCTCGGTCTTGGTGACCTCCAGCCCGCCCTGGGCGTTCTTGACCAGCCAGACCCAACCCGAGCCGAACTGGCCCACGCCGCCTTCGGTGAACTTCTTCTTGAAGTCCTCGACCGAGCCGAAGGATTCGGTGATCGCCTTTTCCAGTTCCGACGGCATGGCGCCGGGCTTCGGCGTCATCATTTCCCAGAACTGGGCGTGGTTCCAGTGCTGACTGGCGTTGTTGAAGATGCCGTTCTGGGCGACCGCGCCCTTCTGGTAGGTGCCCTTGACGATCTCCTCCAGCGGCTTGCCGTCCCATTCGGTACCCGCGACAAGCTCGTTCAGCTTGTCCACATAGGCCTTGTGGTGCTTGTCGTGGTGGTATTCCAGCGTTTCCCTGGACATGCCGCCTTCGGCCAGTGCGTCATGCGCATAGGGAAGATCGGGAAGCGTGAAAGCCATTTTCTGTCCTTTCAGAAGGGGTTGAGCCTTGGTCGGGCGCACGGTCCCGCATTCGCGGGGCAAACGCAAGGGGTCCGGGGCGGGTTCCTGCCGGGGCAAAGGCCGGGGGTTTCACACCCCCCTGGGGCCTGCCGGCCCCTTCTTCGCTGAAAAAGGTCCAATGGACCTTTTTCCGGGCGCTTCGAAGCCCATGGGATATTTGTGGTCCAATGCAAAGATCAGCGCGGCGCCAACTGGCTTCCGGGAATGGCCGCGTTTTCCAGGATCAGACGCAGGTAGTCCGCGGTCGAACGGAAGCCGATCAGCCGGAAGCCGCCGGGGATGCGCCACAAGGCCGCCGCCGTCTGGGCCGCGCGGCTTCGGCGCAAGCCATCAGGGGGCAGCGCGTCCAGATCGACGGGCATCAGCTTGGCGATCACGTCGCCTGCATGGGGGCCAGTCACGTCAAAGACCGCGCGGGCGTCCGAGACGTCCACGACCAGGGCATGTTCGCCCGCCAGCGCATCGGTCAGCGTGGTCAGGGCGTCGGCGCGTTCCGCAACCGGCAGGACCAGCAGCAGCTCGTCCGGGGACATCCAGCCCAAGCTGCGGCTGCCGTCCGTCACGATGCGGGTCATGGCGGGAATGGCGAGGCCCGATGCCTCGGCGATGGCGTCGCCCGCGCGGTCCAGGTCGGCGCGGATCGCGATCATGCCCAGGCCGGTGATGCGGGTGATGGTTGCAAGCGCCTCAGCCATTCAGACGGGTTCCTTCCTTGTCGTAGAAGACCGGATCGACGATCCGCGCCTGCATCATCCCGCCTCCGGGCAGGGGAAAGTCCAGCACCTGCCCCATCCGCGCCGGGCCGTGGCGCACCAGCCCCATGGCGATCGGCCGGTTCAGCGTGGGCGAGTGATAGGAGGAGGTGACGCGGCCCTGCGTCCGGCGCTGGCCGTTGGCATTCACCCCCGGTTCGACCGCATAAGCGCCGTCGGGCAGCACGCGGCCATCCAGGCTTTCCAGCCCCACCAGTTGCCAGCGGCTGCCGTCCTTCATGAAGCTGCGGGCCTGCGCGCGTTTGCCGATATAGTCGGGCTTCTTCTTCGAGATGGCCCAATGCAGCCCCAGATCCTGCGGGATCACCGTGCCGTCGGTTTCGTCCCCGATCATGATGAAGCCCTTTTCGGCGCGCATGACGTGCATGGCCTCGGTCCCGTAGGGGGTGATGCCCAGGTCGCGGCCCGTGTCGTGCAGCGTTTCCCACAGTTCCAGCCCCCGGTTGGCGGGGACGGCGATCTCATAGCTGAGTTCGCCCGAGAAGCTGATGCGATAAATGCGCGCGGGGATGCCAGCCAGTTCGCCCGTCGCCCACTGCATGAAGGGCAAGGTCTCCTGGTTCAGGTCGATGGTGCCGGGCAGGCGTTGCAGCAATTCGCGCGCCTTGGGTCCGGCCACGGCGATCTGGGCATATTGTTCGGTCAGGCTGGCGGTCCAGACCTGCCAGTCCCACCATTCGCATTGCAGCCAGTCCTCCATGTGGGCATGGATGCGGTCCGCCCCGCCGGTGGTGGTGTGGCACAGCCAGGTGTCGCCCGACAGCCGCGCCACGACCCCGTCATCCATCAGGAAGCCGTTTTCGTTGCACATCAGGCCATAGCGGCATTTGCCGACCGGCAGCGTGGACATCATGTTGGTGTACATCATGTCCAGGAACCGCCCGGCATCCGCTCCCTTGACAACGATCTTGCCCAGGGTCGAGGCGTCCAGCGTGCCCACGCCATGGCGCACCGCCAGGATCTCGCGGTTGACCGCCGCGTGACGGTCCTCGCCCGAGCGGGGATAGCTGTAGGGGCGGCGCCAGTGGCCCACGGGCTCGAACGATGCGCCGTGGCTGGCGTGCCAGTCGTGGATCGGCGTCTTGCGCAGGGGCTGGAAGGCCTCGCCCCGCGCCTCGGCCGCGATGGTGCCCAGGGTCAAGGGCGTGTAGGGCGGGCGGAAGGTGGTGGTGCCGGTGGCTTCCAGCGGCTGGTCCAGCGCGTTCGACAGCACAGCCAAGCCGTTGATGTTGCTGGTCTTGCCCTGGTCGGTCGCCATGCCCAGCGTGGTGTATCGCTTGGCATGTTCCACGGAGGCATAGCCCTCGCGCGCGGCCAATTCGACGTCGCTGACCTTCACGTCGTTCTGGAAATCCAGCCACATCTTGGCGCGCAGCCTGTAGGGCGCCCCGGACGGCATGACCCAGACGGGCACCGTGGGCGCCTCGGTCCGTTCCAGGCCGCCCGCGCAGCGCAGGTCGCCATTGGCGGCACCGAGAGGCGTGACCATGGGCTTGCCGTCCGCGCCCAGCGGCGGGCGCGCGGGGTCGGGGCGGAACATCGCCTGCGCTTCGTCCCAGGTGATCCTGCCCCCGCAATGGCTGTACAGGTGGACCACCGGAGACCAGCCGCCCGACATGGCCACCACGTCGCAATCGAGCGTGCCGGTGACGCGGCCCGTGCCCGCCTGGTCGCAGAGCGCCACGCCCTCGACATGGGTGCCGCCCTTGACCTTGGCGATGGCGGTGCCGGTCAGGACCGGGATGCCCGCCGCGCGCACCGCCTGCGGCAGGTCGCCGGTTGCCTGCGGGCGGGCGTCGATCACGGCCACGACCTCCAGCCCCGCGCCTTGGGCGGTCAGCGCGGTGCGATAGGCGTCGTCGTTGTTGGTGACGACCGCGATCCGCCTGCCCGGCGCCACGCCGTAATCGGTGATGAAATCGCGCACGGCGGAGGCCAGCATGACCCCCGGCACGTCGTTGCAGGCGAAGGATAGCGGGCGTTCCAGCGCGCCGGTGGCCGTGATCACATGGCCCGCGCGGATCCGCCACAGCCGCTGGCGGGGGATGCCCTGGTTCGGGTCGTGATCGGCCAGGGATTCGCGCGCCAGCAGATAGCCGTGGTCGTAAAGCCCCGTCGCCATGCAGTTGCGGCGCAGGGTCACGTTGGCGCGCGCGCGCAGGTCGGCCAGCAGCGCGTCGATGGCGGCTTGGCCGCCGTCGTGGTCGGTGGGCGTGCGCCCGCCCCAGTGGGGGTTCTGTTCCAGCACGATCACGCGCCCGCCCCGATCGGCGGCGTCGCGCGCCGCCGTCAGCCCGGCGATGCCGCCGCCCACGACCACCACATCCGCAAAGCCGTAAGCCTGTTCATAGCGGTCGGGATCGGGATCGGTGGGCGCGCGGCCAAGGCCCGCGCTGCGGCGGATGATCGGCTCGAACAGGTGCTTCCAGAAGGGGCGCGGGTGGATGAAGGTCTTGTAATAGAAGCCCGCCGGCAGCAGCGGCGACAGCCAGGTGTTGATCGCGCCCACGTCCGCGTCCAGCGAGGGCCAGCAGTTCTGGCTGCGCAGCACCATGCCCGCTACAAGCGCGGTGGTGCTGGCGCGCTGGTTCGGCTCGAACCGGCCGCCCTGGCCCAGGCCGAAAAGGGCGTTGGGTTCCTCGGCGCCCGAGGCGAGAGGACCGCGCGGGCGGTGATACTTGAAGGACCGGCCCATCAGCATCTGGCCGTTGGCCAGCAGGGCAGAGGCCAGCGTGTCGCCCTGCACGCCGCGCAGGTGGCGGCCGTCGAAGCGGAAGGCAAGCTGGAAGGCGCGGTCGATCAGGCGGCCGCCGCGCGGCAGGCGGAAGGGGGGCGTGCGGCTCATCCGGCCACCGCCTCGGATGCCTGGGGCCAGTCGGGCACCCATTCGGGGCGGGCCTGGCGGGCGTTGGCGACGATGTCATCGGTCGCGTGCGCGGTCTGCGCCTTGTAGGTGCCATAGACCTGCATGGTGTGGGTGTCGCGGGCGGCCAGGAACCACTTGCCGCAGCCATAGGCGTGGCGCCAGCGTTCGAAATGCACGCCCTTGAGGTTCTTGCGCGCGAACAGATAGGCCTCGAATTCCTCGGCCGTGCCGTCGGGGCCGATGCGCTTCAGATGCGCCTCGCCTCCGGGGGCAAGTTCGGTTTCCTCGGCTTTGACGCCGCAATAGGGGCAGAACAGGATCAGCATGATGCGCTCGGCAGGTGGGGGATGAACGGCGAAAACCACCCGAGCAAGGCTGCGGGTGGCTTGGTGGCGAAGGCCGGGGGCTGGCTGCCCCCGGACCCCCGCGGATATTTCGATGAAGAAGAAGCCCGCCAGCCCGTGCCGGCGCGGCGCGGGTCAGTTGGCCGGGGCCGGGGTGCCCGTCGTGGTGCCCGTCGTGGTTCCGGGCGTGGTTCCGGGCGCGGCAGGCTCGACCTCGATGGCGTCATCGACAGCCGGGTCGGCGGCTGTGGTGGCCGGGGCGGTCGTGGCCGCGTCGCCGGTCGCGGTGGCGTCGGTTGCCGCGTCGTCGCTGCCCGACATGAAGAAGAACAGCAGCGCCACCACAACGACGATGGCCCCGATGATGATATACATGCGATTGCTGTTGGGTTCGGCCATTCTCGTCCCTTTCCATTCACCCTGAGGTACCCGGACAATGAGACCGGCGCCCCTTGGGTTCCCCGAAAATCCCGCGCGCATTCAACCATGACTAATGTGCCACACCCGCCGCCACGGATTCGTCGATGAAGCGCCCCTCGCGGAAACGGTTCATGCCGAAGGCGGCGGCCAGCGGCCCGGGCCGGCCCTGCGCCACCAGTTCCGCCATGGCCCAGCCGGATCCGGGGATCGCCTTGAAGCCGCCGGTGCCCCAGCCGCAATTGACGAAGATACCGCCCACCGGCGTGGTGGACAGGATGGGCGAGCGGTCGCCCGTCATGTCCACGATCCCGCCCCATTGCCGCAGCATCTTCAGGCGCGAGATCATCGGAAAGGTCTCGACCAGGGCGCGGACGGTTTCCTCGATATGGTGCCAGGATCCGCGCTGCGTGAAGGCGTTGTAGCTGTCGGTGCCGCCGCCGATCACCATCTCGCCCTTGTCGGACTGGCTCATGTAGCCGTGGACGGTGTTGGCCATCACGACCACGTCCATGCAGGGCTTGATCGGTTCGCTGACCATCGCCTGCAGGGGCACGCTTTCGATGGGCAGGCGGAAGCCCGCCATGTCCGCCAGCTGGCTGGAATGGCCGGCCACGACCAGGGCCAGCTTGTCGCAGCCGATGCGGCCCTTGGCAGTGTTGACGGCGCGGACCTGGCCGCCCTCGGTCTCGATCCCCGTGACCTCGCAGTTCTGGATGATGTGCATTCCCATGTCGCTGCACGCCCGCGCATAGCCCCAGGCCACCGCGTCGTGCCGCGCCGTGCCGCCGCGCGCCTGGTAAAGCCCGCCCAGCACCGGATAGCGCGGACCGTCGATGTTGATGATCGGCACCAGTTCCTTGAGGCGCGCAGGCTCGATCCATTCGGTCGCCACGCCCTGCAGGGTGTTGGCGTGGACGGTGCGCTTGTAGCCCCGGACCTCGTGTTCGGTCTGGGCCAGCATGATCAACCCGCGCGGGCTGAACATCACGTTGTAGTTCAGATCCTGCGACAGGGTTTCATACAGCTTCAGCGCCTTGTCATAGATCGCCGCCGAGGGATCCTGGAGGTAGTTCGACCGGATGATGGTGGTGTTGCGCCCCGTGTTGCCGCCGCCCAGCCAGCCTTTCTCGATCACCGCGACATCGGTGATGCCGAAGTTCCGGCCCAGGTAATAGGCCGTCGCCAGCCCGTGCCCGCCCGCGCCGACGATCACCACCTGATAACGGTCGCGGGGTTCCGGGCTGGTCCAGGCGCGGGTCCAGCCCCCATGCTGGCGCAGCGCCTCGCGCGCGATGGCAAAGACGGAATAACGGCGTGACGGCATCAGGAACCCCCGGTGGACTCGGGCCGCAGAATGGCGGGACGGCGCGGCGGGCTCAAGACGGCTTGCGGCGCGATCACGGCAAAATGCGACAGCCTGACGCTTTCCGCGCCGGTCAAATGCCCTTAGAAGCGGGATCAACCGGAGGGCTGGAATGTTCTGGATCATCTGCGCCGCCACCACGATCGTTGTCGGCCTTGCCATCATCGCGCCCCTGCTGCGGGGCGGGCGCATGGCTGCCGAACCGACGGCGGCCTTCGACCTGCGCGTTTATCGAGACCAGTTGCGCGAGGTCGAGCGCGACCTGGAACGCGGCGTGATCGCCCCCGAGGAAGCCCTTCGCCTGCGCACCGAGATCGGGCGCAAGGTGCTGGACGCCGACCGCCGCCTGGCGCAGGCGGAAACGGGCGGCACGGGCGGGCGCGGGCTGCTGGCGCTGGCGCTGCTGGCGCTGCTGTTCGCGGGGGCGGCGGCGCTGTATCTGCGCGAAGGCCAGCCCGGGCGCGACGACCTGCCCATCGCCCGGCGCATCGCCGATGCCCAGCGGGTTTACGAGAACCGCCCCAGCCAGGCCGAGGCCGAGGCCCGGGCCCCCGCCCCCGTGGTGCCCGATGTGCCGGCCGATTTCGCCGCCCTGATCGCGCAACTGCGCGAGGCGGTGGCGAAGAACCCCGACGACCCGCAGGGCCTGGCCTTGCTGGCCACGAACGAGATCCGCCTGGGCAATCTTGCCGCCGCCCGGGATGCGCAAGCCCGCCTGGTCGCGTTGCAGGGCGAGGAGGCGAGCGCAGGCGATCTGGTCCGCCTCGCGGCCCTGATGATCGAGGCGGCGGGCGGGTTGATCACCCCCGAGGCCGAGGCGGTCCTGGCCCGCGCCCTGACCAAGGATCCCGCCCATCCGCAGGCCCGCTATCTGCTGGGGATGCTGCAATTGCAGAACGACCGCCCCGACCGCGCCTTTCCGATCTGGCGCCGCCTGCTGGAGGAAGGCCCCGAAGACGCCCCCTGGATCGCCCCCATCCGCACCGCCATCGCGGATCTGGCCTGGCTGGCGGGCCAGCCCGATTACACTCCGCCGATGCCCGGTCCCGATGCCGATGCGGTGGCCGCGGCCCAGGACATGACGCCCGAGCAGCGGCAGGAAATGATCGCGGGCATGGTGTCGCAACTGGAAGCCCGGCTGGCCGACCAGGGCGGCACGCCCGAGGAATGGGCGCGGCTGATTTCGTCCCTGGTGGTGATCGGCAACACGGACCACGCGCGCGACATCTTGACCGAGGCGCAGACCCGCTTTGCCAGCCAGCCCGAGGCGCTGGAGATCGTGCGCCAGGCCGCCGACCAGGCGGGGCTGGCGGAATGATCCACGCCGACATCACCGATTTCGCGGCCAGCCTGCCCCCGGTGGGGGCCCTTGCCGGGCTGGACCTGGGCACCAAGACCATCGGGGTCGCGGTCAGCGACGGGCTGCGGCAGGTGGCATCCCCCCTCACCGTGATCCGGCGGCAGAAGTTCACGTTGGACGCCGCCGAACTGCTGGCGATCGCCAAGGATCGCAGGCTGGTCGGCCTGGTCCTGGGCCTGCCGCGCAACATGGACGGCAGCGAGGGCCCGCGCGCCCAATCCACCCGCGCCTTCGCCCGCAACCTGGAACGGCTGACGGATCTTTCCATCGGCTTCTGGGACGAACGCCTGTCCACCGTGGCCGCCGAACGCGCCCTGCTGGAGGCCGACACGTCCCGCAAGCGCCGGGCCGAGGTGATCGACCAGGTGGCGGCGGGATACATCCTGCAAGGCGCGCTGGACCGGCTGCGGTATCTGCACGGATGACCCTAAGCCCCTGCGTCAAGATCTGCGTGATCGACCCCGCATCCGGGCTTTGCACCGGCTGCTGGCGGACCCTGGACGAGATCGCCGCCTGGGGCACGCTGACGCCTGAAGACCGGCAAAGGATCATGGCCGAGCTGCCCGCCCGCAAGCCAAGCCTCGGCTGACCCGCTTGCCGCATGGCGGACCATCTGCGATAGAAGCGGCCGACCCGACCACGAGGCCCGTTCATGACCTTCCGCGCCCGTCACCTGCTTGGCATCGACCACCTGTCCCCGCCCGAGATCGTCACCCTTCTGGATCTGGCCGAGGATTACGTCGCCCTGAACCGCCGCACGGTCAAGCACGCCGACGCGCTGGCGGGGATGACCCAGATCAACATGTTCTTCGAGAACTCGACCCGCACCCAGGCCAGCTTCGAACTGGCGGGCAAGCGGCTTGGGGCGGACGTGATGAACATGGCCGTGGCCCATTCGTCGGTGAAGAAGGGCGAGACGCTGATCGACACGGCGCTGACGCTGAACGCGATGCAGCCCGACCTGCTGGTGGTGCGCCATCCGAACAGCGGCGCGGTCAACCTGCTGGCCGAAAAGGTGAACTGCGCCGTCATCAACGCGGGCGACGGGCGGCACGAACACCCCACGCAGGCGCTGCTGGACGCGCTGACGATCCGCCGCGCCAAGGGCCGGCTGCACCGCCTGACCATCGCTATCTGCGGCGACATCGCCAACAGCCGGGTGGCCCGCTCGAACCTGCTGCTGCTGGGCAAGATGGAAAACCGCCTGCGCCTGATCGGGCCTTCGACCCTGATGCCGGCGGGCGCGGGCGAGATGGGCGTGGAACTGTTCGAAAACATGCGCGAGGGGCTGAAGGGTGCCGACGTGGTGATGATGCTGCGGCTTCAGAAGGAACGCATGGACGGCGGCTTCATCCCGTCGGAACGCGAATACTTCCACCGCTTCGGCCTGGACGCCGAAAAGCTGGCCTGCGCGGCCCCCGATGCCATCGTCATGCATCCGGGGCCCATGAACCGGGGCGTGGAAATCGACGGCACCATCGCCGACGACATCAACCGCAGCGTGATCCAGGACCAGGTGGAGATGGGCGTGGCCGTGCGCATGGCAGCACTTGACCTGCTGGCGCGGAACCTGCGGGCGGAACGGGGACGGGCAGCGGCGGGGGTGATGGTGTGAGTGATTTTGGAAGATTAGAGCGCGTTGACTTGCGCCAAGGTTGGATGACCGAAGCGCAGCATTTCACCCCATGGCTTGCACGCGAAGAAAACCTTGCGCTCTTGGCTGACACCCTGGGTCTTGATCTCGAATTTGAAGCGCAGGAGCGAGCCGTCGGCCCCTTCCGGGCTGATATTCTGTGCAAGAACACCGCCGACGACAGCTGGGTTCTGATCGAGAACCAGTTGGAGCGCACCGATCACAGCCATCTGGGCCAACTCATCACCTATGCGGCAGGTCTGCACGCGGTCACAATCGTCTGGATTGCTGCGCGCTTTGCTGACGAACACCGCGCCGCATGTGACTGGCTGAACGAGATAACATCCGAGAATGTGCGCATCTTCGCGCTTGAAGTTGAACTGTGGCGGATTGGTCAAAGTCCTATCGCTCCCAAGTTCAACGTCATCAGTCAGCCGAATGACTGGGCCAGACAGGTCGCCACAGCCCAGAAGGCCATTACCGATGGCGAGTTTAGTGAAACCCGGCAAACCCAGTGGCGCTATTGGAAAGCGGTCGAGGATCTGATCGGCAAGGCCAATGGCACCATACGGCCCGTCTCGCCACAGGCCAGTTCTTGGGTGTCACATGGCATAGGCAAGACCGGTGTGCATTTCAACTTCGCCATGAGTCGCCCAGAGAAGCTTGTTCGGATCGAGGTTTATCTCTCGGGGCTTCATGCGAAGTCCGATTTCGCCCAACTGGCGGCACGCCAAACCGAAATTGAGGCAAAGCTGGGAAAATCGCTTGTTTGGCAGCCTATGCCCGACAAGAAAGACGCAAGGATTGCTCTCCCTTTGTTGGACATCGATCCCTTCGACGAGGCGGATTGGGAACGCCAACACCGCTGGATCGTGGAAAATGCCCAATTGCTCCACCAGGTATTCCGACCTCTGGTCATGTCGCTGGACCGCCCTGGCAAGACCGTGGAAGATCCTGCATCCCCTGAGGCACAATGACCGCGACCCTGTTCACCAACGCCCGCCTGATCGACCCCGAGGCGCAAACCGACGCCCCCGGCAGCCTGCTGGTCCGCGACGGCGTGATCCAAGGCATCGACATCGACGCCCCCGAGGGCGCCACCGTCATCGACTGCAACGGCCGCGCGCTCGCGCCCGGGATCATCGACTGGGGCGTCAAGATCGGCGAGCCGGGCGAGCGGCACAAGGAATCCTTCCGCAGCGCGGGCCTTGCCGCCGCCGCCGGGGGCGTGACCACCATCGTGGCGCGTCCCGACACCCTGCCGCCCATCGACACGCCGGAATCGCTGGAATTCGTAACCCGCCGCGCCGCTGATGCGCCCGTGAACATCCGCCACATGGCGGCGCTGACCAAGGCCCGCGAAGGGCGCGAGATGGTCGAGATCGGCTTTCTGACCGACGCGGGCGCGGTGGCCTTTACCGATGGCGTACGGCAGGTGACGGATACGCGGCTTTTGTCGCGCTGCATGACCTATGCGCGCGGCCTGGGCGCGTTGATCGTGGGCCATCCGCAGGATGCGGGCCTGTCGAGGGGGGCTGCGGCCACCAGCGGCAAGTTCGCCTCGATCTATGGCATCCCGGCGGTGTCGCCCATGGCCGAGGTGATCGGGCTGGACCGCGACCTGGCCCTGGTGGCCATGACCGGCTGCCGCTGGCACGCGGACCAGATCACCACGGCACGCGCCCTGCCCGCCCTGCGCCGCGCGCGGGACGCGGGGCTGGACGTGACGGCGGGGATCTCGATCCACCACCTGACGTTGAACGAATATGACGTGGGCGATTACCGGACCTTTTTCCGCTTCACGCCCCCCTTGCGGTCGGAAGACGACCGGCTGGCGATGGTCCAGGCGGTGGCGGACGGACTGATCGACGTGATCGCCAGCTTCCACACGCCGCAGGACGAGGAATCGAAGCGCCTGCCCTTCGAGGCCGCCGCCCCCGGCGCGGTCGGGTTGCAAACGCTGCTGCCTGCGGCGATGCGGCTGTATCACCAGGGGGGCCTGAGCCTGCCGCAACTGTGGCGGGCGATGTCGCTGAACCCGGCGAAACGGCTGGGCCTGCCTGGCGGGCGGCTGTCCGTGGGCGCGCCTGCCGACCTGGTGCTGTTCGACCCCGACGCGCCCTTCGTGCTGGACCGCTTTACCCTGCTGTCCAAGTCGAAGAACACCCCCTTCGACGGCGCGCGGATGGAGGGCCGTGTCCTGGGCACCTGGGTCGCGGGCCGCCGCGTCTTCGGGGGCAAGCCATGATCCTGTGGACCGTCTTCGGCTATCTGCTGGGCTCCATCCCCTTTGGCCTGGTCATTGCCCGTGCGCTTGACCTGGGCGACCTGCGCACCATCGGGTCGGGCAATATCGGCGCGACCAATGTGCTGCGCACCGGGAACAAGGGTGCCGCGCTGGCGACGCTGCTGCTGGATTCCGGCAAGGGCGCCATCGCCGTGCTGGCCGCGCGGCACCTCAGTGGCGACACGGCGGCGGTGCTGGCAGGGGGCGCGGCCTTCCTGGGGCATTGCTTCCCGGTCTGGCTGGGCTTCAAGGGCGGCAAGGGGGTCGCGACCTTTCTGGGCACGCTGATCGCGCTGCACTGGCCGCTGGGCCTGATCGCCTGCGGGGTCTGGCTGCTGACGGCGCTGGTCAGCCGCATCAGCAGCCTGTCGGCGCTGCTGGCCGCCGCGCTGTCGCCGGTCTTTGCCTGGGGCTTGGGCCGCACGGACCTGATCGCGGTCAGCCTGTTCATGGCGGTGCTGATCTTCCTGCGCCACCGCCCGAACATCGCCCGCCTGCTGGACGGAACCGAGCCCCGGATCGGGAAAAAGGGTTAACGCTCGGCCACGAGGATCCGGCCTGCGGGGCGTGCGGGACGGGTCGGGGCGGGCTCGGGCTGCGGTTCGGCCACGACCTCGCGCAAGGGGGTCTGGCTGAAGACGCGGGCCGGGGTTGCGGCGGGCGCGGCCACGCCCTGCCCCGCAATGCGGCGCAGCGCCTCGGCCCCGCGCCGGGCCGAGATCGCCAGGGAGACCAGCGCCAGGCAGGCGCCCGACAGCAGGATCAGCGCCACGATCCCCAGCAGGCCCACGAAGATCGGCAGGGGCGGCAGCCCCTCGGCCTGGCCGACCTGGGTGACGATCGCGCCGATCAGGGCCACGACGCCCACCGCAAAGACCGCGCCCACGATCCGCTGCACCCACACCATCGCATCCGTCTTCATCGCCTGCCCCTTTCCGGTTTGCCCCTGCCCTGCCACCGGCCCGGGGTCCGTGCAAGGGGAAGGACGGTCATATTGTCGTGCGCCGGTGCCAGGCGCGGTTTGTTGACCTTGCGGAAAGAAAACGCGTTCCGGGACGCGCGGGCACCATGCTACAAGCCTCGGCACAGCCGGCTTCCCCGGTTTTTGGTGATTCGCGATGTGTCAGGCCTGTTTCCACCCCGATCCGGTTTCCGGCAAGATTCACTTCTGCCATTGCGGCAGCCCGCTGACCCTGACGATCATGCGCCGGATCGAGGCCGACATTTCCCGCCGCCAGATGATCGGCGGGATGGCCGCCGTGGTGGGCATGTTCGCGGGCTTCGGCCTTGCCCCGCGCGAGGTGCAGGCCCAAACCCCGGCGCGGCCGATCCTTCTGACCAACCTGCGGCTGTTCGACGGCGAAGCCCTGTCCCTGCGCGAGGGTGTCGGCATTCTGATCGACAATGGCCGCATCACCGCGCTGCCCGCCCCCGGCCAAGGCCCCGAGGATGCGCAGGTGATCGACTGCGGCGGGTGCGCGGTCATTCCCGGCCTGATCGACACGCATTGGCACACCACCCTGGCGTCCGTCAGCCAGATCGCCGCCATGACCCAGGACATCGGTTTCCTGCATCTGATGGCGGGGCAAGAGGCCGGGGCCACGCTGATGCGCGGCTTCACCACCGTGCGTGACGTGGGCGGCCCGGCCTTCGGGTTGAAGGCGGCGGTGGACCGGGGCGTGGTCACGGGACCGCGGATCTTTCCGGCGGGGGCGATCATCTCGCAAACCTCGGGGCACGGGGATTTCCGGTTCCAGAACAGCCTGCCGATGATGCCCGGCGATCCGGCGGACTATGCGACCCGGCAGGGCATGTCGGCCCTGGCCGATGGCGTCCCCGAGGTTCTGCGCCGCACGCGAGAACAGTTGATGAAGGGCGCCAGCCAGATCAAGATCACGGCGGGCGGGGGCGTCGCGTCGCAATACGACCCGCTGGAATCGCTGCAGTTCACAGAAGAGGAAATGCGCGCGGCGGTGGATGCGGCGACCGATTGGGGCACCTATGTCTGCGCCCATGTCTATACCGCGCCCGGCATCCGCCGCTGCATCGCGGCCGGGGTGAAATCCATCGAACACGGCCAACTGGCGGACGAGGATACCGTGCGGCTGATGGCCGACAGCGACACCTGGTGGTCGATCCAGCCCTTTCTGGCCGATGAGGACGCGAACCGCTACACCGACCCCAAGGCCGTGGCCGCGCAGCGCGCCGTGGCCGAGGGGACGGCGAACGCCTTCGAATGGGCCGACAAGCACCGGGTCAACTGGGCCTTCGGCACCGACATCCTTTACAGCGGCGGCGAAAGCCAGGGGCGGCAACTGGCCAAGCTGGCGCGCTTCATGTCGCCCCTGGCCGCGCTGCACCGGGCGACGGGCGCGGCGGGTCGGCTGCTGGCGCTGTCGGGCGCGCGAGCGCCCTATGACGGCAGGCTGGGGGTGATCGCGGAAGGCGCGCTGGCCGACCTGCTGGTCATTGACGGCGATCCCGAGCAGAGCCTCGACTGGCTGGGCAATACCGGCAACCTGCGGCTGATCATGAAGAACGGCCGCCTGTTCAAGAACGAGCTTTCCGAGGATTCGATATGATGAAATTCGCCGCCCTTGCCGCCGCCCTGCTGGCCGCCTCGCCTGCCCTGGCGCAGGACTGGAACGTCCAGGTCACGCCCTATGTCTGGGCCTCGGGCCTGGGGGGCGATGTCACGCCCTTCACCGGCGCGCCCACGCTGTCCTTCGACAAGAGCTTTTCCGAGGTGCTGGAGGATCTGGACGCGGCCTTCTTCCTGTCGGGCTATGCCCGCAAGGACCGCTTTGTCGTTCTGGGCGATCTCAGCTATTCGGCCAGTTCCAAGTCCGGGCTGATCCCGCCGGGCCTTCCGGCCGAGGGGGAACTGACCCAGCGGTCCCTGACCCTGGCCGCAGGCTGGCGGGCCATCGACAACGACGGGCTGGCGCTGGACGTGCTGGGCGGCGTGCGGGCCTGGAAGATCAAGGCCGAGGTGTCCGTCGCGGGCGGGCTTGTCAGCCGGTCCGGGGACAAGGATTTCGTCGATCCGATCATCGCCTTGCGGGCGAATTACCAGCTTACCCCCCGCTGGTCGGCCATCGCCTATATCGACCACGGCATCACCGGCATGGGGTCGGACAGCACCACGCAGGTGGTTGCCACCGTGAATTACCAGATGACCGACCGGGCCTATGTCTCGGCGGGCTACCGGCGGCTGGACGTGGATTACCGCAGCGGCGGCACGCGGGTGGACGCAACCATGGCAGGCCCGCTGCTGGGCCTGACCTGGCGGTTCTAGGCGTCAATAGGAATATTCGCGGTAGATGGGGGTCAGGTCGCCCCCCCATTCGCCGTGGTATTTGTCCAGCAATTCGTCGGCCATGACCTTGCCGCTGTCGAGGCTTTCCTTGATGGCGTTCAGGAAATGCGTCTCGTCCGGGACCATGCCGCCCGCGCCCGCGCGGGCGCGGTTCTTCAGCCCCGCTTCCGCGATCCCGACCACCTGGCGCGCGAGATCCCGCATCCGAACCCCGTTCACCTGCGCGTCGAGCGCGTGGATCCCGGCCTCTCGCCGCCAGGATTCGCGGGTCTCGTGGTCCCAGTCCTTGACCAGATCCCAGGCGGCATCCAGCGACGACTGGTCATAGATCAGCCCCACCCACAGCGCGGGCAGCGCGCAAAGCCTGCGCCAGGGGCCGCCATCGGCGCCGCGCATCTCGATGTATTTCTTCACGCGGGCCTCGGGGAAAACCGTGGTCATGTGGTCGGCCCAGTCGGACAGCGTGGGCACCTCGCCCGGCAGGGCGGGAAGGCGGCCCTCCAGGAAGTCGCGGAAGCTTTGCCCCAGGGCGTCGATGTATTTTCCGTCGCGATAGACAAAATACATCGGCACGTTCAGGACGTAATCGACCCAAGCCTCATATCCGAACCCGTCCTGGAAGACGAATGGCAGCATCCCGGTGCGCGCGGCGTCCAGGTTCTGCCAGATATGGGCGCGCCAGCTTTTCCAGCCGTTGGGCTTGCCGTCCAGGAAGGGCGAATTGGCGAACAGCGCGTTGGCGACGGGTTGCAGCGACAGGGCCACGCGCATCTTCTGGACCATGTCGGCTTCCGACCCGAAGTCCAGGTTCACCTGCACAGTGCAGGTGCGATACATCATCTGCTTGCCCAGCGTGCCCACGCGGTCCATGTAGTCGGTCATCAGCCGGTAACGCCCCTTGGGCATCATCGGCATGTCGTCCTGGCCCCAGATCGGGGCCGCGCCCAGGCCGATGAAGCCCGCGCCGATGCGGTCGGCGATCTCCTTCACCTCGGCCAGGTGGCCGTTCACCTCGTCGCAGGTCTGGTGGATGGTTTCCAGGGGCGCGCCCGACAGTTCCAGCTGCCCGCCCGGTTCCAGGCTGATATTGGCGCCGTTGCGTTCAAGCCCGATCAGCTTGTCCTGTTCCAGGACCGGGTTCCAGCCAAAGCGTTCCTGCAACCCCGTCAGCATCGCCAGAATGGAACAAGGGCCGTTATAGGGCAGCGGCATCAGGCCCGCCTTGTCGTATCCGAACTTCTCGTGCTCGGTCCCGATGCGCCAAACCTCGCGCGGCTTTTCGCCGCTGGCGATATAGGCGGCCAGCTGGTCGCGGCTTTCGATCGGGCCTCCGCCCTGTTGTGGTATCGACATGAGGCGGGGCCTTTCTGGGTTCGCGCGTCACAGGTGACGCGCGGCGGGGGCCAAGTCAACCCGCCTCAAGGGGGCCTCCGCCAAAGGGTGCGCACGGCGTCCGGCTGGTCGGCGACATGGGCCAGGGCGGCGGACACGGTGCCCATGTCGAGGCCCGGGAGCGCGGTGAAGGCATCGGCCAGCGCATCCGCCCCGGCGGCATCGACGGGCACCAGCAGCGCCTCGCCATTGGTGCTGCGCAGCCGCCAGTGGCCCCGGCCCTTCAGCCGCAGCAGGCGGATTTCCACCAGGTCGCGCAGGGCGATCTCTCCGCCCAGAACGGATGCGCCGTAATAGCGGATGGCGCCCTCGTCCAGCTCGACCACGCCGGGGGCGGCGATCTGGCGGCGGAAGGGCAGGCGGCGGATCGCGCCCAGCAGCAGCGACAGGCCGACCAGCAGGACAAGCGCGCCGATGGCCGCAAAGAACCAGCCGCCGCGCAGGGCCAGCCACAGGCCGGACAGCAGGATGGCGGCGGCGACCAGGGCCTCGGACCGGCGGGCAAGCCAGGCGCGCAGGTCAGGGCGGATCATCCGGTGGCGGTCAGGCATGGGTATTTGGGCAACGAAGAAGCTACCATCGCGACAGGGCGTCTTCGTCGCTGGCCTTGGCATCGACCCATCGGGCGGCGCCGTCATGGCCGATTTCGCGCTTCCAGAAGGGGGCGCGGGATTTCAGCCAGTCCATCAGGTAATCGGCGGCCTGGAAGGCCGCGTGGCGGTGGCGGGCGGCGGTGGCGACCATCATGATGGGTTCCCCCACCGCCAGCCGCCCGTGGCGGTGGACGATGCGCCAGTCGGTGAGGTTGAAGCGTTCGGCGGCCTGCGCGCCGTAATCCGACAGCGCGCGTTCGGTCATGCCGGGGTAATGCTCGATTTCCAGCGCGGCCATGGCGCCGGTGTCGTCGCGCACCACGCCGGTGAAGGTGGCGATGGCCCCCGCGCCCGCGCCGAAGCCCGCGAGTTCCGCGGCAAGGTCGAAGGGCGGGGTCTGGACACGGGCCGACATGGATCAGCCGCCGGTCATGGGCGGGAAGAAGGCGACCTCTCGCACGCCTTCCAGCGGCGCGTCCAGATCGGCCAACTGCTGGTCCAGGGCGCAGCGCACGGCGGCAAGGTCGGCAAAGGCCGCCGCGTGCCAGTCGTCGCGGGCGGAAAGGTCCGCGATCAGGTCGCGCACGGTGGCGGCGTCGGTCTCGATGCGTTCGCGCGGCTGGCCGATGCGTTCGCGCAACCAGGCGAAATAAAGAACATCAAGCGTCATGGCCGGGTTCGCGCAGGTAAGGGCGCGCCTTGGCGAAGTAATCCCAGCCGGTCCAGGCCGTCAGGATCGCGGCGATCCAGATCAGCAGCAGCCCGACCTGCGTGGCCAGATCCGCCCAGGAGGACGAGAACCACGGCAAATGCCCCTCGCCCACGCGCGGGGGGCGGCCATGTTCGACATAGGCCAGCCCCGTGCCCAGGAACAGGACCGAGATGGCGACCATCTGCGTGGTGGTCTTCCATTTCGCCAGCTTCGTGACCTTCAGCAGCCGCGCGTTCGATCCCAGGAACTCGCGCAGGCCGGACACGAAGACTTCGCGGAACAGGATCAGGGTGGCGGGCAGGATCAGCCAGGGGTTCATCCCGGAATAGCCGGTGATGACCACGATGGCGATCACCACCATGGCCTTGTCGGCGATGGGGTCCATGGCCGCGCCGAAGCGGCTTTCCTGCTGCCAGCTGCGCGCCAGATAGCCGTCGATCCAGTCGGTCACGGCGGCGACAAGGAACAGCGCCAGCGCCGCCCAGTCGGCCCAGGGACGGCTGAAATACAGAAACATCAGCGGCACGGCAGGCGCCGCGATCAGCCGAAGAAGGGTCAGGATATTGGGGACGGTCCAGCGCATAAGGGGCAAGCTAGTCCGTGCCGTGCCGCTTGGAAAGGGGCGGCGCATCGAAATGCGCCGCGCCCGGGGCATCAGCCAAGCGCGCCGTCGATCAGCGGATAGGCGCGGCCCGCGATGGTCAGGTGGACCGCCTTGATCCGCTGTTCGCCGAAGCGGCGGGTGCGGTGGCCGATCACGCGGACGGGATCGCCGGGCATCACGGCGGCGGGGGTCAGACCGATCGCCGCATTGCGGGCGCGGCTGGCAAGTTCCACCGTCCAGTTGCGGCCCTCGGCGTCGCTGACGCACAGCACCGGGTCGCTGCCGGTGCTGTTGTTGTCGGTGACGGTGCCGGTCAGTTCCATCAGATGCGGCTTGAATTCATCCCCCCGGGCGTATCGGGGCAGGCCGGCGGGCAGGAACCGCGGGGCGATGATGCCGGGTTCGGGCAAACGGGTCATGTGAGCCTCTTTCCCAAGGATTGAGCGGGGCAACCATAGCGCGATCGAAGGCCAGCCTTGTGGTGCCATGTTACCGCGCGTCCTCAGGCCGCACGGCGCAGGGCAGGCCCACCCAGGCGGCGACGCGCAAGTCCTTGATCCATGGCCTGTTTGGAACCGCCCCGGGTTCGCCCGCGATTCCCGTTCCCCCGCGCTTGTGAAGTTTGGAACGGCATTCCCCGCGCCCGGTCAGCCCCGCGCGTTGAAGTGGTCGTAAACCTTCTGCGCCATCGCGGCCGAGATCCCCTCGACCGCCTGCAGATCGGCCAGGCCCGCGCGGCTGACCGCCTTGGCGCTGCCGAAATGCTGAAGCAGCGCGCGCTTGCGCGAGGCGCCGATGCCCGCGATCTCGTCCAGGGGGTTGGCCATGACCGATTTCGCGCGCTTGGCGCGGTGGGTGCCGATGGCCCAGCGATGCGCCTCGTCGCGCAGGCGCTGGATGAAATACAGGACCGGGTCGTTCATGCGCAGCGCAAAGGGGGCGCGGCCGGGGCGGTGGAATTCCTCTTTCCCCTGGTCGCGATCGATGCCCTTGGCGACGCCGACGATGGGAATATCCTCGACCCCCAGGTCGGCCAGGATGCCGTCCACGGCGGACACCTGCCCCGCGCCGCCGTCGATCAGCAGCAGGTCGGGCCAGGCTTCGGTCTGGCGGTCGGGATCCTCTTTCAGCAGGCGGGTGAAGCGGCGCGACAGCACCTCCTTCATCATGCCGAAGTCGTCGCCGGGCGTGATCTCGGTCCCCTTGATGTTGAACTTGCGATACTGGCTTTTAATGAAGCCTTCCGGCCCGGCCACGATCATGCCGCCCACGGCATTGGTGCCCATGATGTGGCTGTTGTCGTAAACCTCGATCCGGCGCGGGGGGGCGGGCAGGTCGAAGGCCTCGCCCACGCCTTCCAGCAGGCGCAGCTGCGTGGCGCTTTCGGACATGCGGCGGGCCAGGCTTTCGCGGGCGTTGCGCAGGGCGTTTTCCACCAGGTCGGCCTTCTCGCCCCGCTGCGGCACGCCGATGACGATGCGGCGGGCGGCGCGTTCGGACAGCACCTGCGATGTCAGATCCGGTTCATCGGGGGCGTGCGACAGCAGGATCATCCGGGGCGGCGGCTTGTCGTCATAGAATTGCAAAAGGAAGGCCTGCATCACCTCGGCGGGGGATTCCACGCCGCCCAAGCGGGGATAGAAGTCGCGGTTGCCCCAGCTCTGGTTGCCGCGGATGAAGAAGACCTGCACGCAGGCCTGGCCGCTTTCCATGTGCAGGGCGACGATGTCGGCCTCGGCCACGCGCTTGGGGTTGATGGCTTGGACGGACTGCACGGCGGTCAGCGCCTTGATCCGGTCGCGAAGCGCGGCGGCGCGTTCGTATTCCATGTTTTCCGCAGCCGCCGCCATGTCGCGGGCAAGGTTGGCCTGGATCACCGTGGTCTTGCCTTGCAGGAAGCGTTCGGCATCCGACACCAGCGCGCCGTAATCCTCGGCGCTGATGCGGCCCACGCAAGGCGCGCTGCACCGCTTGATCTGGAACAGCAGGCAGGGGCGCGTGCGGGATTCGAAGGTGGCGTCCGTGCAGTTGCGCAGCAGGAACACCCGCTGCAACTGCGTCAGCGTCCGGTTCACCGCCCCCGCGCTGGCGAAGGGGCCGTAATAGTCGCCCTTTTCCGACTTCGCCCCGCGATGCTTCTTGATCTGGGGATAGGCATGGGACTTGGCCACCAGGATGTTCGGGAACGACTTGTCGTCGCGCAACAGCACGTTGTAGCGCGGCTTCAGCTGCTTGATGAGGTTCTGTTCCAGCAGCAGCGCCTCGGTTTCCGTGCGCGTGGTCAGGAACATCATGGAACAGGTTTCGCGGATCATCCGCGCGATCCGCGCCGAATGGCCCGAGGGCCGGGCATAGTTCGACACCCGCGCCCGCAGGTCGCGGGCCTTGCCGACATACAGCACCCCGCCCTGCGCATCCAGCATCCGATAGACGCCGGGGCTGCGGTCAAGCTGGCGCAGATAGTCTTGGATCAGCGCGTGGCCAGTCTTGGGGCCAGTCTTGGGGGGCGTGGTTTCGGTCATGTGCGTCAGATAGGTGATTCCCGTGGCGGGCTGCAAGTTCCGGGGGGCGATTGCAAGGCGGAAGCTGTCCACCGGCGCTGTGGATAAATCTGTGGGTGTCCTGTGAGCCTGAGGGCTCCTGTCCAGCAATCGTTACAGTGCCGTGACTTTGCCGCATTTTTAGGCAGAAGATCAGGTTATTGAAATCGTTGGAAAACTTTTACTCGCGGATGCTGCTTGGCGAAACTTGCGCAGTTTCAGGCCTTTGATTGACGGATCTTACCTAAGCCGGGGACAACTGCCGCAGGGTCACACCCGTGTCAGTCACGCCGCCGGGTCGGGCGGCCGGAGGGGCGGATCCCCAGGATCCGGCCCAACCCGCGCCGGAAGGCCGGGCCGCGCAGCAGCGCCATCGCCACCATCACCAGCAGGAACAGGATGACGATGCGGACGCTCATCCGCCCGCCCCGAAGCGGGCGAAGGCCGCGCGTTCCTGGGCGGCGTCCAGAACGGTGCCCGCCGACAGGCCCAGCCTGCGGAACAGCGACTGGCGGGGGGCGTGGACCACGAAGCGCGTCTTGTCGCCGTAAAGCGCCTTCATCTGCGGCACCAGATGGCCGATGCCGTCGGCCAGCCCCAGTTCGACCGACTTGCGCCCCGCCCAGAATTCGCCGGTGAACAGGTCGCGGTCGGCGGCCAGCCGGTCGCCGCGGCGGGCGGTCACGTGGTCCTTGAAGGCCTGGTGGATCGGTTCAAGGACGTTGTGCAGGCGTTCCACATCCTCGGGTCGTTCCGGGCGGAACGGGTCCAGCGTGGATTTCGACCGCCCCGCCGTATGCACCCGCCGCTCGATGCCCCAGCGGGCGATCAGATCCTGGAAGCCGAAGCCGGCCGAGATCACCCCGATGGATCCCAGGATCGAACTGTCGTCCGCCCAGATCCGGTCGCCCGCGCAGGCCAGCCAGTATCCGCCCGAGGCCGCCACATCCTCGACAAAGGCATGGACGGGGGTCTTCGTCTCGTCCGCCAGGCGCCGGATGCGCGCGGCGATCAGGGACGACTGCACCGGCGATCCGCCGGGCGAGTTGATGGACAGCGCCACGGCCACGGGCTTGCCCTTGCGGAAGGCGCGCTCGATCACCGGGGCCAGCGCCGCGTCGGACAGCGCGCCGCCGCGCCCGGCCATGCCGATGGCGCCGTGCAGCCGGACCACCGAGACGCGGGGGCCCTTGTTCGTCAAACGGTCAAGATAGGGAATACGCATGACCGCAGACTTAATCATGCGGCCCCCTTGCGACAAGCGTCACCCATGCCGGATCGTGTCGCCGGGCAGGAAGGTCGGCGTCAGCGCGACGATGCGGTCCTCGGGGATCGCGTCCTTGCCCGCGACCAGCCGCGCCGCGCGCCGCCCGATATC
This sequence comes from Paracoccus shandongensis, assembly GCF_017315735.1. Classification (GTDB taxonomy): domain Bacteria; phylum Pseudomonadota; class Alphaproteobacteria; order Rhodobacterales; family Rhodobacteraceae; genus Paracoccus; species Paracoccus shandongensis. The sequence goes on from NZ_JAFLRK010000025.1 coordinate 42,707, forward strand.
GACGCGCCGCGCATCGGTCGTGGCCAGCCGCACCGGCAGCCCGTCCAGAAGATCGACCCCGTTGAAGCCCGCCAGCCCGATCCGGTTGGGGATGTCGTATCCCTTGTCGAGGCAATACAGCAGCCCCCCTGCCCCGATCATGTCGTTCGAGAAATACAGGAAATCCAGATCCGGAGCGCGGGTCAGGATCCGTTCCGTCAGTTCCCGCCCCTTCAGCAGGCTCGATCCGCCCTGGTAGTATTCGCGTGCTTCCAGCGGCACGCCAGCCTCGGCCAGGCCCTCCTCGAACCCCGCCAGGCGTTTGCGGGCGCGGTGATCCTCGGGCATGTGGGTGCCGACAAAGCCGATGCGGCGGTATCCGGCGGCCAGGATCCGCGCGGCCATCTCGCGCCCCGCGCGGCGGTGGGAAATGCCGACGACCGTGTCGATCCCCTCGCCGTCCACGTCCATGATCTCGACCACCGGGATGCCGGAATTGGCCAGCATCGCGCGCGACGCCTTGCTGTGTTCCAGCCCGGCCAGGATCACGCCCGAGGGCCGCCAGGACAGCATGTCGTAAAGCACCATCTCCTCTCGCGCGGGGGAATAGTTGGTGACGCCGATCACGGGTTGCAGGCCGGTATCGTCCAGTTCCGCCGAAATCCCCCCCAGCACGTCGGGAAAGACCAGGTTCGACAGGGACGGGATCACCACCGCGACCAGGTTCACCCGCTGGCTGGCCAGCCCGCCCGCGATCTTGTTGGGAACGTATCCCAGGGTCTTCGCCGCCGTCAGCACCTTTTCGCGCGTCGCCGCCGACACATCGCCCCGGTTGCGCAACACCCGGCTGACGGTCATCTCCGACACGCCCGAGGCTTCGGAGACATCACGCAGGGTCAGCGGGCGGCGGGGTCTGGGGGCGTTCATCGGCTTCCGGTCACTCAGGTCTTTGCCCGATGTTAGCGGACGCCACCCCCCGCGACAACCTTGCCAAACCGCGCCATAGCGGTCAAAAGGGCTGTGGCGGCCCCGTGGCTCAACTGGATAGAGCAGCCCCCTCCTAAGGGGCAGGTTACAGGTTCAAGTCCTGTCGGGGTCACCAATTACCTATGTGCAGAATGTTCTTGTTTTGTTCTGTTCCCGGACGTGCAATACTGGTCTGGAATCAACCAGGAGCAGTGCCTTGCCGAAGAAGGCCACCATTCAATACCGCGAGTTCAGGGCGAATGGCGCCTTGCGGGGGATGGACCTCAAGGCGGTGCTGGTCGATGTGCTGCGCCGCCGGACCGACGCCCACCTGATCGGCCGGAATGCCCGCCTGCGCGCCATCAACCTGGACGGGGACGGCAGCCATGTCGTGCTGAACAAGGTCTCGTCGCCGGACAGCTGGGACGGGCCGGTGTTCTGCGGGCAGATCCTCCATGTCAAGGCGGGCGCGGACATCCAGGCCGTGCTGCAATCGCTGGACGACGACACGGACGAATTCCTGGTCCGGAACATCGACCTGGGCCGGGGCGCGCGGATCGTCAAGGGCGTGCTGTATTTCGCCGTCCACCGCAACCATGTCGGCCTGATCGAAAGCACGGCCGTCAGGGGCGCCGTGCTGGAACGCTATCTCACCGCGCTGCTGCGGCAGGCGGGCGAGCTGGACCCCGATGACCGCATCGTCCTGGCGGGCAGGTTCCTGGCCAGCGGCGAAAAGGGCCTGACCGAGATCAGCGACCTGACGCTGGCCGCGCGGCCCAGCCAGCGTGCCAGGGCCATGGCAGGCGATCACCTGTCCGACGGCCAAGCGGCCGAGGCCCGCGACGAAGGGGCCACGATCCTTGACGTGCTGCGCCTGATGGGCTGGCGGGACGAGGCCCTGGCGCGCCTGGAGGCCCAGGTGCCGGAAGGCGGCCGGGTGGAAGGGCTGCTCAAGGTCTTCATCAAGGACCGCCGCCACAAGCTGCGCATCCCCCGGGCCGCCATCGACGAGGCCCTGCGGAACATCGATCCCGCCGATCTGGGCCTGCAGGGCGACGGCCGGGAACAAGGGGGCATGGTCAAGCTGTCGGTGGTGAAGGACATCGCAACCGAAGGCTCCCTTCTTGATCCGGCCGATGCTATGGTGAAGATCATCGAGGCCCTGAGGGAATGGGCCGCCGCCGGGAAAATAGATTGTCGCTTCGATGGCTCAGACTGGCCGCCCTGACCGCGGGTTCCGCGGCCGGCGCGCTGTTGCCGCCTGCCCTGCTGACCGGCGATCCGTCGCGGTTGCTGGTGACCTTCCTGGGGCTGGTGGCGGCCAGCATCCTGCCCAGCGTGTCGCTGGTCATCGGCAGCCTGTCATCCACGGGCCGTTCGGTCCTGAAGATCGAGGAACTGGCGCGGGAACTGGCGGGGGCCATGCGCAGGCTGTTTTCCATCCTGGGGCTTGTCGCCGGGGTCGTGGCGCTGCTGATGGTGATCGCCATCACGCCCGACATCGCTTGGCGGATCCCCTTTTCGCCGTTCCAGGTGCCTGACGCGGCGCGGCGCGGCCTGCAATCGCTGGCCTTCCTGCTGACCACCGCCGCCACCCTCAAGGCCGCGGCCATTCCACGAATCCTCGCCCGCGTCCTGGCGATCAAGAAGGACATCGCCATCCACGAGGCGCGCAAGGCCTTGGCCGAGAAATCCCCCTCGGACGCAGACATCCGGCAGATGTTTGCGAAGAAGGACGGGTTTGGAAAGACCGTACCCCTGGACAGCATCCGGTCCTGACGGAAAGGGGCATCTGTCGGGGGAAAATGGTGGGCGACCCTGGAATCGAACCAGGCATGGGTCTCCCCGGCGGAGTTACAGTCCGCTGCCGCACCTTGCAGCACGTCGCCCGCCGAACGCTTTCGGCGTGGGGGCCTCATTAGCGGGCGCGGCGGGGGGCGTCAAGCGGATTTCCGGGCCTTGCGCCCCATGCGCCTTGCGCGCCATGAAGGGGCAAGGCCGAAAGGATGACAGGCATGGCAGAACAACCGGGAAAGCCCAGGAAACCAGACTGGGTGATCGACAAGGAACGGGCGCGCCGCGCGGCGGCTGCGGAAACGGTATGGCTGTTCGGCCTGCACGCCGTGCGCGACGCGCTTGCCAATCCCCGGCGCGAAAAGCTGCGGCTGGTGGTGACGCCCAATGCCGTGGACCGGCTGGGCGACCTGCACGGGATGGCGCCGGAAATCACCGATCCCCGGATCTTCGGGCGTGCCGTGCCGCTGGCGCCCGACAGCGTCCACCAGGGCGCCGCGCTGGAGGTGAAGCCGCTGAAATGGGGCGGGCTCAGCGATGTCGTGCTGCGCGAGGCCCCGGGCGAACGCCGGCCGCTGCTGGTGGCGCTGGACCGCGTCACGGATCCCCACAACATCGGCGCCGTCCTGCGTTCGGCCGAGGTCTTCGGGGCGCGTGCGGTGATCGCCCCCGCCCGCCATTCCGCGCCCGAAACCGGCGCCCTGGCCAAGACGGCATCCGGCGCGCTGGAACGCCAGCCGTACTTGCGCGTGCCGAACCTGGCCGAGGCGCTGGCGCAGCTGAAAGGCATGGGCTTCATCCTGATCGGGCTGGACGGCACGGGAGAGATCCCCCTGCCCGACCTGCTGGGCCGCCTTCCCGGCCGCGCGGTCTGCCTGGTCCTGGGGGCCGAGGGGCCGGGAATGCGCGAACTGACGATGAAGACCTGCGACCATGTCGCGCGCATTCCCTTTGCGGCGGATTTCGGGTCGCTGAACGTGTCCAACGCGGCGGCGGTGGCGCTTTATGCGGCCAGCATGGCATAAGGGTCACATCACCGCGACAATGCGCGCCGTGCGGTTGAGAATCGGCGCTGCGGCGGGCAATGAGGCGTCTTGCCGCCACCATTGCCCGTTCCCATGAAATCGCTGATTCTGTCGCTGATCCTGCTGTCGGTCCCCGCCCTGCCCGTCCTGGCCGAGGACTGGGCCATGGACGGATTCGACGCCGTGGGCCTGTTGCAAAGCGGCCGTCCCGTCCCGGGGCGGGGCGACATCGCCACCATGTGGAAGGGCAAGGTCTGGCATTTCGCCAGCGAGGAAAATCGCAGCCGCTTCGAATCCGACCCGCGCAGCTTTGCCCCGGCCTTTAGCGGCCTTTGCCCCGTCGCCCTGGCCGAGGGACGGCGCGTGTCGGGCGATCCCCGGCATTTCGTGGTGATCGGCAACCGGCTTTACCTGCTGCGCTCGGACCGCTCGGCGCAGCAACTGCGGCGGAGGCCGCAAGAGATCCTGGCGCGGGCTGGCCGGATCTGGGACCAGTGACGGTTTTGCCTGCCGCATAATCACGAATTCGCGATCCCTCTGGAACTTTTCGGGGCTGTTGCACATTTACCCTTTGGAACATGACCTCGGAACCGTCATGTTCAGATCACTGTCCCTCGTTCCGCGACTTGCGCCCGGCCAGAAACTGGACCGGGCGCCTTTTCTATGTAATTGTGCATACAACTTTTGGACGAGGAGGGGAGGCCCGTCATGGAAGTCGAATTTGAAGACGACGAAGACATTGCCCACATCGCGAGCACCATCAAGGTGATCGGCATCGTGGGGCTGTCGCCGAACGAAGCGCGTCCCAGCTGGGGCGTGGCGCGTTACCTGCAAGCCAATGGCTTCCGCGTCATCCCCGTCAATCCCGGCCATGCGGGCAGCCGCATCCTGGGCGAGACGGTCTACGCCCGGCTGTCCGACATCCCCCGGTCCGCCGGCGTGCAGATGGTGGACATCTTCCGCCGCGCGGACGCCGTGGGCCCCATCGTGGACGAGGCCTTGCAGCATCTTCCCGACCTCCGGTCGATCTGGCTGCAACTGGGGATCAGAAACGACGGGGCCGCGGCGCGGGCCCGGGCCCGGGGCATCACCGTCATCCAGGACCGCTGCCCCAAGATCGAGTTTCCCCGTCACCTGTGACCGGCATCACGGAAAAGGCCCCGGCATCGCCGGGGCCTTTCCTGGTCATTGCGCCTCGGCAGTCTGCAGCAGATCGGTGATCCGCCGGACGGCGGCCCGGCGGTTTTCGCGCACGTCGCCGTCCTGGCGCACCTGCGGGAACTGCTCGCCATAGCCCTGCACCACCAGGTTTTCCGGCGGCACCTGGAAATATTCGGTCAGCGCCAGCGCGACCGATTCTGCGCGGCGGTCGGACAGCGCCAGGTTGGCCGCGTCCGATCCGACAAGATCGGTATGGCCTTCGATCAGGAAGACCTCGCGCGGGTTCTTGGCGATGGCGTCCTGGATGACCTTGCCCAGCGTGGACAGTTGCTTGGCCTGGTCCGGGCTGATCGCCGCCGAACCCGTGTCAAAGGTGATCGCGTCGATATTGACGGGCGCGACCAGGGACCGGACCTCGGGGATGGAACGGATCTGGCCCAGGCTGAAGCGGCGGTCGATATCGACCTCGCGCCGCAGGGCCTCGCGCAGCGCCGCCTCGTCCTGGTAGATGCCGGGGGTGGCGACCGGGGCGGGTGCGGGCAGCGTGGCGATGTCCACGGGTTCGACTTCGGCGGTGTCGTCGATCAGCTGCGTCCGCGTGCCGTCGGGAGAGACCAGCGTGCGGCGCAGCACCCGCAGGTCGGCGTCGCGGATGGTCACGACGCGGCTGCCGTCGGCCCGCGTCACCACGGTGCGGGATGATCCGTCGTCGAAGTTCTCGGTCGCCACCGTCGATCCGGGCTGGCGCAGCAGGGCCGTGTCGTCCTTGATCAACTCCTGGCTGCCGTCGGGGCGCGTGACGACCACCCGGTCGGGCGCGGACAGCGCGACCTGGCGGTTGTTGTTCAGATAGGTGCCGACCGCCACCGCGCCCAAGCCCAGCAGCAGCGCCTTGGCCAGGTCGTTGTTGTCGTCATCGTCATCGTTGCGCGCCTGCTGGCGGGCCTGCCGCTGGTCGTCCGGTTGCAGCGCATCGCGCAGGCTGGTGCTGAAATCCTCGTCCGAGGAGCGGCTGTTTTCCCTGGTGATCCGTTGTTCGACCACCTCGCCCTTGCTGTCCTCGTCCAGGGCGGCGGCGCGGGCGGCGCGCCTTTCCCGCGCGGCCTGGCGGGCGGCTTCGCTGCGGGGGGCATCCGCCTCGGGCGCGCGGGCCGGTTGCGGGGCG
>NZ_JAFLRK010000026.1 GCF_017315735.1 Paracoccus shandongensis
AGCGGCCGGGCGCTTGGCGGCCGTCGCCTGGCGCGGCGCGGCGGGGGCGGGGGCCTTGATGGCGGCGACGGCCTGCGCGACCTCGGGCGTGGCGGCGGATGCGCAGCCGGTTTCCGTCTTGCCCGACACGGTCAGGCGCGCGGTGAAGGGGAAGGTCTGGTCCGCCATCGTGTCCTGGCATTCCGCCGCGCGGACGTTCAGCACGAAGGGACGGCCCGCATGGACGCCCACGTATTCCACACCCTGCGCGAAGGCCAGGCGGTTCACGCGGATCGGGCGGCCCTTCTGGTTGTCGGGCGTCTTCCAGATCGCGGTGCTGCCCGCCACATCGACGGCCCAGAAGGGCTCGTTCCCGCGCGCGCTGAAGGCGGCGGTGTTGTAGGTCGCGGGTTCGGCGGTGGACACGGGGCGAATCTCGGCCCCCGTCTCGATCGGCTGTTCCAGGGGCGAGACGCCCGGCGGGCCCTTGTGGCCCTGGACCTGCGGTTCGGCATCGCCAAGCTGGGGAAGGTTCACGCCTTCGCAGGCAGCCAGGGGCAAGGTCATCAGCGCGATGAGAGCAAGACGCGGTGTCATCGGTCAGCCTTCTATGGGGATCACTGTCGCGCCAGCGTTAGCAACCGCCGCGCGGCGGCACAAGCGCGTGAGGGCGGCGATGGCAACAGCCCGCCGCATCGCCCATCAACAATTCGGCACGTTGACCGCCAGCCCGCCCAGCGAGGTTTCCTTGTATTTGTCGCTCATGTCGCGGCCGGTCTGGCGCATGGTCTCGATGGCGGCGTCCAGCGGCACGAAATGCGTGCCGTCGCCGCGCAGCGACAGGCTGGCCGCGCTGACCGCCTTGATCGCGCCAAGGCCGTTCCTTTCGATGCAGGGCACCTGCACCAGGCCGCGCACGGGGTCGCAGGTCATGCCCAGGTGATGTTCCAGCGCGATTTCCGCCGCGTTTTCCACCTGTTCCGGCGTGCCGCCCAGGACCGCCGCCAGACCCGCCGCAGCCATGGCGGACGCGCTGCCCACCTCGGCCTGGCACCCGGCCTCGGCCCCCGAGATCGAGGCGTTGTGCTTGACCAGCCCGCCGATGGCCGAGGCCGTCAGCAGGAACTCGGGGATGTCGCGTTCGGACGCGCCGGGGACGTGGTCCAGCCAGTATCGGATCACGGCGGGCACGGTGCCCGCCGCGCCGTTGGTGGGGGCGGTGACGACCTGGCCGCCTGCCGCGTTCTCCTCGTTCACGGCCATGGCATAGGTGGACATCCAGTCGTTGATGACATGGGGCGCGGTCAGGTTCATGCCGCGTTCGGCCAGCAGCTTTTCGTGGATCGCCTTGGCGCGGCGCTTGACCGACAGCCCGCCGGGCAGGATGCCGTCGGTCGTCAGCCCCCGGTCCATGCAGTCGCGCATCACCTGCCAGATCCGCATCAGCCCGTCGCGGATCTCGGCATCGCTGCGGAACACGCGTTCGTTGTCGTGCTTCATCCGGGCGATGCTTTTGCCCGAGGCCCTGGCCATCGCCAGCATCTCGGCCGCGCTGGAGAACGGATAGGGGACGGCGGGCGCATCGTCGCTGCGTTTTTCGTCGCCCTTGCGGGCCAGTTCCTCGTCGGTCAGCACGAAGCCGCCGCCGATGGAGTAATAGATGCGGTGGAAGATCACGTCGCCCTGTGCGTCCGTGGCCGACAGGGTCATGCCGTTGGCGTGCCCCGGCAGCGCATGGTCGAAATCGAAGCGCAGGTCGCGGTCGGGGTCGAAGACCAGATCGCCCAAACCATCCGGCGACAGGAGGCGCGTCTGGCGGTTCGCAGCCAGCGCGGCCTCGGCGGCATCCGCGTCCAGCGTGGCGGGGACAAACCCTGCAAGGCCCAGGATCGTGGCGCGGTCGGTCGCGTGGCCCTTGCCGGTAAAGGCAAGGCTGCCGTGCAGGCTGGCGCGCAGCCCGTGCGCGCGGAACGGCTGCTGGCGCAATTCGTCCAGGAACCGCGCACCGGCCACCATCGGACCCATGGTATGCGAGGATGACGGGCCGACGCCCACCTTGAACAGGTCGAAAACCGACAGGAACATCTGTCCCCCTTGTATTTTGGCATTCATCTAAGCATCTGCCTGGCCAAAGACCATTCCGATTGCGACAGTCGGACGGGATCTTAGCGACATGCGCCCGACCAGGAACTGCTTTGAAATTGGGCTATGTGCATCAAATATAGGCAGTTGGCCGGATGGTTAAACAGGCGGCAGGATGGCCGCGGCGGGCAATCTTGCGGCTGCCGCAGGCAGGGTGAAGGAACAGGTTATGCAATTCGGCGATCCGATCATTCTTGGCGACACGCGGCTTGGGCCGCCGGTGTTCCTGGCGCCCATGGCGGGAATCACCGACCTGCCGTTCCGCCGTGCGGTTGCGCGATACGGCGCGGGGCTGATGGTCAGCGAAATGGTCGCCTCGACCGAGATGGTGACGCCGCGCCCGTCCACCCGCGCCGCTGTCCGGGCCAAGGCGCTGACCGAAGGCGCGCTGCCCGTCAGCGTGCAGATCGCCGGGCGAGAAGCCGGTGCCATGGCCGAAACCGCCCGCATCGTCGAAGGCATGGGTGCGCGGATCATCGACATCAACATGGGCTGCCCGGCCAAGAAGGTCACGGGCGGGCTGTCGGGCGCGGCCTTGATGCGCGACCTCGACCACGCGCTGACGCTGATCGACGCGGTGGTGGGCGCGGTATCCGTGCCCGTCACGCTGAAGATGCGGCTTGGCTGGGATGATGACTGCCTGAACGCCGCCGACCTGGCGCGGCGCGCCACGGATGCGGGCGTGCGGATGCTGACCGTGCATGGCCGGACGCGGGCGCAGTTCTACAAGGGGCAGGCCGACTGGGGGCGCATCCGCGCGGTGGCGGACCTGTCGGGCCGCCCGCCTCTGGTCGCCAATGGCGACGTGGTGGACGCGGCATCCGCCCGCGCGGCGCTGGCGGCATCCGGGGCGGAGGCGGTGATGGTCGGGCGCGGCGCGCAGGGCGCGCCCTGGCGGCTGGCGCAAATCGCGCATGACCTGGTGGGCGCGTCCGCCCCCGACGTGCCGCAGGGGGACGCCCTGGCCGACGCGGTGGCCGAACATTACGAGGATATCCTGGATTTCTACGGCATCGACCTGGGCCTGCGCGTCGCGCGCAAGCACCTCGGCTGGTATGCGGATGCGCATGGCGCCCCTCTGCGCGACCGGATGCTGCGCGCCGACAGCCCCGCCGAAACGCTGGCCCTGATCGCCCGGGCTTTCGGCGACGTACGGGTGGCCGCATGACGCGCCGCAGCAGCCCCGCCGGTTTCCAGGAGGTCCATCCCGGTCCCGGCTGGGATGCCCTGCCGCTGCCTGCCCTGGTGCTGGACGACCAGGGCCGCGTCACCGCGATGAACGACGCGGCCGAGGTCTGGCTGAACCTGTCCCGCAACTCGACCCTGGGCCGCACGCTTGACGGGGACGAGATGGGCGCGCGGCTGCGCATCCATCCGTCCTTGTCGCCGCTGGTCTTCCGCGTCGTCCAGGGGGACGAACCCCTGTATCAGCCCAATGTCCGGTTCGAGATCGGCGACCGCGCGGGCGGCCATCAGGAACGCCGCGCCCTGGTCCATGCCGGGCCGGGGGGCCAGTTGGGAAGCGGCGTCACGCTGTTGCTGGTGCCCCAGGACGAGGCCGGGTTGCAATCGCAGAACCGCGCCGTGCGCACCGCCGCCCGCAGCGCCATCGGCATGGCCGAGATGCTGGCGCACGAGATCAAGAACCCCCTGGCCGGCATCCGCGGCGCGGCGCAGCTGATCGGCATGAACGCATCCCCCGAGGACCGCGAGATGGCCGAGATGATCGTCAGCGAATCCAGGCGCATCGTGTCGCTGCTGGAACAGGTGGAACGCTTCGGCGACACCTCGGCCCCGAACCTGCGGGCGGTCAATGTCCATGACGTGCTGGAAAAGGTCCGCCGGTCCGCCGCCGTGGGCTTTGCCAGGAAGATCGGCATCGTCGCGGAATACGACCCGTCCTTGCCCGATGCCCTGGCCGATGCGGACCAGTTGACCCAGGTCTGCCTGAACCTGGTCAAGAACGCGGCCGAGGCGCTGAAGGACACCGACCGCCCCGCGATCCGGCTGCGCAGCTTTTATGACCACGCCCTGCGCCTGCCGCCCGACGAATCCGACCCGACCGGCCGCCCCTTGCCCCTGCAGATCGAGATCGAGGACAACGGCCCCGGCCTGCCCCCCGCCATCGCCGACCAGGTCTTCGAGCCCTTCGTGTCGGGCCGGGAAAACGGCACCGGCCTGGGGCTGGCGCTTGTCAGCAAGATCATCACCGACCACGGCGCGCTGATCCGCGTGGACAGTCGCCCCGGCCGCACCGTTTTCCGCATCTCATTGCCCAAGGCATAAGGACCGACGCCATGGACGGAACCGTTCTGATCGCCGACGACGACCGCACCATCCGCACGGTGCTGACACAGGCGCTGACCCGCGCGGGCTGCCGCGTCCACGCCACGGGCAGCCTGGCGCAACTGTCGAAATGGGTCGAGGAAGGGCGCGGCGATCTGGTCATCACCGACGTGATGATGCCCGACGGCAACGGCATCGACCGCATCCCCGCCATCCGCGAGGCCCGGCCCGACCTGCCCGTCATCGTGATTTCCGCCCAGAACACCATCGTCACCGCCATCCGCGCGACCGAGGCCGAGGCCTTCGAATACCTGCCCAAGCCCTTCGACCTGCCCGACCTGATGACCAAGGCCAACCAGGCCCTGTCGCGCCGCCCGCGCAAGTCCGACCCGGTTCCCGACGCCGTGGCCCCGCGTCCCGCCGCCGATCCGGCCATGCCGTTGATCGGCCACGCGCCCGCCATGCAGGCGCTGTTCCGCATGGTGGCGCGTGTCCTGAACGCCGACCTGCCGGTCCTGATCGCGGGCGAACCGGGCGTCGGCAAGACCACCATCGCCCGGTCCTTCCACGACCTGTCCGACCGGCGCGACAACGGCCTGGCGATCCTGACCTCGGCCGATGCGACCGAGGAGGCGATCATCCGCGCCGCCGACAAGGCGCGCGGCGGCACGGTCGTGATCGAGAACCCGGCGGGCTTCGATCCCGCCGCGCAGGCCCGGCTGATCGGGCTGATCGAATCGCTGGAAAGCGGCCCCGACCGCGCGATGGCCCCCCGCATCGTGGCGACCACCGGGCCGGACCCCCAGGCCGACGTGGCGGCGGGGCGGCTGCGGTCGGATCTGTATTACCGGCTGGCAGGCGTCACTGTGACGGTGCCGCCCTTGCGGGCGCGGGTCGATGACATCCTGCCCCTGGCCAGCCACCTGCTGGCCCGCGCGGCAACGCAGGGCCTGCCCGACCGCACGCTGGGCGACGACGCGGCTAGCCTTTTGCGCGCCCATGCCTTTCCCGGAAACGTGCGCGAGCTGGAAAACATGATGCGCCGCCTGGCCCTGACCGCCAGCGGCGCCACCATCACCGCCCCCGAGATGCGCGAGGCGCTGAGCCAGGGGGGCGGCACCCGCGCCGCCCCCATCGCCGCGATGCCCATGCCGGTGACGGCGCCCGCCAGCGACAGCACGCTCTCCGCCCCCTATCAGCTGGGTGGCGGCAACGGCCCCCTGTCGGATTCGGTCGAGGCGCATCTGCAGCGATACTTCGACCTGCATGGCGACAGCCTGCCGCCTCCGGGCCTTTACGACCGCATCCTGCGGGAAATCGAGCGGCCTCTGCTTCAGGTTGCGCTGGACGCCACGGGCGGCAACCAGCTGAGATGCGCCGACCTGTTGGGAATAAACCGCAATACCCTGCGCAAGAAGCTGACCGAGCTGAATATCGAGGTGACACGGCGCCGCAAACTGATGTAAAACCGCCACAGGGGCAGCGCCAGCCGTATCGGCGCTGCAACAGAAAGCCGCGTCAGACGGCAGGCGGGGGCAATGGCAGGTGCCGCATCAGGGTTGAGCTGGGACAGGCTCGCAGGGATCAAGCTGCCGCGTCACTGGCGCGGCGCCATGGCCGTGGCCGTTATCGCGGTCGGCATCCTTCTGGCGATCGCCACGATGACCGTGCTTGGCCCGCTGGCCCAGGGCGCCGAAAGCCGGATGCTGCGGCTGATCCTGCTGCTGGATCTGGTTTACCTGATCCTTCTGATCGGCATCATCGTGCTGCGCATGGCCCGGCTGATCACCGCGCGCCGCAAGACCGCCGCCGGATCGCGGCTGCACGCGCGCCTTGTGCTGATCTTTGCGGGCCTGGCCCTGGTGCCCACGGTGCTGGTCGCGCTGTTCGCGGGATTCCTGGTCAATATCGGGCTTGAAGGCTGGTTCTCGGGCCGGGTGCAGCAGGTGGTCACGACCTCTCAGGCGGCGGCGGAGGCGTATCAAGAGGAACACCGCCGCGACCTGACCGCCGATGCGACCGCGCTTGCGGGCGTGCTGACCCAGGCCGGCCGCGCCAATCCCATGATCGACGACGGCGAACTGCGGCTGCTGCTGGGGCAGGGGCAGGCGATGATCCAGCGCGGCTTGCGCGAGGCCTATGTCATCAACGGCAATGCCGAGATCCGCGCGCGGGGCGAACGGTCCTATCTGTTCTGGTACGAGGCACCCTCCAGCAGCGACCTGGACCGTGCGCAAACCGAAGGCGTGGTGCTGATCGAGGATTGGCAGAACAACGAGTTCCGCGCCCTTGTCGCCCTGCCGCCCCTGGCCGACCGCTACCTGTATGTGACGCGCGACGTGGACGGCAGCCTGCTGGGCCTGGTGGACGATACGCGCGCGACCGTGGGCAGCTATCGCCAGCTGGAACAGACGCGCAGCCAGGTGCTGTTCGAGTTTTCCCTGGTCTATCTGGCCTTTGCGCTGCTGCTGGTGGCCGCCGCCGTGCTGCTGGGCCTGTGGTTCGCGTCCCGCCTGTCGCGGCCCATCGGCCTTCTGGCGCAGGCCAGCGAACAGGTCGGGCGCGGCAACCTGGACGTGCAGGTGCCCGAACCCGACACGGGCGACGAAATCCAGACCCTGGGCCAGTCCTTCAACCGCATGACCCGGCAGCTCAAGGCGCAGCGGGCGGAACTGATCGACAGCTATCGCATCAGCGACGAACAGCGGCGGCTGTTCGACAATGTGCTGTCGTCCGTCACCTCGGGGGTGATCGGCTTGGATGCAGCGGGGGAAATAGACTTCGTGAACCGATCGGCCAGCCGGTTGCTGGGGTTGGACGCCAAGCGCGACATCGACGCCCTGCTGTCCGAGGCGGTGCCCGAGTTCGCGCCGCTGTTCGACCGCCTGTCGGCATCCGTCGCGGAAACCGTGCAGGACGAGGTGCGCCTGATGCGCGAGGGCCGCGTCGAAAGCCTGCTGGTGCGCATGGCCGTCCGGCGCGGCACCGACGGCGACCTGGAGGGCTATGTCGTGGCCTTCGACGACGTGACCGAGCTTGTCACCGCGCAGCGCATGGCCGCCTGGGGCGATGTGGCCCGCCGCGTCGCGCACGAGATCAAGAACCCCCTGACGCCCATCCAGTTGTCCGCCGAACGCCTGCGCCGCAAGTTCGGCAAGCTGGCCAGTCCCGAGGACAAGGCGTCCCTTGACCAATACACCGACGTGATCATCCGCCAGACCGGAGACCTGCGCCGGATCGTGGACGAATTCAGCCGCTTTGCCCGGATGCCCGAGCCCGACCGGGCCGAGATCGACCTGGCCGCCCTGCTGCGCGAGGTCGCGCTGTTGCAGCACGACGCGCTGAAGGGGGCCTTGCAGGCGCAGATCCCGGACCAGCCGGTGATCGTCGATTGCGACGGGGGAATGCTGCGGCAGGCCTTCACGAACCTGATCAAGAACGCAGGCGAAGCCATTGAGGAAAAGCGCGAAAGCCCGCCGGACGGCTGGGTGCCGCAGATCACGGTCGCCATGCAGGCCGATCACGATGCCGTCACCATCCGCATAACCGACAACGGCCCCGGCCTGCCCGCCGACAGGTCGCGCCTGTTCGAGCCCTATGTGACGATGAAATCCGGCGGCACCGGCCTGGGCCTGCCCATCGTCAAGAAGATCGTCGAGGAACATGGCGGCAGCCTGTCGCTGTCCGACCGGCCCGACGGCCCCGGCGCCATCGCCGAAATCCGCCTGCCGCGGGAACGGCACCCCGTGCGCGGCGCGCAACGCAAGACAAAAACAAAAGAAGATGAGGCAGCACCGATATGAGCGATATCCTGATCGTTGACGACGAACGCGATATCCGCGAACTGGTCGCGGACATCCTGAAGGACGAGGGGTTCGAGACGCGCCTTGCCGCGAACTCGGACGAGGCGCTGGCGGCGCTGAACGACCGCCAGCCCGCGCTGATGGTCTTGGACATCTGGCTGAAGGACAGCCGGATGGACGGGATCGACATCCTGAAACAGGTCAAGCGCAACAACCCCGACGTGCCCGTGATCATCATCTCGGGGCACGGCAACATCGAGATCGCGGTGGCGGCGATCAAGCAGGGCGCCTATGACTTCATCGAAAAGCCCTTCAACATCGACCAGCTGATGGTGGTGGTGAACCGCGCGATGGAGGCCAGCCGGTTGCGGCGGGAAAACAGCACCCTGCGCCGCGGCGGCGACCGCGCGGCCGAGATGCTGGGCCATTCCGTCGCCTTCAAGCGGCTGCGCGACGCGCTGGACAAGGTGGCGAAATCCAACGGCCGCGTGATGCTGTCGGGCGAGCCGGGCACCGGCAAGGAAATGGCCGCCCGCTATATCCACGCCCACAGCCCGCGCAGCAATGCCCCCTTCATCACCGTCCCCTGCGCCACCATCGAGCCCGAGCGGATGGAGGAGGTTCTGTTCGGCCGCGAAACCCCCGAACGCGGCGTCGAGCCCGGCCTTCTGGAACAGGCCCATGGCGGCGTCATCTATTTCGACGAAGTGGGCGACATGCCGCTGGGCACGCAGCCGAAGATCCTGCGCGTGCTGACCGAACAGCAGTTCGTGCGGGCAGGGGGCGCGGACCGGGTGCGGGTGGATCTGCGGGTGATTTCCTCGACCAACCGCGACCTGCCTGCGGAAATCGCGGCGGGCCGGTTCCGACAGGAACTCTATGACCGGCTGAACGTGGTGCCGGTGGCGGTCCCCTCGCTGGCGGAACGGCGCGACGACATCGCCCTTCTGGCGCGGCATTTCATCGACGGATTCCACAAGACGCAAGGCCTGACGCCCCGCGAATTGCCCGAGGAAACCGTGGCCGCGCTGCAATCCATGCGCTGGCCCGGCAACATCCGCCAGTTGCGCAACGTGATCGAACGCGTGCTGATCCTGGCCGAGGAAAGCGGCCCGATCCAGCCCACTGAACTGGAACCCCAGGGCGCCACGCCCGACAACAGCGATGCCCTGTCGCTTGGGCCCCAGATCACCGCCATGGCCCTGCGCGAGGCGCGCGAGATGTTCGAACGCGAATACCTGGTGGCCCAGATCAACCGTTTCGGCGGCAACATCAGCCGCACCGCGCAATTCGTCGGCATGGAGCGCAGCGCCCTGCACCGCAAGCTGAAATCGCTGGGCGTCGTCGGCGGGATGCGCCCCGAGGACGAATTGCTGATGGGCAAGTAGCCAGGCGTGGCCGGCAGCGCGCCTTGGCGATGCCGCCGGCCCCGTTCCGGATCCCGGACCCGGGGCATCAACCCCTTTTTTCAGCACGTTCGTTTCAGATGCAGCCTTGGGTTGAGGCCGGGTTTCCCCGTGGCGGATACCTGCCCTTGCAGGACAGTTGCGCCATGCGGCCGGGCGGCATAGGCAAGGATGACGGACAAGACCTGCGGGAAAAGGGGCGGCCATGAAGATCATCATCTGCGGCGCGGGTCAGGTGGGCTGGCAGATCGCCCGGCACCTGGCGGGCGAACGCAACGATGTCACGGTCATCGACAACAACGCCGAACTGATCCGCCGCGCCACGGATGCGCTGGATGTCCAAGGCGTGACCGGGTTCGCCAGCCATCCCGACGTGCTGGACCAAGCGGGCGCGCGCGATGCCGACCTGATCATCGCCGCCACCCATTCGGACGAGGTGAACATGGTCACCTGCCAGGTCGCCCATACCGTCTTCCAGGTGCCCCGCAAGATCGCGCGCCTGCGCTCCAGCGCCTATCTGGAAGCGATCTATTCGGACCTTTACACCACCTCGAACCTGCCCATCGACGTGGTGATCAGCCCGGAACGCGAGGTCGCGAACGCCGCCCTGCAACGCCTGTCCGCGCCGTCCACATTCGACGTGGAAACCTTCATGAACGGCAGGGTCCAGCTTCTGGGCATCCTGCTGGAGGACGACTGTCCCGCGCTGAACACGCCCCTGCGGCAATTGAGCGACCTGTTTTCCACCCTGCGCGCCATTGTCGTGGGCGTGCGCCGCCAGGGGCGGCTGTTTGCGCCGGAACCGGGCGACCAGCTTTTCGCCCGCGACCAGATCTATGTCTTCAGCCACCGCGAGGATGTGGGCCGCACGCTGGAAATCTTCGGCAAGCCGCCCTTGAAGCAGGAACGCATCGCCATCATCGGGGCGGGCAATGTGGGCCTTGCCGTGGCGCAGGCACTGGAAACACGTCCCGACCGCATCCGCGCCAAGCTGATCGAACGCGACCGGGGCCGGGCCGAATATGCCGCCGACCGGCTGGAACGGACCATCGTGCTGAACGGCGACGGCCTTTCCGCCGAACTGCTGGAGGAAGCCGCCGTGCCCACCGCCGACGCCGTTCTGGCCGTGACCGACGACGACAAGACCAACATCCTGGCGTCCGTCCGGGCCAAGCAGGCGGGGGCCAAGCTGGCGATCGCGCTGATCAACGATCCCACGCTGGTGTCGCTGATGGATGTGCTGGACATCGACGCCTATATCAGCCCGCGCTCGACGACCGTGTCCACCATCCTGCGCCATGTCCGCCACGGCCGGGTGCGCGACATCTATTCCATCGGCGATGCCGAGGCCGAGGTGATCGAGGCGCAGGCGCTGTCCACATCGCCCATATCCGGCCGGGCGATCCGGGACATCGAATTTCCCGAAGGCGTGCTGATCGGCGCCGTGCAAAAGGGCGACCGCATCGTCAAGCCCGCGCCGGATACGCGGATCGAGGAAGGCGACATCATCCTGATCTTCGCCCTGACCAAGGACGTGCCAGAGGTCGAGCGCCTGTTGCAGGTCTCGATCGACTTCTTCTGAACCGCCATGACCATGCTGCTGCGCCTGCCCCTGTTCGTCATCCTGGCCGCCATGACCGGGCTGGCGATGATGGTGCCCGCGGGCTACGCCTCGGTCAGCGACCACGAGGATCTGGCGCGCAACTTCTTCTATTCCGGGCTTCTGGTGCTGGTCGGGGCGGGGCTGGTGGGTCTTGCGACGGCGGCCAATCCCCATCAGGTGCGGGCGCGCGACACGCTGCTGGCGATGCTGGCGGTCTTCGGGGGGATGCCGCTGGTCATGGCGCTGCCCTTTGCCGAGTCGATGCCCGACACGGGCCTGTTCAACGCCTGGTGGGAAATGACATCGGCGCTGACGACCACCGGGGCCTCGCTTTATTCCGCCGACCTTCTGCCCCTGCCGCTGCACCTGTGGCGGGCCATGGCGGGCTGGATGGGCGGCTTCTTCATCCTGGCGGCCGCCACCGCCATCCTGGCCCCCCTGCATATCGGCGGGTTCGAGATCATGGCCCGCCCCCATGGCCGCCCCGAATACATCGACCGGCTTCCCCGGTCCGCCGATCCCCTGGACCGCAACCCGCATCTGTCCTCGCCGGTGTTCCACACCCGGCTGGCCCATCCGCATTTCCGGCTGATGCGGTCGGCGGCGCAGGTCTTTCCGGTCTATGCCGGGCTGACGCTGGCCTTGTGGCTGGTTTTGCTGCTGCTGGGCGACCCGGCGCTGATCGGGCTGTGCCGGGCCATGGGCACGCTGTCCACCAGCGGGATTTCCCCGGTGCTGGGGCCGCCCGGCGCCGCCTCGGGCCTAGCCGGAGAGGTGGCGGTCTTCCTGTTCCTGATCCCCGCCCTGTCGCGCCGCTTCTGGCCTGGCGGCGGGCAGTTGCGCGCCAGCGACAAGCTGCGGGACGACCCGGAACTGCAGATGGCGGGCGGGCTGGTCGCGCTGGTGGCGCTGTCGCTGTTCGCGCGCCATTTCCTGGGCGCGATCGAGGCCGAGCAGGCCCCCGAAGGATCGCTGGAACTGCTGCACGACCTGCGCAACGGGCTTGCCGCCTTCTGGGGCGGGCTGTTCAACGCGCTCAGCTATCTGACGACGACCGGCTGGACCTCGATCGACTGGCAGGGGGCGCGGGCCTGGTCGGGCCTGGCCTCTCCGGGCCTGATCCTGGCGGGGCTGGCGATGATGGGCGGCGGGGTGGCGACCACGGCGGGGGGCGTCAAGCTGTTGCGCGTCTATGCCCTGGCCCGCCACGGGCAACGGGAGATGGAACGGATCGTGCATCCGAACTCCATCGCGGGCGGGGGGCAGATCGCCCGCCGCCTGCGGCGCGAGGGGGCATACCTGGCCTTCATCTTCTTCATGCTGTTTGCCACATCCATCGCCGTGGTGGTGGCCCTTGTCTCGATCCAGCGCATCGAGATCGAGACGGCCACGATCCTGTCCGTCGCCGCGCTGACGAATACCGGCCCCCTGGCCGCCGCCATCCCCCTGACCCCGGCCTTCCAGGCCAGCGCCGGCATCGCCTCGGCCCCGTGGGAGGGGTGGTCGGGCCTGCCCGTCTTCACCAAGACGGTCCTGGCGGGGGCGATGATCGTCGGCCGGATCGAGACGCTGGCCGTTCTTGCGCTGTTTTCGCCACAGTTCTGGCGCCGCTGAGACCTGCGTTCCTTCAGGGCGCGACATGCTTGCAAGGGCTTCATCAAGCGCATAAACGTGAAGTCCGACCGGGACAGTAAAAACGGAAAAACAATGGCTGGCGACAAGCAGAACCTGCAGGACGCGTTCCTCAATCACGTCCGCAAGGCGAAGGTGCCTGTCACGATCTTCCTGATCAACGGCGTCAAGTTGCAGGGCGTCATCACCTGGTTCGACAATTTCTGCGTGCTGTTGCGCCGCGATGGTCAGTCGCAACTGGTCTACAAGCACGCCATCAGCACCATCATGCCGGGCCAGCCCATTTCGCTTTACGAAGGCGAGGACTGATTGGCAGAACCCACCGCGACCGAGGCGAAACCGACCCGCGCCTATGTGATCCACCCGGATCTGGCCAGCCGGACCCAACGGCGCGAACCCGAACACGCCCTGGCCGAGGCCGTGGCCCTGGCCCATGCCCTGCCGGGCATCGAGATCGTGGGCGAGGAGGTCGCGCGCCTGCGCAAGCCCGATCCCGGCCGTCTGTTCGGCAAGGGCAAGCTGGCCGAGATCGGCGAACGGCTGAGCGCGGCCGAGGTCGATCTGGTTCTGGTCGATGGCCCGGTGTCCCCGGTGCAGCAGCGCAACCTGGAAAAGGACTGGGGCGTCAAGCTGCTGGACCGGACCGGGCTGATCCTGGAAATCTTCGCCGACCGCGCCCGCACCCGCGAGGGCGTGTTGCAGGTGGAACTGGCGGCGCTGTCCTATCAGCGCACGCGGCTGGTCCGCGCCTGGACCCACCTGGAACGCCAGCGCGGGGGCCTTGGCTTCGTGGGCGGTCCCGGCGAAACCCAGATCGAGGCCGACCGCCGCGCCATCGACGAACAGATGACCCGGCTGCGCCGCCAGCTGGACCGCGTGGTCAAGACCCGCACCCTGCACCGCGCCGCCCGCGCCAAAGTGCCCTATCCCATCGTGGCGCTTGTCGGCTATACCAACGCCGGCAAATCCACGCTGTTCAACCGCCTGACCGGGGCCGAGGTTCTGGCCAAGGACATGCTGTTCGCCACGCTGGACCCGACCATGCGCGGCGTCCGCCTGCCGGGTGCCAATGGCGGGCAGGGGCGCAAGATCATCCTGTCCGACACCGTGGGCTTCATCAGCGACCTGCCCACCGAACTGGTCGCCGCCTTCCGCGCCACGCTGGAGGAGGTGCTGGAGGCCGACCTGATCCTGCATGTCCGCGACATCAGCCACCCCGAAACCGAGGAACAAGCCGCCGACGTGGCCGAGATCCTGGAATCGCTGGGCGTGGATGAGAACGTGGCCCTGATCGAAGTCTGGAACAAGATCGACGCCCTGTCCGCCGACACCCGCGCCGCCCTGCGCCGCACGGATGCGCGGACCCAGGGCATCCAGGCCGTCAGCGCCCTGACGGGCGAGGGTCTGGACGACCTGATCGCCGCCATCGACGCCCATCTGACCGAGGCGCTGGACGAGCCGAAGGTTGAGGCGACCGTGACGCTGCCCTTCTCGGACGGCCGACGCCGGGCCTGGCTGCACGAGGCGGGGGTGGTGCAGCGCGAGGAAAGCGGTGAAGCGGGCCTGACGCTGCATCTTCTATGGACGGCCCGGCAGAAGGCAGGCTTCGAGGCCCAGTAGGGTGCGTGCTTGCACGCACCGGATTGCGCCCGGCCATGGTGCGTGTGAACACGCACCCTACGCCCGATCCGAAGCGACCCGTAAGGGTGGGGTTTCACCCCACCATCACGCTGCCCAATCCACCGGTTGCCGCCCCTGCGCCTCCAGCCAGGCATTGATCCGCGAGAACGGCTTGCTGCCGAAGAACCCCCGCCGCGCCGACAGGGGCGAGGGATGCGCCGTCGCGATCACCAGATCCTGCGGTCGCGGCAGCCCCGCCATGGCCTTCTGCGCGTGCGCGCCCCACAGCAGGAAGGCCAGCGGCCCGTGCTTCTGCGCCTCTGCCACCGCATCCCGGGCCAGCCGGTCCCATCCCCAGGACGCGTGACGCCCGGCATCGCCCGGCGGCACCGACAGCGAGGTGTTGAGCAGCAGCACCCCCTGATGCGCCCAGCCTGACAGGTCGCCCGTGGCGGGGGCCGCGCCCACATCGTCGCGCAGTTCCGTGAAGATGTTCTTCAGCGACCGGGGCAGGGCCACCTCGGGCGCGACGGAAAAGGCCAGCCCGTTCGCGTGTCCCGGCGTGGGGTAGGGATCCTGGCCCAGGATGACGACGCGCACCTGTCCGGGCGGGGTGGCCTCCAGCGCGGCGAAGACCAGGGCGGGGCCGGGCAGCCAGTCGTCCAGGCCCTCCAGCCGGTCGCGGATCGCGGGCCAGTCCTGCCGGAAGAAGGGCAGGTGGTCCCAGGCCGCAGGGGGCTTCATGCCTCGGGCGCCCCGGTGACCTGCGACAGGCGGGTCAGGCGGTCCAGGGCCGCGCCGCTGTCGATGGATTCGGCGGCCATGACAGCGCCTTCCCGCAGGTCGCCCACCTTGCCCGCGATCATCAGCGCGGCGGCGGCGTTCAGCAGAACGGCATCGCGATAGGCCCCCCGCTCGCCGGTCAGAAGGGCGCGGAAGGCGGCGGCGTTTTCGTGCGGCTCGCCGCCGATGATCGCCTCGAAGGGGTGGCGGGGCAGGCCCGCATCCTCGGGCGTCACCACAAATTCGCTGATCTCGCCGTCCTTCAGCGCGGCGACATGGGTTTCGCCCGCGATGCTGATCTCGTCCGTGCCGTCCGCGCCATGGACCAGCCAGGCGGCGTCGCTGCCGAGATCCCGCAGGACCTCGGCCATGGGGCGGATCCATTGGGTGCTGAAGGCGCCGGTCAACTGGCACCGGACCGAGGCCGGATTTGTCAAAGGCCCCAGCAGGTTGAAGACGGTTCTTGTTCCCAGTTCCGCGCGCGGGGGCCCCACATGGCGCATGGCGGGGTGGTGCATCGTGGCCATCATGAAGCAGATGCCCGCCTCGCGCACCGCCTGCTGCGCGACCGCAGGACCGCCCATCACGTTGATGCCCATGGCCGTCAGCGCATCCGCCGCGCCCGATTTCGACGACAGGTTGCGGTTGCCGTGCTTGGCGACCGGCACCCCCGCGCCCGCCACCACAAAGGCCGTCGCGGTCGAGATGTTCAGCGTCCCCTTGCCATCCCCGCCGGTGCCCACGATGTCGATGGCGCCTTCAGGTGCGGTGATGCGGTTCATCCGCTTGCGCATGGCGCGGGCGGCGGCGGCGATCTCGTCCACCGTCTCGCCCCGCACGCGCAGCGCCATCAGCAGCCCGCCGATCTGGGCGGGGGTGGCCGCGCCGTCGAACAGGGCGGAAAAGGCGGCCTCGGCCTCGGTCCCCGTCAGGGGGCGGGTGGCGGCGATGCCGATCAGCGGGCGGATGTCGGTCCCGCTCATGCGGCGGCCTTGCGGGGCGCGCAGCGGGACAGGAAGGTGCGGATCATCTCGTGCCCGTGTTCGGAGGCGATGGATTCGGGGTGGAACTGCACGCCCTCGATGGGCAGGGCCTCGTGGATCAGGCCCATGATGGTGCCGTCGTCCGATGTCGCGGTGACGCGCAGGCAGTTGGGCAGGTCATCCGGGCGCACCGTCAGCGAATGATACCGCGTCGCCGTCACGGGCGAAGGCAGGCCGGCAAAGACCCCCGTGCCGTCATGGCTGATGGCGTCGGTCTTGCCGTGCATGATGCGGTTGGCGCGCACGACGGTGCCGCCGAAAGCCTCTCCGATCGCCTGATGACCCAGGCAGACGCCGAACAGCGGGATGGCCCGGTCGGCGGCGGCGCGGATCAGGTCCAGGCAGATGCCCGCCTGGGCCGGATCGCAGGGACCGGGAGAGATCACGATTCCGTCAGGCTGCATCGCCAGCGCCTCCTCCACGGTCAGGGCGTCGTTGCGGCGCACGACGACCTCGGCCCCCGCCTCGGCCAGGTAATGCACGAGGTTCCAGGTGAAGCTGTCGTAGTTGTCGATCAAAAGGATCATGCTGGTGCGCCCTGATATGGTGGCGGTTTCCCCGCCTGAACGGGTCCGCTATAGATGGGCCAAAGCGCGCCGGGGGGTCAAGACCGGCACGGGCATGAAGGGGCACATGGCACGCGGTTTCTGGACAGGTTTCTTGCACGGCGGCGCCGTCAGCATCGCCGCCGTGGCCGCTTTGTCGCTGGCCGCGCCGGTGCCGCAGGGGGAAACGGACCCCGTGGCCGAGGCCGTGGACCTGCCCGTCGGATCCGAGTTCGGCCGGGGCGGCGACGTGGTTCCCTCGGCCCCCGCGCCGCTTGCGCCCGGACGCCCCGATCAGCCCGAGGCGCCTGCGGTCATGGCGCCCACCTCGGAGCCCGTGCCGGTCGCCATCACCGCCGCCGAGCCGCGCCCCCAGCCTGCGGGCCAGGGGGACGGCCCGGTCCAGGGCATCCCGGCTGCGGGCGAGGATGCGCCGGACCTCGACCGCCCCGCCGCCCTGCCGCAGCCTGCAATCCTTGCCGCGCCGGGCAGGACCGTCGCCGATGCGCCCGATGCCGCGCCCGCCATCCCCGGGGACCAGCCGGCATCGCCCGCGGCACCTGGCCTGCCCGCGCCCGCGCTGGATCTGTCGCTGCCGCCCGACCTCTCTGACCTGCAAGGCCTGTCCCGTGATTGACCTCTTGCCGCTGAACCCCGCCCTTGCCGCCACCTTCGCGCCCCCGGTGATGGAGGCGCGGCGCTGGCTGGCGGGCGTGACCTTCCCGCCGGACCGCCCGCTGATCAATGTCAGCCAGGCCGCCCCGGTGGATCCCCCGCCCTTGGCGCTGCGTCAGGCGATGGCGGATGCGGCGCTGCACCGCCCCGAGGCGCATCTTTACGGCCCCGTGCTGGGCAACCCCGACCTGCGCGCCGCCGTGGCGGCGGAATTTTCCCGCAGCTATGGCGGCGCGGTCGTGCCTGGGCAGGTGGCGATCACGCAGGGCTGCAACCAGGCTTTTTGCGCCGCCGTCACGACCCTGGCCCAGGCGGGGGATGAGGTGATCCTACCGACGCCCTGGTATTTCAACCATAAGATGTGGCTGGACATGCAGGGCATCCGCGCGCTGCCCTTGCCCTGCGACGAGGGCCTGCTTCCCGATCCCGACCGCGCCGCCGCCCTGATCGGGCCGCGCTGCCGGGCCATCGTGCTGGTGACGCCCAACAATCCGTCAGGCGCGGAATATCCGGTGGATCTGGTGGCGCGGTTCTTCGATCTGGCGCAAGCCCGGGGGATCGCGCTGATCCTGGACGAGACCTATCGCGACTTCGACAGCCGGGATGGCGCGCCCCATGACCTGCTGTCCCGCCCGGGCTGGGACCGCACCCTTGTCCAGCTTTACAGCTTTTCCAAGGCCTATCGCCTGACCGGCCACCGGGTCGGCGCGCTGATCGCGTCCGAGCCGCGCATGGCGCAGGTCGAGAAGGTCTTGGACACGGTGGCGATCTGCCCTTCGCAACTGGGGCAGATCGGGGCCTTGTGGGGGATGGAGAACCTTGGCGGCTGGCTGGCGCAGCAGCGGGCGGAAATCCTGGCGCGGCGCACGGCCACGGTGGCGGCGCTGTCGGCCCTGCCGGGCTGGCGGGTGAAAAGCGCGGGCGCCTATTTCGCCTGGGTGGAACATCCCTTCGCCGCATCCTCGGCCGATCTGGCCCGCCGCATGGTGGCCGATATCGGCGTCCTGGCGCTACCCGGCACCATGTTCGTGCCCCCGGACGATCCCGCTGGCCCCCGCCACCTGCGCATCGCATTCGCCAATATCGACGCGGCGCGGATCACCGGGCTTGCCGCACGGCTGCGTGTGTTCGGGGGCTGACAGGCTTGTCGCGGGGCCGCGCGCGCCCTAAAGAAACCCGACACGACCACGAGGGAAGGCCGGGCCATGAAGAACCTGCGGACACACGGGAAATCCACCATCGTCTGGATCCTGATGGGCCTGATGATCCTGGGGCTTGGCGGCTTCGGCGTGACCAGCTTCTCGGGCGGGTCCAGCGCCATCGGCTCGGTCGGCGGCACCACCATCACCGCCGAGGATTACGCCCGCGCGCTGCGTCAGCAGATGAACGGGTATCAGCAGCAGACCGGCCAGCCCCTGACCATGGCCCAGGCCCAGGCCATCGGGCTGCCGCAGGCCGTGCAGTCGCAACTGATCACCGCCGTCGCGCTGGAGGAACAGGCCCGCCGCATCGGCGTGTCGGTGGGCGACGACAAGGTGCGCCAGACCATCGTGGAAGCGCCCGCCTTCCAGGGCCCGACCGGCAGCTTCGACCGCGCCGCCTATGCCGACGTGCTGCGCCGCGAGAACCTGACCGAGGCCGAGTTCGAGCGCGAGGTCCGCACCGACGAGGCCCGCCTGCTGATCCAGCGCGCCGTGGCGGGCGGGATCGCCGCGCCGAAACCCGCCGTCGAGACCACGGCCAGGTGGATCCTGGAACGCCGCGACGTGGCCTGGCGCGAACTGACCCCCGAGATGCTGCCCGCCCCCGTCGCGGAACCCGACGAGGCCGCGCTGAAGGCCTGGCACAGCGCCAATGCCGACCGCTTCACCGCGCCCGAGTTGCGCAAGATCACCTATGCCTGGCTGACGCCCGAGATGCTGGCCCCGACGGTCCAACTGGACGAGGCCGCCCTGCGCGCCGCCTATGAGGCCAATCTCGACGAATACCAGCGGCCCGAACACCGGCTGGTCAGCCGCCTGGTCTTCCCCTCGGCCGAGGAGGCGCAGGCCGCCAAGGCGCAGATCGACGCGGGCACCGCGCCCTTCGAGACCTTCGTGGTCCAGCGCGGCTTGCAGCCCGAGGATGCCGAACTGGGCGAGGTGTCCCAGGCCGACCTGGGCCCCGCGGGCGAGGCGGTCTTTGCCCTGGACCAGCCCGGCACCGTCGGCCCGATCCAGACCGACCTGGGCCCCGCGCTGTTTTCCGTCCACGCCATCCTGGAGCCGGTGGACATCCCCTTCGAGCAGGCGCAACAGGATCTGCGCGCCGAGGCCGCCCTGGACCGCGCCGCCCGCACCATCGAGGAGCGGTCGGCCGAATACGAGGATCTGCTGGCCGGCGGCGCCACGCTGGAGCAGGTGGCCGAGGAAACCGAGCTGGAACTGGGCACCATCGACTGGTCGGCCGACGCCCCGCCCGCAGAAGGCAGCATCGCCGGTTACCAGGCCTTCCGCGACCGGGCGGCTGAAATCTCGGAAGCCGATTTCCCGGAACTGGCCAACCTGGACGACGGCGGCGTCTTTGCGCTGCGGCTGGACCAGGTCGTGCCACCGACGCTGAAGCCCTTCGAGGAGGTCCGCGAGGAAGTCGAGGCCGACTGGCGCCGGGCGGAGGCGCATCGCCAGCTTCTGGCCCTGGCCGAGGAACAGCGCCTGTCCCCCGCCACGCCCGAGGGCCAGCCCGCCCCGCAATGGACCGAAGTCAAGGACATCACCCGCGACGGCTGGATCGAGGGCGCGCCCTCTGCTGCCGTCGCCCGCGCCTTCGCCATGGCCGAGCCGGGCGAGGTCGAGGTCGTCGATGCCGAAAACCGGGTGATCTTGCTGCGCCTTGACGCCATCGACGAGGCCGACCTGGCGGACGAGGACGCGCTGCGCGTCACTGACGCCGTGCGCGGCCGCCTGGGCCAGTCGCTGCAATCGGACATCTTCGATTACTACGCCCGCGCGGTGCAGCGCGATGCGGGCATCCAGTTGGACCAGCAGGCGATCAACGCCATCAACGCGCAGGTCCAGTGATGGAACTGGCACCCGACTTCGCCGCCTTCGAGGCCGCGTGGAACGCAGGCCAGAACCAGCTTGTAACCATCCGCCTGGCCGCCGACCTGGACACGCCGGTCAGCCTGATGCTGAAGCTGGCGGAAGCCGCGCCCATGTCCTTCATGCTGGAATCGGTCACGGGGGGCGAGGTCCGGGGCCGTTATTCCATCGTCGGCATGAAACCCGACCTGATCTGGGACTGCCGCGACGGCAAGGCGCGCATCAACCGGCAGGCGCGGTTTTCCGACGACTTCCAGCCGGACGACCGTCCCGCGCTGGACAGCCTGCGCGCGCTGATCGCGGAAAGCCGGATCGAGGCGATGCCCGAGGGCGTGCCCCCCGTCGCGGCGGGCCTGTTCGGCTATCTGGGCTATGACATGATCCGGCTGGTGGAACACCTGCCGCATGTGAACCCCGACCCGCTGGACCTGCCCGACGCCATGCTGATGCGCCCGTCCGTCGTGGCCGTGCTGGACGGCGTGAAGGGAGAGGTCACGCTGTGCGCCCCCGCCTGGCGCAACGGCGGCGACAATGCGCGCGCGGCCTATGCCCAGGCGGCCGAGCGGGTGATGGACGCGCTGCGGTCGCTGGACCGCCAGCCGTCCGAACCCCGCGCCCTGGGCCATGACGCCCGGATCGGCGAGCCGGTGTCGAACTTTTCCAAGGCCGATTATCTGGCGGCGGTGGAAAAGGCCAAGGATTACATCCGCGCAGGCGACATCTTCCAGGTCGTGCCGTCGCAACGCTGGCGGATGGATTTCCCGCTGCCGCCCTTTGCGCTGTATCGCAGCCTGCGCCGCACCAACCCTTCGCCCTTCATGTTCTTCCTGAACCTGGGCAGCTTCCAGATCGTCGGCGCGTCCCCCGAAATCCTTGTGCGCCTGCGCGACGGAGAGGTGACGATCCGCCCCATCGCGGGCACCCGTCCCCGTGGCGCGGACGAGGCCCAGGACCGCGCGCTGGAGGCCGACCTGCTGGCCGACCGGAAGGAACTGGCCGAACACCTGATGCTGCTGGATCTGGGCCGCAACGATGTGGGCCGCGTGGCGAAGCCCGGCACCGTCCGCCCGACCGAGCAATTCGTGATCGAACGATACAGCCACGTCATGCATATCGTCAGCAACGTGGTGGGCGAGTTGCGGGATGGCGAGGATGCGCTGTCCGCCCTGCTGGCGGGCCTGCCCGCGGGCACCGTGTCCGGCGCGCCCAAGGTCCGCGCGATGGAGATCATCGACGAGCTGGAACCCGAAAAGCGCGGTGTCTATGGCGGGGCGGTGGGTTACTTCGCCGCCAATGGAGAGATGGACATGTGCATCGCCCTGCGCACGGGCGTGCTGAAGGACGGCGCGCTGTATATCCAGGCGGGCGGCGGCGTCGTTTATGACAGCGACCCGGAATCCGAGTTCACCGAAACCGTGAACAAGAGCCGCGCCCTGCAACGGGCCGCCGAAGGTGCCGCGCGCTTCGTGCGCGGCAACTGAACGACAAACGGCCCCCGCGCAAGGGGGCCGTCCGTGTCGTGGTGCGACAAGGGATCAGTTGGCCGGGGGGGTCGTGGTGCCATCCGCCGCCGGGGCGGCCGCGTCGGACCCCATCGGCGGGGTCGCGGGCGTTTCCGCCGTATCCGCCGGGGCAGGGGCGCCCGTTGCCGCGGCGTCGGTCGAGGCCGCAGGGGCCGTGGTCGTGGACGCCGCCGAATCAGGGGTCGCGACCGGCGCGCCCGGCATCGGCGCCGTGGTCATGGTGCCTTCGGCTGCGGTGCCGCCGGCGGTCATGCCGCTGTTGTCCGCGCCCGTGGCGCCCGCCGCATCCGGGGCCTGTTCCTGTTCGCGGAAGACATATTCCGGCGCGGCCTCGGCCTCTTCCTGGGTCAGGTCGCTGGTGATCTGCTGGGCGTCATAGTTGATCGTCAGCTGGTCCCACGGCACCGCGATCTGCTTTTCGCCGATCCCCAGGAAGCCGCCCACGCCGATCACGGCGGCCTTCATGGTGCCCGCCTCGGCATCGACGATCACGTCGTTGATCTCGCCGATGGCATTGCCGTCAGGAGAGTTGACGGTCGCATCGGTGATCCAGTCGATGCGCAATTCGTTTTCGGCCTGCTGCTGTTCGACCTTGCCGCTGGCCGCGACCGCAGCCTGGTCGGCGGCATCCGCCGCGTCAGCCGCTTCCTCGGTGTTCTCGGAGGCCGGAACCTCGGCGGCGGGGGCGGCCTCGGTTCCCATGGTGGTCGTGTCGGTGGCCGGGTCGGCGGGGGCAGGGGTGGTGGCGGTGTCCTGGGCCATCGCCGGTCCCATCACCAACGGCAGGACCAGGGCGGTGCTCAACATCAACTGGCGCATGTCTTTCCTCCTAATGTGGCGCGCGATGCGCGATTGAGGAAACAATGCCTGACCTGCCTGCCGGTTCCGCAGGCAATCCCGAATCCGGGATCAGTCCTCGCCGCGATAGGGCTGGACGTATTGCAGCGCCATGTCCCAGGGAAAGAAGATCCAGGTGTCCTGGCTGACCTCGGTCACATAGGTCTGGACCATCGGCTTGCCCTTGGGCTTGGCATAGACGGTGCCGAAATGGGCGCGGGGATACATCTCGCGGATCAGTTCCAGGGTGCGGCCCGAATCGACCAGGTCGTCGATGACCAGGATGCCCTCGCCATCGCCCATCAGCGCGGGATCGGGCTTGTTCAGCACCTCAAGCTGGCCCTGGCCCGCATCGGATCCCACGCCCTTGTAGGACCGGATCGAGATCGTGTCGATCACGCGGATGTCCAGTTCGCGCGCGACGATCATGGCGGGCACCAGCCCGCCGCGCGTGACGGCCACGACCGCGCGCCAGTCGGTGCCGTCCAGCCGCCAGGCAAGCGCCCGGGCGTCGCGGTGCAACTGGTCCCAGCTGACGTGGAAACCCTTTTCGTGCGGCAGGCGGTCGATCATTGAAGTCCCTTTCAGTGGCGCAGGATCAGCGACAGGCCCAGCAACCCGATGGCCAGCCCCGCTGTGCGGTCGATCCAGAATTTGGCGGCATAATAGCGCCGCCGCAGCCAAGGCAAAGCCATCAAGGATGCCAACGCGCTATAAAATGCCAGTTCCACGCCCGCTGCCGTGACGTAAATCGCCAGCTTGTCGCCCGCCGTCAGCAGAACGGGAAAGACCGACAGCAGTACCGCC
The DNA here is from genome assembly GCF_017315735.1 of Paracoccus shandongensis. Classification (GTDB taxonomy): domain Bacteria; phylum Pseudomonadota; class Alphaproteobacteria; order Rhodobacterales; family Rhodobacteraceae; genus Paracoccus; species Paracoccus shandongensis. Next base: position 23,765 of record NZ_JAFLRK010000026.1, read on the forward strand.
GAGTAGAACAGCGCGGGCTTGGGGTTCGACAGGTTCAGCATCATGCCGCCCGTGAAACCCATCCCCCGGCTGCCGTCCGCCGGATCGGGCAGAGGGTCGGGGGCATGGCGCCACATCTTCCCCGCCACCCAGACCAGATAGGCCCCGCCCAGCACCTTCAGCGCGACATAGGTCCAGGGCAGCAGGCGAAAGACCACCGTGAGGCCCAAGAGCGCGAACAGGCACCAGACCGAGGCGCCGAGCGCCAGCCCCCAGGCATAGGGCAGCGCGCGCCTGCGCCCCAGGGCGAAGGCCCCCTGGCTGACCGCGATCACCCCGGGCCCGGGCGACAGGATCGCCACGGCCAGCGTGCCCACGAACAGCAAAAGCTGGTCGGCGGTGATGGTCATGGCCGCCGGTCAGTCCTTCTTGACCGTCGCGATATCCGGTGCATCGACCGCCTTCATGCCGACCACGTGATAGCCCGCATCGACGTGATGCGTCTCGCCCGTGACACCCGCGCCAAGCCGCGACAGCAGGTACAGCGCGGAATTGCCCACATCCTCTTGCGTGACATTGCGCCGCAGCGGAGAGTTCAGTTCGTTCCACTTCATGATATAGCGGAAATCGCCGATGCCGCTGGCCGCCAGCGTCTTGATAGGGCCGGCGCTGATCGCGTTCACGCGGATGCGGTCCTTGCCCAGATCCTCGGCCAGATAGCGGACCGAGGCCTCCAGCGCGGCCTTGGCCACGCCCATGACGTTGTAATGCGGCATCACCCGTTCCGCCCCGTAATAGGTCAGCGTCAGCAGGCTGCCCCCGTCGGGCATCATCGCCGACGCGTGCCGCGCCACGGCCGTGAAGGAATAGACCGAGATGTCCATCGTCATCAGGAAGTTATCGCGCGTCGTGTCGGCATAGCGGCCGCGCAGCTGGTCCTTGTCGGAAAAGCCGATGGCATGGACCACGAAATCCAGCGAACCCCATTCCCCCCGCAGCGTCTGGAACAGCGCGTCGATCGAGGATTCGTCGCTGACATCGCAGGGCAGCACCAGCGACGATCCCAGCTGCGCGGCCAGCGGATCGACGCGCTTTTTCAGCGCCTCGCCCTGATAGGAAAAGGCAAGCTCGGCCCCTTCGGCCGCGACGGCGCGGGCGATGCCCCAGGCAATCGACTTGTCATTCGCCAATCCCATGATGAGGCCGCGTTTTCCGGCCATCAGGCCCTGCTTCTGCTCGCTTGACATGTGCTGCCTTCCGCGCTTTCAACCCTTTGTGAAAGGTGCTTAGGCCAAAGGGGTGCAAGCATCAAGCGCAAGGACAAGCACCATGGCTGATCGAGACGGACTGTTCGCGGGCGACGACCCCTTCGACATCGCCCGCCGCTGGCTGGCCGAGGCCGAGGCGACCGAGCCGAACGACCCCAACGCCATCGCCCTGGCGACCGTGGACGCCGAAGGGATGCCCGACGCGCGCATGGTCCTGCTGAAGGAGATCGAGGGGCAGGGCGCGGACGGCAGCTTCGTCTTCTACACCAACTACGACAGCGCCAAGGGCCGCCAGATCGCGGCGACCGGCAAGGCCGCCTTCGTGATGCACTGGAAGTCCCTGCGCCGCCAGATCCGCGTGCGCGGCGATGTCACCCGTGTCGAGGGCGAACAGGCCGACGCCTATTACAACAGCCGCGCGCTGCAAAGCCGGCTGGGGGCCTGGGCCTCGCGCCAGTCGCAGCCGCTGGACAGCCGCGCCACGCTGGTCGCCGAAGTGGCAAAGCTAAGTTTACGCTACGGAACCCGTCCTCCGCGCCCGGCGTTCTGGGGAGGATTTCGCATTGTTCCGATCCAGATCGAGTTTTGGGCCGATGGCGCTTTCCGGTTGCATGACCGCTTCCGGTGGGACAAAGAGGCGAGTGGCAGTTGGTTTGTTCAGCGGCTGTCACCCTAGGGCTTGACGAGAGGTTTCCTGTGGCCGACGATGGAGAATGGCATCGAGCAGTTTTGCTTGCCATCCTTTTTCCGTAATTGACCGCCGCTCGTCTGGCACTATTTAACGGTTTTGTGGTTGATCCGAGGATAAAACAAAGACGCGTAGTGCGCATGTGGTGGTGAGATGACGGAAGAGAAAGGATTGAAGCTGGTATCAGGGCTGGTCAAGTGGTTTGACCCGGCCAAGGGCTATGGCTTCATCCTGAACGAGGAAGGCGGCGCGGATATCCTGTTGCACGCCAATGTCCTGCGGAATTTCGGCCGCAGTTCGGTGGCCGACCAGTCGCGCGTGACCGTCTGGATGCAGCCGACTCAGCGCGGCCTGCAGGCGACCGAGGTCGTGTCGATCGAGCCTCCGCTGTCCGAAGGCGCGCCGATCGCCGATCTGGACAACGGCGTGATCGAGCATCTGGAAACGCTTCCCCTTCACCCTGCCCGCGTCAAGTGGTTCGACAAGGCCAAGGGATTCGGTTTCGCCAATATCTTCGGCCATCCCGACGATGTCTTCCTGCATGTCGAGGTGCTGCGCCATTCCGGCTTTGCCGACCTGACCATCGGCGAGGCCATCGGCATCCGTGTCGTGGAAGGCCCGCGCGGCCTGATGGCGGCGCAGGTCACAAGCTGGGACCGGGGAACCGAGCAGGGCGCCCGGTCGCTCGACGCTCCGGGCCTTGGCGACCAGGCGCAAGAGATCAAGGACTTCATCACGCATGTCGCCGAATAAGGCGGCGCTTGCGGCCTTGGTCCTGTGGCTGGGCGCCGGGGGCGCATCGGCCGCGCCGGTGGCCTGTTCGCCCGGCAGCGTCACCTTCCAGACCCGTGGCGATCCCGTGGTGGTTCGGGTCGAGGTTTCGGACGACGAGGCCGAGCGTGCCCGCGGGTTGATGTTCCGGCGCAAGCTGGATCCGGGAACCGGGATGCTGTTCATCTATGACAACCCGCGCCCGGTCAGCTTCTGGATGCGCAACACCTATATCCCGCTGGATCTGGTCTTTCTGGACCAGACCGGCACGATCCGCCACATCCACCGCAATGCCGTGCCCCTGGACGAAACCCCGATCCCGGGCGCCGCGCCGGGTGATCCAAGGCCCGAGCGCCGGATGATCCTGGAAATCGGCGGGGGCGAGGCGGACCGGCTGGGCCTGGCCGTGGGCCAGCCCATGGCCCATCCCCGTCTGCCCCAGGATTTGGCCGCGCTGCCCTGCGGCTAGGGCTTTCCCCCGGCGGCATGTTGCGCTAAGCGTAGCCCGTCGGGGCGTAGCGCAGCCTGGTAGCGCGACGGTTTTGGGTACCGTAGGCCGGAAGTTCGAATCTTCTCGCCCCGACCATCGCCCAGGCCTTTCCCGATCATGGACCAATCACCGTTGCTGATGGCTTGTGCCCCCGGCACATGCAAAGCTGAATTTTACCCGCGCATGAACCTTTCCTAAGGAAAAATCGACAGTCCAAGCAACCAAGCTTGCTGTGGACAGGTCTGCCAATCCAACCCAGCTTGCAGAACCATGTTTGGAGAGGGTGTTCAGCCAACGACACGGCGCCGGAAGGTGCCACGCTGACGATCACCCAGATCAACGGGCAGGACGGGGTGGCAGGCGACGGCGTGACGCTGGTGTCGGGAACCGTGGTGACGGTCAATGGCGACGGGACACTGACTTTTGATACGTCGGGCAGTCTTGGGATCTCACCGGGCCGCTTTCGCACGACATCAGCCGGGGGTTTTCCTGACCGAAGGGCAGGGTTTCCATCGCCGCTGGTTGTTCGGGCCTGCTTGTCCCCGCCCTTCCTGTCAGGCGGCCTCGACGCCGCCTTCGGTCAGGGCCATGAGAAAGGCGATGCGGGCCGTGTCGTCGGGAAGGCTGCCTTGCAGGGCGCCGATGCAGGTGTTGATGGCTTCCCTATAGGCGGGGCCGTCGAATTTCTGCCACCAGCTATCCAGCACCATCAGCGCGTCCAGCGTGCTGTCGATCGCGATCAAGCCGTCAGTCTCGTGAACGAAATGCACTGGCTGGGACCACATGCCTTTGCCTCCGCGCATGATAATCCCGGGATAACCGGCGCTTGCAGCATTGGTTCCGGCGTTTTGCGCGATTTGTTCAAACCCGCTGCCGCGGGATCCTGCCTGCCGCCTACTCCGCCGCCTTGACCGCCATCGGGTTGTTCGGATGGGTCGTCCAGTTGGCATAGGGGCCGCGCCGGATTCCGGTGCGCAGGTCCATTTCGCCCACGGCCAGTTCGCGCATGTCGATGCAGTTTTCCACCGGGCAGACATCCAGGCACAGGTTGCAGGCCACGCATTCCTCCTCGATCACCTCGAAGACGCGGCCGGGCTTCATGGCGATGGCCTGGTGGCTGGTATCCTCGCAGGCGGCATAGCAGCGGCCGCACTTGATGCACAGATCCTGGTCGATGCGGGCCTTGGTGACATAGTTCAGGTTCAACTGGTTCCAGTCGGTGACGTTGGGCACCGCGCGGCCGATCAGGTCCGACATGGCCATATCGTGGCTGTCAAGGTAATCGCGCAGGCCCGAGATCATTTCCTGCACGACCTTGAAGCCATAGGTCATGGCCGCCGTGCAGACCTGCACCGTGCCCGCGCCAAGCGCCATGAATTCCGCCGCGTCGCGCCAGGTCGTGACCCCGCCGATGCCGCTGATGGGCAGGCCGTAGGTTGCGGGATTGCGCGCGATCTCGGCCACCATGTTCAGCGCGATGGGCTTGACGGCGGGGCCGCAGTATCCGCCATGCGCGCCCTTGCCGTCGATGGTGGGCTGCGGCGCGAACAGGTCCAGATCGACGCTGGTGATGGAATTGATCGTGTTGATCAGGCTGACGGCATCGGCCCCGCCGCGCATCGCGGCCTCGGCCGGTTTGCGCACATCGGTGATGTTGGGCGTCAGCTTCACGATGCAGGGCATCCGCGAATACTGCTTGACCCAGCGGGTCACCATCTCGATGTATTCGGGCACCTGGCCCACGGCGCTGCCCATGCCGCGTTCGGACATGCCGTGGGGGCAGCCGAAGTTCAGTTCGACCCCGTCGGCGCCGGTATCCTCGATCCGCGCCAGGATGTCGCGCCAGGATTGTTCGTCGCAGGGGACCATCAGCGAAATGACCAGGGCGCGGTCGGGATAGTCGCGCTTGACCGACTTGATTTCCCGCAGGTTCACCTCGAGCGGGCGGTCGGTGATCAGTTCGATGTTGTTGATCCCCAGCACGCGGCGGTCGGGACCGTGGATCACGCCGTATCGGGGGCCGTTCACGTTGACGACGGGCGGGCCTTCGGACCCCAGGGTCTTCCACACCACGCCGCCCCATCCGGCCTGGAAGGCGCGGCGGACGTTGTATTCCTTGTCCGTGGGCGGGGCGGATGCCAGCCAGAACGGGTTGGGGGACTTGATCCCGACGAAATTGCTGCGCAGGTCGGCCATGATGATGTCTCCTCAACCGGGAAGCTCGACCGGGCGGCCGGTCAGATGGGCGTCGATGTCTTCGGCGGCGTCGCGGCCCTCGGCCACGGCGGTGACGGTCAGGTCGTCGCCGCCTGCGGCGCAGTCGCCGCCCGCCCAGACACCGGGGATGCTGGTGCGGCCGGGGCCGGCGATGCCGATCTTGCCGCCGTCCAGCGCCAGGGTTTCGGGCACGCCATCCAGCCGCTGGCCGATGGCGCGGAAGACCTGGTCGGCCTTCAGGCGGAAGCGGTCGCCGGTCAGGCGCAGGCCGCCGTCGGGGTCGATGGCGGTATAGGCGAACTCGACCTCGACCACGGCGCCGTTGCCGTGGATCTTCACGGGGGCGGCGTTGCAGATGATGCGGACCCCGCTGCCGGTGGCATGGTCCTGTTCGTGGCGGCTGGCGCCCATCTGCGCCTGGTCGCGGCGATAGACGATGGTGACGTTTTCCGCCCCCAGCAGTTTTGCCTGCACGGCGGCGTCAACGGCGGTCATGCCGCCGCCGATCACCACCACGTCGCGGCCCACGGGCAGGGTGGCCAGGTCGCTGGCCTGCCGCAGGTCGCGGATGAAGCTGACCGCGTCCAGCACGTTGCGCCGTTCCTCGCCCTCGGCGCGCAGGGCGTTGACGCCGCCAAGGCCCATGCCCAGGAACACGGCGTCGTATTCCGTCCGCAGCGATTCAAGGGTTATGTCGCGGCCAAGCCGCTGGTCGTGGCGCAGGGTGATGCCGCCGATGCCCAGCAGCCATTCGACCTCGGCCTGGGCGAAACCGTCCACCGCCTTGTAGCTGGCGATGCCGTATTCGTTCAGACCACCGGGCTTGGGGCGTGCCTCGTAGATCGTGACATCGTGGCCCTTGGCGGCCAGCCGATGCGCGGCGGACAGGCCCGCCGGTCCCGCGCCGACCACGGCGATGCGCTTGCCGGTGGGGACGGCGCGGCGGAACGGATGCGCGCCCTGCGCCATCAGCCCGTCGGTGGCATAGCGTTGCAGGGCGCCGATGGCGACCGGCTTGCCCTCGGCCTCCATGCGGACGCAGGCGCCTTCGCACAGGGTCTCGGTCGGGCAGACGCGGCCGCACATGCCGCCCAGGATATTGGCGTGAAAGATCGTCATTGCCGCCGCGTCCGGCGTGCCGGTGGCGATCTGGCGGATGAACAGCGGAATGTCGATGCTGGTCGGGCAGGCCGTGATGCAGGGCGCATCGTGGCAGAAATAACAGCGGTCCGCGGCGACGCGCGCCTCGTGGTCGGTCAAGGGCGGGGCGACATCGGCGAAATTCGCCGCCAGCTCATGGGGCGTGAGGCGGCCGGGAACGACTCCGGGCGCCAGTCTTGCTTGGGACATTTACGTCTCCTGGCTCACCTGTTGGCAGGAATCAGGCTGGCACAGGGCCGATTTTTTATCAAATGGTAAAACTTCGCCGCGATACGTTTTGCGAAAATTTCAGGCAGGCAGGTCCAGGATGGCCGCCAGCCCGCCAAGGCGCGACCGTTCCAGCCGCAGGCCGCCGCCATGCAGCGCCGCCAGATCGGCCACGATGGCCAGCCCCAGGCCGGACCCGGACGCGCCGTGTTCGTCCAGGCGGCCGCCGCGAATCAGGGCCCGGGGGGCGTCGGTCTCGGCCATGCCGGGGCCGTCATCCTCGATGCGGATACACAGGCCACCGGCCTGCGCGACGGTGATCGCCAGGCGCGCGCGGCCCCATTTGACCGCGTTGTCGCACAGGTTGCCGATCATCTCCTCCAAATCCTGACGCTCGCCCGCGAAGGCAATATCGGCGGGGCAGTCGATGTCGGCAGTCATGCCCTTGTCCTGCATGGGCCAGCGCAGCACCATCAGGATGTCGTCGATCACCGGGCGCACCGGGGTGCGCTGGCCCAGGGCGCGCGGCCCGGCGGATCTGGCCCGGCGCAAGTGCCAGCCGATCAGCCGGTCCATGCGGGTGATCAGCGCCTGGCCCTTGTGACCGGCGGGCAGTTCGTTCGCCAGCGCGGCCAGCGGCGTCTTCAGCGAATGGGCAAGGTTGCCCAGATGCTGGCGCGACCGGGCCAGCAGGGCGGCGTTCCCGTCCAGCGCCGCGTTGATCTCGGCCACCAGGGGGCGCAGTTCGGTGACGGGGGGCGGGGTCAGGCGGTCCTTCCCGCCCGCGCGCACACGGCCCAGGTCGCGGCGCACCTGGTCCAGGCTGTGCAGCCCGGCGGTGACCTGGACAACGCTGGCAAGGGCCGTGACCACGCCCAGGACGGCCAGAGCGATCCCCAGGGGGCGGCTGATCTGGCGCAGGCTGTCGTCGATCTGCCCCTGCGGCGCGGTCACGATGGCGGCGACGGGCGCATCGCTGCCGGGCAGGCTGACCTGCCGCCGCAGCACGCGCAGGGCCGCGCCGTCCGCGCCGACGCCCTTGCCGCCCGCGAAATCGCCCGGGGGCGCCTGCAAGCGCCCGTCCAGCAGCGACCCCGACCGGGCGATCACCGCGTCCCCGGCCTGGACCTGCCAATACCAGCCCGTCAGCGGCAGGTCGAAGCGCGGATCGGCGGGGGGGTCGTCCAGTTCGACCTGGCCATCCTCGCCCGACTCGACAGCGGCCAGCAGGGCGTCGGCAAAACCGGCGGCTTCGGCATCGAAGCGGCCGGTGACGAAATCCTCCAGCAGGGCCGAGATGAACAGGAAGGCCGCCAGCAGCGCAGCCCCCAGCCAGACGGCGGCCAGCAGCAGCAGCCGCCCCCGGATGGACCGGATCATGCGGGGGCCCGCAGCAGATAGCCTTCGCCCCGCCGCGTCTCGATCACGCCATCGCCGACCTTGCGGCGCAGGCGGCCGATCACGACCTCGATCGACTTGAAGTCGCGGTCGGCGCCTGCGTCATACAGGTGGTCGGACAGCTCCGAGCGGCTGACGATGCGGTTCTGGTGGTGGATCAGATAGGCCAGGATGCGCTGCTCGAACGCGGTGAGCTTCAGCGCCACCCCGTCGCGGGTGATGACGCCAAGCTGGCCGTCCAGCACCAGCGAACCCGCGCGGATCACGGGCCGGGCATGGCCCGCCGCGCGGCGGATCAGGGTCTGGCAGCGCAAGACGACCTCGTCCAGGCGAAAGGGTTTCACGGCGTAATCGTCGGCCCCGGCCCGGAAGCCCGCCACCTTGTCGGTCCAGTCGCCCCGCGCGGTCAGGATCAGGACCGGCATGGTCAGGCCCGCGTCGCGCCAGCGGGTCAGCACCTCGATCCCCGGCATCCCGGGCAGGCCCAGATCCAGGATCGCCACGTCATAAGCCTCGGTCGCGCCCAGGTATTCGCCCTGCGTGCCATCCGCCGCGCAATCGGTGACAAAGCCCGCATCTGCCATGGCGGCGGCAAGCTGGGCCGACAGGACGGGGTCGTCTTCTACGATCAAGGCGCGCATCGGTCGGTCCTTATTCCTGCGCCGCACGGCGCGCGGCAAGCTGGCCCCGGCCCGACACGGACAGGAACCGCCCGGTCCGCGCGTCGATGCGGATGTCCAGCAGGTCGCGCTGCGGGGTCACAAGGCGGAACTGATAGACCAGTTCCGCGCCCAGGTCGCGTTCCTCGGGGCGCGGGGGGCGGGTGTCGGCGGCCAGCAGCCGCCCGGCATAGCGTTCCGCGACTTGGGCCGCGACCTGGTGCAGGGGCAGGGGGCTGAACTGGTCGATCACCTCGGGCGCGAGTTCCTGCGCCTGCGCGGGGGCGCAGAACAGCAGGCACAGGGCAAGGGCGCGGATCGGGATCATGGGGCCATCATAGCGGCGCGATCCCAAATGGAAACCAAACGGGTCATTGGCGATTGGTTCGGCAACAGGTTGGTAAACCATGATTCGTCAGGGCGTTCTTGCCGCCCGATGAAATGAAAGGGATTATGATCATGCGCAAATTCACCACTTCGGCCGCCATGCTGGCCTTGATCGCCGGGATCGGCACGGGCGCCATGGCGCAAACCGCCCCCGCTGCGGGCGACCTGCCCGCGCCGCTGGCGGGGCTGAACCTGAACAACCTGCGGGTCGAGACCAAGCGCGACGGCATCCGCGAGGTCGATGGCCGCACCGCCGACGGCGTCGATATCGAGGCCAAGATCGACATGGCCGGCAACCTGGTCGAGGTCGAGGCCGACGGCGGCGTCCTGCCGCAGGCGCTGCTGGATGCCATGGTCCCGGCGGATCTGCGCGGGCAACAGGTGATGACGCTGTTCGGGTCGATCACCGAGATCAAGCAGCGCCCCGAGCATGTCGAGGTCACCGGCCGCCAGCCCACGGGGTCCGAGATCGAGGCCCGGTTCGACCGGCAGAACACCCTGGTCGGGGTCGAGGTGGACGACGCCGCGATCCCCGCCGATCTGGTCGCCACGCTGCTACCCCAGGCGGTGCGCGACAACGAGGTGATCGGCCAGTTCGACCGCATCGAGCAGATCATGACCCGCGACGGCCGGGTGATGGTCGAGGGCGAGGATGCGAATGGCGAGAACATGCGCGCCGAGTTCGATGCCGACGGCCGCGTGCTGCGCTTTGGCCGCGAGGAGGGCAGGGGTCCGAAAGGCGACCGCCCGGGCGAGGAACGCCGCGGCGATCGCGGCCCCGGCAAGCACGGCGACCGCGGCCCTCGGGCGGCCGAGCATGGCCCCGGCGATCATGGCCCGCGCGGCGAGGGTCCGCGTGGCGAAGGTCCGCGTGGCCCCGCGCCGATCCCGGCCGATTTCGACGCCGTGGCCGTCAACCGGGCGCTGACGCAGGCGGGCTACAAGGATTTCGGCTTTCTGCGCACGGAAGGCCCGCGCCTGATGCTGGAGGCGACCAACCCGCAGGGCGAGGCGGTGACGCTGGAACTGGACCCGCGCGGCGAGGTGATCCGCGAGACCGCGCGATAAGCAAGGCAAAGGGGGCGGGCGACCGCCCCCTTTCGCCATCAGGCGATATAGCGGTCCTTGCGGTGGTTCACCGCGATGGTCAGGTTCAGGATCAGCGCGCCCAGGAAGCTCCACCCCACCGTCACGGGGTCGCGCAGGGTCAGGGCCACCAGGAACAGGACCGCGTCGAAGGCAAGCTGCACCCACCCGGCCCGGAAGCCGGTGGCGTCCTGGACATAAAGCCCCACGATCCCGATGCCGCCCAGGGATGACCCATGCCGGAACAGCGCGATCAGCCCCACGCCCGTCAGGCAGCCCACCAGCACCGCGCCGACCGCCGGGTGGACCGCGCCGAATTGCAGGTGGCGGGGCAGGATCATCGTCAGCGCGGACAGGATCGCCACCGCCATGAAGCTTTTGGCGACAAAGGTCGGGCCAAAGCGTTTCCAGCCCAGCCAGTAGAAGGGCAGGTTGACGGCAAAGAACACCGGCCCGAAGGACCAGCCGGTGCCGTAGCAGATCAGGATCGCCAGACCCGCCGTCTGCCCCGTCACAAAGCCCAGATGCGTCAGCAGGACCACGCTGACGGCGGCCATGAAGCTGCCGAAGGCGATGCCCTGGGCGTCGTCGGCAAAGCTGTGTCTGGGGGGCGGCAGGCTCATGGGCGCTGCTATGGCGCGCGGCGTTTCGGCTTGCAAGGGAAGAAGGGGGGCTGTCTGCCCCCCATCTCCTTCGGAGATTCCCCCCGAGGATATTTCCGTGAAGAAGAAGCCTAGTCGAAGGCGCGGTCGGTGATCATGTGGGTGAACGCGCCTTCCGGTGCTTTCGAGATCACCGGATCCGACCCGCCCGCCATCAGCGTGTCCACGGTGCGCTGATAATCGGCCTCGTCCAGGACGCCGGTGCTGCCTGCGGTCAGCTTGCCGATTTCCTTGACCATGCGGACCTGGTGGTCCAGCGTCTGCGCGCCGGTTTCATCATTGTCCAGCACGATCTGGGCGGCTTCCTCGGGGTTTTCCTCGGCGTATTTCCAGCCTTTCATGCTGGCGCGGACGAAGCGGACCAGATCGGTGACCTTGGCCTTGTCCTCCAGCGTGCTTTCCAGGACGTAAAGGCCGTCTTCAAGGGTGGCGACGCCCTGGTCCTCGTATTTGAAGGTCACCAGATCCTCGGGGGCGATGCCCGCGTCCAGCACCTGGCCGTATTCGTTATAGGTCATGGTGCTGATGCAGGCCGCCTGCTTTTGCAGCAGCGGATCGACGTTGAAGCCCTGCTTCAGGACCGTGACGCCGTCCGGCCCGCCCTCGGTGGACAGGCCAAGCTGGCTCATCCAGGACAGGAAGGGGTATTCGTTGCCCGAAAACCAGACGCCCAGGGTCTTGCCCTTGAAGTCGGTCTTGGGGTCCGCGATGCCGCTTTCCTTGAGGCAGGTCAGCATCATCCCCGACGCCTTGAAGGGCTGCGCGATGTTGACCAGTGGCAGGCCCTTTTCGCGCGCGGCAAGCGCCGCGGGCATCCATTCGACGATCACGTCCGCCCCGCCGCCCGCCAGCACCTGCGTCGGCGCGATGTCCGGGCCGCCGGGCAGGATGGTCACGTCCAGCCCTTCCTCCTCGTAGAAGCCCTTGTCCTTGGCGACATAGTATCCGGCGAACTGCGCCTGCGTGACCCATTTCAGTTGCAGGGTCAGTTCCTGCGCCTGGACTGCGCCGCCTGCCAGCATCAGGGCGGTTCCCAGCATCAGTGTCTTCATCTTCCCTCTCCTGTGTTGGGGCTTACCCCCGTTGACGGCGCTGCGACGGGTGCCAGAACGTCACCTTCTTTTCGATCAGCGCCACGATGCCATAGAACAGCGACCCGGCGATGGCCGCCACAAGGATTTCCGCCCAGACCAGCGGCAGATCCAGGCGTCCCACGGCGGTCGAGATCCGGAACCCCATGCCCCTGGTCGGGCTGCCGAAGAATTCCGCCACGATGGCGCCGATCAGGGCCAGCGTGGTGGTGATCTTCAGCCCGTTGAACAGAAAGGGCATGGCGGCGGGCAGGCGCAGCTTCCACAGGCTGGCCCCATAGGGCGCGGCCCAGGTCGCCATCAGGTCGCGCTGCATGGGGTCCGTTGCGGCAAGGCCCGCCACCATGTTGACCAGGATCGGGAAGAACACCATGACCACGACCACGGCGGCCTTGGACTGCCAGTCGAAGCCGAACCACATCACCAGGATCGGCGCGATGCCGACGATGGGCAGGGCGGCGACGAAATTGCCGATGGGCAGCAGGCCCCGTTGCAGAAAGGGGCTGCGGTCGATGGCGATGGCGGTCAGCACGGCGGCAAGCGCGCCGATCAGCCAGCCGGTCAGCGCGCCTTTCAGGATCGTCTGCACGAAGTCTGTCCACAGGATCGCCGTGTTTGCCGCGAAGCTGGCGCCGATCTGGCTGGGCGCGGGCAGGATCACCGGCGGGACGGCATAGATGCGCACCGCCATTTCCCACAGGACCAAGGCGGTGGCGCCGAAGATCAGCGCAACCGCCAGCCGGGTCGCACGGGTGTCGAAGCGCGCCAGCCAGGTGTTCAGCGCCATGGCCCCCAGCCAGACCGCGATGATGGGCAGGGCGCTTGTCATGCCAACCCCATGCGGCGCAGGGTCAGCCGTTCCAGCGCGCCGATCAGCATCACCAGCACGGCGGCGAGGATCGCGGCGGCGAACAGCGCCGACCAGATCTGCACCGTCTGCCCGTAATAGCTGCCCGACAGCAGCCGCGCGCCAAGGCCAGTGGTTGCACCTGCCGGAAGCTCTCCGACAATCGTGCCGACCAGGGCGGCGGCAATGGCGACCTTGAGGCTGGCGAACAGATAGGGCAGCGAGCTTGGCAGCCGCAGCCGCCAGAAAACCTGCGCGCGGCTGGCGTTCCAGCTGTGCATCAGGTCCAGCTGCATCGCGTCGGGCGTGCGCAACCCCTTGACCATGCCGACCAGCACCGGAAAGAAGGACAGCCAGGCCGCGATGATCGCCTTGGGCAGCAGGCCGGTCAGCCCCATGCTGGCAAAGACCACGATCACCATCGGCGCGATGGCCAGGATCGGCACCGTCTGGCTGGCCACCGCCCAGGGCATCACCGACTGGTCCATGGCGCGGTTGTGGACGATCCCCACGGCCAAGGCAATTCCCGCCACGGTCCCGATGGCAAAGCCCGCCAGGGTCGCCGACAGCGTGACCCAGCCATGCCAGACCAGGCTGCGCTTCGAGGTGATCTTCTGCCCCGCGATCCCTTCCCACAACCCTGCGGCGACCTGATGCGGAGCGGGCAGCACGGGGCGTTCCAGCGTCAATGTCTGGCGGATCAGGTCGGCGGTGGTCAGCACGGTATCGGCTCGTGCTGCCTGATCGCGAACCCAGGGCGCGTTCATCCAGACCGCCGCCCCATACCAGATCGCGACGATTGCCAGCAGCACGGTCAGGATGGGCAAGCCGCCCCGTAGGGTAGGGTTCACCCCACCACCCGCAGACGCGTCAGTCATAGCTGTGCCCCTCGCGCAGCCCTTCCCGGACCTGCTGGGCGAGCGCAATGAACTCGGGCGTGTCGCGGATCTCCAGCGGGCGGTCGCGGGGCAGGGGGCTGTCGATCACCCGCGTGATCCGCCCCGGACGCGGCGACATGACCACGATCTTCGTGGACAGATACACCGCCTCGGGGATGGAATGGGTGACAAAGCCGATGGTCTTGCCGGTCTTCTTCCACAGGTCCAGCAGCGCCTCGTTCAGGCGGTCGCGCACGATTTCGTCCAGCGCGCCGAAGGGCTCGTCCATCAGCAGGATGTCGGCGTCGAAGGCCAGCGCGCGCGCGATCGAGGCCCGCTGCTGCATCCCGCCCGAAAGCTGCCAGGGATACTTGCCCCCAAAGCCGGTCAGGTCCACCAGATCCAGAACCCGCTGGGTCCGCTGCGTGCGGTCGGCGCGGGAAAAACCCATGATCTCCAGCGGCAGGCTGATGTTCCCGGCAATCGTCCGCCAGGGATAAAGCCCCGGCGCCTGGAAGACATAGCCATAGGCCCGCTTGCGCCGCGCCTGATCGGGGGTCATTCCCGCCACCGCCAGCGTCCCGGCGGTGGGCGTTTCCAGCGCCGCGATGGTGCGCAGGAAGGTGGTCTTGCCGCAGCCCGAAGGCCCGATGAAGCTGACGAAGTCGCCCTGGTTGATGGTGAGGGATACGTCTTTCAGCGCATGGACGGGGCCGTCGGCGGTGGGGAAGGTCAAGGAAACGTCGCGGGCCTCGATGGCGCTCAAGTCACACCCCGCTCGCCGGAATGCCCGACCGCTCCACCGGCCTTGGCGCGGTCAGTTCCTTCCAGGCCGAGAGCGCCCGGTTTACCGTCCCGCGCGGTTCACGCGCGACGAACTCCCCATGCCCCTCACGCGAATCCAGCGTGCCGTCGTCCACCGCCACATGCCCGCGCGTCAGCACATAACGCGGCAGGCCCTTGACCCGCTGCCCCTCGAAGACGTTGTAATCAATGGCCGATTGCTGGCTGCCTGCCGTAATCACTTTCTCCGCCTCCGGATCCCAGACCACCAGATCGGCATCCGAACCCACCAGCACCGCGCCCTTCCGGGGATACATCCCCAGGATCTTGGCGATGTTGGTCGAGGTGACGGCCACGAATTCATTGGGCGTCAGCCGACCGGTCGCCACGCCATGCGTCCACAGCATCGGCATCCGGTCCTCCAGCCCCCCGGTGCCATTGGGGATCTTGGTGAAATCGCCCACCCCATAGCGTTTCTGGTCCGTGGTAAAGGCGCAATGATCCGTCGCCACCACCGACAGCGACCCCGATTGCAGCCCGGCCCACAGGCTGTCCTGGTGCAGCTTGTTGCGGAAGGGCGGCGACATCACCCGCCGCGCCGCATGGTCCCAGTCGGGGTTGAAATACTCGCTTTCGTCCAGCGTCAGGTGCTGGATCAGCGGTTCCCCCCAGACCCGCTTGCCCTGTGCGCGGGCGCGGCGGATCGCCTCGTGGCTGTCCTCGCAGGACACATGCACCACATACAGCGGCACGCCCGCCATGTCGGCCACCATGATGGCGCGGTTGGTCGCCTCGCCCTCGACCTGCGGGGGACGGGAATAGGCGTGCGCCTCAGGGCCGGTATTGCCTTCGGCCAGCAGGCGGGCCGAGAGTTCCGCCACCACGTCGCCGTTCTCGGCATGGACCAGGGCCACGCCGCCCAGGTCGCCCACCCGGCGGAAGCTGGCGAACAACTCGTCGTCGTTCACCATCAGCGCGCCCTTGTAGGCCAGGAAATGCTTGAAGCTGGTGATGCCGCGATCCACCACCGCCTGCATTTCATCGAAGACCTGCTGGTCCCACCAGGTCACCGCCATGTGGAAGCTGTAGTCGCAATGCGCCCGCCCCGACTTGTTGTCCCACATCTGCAACGCGTCCAGCAGCCCCTGCCCGGGCGAGGGCAGGGCGAAGTCCACCACCATCGTCGTCCCGCCTGCCAGCGCCGCCCGCGTGCCGCTGTCGAAATCGTCGGCGGAATAGGTGCCCATGAAGGGCATCTCCAGATGCGTATGCGGGTCGATCCCGCCGGGCATGACCAGGCAGCCTGTGGCGTCCAGCACCTTGCCGCCGGTCAGCCCCTGGCCGATGGCCGCGATCCGCCCGCCCTCGACCAGCACGTCGGCCTTGTAGCTCAGATCGGCGGTGACGACCGTTCCGCCGCGAATAACCGTGCTCATCGTCGTCCCTTTCACTTTGGTCCAAATATCCCGGGGGTCCGGGGGCTGGCCCCCGGCCTTCGCTCTCAGCGCAGCACCTCGGCCGCATCCAGCACGGCGTGCAGCAGCACATCCGCCCCCGCGCTTGCCCATTCCGGGCTGATCTCCTCGGCCTCGTTATGCGACAGCCCGTCCACGCAAGGGCACATGATCATCACCGTGGGCGCCACGCGGTTGATCCAGCAGGCGTCATGCCCCGCGCCCGACACGATGTCCCTGTGGCTGTAGCCCAGCCGTTCCGCCGCATTGCGGACCTTTTCCACCAGCCCCGGATCGAAGGCCACCGGGTCGAAATGCCCGACCGGCTCGATGGCGATCCCAAGGCCCAAGTCGGCGGCGATCCTTGGCGCTTCCTCCTCCAGCCGCGCGCGCATGGCGTTCAGCTTGGCGAGATCCGGCGAGCGGAAATCGACGGTGAAGACCGCGCGGCCGGGGATCACGTTGCGGCTGTTGGGATACACATTCGCCTGGCCCACCGCGCCCACGGCGTCGGGCTGGTGGTCCATGGCGATGCGATGCACCAGTTCAATGATCCGCGCCATGCCAAGACCCGCGTTCACGCGCATGGACATCGGCGTCGATCCGGTATGGGCATCCTTGCCGGTCAGCGTCACCTGCAGCCACCACAAGCCCTGGCCGTGGGTCACGACGCCGATCTGCTTGTTCTCGGCCTCCAGGATCGGGCCTTGCTCGATATGGTATTCAAACATCGCGTGGATGCGGCGGTCGCCCGGCGCCTCGGTCCCGCGCCAGCCGATGCGGTCCAACTCGTCCCCGAACCGCTTGCCATCCGCATCCTCGCGGCTGCTGGCGTAATCCTCGGTCAGCACGCCCGCGAAGACGCCCGAAGCCAGCATGGCCGGGGCAAAGCGCGTGCCTTCCTCGTTCGTCCAGTTCACCACGACAATGGGACGGCGCGTGGTGATTCCCATGTCGCGGATGGACCGGATCACCTCCAGCCCCGCCAGCACGCCCAGCACGCCGTCGAACTTGCCCCCGGTCGGCTGGGTGTCTAGGTGACTGCCGATATAGACAGGGTCGAGGTCCGGCTCGGCCCCCTCGTGGCGCATGAACATGTTGCCCATCCGGTCAAGGCCCATGGTCATGCCCGCGTCCTCGGCCCACTGGCGGAACAGGGCGCGCCCTTCCGCATCGGCGTCGGTCAGGGTCTGGCGGTTGTTGCCGCCCGCCACGCCGGGGCCGACCCTCGCCATCTGCATCAGGCTGTCCCACAGCCTTTCGCCATCGACCTTCATGTTGGCAGCCGGAACCAGCCCACTGGCGTCGGTCATCTGTCGTCCTTCCTGTCTGGCCGCCCCGTTCTGGCGCGGGGTCGGCTTGATCGGTGCATGGCGGGGCGTCTGGCGGCGAGGCGGCCCTGAACCCCTTCCTTTATTGACCAAATGGTCAGGAACACGCTAGCACGGGGCGGGTTTCAGTCAAGCATCCAGAAGAACGCGGCAGGATCCGATGCCCAAAATCGCGCCATCTGCCAGGACAAGGCCCCAGACATGACGGACCAGCCCGACGCCCCCCTGACCCGCATCCAGCAGAAGAACCGCGACCTGATCCTGGAAGGCGCGCTGACCGCCTTTTCCACCAACGGCTTTCGCGGCGCCACCGTGGACCAGATCGCCGAGGCCGCGGGCCTGTCCAAGCCCAACGTGCTGTATTACTTCGCCTCCAAGGACGACATCCACAAGACGCTGCTGACGACGCTGCTGGACATGTGGCTGGCGCCGATGATCCGCATCGACCCGCAGGGCGATCCGCTGGCCGAGGTTCTGGGCTATGTCCGCGCCAAGCTGGAACTGTCGCGCCGCTTTCCCCGCGAAAGCCGGCTGTTCGCCTATGAGATCCTGCAAGGCGCGCCGCACCTGACCGAGATCCTGGGCGGCAGCCTGCGCCAGATCGTCGATACCGCCGCCGCCATCCTGGGGGCCTGGATGGACCAGGGGCGGCTGGCGCGGGTGGATCCGCATCACCTGATCTTTTCCATCTGGGCGCTGACCCAGCACTACGCCGATTTCGACGTGCAGGTGCGGGCCGTGCTTGGCCCCGGGCACGATCCTTTTGTCGAGGCCGAGCCCTTCATCGAAAGCCTGTATCGCAAGATGCTGGCGGTCTAGCCCGGCTGCTGGCCCAGCATCGCGGCCGCGGACTGGATCAGGGACAGGTTCTCGCGCGCGGTGGCGATGAAGTCGTCGACCTCGCCGCTGGCCCAGGCCTTGGTGGCGGCGTTGGTCGCGGCGACGATGGCGGCGGCCAGGATCTCGATCTGGGCGGGGCGGGCGTCGGGGCAGCGGCGGCGCAGCAACTCTCGCATCTGGGCGCGGCGCGACAGCATGGTGGAATTGCGCAGCGCGTCCAGCTTGGGGTCGGTGTCCGACAGCGCCAGGATATGGACCAGCAACTCGCGTTCGTCCAGGAAGCGGGACAGATGCGCGGTGATCAGGCGGTCCAGATCCTCGATCAGCGTGGCCGTGCCCGCGACGAACTGCTGGGATGCCTCGGCGGGATAATCGGGCGGCGGGCCCATCATCGCCGCTTCCTTGTAGGGATAGTAGTTGAAGAAGGTGCGGGTGCTGATCCCCGCTTCCCGGGCAATCGCCTCGGTCGTGACGTTGGCCAAGCCGTCGCGCACTGCCAGCTGGACCGCCGTCGCCTGGATCTTCTTGGCGGTTCGGTAGCGGCGCGTCGTATGCGGCATCATGCGGCCTTTTGTCTTGTGCTGGTCGCCGGATCTTTCTGCACCGACCCGTCTTCGTCAAGACGCATCCCGCGTTGCGGATCCCACGTCACCCACGCAAAAGGCGCCGCGCGCACGGGGGCGAGCGGCGCAGGGTCAAGCGAACCGGGTCTGGGGCTGTTCAGGCGCCCCAGCTGCGAACCGGACCGCAGTCCATGTGGACGAAGTTCGAGCGCGAATACTTGCCCACGCCCCCGGCGCGGCAGGACGCGGCGGCATTGTACATCTGCCCGACCGAGCGCGACTTCAGCCGCAGGTCGGCGGCCTTGCCCACCATGTGCAGCGAATTGCGCGCCACGCCCGAGGACGACCGGCGCAGCATCGCGTTCGTTCGCGGCGAGCGATAGCCCGACAGCATCATGTAGGGTTCATTGGTCTGCAGCAGCCGGTGAGAGGCCGCGGCCACATCGACCGTGCGCGGGTCGATCCCGATCACCTCGCCCGTGCGCCAGTCGCGCATGAAGATGTTGATCTCGTTCAGGGCTTCGCGGACGTATTTGCCATCGACCCAATACACGGTGTCGAGGCTTTCGCCGGTCCTGCCCGAATACATGCGGATGCGGCGCATGTCGCCCGCGCCGCGAAGGAAACCGAAGGCGTTGGCCATCACGGGCGCTGCCGCCACGGTTGTCGCCGCAAACACACCCAGGATGCCGCGACGCGAAAGAAGGTCGAGTGTCATGTCAGATCGCCTGTCCCATTTCGTCTTTTGTCCGCCACATCCCCTGCGGCGCCACCAAGGTTATCCCCGGCTGCTTAACAATATGTCAAAAGACCGGGCGCTCAGAAACAGATTCCTGCCGTCGAAAGATGTATATCCAGAAGGTTAGGCAAAATCCTGCCGATGCAAGCCCGGTGTTGCGAATGCGTCCCGCTGCTGTGGCTTGGCTGCAACCATCCGCCCTTCGCGGCCGTCCGGCAGACTGCATCTTCTGGCGAATGCCCTGTTCGGATGGCAGATTTGGGTCAAGACCGGGCGGGGTGATCATGAACGGCTTGAGGCTGCTTGCTGCTATTCTTCTGATTTCAGGAGCTCAATCGGCGGTTGCGCAGCCGCAGGCTGGGCTTGCGCCGTCCGTTGGTGTTGCCGCCGCACCACGCCTGCATTTCACCGCGCCCGAGATGGCGCTGGCCCGGGCGGCGGCGGACAACCCCGATCTTGCCGCCTATTACGGCACCCACGGGCTGCAACCCGTGTTCATGGGGCCGCAGGCCGCACTGCGCCGTGATGCGCTGGTCCGGGCCATCGCGACCGCCCCGGCGCATGGCATTCCGGCGGGCCGTTATGCCCATACGGCGCTGTCCGGCGAGGCCAGGGACGTTGCGACCGAAGTGGGGCAGGCGCGAATCCTGGCGCGATACCTGCGCGACATGACGGGGGGCGTGGTCCGCCCCGCCCGCGTCGATCCCCTGATCAAGCGAGAGGTCAGGCGCCCGCCCATCGACCGGCTGATCCACGACTTTGCCCGGGCCCCGGACCCCGCGCGCTTCCTGCTGGACCTCCAGCCGCGCCACCCGGCCTATCTGGCGCTGCAACGCGCGCTGCCGGGCGGCGAGGCGCTGGCCGTTCCCCCAAGCCTTCCCCGCATTCCCGAGGGGATGTGGCGGACCGGCGCGCGGGGCGAAGGCGTGGCGGCCCTGCGCGCCCGCCTGGACAGCATCGGCTTTGCCGCCCCCGCCCCCGACCCGCAGGCCTTTGACGCGGCCCTGGCCGATGCGGTCGCGCGCTATCAGAAGGCTGTGGGCCTGCCCCCGGACGGGGTTGCGGGGCCCAAGACCATCCGCCACCTGAACGGCGACATGCCCGACGATGCCCGCAGCCGCGCCATCGTCGTGGCGCTGGAGCGGATGCGCTGGATGGCGGGCGAGGATCTGGACGCCCGCCATGTCTGGGTCAACATCCCCGAATACACCGCCCGCATCATGGAAAACGGGGCCGAGGTGTTCAAGACCCGCGTCGTCGTGGGCAGCACCGAACATGACCGGCAGACGCCCGAATTCTCGGACCAGATCGAATATGTCGTGGCGAACCCGCGCTGGAACGTGCCGCGGTCCATCACGGTCAAGGAATACCTGCCAAAGCTTCAGGCGAACCGCAACGCCGTGTCCCATATCGACGTGGTGGACGGGAACGGCAACGTGATCGCGCGCGACCGGATCGACTTTGGCCGCTATACGGCGGCGAATTTCCCCTATCGGATGCGGCAGAAACCCAGCGACGACAATGCGCTGGGGTTGGTCAAGTTCATCTTTCCGAACCCCTGGAACATCTATCTGCACGACACGCCGACCAAGCACCTGTTCGGCAACGCCATGCGCGCCCGTTCGCATGGCTGCATCCGCATCGGCGATCCGTTCGACCTGGCCCATGCGCTGCTGTCGAAGCAGACGGACGACCCGCAGGCGATGTTCCAACGGGCGCTGGATCGCGGCAAGGAAAGCTGGCTGAAGCTGACGCCGCCGGTCCCGGTGCATCTGGTCTATTTCACCGCCTTCCCCGACGCCGACGGCACCATCCGCCGGTTCGAGGATGTCTATGGCCGCGATGCGTTGCTGTATGACGCGATCCAGAAGGCCGGGCTGGATTCATAGGCCCGGAAGGTCTAAGTCGCTTTCCGACAAAGGGGGCGACCATGGCAATCACCATCCGCGAATTGGCGCAGGCGCTGGACGCCCAAGGCTGGGGCGACCTGGATCTGCGGGTCACGGGCGCGTCCGAGCCTGCCGCGACAGGGCCGGTGGGGCCAGAGGGAGGCGTGATCGCCCTGGCGATGTCGCCCAAATACGCCGAGACGCTGAAGCCCGGCAGCATCGCCATCCTGGCCCAGGGCATGGACCCCGAGGCCCTTGGCCTGAAGGCCGCGATCTTTGCGCCGCGCCCGCGCCTGCTGATGGCGGGGCTGACGCGGGCCTTCGATCCCGGTCCCGGCATCGCGCCGGGCATCCATCCGACGGCGGTGATCGACCCCTCGGCCCAGGTGGGGCAGGGCGCGGCCATCGGCCCCTTCGTGGTGATCGGCGCGGATGTGCGGATCGGGTCGGGCGCGCGGATCGGGCCGCATGTCTCGATCGGGCGCGGCACGCGGCTTGGCGATGACGCGCTGATCCACGCGGGCGCGCGGATCGCCCATGGCGTGACGGCGGGCCACCGGCTGATCGTGCAATCGGGCGCGGTGATCGGCGGCGACGGCTTTTCCTTCGTCACGCCCGAGGAGTCGGGGATCGAGGAAATCCGCCGCACCCTGGGCACGCGCAAGGGCATCAAGCAGCAGCACTGGACGCGCATCCATTCGCTGGGCGGGGTGGAAATCGGCGACGATGTGGAAATCGGCGCCAATGCCACCATCGACCGGGGCACGATCCGCGCGACCCGCGTCGGCAACGGCACCAAGATCGACAACCTGGTGATGCTGGGCCACAACGTCGTGGTGGGCGACGACTGCCTTTTGTGTTCGCAGGTGGGCATCGCCGGGTCTTCCAGGATCGGCAACCGCGTTGTGCTGGCGGGCAAGGTCGGCGTCAGCGACAACATCGAGGTGGGCGACGACGTGATCGCGGGCGGGGCCAGCAAGATCTTCACCCGCGTTCCGGCGGGCCGCGTCATCCTGGGCAGCCCGGCCGTGAAGATGGAAACCCAGATGGAGATCCAGAAGGCCATGCGCCGCCTGCCGCGTTTCGCGCAGCAACTGGCAAAGCTTCAGGAAACTGTTACACGACTGTTGGAAAAGGGCTGAGCAGGAGGCTTCATGACCGACCAGATCAGAGACCGCATCACCGCCATCATCGCCGAACAGGCCATGCTTGAACCCGACCAGATCAGCGACGATTCGACCCCCCAGGATCTGGGCATCGACAGCCTGGGGCTGGTCGAATCGATCTTCGCGCTGGAGGAGGAGTTCGACATCTCGATCCCCTTCAACGCAAACGAGCCCGACAAGTCGGATTTCGACATCTCGACCATGGGCACCATCATCGCGGCCGTGGAACGGCTGGTGGCGCAGAAGGCTGCATGAGTCCGAAGACATCTGGCAAGACGGCCGAAACAGCGCCTGCGCCCCCCGCAAACGGGCTGCGGCGCGTGGTCATCACCGGCGCGGGCACGATCAACGCCCTGGGCCATGACGTGCCGACGACGCTGGCCGCCTTTCGTGAAGGGCGCTGCGGCATCGGTCCGCTGGAGTTCCGCGACGTGGACCGGCTGTCGATCCAGATCGGCGCGCAGGTCCATCCCTGGCGGGCCGAGGATTACTTCAACCGCCAGCAAATCCTGCTTTACGACAAGTTTACGCAATTCGCGCTGCTGTCGGCCAAGCAGGCGGTGGCGCAGTCGGGGCTGGATTTCCAGGGCGCGCTTGGTTTGCGGTCGGGCGTGGTGCTGGGCACCGCCGGGGGCGGGCTGAACACCTGGGATGAAAATTACCGCACCGTCTATGAGGAAGGGAAGAACCGCGTCCATCCCTTCGTCGTGCCGAAGCTGATGAACAACGCCGCCGCCAGCCATGTCAGCATGGAATTCGGGTTGCGCGGCCCGGCCTTTACCGTGGCGACCGCCTGCGCCAGTTCCAATCACGCGATGGGCCTTGCGTTCCAGATGGTGCGGTCGGGCGGGGCGCAGGTCATGCTGACCGGGGGGTCCGAGGCGATGCTGTGCTTTGGCGGCGTCAAGGCCTGGGAAGGCCTGCGCGTCATGTCCAAGGACGCCTGCCGTCCCTTCAGCGCCAACCGCAACGGCATGGTCCAGGGCGAGGGCGCGGGCGTCTTCGTCTTCGAGGATTACGACCATGCCCGCGCGCGCGGCGCCGACATCCTGGCCGAGGTGGTGGGATTCGCCATGTCGTCCGACGCGCAGGACATCGTCATGCCCTCGGCCCAGGGGGCGGAACGCGCGATCACGGCGGCCTTGCAGGACGGGGGCCTGAACCCCGAGGACGTGGGTTACATCAACGCCCATGGCACCGGCACGGCGGCCAATGACAAGACCGAATGCGCGGCGGTGGCCCATGCCTTCGGGCACCATGCGGACCGGCTGATGATGTCGTCTACCAAGGCGATGCACGGCCATGTCATCGGCGGCACCGGCGCGGTGGAGCTGCTGGCCTGCATCATGGCGCTGCGCGACGGCGTGATCGCGCCCACCATCGGCTATCAGGAGGCCGACCCCGAATGCGCGCTGGACGTGGTTCCGAACGAGGCGCGCGAGGCCCGCGTCGATGCCGTGCTGTCCAACGCTTTCGCCTTTGGCGGGCTGAACGCGGTGATCGCGCTGCGCCGGGTCTGATGCCAGGTCCGATGAGGGCATGAAAAAACCGCGCCCGGGTGGGGCGCGGTCCCGTATCCTGCCGCCTTGAATCAGTTGGCGGGGGCAGCCTGCGGCGCGGGGACGGCCTGGGCCGCCACCTCGTCGGCATAGGCCGACAGCGCGTCAAAGGCCGCGGTAAAGCCCGACAGCGACAGCTTCAGCCGGACCGGGTTCTCGCGGTTGCCGCCGAAGGGCAGCAGGGTCAGCGTCGCCTCGCTTCCGCGCTTCAGGGCGTCAAGCTCGGCCTGGGTGAAGCCCAGGCGGGACACGCAGCCGACCGGGGCGCAGAAGCTGAAGGGATAGCCCCGCGCCTCGCCCTGGCCTACGGCAAAGCCCAGACCCTGGATCAGGTCGGTTTCCAGGGGCGCCACCAGCGTCGCGCCCGCCGCCACGTCCTTGTTGTTCTTCAGCGGGATCAAGGTCATCTCGGCGACCGAGTTGCCTTCGCCGTCCTTCAGCAGCTGATACAGCTCGCAGGGATCCTTGCCCTGTTCGGCCTTCAGGCAGCGGGTGGTCCAGTCCTGGGTGGTGGACTTGACGTAATACTGGCCGACCTGCGGTTCCGCATTGGCGGGCGCTGCGGCAGGGGCGGCGGCGCCGTCTGTGGCGGGGGCGGCGGCAGGCGCGTCAGCCGCGGGGGCCTCGGCGGCGGGGGCCGGTGC
>NZ_JAFLRK010000027.1 GCF_017315735.1 Paracoccus shandongensis
TGGCGGCGGCGCGGGCGGGCGACAGGGGCTGCGGCTGCGGCAGCCGCGCGGGCTTGTCCGCGCCGCCCGGGGCCCGCGCCCGAAGCAAGGCCCGCAGCCGTCCCGCCTGTCCCTGTTGCGCCATGATGAACCCCGAATCGCCCGTTTCCTGTTTCCGCACTGTGGCAAGAAGCGGTTGAGAAAGGGTTTATGCCCGCCGCAGCCCCGCATTGACCGGCACCGGCGGGCGGCGAGGCAGCAGGATGCGGAAGGCCGCGCCCCCCTGGCCGGGCAGATAGGTGATTTCCCCGCCCAGGTTCGCCATGATTTCCCTGCAGATCGCCAGGCCAAGGCCCGCGCCCCCGGCCCGGGCGGGGTCGTTCAGGCGGGCGAACTTCTCGAAGATGAGAGCCTGGCGCGCGGTCTCGATCCCCGAGCCGTTGTCGATGATGTCGATCTGCGCGCCGCCGCGCAGGGTCCGGCGGACGCGGATCGTCAGGATGGGGGGTTCGGCGTCGCAATACTTGCGGGCGTTGCTGATGACGTTGATCAGCACCTGCAGCAGCCGGTCGGGATCGGTGATCACGCCCACATATTCGGCCAGCGGTTCCCGGTCCACGCGGAACACCCGCTCGGGCCGCGTGGCCGAGGCGGCGGACAGCGCGCGCTCGATCAGGTCGTGCAGGTTGGCGGGCGTGATCGACAGCTGCGCCTGGCCGCTTTCCAGCACCGACAGATCCAGCAGGTCGTCCAGCAGCCGGGTCAGGCGCCCCGATTCGTCATAGATGATCTTGGCGAAGCGGTCGCGGTCGGCCGGGGGCAGGTCCGGCGTGCGCAGGATTTCCGAAAACGCCCGGACCGAGGTCATGGGCGTGCGCAATTCGTGGCTGATCTGGCCCAGGAAGGCGTCCTTCTGCACCGACAGGGCGGTCAGCTTGTCGTTCGCCTCGCGCAACTGGCGGGCGGTGCGGGCCAGCTCGGCGGTGGCGTTTTCCAGGCGCTGCGTTTCCTCCTTGGCGCGCTGCGCCTCGGTCGCGACCTGCATCAGGTCCGACACGGTCAGTTCCGCCCCGCCCGCCACGCTGTCGATCATCGCGTGCGCGGTGGCCGCCCCGATGGACCCCGCCAGCCGCCGTTCCAGCCGCGTCAGGAAGCGCGGCGTCAGGTCGGGCAGATAACCCGACTTGCCCTGGAAGGCGGCCTCGGACCGGAAGAAGCGCAAGGCGTCCTCGGCCCCCCAGACGCGGCGGGCCATGACCAGCAGCGGCTCGGCCTGGTCGGCGCTGCGCGCGAGGCGGCTGTGGCGGATCGGGTCCACGGCGCTGACGAAGGACAGGCCTTGCAGGCGTTCCACCGGGTCGGGCATCCCGAAGATCGACAGCCCGATGAAGGCCAGTGTGTTCACCGCCAGCGACAGGAAGATCGCGAAGGCCAGCGGATCGACCCCGGCAGGCACCGGCGGGGGCGCCCCGATCCCGACCGAGGGCAGAAAGATCATCGCCAGCCACAACAGGAAACCGCTTCCCACCCCGGCAAAGGCGCCGCGCCGGTTGGCCCCCCGCCACAAGAGCCCGCCGATCATCGCGGGCAGCACCTGCGCCATGCCGGTAAAGGCCACCAGCCCCATGGCCGCCAGCGCGGCGGTGCCGCCGCTGGCCTGGTAATAGATCCAGCCCACCGCCATGACCGCCAGGATCGCCAGCCGCCGGGCGTTCAGGACGAAGCCGCGCAGATCCTCGGGGTCGTCCCCCTGCGGCTTGCGGCGCAGCATCAGCCACAGCGGCACCAGCCAGTGGTTGGAAATCATCGTGGCCAGCGCGATGGTGCAGACCACCACCATCGAGGTCGCCGCCGAGAATCCGCCCAGGAAGACCAGGAAGGCCAGCCAGTTCTGCCCCGACTGCGCGGGCAGCGTCAGGACATACAGGTCGGGATTGGCATCCGGGGGCAGAAGCTGCCGGCCCATCACGGCGATGGGCAGCACGAACAGCGACATGGCGAACAGATAGGCCGGGAAGGCCCAGCCGGCGGTGGCCAGGCGATCCTCGTCCGCGGCCTCGACCACCAACACCTGGAACATGCGGGGCAAGGCGATGACCGCCGCGCCGGACACGATGATCAGGGCGGTCCAGCGGTCGGGTTGCAGGATCCAGCCCGGATCGCCCTTTCGCTGCGCGATGCGGTCCAGCATGTCGGCGGGGCCGTCCGCCAGGCCCCAGACCACGAAGACGCCAAGCACCAGAAAGGCCATCAGCTTGACCAGCGCCTCCAGCGCGATGGCGGTGACGACGCCGTGGTGGCGCTCGTCGGCGGCAAGGTTGCGGGTGCCGAACAGGATCGTGAACAGCGCCAGCCCCGCCGCCACCCACAACGCCGTGCCGCCGCTTCCCACCATCGGAATGTCGGTCAGGCTGTCGGTGGCGAAGACCTCGAAGGACAGGCTGACCGATTGCAGTTGCAGCGCGACATAGGGCGTGGCCGCGATCACCGCGATCAGCGTGACCAGCGCCGCCAGCCGGTTCGACTTGCCGAACCGGGCCGAGATGAGATCCGCGATGGACGTGACATGGTGCATCCGCGCCACCCGCACCAGGCGGCGCAGCCCCCACCAGGCGCCGGTGAAGACCACCGTCGGCCCCAGATAGATCGTGGCGAATTCCAGCCCCGACCGGCTGGCGTAGCCAACCGCGCCGTAAAACGTCCAGGCCGAGCAATAGACCGACAGCGACAGCGTATAGACCGCCGGATAGTCCAGCCAGCGCACCCGCCCCCGCGACGCCGCGCGGTCGGCGGCAAAGGCCACGCCGAACATCAGCGCGACATAGGTCAGGCAGCCCGCGACCAGCGCCTCAAAGGGCATGGTCGTCCTCCTCCGCGATGGCCTGGCTGGCGCGCAGGGTGGCGGCGTCGGCGCGGCGCAGGGCGCGGTGCAGCGCCCAGATGGCGGCGATCAGACCGGCCCAGATGCCGAACAGCCAGACCGCGCCGCCCGCAAAGCTGGCAAGCGCGGGCATCCACCAGACCGGCACCAGGATCAGCCCCGCCGCCAGCACCGGCAGCACGCGCGCCGCGTCGCCCAACCGCCTGCGGCGGAACGAGGCGCGTTCAAGGAACAAGGGCCGGTCGGGCATGGCCTAGTTCAGCATCCCGCGCACCAGCGCGCGCAACTCGTCATTGGCAAAGGGCTTTGCCAGCACCGCATCGGCCTGCGGCAGGGCCAGGGACGCCTGCCCCCGCGCGGTCAGCATCAGCACCGGGGTCGCGGCCAGGCGCGGATCGTGGTCGCCGCGCAATTCCGCCAGGATCTCGGTCCCCGAGCGGTGCGGCAGCATCACGTCCAGGATCACCAGCCGGGGCTTTTCGCTGCGGATCGCCTCTATCCCGCCAAGGCCGTCGGGATGCAGCCCGACCTGCCAGCCCTCGCGCGTCAGGATGAAGCGCACCGCCTCGGCGATGTTCGGTTCGTCCTCGATCATCAGGATGTCGAGCATACCGCCAGGGCCCCCTCTCCCTCGGGCATTTGTCCCGATAATGTGACGCGAAGGTCATGGCTGTCAAAGCCTGTCTTCAGGCCGTCCCCAGGATCGAGGGCTCGCGCCGCGCCACGCAGTCGGCGCGCGGGCAGATGCGGCAGGCGGGGCCGATCAGCAGGTCGGGGCGGGCGGGCGATCCGGGTTCCTCGGGCAGGATCAGCATCTGCGCGCGGGTCAGCACCGGGCCGCCCGTGCCCAGCGGCTGGTCGCGCGTGGCCAGCGACAGGGTGCGGAAGCGTCGGCCCGAAGGCGCCTCGACCAGGTTGGCCACGGCGGTCTGGGGCATGGCAAGCGCCTGGAACAGCGGCCAGAGCGGGCAGGCATCGCCCGGCCGGGGCAGGGGAAAGCCGGGCGCGGGGCGGCGCAGCGTCAGCGCGCCGGACCCGTCGCAGACCAGCAGCCCCGCCCCTTCAAAGCCTGCAGGCTTCAGCACGGCCAGCCGCCGCATCACCAGATCCAGCGGCACGCGCAGCCGGGCGGCCATGCGCAGGGGGTCGGGATCGACGGCGGCTTCCGCCAGGGCGTCGTCGGGCAGCGCCGCGCGGTCGCCCTCCATCTGCCGCAGATGGGCGCGCGCCAGCGCCCGCGCGGCGTCGGACGCCAGGTCGCCCGCCCCTTCGACCGGGGGGGCGCCTGCGGCAAGCCAGGCCTCGACCTCCTCTTGCGGCGTATAGATCGCGCCCTGCGTGTCGAAGCTGTCCAGATAGGCCACCAGCGCCTGCGCGGTGGATGACAGGCGCAGGCTGTCCGCATCCAGGTTCGCGTGGAACCGCGCCCGCCAGTCGGGCGGGATCTCGCCCCCCTCGGCCAGGATGGAGGCCGTGGAGCGGACCGAGGTGACGGCGGACAGAACCTCGTGCAGCGTGGTCAGCAGATAGGGATCCTGCGTCATGCGGTCCGACAGCGTGACAAGCTGGCGTTCCAGCCCGTCGGCCCGCCGCGCGAGCGCGATCACCGCCCCCGCCCAGCCTGGGAATCGGGCCAGCAGCTCGGGCGCCTGGTCCACCTCGGGGGCGGCATCGTCGGGCAGGCGCACGGCGGCCTCGCGCAGGGCGGCGATCAGCGCCTCCTCTCGCCCCTCGGCCAGTTCGGTTGCCGAAACCTCCAGCGCGGCGGCCAGGCGCAGCACCAGATGATCGCCCACGGGACGGCGGTTGTGTTCGATCAGGTTCAGATAGGCGGCCGAGATCCCCGCCGCCCGCGCCACGTCCGCCTGCCGCCGCGACAGCGCCAGGCGGCGTTCGCGGATGCGGGTTCCGGTCAGGATGCGGCTGCCATGCTGCTTCATGGCCCGATCAAAGCGCGGCGGCGCGGCCCGCGCAAGCCGCAACGATATCTTAGGGTTTTTGCGCCAGGCTGGGTGCATGATCCTGTCATCCGCGACGCCCCTTCCCGGAATCAAGGCCCTTGTCCGGGCCGCTTTGCAAACGCTATGGCGGCTTTTGCAAAGGGGAGGGGACATCATGGCGACTCAGAAGATCTATGCTGGCACCTCGCTGCGCGAAACGCGGGCGCGCAGCGGACTGACGCAAAAGCGGTTCGCCGACCGGCTGGGGGTGTCCCTGCCCTATCTGTCGCAGATGGAAAACAACCACCGGCCGATCTCGGTGGGCGTGCTGCTGCGGCTGGCGCAGGAATTCGGGGTGGACCTGTCCACGCTGGCTGCGGGAGACGCCGAACGCATGGTCATCGACATGCAGGAGGCCCTGGCCGACCCCCTGTTCGACGCGGCCCCGCCGCTGGCCGACCTGCGCCTGGCCGCGACCAACGCGCCGGTGCTGGCCCGCGCCTTCCTGGATCTGTATCGCGCCCATCGCCAAGGCCAGGAACGCCTGGCCGCGCTGGACGAGGCGATCGGCGCATCCGGCCAGAACGCGCTTTCGACGCCGTGGGAGGAGGTGCGCGACTTCTTCCATTACTGCGACAACTATATCGACGCCGTGGACCGGGCGGCGGAACGCTTTGCCTGCCCGGCGGGCCAGCGGCTGGACCCCTGGGACGCGGGCGTGGCGGCGCTGGCGCAGCGCGGCATCCGGGTGACGCGCACCGAACTGCCCGTCAACACCGTCTTCCGCCGCGACGGCCAGGACATCCAGGTGAACGCCGCCGCCGAACGGCCGACCCAGGTTTTCCAGCTTCTGCACCTTGTCGCGCTGGAACGGCAATCCGACCTGCTGGACGCCACGCTGGATCTGGCGCGCTTTCGCAGCCAGACGGCGCGGGACGTGGCCCGCGTGGGGCTTGCCAACTATTTCGCGGGCGCGGCGCTGATGCCCTATCGCGCGTTCCTGTCTGCGGCCCAGGCGGAACGGCACGACCTGGAACGGTTGTCGCATCTCTTCGGCGCCTCGCTGGAACAGGTGGCGCACCGGCTGTCCACCCTGCAACGCCCGGGTGCCAAGGGCGTGCCCTTCTTCTTTGTCCGCGTCGATCAGGCGGGCACCATCACCAAGCGCCATTCCGCCACGCGCCTGCAATTCGCCCGCTTCGGCGGCGCCTGCCCCTTGTGGAACGTCCATCAGGCGTTCGAGCAGCCGGGCCGCTTCCTGCGGCAACTGGCCGAAACGCCGGATGGGGTGCGATACCTGCTGATGTCGCGCGACGTGTCGAAACACGCGGGCGCCTTCAACGCCCCGGTCCGCCGCTTCGCCATCGGCCTGGGCTGCGAGGTGACGCACGCGGGCACGGTGGTCTATGCCGACGGGCTGGACCTGACCAAGCCGCGTGCCTTCGAGCCCATCGGGATTTCCTGCCGCATCTGCCCGCGTCCCGATTGCCACCAGCGGTCCGTGCCGCCCATCGACCGGCCCTTGCGGATCCCTGCGGACCGCAACGGACCCCTTCCCTATGAAATCTCGTGACCAGGGATCAACATCTTGTGGGTGTCGGCGGATTTTCGCCCGTTGGGGCAAGGTTCCGCGCATGACCGGAACCGAAAGCCGACCCGCTGTTGCCAGGAAGGCACACATGGGGTTTACCCCGCGCGGACTGGAACCAGATCGCCCAACTCACTTGGGACGCCATGACGGGGGACCTGAAGTGCCGAACGTGACCAACCGCCTGAATGCCTCGCTGGAACGGATCCTGCCCGAAAAGCGCCTGTTCCTGCGGCCTGACGACGAAACCCGGTTTGTTCGCCTGCGCCCCCTCACCCAACTGGCCGCGCTTGGCGGCATCACGCTGGCCTTCGGCTGGACGCTGGTCGCCAGTTCGGTCCTGGCCATCGACGCCATGGGCGCGGGATCGTCGCGCGACGGCATCATCCACACCCAGGCCGCGTTCGAGGAACGGCTGACGCAGCTGTCGCAGGAACGCGACGCCCGCGCGGCCGAGGCGCTGGCCGCGCAGAACCGCTTCACCGTCGCGCTGGAGCAAGTGTCCCAGATGCAATCGCAACTGCTGGCCGCCGAGGAACGGCGCCGCGAGCTGGAGGCCGGGCTGGACGTGGTCCAGTCCTCGCTGCGCGACGCGCTGGCCAACCGCGACGGGCAGCAGGCGGTGGCCGATGCGGCCGGAACCGATGCGGCGGCCGACCCCGCCCGGCGCGCGGAAGTGACCGCCGCGCTGGACATCGTGACGGGCGAGTTGCGCCAGGCCGCCGACGAACGCGCCACCGCCGTGCAGGAGGCCGAGCAGGCCCGGCAGGCGGTCGCGGAACTGTCGGTCGAGCGCGCGCAGATCCTGGCGCGCAACGACGAAATCCTCACCCAGCTGGAAGACGCCGTCACCGTCTCGGTCGAGCCGCTGGACGAGGTGTTCCGGTCCGTCGGCATGAACCCCGAGGACGTGCTGGAAACGATTCGCGAGGGCTATTCCGGCCAGGGCGGCCCCTTGACGCCGATGGGCTATTCCACGCGCGGCGACGCGGCCCTGACCAACAGCGAGACCAAGGCCAACCAGATCATCGTCACGCTGGACCAGATGAACACCTATCGCATCGCCATGGAAAAGCTGCCGCTGGCGATGCCGGTGAAGCAGTCCTTCCGCTATACCTCGGGCTTCGGGCGCCGCTGGGGCCGCGCGCATGAGGGGGTGGACATGGCCGCCCCGGTCGGCACGCCGGTTCACGCGACGGGCGACGGTGTGGTGATCCATGCAGGGCGCCAGGGCGCCTATGGCAACCTGATCAAGATCCAGCACGAACTGGGGGTCGAGACCCGCTTCGGGCATCTGTCCCGGATTCGCGTGAAGGTCGGCCAAAGGGTGTCGCAAGGCGATCTGATCGGTGATATGGGCAATACCGGACGCTCGACCGGGCCGCATCTGCATTACGAGGTGCGCATGAAGGGTCGGGCCGTTGACCCGATGAGCTTCATCAAGGCTGCAAGCAATGTTCAGTAAGACCCGCGTGACCGAGAAACCGCAAACGCCCCCTGCCCCTGGCACCGCGACCAGCAATCCCGATGCGCCCGCCGCGACCCCCGGCTTCGAGCGGACGGAAACGCCGGTGACAACGCCCGCGCGCCGGTCCGCGCCGTCGGTCCTATCCTCGGACCTGACGGTCGTGGGCAACATCCGCACCGAGGGCGACATCCAGATCGAGGGCACGGTCGAGGGCGACATCCGCGCCCATCAGCTGGTGATCGGCGAGACCGCCACCATCCGGGGCGAGATCGTGGGCGACGAGGTCGTGGTGAACGGCCGCGTGGTGGGCCGCGTGCGCGGGCTGAAGGTGCGCCTGACCGCCACCGCGCGGGTGGAAGGCGACATCATCCACAAGACCATCGCCATCGAATCCGGCGCGCATTTCGAGGGCTCGGTCCAGCGGCAGGAAGACCCCCTGGCCAACGGCCCGACCAAGAAGCTGGCCCCGCCCGCGTCCGAGTAAGCCATCCGTCCTGCCATCACGGCCCGCCATGCGCGGGCCGTTTCGTCATGCCGGTTTTCGCCGCCTGCCGCATAAAGCATGTGGCAATCCGGGGAAATCGCGCGCCGCGACCTGGGCTAGGCTTGCCCGTCACCGCATGGAGGGAGAGGCATGAAACTTGTGAGATACGGTGCAAAAGGCGCTGAAAAGCCGGGGCTTCTGGACGCCGAGGGGCGCGTGCGCGACTTGTCGGGCCATGTGGCGGACATTTCGGGCACCTGCCTGACGCGCGCGGGGCTGGCCGTGCTGCGCGCGCTGGATCCGGCCCGCCTGCCGCTGGTCGAGGGAACGCCCCAGCAGGATCTGCGCCTTGGCGCCTGCGTGGGCGGGGTGGGCAAGTTCCTGGCGGTGGGCCTCAACTATGCCGACCACGCCGCCGAGGCCGGGATGGAGGTGCCGACCGAACCCATCCTGTTCACCAAATGGACCAACTGCATCGCCGGGCCGGACGACGACCTGGCGCTGCCCCCCGATTCGGCCGCAACCGATTGGGAGGTCGAACTGGGCATCGTGATCGGCGACGGCGGGCGCGACATCCCGCAGGACCAAGCCGACCGGCATATCGCGGGCTATTGCGTGATCAACGACATCAGCGAACGCGACTGGCAGTTGCGGCGCGGCGGCACCTGGGACAAGGGCAAGGGTTACGACGGCTTCGGCCCCCTCGGCCCCTGGCTGGTGACGGTGGACGAAATCCCCGACCCCTGCGCCCTGCGCCTGTGGCTGGAGGTGGACGGGCACCGCTTCCAGGACGGCACCACCGCCACGATGGTCTTCGGCCCGCAGGAGATCGTGGCCTATGCGTCGCGGTTCACCACGCTGCATCCGGGCGACGTGATCGCCACCGGCACGCCGCCGGGCGTGGGCATGGGCGCGACGCCCCCGGTCTATCTGCGGCGCGGCCAGGTGATGCGGCTTGGCATCGAGGGCTTGGGCCAGCAGCGGCAACGGGTCGTCTGACATGCCGTCCATCCTCATCACCGGCGCGGGCAGCGGCATCGGGCGGGCCACCGCGCGGCGCTTCCTGGCCGCGGGCTGGCGGGTCGCGGTCCTGGGCCGCAACGCGGATGCGCTGCGGGAAACGGCGGGCAGCGCCCCCGCGCTGATCCTGCCCTGCGATGTCACGGACGAGGCCGCCGTCGATGCGGCCTTCGACCGCGCCCATGCCGAATGGGGGCGGCTGGACGTGCTGTTCAACAATGCCGGGCGCGGGGCGGACCCGGCCACGCCCGACGCGATGGACCCCGCCACCTTCCGCGAGGTGATCGCGGTCAACGTGACGGGCATGTTCCTGTGCGCCCGCGCCGCCTTCCGGCTGATGCGCGGGCAAGCGCCGCAGGGCGGGCGGATCATCAACAACGGCTCGATTTCCGCCCATGCGCCGCGTCCGGGGTCGGTCGCCTATACCACCTCGAAACACGCGGTGACGGGGCTGACGAAATCGCTGTCGCTGGACGGGCGGCCCTTCGGCATCGCCTGCGGGCAGATCGACATCGGCAATGCCGCGACGGAATTGCTGACGCAGGTCAGCACCAATGCGCCGGATGCGGAACCGCTGATGGACGTGTCGGTCGTGGCCGAGGCGGTGCTGCACATGGCGGGCCTGCCCCAAGGGGCGAACGTGCAGTTCATGACGGTGATGGCCACCAACATGCCCTTTATCGGGCGGGGTTAGCCGCCCATCACGCGGCGATAAACGTGCCAGCTTGCGTGACCCAGCACCGGCAGCACGACCAGCAGGCCCAAAAAGCCGGGGATGATCGCCACGAACAGCCAGATCGCGATCAGCGCCCCCCAGACCGCCATCACGCCGGGGTTTTCCGCCACCGCGCGGCAGGACGTGATGATGGCGGTGATGAAGTCCACCTCGCGCTCCATCAGCAGGGGCAGGCCCACCACGGTGAAGGTGAACAGCACCGCCGCGAAGCCGCCACCGATGATCGTGCCCAGGACCAGCATCACCAGGCCCCGGCCCCCGAACAGCACCTCGGGCGACGAGGTGATGTTGGTCAGCGCCGACACGCCCATGAACAGCGCGAAGACCGTGTGGGCCACGAAGACCCAGAACATGAACAACAGCAGGACCACCATCGCCATGGACGGGATCTGGCGTTGCCGCTGTTCAAAGACCACGCGCAGGATGCGGGCGGTGTCCAGGGGCTCGTTCGCCTCGATCCGGCGGCTGACCTCGTAAAGGCCCGTGGCGGCGAAGGGGGCGATCAGCGGGAATCCCAGGATGAAGGGGATCAGCCACCAGTCCTGCCCCGAGGCGAAGGCGACCGAGGCGAGCGCCCAGCCTCCCAGGACATAGAAGGCCGAAAAGATCAGCCCGAAGGCCGGCGCGCGGCGGAAGTCGCGCCAGCCCAGGGTCAGCGCGTCGGACAGGTCCGACAGGGCGATGTGGCGGGGTTCGGGGATCTCGTCGGGCAGGGTGTGGTGGTCGCGCGCGGGCAGGTCGGATCGGGTCAAGGATCCCTCCGGTCAAAGATGGCGCGCGTTCGCGATGATGCTAGCACCGCGGCGGATTGTCGCAAGCCTTATCCGCGGTAACGGTCCGCCAAGGCCTGGGCGACCGGGGGGGTCACGAATTTCGACACGTCGCCGCCAAGGCGCGCGATCTCCTTGACCAGCTTGGACGCGATGGCCTGGCGGCGGGCGTCGGCCATCATGAACACCGTCTCGATGCTGGCGTCGAGCGCGCGGTTCATGCCGACCATCTGGAATTCGTATTCAAAGTCGGCCACCGCGCGCAACCCGCGCACGATCACCTGCGCGCCCACGTCGCGGGCGCAGTCGATCAGCAGGTTCTCGAACGGGTGGACCACGATCTCGCCCCCGGTGCGGGTGGTGATCTGGTCGCATTCGGCCTGCACCATGGCCACCCGATCCTCCAGCCCGAACAGGGGGGACTTGTCGCGGTTGATGGCGACGCCGATGACAAGGCGGTCCACCAGCGCCATGGCGCGCTGGATGATATCGACATGGCCCAGCGTGATCGGGTCGAAGGTGCCGGGGTAAAGTCCGATGCGCATGAACGGGCGCCCTTATGCTTGCTGCCCCGCAGGGAAAGCGGATTCCTGGGTGGATTGCAAGCGTTTGGACCGTCCTCAGGCGCCCATGATCATGCCGGTCAGGGCCTCTTTCTCGGCGGCGAGCTCCTTCAGCCGCCCGCTGACCGCATCGCCGATGGAAACCACGCCCACCATGTTGCCGTCGGGATCCACGA
The DNA here is from genome assembly GCF_017315735.1 of Paracoccus shandongensis. Classification (GTDB taxonomy): domain Bacteria; phylum Pseudomonadota; class Alphaproteobacteria; order Rhodobacterales; family Rhodobacteraceae; genus Paracoccus; species Paracoccus shandongensis. The sequence continues at coordinate 11,606 of NZ_JAFLRK010000027.1, forward strand.
CCGGCAGGTGGCGGAACCGCCCCTGGGTCATGCGTTCCAGGATCACCAGCGCGTCGTCGCCCATGGTGCAGGTCTGCACGTCGCGGGTCATCACCTCGGACAAGGGGGTGGACAGCACGCCGGGACCGTGGGTGCCCAACTGGCGCACGATGTCGCGTTCCGAGAGAATCCCTTGCGGCTTTTTCCCGTCATCCGACACCACGACCGCGCCGATGCGCTGTTCGGCCAGCATCTTCACCGCATCGCCCAGGGTGGCGTCGGGGCGGATGGTCACGATCGTCTGCGCCTCGATCCCCGGCTTGCCCGAGCCGGATTTCATCGACAGCAACTGATTGACAAGCATGGTGCATCCTCCGGTGGCGATTGTGCTGGGGACCATCCTTTTCCCCGAATCGTGATCCGTCAAGTGCGACGAAGCTGCGATTCCAGGCGCGCGACCTCGGCCCGCAGCCCCTGGGCCAAGAGGTCGGCCAGCAGCGACAGCCGGCGCGAGGCGCGGTCGTCGGCATGGCGGATCAGCCAGAAGCTGCGTTTCAGGGCGATGCGGTCGGGCAGCACCCGTTCGACGCCGGGCGCGAAGGGAATGGCGAAGTCGTGGACGATCCCCACCCCCGCCCCCGCCCGGATCGCCTGCATCTGCACGGAAACCGAGTTCGAGGTGATCGCCGCCGACTGCACCCCGGTTTCCGACAGATAGTCCAGTTCCCGGTCGAAGATCATGTCGGGGATATAGCCGATCATCCGGTGATGGCGCAGATCGGCCAGATCCCGGATCGGCGGGGTGGCTGCCAGGTAATCGGCGTGCGCGGCTAGGTGCAGGTGGTAATCCGTCAGCCGCTGCACCGTCAGCCGCCCGGTGTCGGGGGGCGACACGGCCACGGCCATGTCGGCTTCGCGCTTGGTCAGGTTCACCACGCGCGGCAGGGCGACGATCTGGATTTCCAGCCCCGGATGCGCGGTGCACAAGTCGCGCGCGATCTGCGGCAGCAGGTAGTTCGCGCAACCGTCCGGCGCGCCGATGCGCAACTGGCCAGTCAGCCCGGCCTCTCGCCGCACGGCCTCGGCGGCGGCATTGGCCCCTTGCTCGGCGGCCTCGGCGGGGGCGACCAGGCGCGCGCCCTCGGCGGTCAGGGCGTATCCCTGCGGCGTCTTGGCGAACAGCGCGGCGCCGACGGATGCTTCCAGCCGGGCGATGCGGCGGCCGATGGTGGACGCGTCCATGCCCAGCCGTCGCCCCGCGCCCGACAGGCTTTCGGTCCGCGCGACCGCCAGAAAGATGCGCAGGTCGTCCCAGTCCATCCCGCCCCTTTGCAGAATCGCAAAACGTCTTTGCCACCATGCCCCTTTATCCGGCAAATCCGCAAGGCTAGGCTGCCCGCAATCAAGGAGGATGCGATGAAAGAGATTCACCACTGGATCGACGGCAAGGAATACAAGGGCACCTCGGGCCGGTTCAGCGATGTCTTCAACCCCGCCACGGGCGAGGTTCAGGCGCACCTGTCGCTGGCCACCAAGGCGGAACTTGACCATGCGGTCGAACGCGCGGCGGAAGCGCAGGTGAAATGGGGCGCGACCAACCCGCAGCGCCGCGCCCGCGTGATGATGGAGTTCGTGCGCCTCATCAACCGCGACATGGACAAGATGGCCGAGGTGCTGTCGTCCGAACACGGCAAGACCTTTCCCGACGCCAAGGGCGACATCCAGCGCGGGCTTGAGGTGATCGAGTTCTGCGTGGGCGCGCCCCACCTGCTGAAGGGTGAATTCACCGACAGCGCCGGCCCCGGCATCGACATGTATTCCATGCGCCAGCCGCTGGGCGTGGTCGCGGGCATCACGCCCTTCAACTTTCCGGCGATGATCCCCTTGTGGAAGATGGGCCCCGCGCTGGCCGCCGGGAACGCGATGATCCTGAAGCCGTCCGAACGCGACCCCTCGGTCCCGCTGATGCTGGCCGCCTTGCTGCAAGAGGCCGGGCTGCCCGATGGCGTGTTGCAGGTCGTCAACGGCGACAAGGACAGCGTGGACGCGATCCTGGACAACCCGGTGATCCAGGCGGTGGGCTTTGTCGGATCGACGCCGATCGCGCAGTATATCTATGAACGCGCCGCAAGCACGGGCAAGCGGGCGCAGTGCTTCGGCGGCGCCAAGAACCACATGATCATCATGCCGGACGCCGACCTGGACCAGGCGGCGGATGCGCTGGTGGGTGCGGGCTATGGCGCGGCGGGCGAACGCTGCATGGCGATTTCCGTTGCGGTGCCGGTGGGCGAAAAGACCGCCGACGCGCTGATCGAACGCCTGATCCCGCGGATCGAGAAGCTGAAGGTCGGCCCCTACACGGCGGGCAACGACGTGGACTATGGCCCGGTCGTGACCGCCGCCGCCAAGGCCAACATCCTGCGGCTGGTGCAGACGGGCATCGACCAGGGCGCGGAACTGGTCGTCGATGGCCGGGACTTCAACCTGCAAGGGTATGAAAACGGCTTCTTCGTCGGCCCGCACCTGTTCGACCGCGTGACCCCCGACATGGACATCTACAAGACCGAGATCTTCGGCCCCGTCCTGTCCACCGTCCGCGCCGGTTCCTACGAGGAAGCCATCGGCCTGGCGATGAGCCACGAATACGGCAACGGCACCGCCATCTATACCCGCGACGGCGACACCGCGCGCGATTTCGCCAGCCGCATCAACATCGGCATGGTGGGCATCAACGTGCCGATCCCGGTGCCGCTGGCCTATCACACCTTCGGCGGCTGGAAGAAATCGGGCTTCGGCGACCTGAACCAGCACGGCCCCGACGCCTTCCGGTTCTATACCCGGACCAAGACGGTGACGGCCCGCTGGCCCTCGGGCATCAAGGAAGGCGGGGAATTCAACTTCCGCGCCATGGAGTGAGCCGCGGGAAGGGCGGGCAGATCCCGCCCTTCCCGTCGGGGGCAGGCCCTTGCGGCGGGCACGATCGGGCAGCCTTGCCGGAGCCTGTCCAGCCGGTCCGGGAACGCCGCCAAGGGCTGTGACAGCCTTGCCAAGACGGCCCGCACAGGGCAATTAAACGCATGTTCAATTTCCGGGGGGACGGAACATGGACTTTGCCTTGACCGAGGAACAGGCGGCCATCTTCGACATGGCCCGCGATTTCGGCCGTGACCGGATCGCGCCCCATGCCCATGCGTGGGAGGCCGAGGGCACCATCCCGCGCGAGCTGTGGGCCGACGTTGCCGCCCTTGGCCTTGGCGGGCTGTATGTGGCGGAAGGATACGGCGGCGCGGGCCTGTCGCGGCTGGACGGCACCCTGGTCTTCGAGGCGCTGGCGATGGCCTGCCCCTCGGTCGCGGCCTTCCTGTCGATCCACAACATGTGCGGCGGCATGATCGACAAGTTCGGATCCGCCGACACCAAGGCGCGCTGGCTGCCGGGCCTCTGCGCCATGGACACGGTGTTCTCTTATGCCCTGACCGAGCCGGGCAGCGGATCGGACGCCGCCGCCCTGCGCACCCGCGCGGACCGGACGGACGACGGCTGGCGCCTGAACGGGACCAAGGCCTTCATCTCGGGCGGGGGCTATTCGGACGCCTATATCGTCATGGCCCGCACCGGGGCCGATGGCCCCAAGGGCATCAGCGCGGTGATCGTCCCCGACGGCGCCCCCGGCCTGTCCTTCGGCGCGCCCGAGGACAAGATGGGCTGGCGCGCCCAACCCACCGCGCAGGTGCAGTTCGACGATTGCACCATCCCCGCCGACAACCTGCTGGGCGAGGAAGGGCGCGGCTTTGCCTATGCCATGGCGGGCCTCGACGGCGGGCGGCTGAACATCGCCGCCGCCGCGCTTGGCGGGGCGCAGGCGGCGCTGAACGCGACGCTGGCCTATATGGGCGAACGCCGCGCCTTCGGGCAAAGCCTCGACCAGTTCCAGGCGCTGCAATTCCGCCTGGCCGAGATGGAAACGGCGCTGCAATCGGCGCGCGTCTTCCTGCGCCAGGCGGCGTGGAAGCTGGACACCGGCGCAGCGGACGCCACCAGGTTCTGCGCCATGGCCAAGCTGCACGTGACCGACCGCGCCTTCGAGGTGGCGAACGGCTGCCTGCAACTGCACGGCGGATACGGCTATCTGGCCGATTACGGGATCGAAAAGATCGTGCGCGACCTGCGCGTCCACCAGATACTGGAAGGCACGAACGAGATCATGCGCCTGATCGTCGCCCGGGCGATGCTGGCCGAACGGGGGAACTGATGGACGACCTGAACATCCGCATCTCGGGCCGCGCCGGGCGCATCACCTTCACCCGGCCCAAGGCGCTGAATGCGCTGAGCCACGACATGGCGCTGGCGATCCATCGCGCGCTGGACGGCTGGCGCGACGACCCACGCGTCGAACTGGTCATCATCGACGCCGAGGGGGACCGCGCCTTCTGCGCGGGCGGCGACATCGCGGCGGTTTATCGCGCGGGGCTGGCGGGCGATCATGCCCTGGGGCAGCGCTTCTTCGCGGACGAATACCGCATGAACGCGGCCATTGCCGATTATCCGAAGCCCATCGTGGCCTTCATGGGGGGCTTCGTGATGGGCGGGGGCGTGGGCGTGGGGGGACACGCCAGCCACCGCATCGTCGGCGACACCACCCAGATCGCCATGCCCGAATCGGGCATCGGCCTGATCCCGGACGTGGGCGGAACGTGGCTTCTGTCCCGCGCGCCGGGGCGGATCGGGGAATACCTGGCGCTGACCGGCGCGCGGATGGGCGCGGGCGACGCGATCCATGCGGGCTTTGCCGACAGCTATATCCCCGAAGGCGAGTGGCCCGACCTGATCGCCCGGCTGGAAGCCACCGGCGACCTGTCCCTGACCCGGGGCGAGGACGCCCCCACCGCCCCCCTGCGCACGATGGACCTGTCCCCCTTCGCCAAGGACACGGTTGCCGACATCATCGACGCGCTGGAGGAGGACGGCAACGCCCAGACCCTGAAGATCCTGGCGGGCAATTCGCCCCTGTCCATGGCGGCGGGGCTGGCGATGGTGCGCGCGGCGCGGAACGACGCCCGGATGCAGGATTCGCTGGCCCGCGAATACCGCTTCACCCATCGCGCCACGCAAGACACCGACTTTCTGGAAGGCGTGCGGGCGCAGATCATCGACAAGGACCGCAAGCCCCGGTGGATGGCGGACGCCAGCCCCGCCCATGTGGCCGCGCTGCTGGCGCCCCTGGGACCGCATGAACTGACCCTGGAGGAACCGGCATGAAGATCGCATTCATTGGCCTTGGCAACATGGGTGCGCCCATGGCCCTGAACCTGGCCCGCGCGGGGCACGAGGTCACGGGCTTCGACACCGCCGCCCGGCCCGAAGGCCTGGCCCTGGCCGACAGCGCCGCCGCAGCCGCGACGGATGCCGACGTGGTCATCACCATGCTGCCCAACGGACAGATCCTGCGCGCGGTGGCCGACCAGGTGATCGCGGCCATGAAGCAAGGGGCGATCCTTTGCGACTGTTCCACCGTCGATGTGGACAGCGCCCGCGCGGTGGCGGACAAGGCACGGGCGGCGGGGCTGGATGCGCTGGACGCGCCGGTCTCGGGCGGGGTGGGCGGCGCGCAAGCGGGCACGCTGACCTTCATGGTGGGCGGGTCGGACGCGGCCTTCGCCACCGTCCGGCCGCTGTTCGACATCATGGGCCAGAAGGCCGTCCATTGCGGCGCGTCCGGCGCGGGCCAGGCGGCGAAAATCTGCAACAACATGATCCTGGGCGTCACCATGATCGCCACCTGCGAGGCCTTCGCCCTGGCCGACAAGCTGGGGCTGGACCGGCAAAAAATGTTCGACGTGGTGTCAACATCCTCGGGGTCCAGCTGGTCGATGAACAGCTATTGCCCCGCGCCGGGGGTGGGGCCCAAGTCGCCCGCCGACAACGGCTACAAGCCGGGATTTGCCGCCGAACTGATGCTCAAGGACTTGAACCTGTCGCAGGCCGCCGCCGCATCGGCGGGGGCGGACACGCCGATGGGGGCCCTGGCGCAACAACTGTATCACCAGTTCGTCGAGGACGAAGACGGGCGCGGCCGCGACTTTTCGGCAATGTTGCCACGCTTCGTCGAAAAAAACCGCTAGGCGGGCGGAACCTGCGCCATGGGGCGGAACTTGCATTGCCCCGGGCAAGTTTTCCCCCCAGATCGACAGCGCCAGACGAGACGACCATGACTCTCAAGCCATCCTTGATCCTGACTGCCCTGGCGGCGGCCGTTCTGGTCATGTTCTCAGCCAACCTCGCGCCGCAGGCCCAGGGCACCCCGCCGGACGCCGCCCGCAAGGAAGCCCGCGCCCTGGCCCCCGGCGACGTGCTGAAGTCCGAGGAGGTCCACTTCATCGAACGCCCCGGCCATTACGGCCTGGGTTCCGACCTGCGCGGCAGCCGCTATGCGATATCGGACGGGCATCTGGTGCGGGTCGATCCCAAAAGCCTGCAGGTGCAGTCCGTGCTGCGCAGCAACGTCCGTTCCATCGATTGATCTGCAAGAAGGGGATGGAGCGGGTGATGGGAATCGAACCCACGTATTCAGCTTGGAAGGCTGCTGCTCTACCATTGAGCTACACCCGCGTGGGGCCGGTATAAGTCAGCCGCGCGGGGCGTGCAACCGTCATCGACGCCCTTGGAAGAACCCCCGCAGCAGCGCCCGCGCCTGATCGGCGCCCACCCCGTCATAGACCTGCGGCCGGTGGTGGCATTGCGGATGGGTGAACACCCGCGCGCCATGTTCCACCCCGCCCATGCGCACATCACTGGCCCCGTAATACAGCCGCCCGATCCGCGCAGCGGAAATGGCGGCGGCGCACATCGGGCAGGGCTCCAGCGTGACCCACAGGTCATGGCCGGGCAGGCGTTCGGATCCCGCCATGCGGCAGGCCTCGCGGATCGCCAGGATCTCGGCATGGGCTGTGGGGTCCGACAGTTCCCGCGTGCGGTTGCCCGCGACTGCGACGACGCGCCCGTCCGGGGCCACCACGACCGCGCCCACCGGCACCTCGCCCCGCAGGGCGGCGGCCCTTGCCTCGGCCAGGGCAAGCTCCATATGAGAGGTGAAGCGGATCATGCTCCGCTTGTCGCAAGGGCGCAGCCGTGGTGCAAGCCGCCCTTTCCTTGGGGCCGCGCACCCGCTAGAAGCGCGCCTTTACCACCGCAGCGATGCGCAGGAGATCGCCATGACCGACGACGCCACCCCGACCCCCACCCCCGTCCCGACCCCGGACCAGTCCCCCGACCGCATCGCCAAGGTGATGGCCCGCGCAGGTGTCGCCAGCAGGCGAGAGGCCGAGCGCATGATCACCGAGGGCCGCGTCACGGTGAACGGGAAAAAGATCGACAGCCCCGCGCTGGACGTGCTGCCCACCGACCGCATCACCGTGGACGGCAAGAAGCTGGACGAGCCGCAGGAAACGCGGCTGTGGCTGTATTACAAGCCCCTGGGGCTGGTCACGACCGAAGCCGACGAAAAGGGCCGACAGACGGTGTTCGACGCCCTGCCCCGCGACCTGCCGCGCGTGATGACGGTGGGGCGGCTCGACCTCAATTCCGAAGGGCTGCTGCTGCTGACCAATGACGGCGAATTGAAGCGGCGGCTGGAGCTTCCCTCGACCGGCTGGCTGCGGCGCTATCGGGTGCGGGTGAACGGCACCCCCAACGACATGACCTTCGCCCCCCTGCGCCGGGGCGCCACCATCGACGGCGAGGAATTTGCGCCGATGGAGATCAAGCTGGACAGCCAGCAGGGCGCGAACGCCTGGCTGACGGTGGGCATCCGCGAGGGCAAGAACCGCGAAATCCGCCGCGCCATGGCCCATGTGGGCTTGCAGGTGAACCGGCTGATCCGCATCGGTTACGGCCCCTTCAAGCTGACCGGCATGGAAAAGAACGAGGTGGTCGAGGTCAAGCGCCGCGTCCTGCGCGACCAGCTTGGCGGGCTGCTGACGGGCGAGGAAACCGCCCCCAAGGAGCGCGAGATGCGCCCGCGCGGCGCCGAAGGCCCCCGCAGGCCGAGCGAGGACGGCGACGCGCCGCGCCGCACCTTCCGGTCGGCTGCGGGCGGTGCGGAAGGCGAAAGCCGCTTTGCCCGCAAGCCCGCCGGTCCGCGCGGCGACGGGGCCCGCCCTGCCCGGCCTTGGGGCGACAAGCCCGGCAAGCCGCGCTTTGGCGGCGACGATGCCGACCGGCCGCGTTTCGGCGGCAAGCCCCGCCCTGCGCGGGAAGAGGGGGATCGCCCCGCGCGGTCCTGGTCCGGCAAGCCCCGCGCGGAAGGCGCCGAGGATCGCCCGCGCTTCGCCAAGCCCGCGCGCGACACCCAGGGCGGCAAGCCCGGCTACAAGCCGCGCGGCGACAGGCCGGAAGGCGGGTTCAAACCCCGGGGCGACAGGCCCGAGGGCGAAGGCCGCTACAAGCCGCGCGGGGATCGTCCCGAGGGCGGGTTCAAGCCGCGCGGCGACCGGCCCGAAGGGGATCGTGGCTTCAAGCCCAAGGCCGACCGGCCCGAAGGCGAACGCGGCTTCAAGCCGCGTGGAGAGGGCAAGCCGGGCGAGCGCGGCTTCAAACCGCGTGGCGAAGGGAAACCCGGCTTCGGTCCGCGTGACGGCAAGCCTGCGGGCGAGCGTGGGTTCAAGCCGCGCGGCGAGGGAAAGCCCGGCGGGGATCGCAGCTTCGGCAAGCCCGGGGGGCCGAAACCGGCGCGCGGCGGCTCGGGCGGGGATGCCCGCTTTGCGGGCAAGCCGGGCGGACGTCCTGGGGGGAAACCCGGTGGCCGGCCCGGGGGCAAGCCGCGCGGGTGATCCGCGCGGCCAGAGACGGCATCACTTCGTCAGGATCAGCTTGCCCGCGCGGGTGATGCGCAACTGGTAGATCTGCTCGTCGAGGATGATCAGCGCCTGGTTGCCGCCCCGCGTCAGGGCCGTCGCGTCATGCTGCGGGATGCGCGACAGGACGCTGGTCGCGGGTTGCTGGAAATCGGCGGGGCGCGCTGCGGTCATGGTCAGCCTCTCAGGGTTCAAGCCTTGGTCCCGGGAAATCTGACAAAACCGCTTAGGAATGTCAAAGTAATTTAGTCGGAAATCTTCCGGCGCTGCGGGGGGCTTCATAACCTGCCGAAAACAGGGGCTTAACGGGACAGGCAACCGTCGATGGCCTGTGCCATGCCGCTCAGCAGGTCGAAATAAAGACCGGGGCCCGGGCTAGCGGTGCCGCCTTCGGGCGACAGCGCGTCGCCCATGCGGATGCCCGATCCCTCGATGGCCGTCTGGACCAGCTTCGGATCGCTGGCATATTCGGGAAAGGCGCAGGCCGCCCCTGCCGTCCCGATCCGGTCCCGGATGGCCGACAGGCGCGCGGCGGACGGCGCGCTGGCATCGCCCAGCGACACCGCGATGGCCGGGCGCAGGCCGTAATGATCGGTGAAATAGCCGTAAGCGTCGTGGAAGACGACAAGGCTGGCCCCTGTGTGCGGGGCAAGCTGCGCCTTCAGGCTGGCGTCCAGGTCAGCGATGCGCTGGCCCGCCTGGGCCGCGTTGCGCGCATAGGTTTCGGCATTGCCGGGATCCTCCGCCGCCAGAACCTCGGCAATCGCCGTCAGCCAAAGCCGGGCATTGGCCGGATCCAGCCAGGCATGGGGGTCGATGCCGCCATGATCGTGGTCATGCCCCTGCTCCTCGCCATAGCTGCGCAGATGCGTCCCCGGCACCTCCAGCAGGCGAAGCTGCGCCACCCCGTCGGCCAGCGACCCCGCAGCCCGATCCAGCCAGGGCGTCAGTTCCGGCCCCGTCCAGACCAGCAGCCCGGCATCCTGCAACCCCCGCGCGTCCGACGGGCGCATCTGGTGGTGATGCGCGCTGGCCCCCTGCGGCAGCAGCACCTGCACGGGCGCGCCATCCCCCATCACCTGGCCCACCAGCGAGGCCGTCACGGGCGTGTCGGCCACGACCTGCGGCGGCTCGGCCCAGGCCGGTGTGGCCAGCAAGGCCAGCGTGGAAAGCAGGATGCGCATCGGATGTCCCTTGTTCGTCGATTGCAGGGCCGTTCCTTTCCATGTTACATGATAACACGTCAACCGGAATGTGATAAAGTAACGACATTGACCCAGGACAACGCCAGGACGATCCCGGCCTTTGCCCCCCACGACCACCGCGCCTGCGAGGCGCGCGCGCTGGACGAGGCTGCGGACCGGCTGGCCGAACAGGGCGGCCGCATGACCCCCGTGCGCCGCCGCACGCTGGAGATCCTGCTGGAATCGCACCGCGCCATGGGCGCCTACGAGGTGCTGGACCGCCTTGCCGCCGAAGGCTTTGGCCGCCAGCCGCCCGTCGCCTATCGCGCGCTGGAATTCCTGGTCGAACACGGCCTTGCGCACCGCCTGCAACGGCTGAACGCCTTTGCCGCCTGCCTGCATCCCGGCCAGGACCACGCGCCCGCCTTCCTGATCTGCCGCACCTGCGGCACGCTGGCCGAACTGCCCGCCGCCCCCCTGCGCGCCGCCCTGGCCGATCTGGCGGCCGAAACCGGCTTCACGGTCGAACGCGTCACCATCGAGGCCCTGGGCCTCTGCCCCGCCTGCGCCGAGGCCCAGGCCGGAGCGGGCGCATGAGCGCGCTGATCGAGGCCAAGGGCCTGACCATCCACCGGCCCGGCAGCCATGACACGGTGCTGCAAGGCGTGGATTTCCGCATCGAGCCGCAGGAGATCGTCACCGTGGTCGGGCCGAACGGATCGGGCAAGTCCTCGTTGATCCGGGCGCTGCTGGGGCATGTGCCGCTGGCGGCGGGCCGGGTCGCGCGCAAGGCGGGCCTGCGCATCGGCTATGTCCCGCAGCGGGTGCAGGTGGACACGACCATTCCCATGACCGTGCGCCGCTTCCTGTCCCTGCCCCGCCGCGTGTCCGGTGATGTCGCGGCAAGGGTTCTGACCCACACGGGCGTCGAGGAGGTCGGCGCGCGCCAGTTGACGCAGCTGTCGGGCGGGCAGTTCCAGCGCGTGCTGCTGGCCCGCGCGCTGCTGCACGACCCGCATCTGCTGGTGCTGGACGAGCCGACGCAGGGCCTGGACCAGCCCGGCATCGTCGCCTTCTACAAGCTGATCGAGGAGGTGCGCCGCCAGACCGGCGCGGCGGTCCTGATGGTCAGCCACGACCTGCTGGTGGTGATGCGCGCGTCCGACCGGGTGATCTGCCTGAACGGCCATGTCTGCTGCGAGGGCACGCCCCAGCATGTCAGCAGCGCCCCCGAATACCGCGCCCTGTTCGGGGCCGAGGCGGAAGGCACGCTGGCCCTCTACCAGCACCACCACGACCACGACCACGACCATGATGCGGCCTGCCTGCATCCGCACCACCACGCCGGGGCATCCTGATGCTGGACGATTTCTTCATCCGAGCCGTCTTGGCGGGGCTTGGCGTGGCGGCGGTGGCGGGGCCTTTGGGCAGCTTCGTGGTCTGGCGGCGCATGGCCTATTTCGGCGATTCCACCGCCCACGCGGCGATCCTGGGGGTGGCGGTCAGCCTGGCCTTCAACGCCTCGATCTATGCGGGCACGCTGCTGGTGGCGCTGGCGATGGCGCTGGCCGTGTCCGTGCTGGCCACGCGCGGGCAGGCGATGGACACGGTGCTGGGCGTCCTGTCCCATTCCGCGCTGGCGGTCGGGCTGGTGGCGATCAGCTTCGTGCCGCAGGCGCGCTCGGACCTGTCGGCCTATCTGTTCGGCGACATCCTGGCCGTGGGCCGCACCGACCTGGCGCTGATCTGGGCGGGCGCGGCGGGGGTGCTGGCCCTGCTGGCCTGGCGCTGGCAGCGGCTGCTGACCGCATCGGTGAACGAGGAACTGGCGATGGCCGCGGGAATCGATCCCCGGGTCGAACGGATGATCCTGTCGCTGGCCCTGGCGGTTGTGGTGGCCCTGTCGATTCGCGTCGTGGGTTCGCTGCTGATTTCGGCCATGCTGATCGTTCCGGCGGCAGCGGCCCGCGGATTGTCGCGCACGCCCGAACGGATGGTCGGCAACGCCACGCTGATCGCAAGCTTCGCGGTGCTGGCGGGGCTGTCGGCCAGCCTGCGGCTGGACACGCCCGCAGGCCCGTCGATCGTCACCGCCGCCGCCCTGATTTTCGCCGTTTCGCAGGCCTTTCGGCGGGGCTAGTGCAGGATTGCCACACCTGTCCCGGGCCGCCCTTTTGCCCCGGAACCGGACGTTCCCGGGGGTGTTGGCCAATATGCAACAGTCGGCACAAGCCCGCGACGGATTTGAATCAATGCGGCTTTCAAACCCCGGGGGATTGTGCAACTGTCGCCTCGATGTTGCCGGTGACGGCAGCCTTCAACGAAACGGAGCATGATCATGACCAAATTCGCTACCTTCGCTGCCGCTCTCGGCCTCACCGCTTCGTCGGCTCTGGCCGGTGGCTATGTCGCCCCCGTCGTCGACGTCGAACCCGTCGTCGTGGAAGAAAAGCCCGCGTCGACCAACGCTGGCCTGGTTGTCCCGGCCCTGCTGCTGCTGGGCGTCATCGCCGCGGTTGCTTCGGACGACGACGACAGCTGATTTCTGAACGGAACCGCGGTTCCGTCAGGTATAAAGGGCTGGCCTTTGGCCAGCCCTTTTCCGTTGAAGGCCGTCCCCCGGGGGCGTAGCATCGGCCAGGCCAGCCAATGCGGGGTGATCATGCGCAGGCTTCTGATCCTGGTCCTGCTTGCCATGCCGGGACAGGCACCCGCCCAGACCGGGACGGAAGACGGGCTTGGCCTTGTCGAACGCGGCCTGGGCATCATCGCCGAAAACCTGTGGAACGAGCTTGGCCTCGACCTGAACCGCCTGGGCCGGGACATGGGCGGCGTGCTGTCCGATCTTGCGCCCATGCTGGAGGATCTGGCGGTGCTGGTGGACGACCTGGGCAACTATGACCCGCCCGAGCGGCTGGAGAATGGCGATGTCCTGATCCGCCGCAAGGCCGGTGCGCCCCCGCCGCCGCCGCTGGGGGAATCGCTGCGCGGGCCGGGCGATCCCGCCCCTGCCCCGCCCCGGGTTCCGGTCGATCCCGACCAGCCGGAAATCCAGTTGTAATCACGCTGGACGGCCCGGCGATCCCCGGTCTAGGCTGCGGAAAAGACGGGGGAATGGATGATATCGGACCTGCTTGCGGCCCAGGCCACGGATGTGTTCCGCATCGGCCTGCTGATCGCCCTGATGCTGACAACGCTGCGCAACAGGCCGATCACGGGAATGCTGCTGCCCTTGGCGGCGGGGGCGGTCTTTGTCGCGGTCATCATCCCGCTGACCGGCGCCACCACCCGCCCCGAGCCGCTGGCCGCGCAGGTCATGACGGGGCTTCTGGTCAATGCCGTTTATCTTGGCATCGGTCTGGCCCTGTGGTCTCTGTGGCAAGGGCGCCGGGGATGAGCCTCAGCTCAGCAGGCGCGACATTTCGGCCCGCAGTTCGGCAAGTTCAAAGGGTTTGGCGATAAAGCCGTCCGCGCCCAGGGCAAGCCCGCGGCGGCGTTCGACCACCGATCCGCGCGCGGTCATCAGCAGGATGCGCACCCCCGACAGACCGGGATCGGCGCGCAGAAGCTCGACGATCTCGTATCCCGACATGTCGGGCAGCATCACGTCCAGCAGCACCAGGTCGGGGCGTTCGTTGCGGATCGCCGCCAAGGCGGCGCCGCCCTCGGACAGGCGGGAATGGGCGTGTCCCTCGCGGGCCAGCAGGAATTCCAGCGCGATGGCGATGTTGTCCTCGTCCTCGACGACAAGAATCCTGGCCATGGGCCGCGCCTTCCCGATCTGAAACAGGGATGGCGGGCCGGGATGATCCGGCCCGCCCTTCGTGCAGGGATCAGACGTTGTCGTCCGCGAAGATGTTCTTCTTGTGGGTGCCGTTCGGCACGAAGATGGTGCCGATGATCACCGTCATCACCGCGATCACGATCGCATACCACAGGCCCGCATAGATGTTGCCGGTCTGGGCCGAGATCGCGAAGGCGGTCGCGGGCAGCAGGCCGCCGAACCAGCCGTTGCCGATGTGATAGGGCAGCGACAGGCCGGAATAGCGGATGCGGGTCGGGTACAGTTCCACCAGCTGCGCCGCGATCGGACCATAGACCATCGTCACCAGCACGATCAGATAGGTCAGGATCAGCACGATCTTGATGTTCTGGCCGTTGAAGATGTCGAAGAAGTGGTCGGCCTTGGCGACGGTGGTGTTGTCGGCGGCCACCAGCGGATAGCCCGCGGCGGTCAGGGCTGCGTTCACCTCGGCGGTGAAGCGGTCCTTTTCGGCCTTCAGCGCGTCGCCTGTCAGGGCGTTGCCGTCATAAGACTGCACCACCGTGTCGCCGATCTTGACCGAGGCCACGGTGCCCGCCGGGGCATCCACCGTTTCCTGGACGTTGACCGAGGATTTGGACAGCGTCGCCTTGACGATGTCGCAGCTGTTGTTGAACTGCGCGGTGCCCACCGGGTTGAACTGGAAGGAACAGTCGTCGGGCGCCGCCGTCACGGTGACGGGCGTGTTCTGCGCCGCGGCCAGCGCCGGGTTGGCCGTCGCCGTCAGCATCGGGAAGACCCACATGTAGGTCGCGGCAGCCAGGGCGCAGCCGCCCAGGATGATCGGCTTGCGCCCGATCTTGTCGGACAGCGAGCCGAAGAACAGGAAGCCCGCCGTGCCCAGGATCAGCGACCAGGCCACGAAGACGTTGGCGCTGAACTGGTCCACCTTCACCACGTTCTGGATGAAGAACAGGGCATAGAACTGGCCCGAATACCAGACCACGGCCTGCCCCGCCGTCAGCCCCAGCAGGGCGATCAGGGCGATCTTGCCGTTCTTCCAGTTGCCGAAGGCTTCCTTCAGCGGGGCTTTCGACTGCGCGCCTTCTTCCTTCATCTTCTTGAAGGCGGGCGATTCGTTCATCTGCAGGCGGATGTAGAGCGAGATCAGCAGCAGGAAGACCGACCCCAGGAACGGGATGCGCCAGCCCCAGGCCTTGAAGGGATCCAGCATCACCTGCGCGCCCGTGGCGTCCAGCAGCGGCTGGCCGTCAAGCCCCAGTTGCGGCACCGCCGGATAGTTGGCGTTCACATAGGACGTGACCAGCAGGATCACCACCAGCGACAGAAGCAGGCCCAGCGTCGCGGTGGTCTGGATGAAGGCCGTGAAATAGCCACGCTGGTTCGCCGGCGCGTGTTCGGCCACATAGACCGCAGCGCCCCCGTATTCGCCGCCAAGCGCCAGGCCCTGCAGCATCCGCAGCGCGATCAGGATGATCGGCGCGGCGATGCCCCAGGACGCATAGCCCGGCAGCAGGCCGACCAGGAAGGTCGAGAAGCCCATGATCAGGATGGTGGCCAGGAAGGTGTATTTCCGGCCGATCAGGTCGCCCAGGGCGCCGAAGACCAGCGCGCCGAAGGGACGCACCAGGAAGCCCGCGGCAAAGGCCAGAAGCGCGAAGACGTTGCGGGTGGCCTCGGGGAAGGCGGTGAAGAACTGCGCCCCGATGATCGCGGCCAGCGAACCGTAAAGGTAGAAGTCGTACCATTCGAAGATGGTGCCCGCGGACGAGGCCAGGATGACCTTCTTTTCCTCGGACGTCATGGGACGCGAACGGGTCGTCGCGTCGGGCGATGCGTAAGCCATCAATCCTCCTCCTGTTGAACCAGCCGCCGGCTGGCATGGGATCCTGACGGGCAAGCCTTCTCCGGTCGCGCTTCAAGGGAAACGCGGGCGGGGGATCGCTTGTCAGGCAGGTCTGGCGGCGCCCGGTCCTCCTCACCGGATGCCGCCCTTGCGCGGTCGCGGGCGGGCCGGGCGGCCCGCCGCGGAAATCAGCCCCGGTTCATCCGGTTGGCGATCAGGTCGTCCACCACCTCGGGCTCGGCCAGGGTGGAGATGTCGCCCAGGCTGCCATAGTCGTTCTCGGCGATCTTGCGCAGGATGCGGCGCATGATCTTGCCCGAACGGGTCTTGGGCATCCCGGGCGCCCATTGGATCACGTCGGGCTTGGCGATGGGGCCGATCTCGGTGCGGACCCATTTCTCCAGCTCGCCCCGCAGCTCGTCCGAGGGCTGGACGCCGTTCATCAGCGTGACATAGGCATAGATGCCCTGCCCCTTCAGCGGATGCGGATAGCCCACCACGGCGGCTTCCGCGACCTTCTCATGGGCGACCAGCGCGCTCTCGACCTCGGCGGTGCCCATGCGGTGGCCGCTGACGTTGATCACGTCGTCCACGCGCCCGGTGATCCAGTAATAGCCGTCCTCGTCCCGGCGGCAGCCGTCGCCGGTGAAGTAGTAGCCAGGATATTGCTGGAAATAAGCCTCCATGAAGCGCTGGTGATCGCCCCACAGGGTGCGCATCTGCCCCGGCCAGCTGTCGGCGATGCAGAGCACGCCCTCGGCTGGGTTGCCTTCGACGGGCTTGCCGGACTCGGCTTCCAGGATCACGGGCTTGATGCCGAAGAAGGGCAGCGTGGCCGAACCCGGCTTCGTCTCGATGGCGCCGGGCAAGGGCGTGATCAGGTGGCCGCCGGTTTCGGTCTGCCACCAGGTATCGACGATGGGGCAGCGGTTCTTGCCGATGTTCTCGTTATACCAGTTCCAGGCCTCGGGGTTGATGGGTTCGCCCACGGACCCCAGCAGGCGCAGGCTGGACAGGTCGTGCTTCTCGATGGGCTCGGTGCCCTTGGCCATCAGCGACCGGATCGCGGTGGGCGCGGTGTAGAACTGCGTCACCTTGTGCTTGGCGCAGACTTCCCAGAACCGGCCCGCGTCGGGATAGGTGGGCACGCCCTCGAACATCACGGTGGTCGCGCCGTTGGCCAGCGGGCCATAGACGATATAGCTGTGGCCCGTGACCCAGCCGACATCGGCCGTGCACCAGAAGACATCGCCGTCCTGGTAGTCGAAGGTGTATTGGTGAGTCATCGCGGCATAGACCAGATAGCCGCCGGTCGTATGCACGACCCCCTTGGGCTTGCCGGTGGACCCCGAGGTGTAAAGGATGAACAGCGGATCCTCGGCGCTCATCGGGCGGGGCGGGCAGTCGGGGCTGGCGGTTTCCATCAGCGCCTTCACGTCCACGTCGCGGCCCCCGATCCAGGTGGTCTGGTCGCCCGTATGCTTGACCACCAGGCAGCGCACCCGGTCGGAACAATGCAGCAGCGCGGCGTCGGTGTTCGATTTCAGGTTGGTGCGCCGTCCCCCGCGCGGGGCGGTGTCGGCGGTGATCACCACCTTGGCGCCGCAGTCGTTGATGCGGTTGGCCAGCGCGTCGGGCGAGAAGCCCGCGAAGACGATGGAATGGATCGCCCCGATCCGCGCGCAGGCCAGCATCGCATAGGCCGCCTCGGGGATCATGGGCAGATAGATCACCACCCGGTCGCCGCGCATGATGCCCTGGGACAAAAGCACGTTGGCGAAGCGGTTCACCTTTTCGGACAGTTCCGCATAGGTGATGTGCTGGGCGGGCGTCGCGGGATCGTCGGGCTCGAAGATGATCGCGGTCTGGCCCGCGCGGGCGGGCAGGTGGCGGTCGATGCAGTTGACCGAGGCGTTGAGGATCCCGTCCTCGAACCACTTGATCGACACCTTGCCGAAGGTGAAGTCGGTGTTCTTGACGATGCTGTAGGGGTGGATCCAGTCCAGGCGCCTGCCCTCGCGGCCCCAGAACGATTCCGGGTCGCTGATCGATTCGGCATAAAGGCGGGCGTAATCGCCCGGGCCGCAATGCGCGTTTGCAAATCCTGCCGGAATCGGATGCTTTTCAATCGTTTCGGTGGTCATCTTCCCTCCTCGCGACGCTTGCGGGCCGCAGTTGCCTGGCGGCGTCGGCAAGCGTTCTGCCATTCCCCAAGGGCATGTTAAGCACATTCGGGAATTTCTGTTAAGTGTTTTTATGAAAACGGAAATTCTGAAAATTAATTGACCGAATCGCAGGCCGATCTGTAAATTTTTCACAACCGTTGCCAAGCCCCTGCGGGAACGGCAGCCTTTGGCGATGAAGGGTCCGATCCGCAGCACGACCGACGATGCCCGGTCCTCGGCCCGGCAGATGCTGGCCATGATGCGCCACGCAGTGCTGGCGGTGAACGATTCGGCCACGGGCCATCCGCATCTGTCGAAGATCGCCTGCCAGATCGACGGGGACGGCGTTCCGGTCGCGCTGTTGTCCGGGCTGGCGGTCCACAGCCGGGCGCTGGCTGCCGATCCGCGCGCGGCGCTGCTGGTGGAAATGCAGGGGGACCGGGGCGATCCGATGACCTGGCCGCGCCTGTCCTTGCAGGTGGTGGCCCAGGTGATCGCCGATCCCGGCGGGCTGCGGGACCGCTGGCTGGGGGCGCATCCCAAGGCGGCGGTCTTCATCGACCTGCCCGATTTCCGCTTCTGGCGGCTGACGCCCCAAGCGGGCTTCCTGAACGCAGGCTTCGGCGCGGCGTTCCGGTTGACGCCCGCCGATCTTGGCCTTGCATGAAAAACCGCCGCGACGGTGCCGCGGCGGTCTGGTTCCTTACTGCGGGCGGTCCATCCGGGCATAGATGCTGACCCTGCCCTTGACCGCCGAAGGCCAGTTCAGGCGGATCTGGCGCTTGGTGGTGCCGATCTCGGTCTGCACCCAGGGGGCGGCATCGACGCGCGCCCCGGCCGCAGTGGTGATGGCGGTTTCCGCGATCACCGACTGGACCGACTTGGCCCAACCCTTGAAGGGCAGCCCCTCGATCACCGGCAAGGTCCAGGCCGTCGAAGCCGAAGTCTGGTTATGCTGCAACATCAACGGGTTCGAGACATAGTTCCTGACCCCGTTGAAGGTGTTCCCCTCGAATTGCCGGTTGCGCATGTTGTTGTAGTTCAGGTCGGCGATCGAGGTATCGACCCGCTCGATCCGGTCGATGTCGCTGTAAAGCGCCTTGAAGACGTTGCTGGTCACGGTCAGCCCGTGGATGAAATGCCCCGTGCCATGGGGCTTCACGGTCAGCCAGGTGAACCAGGCGGCGGTGTTGGAACACAGGCAGGTGTTGCCGGTGATGGTCAATCCGCCAAAGCTGAATTCGGACCCCGAGTAATTGGGCGTGGCGCTGTGTTCGTTGGTCCACTCGATCGAGGCGTTGTCGATGTAGTTGCCGTTGATCGTGGTCTGCACGTTGGGTTGGGTCAGCACCAGCCCGGCATAACGCAACCCCTCGCCCGAGCCGTCGCCCTGGAACCGGTGGTTGCCCGAGATGATGTGCCCGCCGCCGTCGGCCACCATGAAATGCGCGAAGCGGACAAAGCGGTTGTCGCGGATCTTCACGTCGTTGCCGTTGACGTTGATGGCGATGGTGTTGCGTTGCTGGGCGGGCAGGTCCATCTCGTTCGACAGGAACTGGCAGCGGTCCACCAGCATGTCCTGGCAGCCCCGCCCGATCGAGGTGATGCCCTGGTCCCGGGGCTTGGTCACATAGCAGTCGCGCAGCGCGATCATGTCCCCCTTGGGGGGCAGCATGATGCCGCTGGCGATCCCTTCGCAGTTCAGGTCCAGATCGACGAAGTTCAGGCGCGACAGCTGCTCGACGCCGGAAAAGTCGAACAGATAGCGATAGCGTTCAAAGGTATAGTTGCGCGTCCCGGCCCCGCCATACAGCGGCTGCGACAGGGTCAGAGTCCTGGCCGCCACGTCCTTGGCGTTGACGTAAACCTCTCGTCCCACGCCGTTGCCGCTGACGCGGCTGCCGACCTCGATGGCGGCGACGTTGGCGACACCCGACAGCCGCAGCGGTTGCGCGGGGTCATAGGTCGCCGTGCTGGTCCATTTGCCGGTTTCCCAGGCGGGGCCCGCGGTGACGCCGATGCTGCCGTTGCAGATCACGCGGCGGTTGGAAAAGCCGGTCAGGTCCGGGGCCAGCGCGCGGATGACCAGCGGCTCCTCCAGGTCGACGCGGCGTCCGCACAGGTCCAGCGAGACATGGTCGGTATAGCCGAACAGCGCCTGCAGCGCCTTCTTCATGCCCAGCGTCTCGCTGCCGAAGGCGCTGGCATAGGTGGGGAAGTTGTAGCTTTGCAGAAGGGACACGGTGGTCTCGGCGGGGGTGCGGATGGTGCCCTTGAAGCGGATCCGGCTGTTGATGCCCAGGTCGCCGCTGATGAAGAACTTCCCCTCGGGCACCAGGATCCAGCCGCCATTGGCCGCCTGGTCCGCCGCAATGAAGGCCGCGCGGTCGTTGGTGACGTTGTCGCCCTTGGCGCCATAGTCGCGCACGTCCACCCAGTCGATCAGCGAGGGGATGAAGGCCGCCGTCACGTCCTCGATCCGCACCGATTCGATGCGGAAGGCGCCGCCGTTCGCGCCCACCAGGTCCAGCCCGAAATGGCCATAGACGGGCGCGGTGCCCCAGGCCATGTCCACGCCGCGCCGCGATCCCACGCCGACGATGGCGCTGATTTCCACCACCTCGCCATAGGCGGTCAGGGGCACGGTGGGCCCGACCTCGACCAGGCCGGTCACATGGGCGCGCGACCCGTTGCCCGCCCATCCGGCGATGCGCGCGGAACACAGCGCGCCAGCGACTGCCTTGATCCGCGCCGAGACGCGCAGATAGACGCCCGGGATCATCGGCGTCTCGCCCATGAAGCGGACGGAGGTGGTGGTCTGATGCTTGATCACCTCAAGGCAGGTGCCGAAGTCCTGGTCCGCCGGGACCAGCGCGCCATTGTCGGCCGAGGCCCAGGTGGCGCTGCCCGGCGTGCCGTCCGTCCGGGACCAGGCGTTCAGCCCGCCCCGGAAGGCGGGCGGCATCAGCAAAAGCCCGTTGGTGATCGCGATGTTCATGACCTATCTCCTTCAGCCGCGGCAGGCGCATGGGTGAAGGGATAGTTACGAAACGGTTAACGCCACCTTGAGGGGGCGGGCGTTGCAGCCCCGCCCCACGCAACGGGTTCAGAAGTGGATGGCCCGGCCATAGGCGTCCAGGACCGCCTCGTGCATCATTTCCGAAAGCGTCGGGTGCGGGAACACCGTTTCCATCAGATCCTGCTCGGTCGTCTCAAGCTGGCGGCCGATGACATAGCCCTGGATCAGTTCGGTCACTTCCGCGCCGACCATGTGCGCGCCCAGCAGTTCGCCGGTCTTGGCGTCGAAGACGGTCTTGATCATGCCTTCCGGCTCGCCCAGGGCGATGGCCTTGCCGTTGCCGACGAAGGGGAAGCGGCCCACCTTGATGTCATGGCCCAGTTCCTTGGCCTTGGCCTCGGTCAGGCCCACCGACGCCACCTGCGGATGGCAATAGGTGCAGCCCGCGATGCTGCTGGGCTTGACCGGATGCGGGTGCCCGCCCGCGATCAGTTCGGCCACCATCACCCCTTCGTGGCTGGCCTTGTGCGCGAGCCAGGGGGCGCCTGCCACGTCGCCGATGGCGTAAAGGCCGGGAACGCCGGTGCGGCAGTATTCGTCGGTCAGGACATGGGTGCGGTCGATCTTCACGCCCAGTTCCTCAAGCCCGAGGTTTTCCACGTTGCCCACAATCCCAACGGCGGAAATCACCGTGTCGAAGTCCTGCGTCTCGGTCTTGCCGCCGGTTTCGATATGGGCGGTCACGGTCGAGCCCTTGCGGTCCAGCTTCTTGACCGTGGCCTTTTCCAGGATCGTCATGCCCTGCTTGACGAAGGCCTTCTTGGCGAAGGCGCTGATTTCCGCATCCTCCACCGGCAGCACGCGGTCCATCACCTCGACCACGGTGGTATCCGCGCCCAGCGTATTGAAGAAGCTGGCGAATTCGATGCCGATGGCGCCCGATCCGATGACCAGCAGCCGCTTGGGCATATGCGGCGGCACCAGCGCGTGCTTGTAGTTCCAGACCAGCTTGCCGTCCGGCTCCAGCCCCGGCAGTTCGCGCGCCCGCGCGCCGGTCGCCAGGACGATGTTCTTCGCCGTGACTTCCTCGGTGCCCTTGTCGGTTTTCACGCTGACCTTGCCCGGCGCGACCAGCCGCGCCTCGCCCATGATGGTCGTGACCTTGTTCTTCTTGAACAGGTGGCCGATGCCGCCGGTCAGTTGCTTGGCGACGCCGCGCGACCGCGCCACGACCTTTTCCAGGTCGAAGCCGATGCCTTCGGCGGACAGCCCGAAATCCTTGGCACGGTGCATCAGGTGGAACACCTCGGCCGACCGCAGCAGCGCCTTGGTGGGGATGCAGCCCCAGTTGAGGCAGATGCCGCCCAGATGCTCGCGTTCGATGCAGGCCACCTTCAGGCCCAGCTGAGCGCCCCGGATCGCGGCGACATAGCCGCCCGGCCCGGCACCAATCACCACCATGTCGAAATTCTGGGCCATAGGTTTCCCCTGTCAGGTCACGATAGTTCAGCGTTAAACCAATCGCAGGGGGGGAACAAGCAGCCCGCTTACGCCGCGTCGGACGCCCGCCGGTCGCCGGGATCGGACTGCTTTTCGTCCAGCGCGGCCTCGACCGCGATGGTGGTGGCGTTGGGCGTGATGACGGCGAAGTTGCCCTGTTCCTCGGGCGTCAGCGCCCGGCGGCGGGTGGCGCGCCAGCCCGCATAGGCGGTCAGCAGCGCCAGAAGCACCGCCATATAGACCCAGAAGCCGTCGGGGCCGATCACCTCCATCAGCCAGCCGGTGATCACCGGCCCGCCCATCGACCCGATGCCATAGATGAACAGCAGCCCGGCGGATGCGGCGGCCATGTCCGACTGCTCCAGATAGTCGTTGGTATAGGCCACCAGCAGCGCATAGATCGGGTTGGCGATGCCCCCCATCAGCGCGCCCGCGATGACCAGCCCCCATGTCCCCGGCTGCACGGCGATGGCCACCACCCCCGTCACCGCGCCCACGGCGGCCAGCATCAGCACCAGCTTGCGCCGGTCGTAGCGGTCGGAAATCCAGCCCACCGGATATTGCATCACCAGCCCGCCCGCATAGCTGGCCGCCACGAAGGCCGAGATCTCGGCCACCGACAGCCCGACCGAGGCCCCCCAGACGGACGACATCCCCGACAGCACCGCAAAGACCCCGCCCATCAGGAAGATCCCCACGCAGCCCAGCGGGGATGCACGGTAAAGCCGGGCGAAGGTCATGCGCTTGATCGTCTGGAACTGCGGGGCGGGGCGCGCGGACAGCAGGATCGGCATGAAGGCCAGCGACACCAGCACGGATGCCACGATGAACAGCGTGTATCCGCCCGGATCGGAGGTGTTCAGCAGCGCCTGCGCCGCCACGATCCCCAAAAGCTGCACGATCATGTAGGCCGACAGCGTCTGGCCCCGGTTTTCATTGGTGGACCCGGCGTTCAGCCAGCTTTCGGACGTGATATAGACCCCGCAGAAGCAGAAGCCGATGATGGTGCGCAGGATCGTCCACCAGATCCAGTTGGGCTCCACCGCGTACAGCACCAGCACGGACGAGATCATGGACCCGAGCGCGGCGAAGACCCGCACATGGCCCACGTTCTTGATCAGGCCGGGCACCGTCAGGCTGCCCAGCAGGAAGCCCGCGAAGTAACCCGACATGACCACCGACATCTGGAAGGTCGGGATCCCCTCGATCCCGCCGCGGATGCCCAGCAGCGTGCCCTGCATCCCGTTGCCGACCATCAGCAAGAGGATGCCCAGGAACAGCGGCCAGGTGGTGCGCAGAACGGAAAGCATGGGTGGTCTCAACTCGGGTGGCGGGGTTGGCCCTGTCTCGCCCATCCGGCGCCGGGGGGCTACCCGGAAAGCGACCCTAGGGGACCAGCAGCGACGCATCGCCATAACTGAAGAAGCGATACCCCTGCCCCACCGCATGGGCATAGATTTCCCTGATCTTTTCGGGCCCCATCAGGGCGGAGACCAGCATCAGCAGCGTCGATTTCGGCAGGTGGAAATTCGTCATCAGCCCGTCGGTCACCCGGAAGTGATAGCCGGGATAGATGAAGATGTCCGTTGTCCCCTGGAACGGCCGGACCGTGCCGTCGTCCTGCGCCGCCGATTCGATCAGCCGCAGCGCGGTGGTGCCGACCGGGATCACGCGGCGGCCTTCCGCCTTGGCAAGGGTGATGGCGGCGGCGGCATCCGCGCCGACCTCGCCCCATTCGACGTGCATCCGGTGGGTGGTCACGTCCTCGACCTTGACGGGCAGGAAGGTGCCCGCGCCGACATGCAGCGTGACATGGACGAATTCCACGCCTTTCGCGGCCAGCGCCTCCAGCAGCGCCGCGTCGAAATGCAGGCTGGCGGTGGGGGCGGCGACGGCGCCCTGGCGGGCGGCCCAGACCGTCTGGTAATCCTGCCGGTCCTGGTCGTCGGGCGCGCGCAAGGCGGCGATATAGGGCGGCAAGGGCATCGCCCCCACCTGCTGAAGCGCCGCATCGAAGGCGTCCCCTTCGGCGTCGAAACGCAGGCGCAGCTCGCCCTCGGCAATTTCCGCGACCTCGGCGGACAGTGTGTCGCCAAAGCGGATCACCTCGCCCGCGCGCAGCTTGCGCAGGGGTTTCGCCAGCGCGCGCCAGCCATCGGCGGCGGGTTCCAGCAGCGTGATTTCGATCCGGGCCGTGGCCTCGCCCTGCGGCGTCGGGCGGGTCCGCGTGCCGGTCAGCCGCGCCGGGATGACCTTGGTGTCGTTCAGCACCAGCACGTCGCCCGGCAGCAGGATGTCGGGCAGGTCGCTGACGCGCCGGTCGGCGATCGCGCCGCCCTGGGCCAGCAGCAGCCGCGCCGACGTGCGCGGGCGGGCCGGGCGCGTGGCGATCAGCGACGGGGGCAGGTCGAAATCGAAATCGGACAGTTTCATGGCCGCCGCTTCTGCGCCCCGCCCGGCCCTGCGTCAAGCCGTCCCCACCCCAAGTAAAAAACTCGGCTTTACATATCCGACAGAATCCCTATGTTTCCGGCGAACAGGAGTTGCGCGATGATCGTTTGCCACTGCACGCAAATCTCGGATCATGAGATCAAGGCGGCCATCGACTGGATGCGGACGGCCGATCCCCAGACGATCATCACGCCGGGCAAGATCTATCACGCCTTGGGCAAACGCGCCGATTGCGGCGGGTGCATGCCGCTCTTTCTGGACACCATGCGTCACTGCGATAATCTGGGCGTAGCCCCGCCGATTTTGCGGGCGAAATCAGATGTTGCAAAGGATACCCCCCATGAAGGGCGACGCAAAGGTCATCGACTATCTCAACGCGGCGCTGCGGTCTGAACTGACCGCCGTCAGCCAGTACTGGCTGCATTACCGCCTGCAGGAAGACTGGGGCTTCGGCCATATCGCCGACAAGTCGCGCGCCGAGTCGATCGAGGAGATGCACCACGCCGACCGGCTGATCAAGCGAATCATCTTCCTGGAAGGCCATCCGAACCTTCAGAAGCTGGACCCGCTGCGCATCGGCCAGACCCTGCGCGAAACGCTGGAAGCGGATCTGGCGGCCGAACACGACGCGCGCACCCTGTATCTGGAAGCGCGGGAATACTGCTCCAGCGTCAACGACCAGGTGTCCAAGGCGTTGTTCGACGACCTGATCGAGGATGAGGAAGGCCATATCGACTTCCTGGAAACCCAGATCCAGCTTTACGAGACGATCGGCGCCCAGAACTATGGCCAGCTGAACGCCAAGCCTGCGGACAAGGCGGAATAGGACGGACTCCCGTTCCCTTGCCGGGGGTGCCCTAGCCCCGGATGCGGCGCAGCAGGGCCAGGGCCAGCAGCGATGCGATCAGCATCGGCGCCGCATCAGGCAGGGGAACGGGCGCCAGGGGCGGAAGCTCGGGGTTCACGGGGATTTCGGGCGTGGGGATGATCGGCTTGACCGGAGGCAGGGGTGTGACCGGAAGCACGGGCTTGACCGGAAGCACCGGCTTGACCGGGCGGCCGCTTTCGGGCGTGTTTGTCAATGCGTCCTGGATCCACGGACCGGGCCCCTGTCCCGGAAAGGATGGCGCCCCCCACCCCGAAGACGCACCCTGGGTCAGCGCGACCATGCCCGGGCCGGACGGGGCGCCCGCGACCGCATAGGGATCGACCAGCAGCATGTAGTCGTCATAGCCGGGCGGAACCTTGCCCTCCATGGGGCTGTCGTCGCCCACGACCAGGATCATGCGGTCCCCGTACTGGTCACGCTCGACAACGTGGATCGCGGGCCGGAATCCCATATGGGGAAAGAAATTCAGGCATTGATCTTCTAACGTGCAAAGAGGCTGCATCGCGACACTCGGGACAACGTGCCGACATCAGCAATCCAGCCCGCCTTGCGGGTCTTGAACAATGGCACCGACAAACATGAACAACTTGTTAACACCCCCTGCATATCGGGGGGCTGCCGCCTTGTTAACATGTCTAAAGGGTCAGCCCTGCTGTCGGGAACCGAGCGACACCTATCCCAGCCAGCGCCGCGCCAGGTCGGGCAGTTCGTCGAAATGCCCGATCAGCGCATCGGGGGCGAGGCGGGAAATCGCCTCGCCCTCGGGGCCAAAGGACACCAGCGCCACCCGGACCCCCGCCGCCGCCGCCGTCTTGCGGTCGGTTTCCGTATCCCCCACCAGGAAGGACGCGGGCACGCTGCCCCCCGCCTGTTCGACCGCCGCGCGATAGGGGCGCGGATCGGGCTTCCTGACCGGCAGCGTATCGGCCGCGATCATCGACGCGAAACGGTCCCGCACCCCAAGCGCGTGCAGCAGGGTTTCGGCCAGGGCGCCCGGCTTGTTGGTGCAGACGGCCAGGATATGCCCGTCCGATTGCAGGCGGTCCAGCACCGCCTCGACCCCCGGATAAAGCTTGGTGTGCACGGCGATGTTTTCGCCGTAATGGGCCAGCAGGCGGGGATAATCCTCGTCCTCGGCCCCCGGGGGCAGCAGCAGGTCGGCCCCCATCCGGCCGTATCCCGCCCGCAGCATCGCCCGCCCGCCGTGAAAGGCCGTCAGCGCGTCGGCCACCGGGTCCAGCGCCACATCCAGCCCCCGCGCCGCAAAGCAGGCATTCGCCGCCGCGATCAGGTCGGCCGAGGTATCGGCCAGCGTGCCGTCCAGATCGAAGACCACCGTTCCCGCCATGCCCCTGCCCTTCCCGCAATGATCCGACACCAAAGGTGAACGCGCGGGGCTTCCCCAGGCGTCCGGTCCCGATTAGAACGCCTGCCAAGGAATTTGAACAGGCGAATGAGGGGCAGGCATGGCAGAGAAGCCGGTGGCGATCGTGGTTCTGGCGGCCGGCCAGGGCAGCCGGATGCAATCAGACCTGCCCAAGGTGCTGCACCGCCTGGGCGGGATGCCGCTGGTGGGGCACGCCCTGGCGGTGGCCCGCACGCTGGAACCCGAGCAGGTGATCGTGGTCGCGGGCCATGGCGCAGATCTGGTGACAAAAGCCGTGGGCAGGATCGACCCGGATGCGCGGATCGTGCTGCAACCCGAACAGCTTGGCACCGGCCATGCCGTCCGCCAGGCCCTGCCCGAGCTTGAGGGCTTCGAGGGCAAGGTTGTCGTCCTTTACGGCGACACCCCCTTCATCGGAGAGGACACGCTGGCCGCCCTGGCCTCGCACCCCGCCGACCTGGTGGTGCTGGGCTTCGAGGCCGAGGATCCGGGCCGCTATGGCCGCCTGATCGTGACCGGGCGCGGGCTGGAGCGGATCGTCGAATACAAGGACGCCGACGCGGCGGTGCGCGAGATCGCGCTTTGCAACAGCGGCGTGATGGCGCTGGACGCGGCGCTGCTGCGGCAACTGATCGTGCGGCTGACGAACCAGAACGCCTCGGGCGAATACTACCTGACCGACCTTGTGGCGCTGGCCCGCGCGGAAGGCCGCAGCACCGATGTCGTCACCTGCGACGAGGCGGAAACCCTGGGCATCAACACCCGCGCCGAACTCGCCGCAGCCGAGGCCGCCTTCCAGGACCGCGCCCGCGCCCGCGCGCTGGAGAATGGCGTGACGCTGGCCGATCCCGCGACCACCTGGTTCGCGCTGGACACGGCCATCGGGCGCGACGCGGTGATCGGGCAGAACGTCGTCTTCGGCCCCGGCGTCACGGTGGAATCGGGGGCCGAGATCCTGCCCTTCTGCCATCTGGAGGGCTGCCATATCTCGTCCGGGGCGACGGTCGGCCCCTTTGCCCGCCTGCGCCCCGGCGCGGAACTGGGTGGCGACGTGCATGTCGGCAACTTCGTGGAAATCAAGAACGCCGTCCTGGACGAAGGCGTCAAGGTCGGCCACCTGACCTATCTGGGCGACGCCCATGTGGGCGAGCATACCAATATCGGCGCGGGCACCGTCACCTGCAATTACGACGGCGTCGGCAAGCACCGCACGGAAATCGGCGCCCGCGCCTTCATCGGCAGCGACACCATGCTGGTCGCCCCCGTGCGCGTGGGCAGCGACGCCCTGACCGGGTCGGGTTCCGTCATCACCGAAGACGTGCCCGACGGCGCGCTTGCGCTTGGCCGCGCCCGCCAGGTGACGAAGCCCGGCCTTGCCACCCGCCTGATGGCCGCCCTGCGCGCGAAGAAGGAGGCCCGCTGATGTGCGGCATCATCGGTATCCTCGGATCTCACGAGGTTTCCCCGCAACTGGTCGATGCGCTGCGGCGGCTGGAATATCGCGGCTATGACAGCGCCGGGGTCGCCACGGTCGATGCCAGCGGCCGTCTGGACCGCCGCCGCGCCGTGGGCAAGCTGGTGAACCTGTCCGACCGGCTGGTCCACGACCCCCTGCCCGGCCATATCGGCATCGGCCACACCCGCTGGGCCACCCACGGTCCTGCGACCGAGGTGAACGCCCATCCCCACCAGTCCGGCCCCGTGGCCGTGGTCCATAACGGCATCATCGAGAACTTCCGCGAGTTGCGCGAGGAACTGGCGGCCCTGGGCATCCAGCCGCAATCGCAGACCGACACGGAAACCGTGGCGCTGTGGACGGCGCATTACATGGACCAGGGGCAATCCCCGGTCCAGGCCGCGCGCAGCACCCTGGCGCGGCTGCGGGGCGCCTTTGCCCTGGCCTTCCTGTTCGACGGCCAGCCCGACCTGATGATCGCCGCCCGCAAGGGCAGCCCGCTAGCCATCGGCCATGGCGACGGAGAGATGTTCCTGGGGTCCGACGCCGTGGCGCTGGCGCCCTTCACCGACCGCATCACCTATCTGGAGGACGGCGACCACGCGATCCTAACTCGTGCGGGCGCGCAGATCTTCGACGCGGCGGGCAACCAGACCCACCGGGCCGAGGCGCGCATCGACACCGGGGCCACCGCCATCGACAAGGGCGGATACCGGCACTTCATGGCCAAGGAAATCGCCGAACAGCCGGTGGTGATCGGCGACGTGCTGACCCATTACGTCAAGGACGACCGGATCGTGCTGCCCGACGGCATGGATTTCCGCAACGTGGACCGCATTAGCCTGGTCGGCTGCGGCACCGCGCATCTGGCGGGCCATGTCGCGAAATACTGGTTCGAGCAACTGGCGGGCCTGCCCTGCGACATCGACGTGGCGTCCGAATTCCGCTATCGCGAGCCGCCCTTGTCGCCCCAAAGCTGGTTCATCGCCGTCAGCCAGTCAGGCGAAACGGCGGACACGCTGGCCGCGCTGCATTATGCCAAGGATCACGTCGCCCGCACGGTCGGGCTGGTGAACGTCGGCACCTCCGCCATCGCGCGAGATTCCGACATCGCCCTGCCCACCCGCGCGGGGATCGAGGTCAGCGTGGCGTCATCGAAGGCCTTCACCTGCCAGTTGACCGTTCTGGCGATCCTGGCGCTGAAGGCCGCCCATGACCGGGGCCGCATCGACGACGCGGCGCTGGCCGCGCATCTGGCCGACCTGCGGTCGATCCCGGGGCTGATGCAGCAGACCCTTGCCCTGTCGGACGATTGCCGGGCGCTGTCGGAATGGCTGTCGCAGGCCCGCGACGTGCTGTTCCTGGGGCGCGGCGCGCTCTATCCGGTGGCGCTGGAAGGGGCGCTGAAGCTCAAGGAACTCAGCTATATCCATGCCGAAGGCTATGCCTCGGGCGAGTTGAAGCACGGGCCTATCGCGCTGATCGACCGCGACGTGCCGGTGATCGTGCTGGCCCCCCATGACGCGCTGTTCGAGAAAACGGTATCCAACATGCAGGAAGTGATGGCCCGCCACGGCCCGATCCTGCTTGTGTCGGACGAGGCCGGGCTTTCGGCGGCCAGCCACGGGGTGCAGGCCACGCTGCGGATGCCCTCGGGCGGGGGGCTGTTCCAGCCGATCCTGTATGCGATCCCGATGCAGTATCTGGCCTACCACACCGCGGTCGCCAAGGGCACCGACGTGGACCAGCCGCGCAATTTGGCGAAGTCGGTGACGGTGGAATAAGGCGCGGGGCCGCGTTACCAGATGCGGCCTTTCCACCCCGCGAACCCGATCAGCCCGTCAAAGGCCGTGTCCTTCGATATCAGCGGACAAGACATTTCGATGGCGGTCGCGGCGATCATGCGGTCGAAGGGATCGGGATGGTCCCATTCCATCGACCCGGACAGCATTGCCATGCGCGCCGTATAGGGGGCGATGCTGAATCCCTGCGCCGAACACAGGCTGTCGAGACTGCGGGCATAAGGCAGCATGGCGTCCCACTTGCCCTTGCGCACCTTTGACGCAATCTCGTGAAAGGCACAGGGCGGGACATGGATCGTTGCCCCGCTTTCCAGCAAGCTTCGCGCCGCAGCCGTCAGGAATGAAGGCGCGACCAGCGACCAGGCCAGCACATGCGTATCAACAAGCACATGGCTCAAGCACCCCACTCCGCAAGGTCTTCCTTGCTCATGGGTGCCAGGAAATCGGGGACCGAGCCCGGATCCACGACGCCTTCCAGAAGGCCCAGGCGAACGCCCGCCCTGGCGATGGGCACCAGCCGTGCGGCGGGAACACCTCCCCGGGCGATGATGACTTCTTCGCCCGCTTCGACCGCCGCAAGAAGCTCGGACAGCCTGGCCTTGGCTTCGGCGACATTCATCTGCACCGTCATGGCGACCCCCTGGCAGATTGGATGGACCAAGGCTGGTCCATGATCCTGCGAGAGTCAAGCAAGGCGCGCGGGCCAACCCCGCGCGCCCTTTCCTCATGCCGCGTCCGCGCGGCCCTCGGCGGCGATGCGGGCGTCCAGGTCCAGCATCTGGTGGACGGCCTGCGCGGCCTCGGCGCCCTTCTTGACGAAGTGGTCGCGGTAAAAGCCCGTCAGCAATTCCGTTTCCTGGTAATTGTGCGGCGTCAGCGAGACCGAGAAGCAGGGCACGCCCGTTTCCAGGCCGACAGTCATCAGCCCGGTCACGACGGCAGTGGCGACGAAATCGTGGCGGTAGATGCCGCCGTCCACCACCAGCGCGGCGGCGACCACGGCGTCATAGCGCCCGGTCTGGGCCAGCTTTTTCGCCAGCAAGGGCATCTCGAAGGCGCCGGGCACGTCATAGGCCACGACTTCGGCGCCGGGGATCAGGCGCCCCAGTTCGGCAAGGAAACCGTCATGCGCGCGGTCCACGACATCGGAATGCCAGCGGGCCTTGATAAAGGCGATGCGAGGGGTCTTGTGGGTCATCTTTCAGGAACCTTACGTTGACTTGCGTATGGTCCCAGGACATGAGCCATGACCGCCCCTCGGGAAAGGACGCGGCCACGGTTCTCTTTCATCCAGACTATACTGTCGGCCCCGGAGTTTCACCGGATCTGCTGACCCCACCGTTGCCGATGGGCGCTCGCGGGCTGTGACCGCCGGTGGGGAATTGCACCCCGCCCTGAGAACGGATCTTGCATAGCACGCAACCCCCCTTTCGCCAAGGGGGCTCAGCCGATGCGGGCCAGCGCCTCCTGCACCGCGCCGCGCAACTGGTCCTCGCCGTAAGGCTTGCACAACAGGACCGTCTGCGCGGGGCAGCCCGGGGGCAGGTGGCTGTCGCCCGTGGCATAGACCACGGCCAGCCCCGGCTGGATTTCCACCGCGCGCTGCGCCAGGTCGTTGCCGTTCATGTCGGGCAGGCCCAGGTCGGTCAGCAGCAGGTCGAAGCCCTGGCCTTGCAGCCGTTCCAGCGCGGGCGCGGCCTTGCCGGCCTGGGCGACGGTGTGGCCCATCTCCTCCAGCATGATGGCGGTGTCGGCGCGGATCAGGGCGTTGTCCTCGACCAGCAGGATCGAGACGGGCCGGTCGGGGGCGGGCGCGGGCTCGGGCGCGGGCTCTGCGGCGCGCAGGGCCTCGGCCGCCTTGGCCGCCTGCTGGGCATTGGCGATGACATGGCGCAAGCGGCGGGCCAGGGCCTCGCGCGGATAGGGCTTGGACAGCAGTTCAACCCCCGGATCCAGCCTGCCGCCGTGGACGATGGAATTTTCCGTATAGCCCGAGGTGAACAGCACCCCGAGGCCCGGCAGGATCTCTTGCGCCCGGCGCGCCATGTCGCGGCTGGACAAGGTGCCAGGCATCACCACGTCGGTGAACAGCACGTCGATATGCAGCCCGCTTTCCACGACCGCCAGCCCCGCCTGCGCGTCCCGGGCCGTCAGCACCGTGTAGCCCAGAGAGGTCAGCAGATCGACCACGGTGGTGCGCACGGCCTCGTCATCCTCGACCACCAGCACCGTCTCGGTGCCGCCGACCACAGGGCCGTTATAGACCGGCGCGTCGGTTTCCTCCTCGCTCTCGGAATGGGGCAGATAGATGCGCACGGTCGTCCCCTCGCCCGGCTCGCTATAGACGGACACATGGCCGCCCGACTGCTTGACGAAGCCATAGACCATCGACATGCCAAGGCCGGTGCCGCGCCCCTCGGGCTTGGTGGAATAGAAGGGATCGAAGATCCGCTCCAGCACCTCGGGGGGCATCCCGCAGCCGGTATCGGTGACGGCCAGCATGACGTAATCCCCCGCCGCGACATCGCCCGCGGCCGTGGCATAGGCCTCGTCCAGCTGGGTATTGCCCATCTCGATGGTCAGGCGGCCGGGGCCGTCCATGGCGTCGCGGGCGTTGATGGCCAGGTTCAGCAGCGCGCTTTCCAGCTGCGCCCGGTCCACGCAGATGTTCCACAGGTTCGTGGGCACGATCACCTCGACCTCGATCGTCTCGCCCAGCGACCGGCGCAGCAGTTCGTCCATCTCGGCCACCAGGCGGCAGGGCTGGATGACCCGGGGCTCCAGCGGCTGGCGGCGGCCGAAGGCCAGAAGCTGGCTGGCAAGCTTGGCCCCGCGCGCCACGGCCGACAGCGCGTTCTCGACCCGCTGGTTCGCGCGGTCGTTGCCCTCGACATCCTTTGACAGCATCTGAAGATTGCCCGCGATCACCTGGAGAAGATTGTTGAAATCATGCGCCACGCCGCCCGTCAGCTGGCCCATGGATTCCATCTTCTGCGCGCGGTGCAGCGCGGCTTCGGTCTTGCGGTGCTGTTCGATCTCGTCCCGGACGCGGGCTTCCAGGGTTTCGTTCAACTGGCGCAGCTGATCCTCGGCCCGCTGGCGGTGGTTGATCTGGCGTTGCAGATCCTCGGCCTGGGCCTGCAACTGCGCCTCGGTCATGCGCTGTTCGGTGATGTCGGTGTGGACGCCCACCCATTCGGTGACGGCGCCCCGGGGGTCCAGGATCGGCACGGCGCGGACCCTGAAGATGCGGTATTCGCCATCCGCGCAGCGCACCCGGTGTTCCCATTCAAAGGTGGAACGCGCCTCCAGCGCCTGGTGCCAGGCCCCGACGGTCCCCTCGCGGTCGTCGGGATGGACTGCGTCGGACCAGCCATAATCCTGGTATTCGTCGAACCCCTGCCCCGTCAGGGCCGCCCATCCGCGCTGTTCGCCGACCATCCGTCCATCGGCGCTGTTGGTCCACAGGATGCTGTGGATCGCATCCACGGCGGCGCGGAAGCGGTCGTTGCTGTCGCGCAGCTGGATTTCGGTCTGCTTGCGATCCTCGATGTCGATCAGGATCATGTAAACGCCGTCGATCCGCCCCTCGCCCGCGGTGCGGGGCAGGCAGCGCATCTCGAAGGCGCGGGCCCCCTTGCCGGGCAGATGGACGGTCGCATCCACATTCACCGTCTCGCCCGCAAGGGCACGGGTCAGCATCTCCTCGGTCTGGGCGCCCCGGTCGGCCCCCAGGATGTCGGTGATGCGCTTGCCGATCACCTGGTCATGGGTGACGCCGAAGACATCCAGATAGCACTGGTTGGCAAAGCGGAAGACCAGCGCGCGGTCCAGAAAGCCCACCAGGATCGGCAGCGCGTCGGACAGGTGGTAAAGCTCGGCCCGGCTTTCGGCCAGGGCCTCGCGCGCGCGGACGGTGTCGGTGATGTCCAGGACGGTGCAAAGGACGCCATCGACGCGGGCGCCGTCCTCGCTGTGGATGGGGGTATAGAACAGGTCGAAGACCACCTCTTCCGGCGTGCCGTTGCGGTTCAGGACCAGCGGCTGTTCGCGGAAGGCCTGCACCTCGCCCCGCAGCCCGCGTTCCAGGATCCGGCGGTTCCAGTCCCAGATTTCGGGCCAGATGGCGGGCACGGTGCCGCCCAGGGCACGCGGGTGATGGTTCCCCGCGATCTCGACATAGCTGTCGTTGTAGATCATCACGTGATCCGGTCCCCACATCAGCACCTGCGGGATCGGCGAGTTGACCAGCGAATTGACCTTGATCCGCAGGTGCCGGGGCCAGGTGTCGATGGGGCCCAACGAGGTTTGCCGCCAGTCGAAGTCCCGCACCAGCCTGCCGCAGACGCCGCCGCCGATGGGCCACGAACGGGAAAGCTGATCAGTCGTCATGATACACCGCGATGGCCAGAAGGGTCGCCGGAACCTAGGCAGGGACAAGCAAACCCGCAAGCCGCGACGTGGGGTGCCTTCACGTAAATTACCTTGCCGGGAAGACCCTAGACCGCAAGGCCGTGCCGCCCCGCCAGGTCGGTGAAGAACTGCCAGGCCACCCGGCCCGACCGGCCGCCGCGCGTGGCCTGCCATTCGATCGCCTCGGCCCGCAGGGTGGCGGGATCGACCGCCAGGCCATAGGCCTCGCAATAGCCCGCGATCATCGCCAGGTATTCGTCCTGCGAACAGGGGTGGAAGCCCAGCCACAACCCGAAGCGGTCGGACAGCGACACCTTTTCCTCGACCGCCTCGCCGGGGTGGATGGCGGTGGCGCGTTCGTTGTCGATCATGTCGCGCGGCATCAGGTGGCGGCGGTTCGACGTGGCATAGAGGATCACGTTCGCTGGCCGCCCGCTGATTCCGCCGTCCAGAACCGCCTTCAACGACTTGTACTGCGTATCGTCATGGCTGAAGGACAGGTCGTCGGAAAACAGCAGGAACCGCTTGTCCTTCGCGCGCCCCAGGATCGCCAGCAGCCGCGCGACCGAGCCCAGGTCGTCGCGGGCGATTTCCACCAGCACCAGGGGCAGGCCCTGGGCCACGGCCTCGGCATGGACGGCCTTGACCAGCGACGACTTGCCCATCCCCCGCGCGCCCCACAACAGGGCGTTGTTCGCGCCAAAGCCGCGCGCGAATTGCAGCGTGTTGTCCAGCAGGATCTGCTTGGCCCGGTCGATGCCGATCAGCTGCACCAGATCGACGCGGGAAACCGTGTCCACGGGCTCCAGCCGGTCGGGATCGGGATGCCAGACATAGGCCGCGGCCTCGGTGAAGGAGGGCGCGGGCACGGGCGGCGGGGCCAGCCGTTCCAGCGCGGCGGCGATGCGGGCCAGGGCGTCGGTGTCGGTCAGGTCACGCATCATTCATCGTCGTCCAGCAGACCCTCGGCGCGCAGTTCGGCGTCACGCTTTTTCTCGATGCGGCGGACGATCTGGATCGAGATCTCGTAAAGGCCGTAGATGACCGAGAACAGCACCAGCTGGCTGCCCACGTCGGGCGGCGTCAGGCAGGCGGCCAGCACCAGGATGACGACCACGGCATAGCGGCGCGTACTGGCCAGGGCTTCGGCAGAAACAAGCCCCGCCCGGCCCATCAGCGCCAGCGCGACCGGCAGCTGGAAGGACAGCCCGAAGGCCAGGATGAAGCGCGTGGTCAGGTTCAGGTATTCGCTGACCGATCCCTGGAACACGATCCCCGCCAGATGCGATGCCCCCTGCGCCGTGTCGGGATCGTCCGGCAGCGCCAGCGGCCCCTGCTGGAAGCCCAGGAAGAATGTGAACACCATGGGCAGGATGATGTAATAGGCAAAGGCCGCGCCAAGCGCGAACATCAGCGGAGAGGCAATCAGGAACGGCAGGAAGGCCCGCTTTTCGCTGCGATACAGGCCCGGCGCGACAAAGCGCCACAACTGGTATCCGATCACCGGAAAGGCCAGGATGAAGCCCCCGAAAAAGGAAATGCGGATGGCGACCGTAAAGCCTTCCTGCAGCTTCAGCAGGATCAGGCCACATTCCTGGCCCCGATCCTCAAGCGCGGCGCAGATCGGCCGGGTCAGGAAGTTGTAGATCGGGTTCCAGACGATATAGCACAGGATCATCGCCACCACGAAGGCCAGCGCGGACCAGATGATCCGGGTCCGCAGCTCCTTCAGGTGCTCGATCAGCGGGGCCGAGCTGTCGTCCAGCTCATCGACGTGTTGGGTTGCCACTTAGTGGTCCTTCATGTCCGAACGGCGGATCCCGGCGATGCGGCGCGGGCTGCCGCCCGCTGCGGCCACGGGGTCGTTCGCCGCCTGCATCGGTGACGCGACGGCAGGCGCGGGCACGGCGGGCCCAGGCACGGCGGGCGCGTCAGCGGGCCGGCTGTCCACCGGCGCCA
>NZ_JAFLRK010000028.1 GCF_017315735.1 Paracoccus shandongensis
CGCGCCGGGCTGTCGCAGGCCCGCCAGGCCAGCGACCGGGCCAGTGCGCTGCTGGCGCGCGGCGTCGGCACCCGTGCCGCCCGCGACGAGGCCCTGCAAGCCCTGTCCGAGGCGCAGGGCGCCACCGAACGCGCCGAAAGCACGCTGGACCAGGCCCGCCGCGCGGTCAGCGACACGATCCTGCGCGCACCCACGGATGCCGTGGTGACGGCCCGCGACATGGCGCCCGGACAGATCGTCGGCGCCGCCCAGGTGGTGCTGACCATCGCCACGCTGGAGGGGCTGGAGGCCGAGTTCGCGGCCCCCGACCATCCGCGCCTGGACAGCGCCCTGGGAAATGCGGTGCGGCTGGACACCATCGACATCGACCGGCCCCCGATGCGGGGAACCGTGTCCGAGATCTCGCCCCTGGTCGATCCGGCCACGGGATCCGTGACCCTGCGCGTCCGCATCGACGATGTCGAGGGCGACACCGCCCTGCTGGGGGCGGCCGTGCGCGGCCATGTGGACATCGCCGCCAATGCGGGCATCGCCGTGCCCTGGACGGCCCTGATGCGCGACGGCGACCGGCCCGCCGTCTGGCGCGTGGACAAGAACAACCGGGTCAGCCTGGTGCCCGTGACGATCGGCCATTTCGCCAATGACGTGGTCTATCTGTCGGGCGGGATCGGGCCGGGCGACGTGGTGGTGGGGGCGGGTTCCCAGCTTCTTTATCCCGGCAGGCAGGTGCAAAGGGCCGAGGTGCTGCCATGAGGATGCCGATCGCCCTGCTGGCGGCCCTGGCCTGCGCCGCGCCCGCCTGCGCGCTGGACCTGCCCGGCTGGCTCGATTTCAGCTCGCACGCCCAGGACGACATGCCCGTCCGCCCCGTCGTGTCCGAGATCGTCGAGGACCGGGGCGAGGATGCGCGCTGGATCCCCGGGGTCGTGGCCTCGCGCACGCAGGTGACGATGGCCTTCCAGACGCTGGGCCGGATGGTGTCGCGCCCCGTCGATCTGGGCGACCGGGTCCGGCAGGGCGACGTTCTGGCCAACCTGGCCGCCGAGGATCTGGAGGCGACCACCCGCGCCGCCGAGGCGGCCCTGGCCGCGGCCGAGGTGCAGCGCGACACCGCCCGGATGACGCTGGAACGGACCGAGGCGCTGGCCATGCGCAACGTCGCCACCGCCGCGCAACTGGAACAGGCCCAACGCGCCGCCGCCGCCGCCGAGGCCGGGGCCGAACAGGCGCGTTCCGCGCTGGTGCAGGCGCAGGATGCCCAAGGCTATGCGCGCATGATCGCGCCCTTTTCGGGCGTGGTCAGCGCCGTCTATGAAGCGCCGGGCAGCGTGCTGGGGGCGGGCACGCCGGTCCTGCAGCTTTCGGCCGAGGATCGGCGCGAGGCGGTGATCGACCTGCCCGAATCGGCCCTGGCGGGCCTGCCGGACGATGCGGTCTTCACCGTCTGGCAGCGCACCGACCCGGCCCGGCAGGTCCGCGCCGTGCTGGACCGCATCGACCCCATCGCCGATGCCGCGACCCGGACCCGGCGGCTGTATCTGACCCTGCCGCCCGGTTCCCCCTTCCGTCTGGGCGCGCTGGTCCGCGCCCGGCTTGGCACGGCCAGCGAACCCGCGCTGATGCTGTCGGCCGCCGCGATCTTCCAGCGCGACGGCGCCCCCCATGTCTGGCGCGTCCTGCGCGAGGGCGAGGGGGCGCATGTCGAGGCCGTACGCATCACCCCCGCCGCCGATTTCCAGGGCCGCGTCCTGATCGACGGGGGGCTGAACCCCGGGGACGAGGTGGTGATCCGGGGCGTCAATTCCCTGGCTGACGGTCAGCCCGTGGGCGAAAGGGTCCGGCCTTGAAGCGTTTCAACCTGTCCGACTGGGCGCTGAACCACCGCAGCTTCGTGTGGTTCCTGCTGATCGTCTCGCTGCTGATGGGGGCGATCAGCTATAACAACCTGGGGCGCGAGGAAGACCCCAACTTCACCATCAAGACCATGGTGATCAGCGCCTCCCTGCCCGGCGCCACGGTCGAGGAAACGCTGAAGCAGGTCACCACCCGGATCGAGACGAAGCTGGAGGAGCTGGACGAACTCAACTTCACCCGCTCGGTGACGATGCCGGGGCAGGCGGTCGTCTATCTGGAACTGCTGGAAACGACCCGCGGCCCCCAGGTGCCCGAGATCTGGAAGCGCGTGCGCGAGATGATGTCGGACATCCGCCCCGATTTCCCTCAGGAATTCGCGGGCTTCCAGTTCAACGACGATTTCGGCGACGTTTACGGCAACATCTATGCCTTCACCGCCGACGGCTACAGCCCGCGCGAATTGCGCGACCGGGTGGAACGCATCCGCAAGCGGGTGGCGGCGCTGGACGCCGCCGGCAAGACCGAATTGCTGGGCGAGCAGGCCGAACAGATCTATCTGGAATTCTCGGCCGCGCGCCTGGCGGCGCTTGGGCTGAACCAGCAGCAGGTGGTCGCGACCCTGGCCCAGCAGAACGCCATCTCGCCGTCCGGGGTCATCCAGGCGGGGCCGGAACAGGTGCTGGTCCGCGTGGGCGGGCAGTTCGACGACGCCCAATCCATCGCCGCCGTCAACCTGCGGGTGGGTGAACGCTTCTTCAACCTGGGCGATGTCGCGACCGTCACGCGCGGCTATCAGGATCCGCCGCAATCGCTGTTCCGCTATAACGGCAAGCCCGCCATCGGCCTGCAGATCGGGATGCGCGAGGGCGAGAACATCCTGGAATTCGGGCGCGACCTGGACGCGCTGATGGAACAGGTCCAGGCCGACCTGCCCGTGGGGATCGAGATGGCCAAGATCGCCGACCAGCCGCATGTCGTGGATTATGCCGTGGGCCATTTCGTCAAGGCCCTGGCCGAGGCGGTGCTGATCGTGCTGGTCGTCAGCTTCATCAGCCTGGGCTTTCGCGCGGGCTTCGTGGTGACGCTGACCATTCCGCTGGTGCTGGCGATCACCTTCGTGGTCCTGGACCTGTACGGCATCACCTTGCAGCGGATTTCCCTGGGCGCGCTGATCATCGCGCTTGGCCTGCTGGTCGATGACGCGATGATCGCCATCGAGACGATGATTTCCCGGCTGGAGATCGGCGAATCGCTGGACAATGCCGCCAGCTATGCCTGGACCTCGATCGCCTTTCCGATGCTGACCGGCACGCTGGTCACGGTGGCGGGCTTCATCCCCATCGGGCTGAACAGCTCGGCGGCGGGCGAGTTCACCTTTTCGCTGTTCGTGGTGATCGCCGTGTCGCTGGTGATTTCCTGGATCGTCGCGGTGCTGTTCGCGCCCCTTCTGGGCGTCACCTTCCTGCGCACCTATCACGCCCACGAACACAAGCCCGGCTGGCTGCGGCGGCGGTTCCACGGGCTGCTGTTGTGGTCGATGCGCCACAAGGGGATCGTCATCGCCATCACCCTGGCGCTGTTCGCCGTCTCGGTCTGGGGGATGCGCTTTGTCGAACAGCAGTTCTTCCCCACCTCGGACCGGACCGAGGTTCTGGTCGACCTGGTCGAGCGGCAGAACACGTCGATTGCCAAGACGCGCGCGGACATGGACCGGCTGGAGGCGATGCTGGCCGATCATGACGACGTGCTGTTCTGGACATCCTATGTGGGCAGCGGCGCGCCGCGCTTCGTGCTGGCGATGGATGTGCCGACGCCGGGGCCCTACATGGGCCAGATCGTCATCCAGACCCCGGACCTGGCCGCCCGCGACCGGCTGAAGGCGCAGATCGCGGACCGGGCCGCGCGCGAATTCGCGGGCGTCGATATCTATGTCAAGAACCTGGAAATCGGCCCCCCGGTCGGCAAGCCGGTGCAATACCGCGTCAGCGCCTCTGACGCCGATGCCGCCCGCGACGCCGCGCGCGACCTGGCCGCCGTCCTGGCGCGAGAGCCGAGGCTGCGCGACATCTCGATGGACTGGAACGAGCCCGTGCGGGTGGTCAGGCTGGAAATCGACCAGGACCAGGCGCGCCGCCTGGGTGTCACCACGCAAGAGGTGGCCGATACCCTGTCGGCGCTGTTTTCCGGCAAGACGGTCACGCAGCTTCGCGACGACATCTTCCTGATCGAGGTGGTGGGGCGCGGCCAGGCGGACGACCGCACCTCGCTGGACTCGATCCGCAACCTGCAACTGACATTGGCCAGCGGGCAGGGCACGCCGCTGTCCTCGATCGTCTCGCTGGACTATGCGACCGAACAGCCGCTGATCGCGCAGCGCGACGGACTGCCCACCGTGACCGTCAAGGCGGATATCGCCACCAGGGACCAGCCCGCCACCCTGGTCAACGCGCTGGCCCCGGCGGTGGCCGGGTTCCAGGAAAGCCTGCCGCCCGACGTGACCATCACCGTGGGCGGCACGGTCGAGAGTTCGGCCGAAAGCCAGGAACCCATCGCCGCCGTGGTGCCCGTGATGCTGCTGATCATGGCGCTGCTGGTCATGGCGCAGATGCAAAGCTTCCGCCTGTCGCTGATCGTCTTTGCCGCAGCCCCCCTGGGCCTGATCGGGGTGGTGGCGGTGCTGGTGCCCTTTGGCGTGCCGATGGGCTTTGTCGCGATCCTGGGGATCCTGGCGCTGATCGGCATCCTGATCCGCAACTCGGTCATCCTGGTCCACGAGATCCAGGAACTGCTGCACAAGGGCCGCAGCCCCTGGGACGCCGTGTTCGAGGCATCCGACAGCCGCGCCCGGCCGATCCTGCTGACGGCGGCGGCGGCGTCCCTGGCGCTGATCCCCATCGCGCGGCAGGTGTTCTGGGGGCCGATGGCCTTCGCCATGATGGGCGGCATCATCGCCGGCACGCTGATCACGCTGGTCTTCGTGCCCGCGCTCTATTGCGCGGTGATGCGGGTCAGGCCGCCTGCGCAGGGCTGACTCTTGGGGCGCTGGCCGGGCCTTCATGGCCCGGCAGTTCCAGAAGTATAGGGAGTCACGGGCGAAGGCGATGGCCTTCGCCAGTCGGATCACCCCAGGTCGGGGAAGAACTTGTCCGAACCCGTGAAGATTTCGCAGCCATCCGCCGTGACGCCGATGGAATGCTCGAACTGCGCGGACAGGGACTTGTCGCGGGTCACGGCGGTCCAGTCGTCGGCCAGAACCTTGGTTTCCGGGCGGCCCAGGTTGATCATGGGCTCGATGGTGAAGAACATGCCTTCCTCCAGCACCGGGCCCTTGCCGGGGCGGCCGAAATGCAGCACGTTCGGCGGGGCGTGGAAGACCCGGCCAAGCCCGTGGCCGCAGAAGTCGCGCACGACCGACATGCCGTGGCCTTCGGCGTAAGTCTGGATCGCCGCGCCGATATCGCCGAAGGTCGCGCCGGGGCGCACGGCCTCGATCCCCTTCATCAGCGCGTCATGCGTCACCTGGATCAGGCGGCGCGCCTTGATCGAGGCGCGGCCCGCCACATACATGCGGCTGCTATCGCCATACCATCCGTCCACGATCACCGTCACGTCGATGTTCAGGATATCGCCGTCGGCCAGGATCTTGTCGCCCGGGATGCCGTGGCAGACCACATGGTTCACGCTGATGCAGCTGGCATGTTCATAGCCGCGATAGCCGATGGTGGCCGAGGTGACGCCCAGCTCCTGCACGCGCCGGGTGATGAAATCGTCCAGCGCGCCGGTGGTGACGCCCGGGCGGACCAGGGGCCCGACCTCGTCCAGGATCTGCGACGCCACGGCCCCCGCCTTGTGCATGCCCGCGAAATCCTCGCGCGCGTGGATGCGGATGCCTTCCTTGGTGATGTGGCTCTGGTCCATCGGTGATCCTTTCGTTCGCCGCATAGATAGACCCGGACGCCCCCTTGTTCCAGCCCCGCGCGTGGGCATAGATGCGGGGCAGCATAGGTTTCAGGGGACAGCGCGATGCAATCCGACAATCCGACGGCGGCGATCCTGGTGATCGGGGACGAGATCCTGTCCGGCCGCACGCGAGAGGGCAACGCCCATCACCTGGCGCAGGTGCTGTCCGCGACAGGGTTCGACCTGCGCGAAATCCGCGTGGTGGCCGACGACCACGACCGCATCGTGGCCGCCATTCGCGCCTTGGACCGCAGCCTGGGCGGGGATTACGACCTGCTGTTCACATCGGGCGGCATCGGGCCGACGCATGACGACATCACCGCCGACGCCGTGGCCCACGCGCATGGCACGACGGTCGAAATCCACCCCGAGGCGCGCGCGATCCTACAGGCCCGCTATGACCGGCTGGGGATGGAACTGACCGAGAACCGCCTGCGCATGGCCCGCATCCCGGTGGGGGCCACGCTGATCGACAACGCCGTGTCGGGCGCGCCGGGCTTTTCCATCGGCAACACCCATGTGATGGCGGGCGTGCCCGAGGTCTTTCGCGGCATGGTGGACTGGCTGATCCCGCGCCTGTCCGGCGGCCGCCCCGTCCAGTCGCAAAGCGTCGAGGTGCGGCGCGGCGAAAGCGACGTGGCCGAGGGGCTGAAGGCGG
The DNA here is from genome assembly GCF_017315735.1 of Paracoccus shandongensis. Classification (GTDB taxonomy): domain Bacteria; phylum Pseudomonadota; class Alphaproteobacteria; order Rhodobacterales; family Rhodobacteraceae; genus Paracoccus; species Paracoccus shandongensis. Next base: position 6,473 of record NZ_JAFLRK010000028.1, read on the forward strand.
TCGCGGGCGACTATCCCGACCTGTCGCTGGGATCCTATCCCTTCCAGGACGCGACCGGCTGGGGCACGAACCTGGTGGTGCGCGGCCTGGACGCGGACCGCGTGGCCGAGGCCATGGCGGTGCTGAAAGAGCGCCTGTCGCTGTGATGGACGCCGCCCTGGCCCGGGCCTTCGAGGAAACCTGGCCCGCCGCCGAATACGCGGATGCGGGCGGTTTCCGGGTAGGCCAGGGTCTTGGCGCGGGCGGGCGGGTCAGTTCGGCCTGCGCGGTGGGGGCCTGGGCGCCCAAGGATATCGCGGCGGCCGAGGCGATCCATCAGGATTGGAACCAGCAGCCGATGTTCCGGGTGCTGGACGACGATACGACCCTGATCGCCGCGCTGACCGCCGCCGGATACCGGCGCGACACGCCCACCGCGATCATGCAGGCGCCGGTGTCCGCGCTGACCGGCCAGCCGATCCCGCCCCTGACGACCTTTGCCGTCTGGCCGCCCCTGGCGATTCAGCGCGACATCTGGGCGGCGGGCGGCATCATCCCCGCGCGTCAGGCCGTGATGGACCGCGTGACGGGGCCCAAGACCGCCATCCTGGGCCGCATCGACGACCGCGGGGCGGGCGCCGCCTTTGCCGCCTGGTGCGGCGCGGTGACAATGGTCCACGCGGTCGAGGTCTTGCCGCAGTTCCGCCGCCGGGGGCTGGCGGGCTGGATGATGCGGCAGGTGGCGCTGTGGGCGCAGGAACAGGGCGCGACCCGGATCGGCCTGGCGGTCAGCCGCGCCAATGCGGGGGCGCGGGCGGCCTATGACCGGCTGGGCTTTGTCGAGGCCGCCGGATACGCCTATTACGCCAAGAACCTATAGCGCCGCGCGGATGCTGGCGGCGATGAGGGCGGGCACCTCGGGCGCAAGGCCGATGGGGTCCAGGCGCGGGCCGGAAAAGCCCGCCTGATCCAGCGCCGTTGGCAAATCGTCCAGCACATGTTCCGCCCGCAGCGCGAACAGGGGCAGGCTGACGGCGCGGGTCAGGCCCCTTGCTGCATCGGCGATGAAGGGTTCCTGTTCGACAAAGCCGGTGACCACGCGGGCGAACTGCGGGGCGATCTGGTCCGCAAGCGCGGTGGTGATCGTGAAGGACGCCTGCGACCGTTGCGAGCCATGGGCCGACAGCAGCAGCGTGGTGTCCCCCGGCGCCCAGCCTTGAGTTGCGGCTGCCGCATGGACCTGGGCCACGATCAGGCCGGGCAGGGCCGGATCGGTGCCGAAAGGCCGCAGCACCCGCGCCCCGCCCGCGCCCGCCTTCTCCAGCCGCCGGGGCAACTCGGTTCGGGTGAACCAGCCCTCGGCCATGAACATCGGATAGATCAGGCTGCTGTCGTCCGCCACGGCGGCCAGCGCGCCGGGCATGGCCAGCGTGGCGCCCGCGACGGGGCAGCCGGGGTCGCAGGCGGCGACGCGGGCGGCCAGATCCTCGATGGCATGCTGTTGCGGGCCGGGGTCGCCGGGCTGGCCGTGCGATACGATGACGGCGCGTGTCATGGGCGGAAATGCCGGGCCAGGGCTTCGGGCATGGGAAATTCTTCCAGCGCCCGCGCGCGGCCCTCGGGCGACATCTTGGCGGCGGTCTTCTGGATGATGCGGTCCATCTTCTCGTCCGGGATCGCCGCCATGAAGTCGCCCAGATACCAGCGGATGAAGGTGAAGCAGATCACGTCCTCCAGCGCCTGCACCTGATCGTCGCGCTTGAGGCCCTGCTTGGTCAGCATCCTGCGGGCCTGGTCGATGTCGTCGTCGCCATAGCCCGCATCCGCCATGATGCCCGCGATGCGGTCGGCATGGCGGCGGCCCTGTTCCTGGCGCCATTGCAGATAGCCCGCCCGGTCCATCGGATAGGCGTCGCGCGGCAAAAGCCAGCGTTCGATATGCTGCCCCCGGCAGGCGATCCGCAGCGGGTCCGAGGCCTGCGGGAACAGATGCTGCTGCTGTTCGGTCATGCGCTGGCCATAGAGCAGGTTGGCGGGCTTGCCCCCGTCCAGGTTGGGATCGCGGGCATTGGCTTCGTCGATGGCCTGGAAGGCGTGGTCCAGTCGGGTGGTCATGGGGCGTCCTTTTTGCCGCAGTTTCACCCGCTGGCGGTTGCGGCTGCAAGCGGTTAGACGGGGCCCATGACCGGATGGACCGAATATCTGCTTGCCTGGGCCTGTTTCCTGGGCGCCCACATGATCCCGGCGCTGCCCGGCCCGCGCGGCTGGCTGGTGGCAAGGCTGGGACGGCGGGGATACCTGGCGGCCTTCAGCCTGCTGTCCATCGGGCTTTTGTATTGGCTGATCCTGGCGGCGGGGCGCGCGCCCTATGTGCATCTGTGGGACCAGCCGCTGTGGAGCCGCTGGCTGGTCAACATCGCCATGCCGGTGGCGATCCTGGTTGCGGCCCTGGCACGCGGCATGTCGGGGCTGGTTCTGGCCTTCGCGCTGTGGGCCGGGGCGCATCTGGTCGCCAATGGCGATCTGGCGCACGCGGTCTTCTTTGGCGGGATGTTGGTCTTTGCCCTGACGGGCGTGGCGCGGTCGGGGTTGCCGGGGGTGTTCCGGGTGACTTGGCAGCGGATCGTGCTGGCGGTGCTGGTCTGGGCGGCGCTGCTGCATCTGCATCCGCTGGTGATCGGCGTGTCGCCGCTGCCTGCCTGACGGCAGGCGAAGGCCGGGGCGCTGCCCCGGACCCCGGGATATTTGAGGTCCAAAGCAGGTTACAGGCGGAAGCCTTCGGGGATGGCGTCCCGGCCATCCAGGATCAGGTCGGCCATCACCTGCGCGATCTTGGGCGCCATGCCGAAGCCGATCTTGAAGCCGCCATTGGCGACGTAGTGGCCGGGACGGCCCGGCCAAGGCCCCAGGATCGGTGCGCGGGTCCGGGCGCGCGGGCGGGCGCCGGCCCAGCGGTCGATCACGGGGGCGTCGCGAAGGTTCGGGCAGAGGGTCCGCGCCTTGGCGATCAAGGCGTCGATCTGGCCGTCGGGGTCCAGGTGGGCGTAGTCGTTTTCCGAAGTCGAGCCTATCGCCACCGTTCCGTCGGCATGGGGCACGATATGCAGGCCGTCGGCAAAGACCTGCGGCGCGTGGGCGGCGGCGTAGTGCAGCAGCGCCGACTGGCCCTTCACGCCCTTGCCGACAGGGCGGTTCAGGTCGCGCGACAGATCGGCCAGCCCCGGGGTGCCGGTGGTCCACAGGATCGGGCCGGTGAGGGGGCCGGGGTTCTGGCCTTCGATGATCTCTCCGCCCTTGTTGCGGATGGCTTGGGCCAGGGCGGCACCGGCGGCGCGGGGTGACAGGCGGGCGGTCAGGCCGTCGAACAGCCACAGGCCCGAAGGGCTGTCGGGCGCCAGGTCGCCAACGGGGGCGTCTGTCAGGCGCATCGCGCAGTCTGCGGGCCAGCGGTCGGCAGCGGCGGCGATGCGGTCGCGCAGGGGATCCGCGTCAGTCACGGGTTGCAGCCTGCCCGTGCGCGCGTAGCCGGAGGGCAGGCCGGAGGCGACCTCGACCCCTGCCCAGAAATCCTGCGCCATCAGCAGGCTGTCCAGTTGGAAGGCCTTCTTCGGGTTCCAGTTCTCGGGCGCGTGGGGGGCCAGGGCGCCGACATGACCGCCCGAGGATCCCGCGCCGATCCGCGCGGCCTCAATCAGGCGGACGCGGGCGCCGCGGCGGGTCATCTCCCACGCGCAGGCCAGCCCGAAGATGCCGCCGCCGATGATCGTGACGCTTGTCAAACCCGGTGCCTTTCCCCTAGCTGCCGTTCATGAGCGCACTACCCGATCCCGACCCCGCCCGCCACCCGCAGCTTGACTGGCGCGAGGGCGGCGTACCGGTGTCCACCCGTTTCGACGATCCTTATTTCAGCCTTGCGGGGGGATTGGCGGAAACGCGGCATGTGTTCCTGGACGGCAACGACCTGCCCGCGCGGCTGCGGCCGGGGTTCCATGTGGCGGAACTGGGGTTCGGGACGGGGCTGAACTGCCTGGCCCTGGCGCAGGTCGCCGCCGTGCCGGTCATCATGACCAGCTTCGAGGCCTGGCCGATGAGCCTGCCGCAGCTTGCACAGGCCCACGCGGGTTTCCCCGAGCTTGCGGATCTGTCGGCGCAGTTGCGGGCAGGCTGGGGGGCCAACGTGATCCGGGTGGGGCAGGTGGAACTGCGGCTGGTGATCGGCGAGGTCGCGCAGACGCTGCCGGACTGGCAGGACTGGGCGGACGCCTGGTTCCTGGACGGCTTTTCCCCTGCCAAGAACCCGGGGATGTGGACCCCCGAGATCATGGCCCATGTCGGGCGCTGCACCGCGCCGGGCGGCAGCTTCGCCACCTATACGGCGGCGGGCGCGGTGCGGCGGGCGCTGGCCGAGGCGGGCTTCCAGGTCACCCGCCGCCCCGGCTTTGGCCGCAAGCGGCACATGAGCGTCGGGGTGAAACCCTACCGCCCCACCGGCGGGATGCGGGACGGGGCATAGACCACTTCGGGATGCGGGGGATGGCCATGGGTGCGCGCCCAGAAGCCCGTCCCGCCAAGCCGCAGGAAGCGCGGCAAGGCCAGCGCCGCCCCGGCCAGGAAGCCGCCCGCATGGGCCCAGTAGGCGACCCCGCCCTCGCCGCCCGGCGTCGTGGTGCCGCCGAAGACCTGGATCGCCAGCCAGACGCCCAGCACCGCCCAGGCGGGCAGGGTGAAGACCTTGAAGAAGACGATGAAGATCGCGACGATATCGACCTTGGCCCGCGGAAACAGCAGCAGATAGCCGCCCATCACGCCCGCGATCGCGCCCGAGGCGCCGACCATGGGAATGGCCGAAAAGGGCTCGGCCGCGATCTGGGCGGCGGCGGCCACAAGGCCCGCGGCCAGGTAGAAGGCCAGAAAGCCCAGGCGGCCCAGCTGTTCTTCCAGGTTGTCGCCGAAGATCCACAGGAACAGCATGTTGCCCGCGAAATGCATGATCCCGCCATGCAGGAACATGTGCGTCACAAGGCCCCACAGCAGCTCGCCCTGGATCACCGCCAGGGGATAAAGCGCCAGCCGCGTCCACAGCCATTCGCCGCCCGCGACCGCCGGCAGGGTCAGCAGGAACATCGCCGCGTTGACCGCAATCAGCCCATAGGTGACCCAAGGCCTTTGCTGCGACGGGTTGTGGTCGCGGATCGGGAACACCTGGTCAGCTTCCGCCTGCGGGGACCAGGCCGATGCGCACCTTGCCCTGGGGGTCGATCAGCGCGATGCCCTCGCCCACGCGGCGGGCGGCGGTGACGCTGCCCAGGGCGTTGCCGAAGCGCGTCTCGGCCAGGTTGCGGTCCTCTTCCGCGCAGGCCATGCGGGTCATCACCACGCCGCTGACCGTCATGGCGCCCTTGCTTTCGGTCAACTGCCCGCTGTAGCGGTTGCAAGGCGCGCGGCCGGTGACGCGGCTGCCCTCGCCCACCTCGAAGGTGACGCCCGCCGGGGCGGGGGCGCCGTCGATGCGGGCCACGGTGAAGCTGCTGCCCGGCCGCAGCATCGACACCGACCGCTCACCCGCGTCCTGGCAGGCGGCGAGGGATGCGGCGGCTGCAAGCGCGGCAAGGGTGCGGGGGACGGGCATGGCGGTTCTCCTTTCGGGCAGCATCGCCCGGCGGGGCGGTCGGCGCAAGGGCGGGCCTGTTCGGCGGGCAGCCGCTGCGCTAGCATCCCCGCAAAACCGAAAGGGAAGGGGATTTCCGATGACCACCATGACCGACCGCAAGAACGCCGCCATTTCGCGCGGCGTGGGCATGACGACCCAGATCTATGCCGACCGTGCCGAGAATGCCGAGATCTGGGACAAGGACGGCAACCGCTATATCGACTTTGCCGCCGGGATCGCGGTTGTGAACACCGGCCACCGCCATCCCCGCGTGGTCGAGGCGGTGAAGGCGCAACTGGACCGCTTCACCCATACCTGCCACCAGGTCGTGCCCTATGAGAACTACGTCGCGCTGGCGGAACGGCTGAACGCGCTGGTCCCCGGCGATTTCGAGAAAAAGACCATCTTCGCCACCACCGGGGCCGAGGCGGTGGAAAACGCCATCAAGATCGCCCGCCATTACACCGGGCGTCCCGGCATCGTCAGCTTTGCGGGCGGGTTCCACGGGCGGACCTTCATGGGCATGGCGCTGACCGGCAAGGTCCAGCCCTACAAGGCGGGCTTCGGGCCGATGATGCCCGATGTCTGGCACCTGCCCTTCCCCAATCCGCTGCACGGCGTCAGCAAGGAAGACGCGCTGAAGGCGTTGCAGCAACTGTTCAAGGCCGACCTGGAACCCGCCCGCGTGGCCGCCATCATCGTCGAACCCGTCCAGGGCGAGGGCGGCTTCTACGAGGTGCCGGCAGGCTTCATGGCGGAACTGCGCGCACTGTGCGACCATCACGGGATGCTGCTGATCGCGGACGAGGTGCAGACGGGATTCGCCCGCACCGGCAAGCTGTTCGCGATGGAACATCACGGGGTTGCCGCCGACCTGGTGACGATGGCCAAGGGGCTTGGCGGCGGCCTGCCCATCAGCGCCGTCACGGGCCGGGCCGAGGTGATGGACAGCCCCAACCCCGGAGGCTTGGGCGGCACCTATGCGGGCAACCCCCTGGGCGTGGCCGCCGCCCATGCCGTGCTGGACGTGATCGCCGACGAGGGCCTTTGCGACCGCGCCACTCGGCTGGGCCAGCGGCTGAAGCAGCGCCTGGCCGCCGCGCGCGACCAGATCCCCCAGATCGCCGACATCCGCGGCCCCGGCTTCATGAACGCGGTCGAGTTCAACCTGCCCGGCACCGACAGCCCCAACCCCGACTTCACCAACAAGGTCCGCGAGGAGGCGCTGAAGCGCGGCCTGATCCTGCTGACCTGCGGCGTCTACGGCAACGTGATCCGCTTCCTGGCGCCGCTGACCATCCCCGATACGGTGTTCGAGGAGGCGCTGGACATCCTGGATGAGAGTTTGCTGGCAGCGCGGGGGTAGGGGCGCGGGGAACCTGGGCCTGCTGGTCCGCCTTGTTGATCGGCGGCGGGGTGGTTATCCCCCCGGCTGACGCTTATGCCTTGTCCTGTCGGCAGGATTGGGATTTGACGATCAATCCGGCTGACTCGACAAGGAACGGCTTCATGGCGGAACGCAAATGCATCGGGGTGATCCTGGGGTCGATCCGGGAAGGGCGGATCAACGACCGCGTGGCATCCTGGGTGATCCGCCAGCTTGAAACCCACGGCTTTGCCACGCGCACCATCGACCCCGCCGACGCCGATCTGCTGCCGGTGCAGATGGGCGATCCTGCGGCCATCCAGCGTCTGCGCGAAAGAATGGCGAACCTCGACGGCTTCGTCATCGTGACGCCCGAATACAACCACGCCGAACCCGGCCACCTGAAGACGCTGATCGACAATGTCACCGCCGAATGGTGGGCGCGGCCCGTGGGGCTGATCGGCTATGGCGGCATCTCGGGCGGGCTTCGCGCGGTCGAGGCGCTGCGCATCATCCTGGCGGAACTGCATACCGTCACGCTGCGCGACACGGTCAGCTTCACCTCTCCCTGGCGGAAGTTCGACGAGCTGGGCCATATCATCGACCCCAACGACGCGGCGGCGGCCGAGGCGGCGATGGCGGTCTTTGCGCACCGGCTGGATTGGTGGGTCGAGGCCCTGGCCCATGCGCGCCACGCCCGCCCCTATCACCCCGAGGACGCGTGAAAGGACACCCGATGACCGGGATCATCCAGATCGAGAACCTGTCCAAGCAATACGGCAGCGGCACCAAGGCCCTGTCCGATGTCAGCCTGACCATCCAGGAAGGCGAGATCATCGCCCTGCTGGGCCCGAACGGGGCGGGCAAGACGACGCTGATTTCCATCATCTGCGGGCTGGTGGTGCCGACCGGGGGCAGGGTGCTGGTGGGCGGCCACGACATCCGCACCGACTGGCGCGCCGCGCGCAAGCTGATCGGGCTGGTGCCGCAGGAAATCGCGCTGGAACCCTTTGAAAAGGTCATCAACTGCGTCCGCTTCACGCGCGGCCTTTACGGCGAGGGGCCCGACGACGCCTATATCGAACAGGTGCTGCGCAGCCTCGCCCTGTGGGACAAGCGCAACGCCATGACGCGCGAGCTGTCCGGCGGCATGAAGCGGCGCGTCCTGATCGCCAAGGCGCTGTCGCACCGGCCCAAGGTGCTGTTCCTGGACGAACCGACGGCCGGCGTGGACGTGGCGCTGCGGCGCGAGATGTGGGAGGTCGTGGACCAGTTGCGCCGCGACGGCGTGACCATCATCCTGACCACCCATTACCTTGAGGAAGCCGAGGAGATGGCCGACCGCATCGGCGTGATCAACCACGGGGAATTGCTGCTGGTCAAGCCCACGGCGGATCTGATGGGAGAGTTCGGCAAGAAGACCCTGACGATCGAGCTGACCGCGCCCCTGGCGATGATCCCCGACGCGCTGTCGGATCGCGGCCTGCGCCTGTCGCCCGACGGTCGGTCGCTGGCCTATGAATACGACACCCGGGCCGAACGCACCGGCATCGCGCATCTGCTGGGCGATCTGGCGGGGCAGGGGATCACCGTGCGCGACGTGTCCACCCGGCAGTCCAGCCTTGAGGAAGTGTTCATGTCGCTGGTCGCGGAACCGCGTCAGGAGGTGACGGCATGAGCGGCGTGAACTGGCCCGGCGTCTGGGCGATCTTTCACCACGAGATGACGCGGTTCTTCCGCACGATCATGCAGTCGCTGCTGTCGCCGGTCCTGTCCACCGTCCTTTACTTCGTGGTCTTCGGCGCGGCCATTGGCGGGCGCATCCAGTCGGTCGAGGGCGTGGAATACGGCGCCTTCATCGTGCCCGGCCTGATGATGCTGACGATCCTGCAGCAATCGGTCAGCAATGCCAGCTTCGGCATCTATTTCCCCAAGTTCAGCGGCACGATCTATGAATACCTGGTGTCCCCGGTCGGCTGGATCGAGGTCACGCTGGGCTTTGTCGGCGCCGCCGCGACCAAGGCCGTGCTGATCGCCCTGGTGATCCTGCTGACCTCGTTCTTCTTCGTGGGCGTCCATATCCTGCACCCGGTCTGGATGCTGGCCTTCCTGGTCCTGACGGCCCTGGGCTTCAGCCTGTTGGGCTTCATCATCGGGCTATGGGCGAAGTCGTTCGAGCAGTTGCAGGTGGTGCCGATGATGGTCATCACGCCCCTGGTTTTCCTGGGCGGCGCGTTCTATTCGGCCGAGATGTTGCCGCCCTTCTGGGAAGGCGTGGCCAAGCTGAACCCGGTCCTTTACCTCGTGTCGGGCTTTCGCTGGTCGTTCTTCGGGCTTGCCGACGTGCCGGTGGGCGTGTCGCTGGTCGCGGTCGGGCTGATGATCGCGGCCTGCTGCGCGGGCATTCGGTGGATCTTCGCGACGGGCTGGCGGCTGCGCGAGTGAGGACTGCCGCAGGTCGCAGATGCGCGCCTGCGGATCCATGCGGACATAGTCCCGGGCGGTGATCACCTGCATCTCCATGGAACGGTTCCAGCCGCCGAACCAGCGGTCGCGGATGCCGCCCCGGTAATAATTGCCCATGATCTGATCGACATAGGGCGGGATGATCCGGGTATTGGGGATGCGCGGCGCGTGAAAGCCGATGCGCGCCTTCGGTCCCAGGCAGGCATTGGGCAGCGTTGTCAGGATCGTGCAGGCCGACCGGCAGTAACCCCGGATCCGCACCGCCTTGCCCGACCGGGCCAGCCTTTCGCGCAACTGCACCATCTGCAGCACATTGCCGCCACGGTGGTTCACCACGTCGATGAAGCGGCCGCGTTCGACAATATCGGCATGGCCGGGCGAAGCGGCGGCCAGTCCAAGGGCAAGGGTCAGGATCAGGCGAAGATGTCTCATGCGGTTTATCTTGCCGATTGGCGAGCTTGCGGGAAATCACGTTCCGGCGAAGACTTGGCCGCGACTGCCCCTTTTCCGGCGCCGCCGAATCACCTATTTGCGGCGGATGCACATGAACCCGCCCGACCTGCGCCCCGACCTGGCCCGCGCCCGCATTCCCGATGAACGCCGTGACGGCCAGCCGACCATCGGCATGGTCAGCCTTGGCTGTCCCAAGGCGCTTGTGGACAGCGAACGCATCCTGACCCGCCTGCGGGCCGAAGGCTATGCGATCAGCCCCGACTACAAGGGCGCGGATGCGGTGATCGTGAACACCTGCGGGTTCCTGGACAGCGCCAAGGCCGAATCGCTGGACGCCATCGGCGAGGCGCTGCGCGAGAACGGCAAGGTGCTGGTCACGGGCTGCCTGGGGGCGGAACCCGAATACATCACCGGCGCGCATCCCAAGGTTCTGGCCGTCACCGGCCCCCATCAATACGAGGCCGTGCTGGACGCCGTCCACGCCGCCGTGCCGCCTCAGCCCGATCCCTTCATCGACCTGCTGCCCGCATCGGGCGTCAGCCTGACACCGCGGCACTACAGCTATCTGAAGATCTCGGAGGGCTGCAATCACAAGTGCAAGTTCTGCATCATCCCCGACATGCGCGGCCGTCTGGTCAGCCGCCCCGCCCATGCCGTGGTGCGCGAGGCGGAAAAGCTGGTGCAGGCGGGCGTCAAGGAACTGCTGGTCATTTCGCAGGACACCAGCGCCTATGGCCTGGATCGCCGCCATGAGACCGAACGCGGCCACCGTGCCCATATCACTGACTTGGCCCGCGACTTGGGCAGTCTTGGGGCATGGGTGCGGCTGCATTACGTTTATCCCTATCCGCATGTCCGCGACCTGATCCCGCTGATGGCGGAAGGCCTGGTGCTGCCCTATCTGGACATTCCCTTCCAGCACGCCCACCCGGATGTGCTGAAGCGCATGGCCCGCCCGGCGGCGGCGGCCAAGACCCTGGACGAGATCGCCGCCTGGCGCGCCATCTGCCCCGAGATCACCCTGCGGTCCACCTTCATCGTGGGCTATCCCGGAGAAACCGAGGCCGAGTTCCAGACCCTGCTCGACTGGCTGGACGAGGCGCAACTGGACCGCGTGGGCGCCTTCCAGTACGAAAACGTCAAGGGCGCGCGGGCCAACGACCTGCCCGACCATGTCGCGCCCGAGGTCAAGCAGGACCGCTTCGACCGTTTCATGGAAAAGGCCCAGGCCATTTCCGAAGCCAAGCTGGCCGCCAAGGTGGGCCAGCGCCTTGAGGTGATCGTGGACAGCGTGGACCAAGACGGCGCCACCTGCCGCACCAAGGCCGATGCGCCGGAAATCGACGGCAACCTGTTCATCGACGAGGGGTTCGAGGCCCTGACCCCCGGCGACATCGTGACCGTCACCGTGGACGAGGCGGGCGAATACGACCTTTGGGGGCGTTTGTAAGGCATTCGCAACCTTGACGGTGGCGGTGGGGCGGGCGGTCCGTTAATGGTGTCCGGGATTGCGAAACCCTTGACCGGAGGCCGGTTTGACAAGCGCGTCCCACGATCTTCTGGCCACCGCGGGCGCGGTCCGGTTCGGCACGGTCCTGGCCGATCCGCCCTGGCAGTTCCAGAACCGCACAGGCAAGATGGCGCCCGAACACAAGCGCCTGACCCGCTATCCCACCATGACGCTGGACGAGATCTGCGACCTGCCGGTCGGCACCATCGCCGACGCCCGCGCCCATCTTTACCTGTGGGTGCCCAACGCCCTTCTGCCCGAGGGGCTGAAGGTCATGGAATGCTGGGGCTTCACCTACAAGTCGAACCTGATCTGGTACAAGCTGCGCAAGGACGGCGGCCCCGACCGGCGCGGCGTGGGCTTCTATTTCCGCAACGTGACGGAAATCCTGCTGTTCGGCGTGCGCGGCAAGGACGTGCGCACCCTGGATCCGGGCCGCAGCCAGGAAAACATCATCGCCACCCAGAAACGCGAACACTCGCGCAAGCCCGACGAGCAGTATGACCTGATCGAGGCGTGCAGTTGGGGTCCGCGCCTGGAAATGTTCGCGCGCGGGCCGCGCAAGGGCTGGACCGTCTGGGGCAACCAGGCCGACGACTACCGGCCCGACTGGCCCACCTATTCCAACCATTCCCAAAGCAACGCGGTGAAGTTGGGTTGAGCAGTCTGGGCACGGTCATGGATCCCGCGGGCCAGCCGCGAAAGCCCGCTGCGCTCTGCATCGGCGCGCAGAAGGCGGGCACAAGCTGGCTGGCGCAGATGCTGGGCCAGCATCCGCAGATCTGGATCCCCCCCTTCAAGGAGGTCCAGTATTTCAACCACCTGTTCATCCCCGGCCATCGGAAATGGATCGGCTGGCATTACCGTCAGAAACCCCAGGAAATCCGCGACCGGCACGCCCGGCGCGCCATCCCGGTCCCGCCCGAACTGGAGGCCTATCTGCAGGGCGTCACGCGCGGCAAGATGTTCCACAACCAGTGGTACAAGCGCGTCTTCGCGCCCGCGCCGTCCGTCGCGCTGCCGATGGACTTCACCCCGGAATATTCGACCCTGCCGGACGAGGGCGTCGATTACGTGGCGAACTTCCTGCCCAAGGCCCGCGTCATCTACCTGATCCGCCACCCGGTCGATCGCGCCGTGTCGCAATTGCGCATGAACCTGGCCCGCGAAAAACGCTGCCCCGAGACGCTGGCGGACTGGATGGCGGAAATCGACAACCCGGTCCTTTATGACCGGGGCGATTACGCGGCCTATCTGCCCCGCTGGCAGGCGCGATACCCCGACATGTTGGTGCTGCCCTTCGGCCGCATCGCCCGCGATCCTCAGGGGGTGATGGATGCGGTCGAAGCCCATCTGGGCATCGGCCCATGGGTTTATTCCCACATAACCGAGAAGGTCTTTGCCAACCGCAATCCCCTGCGGCCCCCGCCCGGGGCCGTCGCCGCGCTGGCCGACCGCATGGCCCCGCAACTGGCCTTTCTGGAAGACCACCTCGGGCCCGATTTCCTGGCCGAGACGCGCTGACCTTTCGCCCGGCCGCGCTTTCGCCTAAATAGCACCCAAAGTTTGCAGGAGATTCCGATGGCGTCCTATCAGTTCGTGTATCACATGGACGGCGTGTCCAAGACCTATCCCGGTGGCAAGAAGGTGTTTCAGGACATCCACCTCAACTTCCTGCCGGGCGTCAAGATCGGCGTGGTGGGCGTGAACGGCGCGGGGAAATCCACGCTGCTGAAGGTCATGGCGGGCATCGACAAGGATTTCCAGGGCGAGGCCTGGGCCGCCAAGGGCGCCAAGGTCGGCTATCTGCCCCAGGAACCCTGGCTGGATCCGCAGCTGAACGTGCGCGGCAACGTCATGGAAGGCGTCAAGGCCAAGCAGGCCAAGCTGGACCGCTATAACGAACTGGCGATGAACTATTCCGACGAGACCGCCGACGAGATGGCGCGCCTCCAGGACGAGATCGACGCCGAGAACCTGTGGGATCTGGACAACCAGGTCGATATCGCGATGGAGGCGCTGCGCTGCCCGCCCGACGACGCCGACGTGGAAACGCTGTCCGGCGGGGAACGCCGCCGCGTGGCGCTGTGCAAGCTGCTGCTGGAAGCGCCGGACATGCTGCTGCTGGACGAGCCGACCAACCACCTGGACGCGGAAACCATCGCCTGGCTGCAAAAGCACCTGATCGAATACAAGGGCACGATCCTGACCGTGACCCACGACCGCTACTTCCTGGACGACATCACCAGCTGGATCCTGGAACTGGAACGCGGCCGCGGCCTGCCGCACGAGGGCAACTATTCCAGCTGGCTGGAAGCCAAGGCCAAGCGCGTGGCCCAGGAAGCGCGCGAGGACAAGGCCAAGCAGAAGGCCATGGAAAAGGAACTGGAATGGATCCGCGCGGGCGCCAAGGCCCGCCAGGCGAAATCCAAGGCCCGCATCTCGGCCTATAACAAGATGGCCGACGAATCCGTCAAGGAATTGGTCGGCAAGGCCCAGATCGTCATCCCGCACGGGCCCCGCCTCGGCGGCAAGGTGCTGGAGGTCGAGGGCCTGAAAAAGCACATGGGCGACAAGCTGCTGATCGAGGATCTGTCCTTCAGCCTGCCGCCCGGCGGCATCATCGGCGTGATCGGCCCCAACGGCGCGGGCAAATCGACCCTGTTCAAGATGATCACCGGCCAGGAGGCGCCCGACGAGGGCACCATCACCATCGGCGAGACGGTGAAGATGTCCTATGTCGACCAGTCCCGCGACAGCCTGGATCCGGAAAAGACCGTGTGGGAGGAAATCTCGGGCGGGGCCGAGGTGATCGAGCTGGGCGACGCGCAGGTCAACAGCCGAAACTATGTGGGATCGTTCAACTTCAAGGGCGCCGACCAGCAGAAGAAGGTGGGCCTGCTGTCAGGCGGCGAACGCAACCGCGTCCACATGGCCAAGCTGCTGAAATCGGGCGGCAACCTGCTGCTGCTGGACGAACCGACCAACGACCTGGACGTGGAAACCCTGCAGGCCCTGGAAGCCGCCATCGAGAATTTCGCGGGCTGCGCGATCATCATCTCGCACGACCGCTTCTTCCTGGACCGGCTTTGCACGCACATCCTGGCGTTTGAAGGCGACGCGCATGTCGAGTTCTTCGAAGGCAACTTCGAGGATTACGAAAAGGACAAGGTGCGCCGCCTGGGGCCGGACAGCATCGAGCCGAAGCGGGTGAAGTACAAGAAGTTTTCGCGGTAAAGGCACGGGGCGGGGTTCGGCCCCGCCGCGTCCAGGATGGTGGGGTGAAACCCCACCCTACCTCGCCCCCCCCCGGCAGCAAGCGTAGGGTGCGTGCTTGCACGCACCATTGTCACACGAAAATGGTGCGTGAATCACGCACCCTACCCGTGAGAAAAACCGTAGGGTGGGGTTCCACCCCGCCATGCCCCGGCGCAGATCGGCAGGGGCAAAACCGCCTTCAGAAACGCAACGCCTGCAGGCGTTGCGCTGATTTCAGGCATTCACCGGCGGCTTGCCGGGGCAATTGGCCACGATCACCGTGGGCGTCGGGCCTGCGGTATCCGTCGCGGTCGGGCCGTCAGAGGCCAGGACCGGGACGGCAAGCAGGCAGGCGGTCAGGGTGGCAAGGGAAAGTCGCGTCATGAAGGCTCCTGTCTCCTGTTGCGGTGGTTCAGCGTCACCCGAATCAGGCCTTCGCCCAAGACACAGGCGCGTTACCGCACCACTTGGCCCGGTCGGTCGGCACAGGTCGCCCTTGCAAGGACCGCGCTGATGCGCGGCAGGCCGAACTGCCTTCCGGTCAAGAAGCGCACCTTCGGATCCTATTCCCACTCCCACGGCCGCGTGAATTCGCCAAGCTTGGCCTTCACCGCCGCTTCATCCACATTCCCTTCGCGGGCAAGCCGTGCCACCAGGCCGCGCTTCTTGTCCTCGACTACGGCGGAGACATGGGCGCCGGTGCCGGTCAGCGCCTTGTCATAGACGCGCTTGATGGCCAGGCGGCGCAGGTCGGGCTTGAAGATCTTGCCGACGGCGGTCTTGGGCAGTTCGGGCAGGATCTCGATATGCTTGGGATAGGCCGCTCGTTCGTGGATGTGATCGCGCGCATGGGCAAGCAGTTCGTGCGTCGTGGCCTGGGCGCCCGCGATCAGTTCCACATAGACGCAGGGCAGTTCGCCCGCGAAGCTGTCGGGCTGGCCGATGGCGCCGGCGAAGGCCACGGCGGGGTGGGACAGCATCGCTTCCTCGATCTCGGCGGGGTCGATGTTGTGGCCGCCGCGGATGATCAGATCCTTGGCCCGCCCCGTGATCCACAGATAGCCGTCAGGATCCAGCCGCCCCAGGTCGCCCGTGCGCAGATAGATGTCGTCGGCGAACAGGCCGTTGTTCTTGTCGGTCTCGGTATAGGTCGAGCCGGGGAAGACGCCGGGATTGGCCACGCAGATCTCGCCCACCTCGTCGGTCGGGCATTCATGGACATGGCCCGCGTCGTCGTGGCGCAGGATGCGGACCTGGGTATAGGGCAGGGGGATGCCCACCGATCCGACCTTCTTCACGCCATCGACGGGATTGCAGCTGACCAGGCAGGTGGCCTCGGTCAGGCCATAGCCCTCGGCGATCTCGACCCCGGTGGCGGACTTGAAGCGGTTGTAAAGCTCGACCGGCAGGGGGGCCGAACCCGAGATGGCGGTTTTCAGCGACGACACGTCGGCGTTCACGGGCCGCTGCATGAGGGCGGAAATCGCGGTGGGCACCGTGATCAGGAAGGTCGCCTGCCAGCGTTCGATCAGCTTCCAGAAATTGTCGAAGACGCCCTCGCCCCGGTAACCGGCGGGGGTGGGCATCACGACATGCGCGCCGGACGCGATGCAGGACATCAGCACCGGATAGGCCGCGAAGACGTGAAACATCGGCAAGGGGCACATCAGCACGTCGGTTTCGTCAAACAGCAGCGATCCCCCCAGCCAGCCGTTGTAGATCATGCCGGAATACTTGTGCTGCGCGACCTTGGGCGTGCCGGTGGTGCCGCCGGTGTGGAAATAGGCCGCGACCCGGTCCTGCTGGATGTCGTCGAAATCCAGGCGCGTGTGCTTTTCGCCGCTGGTCGCGGCCTCGAAGTTCAGCACCCTGGCCTTGCCGCGGCGCTTTACGCGCGGGCGGATCAGCGGCACGATGAACCGCTTGATGCCGCGCAGGTGGCGGTTCAGATCGACCTCGATGACATGGGTGACGCCGGGGGCGAGCGCCACGGCCTCGGCCGCCTTTTGCGCCACGTCGGTTTTGGGGAATGCGCGCAGCGTGACCAGCACCTTGGCGCGAGTTTCGCGCAGAATGCCCGCGATCTGCTGGGCGTCCAGCAGGGGGTTGATGGGGTTCACGATCCCCGCCGTGGCGCCCGCCAGCAGCACGACCGGGGTTTCAATGCTGTTGGGCAGCAGATAGGCGACCGTGTCGGTGGGGCCGACGCCCAGCTTGCGCAGCAGGTTGGCGGTTTCCGTGACGCGTTCCAGCAGATCCTGCCAGGTCAGGGTCGTCGCATGGCTTTTCGGGTCGGACAGAAGCTGGAAGCTGATCGCGGGGCGGTCGGGAAAGCGTTCGGCGGTGCGGGCCAGAAAGCCGTAGATCGTGACCGGAAGATCGCGCGCCGCATAGGGCATCTCGGCTTCCAGGGCGTTGCGGTCATCGTAGCTGATGAAGCGGTTCATCCATCCTCCCCCCGGGACCATCCTCCTGATCCCTTTCGGGAAACACAATGGGCCATCGGCGGGAAGGGGGGCAAGGGGCTTGGCCGCGCGCCGGGAACGGGACGCGGCGTCAGGTCGCGCGGACGCCGCGTCGGGCCGGTCACGCCTGCGGGATGCGCAGGGTCTGGCCGGGATAGATCTTGTCGGGGTCCGACAGCATCGGGCGGTTCGCCTCGAAGATGGCGTTGTACTTGCCGGCGCTGCCCAGATAGGTCTTGGCGATGGCCGACAGGGTTTCGCCCTTCTTGACGGTGTGGAAGACGGGGGCCTTGGCCGCATCAGGGCCCGCACCAGGGCCCGCCTCGGGCAGGTCGGCCTCGACCTTGGCGATGCCTTCGATGTTGCCCACGGCCAGGATCAGCTTTTCCAGCGTCTCGCGGTCGGCGCCCTTGGTCTGGATCTTGACCGTGTCGCCGCGCAGCGTCAGGTGGACATCATCCTTGTCCAGGTTCAGCGCCTTGAGTTCCGCCTTGAGCGCCGCGACCTTGCGGGTGGTGTCGGGATCCTGGGCGGGCTTTGCCGCTTGGGCGGGCGCGGCGGCGGGCGCCTTGGGTTCGGCGGCCTCGGCCTTGCCGAAGACCGATTTGCCGGCGTCCTTCACGAAATCCCAGATGGCCATCATGCATCCTTTCGGCTGTGTTTCGGGATGATTTGATGAAAAACGCGGGTTTGAAGCAAGCGTTCCCTCTGGCTTTTCCGCATTCTCCGGCCCACATGACAATCGTGCATTGTTCATTCATTCACACTTTCACCCGTAGGATGCACCTTGCTTCAGAAGGTGAAACCATGACCCATCCCATGCCATTGCCGACCGCTGCCGCGCTGCTGTGTGCCTTTCTGGCGGGCTGCGCGCAGACCACGCCCGATCTCAGGGTCGGGGGGAACGATCCCCACGACATGCAGCTGATGCCTGCGGGCAAGGCCACCTGCCTGGCCACCAGCGCCAGCCAGAACAGCCAGGGGGCGGCGGCCACCAATGCCGTGCGCCGCAATGCGGGCCTGCCGCCCGTGCAGCCCGATCCGGTGCTGGCCCGGGTCGCCGCGCAGCACGCCTGCGACATGGCAGGCCGCGGGCGGATGACCCATACCGGCAGCAAGACCAGCGGCCCCGGCCCGCGTGTCAAGGCCGCGGGCTATGCGCCCACCGTCACGGCGGAAAACATCGCCGCCGGGCCGTTTTCCCAGGACCGGGTGCTGGCGGAGTGGAACGCGTCCGGCGGGCACCGGGCCAACATCCTGATCCCGCAGGTGCGCGACTATGGCATCGGTCAGGCGATCGGGCCGGATGGCAAGACGCGGTTCTGGGCGGCGGTCTATGCCGCGCCGAAGTGATCAGGCGGGGTCGGGCGGGGGCGGCATGTCGGTGAACTGCATCCGCGCCAGCCGGGCGTAAAGCCCGCCCTCGGCCACCAGGGCGTCATGGGTGCCCTGCGCCACGATCCGGCCCGCGTCGAAGACCACGATGCGGTCGGCCTTCTTCACGGTGGCCAGGCGGTGCGCCACGACAACGGTGGTGCGGCCTTCGGACAGGCGGTTGACGGCGGCCTGGACCAGCGATTCGGATTCGGCGTCCAGCGCGCTTGTCGCCTCGTCCAGCAGCAGGACGGGGGCGTCGCGCAGGATCGCGCGGGCAATGGCGATGCGCTGGCGCTGGCCGCCCGACAGCATCACGCCCCGTTCGCCAAGCGACGTGTCGTAGCCCTGCGGCAGGGTGCTGATGAAGTCATGGGCATGGGCGGCGCGGGCGGCGGCCTGGACCTCCTCGGGTGTGGCGTCGGGGCGGCCCAGGCGGATGTTTTCCAGCGCGGTCGCCGCAAAGATCACCGGATCCTGCGGGACCAGGGCCATGGCCTGCCGGAAATCGACGCGCGCCATGTCGCGCAGGTCGATGCCGTCCAGCGCGACGCGCCCCGCCGCCGGATCCCAGAACCGCTGGATCAGCTGGATCACGGTCGTCTTGCCCGCGCCCGAGGGGCCGACCAGGGCCACCGTCTCGCCCGGCTGGATCGCCAGGCTGACCCCTTCCAGGGCCGAGACATCGGGCCGCGTGGGATAGCGGAAGCTGACGCCCTCCAGCACGATCTGGCCGCGCACGGGACGGGGCAGGGGCAGGGGCCGGGCGGGATCGGTCAGCGCATCCTCGGCCGCCAGCAGCTCGCCCAGGCGTTCGGTCGCGCCCGCCGCGCGCTGCAATTCGCCCCAGATTTCCGACAAGGCCCCGGTCGAGCCCGCGACCAGGATCGCATAGATCACGAACTGCACCAGCTGGCCCGCCGTCATCACGCCGGTCTGCACGTCCCGCGCGCCGACCCAAAGGACGCCGATCACGCCCGCGAAGATCAGGAAGATCACGATGGCCGTCATCAGCGCCCGCGTGCGGATCCGCGTCAGGGCCACGTCGAAGGACCGCTCGGTCACGTCGTCGAAGCGCGCGATGCTGCGCGATTCATGGGTATAGGCCTGCACCGTCTGCGCGGCCAGCAGGGTTTCGGACGCCGTGCCCGAGGACGCCGCGATCCAGTCCTGGTTGGCGCGCGACAGGCCCCGCAGCTTGCGGCCCAGCACGATGATCGGCACCAGGATCACCGGGATGATCAGCAGCACCAGCCCCATCAGCTTCAGCGAGGTGAAGGCCAGCATCGCCAGCCCGCCCGCCAGGATGATCATGTTGCGCAGCGCGATGGACAGCGACGATCCGATCACCGACTGGATCAGCGTGGTGTCGGTGGTGATGCGCGACAGGATCTCGCCCGTCATCACACGCTCGAAAAAGGCGGGGGACAGGGTGATCACGCGGGCGAAGACCGCCTTGCGGATGTCGGCCACGACGCGTTCGCCCAGGCGGGTGACGAAGTAATACCGCGCCGCCGTGCCCAGGGCCAGCAGGGCCACGATCAGCAGCGCCGCGCCGAAATACTGGTCCAGCAGCCCCGCGCCGTCGTCGAAATTGTCCACCACGCGCCGCGCGGCCAGCGGCAGGATCAGGCTGATCGCGCTGGTTCCGGCCAGCGCGACCAGCGCCAGCACCACCTGCAGGCGATAGGGCCTCAGGAACGGTCCCAAGGCGCGCAGCGCGCCCACGCGCTTGCTGGTGGGCCGGTCGTGGATGATCGTCGTGCCGCGTGCCATGTCTGCCTTGTCCGGTCGATGTGCCCCCAGGGGTTTAGGGGCTGGCGGCCCTCAGGACAAGCGCGGGGCGCCGGGGATCAGCCTTCCGTCGGCCAGCTGGTCGGCGATCCGGTCCACGGCCAAGGCCAGCTTTTCGTCGATGATGTGCAGGTATTGCGTCCAGTCCGACAGGTGCTGCAATTCGGCCACGCCATCGGAAATGCCGCGCAGCCCGATCAGCGGCACCCCGAAATGCTGGGCCGCGCGCAGATGGGCGAAGGTTTCCATGTCCACCATGTCCTCGGCCACGGTGTCATAGGCTGCGCCGCTGACGATGTTGGCGCCGGTGGACAGCGTGGCGCCCGTGATGCCTTCGACCCGGTGGGGCAATTCGACGCGGACCGGCAGATCCAGCAAGGGCGTGCGCCCCTTCTCGAACCCCAGGGGGGAGGCGTCCATGTCGCGATAGGCGACCGCCGTGACCTGATAGACCTCGGCCTGTTCCAGCCGCGCGGACCCCGCTGACCCCAGCGAGACGATCAGGCGCGGCGGTTCCGCCATCCCGGCCAGGGCGGCGGTCAGCTGCACCGCGCCCTCGACCGGGCCGATGCCGGTGATCAGGGGGTCGATGCGGGCGCGCAGGGCGGGGCCGTATTCGGCCGGGGCCGCCATGACGAACAGGACGGGAATATCCGCGATGCGGGTGGGGGTCTTGGTCATGGATCCTCTTTGCGCTGGCCTTCGCAGGGGTGGCACGGGGCGGTGCCGCGGGTCAAGCATTGGGCCTTGCGGGGCGCGCGGCATCCGTGGCAAGGGCGCGCCATGGGCAAGGTCAGCGATCTTTATCGGCAGCGCGTGGCGGAAGGGCGGATCCGGCCCGACACCGCCCAGCAATCCGTGCTGCCGCACCTGGACCGGGTTCTGGACGACATGGCCGCCGCGCCGGTGCCGGAAAAACGGTCGGCCTGGCGCGCCTTTCTGGGGGTGGGCAGCCCGCCGCCCGCGCCTGCGGCCCGGGGGCTGTATCTGTGGGGCGGGGTCGGGCGCGGCAAGTCGATGCTGATGGACCTGATGGCCGAGGCCGCGACCGTTCCCGTGCGCCGCGTCCATTTCCACGAATTCATGCAGGAAATCCAGGCCGGTCTGAACCGCGCCCGCCAGCGGGGCGAGCAGGACACGGTGCGCCCCGTGGCGCTGGAGGTCGCGGCCACCGTCCGCCTGCTGTGCTTTGACGAGATGCAGATCACCGACATCGCGGACGCGATGATCGTGGGGCGGCTGTTCCAGGTGCTGCTGGAACAGGGGGTGGTGATCGTCACGACCTCGAACCGGGTGCCCGAGGATCTGTACAAGCACGGGCTGAACCGGCAGTTGTTCCTGCCCTTCATCGCCCTGATCCGCCAGCGGCTTGAGGTCGTGTGCCTGGACAGCGCCGTGGATCATCGGCAGGGACGGGCGACAGGCGGCCCCGTCTGGTTCTGCCCGGCGGATGCAAGCGCCAAGGCGGCGATGGACGCGATCTGGGACGATCTGACGGGCGGGGCCGCAGGCGAGGCCCGCCGGATCGAGGTCGGAGGGCGCAGCTTCACCCTGCCGCAGTTCGCGGATGGCGTGGGCCGGTCGGGCTTCTGGGATCTCTGCGGCAAGCCCTTGGGACCGGCGGATTACCTGGCCCTGTCGCGCGAGGTGTCCGTGCTGATGATCGACGGGATCCCCCGGCTGTCGGCGTCGAACTACAACGAGGCCAAGCGGTTCGTGACCCTGATCGACGCGCTTTACGAGGCCAAGGTGCGGCTGATCGCCAGCGGCGCGGACCAGCCCGAGCAATTGTACAACGAGGGCGAGGGCAGCTTCGAGTTCGAGCGCACCGCCAGCCGCTTGCGGGAAATGCAGGACGCGGGTTGGGGGCGGGACGCGGGGTGATCTGGTCGTTGCCGGGCGGGAAAAGGAAACGCATGCGTTTCCCCGCCCGCCACGCGGCGGTGCAACGAGAGACGGTTCAGCTTGGTGACCACATGAGGCCAGCGCCCGACCCGGTGGACGTGAAGCGCCCGCCGAGGGCGGGGCGGGCGCTGGCCGGGCCTTTGAGCCCCGACGGTTCCGGTGGTCAGGGCATCGCGTGGCGAAGGCGATGGCCTTCGCCAATCGGACGTCTCAGCCGTTTTCCCGCAGCACCCGGCCCGCCAGATACAGCGATCCGCAGATGAGGATCCGCGCCTTGGGATCGCGGTCCACGATCCCCTTGATGGCCGCAGCGGCATCCTGCGCGGTCGTGGCATCCAGGCCGACGCTGGCGGCCACCCCTGCCGTGGTTTCGGCGGGCAGGGTGTTGGGTTCCCCCGGAATGTCGATGGCCGTCAGGGAACGGGCATGGACCGCCAGGGGCCGCAGATAGCCCGAGATGTCCTTGGTGTTCAGCATCCCGCAGACCAGATGCGTGGGCTTGCGCGGCATGGCGGCCAGCGTCGCGGCCAAAGCCTCGCCCCCCGCCGGGTTGTGTCCGCCGTCCAGCCACAGTTCAGCCTGGGGGCCTGCCAGATCGACCAGGGGACCGCGCCTCAGGCGCTGCATCCGGGCGGGCCATTCGGCCTGCGTCACCGCCGCGCGAGCCTGCGCATCCGTCGCGCCCAGGTGGCGCAGGGCGGCCAGCGCGGTGCCCGCGTTCTGGATCTGGTGCGGGCCGATCAGGTTCGGCAGCGGCAGGTCCCACAAGCCATGGTCGTCCTGATAGACCATGCCGTCGCGGTCGGGCGCGATCATCCAGTGCTGGCCATGGGCGAAGACCGGCGCGGTCAGGCCCGAGGCCCTGGCCTCGATCACGCGCAGGGCCTCATCGTCCTGGGGACCGACGATCACCGGCACGCCGCGCTTGATGATCCCGGCCTTTTCACCGGCGATCAAGGGCAGGGTGTCGCCCAGGTATTGCGTGTGGTCGATGCTGACCGGGGTGATGACCGTCAGGCGGGGGCTGTCGATTATGTTGGTGGCGTCCAGCCTGCCGCCGAGGCCCACCTCCAGCAGCGTGTAATCGGCGGGGGAGCGGGAAAAGGCGAGGAAGGCCGCCGCCGTGGTGATCTCGAAGAAGGTGATCGGCTGGCCCGCGTTGGCGGCCTCGCATTCCTCCAGCGCCGCCGCCAGGTCGGCTTCGGCGATCAGCTCGCCCGCCAGCCGGATGCGTTCGTGGAACCGCGCCAGATGGGGCGAGGTATAGGCGTGGACGCGGGCGCCCCCCGCCTCAAGCCCCGCGCGGATCATCGCCTGGGTGCTGCCCTTGCCGTTGGTGCCCGCGATATGGATCACCGGCGGGATGCGGCGTTCAGGGTGGCCGAGAGCCGCTAGCAGCCGGTGCATCCGGTCCAGCGACAGGTCGATGACCTTGGGATGCAAGGACATCAGGCGGCCGAGGATGGCGTCGGAATGGCTCATGGCAGATCAAGCCGGGGGCCAGCCCCCGGACCCCCGGGATATTTGGATGAAGAAGAAACCTATTCGGCGGGCGCGGGTTCGGGGTGGACCGGCGGGGCGGCGGGCGCGGGCAGGTCGGCGCGGGTGGGCGCGGACAGGCCGCCCATCATGCGCAGGATCGAGACGAGTTCGTCGCGCAGCTGCTTGCGATGCGTCACGCGGTCCAGCATCCCGTGTTCCAGCAGGTATTCGGCGCGCTGGAAGCCTTCGGGCAGTTTCTCACGGATGGTCTGCTCGATCACGCGGGGACCGGCGAAGCAGATCAGCGCATTGGGTTCCGCGATCTGGATGTCGCCCAGCATGGCATAGCTGGCGGTCACGCCCCCGGTGGTCGGGTGGGTCAGCACGACGATATAGGGCAGGCCCGCCTCGCGCAGCATTTCCACGGCCACCGTGGTGCGGGGCATCTGCATCAGCGACAGGATGCCTTCCTGCATCCGCGCGCCGCCCGCGGCGGAAAACAGCACCAGCGGGCGTTTCGTCTTTACCGCCCGTTCGGCGGCGGCGATGATGGCATTGCCCACATACATGCCCATCGACCCGCCCATGAAGCTGAAGTCCTGGGCGGCGGCGATGATGGGGGTGCGGCCGACCTGGCCCTCGGCCACCAGCATCGCTTCTTTTTCGCCCGTGGCCTTTTGCGCGGCCTTCATGCGGTCGGGGTATTTCTTCTGGTCGCGGAATTGCAGCGGGTCGGCGACGGGTTCGGGCACCTTCACCTCGACAAAGGCGCCGCCGTCGAACAGCGCGGCGAAGCGGTCGCGCGGGCTGATCGCCAGGTGATGGTCGCAGCTGGTGCAGACGTTCAGGTTGTCCGACAGTTCGCGGTGAAACAGCATCGTGCCGCATTCGGGGCATTTGGTCCACAGGTTCTCGGGCACCTCGCGGCGCGAGAACAGCGAATTGATGCGCGGGCGGACATAGTTGGTGATCCAGTTCATGCGCGGCGGCCCTTGGCTGTTTTCAAGCCCCCGAAATAGGCCGCGACGGGGGGAATTGCAATTGCCGCGGCGGGCGGGAATGATGCGCCCCATGTGGGCCTCGTTCCTCGTCATGCTGCATACGACGGTCACGCTGGCCCTGATCGCGCGGGTGCTGATCCGGCCGCGGCTGGACCCCTCGGTGCGCCTTGCCTGGATCATGGTGATCGAGGCGCTGCCCCTGGTCGGCATCCTGGCCTATGTCCTGTTCGGCGAGGTGCGGCTGAACCAGGCCGAGGTGCAGCGCATGGCCGATGTGCGCGACCGGCTGACCAACCTGCGCGTCCCGAACCCCGCCGTGATCGCGGAACCGCCCCCTTACGCGCAGCCGGTGGTGGCGGCCAATGCGGCGGTGGGCGGAATGCCCGCGCTGTCGGGCAACCGCATCCACCTGCTGGAAGAAGGCGACGAGGCCATCGACCGCATGATCGACGCCATCGACCGGGCCGTGGATCACGTCCATGTCCTGTTCTACATCTGGCTGGCCGACCATTCGGGGCAAAAGGTGGCCGAGGCCGTGGCCCGCGCCGCAAGGCGCGGCGTCGAATGCCGGGTGATCGTCGATGCGCTTGGCTCTCGCGGGTTGGTGCGGTCGCCCTTGTGGACGCAGATGCAGGAGGCGGGGGCCGAATGCGTCACCGCCTTTCCCTGGGGCCTGCCCTTCATCAGCGTGCTGTTCCGCAGGCTGGATCTGCGCAATCACCGCAAGATCCTGGTGGTGGACAACCGCGTGACCTTTTCGGGCAGCCGCAACTGCGCCGACATGGCCTTCGCCATCAAGCCGCGCTTCGCCCCCTGGGTCGATATCCTGATGTCGGTCGAAGGCCCGGTGGTGCGGCAGTTCCAGTCGGTCTTTTTGGGCGACTGGATGAGCTATACGGGCAAGGATCTGGGCGACATGCTGTTGCCCGTGGCCCCCGTCGCCGATCCGGGCGAGGTCGCGCAGGTCATTCCCACCGGGCCGGACCGGCGGCAGGGTTCGATTTCCGACTGCCTGGCCGGGATGCTGCACACGGCGCGCGACCGGGTGGTGATCACCACCCCCTATTATGTCCCGGACGTGGCGCTGGACGCCGCCGTGCGCGCCGCCGCCCGGCGGGGGGTCGAGGTGACGATGATCCTGCCCGCCCGCAACGATTCCCTTGTGGTGGGCGCGACCAGCCAGGGGTTCTATTACGGGCTTTTGTCGGCGGGCGCGCGGATCCTGCTGTTCCAGGACGGCTTGCTGCATTCCAAGATCATGACCGTGGACGGCCGCATGGGCATGGTCGGCAGCGCCAACCTGGACCGCCGCAGCTTCGAGTTGAACTATGAGGTGAACATGGCTGTCTTCGACCGGGAATTCATCGAGGAACTGGACGCCCGCCAGGACAGCTATGCGGCACGCTCGCGCGAGATCACGCTGGAGGAGGTCCGCGCCTGGTCCATCTTTCGCAGGCTGCGCAACAACCTGCTGGCGCTGGCCTCGCCGCTGTTGTGAGGGGATGGCATGACCGAGGATGACATTGCGGCGCGGCTGGCGGCCCTAAGGGGCTGGTCCCTGTCGCCGGACGGCCGGGCGATCATCCGGCGCTTCGACGTCAAGGGCTTTGCCAAGGCCGTCGAGATGGCGAACCTGGCGGCCTGGCTGGGCGCCAAGCGGAACCATCATCCCGACGTGCGCTTTGGCTGGGGCTATTGCGAGGTGGCCTTCACCACCCATGACGCGGGCGGGCTGACGGATGCGGATTTCGCCGCCGCCGCCCGGCTTGACGAATTGCTCGCCTAGGGATTGTTCGCGCCAAGGTTGCAGTCTATCCACGCGGGGAACGCACAAGGGACCCTGAATGGTCAAGCAACTGCTGCATATCCTGGGCCGCCATCGGGATCGCATCGATTGGGCCCGCCTGGCTGACAAGCAGGACCGCACGCCGCGTCCTGTCGATCCCGAACTGCGCGAACGGGCGCGGATCCTGCATCGGCAACTGTCGCGGTTCCTGCAGGCATCCGACCCGTGGATGCTGCGCAAGGACGGGGTGTCGGACGCCGACCTGCCCCCCGGCACGGACTGGCACTGGCGCCCGCACCTGCTGCGGGGCCAGATCAGCCCGCAGGCCATCGCCTCGCCCGCGAACGGGCAACGGTTGGGCGAGGATGCGGCCTTGTGGCACGACTGCCGGCACGGCGCGCTGATCCTGCGCCAGTCGCTGCGGCCGCAGACGGGGCAGGGCGCAAGCTATGGCCTGCGGGTCGAGATGCTGGGATCGACCTGCAGCTTCCTGGCTTTGGCGCTGGAATTGCCGGGCGATGCGCTGGACGGCCTGGGCTCGGACCGGGTGCTGCTGCTGGACACGGTGATGGATGCGGAACGCCCGATCACGATCTATGCCCGCATCAACCTAGTGCAGGGGCCGAACACCGAAACCATGCTGCGCCAGCTTGGCCATCCGGTCGAAGGCCAGGGCGCCGTGCGCCGGGCCGAGTTCGACCTGGCCTATGCCGATCTGGCGCACCGGCCGATCGAGCGGGCCTGGCTGGATCTTATCTTTGAATCGCCGCGCATGAATGCGGTCAGCATCAACGACGCGGTGGTGTCGCACCATCCGCGCGCACAAACCTGAAGGGGGCGGCGATGAAGTTCGAAAGCCATGGCGTCGTGGCCGGGTGCTGGAACGGCGCATTGCAGGCGGCCAGCGCGCCCGCCAGCCTGTCGGTGGTCCATCGCGGTCAGGTCGTGGCCAGGGCCGCCCTGCGCGATGCGGGGCCGGGCGCCTGGTCGGTGCGGGCCGATCTGCCCGCCACGGTCATCGACAACGGCGTCAATGGCCTGTTGCTGGTGGCGGGTGAACCCGACAGCGCCGGGGCGCAGGTTCTGGGCGGCCTGACCTTGGTCGCGGGAACGGTCGCGGGCGACGACCTTCTGGCCGAGGTCGCGCAGCTGCGCGCGGAACTGGAGATGCTGAAGCGCGAATTCCGCCGCTTTGCCGCGGGCGGCTGAGCCCCCCTGTCATCCGCGCGTCACGCTTTCTTGCGAAAAGCCGGGGCCGTGGCTATATCGGCCCTTTCGCTTTGAACCGACAAAGGTTTCGCATGGCCGGGATGCCCACGCCCTTTTACCTGATCGACAAGCCTGCGCTTCGCCGCAACATGGAACAGGTGGCCCGCCTGCGCGAGGCCTCGGGCGCCAAGGCGCTGCTGGCGCTGAAATGCTTTGCCACCTGGTCGGTCTTCGACTTCATGCGCGACTACATGGACGGCACCACATCATCGTCGCTGTTCGAGTTGCGCCTGGGACACGAGGAGTTCGGCAAGGAAACCCACGCCTATTCCGTCGCCTGGGCCGATCACGAGATCGACGAGGCGGTGGGTTACGCCGACAAGATCATCTTCAACAGCCTGTCCCAGCTTGACCGCTTCGATAACAAGGCGGCGGGGATCGCGCGCGGGCTGCGCCTGAACCCGCGCTTTTCCACCAGCGGCTTCGATCTGGCCGATCCGGCGCGCCCCTTCAGCCGCCTGGGCGAATGGGACCTGTCGCGGCTGGAACAGGCGATGGACCGCATCAGCGGGGTGATGATCCACTACAACTGCGAAAACCGCGATTTCGACCTGTTCGACAGCCAGTTGACCCGGATCGAGACCGAGTTCGGCCCGATCCTGAAGCGCCTCGACTGGGTCAGCCTTGGCGGCGGCATCCATTTCACCGGCGAAGGCTATCCGATCGACCGGCTGGCCGACCGGCTGAAGGCTTTCCAGGACCGTTTCGGCGTCCAGGCCTATCTGGAGCCGGGCGAGGCCAGCATCACCGGCACCACCTCGCTGGAGGTGAGCGTCCTGGACATCGTGGACAACGGCAAGCAGGTGGCCATCGTCGACAGCAGCATCGAGGCGCATATGCTGGATCTGCTGATCTATCGCGAAACAGCCAAGCTGCCGCAGTCGGGCGACCACGAGTACCAGATCGCGGGCAAGACCTGCCTTGCGGGCGACATCTTCGGCGATGCGCGCTTTCCGCAGCCCTTGCAGGTCGGAGACCGGATCAGCATCGCGGATGCGGCGGGCTATACCATGGTCAAGAAGAACTGGTTCAACGGCGTCGCCATGCCCGCCATCGCCATTCGGGAAGACGACGGCAGCATTCGCACCGTCCGCGAATTTCCCTATGAAGACTACAAGTCCAGCCTCTCCTGAGGCGCCCTCTCTGCAACCCCGGAAAGGATCCAGAATTGGCCAAGAAGAACGTCCTCATCATCGGCGCGGGTGGCGTCGCGCAAGTCGTGGCGCACAAGGTGGCGCAACAGGCTGCGGAATTCGGCGAGTTGCACATCGCCAACCGCACCCAGGCACGCGCTGACGCGATCATCCAGACCCTGCGCGACAAGGGCCACCAGATGCCCTTCACCAGCCATGCGCTGGACGCGATGGATGCGGGCGCGGTCGAGGCCCTGATCCGCAAGCTGGACGCAGGGATCGTCATCAACGTGGGGACGGCCTTCATCAACATGACCGTTCTGGAAGGCTGCATCCGCGCGGGCGCGGCCTATATCGACACGGCCATCCACGAGGATCCGACGAAGATCTGCGAAACGCCGCCCTGGTACGGCAATTACGAATGGAAGCGGCGCGAGGATGTGGCGGCGGCCGGGATCACCGCGCTCCTGGGCGCGGGCTTCGATCCGGGCGTGGTCAACGCCTATGCCCGCCTGGCCGAGGATGAATATTTCGACAAGATCGACAGCATCGACATCGTGGACATCAACGCCGGTTCCCATGGCCGCTGGTTCGCCACGAACTTCGACCCCGAGATCAACTTCCGCGAATTCACCGGCGTGGTCTATTCCTGGCAGGGCGGCGAATGGCGCACCAACCAGATGTTCGAGGTCGGCCGCGAATGGGACCTGCCGGTCGTCGGCAAGCAGAAGGCCTATCTGTCGGGCCATGACGAGGTTCACAGCCTGTCCGCCCGATACAAGGACGCGGACGTGCGCTTCTGGATGGGCTTCGGCGACCACTATATCAATGTCTTCACGGTGCTGAAGAACCTGGGCCTTCTGTCCGAACAGCCGGTGAAGACCGCCGAGGGGCAGGAGGTCGTGCCCTTGAAGGTCGTCAAGGCCGTGCTGCCCGACCCGGCCAGCCTTGCCCCCGACTATACCGGCAAGACCTGCATCGGCGATCTGGTCAAGGGCAGCCTGGACGGCAAGCCGGGCGAGGTCTTCATCTACAACGTCGCCGACCACAAGGAAGCGTTCAACGAAGTCGGCAGCCAGGGCATCAGCTACACGGCGGGCGTGCCCCCGGTCGCCGCCGCCATCCTGGTCGCGCGCGGCATCTGGGACGTGAAGCGCATGGCCAATGTCGAGGAACTGCCCGCCCGCCCCTTCCTGGAGCTTCTGGGCCAGATGGGCCTGCCCACCCGCGTGATCGACAGCGCGGGCGACCACCCGATCTGATCCCGCCCGTCCAGGCATTCAGGCGGCGGCCCGGAACGACCGGGCCGCCGTCCGCGTTCGGGGCCATGGCGTTGACGCGGGGGGCAAGGGCGTGGCCGACAAGCAGTTCAGCTTTCCGCGGTTCGGATCGGCAGGCAGCGGCGCCAGCGGGCGCGCGGCCAACTGGGCCGTCATCGGCATCTTCCTGATCCTGGCCTTTGCGGCCATCGCCGCCGGGCGCGATTTCCTGATGCCGGTGACGCTGGCGGTGCTGCTGTTCTTTGTCTTCACGCCCCTGCGCCGCCTGGCGCGCCGGCGCGGCATCCCCGATGCGCTGACCGCCACCGTCGTGACCCTGGGCCTTGTGGTGGCGGCGGCGCTGATCGCCCTGGGCGCCAGCGGCCCGATCAACCAGGCGGCCCAGAACCTGCCCACGATCAAGGTCAGGCTGGAACAGAAGTTCAGCGAATTGCGCGAATCCTTCGAGGAATTGCAGCAGGCCGCCCAGCAGATCGAGGAGGTCCAGGCCAGCGGCGGGGACGGCAAGGAAACGCCCACCGTCAAGGTCGAGCAGGTCGGCGACAGTCCTCTGACCGCGGTGATGAAGTTCACCCCGGCCATCGCGGGCCAGGTGGTCTTCACGCTGTTCCTTTTGTTCTTCATGCTGGCCTCGGGCGACCTGCTGTATCTCAAGATCGTGCAAAGCTTCGATTCCATGGGCGAAAAGCGCAGCGCCTATCTGGCCCTGCGGCAGATCGAGGATTCGCTGGGCAATTACCTGGGCGCCATCACCATCATCAATGCGGGCCTCGGGCTGGCGATCGGGCTTGCGATGTTCGCCTGGGGCCTGCCCGGCGCGATCCTGTTCGGGATCGGCGCCTTTGTGCTGAACTACATCCCCTATCTGGGCGCGATCACGGGCGTCGCGGTGTCGGGCATCGTGGCCCTGGTGGTCATGCCGGGCATCTTCTGGCCGATGATGGTGGCGGGAACCTACATGATGCTGACCTCGCTCGAAGGGCAGGTGATCACGCCCTATTTCGTGTCGCGGCGGTTGCAGATGAACACGGTGGTGGTGTTCCTGGCCGTCGCGCTGTGGGCCTGGCTGTGGTCGGTGATCGGCATGATTATCGCCGTGCCGGTGCTGGTCGTGCTGCGGGTGCTGGCCGATTACATCCCCGGCTGGGAAAAGTTCGGCAACTTCCTGGCGGGCGAGGAACCCCCCGCCATCGAGGACGAGGACGAGGAGGAAGCCCGCGAGATCGTCGAGGCCGGCGCCGAGGCCGAAGACGAAGGCGCAGCGCGCCAGGCCACGGCGGCCGTAGTGGCCGAGGAAAAGGACTAGCCGCCTTTTCCGAAGACCAGAAAAACTTTTCATTCCGGCTTGGAAAGGCGCGGGGCGTGACGTAAGCACTTTGCCAGTGTGCGACGGCATACCGTCGCCCGAGTCGCAAAGGAGCAGCACGATGACCCGGACCCGCTACACCCAGAGGCATGGCCTTGACGTGGCCGAGGAATTGGCCGCCTTCGTGGAAACCCGCGTGCTGCCCGGGACGGGCGTGGACGCGGACCGCTTCTGGTCGGGCTATGCCGGATTGCTGACTGAATTCACGGCCGAGAACCGCGCCCTGCTGGACCGTCGGGCCGAACTGCAGGGCCGGATCGACGCCTGGCACAAGGCGCGCGGCAACCAGCCCTGGGACGTGGCAGCCTATCGCGCCTTCCTGACCGAGATCGGCTATCTGGTCCCCGAGCCTGCGCCCTTCGCCATCGACAATGGCCGCATCGACCCGGAAATCGCCCTTGTCGCGGGGCCGCAGCTTGTGGTGCCGGTCAGCAATGCCCGCTTCGCGCTGAACGCCGCCAATGCCCGCTGGGGCTCGCTTTACGACGCGCTTTACGGAACCGACGTGATGGGCCCGCCCCCCGCAGGCGGCGGCATCGACCCCGCCCGCCGGGACGCCGTTGTCGCCCGCGCCGCGCAGTTCCTGGACGAGACCTTTCCGCTGGCCAGTGGCAGCCATGCCGATGTGTCGGGCTATCGCGCCGATGCAGACGGTTTGACCGCCACGGTCGGGGGATCCGAGGTGACGCTGCGCGATCCCTCGGCCTATGTCGGCACGCATGTCTCGGGTCAGGACAGGGGCTTTGTCCTGCGCCACAACGGGCTGCATGTGGAACTGGTCGTCAACCCCGGCCACCCGATCGGCGCGGCCTCCCCCTCGGGGCTGCGCGATGTCGTGCTGGAAGCCGCCCTGACCGCCATCCAGGATTGCGAGGACAGCGTGGCGGCCGTGGATGCCGCCGACAAGGTCGGCGTCTATGCCAACTGGCTGGGGCTGATGACGGGCGATCTGACCGACACGTTCCAGAAGAACGGCAAGCCCATGACCCGCCGCCTGGCCCCCGACCGGCAGGTGACGCGCCCCGACGGCAGCACCCTGACCCTGCCGGGCCGCGCGCTGCTGCTGGTGCGCAACGTGGGCCATCTGATGACCACCGATGCCGTGCGCCTGAACGGGCAGGACACACCCGAAGGGCTGATGGACGCCATGGTCACGGTCGCCTGCGCCATCCACGACCTGAAAAAGACCGAAGGCCCCCGCAACAGCCGCGTGGGCGCCATCTATGTGGTGAAGCCCAAGATGCACGGCCCCGACGAGGCCGCCTTCGCCGACCGCACCTTCACCAAGGTGGAACAGATCCTGGGCCTGCCCGCCAACACCGTCAAGCTGGGCCTGATGGACGAGGAACGGCGCACCAGCGCGAACCTGGCCGCCTCCATCCACGCGCTGCGCCACCGGCTGTTCTTCATCAACACGGGCTTCCTGGACCGCACGGGGGACGAGATCCACACCTCGATGCAGGCGGGGGCTTTCGCCGGGCGGGACGCCACGCGCCGGTCCGGCTGGCTCAAGGCCTATGAGGACCGCAACGTGCTGATCGGGCTGGCTTGCGGGCTGCGGGGGCGGGCGCAGATCGGCAAGGGCATGTGGGCGAAACCCGACGCCATGGCGGAAATGCTGCAAGCCAAGATCGCCCATCCGCAATCGGGCGCCAATACCGCCTGGGTGCCCAGTCCGACGGCCGCGACCCTGCACGCGCTGCATTACCACAGGGTCGATGTCGCCGCGCGCCAGGACGAACTGGCGGGCCAGCCGGTCCCCGACCTGGACGCCCTGCTGACCCCGGCGCTGATGGGCGACGCGCCCCTGCCGCAGGACCAGATCCTGCGAGAGGTGGACAACAGCGCGCAGGGGATCCTGGGCTATGTGGTCCGCTGGGTGGACCAGGGGGTCGGCTGCTCCAAGGTGCCCGACATCGACGACGTGCCGATGATGGAGGACCGCGCCACCTGCCGCATCAGCGCGCAATTGCTGGCGAACTGGCTGGAACAGCGGCTGATCACCCCCGACCAGGTCGAGGACGCGCTGCGCCGCATGGCCGTGAAGGTGGATGCGCAGAACGCGGGCGATCCGGCCTATATCCCCATGGCCCCCGGCTTCGACGGCCCCGCCTTCGAGGCCGCGCGCGATCTGGTGCTGACGGGGACCACGCAGCCTTCGGGCTATACCGAACCCGCGCTGCACGCGCGGCGCAGGCAGGCCAAGGCGCTGCGGGGCGCGTAAGGAAAAACCGCCGGTGTGGACGCACCGGCGGTTTTCAAGTTCGGGCAGGGGTCACCCCTGCCTCTGGAACTCCATCTGCCGCGCGGCCCACAGCGCCACCGCCGTTGCCACCGCCCCCGACAGCAGGTAAATCCCCGCCGCGAACAGGCCCAGGGTCGTGGACAGGAACAGCGCCGTCAGCGGCGCCAGCCCTGCGCCGAACAGCCAGGCAAGGGCGGATGCAAAGGCCGAATCCGTGTAACGGTTGCGGCTGTTGAACATCGACGCCACCGCGCCCGACGACAGGCCGAAGCTGATCCCCAGGATCAGGAAGCCCCCGATCATGTAGGTGGCGACGCCGGTCTTGCCGCCCTGCAGCAGCAGGGGCGCCAGCAGGCTGAAGACGCCGATGCCAAGCGATCCCCACAGCAGCACCCGCCGCCGCCCGAACCAGTCCGACAGCCAGCCCGACAGCAGCACCGAGGCCAGGCCGAAGGCCGCGCTGATTGCCGTCAGGTTCAGGAAGAAGGTCAGGGTTTCATCGGTGTAAAGATACACCCAGGACAGCGGGAACACCGTGACCATGTGGAACATCGCAAAGCTGGCCAGCGGCACGAAGGAGGCCAGCCAGATCGCGCGCCAGTCCGACCGGAAGGCCGTGCGGATCCGGGTGGGTTGCAGCTCGCGCGTCTCGAAGGCCTCCTGGAACTCGGGCGAGGCGATGATGCGCAACCGCGCGAACAGCGCCACCACGTTGACCGAAAAGGCCACGAAGAAGGGATAGCGCCAGCCCCAGTCCAGGAAGTCCTGTTCGGACATGTTGGACACAAGATAGGAAAACAGCAGCGCCGCCACGATCAGCCCGATGGGCGCGCCAAGCTGCGGCACCATGGCATAGAAGCCGCGCTTGCGCCGGGGCGCGCTCAGCGCCAGCAGGGATGCCAGCCCGTCCCAACTGCCGCCAATGGCCAGGCCCTGGCCGATGCGCAGCGCCGCCATCACGATGATCGCCCATTCGCCCAGCACCGCATAGGACGGCACCAGCCCCATGGCCACCGTCGAGGTGCCCAGCAGGAACAGCGCCAGCGTCAGTTTCGCGACCCGCCCGTGCTTGCGGTCGATGCGCATGAAGATCGCCGTGCCGATGGGCCGCGCAACAAAGGCCAGCAGAACCAGCCCAAAGGACAGAAGCGTGCCGGTCAGCGGGTCCGCGAAGGGAAACAGCCGCGCCGGGAAGACGATCACCGAGGCGATGGCAAAGACGAAGAAGTCGAAGAACTCCGACGTGCGCCCGATCACCACGCCCACCGCGATGTCCGAGGGCGAGACGTGGATGTCGTCGGCATCCTTGCCGGCGCCGTGACGAGAAGGGGTTTCGGCAGATGTCGCCATTGCGTGAACCAATCCGGGTTGGGCAGGACAGCATGAAACGGGCACGCGACATCCCCAGGGATTCGCGCGGTTCGGGCATCCTTGCACCAGAACGGCGGAAATAAATACGCGACAAATTGTCTTATGTTTGACTTAAGTCATGGCGACTATCTGGACGGCAATCTCAGGGCGTCGTCGTCTGAACAGCCGCGCGATTCGCGCGGTCAACGGGGTCATTACCGACATGGCACATCATCTCAAACGTCTTTCCTGGCTTGCGCCCTTGCCGCTGCTGGCGGGTTGCAAGCCCGTGGTGCTGTCGCCCTCGGGCGATGTCGCGGCGCGCCAGGCCGATCTGCTGGTGCAATCGACCCTGCTGATGCTGATCATCATCGTTCCGGTGATGGCGCTGACGGTGTTCTTCGCCTGGCGTTATCGGGCCACGAACAAGCAGGCCAGCTATGATCCCGATTGGGACCATTCCACCAAGCTGGAGCTGGTGATCTGGGCCATCCCCCTGCTGATCATCGTGTCGCTGGGCGCGCTGACCTGGGTCGGCACGCATCTGCTGGATCCCTATCGCCCGCTGGACCGCATCGACGCCGAAACCCCGGTCGCGAACCAGCAGCCCTTGCAGGTGCAGGTCGTGGCGCTGGACTGGAAATGGCTGTTCATCTATCCCGAGCAGGGCGTGGCAAGCGTCAACCAGCTGGCTGTGCCGGTGGACAGGCCGGTGGAATTCACGCTGACCTCGACCTCGGTGATGAACGCCTTCTACATCCCGGCGATGGCGGGGATGATCTATGCCATGCCGGGGATGCAGACCACGCTGCACGGCGTCTTCAACCATCCGGGCGAATACCAGGGGCTTGCCTCGCATTATTCGGGGGCCGGTTTCTCGGGGATGCGGTTCAAGGCCCATGCGCTGGACGCGGCGGGCTTTGACGGCTGGGTCGCGCAGGCCCGGGCCAGCGGCGAAACCCTGGACCGCGCCCGCTATCTGGACCTGGAAAAGCCCAGCGAGAACGTGCCGCCCATGGCCTTCGCCCCCGTGGATCCGCAATTGTTCAGCCGCGTCGTGAACATGTGCGTCGAGG
The DNA here is from genome assembly GCF_017315735.1 of Paracoccus shandongensis. Lineage (GTDB taxonomy): Bacteria > Pseudomonadota > Alphaproteobacteria > Rhodobacterales > Rhodobacteraceae > Paracoccus > Paracoccus shandongensis. The sequence continues at coordinate 42,681 of NZ_JAFLRK010000028.1, forward strand.
AAGGCCGCATGTGCATGGCCGAGATGATGGCCCTGGACGCCCAGGGCGGGATGGGCCTGCCGGGCATTGCAAACGTGGCGCTTGCCGATGCCGACGCGCCGGGCACCGCGCGCCCCGTGCTGGGCCTGCCGCCCTTCCAGGTCAGCGGCATCTGCAGCGTCGAGGAGCTGAACCAGATGCTGGCCAGCACCGCCCCCACGGACAGCGCGCCGCGCGACCTGGCGCCCCTGCGCGGGCGGGGGCTGGACGCGCCCCGGGGCATCCTGGACCTGAACCTGCTGCCCAACCGACTGACGCAATCCGTGCCGCCCGGCGGCGCGGACCAGAACCTCTAGGCGGATCCGACGATGGCAATTCCTTCCGAAATCCCGACCACCTTCCTGCTGGGCCGCCTGGACTGGCACGCGATCCCCCAGGATCCGATCGTCTGGGCGACCGGCGTCGTTGTCGCCATCGGCGGCGTGGCGATGCTGTGGATGCTGCACAAGTACCGGCTGTGGTCATACCTGTGGACCGAATGGTTCACATCCGTCGATCACAAGAAGATCGGCATCATGTATATCGTGCTGGCCCTGGTCATGTTCGTGCGCGGCTTTGCCGATGCTATCATGATGCGGCTTCAGCAGGCCATCGCCTTCAATGGGTCCGAGGGCTATCTGAACGCCCATCACTACGACCAGATCTTCTCGGCCCACGGGGTCATCATGATCTTCTTCGTGGCGATGCCCTTCGTCACGGGGCTGATGAACTTCGTCGTGCCCTTGCAGATCGGCGCGCGCGACGTGTCCTTCCCGTTCCTGAACAACTTTTCATTCTGGATGACGGTCGGTGGCGCGGTGCTGACCATGATGTCGCTGTTCGTGGGCGAGTTCGCGCAGACCGGCTGGCTGGCCTTTCCGCCGCTGTCGGGACTGGGCTACAGCCCCTATGTCGGCGTGGATTACTATATCTGGGGCCTGCAGGTCGCGGGGGTGGGGACCACGCTGTCGGGCATCAACCTGCTGGTGACGATCATCAAGATGCGCGCGCCCGGCATGACCATGATGCGGATGCCGATCTTCACCTGGACGGCGCTGTGCACCAACATCCTGATCGTGGCGTCCTTCCCGGTGCTGACGGCGACGCTGGTGCTGCTGACGCTGGACCGTTATGTCGGCACCAACTTCTTCACCAACGACCTTGGCGGCAACGCCATGATGTATGTGAACCTGATCTGGATCTGGGGCCACCCCGAGGTCTATATCCTGATCCTTCCCCTGTTCGGCGTCTATTCCGAGGTCGTGGCGACCTTCACCGGCAAGCGGCTGTTCGGATACACCTCGATGGTCTATGCGACGGTCTGCATCACCATCCTGTCCTATCTGGTCTGGCTGCACCACTTCTTCACGATGGGCTCGGGGGCGTCCGTCAACTCGTTCTTCGGGATCACCACCATGATCATCTCGGTTCCCACGGGGGCCAAGATCTTCAACTGGCTGTTCACCATGTACCGCAGCCGCATCCGGTTCGAGCTGCCGATGATGTGGACCGTGGCCTTCATGCTGACCTTCGTGATCGGCGGCATGACGGGCGTGCTGCTGGCCGTGCCGCCCGCCGACTTCGTGCTGCACAATTCGCTGTTCCTGGTGGCGCATTTCCACAACGTGATCATCGGCGGCGTGCTGTTCGGGCTGTTCGCGGCGGTCTATTACTGGTGGCCCAAGGCCTTCGGCTTCCGGCTGGATCCGTGGTGGGGCAAGGTCAGCTTCTGGTTCTGGGTGGTGGGCTTCTGGACCGCCTTCGCGCCGCTTTACGTGCTGGGGCTGATGGGCGTGACGCGGCGGATGCGGGTCTTCGACGATCCCGGCCTGCAGATCTGGTTCATCATCGCGGCCCTGGGCGCCGTGCTGATCGCCATCGGCATCGCCGCGATGTTCATCCAGTTCGGCGTGTCGATCATGCGGCGCGACCAGTTGCGGGACGAGACCGGCGATCCCTGGAACGGGCGCACGCTGGAATGGGCGACCTCCTCGCCGCCGCCGGCCTACAACTTCGCCTTCACGCCGGTAAGCCATGGCCTTGACACCTGGTGGGACATGAAGCGGTTCGGCCAGACCAGGCCCCGCGCGGAATACCTGCCGATTCACATGCCCAAAAACACCGGGGCAGGGGTCGTCATCGCCGCTTTCGCCACGATCTGCGGCTTTGCGCTGGTCTGGTATATCTGGTGGCTGGCGGCCCTGTCCTTCGCGGGCGTGGTGATCGCCTCGATCGCCCACACCTTCAACTACGGGCGCGACTACCACATCCCGGCCGCCGAGGTCCGCGCGACGGAAGCCGCCCGCGACCGCCAGCTGGCAAGCGCGAGGGCCTGATCCATGAGCACCGTTTCGCAAACACCCCCCGGCACCTTCTGGGAAACCGAGCCCCACCACCACCACGAGGGCGCGTCCACCAGCATCGGCTTCTGGGTCTATCTGATGAGCGACTGCCTGATGTTCGCGATCCTGTTCGCGACATTCGGGGTGCTGGGCGGCAGCTATGCCGCGGGGCCGGGGCCGAAGGATCTGTTCGACCTGGAACTGGTCGCGCTGAACACGGCTTTCCTGCTGTTGTCGTCGATCACCTACGGTTTTGCCATGCTGGCGATGGTGAAGAACAACAGGAACGGCACGCTGGCCTGGCTGGCCGTGACGCTGGTCTTCGGCCTGGCCTTTTTGGGGGTCGAGCTTTACGAGTTCAACCACCTGATCCACCTGGGCGCGGGCCCGCAGCGGTCGGCCTTCCTGTCGTCCTTCTTCGCGCTGGTGGGAACCCACGGGCTGCACGTGGCCTTTGGCTGCCTGTGGCTGGTCACGCTGATGATCCAGGTCCGCCAGCGGGGGCTGATCCCCGCCAACCGCCGCCGCCTGTCCTGTTTGTCGATGTTCTGGCACTTCCTGGACGTGATCTGGATCGGCGTCTTCACCTTTGTCTATCTGCTGGGGATGATCTGATGCCCTCTATCCAGGCCGAAGGCGACAAGCATCACGCGACCCGCCGCGCGGAATCGCATGGCAACCATCACGACGACGGCCACGACCACGGCAGCCTGCGGTCCTACATGACGGGCTTCGTGCTGTCGGTGATCCTGACCGCGATCCCCTTTGCCGTGGTCATGGGCGGGGGCTTTGAAAGCCGCCTGCTGACGGCGGCCGTGGTGGTCGGGCTGGCGGTGGTGCAGATCCTGGTCCACATGGTCTTCTTCCTGCACATGAACACCCGCAGCGACGAGGGCTGGACCATGATGGCCCTGATCTTCACGGTGGTCATCCTGGTCATCGTCCTGGCCGGGTCGCTGTGGGTCATGTATCACATGAACACCAACATGATGCCGCAGATGAACCACGAGGCCCTGGGTCTCGGCTCGTGACCGCCCGCCGCCATCTTGCCGCCCTTGCGGCGGCGGGGGCCGTGTTCCTGGTGCTGATCGCGCTTGGCGTCTGGCAGGTCCAGCGGCTGGCCTGGAAGACCGACCTGATCGCCCGGGTCGATGCGCGCGTCGCGGCCCAGCCGGTGCCTGCACCGGGGCCTGCCGACTGGGCGGGACTGACAGGGGAGGGTGCCGAATACCGCCGTGTCACGGTGACGGGGCGGTATGCGCCGGACAGCGACGTGCTGGTGCAGGCGGTGACGGAACGCGGGGCGGGGTTCTGGGTGATGACGCCCTTTGTCACCGATCAGGATTGGGTGCTGCTGGTCAACCGGGGCTTCGTCGCCGCCGACCGCCGCGACGACCGCCCCCTGCCTGCCGGTCCGCAGACCGTGACCGGCCTGCTGCGCCTGTCCCAGCCGGGCGGCGCCTTCCTGCGCGCCAACGATCCCCCCGCAGGCCGCTGGTATTCCCGCGACACCCAGGCCATCGCCGCCAGCCTGGGCCTGCCCCAGGTCGCCCCCTATTTCATCGACGCCGACCGGACGGGCGAGCACCAGCCCATCGGCGGCCTGACCGTGGTGGCCTTCCGCAACCACCACCTGTCCTATGCGCTGACCTGGTTCGCCATGGCGGGCGGGCTGGTCGTGCTGACGGCCTATGCCCTGCGCCGCTAGGGGCTTTCAGACCAAAGTGGCAGGCAAACTTTCCCTTTAGCGCTGGATCGCCATCCCGCGCAGTTGCACACTAGGCATGTTCAACGCGGGGGAGGATGCGATGGACGATCACAGCGAAGCGGCCACAGAACAGGCCCATGCCGTCCGCCGCCTGGGGGCCGAGATCGGCGCGACGCTGATCGGCCACCACGTCCTGGTCGAACGGTTGCTGATCGCCCTGCTGGCGGGCGGGCACGTCCTGATCGAAGGCCCTCCGGGCATCGCCAAGACCCGCGCCGTCAAGGCGCTGGCGGCGCATCTGCCGGGCAGCCACGCGCGCATCCAGTGCACGCCCGACCTCTTGCCCTCGGACCTGACGGGCACGCAGGTGTTCCGCCCGGAAACCGGCGGCTTCGACTTCATCCCCGGCCCGATCTTCCACAGCCTCGTGCTGGTGGACGAGATCAACCGCGCGCCCCCCAAGGTGCAATCCGCCCTGCTGGAGGCGATGGCCGAAGGCCAGGTCACGACCGGCGGCACGACGCGGCCCTTGCCCGACCCCTTCATGGTCGTGGCGACCCAGAACCCCATCGAACACGAGGGCACCTTTCCCCTGCCCGAGGCGCAGCTGGACCGCTTCCTTCTGCACCTGCGCCTGGATCTGCCGGGGGCCGAGGCCGAGCGCGCCATCCTCGATCTGGTCGAGGCCGAGGCGGTCTCGCCCCCGCCGCCGCGCGGCACCGCCGTCACCGCCGCCGACCTTGCGAAAGCCCGGGCCGAGGTGGCGCGGATCCACCTGGCCCCCGCGCTCAAGGATTTCATCGTCCGGCTGGTCATGGCGACCCGGCCCGGGGGCGCGGTGGCGGAATGGGTAGAACATCCGGTGTCCCCGCGCGGCACGCTGGCCTTGGCCGCCGGCGTCCGCGCGCGGGCCTGGCTGCACGGCCGCGACCATGGGTTGCCCGAGGACGCCGAAGCCCTGGCCGCCGACGCCCTGTCGCACCGCCTGATCCCCGCCTGGTCGGCCAGCGGCGAAGGCCGCACCGCCCGCAGCCTGGTGGCCGAGATCCTGGCCCAGGTGCGCCCGTGGTAGCCTGGCCCGCCCGCCTGCCCGACGCGCCCGGCATCCGCCTGACTGCCGCCGAATTGCTGGCCCTGCGCGACGGGGCGGCGGGCAAGCTGCGCCACCGGCCCCTGACCCGCCGGGCGGGCGCCGTTCCCGCGCGCACGCCCGGCGCGGGCATGGACCTGCGCGAAATCCGAGCCTATGTCGCGGGCGACGACGTGCGCCGCCTTGATCCGGCGGCGACCGCGCGCACCGGCCACCCCCATATCCGCAGCCTGCACGAGGATCGCGACGACACCATCCTGCTGTTGGCCGATTTCCGCGCGCCGATGCTGTGGGGGACGGGCGCGGCCCTGCGGTCGGTCTGCGCCGCGCGGCACCTGGCCCAGGCGGGCTGGCGCGTGGCGGGGCGCGGCGGATCGGTCGCGGCGCTGGTGGCCACGG
>NZ_JAFLRK010000029.1 GCF_017315735.1 Paracoccus shandongensis
GGGAGTTGCGCGCCCTGGCGCGGCGGCTGGCGCGCCATCCGCTGTTGCGCGGGCGCACGGCGCTGCGGCTGGCCTTCGGCGCGGTGGGCAGCCCGCAGGAAGGGGCGACGGCGGTGGTGCTGTCGCTGGGCCTTGGCCTGACGGTGCTGGCGACCGTCGGGCAGATCGACGCCAACCTGCGCCGCGCCATCGCCACCGAGATGCCGGACCGCGCGCCCTCCTTCTTCTTCATCGACATCCAGCCCGACCAGTTGGAGGGCTTCCTGGACCGGCTGGCCGCCGATCCCGGCGCGCATGAGGTCGAGACCGCGCCATCCCTGCGCGGGATCATCACGGCGATCAACGACATCCCGGCGCGCGAATGGGGCGACCACTGGGTGCTGCGCGGGGACCGGGGCGTCAGCTTCGCCGCCGCCCCGCCGCCCGGCACGGCGCTGACGGCGGGCGACTGGTGGGCCGACGACTACACCGGCCCGCCGCTGGTCAGCTTTGGCGCCACCGAGGCCGCCGAACTGGGCCTGACCCTGGGCGACCGCATCACCGTCAACATCCTGGGGCGCGACATCACCGCCACCGTGGCGAATTTCCGGCAGCTGGATTTCCGCAGCGGCGGGATCGGCTTTGTCATGATCTTCGACGCGGCCAGCCTTGGGGCCGCGCCCCATACCCATATCGCCACCGTCCATGCCGAGCGGGGGGCCGAGGGGCGCATCGGGCGCGCCATCTCGAACGCCTATCCCAACATCACCGCCGTCAGCGTGCGCGAGGTGGCGGAACGGGTGGCCGAGGCGATGGCGGCGCTGGCTTCCGCCACGGCGATGGCGGCGATGGCGACGCTGGCGACCGGCTTTGCCGTGCTGATCGGCGCGGCGGCGGCGGGCGAAGGCCCCCGCGTCTTCGAGGCGGCGGTGCTGAAGACCCTGGGCGCGACGCGCGGCCGGGTGCTGGCCAGCTTTGCGCTGCGGTCGGTGCTGATGGGCGCGGCGGCGGGGCTGGTCGCGGTTCTTGTGGCCGCCCTGTCGTCCTGGGCGATCCTGACGCAGGTGATGGAGATGGACTATCGCCCCGCCCCCGGATCGGCCCTGACGATCATCGCGGGCGGGATCGGGGCGACCCTGGCGGCGGGCCTGGTCTTCGCGCTGCGCCCGCTGTCGGCCCGCCCGGCCAGGGTGCTGCGCGCTCAGGAATGACGCGCGTCAGCCCGCCATGGTGGCGATGTCCATGACAAAGCGGTATTTCACGTCGCCCTTCAGCATCCGTTCATAGGCGTCCTCGATCTGATCGGCGCGGATCATCTCGATATCGGCGGTGATGCCGTGCTTGGCGCAGAAATCCAGCATCTCCTGCGTCTCGGGGATGCCGCCGATCATGGATCCGGCCAGGCTGCGGCGGCGCATGATCAGGTTGAACACATTGGGCGAGGGATGCGGGGTGGCGGGCGCGCCCACCAGAACCATGGTGCCGTCGCGCTTGAGCAGCACCAGGAAGGCGTCCAGGTCATGGGGGGCTGCGACCGTGTTCAGGATCAGGTCGAAGCTTTGCGCATGGGCCGCCATCTCCTCGGGGTTGCGCGACACCACCACCTCGTCCGCGCCAAGCGCCCTGGCGTCGGCGATCTTGCTGGCCGAGGTCGTGAAGGCCACCACATGCGCGCCCATGGCGTGCGCCAGCTTCACGCCCATGTGGCCCAGGCCGCCGATGCCCACCACGCCCACCTTCCTGCCCGGCCCCGCGCCCCAGTGGCGCAGCGGCGACCAGGTGGTGATCCCCGCGCACAGCAGCGGGGCCACGGCGGCAAGCTGGTCCTCGGGGTGGGTGATCTTCAAGACATAGCGTTCGTGGACCACGATCTGTTGCGAATAGCCGCCTAGCGTATGGCCCGGCGCGTCGGGGGTCGGGCCGTTGTAGGTGCCGACCATGCCGTCGCAGTAATTCTCAAGCCCCGCGTCGCAATCGGGGCAATGCCCGCAACTGTCCACGATGCAGCCGACGCCCACCAGGTCGCCGACCTTGTGGCCGGTCACATGGCCGCCCACGGCGGCAACGCGGCCCACGATCTCGTGCCCCGGCACGCAGGGGTAAAGCGTGCCCGCCCATTCGCTGCGGACCTGGTGCAGGTCGGAATGGCAGATGCCGCAATAGATGATCTCGATCCGCACGTCATGGGGGCCCACGTCGCGGCGGGTGATCTCCATGCGGTCCAGCGGCTGGTCGGCGGCTTGGGCGCCGACGGCAAGAATGGTCATGGCGTTTTCCTTTTCCTGTCATGGACCGGCCCCGATGCGGCATCCGGGCCGGGGGCTAGCGTCGAACCCGCGCCGGGGGACAGGGTTCCGGCCCGCCCGTGAAACAAAATGCGCCCCGGGCGGGTTAACCCCGACCTAGAGGAGAAGCATCATGGCCCAGCGACTTCCACCCGTCCCCCCGGCGAACCGCAGCACCAAAGGCCCGGGCGACCCCGCCAAGGGGGGCATATCGACGGATGACGCCATCCCCGATCCCCGCCAGCGCAACCTGGACCAGCAGGGGCGGCAGGGCAACATCAAGCAGAACACCACCAACCAAGGCCACCAGCAGGACAGGTAACCGATGTCCACGTCGAAGAAAACCGATGCCGCCAACCGCCATCACGGCGGCCCCGGCAGCAGCCACCAGCGCCCCGACCTGCCCGATCCGACCGAGAACCGGGGCCCCGCCCCCGGCGAGCCGACCAACGGCCCGGATTCGGATGTCTCGGGCGGGGGCGGGGTGCGCGACAGCCACCACACCCATGACCCCAGGACCAAGGGCGGCCGCTGAGCCATCCGGCGCGGCATGACGTCAGGCGGCAGGGCGCGTTCCTGCCGCCGTTTCGCTGGCCCGGCGCAGGATGCCCTTGATGGGACAAGCGGTTTTCCCTTAGGCGTGGGGGCCCCAACGACGCCCGGACCCGCAATGACCCCCACACCCCTGATCCAGCGCCTGACGGCCGATCTTCCGGTCACCGCCGGATCCTTCATCGTCACCGTTTATGGCGACGTGGTGGTGCCGCGCGGCGAAGTCCTGTGGATCGGCAGCCTGATCGCGATCTGCGCGCGCATCGGCATCAGCGAAAACCTGGTGCGCACCGCCGTGTCCCGCCTGGTGGCGGGCGGGCGGCTGGAAGGCGAGCGTTCCGGGCGGCGCAGCTTTTACCGCCTGGCCCCCGCCGCCCGCGCGGAATTCGCCCAGGCCGCGCGGCTGCTTTATGCGCGGCCCCACGCCTCGGGCGACTGGCTGGTGGTGCTGGATCCCGACCTGCCCGAGGATCTGGCCCGCCGTCACCGCATGGCCCGGATGGGGGGCGACCTGTGGATCTGCCCGGCGCGGGGCGATCTGCCGGCAACAGACGGGCTGGCGTTGCGCGCGGTTCCGGTGGGGGGGCTGGACCGGCTGCCCGACCTGGCGCGGTTCTGGGATCTGGCGGCGCTTGCCCGGGGCTACCAGACCGTCCTGGACCGCTTCGGCCCGCTGGTGGGCGCAACCCTGTCGCCCGAGGACGCGCTGATCGCCCGGCTGCTGCTGGTGCATCTGTATCGGGGCGTGCTGCTGCGCGACCCCGGCCTGCCGCCCGAGGCCCTGCCCCCCGACTGGCCGGGAACCGAGGCGCAGGCCCTGTTCCGCAGCCTTTATGCCGCGCTGACCCCCCTGGCCGAAGGCCATGTCGCCCGTGTGATGGAGGGCGAGGACGGCCCCCTGCCCCAGGCCACCCCCCGGACCGAGGCGCGGCTGAAGGCCCTGGCTTGAAACATTACAGAGCCATGCACATTTTCCTTGGCGATGTAATGTGTGGCCTGCTATAAGCTGACCGAGCGGTCGGTGAATTGGGAGAATCACCGGCGTCATCTGGAAATCTCTGGGGGGTCTTGCATGTCCGAAGCCTTCATCTGCGACGCGATCCGCACGCCGGTCGGCCGTTACGGCGGGGCGCTTGCCACGATCCGCGCCGACGATCTGGCGGCAATCCCGTTGCAGGCGCTGATGGCGCGCAACCCCGATGTGGACTGGTCCGCCGTGGACGACGTGATCCTGGGCTGCGCCAACCAGGCGGGCGAGGATAACCGCAACGTCGCCCGCATGGCCGTGCTTCTGGCCGGGATGCCGATCGGCGTGCCGGGGACCACCGTGAACCGGCTGTGTGGCTCGGGCATGGACGCCATCGGCATGGCGGCGCGGGCGATCCGGGCGGGCGATTGCGATTTCGTGGTGGCGGGCGGCGTGGAAAGCATGACCCGCGCGCCCTTCGTGATGCCCAAGGCGGAAACCGCCTTCGCACGGGCGAACGCCGTCTATGACACCACCATCGGCTGGCGCTTCCCGAACCATGCACTGCGCAAGGCCTATGGCACGGATTCCATGCCCGAAACCGCCGACAACGTGGCCGCCCAATACGGCATCAGCCGCGCCGACCAGGACGCCTTTGCCGCGCGGTCTCAGGACCGCTGGGCTGCCGCGCAGGCGGCGGGCGTTTTCCGGGACGAGATCATCCCCGTGCATGTGCCCCAGAAAAAGGGCGACCATGTCACGGTGGACACCGACGAACATCCCCGCCCCGGCACGACCGTTGAAACGCTGGCGAAGCTCAAGGGCGTGAACGGTCCCGACCTGACGGTGACGGCGGGCAACGCATCGGGCGTGAACGACGGCGCGGCGGCCTTGGCGATCCTGTCCGGGGACGCGGCCAAGGCGCAAGGGCTGACGCCCAAGGCGCGCATCATCGCCATGGCGGCGGCGGGCGTGGAACCGCGTATCATGGGCATCGGCCCGGTGCCCGCCGTGCGCAGGGTTCTGGCCCGCGCAGGGATGTCGCTGGACCAGATGGATGTGATAGAATTGAACGAAGCCTTTGCCGCTCAGGGGTTGGCCGTGCTTCGTGACCTGGGGATTGCCGACGACGATCCGCGCGTGAACCCGAATGGCGGGGCCATCGCCATCGGCCATCCGCTGGGCATGTCCGGGGCGCGCCTTGTCACCACCGCGATGTACCAGCTGATCCGCACGGGCGGACGCTATGCCCTTTGCACCATGTGCGTGGGCGTGGGCCAGGGCATCGCCATCATCATCGAACGCGTCTGAGGGGGAATTGTCATGTATGCACAGATGGTCAAGTCCGAAGGTTCGAAATCGCGCGAGGAAATGACGCCCGAGGAACTCGCCTTCCAGGACCGCATCGACCGGGGCGAAAAGATCGAGCCCAAGGAATGGATGCCCGAGGGCTATCGCAAGACGCTGATCCGCCAGATCGGCCAGCACGCCCATTCCGAAATCGTGGGCCAGCTTCCCGAAGGCAACTGGATCACCCGCGCCCCCACGCTGGAACGCAAGGCGATCCTGCTGGCCAAGGTCCAGGACGAGGCGGGCCACGGCCTTTACCTGTATTGCGCCGCCGAAACCCTGGGCGTCAGCCGCGACGAACTGCTGGAAAAGCTGCACAGCGGCAACATGAAGTATTCGTCGATCTTCAACTATCCCACCCTGACCTGGGCCGACATGGGCGCGGTCGGCTGGCTGGTCGATGGCGCGGCGATCATGAACCAGGTGCCGTTGCAGCGCACGTCATACGGCCCCTATTCCCGCGCGATGATCCGCATCTGCAAGGAGGAGTCGTTCCACCAGCGGCAGGGCTATGACATCATGATGAAGATGTGCGCGGGCACCCCGGAACAGAAGGCGATGGCGCAGGACGCGCTGAACCGCTTCTGGTATCCGTCGCTGATGATGTTCGGGCCGTCGGACAAGGATTCGGTCCATTCCGCGCAGTCGATGGCGTGGAAGATCAAGATGAACACGAACGACGAGTTGCGCCAGAAGTTCGTGGACCAGACCGTTCCGCAGGCCGAATACCTGGGCCTGACCATCCCCGACCCGGACCTGAAGTGGAACGAGGAGAAGGGCGGCTATGACTTCAGCGAGCCGGATTGGTCCGAGTTCTTCGCGGTGATCGCCGGGAACGGTCCCTGCAACGCCGAACGGCTTGGCGCCCGCGTCAAGGCTTGGGAGGACGGCGCATGGTTCCGCGACGGCCTGATGGCGCACGCCGCCAAGGCCGAGGATCGCGCCCGCGCCGCCCGCCTCGCCGCCGAATAGGGACGCGCCCCCGCGCCCCAGCCACAACCCGCTTTCATGGGAGGAGCCATCATGTCCAGCGAATGGCCGCTTTGGGAAATCTTCATCCGGGGCCAGCACGGCCTGAACCACCGCCATGTCGGCAGCCTGCACGCGCCCGACGCCGAAATGGCGATCCGCAACGCCCGCGACGTGTACACCCGCCGCAACGAGGGCGTGTCGATCTGGGTCGTCAAGGCCAATGACATCACCGCGTCCTCGCCTTCGGAAAAGGGGCCGCTGTTCGATCCGTCCAACAGCAAGGTCTATCGCCACCCGACCTTTTTCGACATCCCCGACGAAGTGGGGCACATGTGATGCCGTCCCTTCCCGACATGACCACCCCGAACCTGACCGCGCTTGCCGGTCAGGCCCTGACTGAGAGCGGCCATGTGGCGGTGCCCGCTCCCGATGCCGGGCAGCCCGAATTCGTGGAGTTCCTGCAGCGGATGGGCGACAATGCCCTGATCCTGGGGCACCGCGTGTCCGAATGGTGCGGCCATTCCCCCGCGCTTGAGGAAGACATCGCGCTGGCCAACCAGGCGCTTGACCTGATCGGACAATGCCAGTTGTGGCTGGGCCTTGCCGCCGAGGTTGAGGGCAAGGGCCGCGACGCCGACGCGCTGGCTTATCTGCGCGACGCGGGGGCCTTCCGCAACCTGCTGCTGGTGGAACTGCCCAACGGCGATTTCGGCGTGACCCTGATGCGCCAGTTCCTGTTCGACGCCTTCCATATCGAGATGCTGCGGGCGCTGAAAACGTCGTCCGACAGCCGCGTGGCCGACATCGCCGCCAAGGCGGAAAAGGAGGTCGCCTATCACCTGGAACGGTCCGCCGACCTGGTGATCCGGCTGGGCGACGGCACGGACGAAAGCCGCGCCCGGATGCAGGCCGCGCTGACGAAGCTGTGGTCCTATACGGGCGAGATGTTCGTGGACGATGCCGTGGACCAGGCCATGGCCGATGCCGGGATCGCGCCGCTGCCGTCCTCTCTGCAACCGGCCTGGGACAAGACCGTCGCGGCGGTGCTGGAGGAGGCCACCTTGACCGCCCCCACCGGCGCCTGGCAACACAAGGGCGGCAAAAAAGGCATCCACACCGAACACCTGGGCTATATCCTGGCCGAGATGCAGTTCCTGCAGCGCGCTTATCCCGGCGCCAGGTGGTGATGCCATGTCCGTCACCACGCTGCCCCCAACCGACCAGATCTGGGAATGGCTGTCGCAGGTGCCGGACCCGGAAATCCCGGTCATCAGCCTGACCGACCTGGGCATCATCCGCGACGTGGAATGGCAGGGCGACACGCTGGTCGTGACGGTGACGCCCACCTATTCCGGCTGTCCCGCGACCAGCGTCATCAACCTGGACATCGAGGCCGCGCTGCGCGCCCACGGGATTCAGAAGCTTGACCTGAAGCGCCAGCTTTCCCCCGCCTGGACGACCGACTGGATCACGCCCGAGGGGCGCGAAAAGCTGCGCGCCTATGGCATCGCGCCCCCGGTGGACGGCACGGCGGCGGACGGGGTGCTGGCGGGGCGCGTGTCGCGGCTGATGGGCAACAACCTGACCATCCAGTGCCCCCGCTGCGGATCGACCCATACGCAAAAGGTCAGCCAGTTCGGCTCGACCCCCTGCAAGGCCAGCTATCGCTGCGCCGACTGCCTGGAACCCTTCGACTATTTCAAGTGCATCTGACTGCACGCCCAAGGAAAGACACCCCGATGGCACGCTTTCTGCCCCTGAAGGTCACCGATGTGCGCCGCGAAACCCGCGATGCGGTCGTGGTGACGCTGGCCCCGCGCGAGGAAGACCGCGCGCTGTTCGATTTCACCCAGGGCCAATACCTGACCTTCCGCCGCGACTTCGACGGAGAGGAGTTGCGCCGGTCCTATTCCATCTGCGCGGGCGTCGATGACGGCTGCCTGCAGGTGGGCATCAAGCGCGTCGATGGCGGGGCCTTTTCCACCTGGGCCAACGAGAACCTGGCCCCGGGCGATGAGATCGAGGCGATGCCGCCGATGGGCAAGTTTTCCCTGCCGCTGGACCCCGAAACCGCGCGCCACTACGTCGGTTTCGCCGCCGGGTCGGGGATCACGCCGGTCCTGTCGATCGTCAAGACCGTGCTGCGGCGCGAACCGAAATCGCGCTTCACCCTGGTCTATGCCAACCGCCAGATCAGCAGCATCATGTTCCGAGAGGAGCTTGAAGATCTGAAGAACCTCTATCTCGGCCGCTTCTCGGTCCTGCATGTGCTGGAGTCCGAGGCGCAGGAGATCGACCTGTTCACCGGCCGCATCGACGCCGCCAAGATGACCCAGCTGTTCGACCGCTGGATCGACGCGAAATCGGTGGACGCCGCCTTCATCTGCGGACCCGAGCCGATGATGCTGACCGTGGCGCAATCCCTGCGCGACCATGGCCTGCGCGACGACCAGATCCGGTTCGAGCTCTTCGCGTCAAGCCAGCCGGGCCGCGCCAAGGCCCGCCCGGTGTCCAAGGCGACCGAGGCGGGCGAAGGCACCCAGGCCACCGTCACGCTGGACGGCGCCACCCGCAGCTTTGCCATGCCGCGCGAGGGCCAGACCATCCTGGACGCCGCAATCGCCGCCAACCTGGACGCGCCCTATTCCTGCAAGGCGGGCGTCTGTTCCACCTGCCGCTGCAAGGTGCTGGAAGGCGAGGTCGAAATGGCCGTGAACCACGCGCTGGAAGACTACGAGGTCCGCGCGGGTTACGTCCTGTCCTGCCAGTCCTATCCGCTGACCGACCGCGTGGTCGTCACCTATGACGAATGAGGGCGCCATGAACGACACGATGAACATCGAGGATTATCTGGCCCAGGGCGGCGTGCTGACCGCGCCCGGCAACGTGCCCGCCCGTTACCGGGGCGAATTGATGCGGCTGATGTCGTCCTTCGTGGACAGCGAACTGGCGGCATCGGCGGGCTTTGCCTCGTCCATCAACTTCGCCCCCGGCATCCGCGAACGCATCGCGGCCAGCCGGATCACGCTGGAAAAGGCCGACCATGCCGAGCGCGTGCTGGCGGTGATGGGCGATTTCGGCACCGATACCCGCCGTTACCAGACCCAGCACGACTGGGCCGCCCGCGTTCCCCGCGACAGCGACCTGGGCACGGCGCGGCGCGAAGGCGACATGCGGCTGTCGGTGTTCCACTATCCGATCACCGGCTGGACGGACGCCGTGGTGATGAACGTGCTGCAAGGCCTCGCGACCGGCGTGCAGATGCAGGAGTTGACCCGCATCTCCTACGCCCCCCTGGCCGAGGTTTTCCGCGAGATCGCCCCGCGAGAGGCCCGCCATGCCGAACTGGGCCTGGAAGGTCTGGGCCGCATTGTGGAAACCGGCAAGGGCCGGGCCGAGGCGCATGCCAGCCTTGCCTATTGGCGGCCGCGCGTGGCTGCGGGCTTCGGGGTGGCGAAGTCGGCCCGCTACGACACGCAGGCGCGGTTCGGCATCCGCCATACCCCGAACGAAACGCTGCTGGCCCGCTGGGAAACGCTGGCCCGCGACCATCTGGGCGCATTGGGTCTGTGACCCCCGCGCGATTGACGAAAAAGGAACTGCCATGACCATCATGCCCCGCGCCCCGCGCCGCCTGGAAAGCTTTGTCTGCGGGGAATGGGTGCCCGGCGCAAAGGAAGGGCAGACCCTGCTGGACGCCGCCACCGGCGATCCGGTCGCCACCATCGATTCGACCGGCCTGGATTTCAGGGCGGCGCTTGATTACGGGCGCGCCACGGCCGGGCCCAGGCTGCGGGCCATGACCTTCCACGAACGCGCGGGGATGCTGAAGGCGCTTGGCCTGGCGCTGATGGCGCAAAAGGAAGACTTCTACACCGAGAGCCTGCACACGGGCGCGACCCGCGCGGATGGCTGGGTGGATATCGAGGGCGGCATCGGCACCATGCTGACCTTCGCATCGAAGGGCCGGCGCGAACTGCCCAACACCCGCGTCCTGACCGATGGGGACGTGGAGCCGCTGTCCAAGGACAACAGCTTCAGCGCCCAGCATATCCTGACGCCGCTGCATGGCGTGGCGATCCACATCAACGCCTTCAACTTTCCCGTCTGGGGAATGCTGGAAAAGATCGCGCCCACCCTGCTGGCGGGCGTCCCCTGCCTGGTGAAACCCGCCAGCCAGACCGCCTATCTGACCGAACTGGTGGTGCGCCGCATCGTGGACACCGGCATCCTGCCTGAAGGCGCGCTGCAACTGGTCTGCGGATCGGTGGGCGACCTGCTGGACCACGTCACCGAACAGGACGCCGTGACCTTCACCGGATCGGCGCATACGGGCCGCAAGCTGAAGACGCATCCGGCGATCGTCAACCATTCCGTCCGCTTCACGATGGAGGCCGACAGCCTGAACGCCACCATCCTCGGCCCCGACGCGGTTGCGGGCACGCCCGAGTTCGACCTGTTCGTGCGTGAAGTCGCGCGCGAGATGACCAGCAAGGCGGGCCAGAAATGCACCGCCATCCGCCGCGTCATCGCCCCGCGCGGGCAGGTCGACGCCCTGATCGCCGCCCTGCGCGACCGTCTGGACAAGGCCGCGCTTGGCCTGCCGGGGGATGAGGGCACCCGCATGGGTCCGCTGGCAAGCCTCGGCCAGCGGGACGAGGTCCGCGCGCGCATCCGCGAATTGCAGGCGGTGGCCGAGATCGTGGCGGGCAATCCCGACGACGTGCGCGTGGGATCGGGCGATGCCGAGAAGGGCGCGTTCCTGAACCCGGTCCTGCTTTATGCGGACAAGCCGTTTGACGCCGCCCCGGTCCATGACTGCGAGGCCTTCGGCCCGGTGTCCACCGTCATGGCCTATGAAGACCTGGAGGAGGCCGTGGCGCTTGCCGCGCGCGGGCGTGGATCGCTGGTGTCCTCGGTCTTCACCGACGACAAGGACGTGGCCGAACGCGTGGTCCTGGGCGTGGCCCCTTTCCACGGCCGGGTGCTGATCGGCAACCGCGCCTCGGCCAAGTCCTCGACCGGGCATGGCTCT
This sequence comes from Paracoccus shandongensis, assembly GCF_017315735.1. GTDB lineage: Bacteria > Pseudomonadota > Alphaproteobacteria > Rhodobacterales > Rhodobacteraceae > Paracoccus > Paracoccus shandongensis. Next base: position 11,141 of record NZ_JAFLRK010000029.1, read on the forward strand.
CCGCTTGCGCCGCTGGTCCATGGCGGGCCGGGCCGCGCGGGCGGGGGCGAGGAGATGGGCGGCATCCGTGGCGTGAAACACTTCATGCAGCGCACCGCCGTCCAGGGCACGCCCCGCCTGCTGTCGGCGGTCACGGGCCGCTGGATCGAGGGGGCGGATACGCAGCAGGGGGAACACCCCTTCCGCAAGTCTCTGGCCGAGTTGCGCATCGGCGACCAACTGGTCACAGCGGCGCGTCAGGTGACGCAAGAGGATGTGGAGCATTTCGCCCATTTCACCGGCGACACCTTCTATGCCCACATGGACAGCGCGGCGGCCAAGGCCAACCCCTTCTTCGACGACCGCGTGGCCCATGGCTATCTGATCGCCAGCTTCGCCGCAGGCCTGTTCGTGGAACCCAATCCCGGCCCCGTTCTGGCGAACTATGGCGTGGACAACCTGCGCTTCCTGACTCCGGTCTATTTCGGCGACACGCTGCAAGTCCGCCTGACCTGCAAGGAAATCAACCCGCGCGAAAACGCCGGCCACGGGGAAGTCCGCTGGGACTGCCAGGTCACGAACCAGAACGGCGCCGTGGTCGCGCAATACGACGTGCTGACCATGGTCGCGAAGACATGGCCCCCGGTGGCATGATGGCGAAGGTCTATTCCTGGGACGGCATCGTGCCGGTGATCGACCCCGCGGCCTTCGTCCACCCCGAAGCCGTGGTGATCGGCGACGTGATCGTGGGGCCGGGCGTCTATGTCGGCCCCTGCGCCGTGCTGCGCGGCGATTTCGGACGGATCGTCCTGCACGCGGGGTCGAACGTGCAGGAAACCTGCGTGGTCCATTCCTTCCCCGGCAAGGATGTCGTGGTCGAGGAACTGGGCCATATCGGCCACGGCGCCGTCCTGCACGGCTGCCATATCGGCCGCAACGTCCTGGTCGGCATGAACGCCGTGGTCATGGACGAGGCGGTGGTGGGCGAGAACACCATCATCGCCGCCATGGCCTTCGTGAAATCCGGCGCGCGGATCCCGCCGAACAGCCTCGCGGTCGGATCGCCCGCGAAGGTCGTGCGGGAACTCTCGGCGGACGAGATCGCCTGGAAGCGACAGGGCACCGGCGTCTATCAGCAGCTTGCGGTCGAGGCGAAGGCGAAGCTGGCCCCCGCCGTGGCGCTGACCGAGGCCGAGCCGGACCGGCGGCGCGCCGAGGCGCCGCGCTTCGACCCGCTGGTGCTGGCGCGGCGGGGGTTCGAAAGCTAGGCCATATGCAGCAAAGATATCCTTGCTGCACACTTGCGCCTGTGTGCAGCAAAATGATATTTGATGCACATGGTCCTTCCTTCCCACTCTCGCGCGGCCCAGGTCGCCTACCAGGATCTGCTGCGGCTGCATCTGGACGACGCCGCATCCACCCTTCTGGGCAGCGTCGAGGAGCGGCGGCGCGGCGGCCGGACCTATCTCTACGACCGCTTCCGCCTGGGGACCGCGATGAAAAGCCGCTACCTGGGCGAGGGCACGCCCGAGTTGCGCGCCCGCCTGGCCCGCGCCCAGGACCTGCGCGCGGATGCCGAGGCGCGGCGCAAGACCATGTCCCGCCTGGCGCGCACCCTGCGGGCCGAGGGCTTCATCGCGACCGACCGGGACACCGGGTCGATGCTGGCGGCCTTCGCGCGGGCGGGCGTGTTCCGGCTGGGCGGCACCCTGGTAGGCACGGCGGCCTATGCGCTGTATCAGGGCGAGCTGGGCATCCGCTTCGATTCCGACGAACTGGCCCAGACCGGCGACATCGACTTTGCCAGCTTTGAACGCCTGTCCGTGGCCCTGGGCGACCAGGTCGAGGAAAACCCCGGCGACATCCTCAGGGCGCTGACCTTCGACCCGGTGCCCGGCCTGGGCGACCGGCAGGTCTGGAAATGGCGGCAGAACCGGGGGCAGGCCATGGTCGAGTTCCTGACGCCCGCCTTTGGCGACGAACGGGTGAAACCCCTGCCCGCCCTGGGGGTCAGCGCGCAGGCGCTGAACTACCTCAACTACCTGATCGCCGAGCCGATCCACGCGGTCGCGCTTTATCGGGCTGGCGTGCTGGTCCAGATCCCGCGCCCCGAGCGTTTCGCCATCCACAAGCTGATCGTCGCCGACCGCCGCCGGGGCGGGCCGGAGCAGCTGAAATCCCGCAAGGACCGCGGCCAGGCGGCCTTCCTGATCGAGGCCCTGGCCCAGGACCGCCCCGACGACCTGGCCGAGGCCTATGAGGATGCGCTGTCGCGCGGCCCCCGCTGGCGCGAGCGGATCGAGGCGAGCCTGAAGCGGATGCCCGGGACGGCGGGGATCTTGAAGGAGTTGGGGTAAGGGCCGTAGGGTGCGTGCTTGCACGCACCTTTTCCCGCACACCCCCCCTCATGGTGCGTGCAAGCACGCACCCTACGCCGGATTTCATGGCGGTCGCAGATGGCGTCGAATACCCGGCCCGCAGGCAGCCCGCGCGTGGGGTTGGCCTGCATCGCGTCATAGGCCGGGGCGACTTCCTCGCGCAGCCAGCGGTCGATGGCGGCATGTTCAGGGGGCAGGCCGACAGTGCGCTTCTCGACGGTGGGCATGGGCGTCTCCAGGCATGGGGAAGTCATGCCACATCCCGAGAGACTTGCTACCGCACCGCCTTGATCCCCTCCAGGATCAGCGTCGTGGCGACATCCGCGTAATCCTCGCGGCTGATGCGCCCGCCGTCCTTGAACCACATATAGACCCAGTTCATCATCCCGAACAGCGACATGGTGACAGGCATCAGCAGCGGGCGTTCGCGGGTATTGAGGTCCGGGTTGATCTGGTCCAGCACCGCCGAGAACCGCTTCACGATGCCGCGCTCCACCGCCATGATCCGCGCCTTCTGGTCGTCCGTCAGGGCGGCGGTGGCGTTCAGCTGCACCTTGTGCTGGTTATCGGCGCCGCGATAGCTTTCCAGGACCGCCCCCACCAGGCTGCGCAACCGCTGGTGCGGCGGCAGGGCGGGGTCGTCGGCGGCCTCGATGGCGTCCTGCAATTCCTCCAGATGCGTCATGATAATCGCGAAGATCAGCGCGTCCTTGGAAGGATAGTAATGATACAGCAGCGCCTTGCTGACCTGGGCCTGCTGGGCGATCTGCGCCATCGATGCCTTGTCCATGCCCTGTTCGGCAAAGACCAGCGCCGCATGGTCCAGGATGCTGCGGCTCTTTTCCTCGAAGTCCTGTGCCCGCGTTCGCGCCATGGGGTCACTTTCCTGTTGGTCGTGTGCCGCTTTAACCGGGGGTTGCGGCAAAGTCACCACCACCCCCGGGCGCGGGCGTCATTCTTTCGGGCGGTTGTCGATCACCCGCTTGGCCTTGCCTTCGGACCGGGCAATGGCGCCGGGGTCGCGCACCTCGATCCGGGTGGAGACACCCACGACCGACTTGATGTGATGCGCCAGTTCCTTGGCCGATACCGCGCGGGCATCGGCCGCCGCGTGATCCTCGGCGCATTCGACGCAGACGGTCATCGTGTCCATGCGGCCAGACCGGGTCAGTTCGATCTGGAAATGCGGGGCAAGGCCACGGCATTTCAGGATCTGCTCCTCGATCTGGGTGGGGAAGACGTTGACGCCGCGCAGGATGATCATGTCGTCGGACCGCCCGGTGATCTTCTCGATCCGGCGCATGGACCGGGCGGTGCCGGGCAGCAGGCGCGTCAGGTCGCGGGTGCGGTAACGCACCATCGGCAGCCCTTCCTTGGTCAGCGTGGTGAAGACCAGCTCGCCCAGCTGGCCATCCGGCAGCACCTCGCCCGTCACGGGGTCGATGATTTCCGGATAGAAGTGGTCTTCCCAGATGTGCAGCCCGTCCTTGGTTTCCACGCATTCCTGCGCCACGCCCGGACCCATCACCTCGGACAGGCCATAGATGTCCACGGCGTGCATGTCGAAGGCGTCCTCGATTTCCTGGCGCATGGCGTTGGTCCAGGGTTCCGCGCCGAAGATGCCGACCTGCAGCGACGATTCGCGCGGGTCCAGGCCCTGCCTGCGGAACTCGTCCAGGATCGACAGCATGTACGACGGCGTCACCATGATGATGCGCGGCTTGAAGTCGTGGATCAGCGTGACCTGCCGTTCGGTCATGCCGCCCGACATGGGGACCACGGTGCAGCCCAGCCGTTCCGCCCCATAATGCGCACCAAGACCGCCGGTGAACAGGCCGTAGCCATAGGCGTTGTGCAGCATGTCGCCGGGCCGCCCGCCCGCCGCCCGGATCGACCGGGCGATCAGGTTCGCCCAATGGTCGATGTCGGCCTGGGTATAGCCCACCACCGTCGGCTTGCCGGTGGTGCCCGACGATCCGTGGATGCGCACCAGCTTCGATTGCGGCACGGCGAACATGCCGAAGGGATAGCAGTCGCGCAGATCCTGCTTCACGGTGAAGGGGAACCTAGCGATGTCCTTCAGGGTCTTCAGATCCTCGGGGTGGACATCGGCCTTGATGAACTGGTTGCGGTAGAAGGGCGAGTTCTCGAAGGCGTGCTTCAGCGACCGCTTCATGCGGTGGAACTGCAGCGCCTCGATCTCGTCACGGGACGCGGTCTCGATCGGGTCGAGATCCTTGGGGTTCGGGGTCAGGTCTTCCATGGGTCTCCTCCCTCGGAATGGGTCAGGCGGGCAGGTGGGTGCCCTTGACGATGCGCGAATGGCCGCGGAATTCGGCCACATGCGCGCCGTCCTGGTTGGTGATGCGGATGTCGTAGATGCCCGACCGCCCCCGGCGCGACGTTTCCGTGGCCGTGGCGGTCAGCCGGTCGCCGATGCGGCCGGGGATCAGGTAGGTGATGGAACAATGCTGCGCCACGACCATCTGGTTGTAGCTGTTGCAGGCGAAGGCGAAGGCGCTGTCGGCCAGGGTGAAGATGTATCCGCCATGGCAGTTGCCGTGCCCGTTCGACATGGCGTCCGTGATGGTCATGGACAGCGTGGCCTGACCAGGGGCGATGTGGTCCAGGGTCATGCCAAGCCGCTGGCTGGCCGAATCGTCGTTCCACATGGCGCGGGCGGATGCTTCGGCGATCTCCTGCGGGGTCATGTCGGTGACGGGTTTCATTGGCCGCTGAACCTTGCCGGGCGCTTTTCCAGGAAGGCGGTGACACCCTCGGCATAATCCGCGCTGCGGCCCGCCTGCTGTTGCGCGTCGCGTTCGGTGTCAAGCTGCTGGTCCAGGGTGGTGGTCGCCGCCTGCTGGATCAGCCGCTTGGTCAGGCCAAGGCCCAGGGTCGGGCCTGCGGCCAGCGACCGGGCCAGGGCTTCCGCCTCGGCCATCAGGTCGGCGTCGTCAACGGCCTTCCAGATCAGGCCCCAGTCGGCGGCTTTTTCCGCCATCAGCGGCTCGGCGGTCAGGGCCAGCGCCTTGGCGCGGGGTTCGCCTAGGATGCGGGCCAGCTGCCAGGTGCCGCCCGCGTCGGGGACAAGGCCGATCTTGGCAAAGGCCTGGATGAAGCGCGCCGACTTCGCGGCCAGCACGATGTCGCAGGCGAAGGCGATGTTGGCCCCTGCCCCCGCCGCCACGCCGTTGACCGCGCAGACGACCGGCTTTTCCAGGGACCGGATCAGCCGCAGGGTGGGGTTGTAGAACGTCTCAAGCGTATGGCCCAGATCCGGCGCGGGCCCGCCCTTGCGGGGATCGCGGTCGCCCAGGTCCTGGCCCGCGCAGAAGCCGCGCCCGGACCCGGTCAGCAGCACCGCCCGCACGTCCGAATCGTCATGTGCCCGCCGAATGCCTGCACGCAGCGCCAGGTGCATGTCTTCGTTGAAGGAATTCAGCTTCTCGGGCCGGTTCAGCGTCAGCACCAGCACGCCATCGGCAAGCGCCGACAGCACCGTGGGGGATGCGGTCATGGTGTTTCTCCCTTCGTGCCGATTTCTCGGCCTCCTCGAAGAAATCTGTTGCATAAACCGACCGGCCGGTCAATGATATTCGCAAGCCGGAGGAGGAACCGGCGGAGGAGCCCATGACCGATTTCTTTGCCCGCCATCGCCCGATGCTGGAGGATGCCGTTCAGGCGCTGCACGCGCGCGGCTTCTGGACCCCCTTCCCCGAGGTGCCCAGCGGCAAGGTCTATGGCGAAACCGCCAAGGCGGATGGCGAGGCGACTTATGCGGCCCTGCCGGGTCAGCCCTTCGCCCTGCCCGGCCACCCCGAACAGCGCCGCCTGGGCGCCGAAGTCTCGCCTTGGGGCGAGGCGCTGCGAATCACCTATCCGGCGGCGGATGCGCCCGCGCTGATCGCGGCGGCGCAGGGGGCGGCTGAGCCCTTGGCAGCGGCAGGCGTGGAAACCCGCGTGGGCGCCTGCCTTGAAATCCTGTCGCGCCTGAACCGGATCAGCTTCCTGCTGGGCCATGCGACCATGCACACCACGGGCCAGGCCTTCGCCATGGCCTTCCAGGCGGGCGGGCCGCACGCCCAGGATCGCGGGCTTGAGGCGGTCGCGGTCGCTTACACCGAAATGACCCGCTTTGCCGATGCCGCCCGCTGGGAAAAGCCGCAGGGCAAGGCCGCGCCGCTGGTGATCGACAAGCACTGGACGCTGGTGCCCGCCGGGATTTCGCTGGCGATCGGCTGCAACACCTTCCCCACCTGGAACAGCTATCCCGGCATCTTCGCCAGCCTCGCCACCGGCAACCCGGTGATCGTGAAGCCGCACCCCGCCGCGATCCTGCCGCTGGCCCTGACCGTGCAGGTCGCGCGCGAGGTGCTGGCCGAGGCTGGCCTGCCCGCCGATGCCGTTCTGCTGGCCGTGGACGAACCGGGGGCCGAGATCACCAAGGAACTGGCGACGGATCCCGCCGTACGGCTGATCGACTATACCGGGTCGTCCACCTTCGGGAACTGGCTGCGGGAACACGCCAGGCAGGCGCAGATCTTCACCGAGGAGACCGGCGTCAACAGCGTGGTCATTGCCGCAACCGACGATTTCGACGGGATGTGCGCGAACCTGGCCTTCTCGCTGTCGCTCTATTCCGGGCAGATGTGCACCTCGCCGCAGAACCTTTATGTTCCGCAGGGCGGGATCGAGACGGATCAGGGACACAAGTCCTTCGACCAGGTGGCCGCCGGTCTGGCCCGGGCCATCGACAGCCTGCTGGCCGATCCCAAACAGGCGGCGGGCATCTGCGGCACCATTGCCAACCCCGCCACGAAGGACCGCGTGGCCCGCGCCCGCAACCAAGGCCGCATCCTCCGCGACGGCACGCCGCTGCTGCTGGCGGTGGACGCCGATGCCGCCATCGCGCAGGACGAATGCTTCGGCCCTGTCGCCTTCCTCATCCCCTGCGCGGACGCCGACGACGGCATCGCCCGCGCCGCCCATCTGGCCGCGACCAAGGGCGCCATCACCGCCGCGCTTTACGACACCGACGAGGCCCGCATCCATCGCGCGGCCCAAACCTTCGCCCGCGCGGGCGTCAACCTGTCGGTCAACCTGACAGGCAACATCTTCGTCAACCAGTCGGCGGCCTTCAGCGATTTCCACGTGACCGGGGCCAACCCGGCCGGAAACGCCAGCCTGACCGACACCGCCTTTGTCGCGACCCGCTTTCGCCGCGTGATGTGGCGCAGGCCCGCCGCCGCTGTTTAACCAAGTTCTCTGGGGAGGAGACGACATGCAGAAGACCCTGACCACCACGGCCCTTGCCACGCTGCTGGCCCTTGGCGCCACCGCCGCATCCGCCGAAATCCGCATCGGCGCCTCGGTATCCGCCACCGGCCCCGCCGCCTTCCTGGGCGACCCCGAGGCGAAGACCCTGGAGATGCTGGTCGAGCAGATCAACGAAAAGGGCGGCATCAACGGCGAGGAAATCGCCCTGACGCTTTACGACGACGGCGGCGATCCGAACAAGGCGCGCACCTTCGCCACCCGCCTGATCGAGGATGACGAGGTCGTGGCAATCATCGGCGGATCCACCACCGGCACCAGCATGTCGATCCTGTCGGTGGCCGAGGACAACGAGATCCCCTTCATCTCGCTGGCGGGCGCCATCGAGATCATCGACCCGGTGAAACCCTTCACCTTCAAGACGCCCCATACCGACCGCATGGCCTGCCAGAAGATCTTCGAGGACATGCAGAAGCAGGGCATCACCACCATCGGCATGATTTCCGGCACCGATGGCTTCGGCGCGTCCATGCAGGCGCAGTGCAAGGACGTAGTGGGCGAATACGGCATCACCGTCGCGGCGGATGAAACCTACAACCCCACCGACGCCGACATGACGACCCAGCTGACCAAGATCCGCAACACCGAGGGCGTGCAGGCCGTGCTGAACCCCGGCTTCGGCCAGGGCCCGTCGATCGTGACGCGCAACTATCGCCAGCTTGCCATCGACCTGCCGCTCTATCAGTCGCACGGCGTGGCGTCCGACGGGTTCATCGAACTGGCGGGGGCCGAGGCCGCCGAGGGCGTGCGCCTGCCCGGCACCGCCCTGCTAATCGCCGACCAGCTTGGCGCGGACGACCCGCAAAAGGCCGTGGTCGATGCCTACAAGACCGCCTTCGAGGAAAAGACCGGCACCTCGGTCGGCACCTTCGGCGGCTATGCCCATGACGCCTTCCTGATCCTGACCGACGCCATCACCCGGGCAGGCAGCGCCGAGCCGCAGGCCATCCGCGACGCCATCGAGGCGACCTCGGGCCTCGCCGGCACCACCGGCGTCTATACCATGTCGCCTGAGAACCACCTGGGCCTGGACCTGTCGGCCTTCCGGATGCTGGAGATCAAGGGCGGCGAATGGACCGTGGTGGAATGATCCGCTGACCGCCGCGTCCCGTTGGGGACGCGGCATCCCCTTGCCAGACAGAGGGTCATCATGCCGGAACTGCTGCAATTCCTTTTCTCGGGCGTGACGGTGGGCGCGGTCTATGCGCTTGTCGCGCTTGGCTTCACCATCATCTACAACGCATCCGACGTGGTGAACTTCGCCCAGGGCGAATTCGTCATGCTGGGGGGGATGCTGACCTTTGTCTGCCACGCGGCGGGCCTGCCCCTGCCGCTGGCCGCGCTGATCGCCATTGCCGCGACATCCGCCATCGGCGTCGCCATGAACAAGCTGGCGATCGAGCCCGCGCGCGGCGCGCCGGTAGTGTCGCTGATCATCATCACCATCGGCGCGTCGATCTTCATCCGGGGCGGCGCGCAACTGCTGTTCGGCAAGCAGATCCACAGCTTTCCGGCGTTTTCCGGCGACACGCCCCTGCGCATCGGCGGGGCCACGATCCTGCCGCAAAGCCTGTGGGTGATTGGCGGGGCGGTCGTGGTCTTCGTGGGCCTGTGGCTGTTCTTCACCCGCACCCTGACGGGCCGGGCGGTGCTGGCCACGTCCAACAACCGCCTGGCCGCGCAGCTGGTGGGCATCAACACCGGCTTCGTGATGACGCTGTCCTTCGCGCTGTCGGCGGGCATCGGCGCGCTTGCCGGCGTGCTGGCGACGCCGATCACGCTGACCTCGTACGACGTGGGCCTGGCCTTTGCGCTGAAAGGGTTCGCCGCCGCCATGCTGGGGGGCATGGGCAACCCCAAGGGGGCGCTGGCTGGCGGCTTCCTGCTGGGCCTGATCGAGGCGCTGACGGCGGGGTATCTCTCTTCGCAATACAAGGACGCCGCCGCCTTCGTGGTGATCCTGCTGGTGCTGTTCTTCATGCCGCAGGGCCTGTTCGGCCAGAAATCGGTGGACCGGGTATGAGAGTTTCCGCCAAATCCGCGACCCTGCTGGTCCTGGTCGTCCTGATCCTGCTGTCGCCGGTGCTGTTCCCCTCGGGTTACTATTACCGCGTCGGCGCGCTGATCTTCGTCAACGCCATCGCCGTCACGGGCATCGTGATCCTGACCGGATATGCGGGCCAGATCAGCCTGGGCCATGCGGGCTTCGCCGGGATCGGCGCCTATGCCTGCGCGCTTGCCCCGGTGCATCTGGGCCTGCATCCCTCGCTGGCGATGATCCTGGGCGCGGCGATTTCCGCCGTGCTGGCTTGGCTGGTCGGGCGGCCCATCCTGCGGCTCAAGGGATACTACCTGGGCGTCGCCACCCTGGGTTTCGGCATCCTGGTGTCGATGGTGCTGAACAACGAACGGCAACTGACCGGCGGCCCGGACGGGATGGAGGTGCCGGATCTGGGCCTGCGCGGGCTGCTGAAGGACGCGGGGCTGGACCTGACCAACGGCCAGTTCTGGTATTTCCTGTGCGGCATCGTCCTGATCGCTGCCGCCTGGCTGGCGCTGAACCTCTACAACAGCCCTACCGGGCGCGCCCTGCGCGCCCTGCACGGGTCCGAGGTCGCGGCGCGCACCGTCGGCGTCGATGTGGCGCGGCTGAAGCTTCAGGCCTTCGTGATTTCGGCGGTCTATGCGTCCGTGTCGGGTTCGCTGCTGGCGCTTCAGAACAAGTTCATCACCCCGGACGTGGCGGGCTTCATGCACTCGATCGAGATGGTGACCATGGCCGTCCTGGGCGGCGTGGGATCCATCCTGGGCGCGATCTTCGGCGCGGCGGTGCTGACGCTGCTGCCGCAGGTGCTGACGGTCTTTGCCGAATACGAACAGCTTGTGCTGGGCCTGGTGATGATGGGGGTGATGATCTTCCTGCCGCAGGGGCTGCTGCCGTCGATCCTGCGCCGCGTCCGGGGGAAAGACGAATGACCGCGCTTCTGTCAGTCGAAGGCCTGGGCATCACCTTCGGCGGCCTCAAGGCCGTGAACGATGTCAGCTTCACCGTCCAGCCGGGGGAAATCACGTCCGTGATCGGGCCGAACGGCGCGGGCAAGACGACGCTCTTCAACATGATCTCGGGCGTCTACCAGCCGGGCCGGGGCCGCGTGGTTCTGGGGGGCGAGGACGTGACCGGCATGGCCCCGCATCTGCTGGCCCGGCGCGGGCTGTCGCGCACCTTCCAGAACCTGCAGATCTTTCAGTCCATGACGGTGCTGGAAAACGCGATCTCGGGCTATCACCTCAAGGAACGGGGGCCGGTGCTGGCGGATCTGCTGGGCCTGCCCGCATCCCGCCGCCGCGCGGCGGCTGCGGCATCGGGCGCGCGCGAGTTGCTGGCCCGGGTGGGGCTTGAAAGGGCGGCGGAGCGGGAGGCCGGGAACCTGTCCTATGGCGCGCTGAAACGCCTGGAAATCGCCCGCGCCCTGGCGCTGTCGCCCCGGATCCTGCTGCTCGACGAACCCGCCGCAGGCTGCAACGCCGTGGAGACCGAGGAGATCGACCACCTGATCGCCGAGGTCGCGGCATCGGGCGTGGCGATCCTGCTGGTCGAACATGACATGAAGATGGTCATGCGCATTTCCAACCACATCGTCGTGCTGGACCATGGCGAAAAGATCGCCGAGGGCGACCCGGCCAGCGTCAGCCGCAACCCGGCGGTGATCGCCGCCTATCTGGGAACTGATGCAGAAACGGGGGCCGCCCATGCTGACGGTTGAGGGACTGCGGTCGCGCTATGGCCGGATCGAGGTTCTGCACGGCATCGACCTGCATGTCGATTCCGGGGAAATCGTCACCGTGGTCGGCGCCAACGGCGCGGGCAAGACGACGCTTCTGAAATGCCTGTCGGGCACGCAGCCGGTGTCCGGCGGCACGATCACCTTCCGGGGCGAGACGCTGACCGGCGTGCCCGCCCATCGCCGCCCCGCGCGCGGGTTGACCCAATCGCCCGAGGGCCGGCAGATCTTCACCAACCTGACGGTCGAGGAGAACCTGCGCCTTGGCGCATACCTCTTCACCGACGACCGGGTGGAAAAGGACATGGGCGACGCCTTCGCCATGTTCCCGATCCTGCGCGAAAAGCGCAACCTGGCGGCGGGCGGCCTGTCGGGCGGGCAGCAGCAGATGCTGGCCATGGCCCGCGCGCTGATGGGCCGCCCCTCCTGCCTGCTGCTGGACGAGCCGTCGATGGGCCTGGCCCCGATCATCGTGCAGCAGATCTTCAATGTGGTCAGCGGGCTGAAGGCGCTTGGCGTGACCGTCCTGCTGGTCGAACAGAACGCCTTTGGCGCGCTGAAGATCGCGGACCGGGGATACGTCATGGAAACCGGCCGCATCACCATGGAGGGCGCGGCGGCCGACCTGATCGCCGACCCGCGCATCCGCGAAGCCTATCTGGGGATTTGACATGTCCGTTGTAAGCATCAGCCACGAAGGCGACATCGCCATCGTCACCGTGGACAACCCGCCGGTCAACGCGCTGTCGCAGGCGCTGCGGCAGGGGCTGTGGGATGCGGTCGAGACGCTGGACGCCGACCCCCAGGTCCGCGCCGCCGTGCTGATCTGCGCGGGCCGGACCTTCATCGCCGGGGCCGACGTGACCGAATTCGGCAAGCCCCCGCAGGAACCGCACCTGCCCGACCTGGTGGACCGGATCGAGGGCGCGGCAAAGCCTTGGGTGGCGGCCATCCACGGTTCCGCCCTGGGCGGCGGGTTCGAGGTCGCCATGGGCTGCCGCTTCCGCGTGGCGATTGACAGCGCATCCGTGGGCCTGCCCGAGGTGTCCTTGGGCATCGTGCCCGGCGCATCGGGCACCGTGCGCACGCCGCGCCTGGCGGGGGTCGAGGCTGCCGTCGATCTGGTCACGTCGGGCAAGCCCGTGCGCGCCGCCAAGGCGCTGTCGCTGGGCCTGATCGACGCGGTGTTCACGGGCGATTTGCAAGCCAACGCTGTGGCCTTCGCCCGCGACGCCCTGACCCGCGACCTGCCGCCCCCCGTGTCGGCCCGCCCCATCGCCGCGCCCGATCCCGGCTTCTGGGACGACCGCCGCAAGGCCGTGGCGAAGGCCGCCAAGGGCGCGGATGCACCGCTGCGCGCGCTCGACTGCCTGCGCAAGGCGGCGGAGGCGCCCTTTGCCGAAGCCATGGCTTACGAGCGCCAGACCTTCCTGGACCTGCGCAGTTCCGATCAGGCTGCCGCCTTGCGCCATGTGTTCTTCGCCGAACGCGCCGCCCCCCGTCCCGCGCATCTGCGGGACATCGACCCCCTGCCCCTGCGCCGCGCAGGCGTGATCGGCGGCGGCACCATGGGCGCAGGGATAGCTGCCGCCCTGCGCGACGCGGGGCTGCACGTCACCCTGATCGAACGCGACGACCAGGCGCTTGAACGCGGGATCGCAAACCTGCGCACCATCTTCGACGGTGCCGTCAAGCGGGGCAAGCTGACCCCTGCGCAAGCCGCCGACCGCATGGCGGGCGTAACGGCCACCACGGACTATGCCGCCCTGGCCGACGCCGATCTGGTCATCGAGGCCGTCTTCGAGGACATTGCCGTCAAGCGCGCCGTCTTCGACCAGCTTGCCACGGCCTGCCGCCCCGATGCGGTGCTGGCGACGAACACGTCCTATCTCGACCCCCGGCTGATCGCGGACGGCCTGCCGAACCCCCACCGCTTCATCGGCCTGCATTTCTTCAGCCCCGCCAATGTCATGCGCCTGCTGGAGATCGTGCCGGTCCCGGACACCTCACCGCAGACGCTGGCCACCGGCTTTGCGCTAGCCCGGATGCTTGGAAAAATCCCCGTCCAGTCCGGCATCTGCGAGGGCTTCATCGGCAACCGCATCCTCAAACGCTATCGCGCCAGCGCCGAAATCCTGGTCCGCCAGGGCGTCGCCATCGCGGATATCGACGCGGCCATGCGCGCCCATGGTTTCGCCATGGGCCCGTTCGAGGCGCAGGACCTGGGCGGCCTGGACATCGCCTTCCTGCAACGCGAAGGCGCACGGGCGGCGGGGCAGGAGGTGCCGGAGACGCTGGGCGACATCCTGGTCCGCGTGGGCCGCAAGGGGCAGAAGACCGGCGGCGGCTGGTATGACTATGCCCCGGGCGAGCGCAGGCCGCAGCCCTCGGCCGCCGTGGCGGACCTGCTGGCGGGACAGATCACCGGCACGGCCCGGATGGACCGGGACGCCATCGCCCGCCATCTGGTGGGCGAAATGGCCGCCGAGGGCCAGGCCATCCTGGACGAAGGCATCGCCGCCCGGGCCTCCGACATCGACCTGGTGGAAATTCACGGCTATGGCTTTCCCCGCTGGCGCGGCGGGCCGATGTTCGCGGCCGCGCAAGCCTGAGCGTTCGGCGCCCCTGCCCATTGCAGGGGATCGCCGCGCATGGCAGATGCGCCGGGCCGAAGCCCGTACTGCCACAAGGACGCCCCGCATGACCTTTCGCCAGACCCGCATTGTCGAGTTCCAGCACTGCGACCCGGCGGGGATCGTCTTTTATCCGCGCTATTTCGAGATGGTCTCCTCGGTCGTCGAGCGGTTCTTCACCGACGCGCTGGACCACGGCTTTCACCGGATGCACGTGACGCGCCGGATCGGGGTGCCGACGGCGCGGATTGCGGTGGATTTCCACACCCCCTCGCGGCTGGAGGACCGGCTGGACTTCGCGCTGGCGATCACCCGCATCGGCACCAGTTCGGTGGACTATCGCCTGGCGTGCACCGGCCCGGACCCCCGCTTCACCGCCACCGGCACGCTGGTCCATTTCGACTTCAACACCGGCCGTTCCGCGCCCTGGACCGACGACCTGCGCGCAGGCCTGGCCCGGTATCTGGAAACGGAACCCGCCTGACAAGCGGTGCACCGGCCCTCGGCCCTGACCCGGGAAAACGGCAGCCACGGCCCTTGACTCCATCCATGGGCAATCCATATACCATCCATATGGATGGAGAAAACCCTTGGCAGAGATACGCCCCCTGCGCGACAGGGTTCCCGACAGCGAGAAGATCACCATCAACCTGGGCTATGTCGATCTGGGCCGTATCGACCTGCTGGTGCAGGAAGGCTTTTATTCAAACCGCAGCGACTTCATCCGCACGGCGATCCGCAACGGGCTGGACAGCCACCGCGACGTGCTGTCCCGGTCGGTCGAACGCCACATGATGGACATGGGCCTGCGCGACTTCACCCGGGCCGAGCTTGAGGCTGCCCGAAAAGCGGGCGAGGTGCTGCATGTCAAGGTCGTGGGCCTTGTGCGCTTCGACCCGGACGTATCCCCGGAACTGGCGCGGGCCACGATCGGTTCGATCTCGGTCCTGGGCGCGCTGCAGGCCAGCCCCGAACTTCGCAAGGCCCTGGCCGACCGTATCCTGTAGCCCCTGAAAGGGACATGAACCATGAAGACCTTCAACGTCGGCGCCCTGCGCCAGGCGATGGGAGAGCTTCGCCTTGACGGCGCAAGCGACCTGGTGCAGCGCACCCTGGCCCGGCACGGGTTGAGCCTTGCCGGACAGCCCACGGGCTTTCAGCCGCCCTTTGCCGCCCCGGCAGCCGATCCCGTGCCGCCGGGGGCCAGCGTCGCCTCTGGCCGCTTTTCCTGCGCGGCGGGCAGCCGGGATTACCTGGCCTATGCGCCCGCCTCGGCAGGCAAGGGCATCCGGGGCATGGTCGTCATGCTGCATGGCTGCACGCAGGATCCGGCCGATTTCGCGCGCGGCACGGGCATGAACGCCCTGGCCGAGGAACACGGGCTGGTCGTCCTTTATCCCCACCAGTCGCGGGGCGAGAACGCGCAGTCCTGCTGGAACTGGTTCAGCGCCGGCGACCAGCGCCGCGGCCGGGGAGAGCCCGAGATCCTGGCCCGGATGACCCTGGACCTGGCTTCCCGCCACGACGTGCCGCGGGGCCGGATCTTCGTGGCGGGCCTGTCGGCGGGCGCGGCCATGGCGGTGATCCTGGGCCAGACCCATCCCGATGTCTTCGCCGCCGTGGGCGCCCATTCCGGCCTGCCCTTCGGCGCGGCCCGCGACGTGCCCTCGGCCTTTACGGCGATGAACGGCCAAGGGGCCGAACCCCCGACGCGCGCCCATGCCGTGCCCACCCCCACCATCGTCTTTCACGGCAGCGCCGACCGCACCGTGCACCCCCTGAATGGCGACCGCATCGCCCAGGCCACGCTGGCCGCCGGGCCCGTCCAGACGATGCTGGACCGCCGGACAGGCACGACGGGCACGCGGCGCTTCACGCGCGAGACGACCAGCCTACCCGATGGCCGCGTCCTTCTGGACCACTGGCGCATCGACGGCCTGGGCCATGCCTGGTCCGGCGGCAAGCCCGGCGGTTCCTACATCGACCCGCAAGGCCCCGATGCCAGCGCCGAGATGCTGCGCTTCTTCCTGGCCCAGGGGCAGGCCAAGGGCTGAAAGGCAGCCGGTCCCGGTCCCGGGGCCGGAACCAGTTCCGCCCGGCGCAGTTGCACAACAGGTCTGCAAGGAGGGATCGACCGTGCTCGCTGCCGATTACAGGGGACCGCACCGCGTGCGGGCCAGTTCCAAGCCCGAACCCGTCATCCGGCACCCGCGCGACGCCATCGTGCGCGTCACCCGGTCCTGCGTCTGCGGATCGGACCTGCATCTTTACCACGGCCTTGTGCCCGACACCCGGATCGGCATGACCTTCGGCCACGAATTCTGCGGCATCGTCGAGGAGGTGGGCGCCGAGGTCACGAACCTGAAACCCGGCGATCACGTCCTGGTGCCCTTCAACATCGCCTGCGGGCAATGCCATTTCTGCAAGCAGGGCCTGTTCGGCAACTGCCACGAATCCAATCCCCAGGCCACGGCCGTGGGCGGCATCTTCGGCTATTCGCACACGGCGGGGGGCTATGACGGCGGGCAGGCGGAATATGTGCGCGTGCCCTATGCCGACGTGGGGCCGACCCTCATCCCCGACTGGATGGATCCCGACGACGCGGTGATGCTGACCGACGTGGTGCCCACCGGCTATCAGGCGGCGGAAATGGGGGGCATCCAGATGGGCGACACCGTTGTCGTCTTCGGCGCGGGGCCCGTGGGCATCATGGCCGCGCGCTGCGCCTGGCTGTTCGGCGCGGGCCGGGTCATCGTGATCGACCACCTGGATTACCGGCTGGACTTCGCCCGCCGCTACGCCCCGGCCGAGGTTTACAACTTCCAGGCCATCGACGACATGGCGGTCTTCATCAAGAAGCAGACCGACGGCCTGGGCGCGGATGTCTGCATCGACGCCGTGGGCGGGGACGCCTCGGGCAGTGGGGTCCGCACGGTCCTGGGCAAGAAGATGAAGCTGGAGGCCGGATCGGCCATCGCGCTGCATTGGGCGATCAATTCCGTCAAGAAAGGCGGGGTCGTGTCCATCGTGGGCGTCTATGGCCCCACCGGCAACATGATCCCCATCGGCAATGTCCTGAACAAGGGCATCACGATCCGCGCCAACCAGGCATCGGTGAAACGGCTGCTGCCGCGCCTGATCGAACACGTCCGCGAAGGCCGCATCGACCCCAAGGCGCTGATCACCCACCGGATCCCGCTGGAAGAAATTTCCGACGCCTATCATATGTTTTCCGCCAAGCTTGACGACTGCATCAAGCCGGTTCTCTACCCCAACGGCGGACGCTAGGAGGACACGCACATGGCGCAGAAATCGCGGCAGATGATCGACCCGGCCGAGGTGAACGGATGGGGCGTGGACGCCGATCCCCGCAACGATCCGACCTATCCCATGCGCAACCGCGCGGGCGACACCAAGGGAGGCATGGACTGGGACCGCCCGCCCCTGCAACGGGCCGATATCGAGGTGCTTCGGTCGATGGAATACAACCGCCGCCCTGCCGTCTTCGGCACCTCGTCGGCGCCCTCGGGGATCAGCGGCATGGTGCGGCGCGCGGCCTTCGGCTACAGCGAATCCGACTGGCGGCACTGGCTGATGCTGCTGGGGGCCGACCGGATCAACATGGTGGAAGGCATCGTCGAGGATCTGTCCCGCGGCCATGTCCCGAACCTGCCCGCCGAGATGGGCATGGGCGCCGAATGGCGCCACAACCGCGACGGGCTGGTCCGCAAGCTGGCCATCGGCGCGGGGGTCGTCGTGGTGGCGGCGGCGCTGTGGGGCCGCAAGGACCACCACCGCAGCCACGCGCGCAGGCCCCTGCGGCGGCTGCGGTAAGGGCCAGCCGAAGCGGACGGACAGGCCGGGGCCCGTGCTGGCACCGGCCTTTTTCCGTGCGTCCCGCCCCGATTCCCCCTTTCGCCGTTTCCTGCCGCGACCGCTGGAACATCGCGCCAGCCCAGTGGTTCGGTCGGCCAAAGAAAGGTGTTTTCCATGGATGAACAGGCACTTGATTTCCTGAAGGCCATCATCGCGGCCCCCTCGCCCAGCGGCTTTGAACAGCCGGTCGCCTGGCTTTTCCGCGACTATGTACAGCCCGCAGCCCACAAGGTCACGACCGACATCATGGGCAATGTCAGCGCCGTCATCAACCCGGATGCGCCGGTGCGCTTCATGTATGCCGGCCACATGGACGAGGTGGGCTTCATCGTCCACCACATCGACGAAAACGGGTTCCTGTTCTTCAACACCATCGGCGGCACCGATGTCGCGACCGAGATCGGCCAGCGCGTCCAGGTCCACGGGCACGAAACCGTGCCGGGCGTGGTCGGGCGCAAGGCGATCCAGACCTTCAAGGCCAAGGACAGCAACGAGACGCCGACGCTGAAGGATCTGTGGATCGACATCGGCGCCTCGTCCCGGGCAGAGGCCGAGAAGGTCGTCCATGTCGGCAGTCCCGTGACCCTTGATGCCGGATTCGCGACCCTCAGCGGCCAGTTGGCCGTGGGCCGGGCCTTCGACAACAAGGTGGGCCTGCTGATCGGCGCGCAGCTGGTGCATCGCCTGGCCCGGGACGGCGGGCTGCACCCCGAGGTCGGGTTCCACATCCTGGGCACCGTGCAAGAGGAGATCGGATCGCGCGGGGCCAAGACGGCGGGGTTCAACATTGCGCCCCGCACCGCGCTGGCCGTCGACATGGGGGTGGCGATGGACTATCCGCGCGCCCGTCCCGAGGATCAGGGCAGGCTGGACCTGGGCCGCGGCCCGGGCATCCTGCAGGGGGCCAACACCAACCCGGTGGTGTTCGACCTGCTGGTCGCGGCCGCCGAGGAAAAGGGCATCCCCTGGCAGCACCAGGCCTCGGGCGGCACAAGCCCCACGGATGCCCGCGTGATCCAGGAACTGCAGGGCGGCGTCGCCACCGGCCTGATCTCGGTGCCGCTGCGCTACATGCACACCCCGTCCGAGGTGGTCTGCCTTGACGACATCCAGGCGACCATCGACCTGGTCCACGAATACTGCCTGCGCCTGCGCCCCGATACGGATTTCACGCCGATGTAGGAAAGGTACCGGGGCGGATCGGCATTTACACATGCGCCGCGTCCGCTTTGGCGAAGGCCATCGCCTTCGCCATGCGATGCCCTATTCACCAGAACCACCGGGCCCAAAAGGCCCGGCCAGCGCCCGGCCCGAGGCGGGCGCTGGCGTAGCGTCCCCCCTGTCAGGCCATGCGTTCCAGCAGGTCCGCCGCCACCTCCAGCCGGTCCTCGGGGCCGGTGTGGCGCAGCACCAGGCGCATGTCCTGCCAGGACAGCCCTTCGCAGCCTGACAGTTGCGCGGCATAGTCCTCGATCCGCACCCCGTCGCGCAGGTCCAGCGCCACCCCCTCGGGGCCCATGCTCAGCGCCGCCACCCCCAGGCTTGCGGCCAGGGCGCGCAGTTCGGCGGCGCGCAACAGCGTCTCGACCGGCGGCGGGGGCGGGCCGAAGCGGTCCGCGATCTCGTCGGCCAGGCGCGCCACATCGTCGGACCGCGCGGCGCGGGCGATGCGGTGATACAGGTCGATGCGGGTTTCGGGTTCGGGGATATAGTCGGCGGGGATATGGCCGGGTTCGCCCGGAACCTGGGGCGGCGGCGGGGCGTCGGCCTCGCCCTTGGCGCGGCGCAGGGCCTGCGCCAGCATCTCCTGGTAAAGGCCAAGGCCGACGCGCTGGACATGGCCCGCCTGCTTGTCGCCCAGAAGGTCGCCCGCCCCGCGCCGGTCCAGGTCGGCGGCGCTGATCGCCATGCCCGCCCCCAGCCGGTCCATGGCCTGCAGGGTGCCAAGCCGCTTTTGCGCGTCAGGGGCCAGATCCTCGCCCGGGGCGGTCAGCAGATGGCAATAGGCCTGCGCGGCCCCGCGCCCGACCCGCCCGCGAAGCTGGTGCAACTGCGCCAGCCCGAACAGCGCGGGACGCAGGACCACCATGGTGTTGGCCCGCGCCACGTCCAGCCCGCTTTCGATGATGGCGGTCGCCAGCAGCACGTCGCCCTCGCCCCGGGCAAAGCCCACCATGGTCGCGTCGATGTCGCGCGCGGGCAGGTCGCCATGGGCGATGCGGATCGCCAGGTCGGGCAGCAGGCGTTCCAGGCGTTCAGCCACGGGGGCGATATCCTCGACGCGCGGGACGACCACGAAGCTTTGCCCGCCGCGCCGCTTTTCGCGCAGAAGCGCCTGGCGCAGGGTGGCGTCGTCCGCGTCCGCGATCAGGGTGCGGATGGCGCGGCGGCGGGCCGGGGGCGTGGTCAGATAGCTGAGATCCTGCAACCCCACCAGCGCGGCCTGAAGGGTGCGGGGGATGGGGGTCGCGCTCATCGACAGGACGTGCAGGCCCTGGCCCAGGTCGCGCAGCTTCTGCTTCTGGGCCGCGCCGAACCGCTGCTCCTCGTCGATGACCAACAGGCCCAGATCCTGGAAGTGGACGCCCTTGCCCAGCAGGGCATGGGTGCCCACGGCGATGCGGATGGACCCGTCGGCAAGGCCCGCGCGCACCGTGGCGGCGGGCTTGCCCGTGACCAGACGCGACAGGTGCCCGACGCTGATCCCCAGGGAGGCGAAGCGGCGGCGGAAGGTCTCAAAATGCTGGCGGGCCAGGACCGTGGTGGGCGCGCAGACGGCCACTTGGCGCCCGGCCAATGCGGCGGCGGCTGCGGCGCGCAGGGCGATCTCGGTCTTGCCAAAGCCCACGTCGCCGATCACCAGCCGGTCCATGGGCCGCCCGGATGCCATGTCGGCCAGCACCGCGCGCACCGCCTGGTCCTGGTCGGGCGTCGGCTGAAAGGGAAAGCGCGCGATGAACCGTTCGTAATCGCGCGCGGGCGGCACCAGTTTCGGCGCGGTCGCCGCATCCCGCGCGCGGGTCAGCCGCACCAGGTGATCGGCCAGGTGGGCCAGCGCCTCGGCGGTGGCCGCGCGGCGCTTGGGCCAGGCCACCCCGCCCAGCCGGTCCAGCGTCACGCCCGCATCCGTCGTGCCATAGCGCCAGATGCGGCCCGCGTCATGGGTGGGGACCATCAGCCGCTGGTCGCCCGCGAAGGTCAGGCGGATCGCCTCGGGGCCGGGGTTGGCGGGATCCAGCGCCTCCAGCCCGTCCAGGCGGGCCAGGCCGTGATCCTCATGCACCACGATGTCGCCCAAGGCAAAGCCGATCGGGGGCAAAAGGGGCTGCACCGGCGCATGGCGGCTGCCCCCCGGGGCCGCACGGCTGCCCAGCAGATCCTGCGCCGTGACAAGGACCACATCTTCGGTGACGGCCCCCTGCCCCCCATCGGCCACCAGCACCGCGCGGTCATGGGCTGCGCAGCCCGCCCAGTCGGGGGCGGCTTCGGGCGGTTGCCCGCCCGCCTGCGCCACCATGCGGGTGATGCGCGCCTGTTCCACCGTGGATCCGGCGACAAAGACCACCCGCCGCCCGGCCACCGCATCGCTGGCCAGGAACTGCGCCAGCCGGGCGCGCGGCCGGGCGGCGGCGGCGAAGGCGGGGACCGGGCTCCATTCCGGTTGCGGCAAAGGGTCGATGCGGGACGCGAGATCCGCCCATTCCCCCGCCCCCAGATAGAGGGCATCCACCGGCAGCGGATAGGCGCCGTCATCCTCGGCCTCGGCGCGCGCTTCCTCCAGCCGGGCAAGGCGGCGGGGGGCGGCCTCCAGCGTTTCGGGCAGGGCGGTGATGCGGGCGCCCGCCATGTGGTCGGGCAGGATCGTCAGGGCGTCCCAGGCCTTGGGCAGCCGGTGTTCGGCGCCCCGGTCCCAGGGTTCCTCGGCGGGGGGCAGCTCGGTGACGGGGACGATCTCCAGCGCCTCGATCTCTCCGGTGGACCGCTGGGTGGCGGGATCGAAGCAACGCAGGGCGGTCACCACCCCCTCGTCCATCTCGATCCGGCAAGGCTGGCCGTTCCCGCCCACGAAGACCTCGACGGTGGTGCCGCGGATGGCGATCTCTCCGGGTTCGTCCACGCGGTCGTCGGCGTCATAGCCGCCCTCGCGGGCGAAGGTTTCCAGCGCCTCCACGTCCAGCGGCTGGCCCATCTGCACCGGAAAGCTGCGCAGGGCCCCCTGCGGCGGCAGGCGCTGCATCAGCACGGCAAGCGGCGTGACCAGGATGTCGCCCGGGCGCGCATCCCGCAACTGGTGCAGCACGGCCATGCGGCGGCCCATGGCGTCGGGCGTGGGCGAGGCGCTGTCGAAGGGCAGGCAGTCCCAGGGCGGCAGGAACAGCACCCGCCGCCCGGGCAGCGCCCCGCGCAGAAAGGCGGCCAGGGCCTCGCCGCTGCGTTCGTCGCGCGTGACGTGCAGGATCCGGTCGTCGGGGCCGAGGCCGCGCAGAAGGGCCAGCGCCTCGACGCAAGCGGGGGTGGGGTCGGGCATGGAACACCTCTGATCGTCGCTTCGGTCAGGGGATCTGCCCGGCTTGCCTTTAGAAATCCGGCCGCCGGGGATCGGTTCCAGGGGGGTGCGGACTCAGGCCTTTTCCCTTGCGGCAAGGGCTGCGTCGCGCATCTGGGTCAGGGTCTGGCGCGGGGTCAGCGCCTCGGGCGAAATGTCCAGATCCAGCAGCGCCCCGGTGGGGGACGCGAGCGCGCGGGCGAAGGCCGCCGGGAAATCCTCGGTCCGTTCGACGCGTTCGGCGTGATAGCCATAGGCCCGGGCCAGCATCACGAAGTCGGGGTTCACCATGGTCGTGCCCGACACGCGGGCCGGGTAATTCCGTTCCTGATGCGCGCGGATGGTGCCGTAGATGCCGTTGTTCAGCACCAGCACGATGGGTTGTGCGCCCGCCTGCACGGATGTCGCAAGCTCCTGGCAGGTCATCTGGAAATCGCCGTCGCCCGCGAAGCACAGGACCGTGCGGTCGGGATGGGCCACCTTCGCGGCGATGGCGGCGGGCAGGCCGTATCCCATGGCGCCCGATTGCGGCGCCAGCAGCCGCGCGCGGGGGCCGAACTTGTAGAACTTGTTGGGCCAGACGGTGAAGTTGCCCGCGCCGTTGGTCAGGATCGCATCGGCGGGCAGCACGTCGCGCAGATGCGCCGTGGCCAGCCCCATGTCCACGGGCGAGGGCTGCGGGGGCAGGTCGAACCCGGCCTCCCACGCCGCGCGGGCCTTGCCGCGCCAGTCGGACCAATCGCCCTTGACCGGCGACAGCGCGGCGGCAAAGGCGTTCGGCCCGGCTTGGATACCAAGGGTCGGCTGGTAGATCTTGCCGATCTCGCGGTCCGAGGCATGGACATGGACCAGCCTTTGCGCGGGCACCGGCACGGACAGAAGCGTATAGCAGTCGGTCGTCATCTCGCCGAAGCGGAGATTGATCGCCAGGATCGTGTCGGCGTCGCGGATCAGCGCCTTGACATGCGGCGGCATCCCCACGCCCGCCTCTCCGGCATAGACGGGCGAAAAGTTGTCGAACTGGTCCTGATAGCGGAAGGCGCAGACGACCGGAATGTCGCTGGCTTCGGCAAAGGATTGCAGCGCCTGCTTTCCCGCCTCCGTCCAGTTGCAGCCGCCGATCAGGATCAGCGGGCGGGCGGCGGTGGACAGCATCGCGCGGGCCTCGGCCACGGCGTCGGGCGTGGGCGCAGGCTCGGCCAGGCGCGCAGGCCCGGTCAGGGGGGCGGCGTCGGTCAGGCTTGTCAGCATGTCCTCGGGCAGGGCAATGACCACGGGGCCGGGGCGGCCGGTGGTGGCGGTGGTCCAGGCGCGGGCCAGGATTTCCGGGATGCGGTCGGCCCGGTCGATCTCGACCGCCCATTTCGCCATGGTGCCGAAGACGGCGCGGTAGTCGAGTTCCTGGAACGCCTCGCGCCCCTTCATGTCGGTCCCGACCTGGCCCACGAACAGGATCATCGGCGCGCTGTCCTGCATGGCCGTATGCACCCCGATCGCCGCATTGGTCGCCCCCGGCCCCCGCGTCACCATGCAAAGGCCGGGCTGGCCCATAAGCTTGCCCCAGGCCGCCGCCATGAAGGCCGCGCCCCCTTCGTTGCGGCACAGCACGAAGTCCAGACGCCCCCGCGTGTCGTGCAGCGCATCCAGCACCGCCAGATAGCTTTCGCCCGGCACGCCAAAGGCCTTGGTCGCGCCAAGCGCCACCAGGCTTTCGACCAGAAGCTGACCACCGTTGCGCATCCCGTTTCCCTTTCCCTTGGCTGGCGCGATCCTGCCCGGGGATGGCGCAGGGGGCAAGCCGCCCCGCCCGGGCATGGAACGCGCGCGCCCGTCGCGGGTTGTCCCGGCAGGAGGACCAGCCATGACCCGCGAAACACCCAAGCAGCCCAACCCCGCCACCGATCCCCCCCGCCAGCACGGCCAGGGCGACCACGAGGGCATCCCCCATTCGCCCGAGGAGTTCGACGTGATGAACCCCGCCAAGACCGGCAAGACCCCCGGCAATCCGCAGGAAAACCAGTAAACCGGCAAGCCCGGGAAACCCCGTGCCTCCCGCGCGGGGTTTTCCCGCTCACCCGCGCGGGGCGGTTTCCCTTTGCGTGATCAGGCGCGCGGAATTCTGGCGGGACAGGAAGCTCCACAGCCAGCTGATCGCCACCGCCAGGCGAGAGCGGACGCCGATCAGGTAATAGATATGGGCGATGCCCCAGATCCACCAGGCCAGCCAGCCCGTCAGCCTGACGCGGCCAAAGTCGATCACGGCGGCGTTGCGCCCGATGGTGGCCAGGTTCCCCTGATGGGCATAGCGGAAGGGCCCCGGCGCGGGCTTGCCCGCCAGCCGCGCCCGGATCACTGCCGCCGCATACTTGCCCTGCTGCTTGGCCGCCGGGGCAAGGCCGGGCACGGGCTTGCCGTCGATGTCCACATGGGCGGTGTCGCCCAGGACGAAGATGCGCGGATCGCCGGGCAGGGTCAGATCCGCGTCCACCATCACCCGCCCCGCCCGGTCCGCCGCGGCCCCCAGCCATTCCGCGGCGGGCGAGGCCTGCACGCCTGCCGCCCAGATCACCGTCCGGCAGGGCACGGCCTCGTCCCCGATGGTGACCGCGCGGTCCGAGATGGCGGTGACGGGCCGCCCGGTCAGCACCTGCACGCCGCGCCGCTGCAAGGCCGCCGCCGCATAGTCGGACAAGGATTGCGCAAAGACCGGCAGGACGCGCGGCCCCGCCTCGATCAGCATGATCCGGGCGGTGCGGGTGTCGATGTGGCGGAATTCGCGCGGCAGGACGCGGTGGGCCAGGTCGGCCACGATCCCGGCAAGTTCCACCCCCGTGGGTCCGCCGCCGATGATGGCGAAGGTCAGGTTCGCGTCGCGTTCGGCGGGGTCAGGGGTTAGCTCGGCCCGCTCGAAGGCCAGCAGAAGGCGGCGGCGGATGGTGGTCGCGTCCTCCAGCGTCTTGAGGCCCGGGGCATCGGCTTCCCATTCGTCATGGCCGAAATAGGCGTGGCGGGCGCCGGTGGCCAGGACCAGCGTGTCAAAGGGGACGCGGTCGCCCGTGTCCAGCAGCACCTGGGCCCCGGCGCGGTCGATGCCGGTCACGCGGGCCAGCAGGGTTTCGACATCGGGGCGGTCGCGCAGGACGCGGCGGATCGGCCAGGCGATCTCGGACGTGGCCAGAAGCGTCGTGGCGACCTGGTACAGAAGCGGCTGGAACAGGTGGTGGTTGCGCCCGTCGATCAGCGTGATGGCGCAACCCGCGCCCTTCAGGTCCTGCACCAGTTGCAGGCCCGCGAAACCGGCCCCGACCACCACGACGCGATGCCGCCCGGATGCCGGGGCGGCGGTCATGCGGGCACCAGCACGACCACGGCAAGCGGCGGCAGCGTCAGGGCCAGGGACGCCTGCCGCCCGTGCCAGGGGATGTTATCCGCCGAAAGCGGCCCGGGATTTCCGACGCCCGAGCCGCCGTAAGCCGCGTCATCGGTGTTGAGGATCTCGCGCCAGCCGCCCGGCTGCGGCAGGCCGATGCGGTATCCGTGGTGGACCTGGGGCGTCAGGTTGCACACGATCACCGCAGGCGGCGCGCCGTTGTCGGACTTGCGGAGGTAAACCAGCACGCTCTGGTCCGCGTCGCTGGCGTCGATCCATTCAAAGCCGCCCGGGTCGCAGTCCAGCCGGTGCAATGCGGGCCGGTCGCGGTAAAGGCGGTTCAGGTCGCGGACCAGCGCCTGCATCCCGGCGTGCAGCGGGTCGTCCAGCAGGTGCCAGTCCAGCGACTGGTCGTGGTTCCATTCGCGGTCCTGCGCGAATTCGCCCCCCATGAACAAAAGCTTCTTGCCCGGATGGGTCCACATGAAGGCGAAATAGGCGCGCAGGTTCGCGAATTTCTGCCAGCGGTCGCCCGCCATCTGCCGGATCAGGGATCCCTTGCCGTGGACCACCTCGTCATGGCTCAGCGGCAGGACGAAATCCTCGGACCAGGCATAGACCAGGCCGAAGGTCAGGTCGTTCTGGTGGTGGCGGCGGTGGATCGGATCGCGGCGGAAATAGCCCAGGGTGTCGTGCATCCAGCCCATGTTCCACTTGAACCCGAAGCCCAGGCCGCCGTCGTCCACCGGGCGGCTGACCTTGGGAAAGGCCGTCGATTCCTCGGCGATGGTGATGGCGCCGGGGTAATCGGCGCAGACGCGGCAGTTCACGTTGCGCAGGAAGTCGATGGCCTCCAGGTTCTCGTTCCCGCCGAACTGGTTGGGGATCCATTCGCCCGGCTTGCGCGAGTAATCCAGATACAGCATGGACGCCACCGCATCCACCCGCAGCGCGTCGATGTGGAACCTGTCCAGCCAGTAAAGCGCGCTAGCCTGCAGGAAATTCGCCACCTCGCGCCGGCCGAAGTTGTAGATCAGCGTGTTCCAGTCCTGGTGAAAGCCCTGGCGCGGATCGGCATGTTCGTAAAGCGCGGTGCCGTCGAAGCGGCCCAGGCCATGCGCGTCGGTCGGGAAATGCGCGGGCACCCAGTCGATGATGACACCGATGCCCGCCGCGTGCAGCCGGTCCACCAGCCGCGCGAACGCCTCGGCCGAGCCATAGCGGCTGGTCGGCGCGAACAATCCGATCGGCTGATAGCCCCAGGATCCGGTGAAGGGATGTTCCGACACCGGCAGGAATTCCACATGGGTGAAGCCCATGTCGGTGACATAGGGCACCAGCAGGTCGGCGATGGCTTCGTAATCCAGGATCCCGCCCTCGGCCCCGCGCCGCCAGGATCCCAGGTGGACCTCGTAGATCGAGATCGGGGCGGTGCGGTCCTGCCGCGCCGCGCGGGTTTCCATCCAGTCCCGGTCCCCCCAGGGGTGATCGGGCAACCCGCTGATGACGGATGCGGTGCCGGGCGACTGTTCATGCGCAAAGCCCACCGGGTCGGCCTTCAGCGGCATCCGTTCGCCATGGGCGCTGATGATCTCGTATTTGTAAAGCTCGCCCACGGTCAGGCCGGGGATGAACAGTTCCCACAGGCCCGGGCCAAGCCGCCTGCGCATCGGGTGGCGGCGGCCGTCCCAGGCGTTGAAGTCGCCCACCACGCTGACGCGGCGCGCATTGGGGGCCCAGACGGCGAAGGCCACGCCCTTCACCCCCTCGTGGGTGATCGGATGCGCGCCCAGCTTTTCGTAAAGCTGGCGGTGGCGGCCTTCGGCGATCAGGTATTCGTCCATCTCGCCCAGGACCAGGCCGAAGCGATAGGGATCCTCGGCCGCCCAGGTCCGCTCGCCCGAGGACATCTCAAGCTGGTATTGGTGGCCCTCGAAGGGTCCGGCAAAGAAGCCCTCGGGGTGGACGCGCTCCAGGGGCGTGCGCTGGCCGTCGTGAAGGACCGCGACGGCCGAGGCCTGGGGGGCGAAGACCCGCACCTCGCCGTCATGGGGACCAAGCACGGCGAAGGGGTTGGCATGGCTGCCGCGCAGGATCGCCTCGATGTCGCTTGCCGATGCGCTGGTCATTCGCCGCTCCGTTCCAGAAGATCGAGAATCCCGCGCACGGGTATGCCGATCCAGGCGGGCCGGTTGCTCAGTTCATAGCCCGCCTCGTAGATTGCCTTGTGCAGCAGGAAGAAGTCCAGCAGCGCCTGCCGCGATGCGGCATCTGCGGGCAGGTTCACAGCGCCTTGCGAATGGGCGTCATAGGCGGCCAGGAAATCGCGCATGGCCGTCTGCCGCCAGGCCTGGACCCGTTCCATCCCGCGCTCGGCCCCGCTGCCGAAGCTGTCGCGCTGGCGCGAGGCCACCGTCATCGCGGCATAGTCGAAGGACCGCAGCATCCCCGCCACGTCGCGCAGGGGCGAGGATTTCCGCCGCCGCTCGTCCAGGCTGCGGGCGGGCTCGCCCTCGAAGTCGATGATCGCCACGTCGTTCTGGGCCAGCAGAACCTGCCCCAGGTGGAAGTCGCCATGGATGCGCGACAGCTTGAAATCGGGCGCAAGGTCGGCCACCGCCCGCAGCCGCGCCAGCAGCGACTCTCGCCGGTCCAGCAGATTCTGCGCCAGGGGGGCGACCTCGTCGGGCAGGTGCGCCTGCTCCAGCCGGCTGATCAGCGCCTGCGCCTCGGATTCGGCATCCGCCGCCCATTGGCCAAGCTGGTCGGGCGTCAGATCGGCGGTCGCAAAGGCCGGGTCGTCGGTGTCCACGGCCAGCGCCTTGTGCAGTTCCGCCGTGCGCTGCCCCAGAAGCGCCCCCAGGCCAAGCGGGAAGTCGAAGGCGAACACCTCGGGCCGCGCCTCTCCGGCCGAGGACCAGGTTTCGTGTTCGTGCATCTCCAGTTGCAGGGCGTCGATGATGCCGGTCCAAGCATCGCCCCGGTTCGGGACAAAGGCGAAGGCGGCGGCCAGGATCGTGGATCCATGCGCGGCATGACCCAGATAGCGGGGGGTGTGCTTGTATCCCGCGACCTCGGTCAGGAACTTCGCCACCTCCACGTCCGGCTGCTCGCCCTCGCGGATGCGGCGGTACAGTTTCAGGATGATCTTGTCGCCGAAGGCGATGGACAGGTTCGACTGTTCCGCGCCAAGCTGGCGGGGATCGCCCGGATCCTCGATCTGGCGCAGGGCCTCGGTCCCCTCGAACCGCAGGGGCCCGTCCGCGCGGTTCTGGTTCAGCGCGTCCAGCAGCAGGTGCGGCAGGCGTTCGTCATAGGCCCCATCGATCAGGGCGCCCACGCGCGCGGTGTGGCGGATCTTGGCCAGCGTCCAGGACAGCTTTGGCGCGCCGGGACGCAGGTTCTCGTCCCCCCAGCGGGCCGAGATCGGCAGAAGATAGCGTTGCTCCTCGTCGCCCACCGTCACGTCGAGGGACACCAGTTCGTGTTCCCCCTGCCCCAGGCTGCCCAGGGGGGTCATGCGCACCGCGCCGATCGCCTTGTCCTTGCCCGCGAACCAGCGTTGCAGGGGCAGCCATTGCGGCAGCACGTCGCGCTTGAACTGCGTCCCCTCGCGCCCCTTGATCGCGGTGGACACGCGCCCGTCGCGGGTGGTCAGCGTCATGAACTCGGGCAGGATGTCGGGCACGGTTTCATGCCAGGACGGGGTCTCCTCCTCGGCGCTGAGCATGAACCAGAAAAAGCCATAGGCGGGCAGCGTCAGCATGTAGGGAAGATCGCCCACCGGCGGAAAGACGGACCGCCCGGTCAGTTCGATGGGCACGGTGCCGCGATGGCGCGACAGGTCCAGTTCCACCGCCTGCGCGCTGTCGGCCAGGTTCGCCACGCACAGATAGGTCCGCCCCTCGTGTTCGCGCAGGTACGCCAGGATCTTGCGGTTGCGGGGGTAAAGCAGGATCATCGTGCCCCGCCCGAAGGCTGGATGCTGGCGGCGCACGGTGATCATCCGGCGCATCCAGTTCAGCAGGGACGAGGGGTCGTCGGCCTGCGCCTCGACATTGATGACCTGGTGGCCGTAAACGGCGTCGATGATCGCGGGCAGGTAAAGCTGCTGGGGCTTGGCGCGGGAAAAGCCCGCGTTGCGGTCGCCCGACCATTGCATCGGCGTCCTGACCCCGTCCCGGTCGCCCAGGTAATAGTTGTCGCCCATGCCGATCTCGTCGCCGTAATAGATGATGGGCGTGCCGGGCATGGACAGCAGCATGGAATTCATCAACTGGATCTTGCGCCGGTCGTTCTGCATCAGGGGGGCCAGGCGGCGGCGGATGCCCAGGTTGATGCGCGCGCGCGTGTCGGCGGCATAGGTCTGCCACAGATAGTCGCGTTCCTCGGACGTGACCATCTCCAGCGTCAGTTCGTCGTGGTTGCGCAGGAAGATGCCCCATTGGCAGATATCGGGGATTTCCGGCGTCTGGCGGATGATGTCGGTGATCGGGTGCCGGTCGGCCTGGGCCAGCGCCATGTACATGCGCGGCATCAGGGGGAAGTGGAAGCCCATGTGGCATTCGTCCCCCTCGCCGAAATAGGGGCGGGTATCCTCGGGCCATTGGTTCGCCTCGGCCAGCAGCATCCGGTCGGGGAAATGCTTGTCCAGGTCGGCGCGGATGGCCTTCAGCACGTCATGGGTTTCGGGCAGGTTCTCGTTGTTGGTGCCGTCGCGTTCGACCAGATAGGGGATCGCGTCCAGCCGCAGCCCGTCCACGCCCATCTCCAGCCACATGCGCATGACCTTCAGCACTTCCTCCAGCACCTTGGGATTGTCGAAGTTCAGATCCGGCTGGTGCGAATAGAAGCGGTGCCAGTAATAGGCCCCCGCCACCGGATCCCAGGTCCAGTTCGACTTTTCGGTGTCCAGGAAGATGATCCGCGTCTCGGGCCATTTCTCGTCGGTGTCCGACCACACATACCAGTCGCGCGCGGCCGATCCGGGCTTTGCGCGCCGCGCCCGCTGGAACCAGGGATGCTGGTCCGAGGTGTGGTTGATCACCAGTTCGGTGATCACGCGGATGCCGCGCCGGTGGGCTTCCTTCACGAAGGCCTTGAAATCCTTCATCGAGCCATAGGACGGGTTGATCGAGCGGTAATCCGCGATGTCGTATCCGTCGTCGCGCAGCGGCGAGGGGTAGAAGGGCAAAAGCCAGATCGCCGTGACGCCCAGTTCCTGCACATAGTCCAGCCGCTGCATCAGGCCCGCGAAATCCCCGATGCCGTCGCCGTTCGAATCCTGGAAGGCCTTGATGTGCAACTGATAGATGACCGCGTCCTTGTACCAGTCGGCCTGGCTGCGGTCGATTCCGTCGGTGCGGACGGCAAAGGTCGCGTCGGAAGGGGTCGTGGCGATGTTCATCAGCGGGGAACTCCGGGGGCGAAAAGCTGCCAGATGGCATAGGGTCGGGTATGGGGCTCAAGCTCCAGCCACTGGTTCTTGCCGTGCCAGGTGAAGCTGTTGCCGTGGATCAGGTCGCGCACCTCGACCGAGGCCTCGTCGGGCAGGCCGAATTCCCACAACGGCACCTCGAATTCAAAGACCTGCGTGGCGTCGGGGTCAAGGTTGACATGGACCAGCACGAAGTCGTTGCCGGTCTGCTTGCCATAGGACAGCACCTTGTCGTTGAAGGCGTTGTAGAACGTCACGTTGGTGAAGTCCTGCAGCGCGGGATGGGTCCGGCGCAGCCGGTTCATCAGGCGGATGTCGTCCTGGATATGGCCGGGCTTGTTCATGTCCCATGCCCGGATCTCGTATTTCTCGGAATCGAGGTATTCCTCCTTGCCCGGCACGGCGGCGGCCTCGCAGATCTCGAAGCCGTTGTAGACGCCGTAGTTGCCCCCCAGGGTCGCGGCCAGCACCAGACGCGTGCGAAAGCCCGGGCGGCCGCTGGATTGCAGGAAGCGCGGGTTGATGTCGGGGGTGTTCACGAAGAAGTTCGGCCGCATGTATTCGCGGCATTCCTCTTGCGTCAGCTCGGTCAGATAGTCGGTGATTTCCTGCTTTTCGTTGCGCCAGGTGAAATAGGAATAGGACTGCGAAAAGCCGACCTTGGCCAGCCGCTTCATCACCTTGGGCCGGGTAAAGGCCTCGGCCAGGAAGATCACGCCGGGATCCTTGCGGCGCACCTCGTCGATCATCCATTCCCAGAACGGGAAAGGCTTGGTGTGGGGGTTGTCCACGCGGAAGATGCGCACCCCCTGGTCCACCCAGAACAGCACCACGTCGCGCAGCGCATACCAGATCGAGGGCAGCGCGCCGCGATAGAAATGGACGTTGACGATGTCCTCGTATTTCTTGGGCGGGTTCTCGGCGAACTTGATGGTGCCGTCGGGGCGCCAGTCGAACCATTCGGGATGCTCGCGGATCCAGGGATGGTCGGGCGAACACTGGATGGCGAAATCCAGCGCGATTTCCAGGCCGTGGTCCTTCGCGGCGGCGATCAGGCGGCGGAAATCGTCGAGGCTGCCCAGTTCCGGGTGGATGGCGTCGTGGCCGCCGTCCTCGCTGCCGATGGCATAGGGGCTGCCGGGCTCGCCCTCCTGCGCGGTCAGGCTGTTGTTGCGGCCCTTGCGGTTGGTCTTGCCGATGGGGTGGATGGGCGGGAAATACAGCACGTCGAAGCCCAGGTCGCGCACATAAGGCAGCCGCGCGATCACGTCGTCAAAGGTGCCGTGGCGGTTCGGATCGCCCGATTGCGACCGGGGCATCAGTTCATACCAGGCGCTGAAGGCGGCGGCCTTGCGGTCCACGAAGACTGTCAGGGTCTTGTATTCGGTCAGGTGGGTGCGCGGCCCGAACCGCTGCATCAGGGCCAGCACCGCCGGGTCGCCCATGCGGGCGAAGCGGGCGGCATCAGTGGATGCGTCCTCGCCCCCGGCCTCGGCATGGGCCGCGTCCGCCGCGAGAACCCCCACAAGGGTCGCGCGCGCCTCGCCCGGGGGGTGGCCCTTGTCCAGCCCGTCCTGCAACAGCCTGCGGCCTTCCTCCAGTTCCAGCGCGATGCGCTGCCCGGCGACCAGCTTCTTCGTCACCTCCTTGTGCCAGGTGGTGAACAGGTCGCGCCAGGCGAGGATCGTGCAGTCGTAAAAACCGTTTTCGGGAAAGACGACGGTGGTGGCCCAGCGGTCGTTCTCGACAAAGGTCATGGGGGCTTCCTGGCTGTCCCCGGCGCCTTCGCGCCGCCAGGCGATCGCGGCGGCGATCGAATCGTGCCCGTCCGAGAAGATGTCGGCTTCTATGGTCGTGGGCTGGTCTGCCACGGCCTTGGCGGGAAAGCGGCCGCCGTCGATCTCGATCGAGACGCCCTCGATGGCGATGCGCTGCGCGGCCAGCGCCCGCAGCCGCGCGTCCGACGATGCCGCAGGATCGGTGTCCTGCTTTGCCTTGTCCGTCAAGTCGTTGCCCAGCATGGTTCCTTCCCCGGCAGCCACCAGTCACCACAACCGGCTTTGCACCGCGAAGGTTCCTGTCCGATCACGCCCCAGTGACCGGCCCGTTTTTCGCGCGGAAATTCCCGCAAGGGCGGGAACAATCCTTCCGCCGGATCGTTATGGCTTCCCTTCAAAGGGCATGGTGCCAACATGCGCGTATTGATCCAGGATCGGGACGCCGTCCGGCTTGAGGAAATCGACCTCGACCCCGTGCCGCTGGCCGGGGACAGCATCCAGGTGATCACCGGCAACAAGACCATCCATTACGATGTCCTGTCCCGCCGCTATCTGGTCGGTCCGTCCCGGGGGCCGGATGCCGCGCCGCGGGACGTGCAGCTTGTGATCCTGGTCCGGCAGGCCTGCGTGGCGGGCAGCAAGGGCTATGACTGGGGCGCGGAATGCCCGGGCAGCCAGGCCGCCCGGCTAAGCTGAGCGCGCCCCTTGCCTTGGGCATGGGGGCGGCGTAGGGCTGCCGGGTGCTTCCTGGCAGGAACAAGACATGCCGCTGCTGCTTGGCATCGACAACGGCCTGACCGTCACCAAGGCGGTGATCTTTGACGAAACGGGCCGCGTGCTGGCGACCGCGCGCCGCCGGGTGGTGCAGTCCATGCCCCGGCCCCGCCATGTCGAACGCGACATGGACGCGCTGTGGACCCAGACCGCCGCCGCCGTGGCCGAGGCCGTCGCCGCCTGCGGCCGCCCCGCGTCCGACATCGCGGCGGTGGCCGCCACTGCCCATGGCGACGGGCTTTACCTGCTGGACCGGGCCGCGCGCCCGCTGGGCCCCGGCATCCTGTCGCTGGACAGCCGCGCGGGCGATCTTGCGGAACGCTGGCACCGGGACGGCACCGCCGACGCCGCCCTGGCCCGCACCGGGCAGATGCCCCATGCCTCGGCCCCTTCCGCCATCCTGGCCTGGATCCGGGACCACCAGCCGGACCGCTTCGCCCGCATCAAGCATGTGCTGGCCTGCAAGGACTGGCTGGCCTTCTGCCTGACCGGCAAGATCGGCACCGACCTGACCGAGGTCAGCACCGCCTTCACCGATGTCGGGACGCAGGCCTTCGACGCGCAGGCGCTGGCGATCTTCGGCCTTGGGGCGCTGTGGGACGCCCTGCCCGCCATCGCCCTGCCCGACCAGGTGATCGGCCATGTCACCCCTGCGGCGGCGGCCCTGACCGGCCTTGTCCCCGGCACGCCGGTCGTGGCCGGGCTGCACGACGTGACCGCGTCCGCCCTGGGCGCTGGCGGTTACGGGGAAGGCACGGTGGCCATCGTCGCCGGCACCTATTCCATCAACGAAACGGTGACGCGGGCGCCGCGCGTCGATCCCCGCTGGTTCTGCCGCAACGGGCTGCGCCGGGGCGAATGGAACGCCATGTCGATCTCGCCCGCGTCGGCCGCGAATTACGACTGGTTCCTGGACACGCTCTGCGGCGGCGACAGGGCTGCGGCCGAGGCGCAGGGCCGCCCCTTCCACGCCGCCATCATCCCGGAAATCGAGGCCGCGATGGCCCGCCCTTCCACCGTGATCTTCCACCCCTTCCTGTTCGGATCCCCGCATGGCCCCCAGGCCAGCGGCGGCTTCCTGGGCCTGCACGGCTGGCACGACCGGGGCGCCATGCTGCGCGCCGTGGTGGAAGGCATCGCCTTCAACCACCGCCACCATGTCGATGCCCTGCGCGACGGCTTTGCCCCGCAGGCCGCGCGGCTGACGGGGGGCATTTCCCGCAGCCCGGTTCTTGCCCAGCTTTTCGCGGATGTTCTGGCGATGCCGGTCGCGACCTCGGACACCGAGGAAGCGGCGGCCTGGGGCGCGGCCCTCTGCGCCGGATCCGGCGTCGGGCTGTTCGCCAGCCCCCGCCATGACCCGCGCGACATGGCGGCGCTGTCCACGACCTGGCACCCCGATCCGGGACGGTCCGCCGACCTGTCGCGCCGCTATGCCGTCTTTGCCGATCTTGTCCATGCGCTGTCCCCGCTCTGGCCACGGATCGAGGCCTTGGGAGACCCCGCATGACCGACATCCAGGACATCGACGTGCTGATCCTTGGCGCGGGGATCAACGGCGCGGGCCTGTTCCGCGACCTGTGCGACCAGGGCCTGCGCTGCGTGATCGCCGACAAGGGCGATTTCGGGGGCGGCACATCGGCCGCGCCCTCGCGGTTGATCCATGGCGGCATCAAGTATCTGGAAACGGGCGAATTGCGGCTGGTCGCGCAATCGACGCTGGAACGGAACCTGCTGCTGAAGAACGCGCCGCATCTGGTGCGCCCGCTGCCCACGGTGATTCCGATCTTTTCCTGGCTGAAGGGCGTCACGGCGGCCCTGCGCACGCTGCTGGGATCGACCACCGCCCCGCGCAGCCGGGGCGCGGTGCTGATGAAGACCGGGCTGGCGATGTATGACTTCTATGGCCGCCGCCACCGGGTCATGCCGCGCCACCAGATCTGGTCCCGCAGGCGCGCGCTTCGGGAAATCCCGCCGCTGACCTCCCGCATCGTCGCGGCGGGCCAGTATTACGACGCCGCCGTCACCCTGCCCGAACGCCTGGTCTGGGAACTGCTGGCCGAGGGGATGCGCGCCAATCCCGCCGCGCGCGCCTGGAACTATACCATGCTGGAAGGGACCGACGGCGACACGCTGCGCCTGGCGACCCCCGGAGGGCTGCGGGTGCTGCGCCCCCGGATCGTCGTGAACGCCGCCGGTCCCTGGATCGACCGGGTGAACGCGGCGCTTGGCGCGCCCTCGCGCCTGATCGGCGGCACCAAGGGGTCGCATATCCTGCTGGACCATCCCGGCCTGATCGCCGCGCTGAAGGGCCGCATGATCTATTTCGAGGCCGACGACGGCCGCATCTGCCTGGTCTATGACTATCTGGGCCGGGCGCTGGTGGGATCGACCGACATCCGCGACGACGATCCCGACAACGTGGCCTGCGATGATGCCGAGATCGACTATTTCCTGGATGCCCTGCGCGGGTTGCTGCCCGGCCTGTCCTTCGACCGGGGCCAGATCGTCTATGCCTATTCCGGGATCCGCCCCCTGCCCGCGTCGGATGCGGCCAATCCCGGCCTGATCAGCCGCGACCATTCCGCCCCCGTGGCCGAACCCGCAGGCGCGCGGCGCTGGCCGATCATCTCTCTGGTGGGCGGAAAATGGACTACCTTCCGCGGCTTTGCCGAGGAGGTGGCCGACGTGATCCTGTCCCGCCTGGGCCAGCCCCGCCGCCGCGACACCCGGCTGTCCCCGATCGGCGGCGGGCGCGACTATCCCGCCGATCCGCAGGCCTGGGCGCGTCAGGCCGCCCGCGACAGCGGGGCCGCGCCCGACCGCGCGGCGGCCCTTCTGGCG
>NZ_JAFLRK010000003.1 GCF_017315735.1 Paracoccus shandongensis
TCCTGGTGCTGTCCACGGTCACGCATTTCTACACCGTGGGCCACCTGACGGCGCTGACCGCGCTGAAGCAGATCGACGCGGAATTCGAGCCCGTCGCGGCCTCGATGCGCCAGCCCTTCCACCGGGTCTTCGCGCGCGTCACGGTGCCGATCTGCCTGCCCGCGATCCTGGACATCATGATCTATCTGTTCGTGAACGCGATGACCACGGTGTCGGCGGTGGTGTTCATCTATTCCACGCACACGGCGCTGGCGTCGATCGCGGTGCTGAACATGGACGACGCGGGCGACATCGCCCCGGCGGCGGCGATGGGGATGATGATCTTCTATACCAACATCGCCGCCCGGCTGGTCCACGGGCTGTTGTCGCGCAGGCTGCTGGCCCGCACGCAAGCCTGGCGGGTGCGCTAGACGGCGCCCGCCAGGGGGGCGGGGCGGCAAGCCTCCCCGCCCCGATCAGCGCCACGGCCACCCACCGGATCACGTCGCCACGCAGAGCCGAAAAGACCCTCGAACTTGCGCCTGCGGGACATCCTTGCTCGGCAAACAGCTTCTTCATCTTCGCGTTCTCGTCCTCCAGCGCCTTCAGCCGCCCGTGACCAGAACCTCGGTGCCCTTGTCGGTCAGCGCCTCGATGCCGTTGATCGCGTCCGGCGCCCGGCCCGGGGTGGTGGAGTGCGTCAAGGCTCTCCTCAACCCGATACCTTGGTTTGCAACCACACCGGCAACTCGTCGCTTGCCCGTCCTGTCACCCCTGCCTGAACACATTGCCGCAAGTTTCCGAACCTGATCCTGCAACCGGACAGACCCGGGCCGTAATGGGCGTACTTGCCCGAGTTCGTCATCAGGGCATGCGTTTCAACAGGAAAAACCGGCCGCGAGATGGAACACCAGCAGAGATCGGGCATGACCTGGACACCCGCCTGCTCCAGCGCCGCCAGGGTTCCTTCCGCGCGGGCCAGCATGATCGTATCCCTGCCGCTTGTCAGGATGGTCGGGATCACGACCCGGCGTCCCGCAAGTTCCAGAGCCAGGGCGCGGCATTCGGTCAGTGACGCGTGCGGGCTGCCCAGGGCGACAAGATCGACGTTCCCCGGCCCTTCGTTCAAGGATCGCCAACCCTGTTCCATGTCGGCCAGGGTGATCCGGCAATGGTCGGCATCTTCCCTGACTTGCCCCGCTTCGGGCGTCACCTGGTCGACATGCAGCATCGGCGCGGCCGAGGTGGTGCCGAAGGCCGCGCACAGGGCCTTCAGTTCATCCGTGCCGGAATGTGCGGGTGCCAGCCCCCGAAGGATGGGGATGCGGTCCGGTGAAAGCTTTCCTGCAAGATAGCCGACCAAAGGCCAGAACGCATCATCGACGCCGGCAGGAAGGTCCATGTCGATGATGCGTCGTGCCTTGCGGTTCTGGTCCAGATAGACACCGGACAAGGGCGCCCGGCCTGTCACCGCGATGCACAGGTCCAGGAAATCGGGGTGCTTGGCTGTGCGCGCGCCAAGAACGCTGTTGGCATAGATGACGGCGTTCGATTCCGCCCAGGCGATCGACTCGCCTTTGGCCGGTGCGCTGTCGAGAAGATAGGGCGAGCAGGTGAAGGTCGGGCGGCAACCCATCCTGACATAGGCATCGGCCAGACGTTGAGCGGGTCGGCCAAAATCGGGGGAAACGCCTTGTCGACGCCAGTTGTCGTGGTCGACCGAAATGGCGTTCATCGTGGTCGGCACCGTCACTTTCGCCCCCAGCGACGCCATCCGCTGGGCAAAGGTCAGGTTTGCGGGGCTGGCATAGATGCAGCCGTCGATATGGGCCTGCGTCACGTCCACCAGCCGTTCCGCCCCCTGCTGGCACGCCATGGCGCAGATGATCCGCATCGCCTGCGCGGTGGCGGTGCCGTTCTTGCCTTCCAGCATTGCGCGATCGCCATCGGTCAGATCCAGCGAGGCCGTGGCAAGCGGGCTGACCTTGATCGACAGAGTGCCTGCGGTGATCCTGTCCTGCCCGATCCGTGCCGTGCTTTCGCAAGCCAGGGCTTCGATGGCCCGGGGCGACAGCCGCAGCACCGGAAGCGTCTTGCCGAACATTTCGGACGCGATCAGCGCCCCCAGGGTTGCCACGTCCTCGGGTTCCGAAAAGATCAGCGCCGCCGGGCCCCGCCCGGACAGGACAAGATCCAGAAGGACACCGGACCCCGTGCAGGATCCGCGCGTGGACGGCATCATCAGGATGCTTCCGGTGATGACGCTGCCGTGCAGCGGGTGATGAACGTCGATGATCCTTGCCGACGCGGGATCGACGCCGCCCCAGAAGCTCAGCGCCTCGCTGGACGAAATGACCCGGCCTTCCGCGGTTCCTGGCAGGATGCCCAAGGCGGTCATGGCCATGAAATCGCCTCCGGTCGGCTTGCCCCGCCGCAGCGGAAGGCAATCCTTTGTCACTGTTTCAGCGTGGGCGTGATGCCCCAGGTGTCGGACAGCATATAGCCTGACTGCCAGGGATCCTCGGGGTCAAGGAAATAGCTGTGCTGCCCGGTGATCCAGGCCCGGCCGGTGATCTGCGGGATGATCGTGGTCTTTCCGCCGCTTTCCCGGACTTCCAGGATCTTGCCGATGAACCGCGACCCGATGATGGATTCATGGATCAGCACATCGCCTTCGGCCATCATGCCGCGCGCCTGCAGCACCGCCATGCGCGCCGATGTTCCCGTTCCCGTGGGCGAGCGGTCCGACCGGCCGGGCGCGACGATGCAGGTGTTGCGCGTGACCTGCCCCGTGCCCTGGAACGGCATGGCGAACTGCACGATGGAAACGCCGCGCACGTTCGGGAAATCGGGGTGGACCACATCGAACTGGTCCCGGGCGGCCTTGCGGATCTTCTCGCCCAGAATGGCCAGATCGCGTGCCTCGTCGGGGCGAATCTGGAAACCAAGCCTCTGGGCGTCGACGATCCCGAAGAACATGCCGCCATAGGCGATATCCAGGGGAATGGTGCCATGGCCCTCGACCTCGAGCGGGCCGTCCAGAAGCGCGGCAAATGCCGGGGCGTTGCGGAAGGTGACGGACCGGCACTTGCCGTTCTCGCATTCGGCGGTGATCTCGATCACGCCGCCGGGCATGTCCAGCGTGAAGCGCGTGACGGGTTCCTGCATCGGCACCATGCCGGTTTCCAGCAGCACCGTGGCGACGCAGATCGTGTTCGACCCGGACATGGGCACGTATTCGGTCGGCTCCATGATGATCGCGCCAGCCGCGCAGCCGGGCGTGATCGGCGGCACGATCAGGTTGACGTGGCGGGCCACGGATCCGCGCGGTTCGCAGATCAGCAGTTGGCGGATGTGGTCATGATCACGCTCCATCGCGATCATGCGGTCCATCATCGTGGCCCCGGCGGGGGGAAGCACGCCGCCGATGATGACGTCGCCGATCTCGCCCTCGGCATGGCAGCCGATGACGGAAATGGAAAGACGAGAGCGCATGGGGAATCCTTGTCAATCAATGCGGCCGTGCGCCGCTGCTGCGGCATGGGACCGTCCCGCGACGAACCAGTCCGCCGGTGGGGTTTCCTGGAAGATGACCGACGTGGCCCCGGGCGCGATGCCCGCCACATCGGACAGCATCTGCGTGATGCGGCTGGCGATTTCCTGCTTCAGTTCGGGGCTGCGGCCCGGGAACAGCTCGATGCGGACAAGGGGCATTTTCAGGCCTGATTGGTGGCGTTCGGGATCGGGGGCATGGGCGTATCGGTCCGCGCGCGGGTCATGGCGCCCTCATTTCACGACAAAGCCGTGGGCGAAGGGATCGCGTTCGGCGTCAATGAAGATCGTGTTCAGCCCCGTCTGGCGCGCCCATCCGGCAATCGAAGGAATGATGGCGGGCCGGTTTGCCACGGTTGCCGCCGCCTCGACCCGGCCCTTGAAGATGGAACCGATGATGGATTCGTGGTGGAACTCATCGCCCACGGCCAGCTTGCCCCTGGCGGCAAGCTGCGCCATCCGGGCCGAGGTGCCGGTGCCGCAGGGGCTTCGGTCGATGGCCTTGTCGCCATAGAAGACGGCGTTGCGGGCATGGGCGCCAGGCTGCGTCGGCGCCCCGGTCCAAAGGATATGGCTGAGGCCGTTGATCGCGGCATGCTCGGGGTGGACGAAGTCGTATTTTTCGTTCAGCGCCGCGCGCAGCCTGGGCGACCAGCCGATCAGTTCGCCCGCCGTATGGTCGGCCATGTCGCGGAAATTCTTCTGCGGCTCGACGATGGCATAGAAATTGCCGCCATAGGCCACGTCCACCACGATCTCGCCCAGGCCTTCGACCTCGGCCGTCAGGCCCTCGGCGTAAAGAAAGCCGGGCACGTTGGTCAGGCGCACCTCCTCGACGAAGCGGCCCTCCTGGCGGTATTCGATGTCGACCTTGCCGGCAGGCGTCTCGATGGACAGCCGCCCCGGAGTGCGGGGCGTGATCAGCCCGTTCTCGATCCCCATGGTGATGGTGCCGATGGTGCCGTGGCCGCACATGGGCAGACAGCCAGAGGTCTCGATATAAAGCACCGCCACGTCGCAGTCGGGCCGCGTGGGGGGATACA
The DNA here is from genome assembly GCF_017315735.1 of Paracoccus shandongensis. GTDB lineage: Bacteria > Pseudomonadota > Alphaproteobacteria > Rhodobacterales > Rhodobacteraceae > Paracoccus > Paracoccus shandongensis. The sequence continues at coordinate 4,575 of NZ_JAFLRK010000003.1, forward strand.
GGATCGAGCCCGACATCATGTCATGGCCGCGCGGCTCGAACATCAGGCCGGTGCGGATCCAGTCGAACTCGCGCAGGAAATGGGCGCGCCTTTCCAGCATGTCCGCGCCTTCCAGGCGCGGGGCGCCGCCTGCGACAAGGCGGACGGGATTGCCGCAGGTATGGCCGTCGATGCAGGGGAAGATGTATTGGGTCATGTCAGCCTCGGAAACGCGCCGGGGAAAACGGCGCAAGGTCGATGGGGGGCCTGGCCCCGGTCGCAAGGTCGGCCACGATCCGCGCCGTGCCCGCCGATTGCGTCAGGCCCAGATGGCCGTGACCAAAGGCGCAGATCACGTTCCCATGGCCGGGCAGCGGGCCGATCGCGGGAAGGCTGTCGGGCAGGGATGGACGAAAGCCCATCCACTGCTTGCCGCCGGTGGTCCGAAGGCCGGGCAGGAAGGACGCAGCCTTCTCCAGCATCGCCTGCGACCGCCTGAAGTTCGGCGGCAGCGTCAGCCCGCCCAGTTCCACCGCGCCGCCGACGCGGATGCCCGACGAAAGCCTGGTCACGACAAAGCCGTGCCCGCCGAAGGTGACCTGCGTGCGCAGGTCGAAGGCATCGCCCGGCAGCGTGGTGTTGTAGCCGCGTTCGGTTTCCAGCGGGATCCGCACGCCGAGGGTGCGCGCCAGCCGGTGCGAGAATGCCCCCGCCGCCAGCACGACCCGCCCCTGCAGGGGGCCATGGCTGGTAATGACGCCGTCACGGGTCAGTTCCGTCGCCTCGGCAATGGTGATCCGTCCGCCATTGGCGCGGAAGCGGTCCGCCAGGGCGACGGTATAGTCGCGCGGATCGGCGATGGAATACCAGCCGGGGGTGAACGTGCCATGGGTGAAGCGCGGCGCAAGGCCGGGCTGGAGCTGCGCCATCTCCTCGGCGGTCATGTGCCGGAACGCGATGCCGTGGTCGGCGCGCGCCTGCCAGCCGGGCAAGGAGGCGTCGAATTCCGCCTGCGATTCGTAAACCTGCAGGTTTCCTTCCTTGCGCAGCATCGGCAGGGTGCCGGTCGCGGCCAGGAAGGGTTCCAGTTCCGTCCGGGACAGGTCCATCAGCGCGGTCTGCGCCGCGGTCGATGCCGCAACCCGCGACGGATGGCAGGCCCGCCAGAACCGCAGCATCCAGGGCGCGATCCGCAGCGCATAGGACGGCGGCACCGACAAGGGACCGCAGGGATCCAGCAGCCAGCGCGGCGCCTTGCGCATGATGCCCGGAGAGGCCAGCGGCAGAATGTCGGTAAAGGCGAAGGCCCCGGCATTGCCGGCCGAGGCCCCGGCGGCAGGGCCTTCGCGGTCCAGCACGGTCACCGGCAGACCGCGCGCCTGCAACGCCAATGCGGCCGACAGCCCGACGACGCCGGCGCCGATCACGATCATCTCGGACTTGCTCATGACGCTCTCAATGGGTGGCGGACAGGAATTTCTGCAATTCCGGGTTTTGGGGCGCGCCGAACAGCTGTTCCGGCGGGGCGATCTCGGCCATGACGCCCTTGTGGAAGAAGGCCACGCGGTCCGACACCTCGCGCGCGAACTTCATCTCGTGGGTGACGCAGATCATCGTCATCCCCTCGCGGGCCAGCATCCGCAGCGTGTCCAGAACCTCGCCGACAAGCTGCGGATCCAGCGCCGATGTCACCTCGTCGAACAGCATGTAGTCGGGCGACATGGCAAGCGCGCGGGCAATGGCCATGCGCTGCTGCTGCCCGCCCGACAGGCGCGAGGGAAAGACCTTCAGCTTGTCGCCCAGACCCACATGGTTCAACTGCTTGACCGCCTCGGCCTCGGCCTCGGGCTTCGACCGCTTCAACACCTTGACCTGGGCCAGCATCACGTTTTCCAGCACCGTCAGGTGCGGGAAGGCGTTCCATTGCTGGAACACGATGCCGATCCTGCGGCGCAGCTTGTTCAGGTCGGTGGCCTTGGCATGGACCTCGGTCCCGTCCACCACGATTCGGCCGGAATCGATTGGCTCCAGGCCGTTGATGCAGGTCAGAAGCGTCGACTTGCCGGACCCCGACCCGCCGATGATCGTGACAACCTCGCCCTTTCTGACGGTCAGGTCGATACCCTTCAGCACCTCCAGCGCGCCGAAGGACTTGCGGACGTTTTCGATCTCAATCATTGGACCACCGTTTTTCCAGATAGCCGCCGAACCGGGCCAGCGGAAACGAGATGACGAAGTAGAAGGCCCCGCAGATCATCAGCAGCAGCAGCGGTTCCTGCAGGCGGGTGATCAGGATCTGGGTCGATTTCAGAAGCTCGGTCACCTGGACGATGTAAACAAGCGCCGAGTCCTTCATCACGCCAAGCGCCAGCCCGATCCAGGACGGCAGGGCCACGCGCGTGGCAAGGGGCAGCACGATTTCCCGCATGTCCTGGCCCCAGGTCATGCCCAGCGACCGTGCGGCGCGGCGCGTCGTCGCGGGCACGGCCTCGATGCCGCCGCGCACGATCTCGGCGCAGAACGCGGCCGTGTACAGCGACAGGATGATGCAGGCGACCGCAAAGCCCGAGATGTTCAGCCGCAGGATCGTGCCCAGGAAGGCATTGGCAAGAACAAGCTGGATCAACAGCGGGATCGACCGGAAGATATCCAGCACAAAGGTCAGGGGCGCGGCCAAGACCGGCCCCACCTGATAGCGGAAGACGCCGAACAGGATGCCAAGAACGGTTCCGGCAAGCACCGAAACCAGGGTCACCAGGATCGTCACGCCCGCCCCCTTGGCGAGAAAGGCGAAATCAGCGGCGGTCAGCGCGGTGTCGAACATCGGACAGCCCCTTCAGTACCGGAACAGGCGGGCGGCGATCAGCCGCGCGCCCAGGGTGATGACCTTGGTGATCAGATAGAAGATCACCGCCGCCAGGGCGAACAGCTCGAAGGTGCGGAAGGTCAGCGCGTTCAGATCCTGCGTGACACCGTAAAGGTCGCTGTTCATGCCCACCGTGACCCCCAGCGAGGTCATCAGGATCGCCCAGACCATCTGGTTGGTCATCGGCAGAAAGGCGATCCGCAGCATCTGCGGCAGCACGATATAACGGAAGGCTCCGCCCTGGCCGAAGCCCAGCGACCGCGCGGCGCGGGTCTGCGTCTCGGGGATCGCCTTCAGCGCGCCGCGGAAGTTCTCGGTCAGGTAGCCCGCGTTGTTGAAGGTGATCCCCAGAAGGATCGAGGCAAAGGGGCTGAGGTGAAGGCCGAAGCTGCCCAGGCCGAAATGGGCCATGTAGATCTGGAAAAGCGCGGGGGTGTTGCGCGCGATCTCGACCCAGGTCCGGGCGATGGCGGACAGGAGGCGGAGGCCCGAAAGGCGGAACATCGTCAGCAGGACTGCAAGCAGGATGCCGATCGCCATGGACAGGATCGCGATCTGCATGGTGACAAGGGCACCATCCAGCATCTGTGGAAGCCGGGCCAGGGCCTGCTTCCATTGAAAGGTGTAGTTGAACATGGACCGTCTCGCAGCTGCCGGAAGGCGTCAGGGCGGCGCGTCCCCGCGCCGCCCCGGCGGTCTTCAGCGATAGACGTTGTCGACCGTGAGAGAGGGCAGATCGCCGCCGACCCATTTTTCGTAAAGCTCGGCATAGCGGCCGGTGCGGACCTGCTGGTTCACGAACAGGTTCAGATAGTTGATCAGGCCGTATTCCTCGCGGTTGGTGAACAGCGCGACATAATCGATGTCGAAGGGCGCGTTGCCCACGACCGAGATGCCGGGGAAATTGCCGCTCTTGACGTTCGATTGCGCCACGGTCGAGGTGGACACGGTCGCGTCGATCTGCCCCTGGCTCAGCGCCAGGAAGACATCGGCCTGGGTCTGGTAGGGACGGAAGGTGCCCTCGCCCCATTCGTTGACCTGCTTTTCAAGGGCGATGGCCTCGAAGGTGCCGGCCGTGGCGCCCACGGTCTTGCCCTTCATCCCCTCGAACGAGGTGATGCCGGACGCGTCATTGGCGGTGACGGCCATCTGGAAGGCGAAATAGGGGATCGACATGCCGACCGTCTTGGCCCGCTCCAGGGTGTCCGAGGTCGAGGCCACGCCCACATCCACCCGCCCCGACATCAGCGCGGGGATCCGTTCGGGGAAGGGGGTTTCGACGATCTCGGCCGTGACGCCCAGGGCAGCGGCCAGGTCGTTGCAGTAATCGACATCGAACCCGATGGGGTTGTTGCTTTCGTCGCGCATCCCCATCGGGGGGAAGTCCAGAACGACGGCGCAGCGGAGCGTGCCCGACGCGATGATGTCATCCAGCTTGTCCGCAAGGGACGGCGCGGACATGGCGGCCGTGGCAGCCAGCAGGGCAACGGCAAGCCCAGTCTTTTTCATGACCTTCTCCTGTTGGTTAGTCCGGCCTTTCCCGGCCGATTCCCACCTGTCACTATTCCCAAAAACCCGCATAATGGCAATTTAAAAATACAAACAGTATACAAACAGTCCACGAGGTTTCTGGAAGAAGCCTTGCCTGTTGAGGAGACCGCCTAGACCAGATCCTCGGGCAGCAGCGCCTTGGGGAAGTTCTGGTAACTGACAGGGCGCAGGAAGCGGCGGATCGAGAGGGTTCCGACCGAGGTGGCGCCGAAGTTGGTGGAGGCCGGGTAAGGCCCGCCATGGACCATGCTGTCGACCACCTCGACGCCGGTCGGAAAGCCGTTGACCAAAACCCGCCCTGCCTTGCGCTCCAGCACCGGCAGCAGCTTCTGCGCGGCCTCCAGATCCGCGTCGTCCATGTGGATCGTGGCGGTCAGCTGGCCGTTGAGGCCCCTGGCCAGCCGCTCCATCTCGCCCGCGTCACGCACGCGCACCACCAGGCCCAGGGGGCCGAAGACCTCCTCGCCAAGCGCGTGGTCCTGGAGATAGGCTTCCGCCGTGGTTTCATACAGGTTCGGGCTGGCCTGGCGGCCCTGGCTGTCGGTGGAGACCACCGGCGTGACCGCGCTGCGCGCCTCGAAACGCTGCTTGCCCTCGCGATAGGCGCGGGCGATGCCGTCGGTCAGCATGGTCTGCGGGCCGACCTGGGCCAGGGCGTCCCTGGTCGCCGCCACGAAACGGTCGGCGTCCGCGCCGTCGGTGATCACGGCGATGCCCGGATTGGTGCAGAACTGGCCCGCACCCAGGGTCAGGCTGGCGGCCCACCCCTTGCCCAGATCCTCGGCCCGCGCCTGCGCCGCATGGGGCATGACAAACATCGGGTTGACGCTGCCCAATTCGCCGAAGAACGGGATCGGCTCGGGACGCGCGGCGCAAAGGTCGAAGAGCGCCCGTCCCCCGGAAAGGCTGCCGGTGAAGCCCACGGCCTTGATCAGCGGGTGCTGGACCAAGGCATGACCCACGTCGCGCCGTCCGCCCTGGATCAGGGAAAAGACGCCGGGATGGATGCCGGTCTTGGCGATCGCGGCATGGACCGCCTCGGCCACGATCTCGCCGGTGCCGGGATGGGCGGAATGGCCCTTGACCACCACCGGGCAACCGGCGGCCAGCGCGGCGGCGGTGTCGCCGCCCGCCGTCGAGAAGGCCAGCGGGAAGTTCGAGGCCCCGAAGACCGCCACGGGGCCGATGGGGCGCTGGATCATGCGGATCTCGGGACGCGGCGCGGGCTGGCGGTCGGACAGCGCCGGATCGACGCGGCGGTCCAGATAATCGCCCTTGCGGATGTGGTCCGCGAACAGCCGCAGTTGTCCCGTGGTCCGGCCGCGTTCGCCCTGCAGGCGCGCCTCGGGCAGGCCGGTTTCCCGGCTGCCGATGTCCGTGATCGCCTCGGCACGAGCCTCGATCTCGTCCGCGATGACGTCCAGGAAGGCCGCGCGGGCCTCCCGGCTGGCCTGGCCATAGGACCAGAAGGCCTCCTCGGCGGCTTGCGCTGCGCGGTTCACCAGATCGACCGTGCCCATGCTGAATTCGTGGACGGGACCGAAGGCAGGCTCATCGGCGAAGCGCGCCTCGGTGCCGATCCACTCGCCTGCGATCAGGTGCTTGCCGTGGGGGGTGAAGGTCATGGACATCCTCTGCGTCGATGGAAGGGGAAAGAACGGCGGACAAAGCGCGGGCTCTTTCCTGGCATGTATATTTCTTGTATGCAAAAAATCAACCGTGGTTCACAGACACAGGAGACACAGGATGAGCCAGATCATCTCCGTCGAGGCCCTGCGGCAGCGGGTCGAACAGGTCTTTCTCCGGGCGGGAATGAACGCCGTCCAGGCCTCCCCCCTTGCGCGGGTGATCGTTGCGGCAGAGCGGGACGGGTGCAAGTCCCACGGCCTCTACAGGGTCGAGGGGGTGCTGCGGACCCTGCAGGCCGGGAAGGTCAGCGGCACGGCGGTGCCTGTGGTCGATCCCGCAGGCAACGGCGCCCTGGTCCGGGTGAACGCGCGGGGTGGGTTTTCGAACGCGGCCTTCGATCTCGGCCTGCCGCTGCTGGCGGAACGCGCACGGGATCTGGGGCTGGCGGCCCTGGTGATCAATGACTGCACCCATTTTGCCGCCCTCTGGCCCGAGGTCGAGGCTGTCACCGGGCACGGGCTCGCGGCCCTGGTGATGTGCCCCAGCTATGCGACCGTGGCGCCTGCCGGGGGAAGCCGGCCCCTGCTGGGAACCAACCCCCTGGCCTTCGGCTGGCCCCGTCCAGGGCGCGATCCTTATGTGTTCGACTTTGCCACCTCGGTCGCCGCGCGGGGCGAAATCGAATTGCACCGCCGTGCCGGAAAGCCCCTGCCCGAAGGATGGGCCATGGACGCGGCGGGCCGTCCCACGACGGATCCCGACGCAGCCCTGTCGGGCGCGATGATGCCGTTCGGCGGGCACAAGGGATCGGCCATCGGCACGATGATCGAACTGCTGGCGGGGGTGATGATCGGCGACCTGACCAGCCCCGAGGTTCTGGATTTCCTGGGCACCACGACGCTGGCGCCCTGTCATGGCGAACTGGTCCTGGCCTTGTCGCCCGAACGGTTCGCCGCGGGCCGGGCCGGTGATCCCTTCGCCCGGGCGGAGGCCCTGCTCGAGGCCATCGAGGGGCAAGGGGCCCGCCTTCCCTCGCAGCGCCGCTTTGCGGCCCGCGCCAAGGCCGAAGCCGACGGCATCGCGCTGTCGGACGCAGAGGTGGCTCAGCTGGACCGCCTTCTGGCGTCCGGGCCGGACGGGGCACGCTGAAAGGGGTGGCCCCTCCGCGACCGGAGAGGCCATGGGGCGCCTGAGGCTCAGACCTTGCAGGATTGGACGGCCCCGGGCAGCTTGCTCCAGGCGCCGTACCAGGTCCTGAACTGGTCCAGCTGCCGTTCGGCCCAGCCACGCTGGCTTGGCGTCAATTCATCCGTCTCATTGAAATGCAGGGTGTATTCCGCGTCCCCCTGCAGCACCATCATATGCTTGTAATAAAGGACCAGGTCGGTCCCCTCGTCCCAGGACGACAGCACCTCGAGCGCCTCGCCCAGCTCCCGCGCCCGCGTGCGGGCGTCCAGGTCTCCCGCCGCCGCCGCCTTGGCAAGCGCCACGAAATGCAGGACTTCCTTGGGAAGGACATTGCCGATGCCGGTGATGGTCCCGGTTGCGCCGCACTTGACGTATCCGTGGTAGACGCCTGTGTCGACGCCCGCCATCAGGATCACGTTCTCGTCGGCGCTGGTGATGTGTTCGGCCGCATAGGTCATGGCGCTGGCGCCGCCGAATTCCTTGAAGCCGACAAGGTTCGGATGTTCAGCCCTGAGCGCGAAGAACAGGTCGGCCTTTGTCTCGAACCCGTAATAGGGGCTGTTGTAGATCACCGCGGGCAGGTCCGGCGCGGCCGCCAGGATCGCCTTGAAGTGGTGGCGCTGCGCCGTGGCCGACAGGCCGCGCGACAGCACCCGGGGGATGACCATCAGGCCCGCCACGCCGACCTTGCGGGCATGGGCCGCATGGGCCACGGCCGATGCCGAGTTCACCGCCCCCGTGCCCACGATCACCGGAAGGCCCGCCTTGACCAGCCGCTCGACCCCTTCCATCCGCTGTTCGTCCGACAGCAGCGGCCAATCCCCCATCGAGCCGCAATAAACGACCGCCGACATGCCCGCCTCGATCAGCTGCTGCCCCTTGCGGACCAGAGCCTCGTAGTCGGGACGGCGATCAGGGGTGCAGGGTGTCATCAGGGCGGGAATGACGCCCGTGAAAATTCCGGTGTTCATCAATGATGGCTCCTTCTGTCAGGCAGAGCAGGGGTTCTGATTCTTGAACCCGCATCATATTAGCTGCATTTTATTTGTCGACAAAGTTTTGTCATGACATCATAGTGGCAGGGATTGTCGGCGGTCGCGCGTCAGGAACTTCTGGATCTGGCGGACGATCTGGTCCGCATGGGCCTTTGCCAGCCGGTCGCACAGTTCGACATCCCGCGCCTCGATGGCGGCGATGATCGCCTCGTGCTCATCGACATATTCGCGCGGCAGGCGGTCGTCGAAGGATTGGTAATACAGCCGGAGCAACCGCCGGCCTTCGTCCAGCACCCGCAGGAACAGGCTGGTGTAATAGGGATTGCGTCCCGCCTCGGCAATGGCGGCATGAAAATCACGGTTCGAGGCGATCATCGCCAGCGCATCCTGCGCCTCGACCGCGGCAGCAAACCGGGCCTGATGCTGGCGGATGGCGTTCAGTTCGGCCGGTTGGTGATAGGTCGCCGCAAGCCGTGTGGTGACACGATACATCAGCGTCAGCGCATCGAAGAAAGTGTGCAGGTTGAGAAAGTCGATATTGGCCACCATGGTCGAGCGGTTCGGCAGCGTTTCGACCAGCCCTTCGCCCGCAAGCCGGACCAGCGCCTCGCGGATGGGCGTCCGCGACATGCCGAAGCGTTCGGCCAATTGCACCTCGTCGATCGTGCTGCCCGGGGGCAGGACCAGGTCCAGGATCTCGTCGCGCAGCAGGTCATAGACCAGCTTGACCCCCGATCCACGCTTGCGGTCGGGGAAGGTCTCTGTCTCGGCCATGAAGGATCTCCTGAAAGCTGCCGTGAAGTCGACAACTTGGATATTTAGAGTTCGCTAACCCTGCAATCCTCTTGCCCTGCAGTGGAGCAGAAAAGCCCTCGACCCGGGAAGGGGCACTTGGGCCAACTGAGCCCAGGGTGGTCCGCTTTCCATGTCTGCGCTTTTGCCTAAAGGCAGTGCCCGAGGACAAAGCTGCAACTCTGCCAGGATTGGACGCGCCATCCCAGATGCGGCAATGGCCGCCGGGATGGTTTCTTGCGTCCGCAGCCGCGTCCGAGCGGGTTGGTCTTGAACACTTCGGCGGGGGGCGCGGAAGCCGAGGCACGTGCCCGCCCCCATCGAGGCCACGACTCCTGCGAGCGATCCCGAAGATCCGCCAGAGCAGGTCATGGAGACCTGCGGCTGGAACATGTCCTGTGCCGTTTGCGCAAGGCCGGGTTGCAGCCGCCCGGCTGAGATGTTGCGCGGCGTTGCGCCTGCAACATGCCGCATCGCAGCGTCCATTTTCCGGCGTCCTTGCCGATCTTTCCGTGGAATGCCTGCAAAGCGGCCCCGATACTTCCGCCAGGATGAGGAGAAGAGGCAATGCTTGATTCGACCGTGACATCCCGCAGGCAGCAGGTGCTTGATACCCTGAACACAGCCCTGGAGGCCGAGGAGGGCAGCCTTGGCCATAACACCCAGCCATGCGCACGGTGATGGTGGGCGGCAGCCAGGAAGGCATCGGGGCGGCGGCCCTGCTGCGGCAACTGGGCGTGCCGACGATCATCCTGGACAAGCGCAATCGCCCCCGCGACCAAAATCCCGTCCATGGCCTGCAGCAGGTGCATCACCTGTCCTGACAGATCTTGCGCCCGGCTGGTTGCGGCCGGGCGCGCCCACCCCAGCATCCGGAGAAAAAGATGAAAGCAGCACGTTGGCATGGCGTGAAGGACATCCGCGTCGAAGACATCGCAGAGCCAAGCCCGGCAGCGGGCGAGGTCAAGGTCAAGGTCGCCTGGACCGGCATCTGCGGCAGCGACCTGCATGAATACCTTGCAGGCCCGATCTTCGTGCCGGTCGAAAAGGATCACCCGCTGAGCCATGACAAGGCGCCGATCACCATGGGCCACGAATACTGCGGCACCGTGACCGAGCTTGGCCAGGGCGTCACGGGTCTGGCGGTTGGCGACCGGGTGGCGATCGAGCCGATCTTTGCCTGCGGTTCCTGCGCCGCCTGCCTTGAAGGCAAATACAACCTTTGCGATTCGCTGGGCTTCGTGGGCCTTTCCGGCGGCCACGGGGGCTTTGCCGCCTTTTCCGTGGTGCCCGCGCGCATGGTCCACAAGATGCCCGAAGGGCTGTCGATGGAACAGGGCGCGCTGGTGGAACCGGCCGCAGTCGCGCTGCACGCCGTGCGGCTGTCGAAGATCAGGGCCGGTGACACGGCGGCGGTGTTCGGGGCCGGTCCGATCGGGCTGCTGGTCGTCGAGGCCCTGCGCGTCGCCGGGGCCGCCCAGATCCATGTGGTGGAACCATCCGAGGTGCGGCGGCAGAAGGCCCTGGATCTTGGCGCGACGACCGCCACGGACCCGATCTCGGCCGATGCCGTCGCCCTGATCCGCAAGGCCACCGGCGGCGTGCATGTCGCCTTCGAGGTGACCGGCGTCCCGCAGGTTCTTGCGCAATGCATCAATGCCACCCGGCACGAGGGCCAGACCCTGATCGTGTCGATCTGGGAAACCGATGCCGCCTTCCAGCCCAACACGGTCGTGCTGAAAGAGCGCCAGCTTCAGGGCACCATCGCCTATCGCAACGTGTATCCCGCCGTGATGGAGCTTATGACGCAGGGCTATTTCAGCGCCGAAAAGCTGGTGACCAGGCGGATTGCCCTCCACGACATCGTGGACCAGGGGTTCGAGGCGCTGGCCCAGGAGAAATCCCATGTGAAGATCCTCGTGGAAGCACCCGAATGAAGGCAGCCGGGCACGGGGCAGGATCCCGTGCCCGACCTCCTGTCTGGATTCGACGGTGCCAGCGCCAGCCTGCCCCGCAGATGACCGATGAACACGACCATATCGAACCTGCGCAAGTTAGCCGAAAAGACCCCGCCGAAATCCCGCCCAAAGGCGTTGCGCATCGGGGCAAGAATCCCGCGCAAACGGCCAACCACATTCTGGCCAGGAGGGTATCTTTCCCGCAGGGTCAGAGCGGATCGCCGGCATCCGGCGCCCGCAAGGGAGGGAACAACCATGAAGAAGATCGCCGTGACGCTTGTCGCATCCTTCGCAGTCCTGCCGCAGCTTCACGCGGCCGAACCCGACCAGTGCCAGAGCCCCCGGTTCTCGGACGTGGGCTGGACCGACATCACCGCGACGACCTCGGCGGCGGCGATGGTGCTGGAGGCCCTGGGATACCAGCCCGAGGTCCAGGTCCTGTCGGTCGCCGTGACCTTTGAATCGCTGAAGCAGGGCGACACCGACATTTTCCTGGGCAACTGGATGCCCCTGCAGGAGCCGGTCCAGAAGCCGCTGGTCGATGCCGGCGATATCGAGGTCGTGCGCGCCAACCTGGAAGGGGCGCTGATCGGCTTTGCGGTGCCGGCCAGCACCCATGAAGCCGGATTGAAGACCTATGGCGACATCGCCAGGTTCAAGGACCGGCTTGGCGGAAAGATCTATGGGATCGAATCCGGCAGCAGCGCCAACACCACCATCCTGAAGACGATCGAGGAGAACGGCTTCGAGCTGGGCGATTTCGAGCTGGTCGAATCGAGCGAACAGGGAATGCTGGCCCAGGTGGAACGCGCCATCGGGGCCAAGGGCGACATCCTGTTCTTCGGCTGGCGGCCGCATCCGATGAACGTGCGCTATGACATCGAATACCTGACCGACGGCAACGACATGTTCGGCCCCAGGGACGGCGCCGCGACCGTGCTGACGAACACGCGCAAGGGCCTGTCGGCGGAATGCCCGAACCTGGGCCGGTTCCTGCAGAACCTGGCCTTCACCGTCGGGGCCGAGGACGTGATGATGTCCTATATCCTGGACGAGGGGATGGAGGGGCGCGAGGCTGCGGGCCGCTGGCTGAAGGAAAACCCCGCCGTCCTGGACGCCTGGCTTCAGGACGTGACCACGGCCGACGGGCAGCCCGGCCTGGAAGCCGCCCGGGCGACGCTAGGCCTGTGATCCCCGCCTGGCGGCGGAGGGCGCCTGCCCGAACTGCCGCCGGAAGGCCCGCGACAGCGAGGCGATGGAAGAAAACCCCGTCCGCACCGCGATCTCGGCCATGGGCAGGCGCGTGTCGGTGACCAGCCGCCGTGCCGCCTGCAACCGCAGCGACAGGTAATAGGCCGCCGGAGAGCATTGCGCGAGCCGGCGGAACAGAACCTCGACCGTGCGGATCGAGCAGCCGATGCGGCCTGCGATGTCGTGGACGGTCAGCGGCGTGTCGATATGCTGTTCCATGATGCGGATCGACTGGGCCAGCCGAGGGTCGATCCGGCCGTCGCGGCCCAGCGACACCAGCGGCTGCGCGTCCGAGGGCAGGCGCACCTCGTCATAGACGTAAAGGCTGGCGACGTTCAGGGCCGCGCCAAAGCCCTGCCGGGCGCGGATCAGCGCCAGCATGAAATCCAGCGCCGGCGCCGCGCCGCCCGTCGTGAAGACCCCGCCGTCCACCACCCAGCGGTCGGGGATCACGCGGACCTGGGGAAAGCGGGCGGCGAAATCCTCCAGATCCTCCCAATGGGTGGTGGCCCTGCGCTGATCCAGAAGACCGGCCATCGCCAGAACCCAGCTGCCCGCCTCGACCCCGCCGACCATCCGGGCGCGGCGCGCGCCCTGGCGCACCGCCGCCAGCACCGGGGCCGAGGCATGGGCGGCCACGTTGAAGGCTGCGACCACGATCAGGATGTCGCAACGGTCCTGCGGCGCAAAGCAGCCGTCCACCTGCAATGTCAGGCCGCAACTGGTCGCGACGGACCGGCCGTCCATGGACACGACCTTCCAGCGATAGGGCCGCTGCCCCGAAATCCGGTTGGCCGCCCGCATCGGGTCCAGCGTCGCCGCCATGCTCATCAGCGAGGCGTCGGGCAGGACCAGGATCGTGACCTCCAGCGGCTGGCCGGAAGGGCAGAAGACCATGTCGTTGCGGCTCATCCCATCACGTGCCCCCTGCTTCGTGCCACGCAGGCTAGGCCGGGGCGGGGGTCGGCTGTCCGACGAAGCGTCCCGCGCCCTCGGCGGGCAGCCCCGCGTGGGACGCGGCCCAGACGGACAGGCGTTCCGCCACCGCCGCGTCGGGCGCGCTGGTGCGGCGGGTGGACAGGTCGGTATGCAGCAGCATCGTCTCGACCGTGGCGGCCAGCGTGCCCTCGCCGCGCCACAGGCGGTGGAACAGGTGCAGCCGCTTGCCTTGCCCCGACAAGACCTGCGTGGTGATGGTCAGACGCTCGCCCGCGTGGATTTCGTCCAGATGGCGGATGTGGCTTTCGACCGTGAAATAGCTGCGGCCCGCCGCGACATAGGCGGCATCGGCGCCGATCATCTCCATGAACCTGTCGGTCGCCTGCGAGGCTGCTTCAAGATAATGAGTTTCGTTCATGTGGCCGTTGTAGTCGGTCCAGCCGACCGGAACCTGGCGCAGAACGGTGATCGGCAGGCCGCCGCGTTCGCCGGGCGCGGGCAGGCTGCCTTCATGCGCGCGCACCACGCCGCCCGCGCCGCTGCCGGTGCGCCGCAGGGCGCGGATCATGCCCACCACGTTGTCGTCGCGCAGCCGTTCCAGGTCGCGGATCGACAGGTGCCCCGACTGGGCGTCCGATTGCGACGCGATCAGGTCCACCAGGTCGTCGTTGAATTCGGGCACGTCCATCAGCCTGGTCCAGGGCCAGGATAGCGCGGGGCCGAACTGGGCCATGAAATGGGCCATTCCCGCCTCGCCGCCCGCGATGCGATAGGTTTCGAACAGGCCCATCTGCGCCCAGCGGATGCCAAAGCCCATGCGGATCGCTTCGTCGATCTCCTCGGTCGTGGCGATGCCGTCCTTGACCAGCCACAAGGCCTCGCGCCAGACGGCTTCCAGCAGGCGGTCGGCGATATGGGCGTCGATCTCCTTGCGGACGGTCAGGGGATACATGCCGATGCCGCGCAGGATGTCGGCCGCGCGGGCGCAGGCTGCGGGATCGCCCACCAGTTCCACCAGCGGCAGCAGATAGACCGGGTTGAAGGGATGGGCCACGATGGCGCGCGTGCCAGGTTCGTTCAGGTCCGACGGCTTGAACCCCGAGGTCGAGGAGCCGATCACCGCCTCCGGTCCCGCCGCGTCCTGGATGGCGGGCAGGATGCGGTGCTTGAGCGCCAGGGTTTCGGGCACGCTTTCCTGGATCCAGTCGGCGCCCCTCACGGCCTCGGCCAGATCCGTGTGAAAGGTCAGGCGTCCCTCGGGGGGCAGCACCCGGTCATAAAGCGCGGGCAGGGCACGGCGGGCATTGGCCAGCACCTCGCCGATCCTGCGTTCGGCCTGCGGGTCGGGGTCGAAGACCGCCACGTCCCAGCCATTCAGAAGAAAGCGCGCGGCCCAACCGCCGCCAATGACGCCGCCGCCGATGATCGCCGCCCTGCTCATGCCGCCATTCCTTTCGGGGCGCGCTTCACCAGCCCCAGCTTGTCGCGCACCGCCTGCGGGCCGATGACGCGCGCGCCCATGGTCTCGATGAGGGTGGCGGCGCGTTCGACCAACTGGGCGTTGGTGGCAAGCTGGCCCTTGCCCAGCCACAGGTTGTCCTCCAGCCCGACACGGACATTGCCGCCCGCCAGCACCGCCGCCGCGACATAGGGCATCTGGTCGCGGCCCAGGCTGAAGGCCGACCAGCACCAGTCGGCGGGCACCGCGTTCACCATCGCCATGAAGGTGTTGAGGTCGTTCGGCGCGCCCCAGGGCACCCCCATGCACAACTGCACCAGCGCGGGGCTGGAAAGCGTGCCTTCGCGCACCAGTTCCTTGGCGAACCACAGGTGGCCGGTGTCGAAGGCCTCGATCTCGGGCTTCACGCCCAGGGCCGTCATCATGCCGCCCATGGCCCGCAACATGCCGGGCGTGTTGGTCATCACGTAATCGGCCTCGGCAAAGTTCATCGTGCCGCAATCCAGCGTGCAGATCTCGGGCAGGCATTCCGCGACATGGGCCATGCGCTCGGTCGCGCCCACCATGTCGGTGCCCGCCGCGTTGACCGGAAAGGGTGCCTCGACGTGCCCGAAGACGATGTCGCCGCCCATGCCCGCCGTCAGGTTCAGGACCACATCCACCTCGGCCTCGCGGATGCGGTCGGTGAGTTCGCGGTACAGATCAAGCCTGCGCGACGGCTTGCCGGTGCCGGGATCGCGCACATGGCAGTGGACAACCGCCGCCCCTGCCCTGGCCGCCGCGATGGCGCTGTCGGCGATGTCCTTCGGACTGCGCGGCACATGGGGCGATCGGTCCTGCGTCGCCCCCGATCCGGTGACGGCGCAGGTGATGAAGACATCCTTGTTCATGGCAAGCGGCATGGAACCTTCCTTCTCTCCGGCTGGTGGCAGGCTAGGGCTTCCCCCGGTGCCGCAATGGTCCTATTTCTTCACCGATAGGTCCAAAGGCGTCAGATTTGCCGTGAAAGTCGCTTTCCTGCTGTTCGACGGGTTTTCGAACATGGTCCTGTCCTGCCTGCTGGAACCCTTGCGGGCGCTGCGCGACCAGGGGCAGGCGGACCTGGGCTGGCATGTGCTGACGGTGGACGGCAGGCCGGCGCGGTCCTCAAGCGGGCTGCTGATCGCACCCGACGGCGGGCTGCGCGGGCCGTTCGACCTGCTGGTCGTGGTGGCGGGCTATGGCTTTCGGGACCACGCGAACGACATCGGCCTGCGCCGCGTCCAGGCGCTGTCGCGGCAGGGGCGGATCGTCGTGGGCGCCGACACGGGGTCGTGGCTGCTGGCGGCGGCGGGCCTGCTGTCGGGACGGCGCGCGACGATCCACTGGTCGCTGGTTCCCGAATTCGCCGAGGCCTTTCCCGACGTGCAGGTGGACCCCGCGCCCCATGTGATGGAGGGCCGGGTCTGGTCCTGCGGCGGCGCGTCCGCCGCCCTGGGCATGACGCTGGCCCTGATCGAGCAGCGGTTCGGACGGGCCAGTGCCTTTCTGGCATCCTCGATGTTCCTGCATGACGCGGATCATTCCACCGCCGGCACCGGGACAAGGACGCTCCTGCCCGTGGGCAGGGCTTCGGCGCGGCTGCACCAGGTAATCGGCCTGATGGTCGGGATGATCGAGACGCCCGAGCCGCTGGCCCGGATCGCGGCGCGGTCCGGCCTGTCCCTCAGCAGCATGGAGCGGCTGTTCCGCGCCGAGGCGGGCATGTCGCCCGGCCGCTATTTCCAGATGCTGCGGCTGGCGCGGGCGCGCGATCTGGCGCTTGGCACGGATCTCGACTTGCGCGCCATCGCGCTGCGCTGCGGTTACGCAAGCGCCTCTGCCCTGGGAAAGGCGTTCAAGGGCGCCTTCGGCCACCCGATCCGGCAAACCGGACGGGGGCGGCGAAGCCTGTAGGGGCAAAGGGAAACCTGTGAAAAATTCAGGGATTTGCGCAGGCTGCACGAATTGCTGCGCTTCCGGTCAAGTCGCGGTCCCTGTCCGGCCTATACTTCGGCCATGGCTCGGGCTCGCCCGCCTTGTTCCACCGTTTCGCGGCCTGGCGGGAGGGCGTTTCAGAAGGAGGGACTGACATGAAGACACTCCGCATGGCGGCGATTGCCGTTCATTGTGCCTGCGGCATCCTGCCCGCCATGGCCCAACAGGCGCCGCAGGACGGCGCGGCCCGGCCCGACCCGGCGGCATTGCGGTTGCAGGACGGCTTCGATCATATCGGGGCCGAGGTTCATTCCCTGAGCCAGGGGAACCGCGACATCTTCTTCATCGACGAAGGGGATGGGGACGACCGCGCGGTGGTGTTCATCGGCGGCCAGGGCACCAGCCTGGAGGCATTTCAACTGACCGAATTCGCCCGTACGATGCGCCGGCAGCTTGGCCTGCGCGTCATCTCGGTCGAGCGGAACGGCTTTGGCGAGTCCCCGTTTGATCCGAACCTGGGATATGCCGACTACGTCAGCGAGGTGCTGGCGGTGCTGGATCACCTGGGCGTGGATCGCTTCGCCATCATGGCGATCTCGGGCGGCGGGGCCTATGCGGCCCATCTTGCGGCGGCGGCGCCGGACCGGGTCATCTCGATCCATGCCGGTGCTGCGGTTGCGCGGACGCTTCCGACGCGCAGGGAACCCGACTGCTCGCGCAGCGCCGAGGACTGGACCGAACGCCTTGCGGCCTTCACCCACAAGCCGAAGGACTGGTGGGGGGTTCCCGGATCGCCGGTGCTTGCCATTCCCGGCTGGCAGGCACGGGCCTATGCCGACGGAACGCGGTCGTTTTATGTCAACGGCCAGAGGGGGGATCCGGCGGCCCTGGTCCACGAATCCATGCTGGCCTGCCAGGACGGCGCGGTGGCCGACATCTCGGGGGTCGGGGCGCCCGTCTATCTCTATTATGGCGAGGCCGACGAAATCGTCACCGTCCAGGACATGCGGCAATGGCAGGCGGCCTTTCCCAATGTCGCGAAGGCCGTGGCCTATCCGGGCGAGGGGCATACCGTGCAGTACCGCCACTGGGACCAGATCCTGGCCGACATGGCGGGTCATGGCGATCACACCGTGGTCTGCCGGGAAGGGGTCACAAGGCTTGTCCCGAACGATCAGGTGGCCGAGGGCGAGGCGCTTGGCCTCTGCGCCTGGACGGCGGCAAGGCCCTAGCCTTCCCTCGGGTCCGCGCGGCTTGATGACCGATGGACCGCAGCCTCGCGACGTGGATATTCCGGGACCGCTGCCTCGACACGATCAGGGTGAAGGGATCTTCAGCACCGCCATCGTTTGGCAGTACGCCACTCCCCCCGACCGATGTTTCCGGCATCACCTGCTGGCACCGTCGGGCAGGCTGTCCGCCCATGCCAGAGTTCTGTCCTGAGGCCGCCGAATTGCCGATCGGTTTCCCGTGGCCTATCTTCCTGCGCCGGGGCGGCGTGCCGTTGCGATCATTTCGACGCGCATCCCGGGCCGCGCCAATGCCACGCCGCAGGTTGCGCGTGCGGGCGGGTTTTCCCGGTCAACCCAAGAATCCCATACCGCATTCATGCCGGCAAAATCCGCCATGTCGCTGAGCCAGACCTGGACAGAGGCAATGTCGGCCTTGCTGCCGCCCAGTTCCGCCATCACGGCATCGATCCCGGCAAGCACCTCGGCGGTCTGGACAGCAATGTCGCCGTCCAGCGTGGACGGGATCTGGCCGGCCAGAAAAACGATGTCGCCGATGGTGACGGCCTCGCTCATGCGCGGACCTGGATTGAGACGGTTCAGCATCCTGAAGTTTCCTTTTGGTTCAGTCATTATCGTTGCTGCCTGTGCCAGCACCCCGGCGCGAGGCCTCGGTTGCGGGAACGGTGATGCGCAGCGCATAGGCTTCCAGCGCCGCGACGGTGCCGGGCGCAACCCCTGGAAGCGGCGCGTCAGGCGCCGAGGCAGGGCGCGTGCCGGCGGCAGGCGCCAGCCAAAGCGGCGCGGCCGGTATCCGGGACAGCGCGGCAAGGACCGGCAGGTCCGGCGGACCTTTATCCAGCGCCAGCACCAGTTCCCGGCAGGACAGCTGCACGGTGTCGCCCCTTCGCCTGCCAGCCTCTGCCAGGAAGGGCACCAGAAGAACCGGCATGGAGACCGCGTCGGTTCGGATGGCGGCCGCCAGCGGATCCTGTGCTGACCCGGCATGGTCCAGCAGCGATGCCCCCAGCCGGATGGGGCACAGAATGCCCTTGTGCCCCGCACGCCAGTACCCCGGTTGCGGCCAGGGCCGCAGATCCCCCGAACCCGCGTCACCGACGGCATCCAGATGGCGCAGCAGCGCGCCCGCGCCGTCGATGCCATGGGCGCAAAGCCAGCCCGTGGCAAAGGCCGCTTCCTCGGCAAGTCCCCAGGCCATGCCGGCACCGCGCGCCGCCTTGAAGCAGAGCGCAGCCGTTTCGTTGCATGACAGCCGGATGGGATCGGCCGGATGCGTCTGTGCTGCGGTCTTGATGTCCGACAGGATCATGAACCGCTCTCCTCGTCCAGGTCGCCCGGGGACGGCTCGCCCTGGAACAGGCTGATCCGCACCCATTTATCCGAGCGGGGGTCGAAATGGCTGGCTCCGAAAAAGGCAAGCTTGCAGCGCATCATGTCGATGGGCAGCACATCCTCCGCGATCAGGTTGTCGCGGATCTCTGCATAGGGCGCGGCGCGAACCATCTGAAGGCGGCGCGCCATGAACCGATGCTGCGGATGTTGCAGCAGGAAGGCGGCCAGCGTCATGTCCCGGGGCATGTCACGGATCGCCGCATGAAACTCGCAGGCCATCCTTGCGATGCAGAGAGGTTGTTCCAGCGCCGCGCCCGCCTCGGCAAGGCGGTCACCGATGCGCGGTTCCAGCTTCTCGGCCGAGACATACCAGAAGCGGGCCTGGTTTTCCGGTTCCGAGAAATCGATCTGCAATGCCCAGCGGTAGCTGTCTTCGAGCAGCGCCTGCACCGTGTCCAGGGACATCGAGCCGTCCAGTCTCGCAAGCGCCTCCTCGTCGGCGCCCATCGTCTCGGCCAGGTTATCGACCAAGGGGCCATGCGGTTCGATCAGCAGGGAAACCAGCGCTTCCTGCCCTTCAAGGGTCAGTTCGGCCTCTGCCCGCTGCCAGAGCGCATCCCAGGGATAGGGCACGGATCCCGGCCAGGACTTCAGCCATTCCGTGACCCGATCCAGATCCGCGCGCAGATCGGCAAGCTTGCGCAACTGCAGGTCGTGCGTGGACTTCCACGCGGCCGCATTGTCGCACGCCTTTCCAAGCGCGCGGCGGAAGGCCGCAACGGCATCGGGCGTGGCCGAGGGCAGCGCCCGCACCCGCGCCAGCGCGGTTTCCCGCGCGGCGATCCAGTTGTTCAGCAGATTGGGATGCCTGACAAGGAACGGCGCCATGCCAAGCCCGGTCGAATTGCCGACGCCCAGCCTGCGGCGCAGGGCGGGGTCCAGCCGGACGGCCCGGTCGCCGCCCCGCGCGCGGGCCAGATGCTCGACGATGTCGAAGGTGAATTCGCGGATCAGCCAGACCGTCAGCATCTCGGCCTGGAAAGGCGCGGCCAGTTCGGGCCGTTGGGCGATCCTGTCGCGGTCCGCCGCGCCGAACTTGCCCGAACCATAGACCGCCGTGGTCCGCATCAGATAGCCCACCGAGTCGAGTTCGGCCGCATCCGGTTGCTGCCCCGCCGCCAGGCGCTCGACCACATGGGCGAACAGCCGGACCGAGCGGTTGGCGCGGCTCAGCGTCAGTTCGGCGGCGGTGATCCGGCCGGCCTCCTGCAAGGGAACATTCGCGGCCAGCCGTGCCAGATCCGCCTCGGAGGGCTCGCCGTCGAACAGGGCGAAGGTCGCGTCCCAGGCGGTGGCGATCACCCGGTCCGAGCGCATCTCGTCGGGCAGGTCATGCGCGAAGGCCACCAGGCAATAGCTGCGCTGCGGCCCGCGTGCGCGATAGACGGCCCGGCCGACCCCCCGCGCATCGACCTGCCACAGGGGGCGGTCGAAGGTCCAGCCCTCGCGCCGGACCCGGCGCAGCAGGACACGCAAAAAGGACAGCCGCGTCGGGTGGGCGCAGCCCAGGCGTGCCAGCCGCATGACCTGCGCGGGCGGGCGCAGCAGGCTGGCGGCTTCGGCAAGGGCAAGGTCTTGGGTCATGGTCTGCATTATCCGTTCCTCTCGGATGGCGGGCAACGGATCGGGTTGCCCGCCAGACGCCCTATTTCCGGCCCTGGCCCAGCAGCCGCGTGATGCGGACGGCGTCCCAGAGCGAGGGCAGCAGGATCAGCGACACCGGCACGGCGGTGATGACGATGAAGCTTTGCAGCTTGTCGATGCCGCCGGTGCTGGTGGCGATCAGGATCAGCGCCATCACCCCCATCGCCACGCCCCAGAAGGCGCGCAGCGGCGTCGAGGGTTCGCCATCCGACATCGAGGTCGAGATCACATAGCTCATCGAATCGCTGGTGGTTGCGACGAAGAACATGGTCAGCACCAGGAACAGCAGCGACACCAGAAAGCCCGCCGGCAGGTTCGAGGTGATCGCCAGCAGCGCCGCAGGCAGATTGAAGCCCTCGAACGGGCCGGAAATCGCCCCTGGCGCGGCCTGTTCCAGCGCGATTCCGGTGCCGCCGATGATGGTGAACCAGAAATTGGTGATCAGCGGCGCGAAGATCGACAGCAGCAGGATGATCTGGCGGTTGGTGCGGCCCCGGCTGATCCGGGCCACGAAGATCGCCATCATCGGACCATAGCCCAGGAACCAGCCCCAGAAGAAGACCGTCCACCAGCCCAGCCAGCCCGGCTCTCCGAACAGCCCCGCATCGCCGCGATAGAAGGCCATGCCGACGAAGTTCTGCAGATAGACCCCCAGGCCGCCGAGGAAGCCGGACAGGATCGCCCAGGTCGGGCCGAACAGCAGGATGAAGACCAGAAGGCCGAAGGCAAGGATCAGGTTCCAGCGCGACATGAACTGGATGCCGCGTTCAAGCCCGGTGATGGCCGAGATGGTATAGATCGCGACCAGCAGCAGGATCAGCGTGCTTTGCGTGGCGAAGCTGTCGGGCAGGCCGAACAGGGCGTTCAGGCCATAGGACAGTTGCAGTCCCAGGAAGCCGATGGGTCCGACCGTGCCGGCGACCACGGCGATGACGCAGCAGGCGTCGGCCACGGTGCCGATCCAGCCATGGATCGCGCGGTCGCCGAAGACCGGATAGATCAGGGTGCGCGGCGCCAGCGGCAGGCCCTTGTCGTAATGGTAATGCATCAGCATCACCGTGGTCAGCGATCCCAGGATCGCCCAGGCCAGGAAGCCCCAGTGCAGATAGGCCTGCGCCAGGCCGATGGTGGCAAGCGATTGCGGATCGGCGCCTGCCCCGGCGAAATAGGGCGGGGGTGAAATGAAATGGGCGATCGGCTCTCCCGCAGCCCAGAACACGCCGCCACCGGCAAGCAGCGTGGTCATCACCATGGCCGCCCATTGGAAGGTGGTGAATTCCGGCTTGTCCAACCCGCCCAGCTTGACCCCGCTGCCCGGCATGAACAGCAGCACGATGCTGATCGCCAGCGTCGCGAACAGCAGGATCTGCCAATAAAGACCGAAGATCCGGGCCGACAGGGCAAAGCCCCGGTCGATCATCGCGCTCAGCCCCGCCAGATCGGCGACGGCCAGCAGGCAGAACAGCAGGATGAAGCCCGCCGTGATGCCCAGAAGCGGCAGGTTGATCCGGCGCCAGGCGCCCGAAACCCCCCGTGGAATGTCGAGATTGCTCATGTCCTTCCTCCCTCGGACAAAGAAACCCTAGCAGGCGGCGCTATTCGGCCGCCCGCCGGATCGGTGTGCGGGCCTCAAGCGGCCCGAAGCTTTCGGCATAGAAACGCGCCCAGTTGCCGCCCATCACGCCGTCGATCTCGGGTCCGGACAGACCGGCGCGGCGCAGCCCCTCGGCAATGCCCGCGAAGTCGCGATTGTCGCGGTGCCAGGTCACGGGTGCCGGAAAGCCCGGCGCCTCGGCGCTGCCTTCGCCGTAATCCATCCCCTTGGTCCAGCGCCCGACCCGCATCCATTCGACGATGCAATCCGGCTGGTCCTGGCACAGGTCGGTGCCGATGCCGATGTTCTGCGGCCCGGTGATCTCTGCCGTGCGGGCCACCATGTCGCAGAAATCCTGAAGCGTGCAGGCGCTGCCGTTGCGCAGGTGATGCGGATAGGTCGAGACCCCCAGCATCCCGCCCGACTGGCCAAGCGCCCGCAACACATCATCCGTCTTGTTGCGCAGCGCCGGATGCCAGGCTTTCGCGTTGGCATGGGTGATGGCGATGGGGCGGCTGGAATGTTCGATGGCCTCCAGCGTCGAGCGGTCGCCCGAATGGCTCATGTCCACGACCAGGCCCACCCGGTTCATTTCGGCCACCACCTCGCGGCCCATGCGGGTCAGGCCGGTATCCTCGGCCTCGTAGCAGCCCGAGGCGAGCAGCGACTGGTTGTTGTAGCTGAGCTGCATGAAGCGCAGGCCCAGCCTATGCAGGATCTCGACCAGGCCGATGTCGTCCTCGATGCAGGACGGGTTCTGCGCGCCGAAGAAGATCGCGGTCCGCCCGGTCTGCTGCGCCAGACGGATGTCCCGGGCGCCGCGGCCGTGAAGGATCAGTTCGGGGAAACGCTCGAACCAGCGGTTCCAGCGTTCGATGTTCAGCACCGTTTCGCGAAAGGTTTCGTGATAGGTGATCGTGACATGCACGGCGTCCAGCCCGCCCTGGCGCATCTGGCGGAAGATGCCTTCCGACCAGTTTGCATATTGCAGCCCGTCGATCAGCGGCGCGCGCGTCATTCAGGCACCCCCGCCGCGACATAGGCGGTCTTCACGGTGGTATAGAATTCGGCGGCATAGCGGCCCTGCTCGCGCGGGCCGAAGCTGGAGGCGCCGCGCCCGCCGAAGGGGACGTGGTAATCGGTGCCTGCCGTGGGCAGGTTCACCATCACGCAACCCGCCCGCATGTTGGCGCGGAAATGGCTGGCGCGGGCAAGGCTGCGGGTCATGATGCCCGCCGTCAGGCCGAAGGCGCTGTCATTGGCGATGGCGAGCGCCTCGTCATAGCTGCCGGCGCGGATGACGCAGGTGATCGGCGCGAACATCTCCTCGCGGTTGATGCGCATGTCGTTGCGGGTGCGGGCAAAGACGGCGGGGGCCATGTAATGGCCCGGCGTCGCCCGCTCCAGCCGCTCGCCCCCGCAAAGCAGTTCGGCGCCTTCCTCCTGGCCGATGCGGATATAGTCGAGGTTCTGCTGCAATTGCCCTTCGCTGACCACCGGGCCGATCTGCGTGCCCTGTTCCAGCGCATGGCCGACCTTCAGCGTCCGGGCCGCCGCCACCAGCCGCTCGACAAAGGCGTCGTGGACGGCCTCGTGCACGATCAGGCGCGAGGCGGCGGTGCATTTCTGCCCGCTGCCGCCGAAGGCCGCATTGGCGGCATGGGCGACGGCCAGGTCCAGGTCGGCATCCTCCATGACCAGCATGGGGTTCTTCGAACCCATCTCCATCTGCAGCTTGGTCATGTTCGCGGTGGCCGCGGCGGCGATGCCGCGCCCGACGGGCACCGATCCGGTGAAGCTGATCGCATCGACCAGCGGGCTTTCGACCAGGCGCTGGCCGACCTCACGGCCCGGACCGGCGACCAGGTTGAAGACGCCTTTCGGAATGTCCTGGCGGGCAATGATCTCGGCCAGCATGATGGCGCTGGCCGGGGTCAGGTTCGCCGGTTTCCAGACCACCGCATTGCCATAGGCCAGCGCCGGGGCAATCTTCCAGGCCGGCGTCGCGACCGGGAAGTTCCAGGGCGAGATGATCGCCACCACGCCCACGGGTTCTCGCCGCACGTCGATCTCGATGCCGGGGCGGACGCTTTCGGCCAGGTCGCCATGGTTGCGCAAGGCCTCGGCCGCGGAATAGGTGAAGAACTGGCCCGCGCGATAAACCTCGCCCTTGCCCTCGGCCAGGGGCTTGCCTTCCTCGCGCGCGATCATGCGGCCGATCTCCTCGGACCGGGCCATCAGCTCGGTGCCGATGGCCATCAGCACGTCGTGGCGCTTCTGGATGCCGGCCGCCCACCATGACGGCTGGGCCCGGCGCGCCGCCGCCAGCGCCTCGTCAAGCTGGGCGGCGCTGGCTTGGGCAAACTGGCCGATCACATCACGAAGATCCGAAGGGTTGCGGTTTTCCACCGTGGTTGCGCCAGACTGCCATTGGCCGTCGATATAGAGTCTGGTTTCGGTCATGGGTCTGCCTCCGGTCTGCCTGTGCAGAAAGCAGATAGACTTCGCGACCGATTTCAATCAATCTTAAATAATTGAACATTATTTCAGAAGTGCTGAATGTCCATCAAGCTTGACATGCTGCGTGTCTTCAAGGTCGTCGCCGAGGAAGGCTCACTCGCCCGTGCTTCTGCGGTTCTGGGCCGGACCCCGTCCGCGGTGTCCATGATGCTGGCGCAACTGCAGGACAACGTTGGCGCCGAACTGTTCGAAACGGACCGCAAGAACCGCCTGACCCCCCTGGGCGCGCTGGTTCTGGAGGAGGCGGGCCGGGCAATCGACGCCTTTGACCGCAGCGCGGCCTCGATCCGCAGACATGCCAAATCCACGGCGGGCCTGGTGCGCATTGCTGCCGTGCCTTCGGCAACGATCGACCTGCTACCCGGAGTCATCGCCCGGTTCAGCCACCAGCGCCCGGATGTGCGGCTGGAGATCAGCGATGTGGATACCGCGACGGTGCGCCGCCTTGTCAAGCTGGACGAGGCGGATATCGGCATCCTCTCGGCCCCCGCCGGAGAGGGGCAGATCGGCAGGATGATCCGGCGCGACATGCTGGGCATCGTGTGCCGGACAGGCGGACCGATCTCGCGGACATTGGCCACGAGTGTCGTTCCGTCCTGGGATCTGCTGAAGCTGGAGCCTTTGATCGAGAACCCGCTGTGTCACTTGGTTTCTTCCCCGGTGCTTTCCAGCCTGCTGCCGGTTTGCAACCTGGAAGCCCGCAACACGACCGCATTGCTGGCCTTCGTGCGCAGCGGGATGGGCGCCACGGTCCTGCCGGAGAGCGCCATCGGCCACAGCCCCGAACAGCTGGAATTCGTGGCCCCCCGGGATCCCGAAAGCTGGCGCGAGCTTCGCAAGATACACGGCACCGACCGGCATCTCAGCCCTGCCGCTCGGGCCTTCTGGGATCTGATCGGCGCCTGATCCGGCCTCTGGCAAGCCGCTGGACCATCGTCCAGGAAAGTTCCTTTCCCGGCAGCGCGCATCATCACCCCCGCCGTCTTCCTGTCGGTGAAGGGTCTCGCAAGCCGCGTTCAGGCCCGGCTATTCCAGCAGACTGTCGGAACCGTGGACATCGGCCCGAAAGATCGCCGTCCTGATTTCGCCGCTCTTGTCGCACCAGGCACGATACATCCCGGGGCTGTTGAACGGCAGAGCGACGTTGCCATGGCGATCCACCGCGACAAGCCCGCCCGAGCCGCCGCGCGCGCCCAGTTCTGTCACGACATCGCCGGCGGCGCGCGCCAGGTCCTGGCCCGCCCACCGCATCCGGGCGTCGATCTCGTGGCCGGCGGCCCAGCGGATGAAGAACTCGCCGTGGCCGGTGGCGGACATGGCCAGCGTTTCGTCATCCGCCCAGGTTCCGGCACCGATCACCGGGCTGTCGCCCACCCGGCCCGGACGCTTTGCCGTCATGCCGCCGGTCGAGGTGGCGGCAGCCAGGTGCCCGTGAACGTCACAGGCCACGGCGCCAACCGTGCCGTGCTTGCGGGCCGGATCGCCATCGTCGGGCAGGTTCAGGCGCCGCCGCTCCAACTCGGCTTCCAGCGCCTCGCGGCGGACGGGGGTGCCGAACCAGTCGGGCGGCATCATCTCCAACCCCACCGAGGCGCAGAAGCGGGCGGCACCCTCGCCGGCAAGCAGGACATGCCCGCTTTGCTCCATGACCGCACGGGCCGCCAGAACGGGATGGCGGGGACCGCAGATCCCCGCGATGGCGCCGCACGCGCGTGTCGTCCCCTCCATGACGGCGGCGTCCATTTCATGCGTGCCGTCCGAGGTGAAGACCGCGCCGCGACCGGCGTTGAACAGCGGATCGTCCTCAAGCGCCATCACGGACGCGGTGACGGCATCCAGCGCCGGTGCGCCCTGCCGCAACAGGGTCAGCCCCGCCTGAAGGCAGGCGTGGAGGGCGGCGTGCAGCGCGGCTTCCTTCTCGGCGGTGATCTTGCTGGGAAGGATGGTGCCGGCGCCGCCGTGCAGGGCAATGACAGGGGTGAAACGCGTCAAGGTTGGCCTCGTGGAACAGGGGTTAACGGACGGCGAAGCTCATCGCCGACAGCGCGGTCATCCAGCCGATCACCTCGGCCATGGTGGCGCAGTCGAAGGCCACGGTCATCGGATCGACCCGGATGGCGGGGGGAAGGACGGCGAACTGGTCGGCCAGCACGGCGCGCGAGACGGTGAATTCCGCGCGGAACGGGCCTTTCGGCGGGACAGGCGCAAGGCGGGCCGAGGATCTGGCGGCCCGCAGCGCGGCCTCTCGCAAAAGCTGGCGCGCGCGCGTCACCGACAGTTGCCGGGCCGCCCGCTCTCCCATCGCGTGCTTCACGACGGCGAACTGGGCGTCGGGGAACAGCGGGCGGTTCTCGGCCTCGGTCCGGTCGTCGCCCGAGATCAGCCCGACCGGCACCCCGAGTTCCGCGGCATAGGCGCCATAGATCGCCGGTTCCCCGCAGGGGACGCCATTAACGCGCACCTCGTGGAAGGCAAAGCCGTTGGTGGTGTGGGACAGAACGCCCCCGCCGCCCGCGCGGGAATGATGGCCGGTCATGCAGAACAGATCGAAACCGCCGTCCAGGCCGCAGGCCATGTTCATGGGCTTGGGCTTGCCCAGGATCACGTCGGCGGCCGGATGCAGCAGGTCGGGCAGCAGGTTGGTCATCGGACCGTGCGAGTCGTTGACCAGGATTTCGGCCGCGCCGCCTTCCAGCAGGCCTTCGATGACGGCATTGACCTCGTGTGTCATCAACAGGCGGGCCTTTTCATGGTCGGCATGGCCTGCCTGGCATTGCGCCGGAGAAACGACGCCGGCCACGCCCTCGATATCGGCCGAGATATAGACGCGCATCGCCGCCCCTCAGTTCATGCGCAGCTTGGGGTCCAGCGCGTCGCGCAGGCCGTCGCCCAGCAGGTTGAAGCCCAGCACCGTCAGGAAGATGGCAAGGCCCGGAAACAGCGTCAGGTGGTCGGCGACGCCCATGTAGGTGCGCCCGTCGGCCAGCATGGCCCCCCATTCGGGCGAGGGCGGCTGCGCCCCCAGTCCGATGAAGGACAGGGCCGCCGCCGTCAGGATCGAGGTGCCAATGCGCATCGAGAAATAGACGATCACGTTCGGCAGCGTGCCGGGCAGGATGTGGCGCAGCATGATGGTGCCGTCGCCGACGCCCACGGCGCGGGCCGCATCGACGTAAACGGCGCGCTTCAACTGAAGCGTCGTGCCCCGGGCCAGCCGCGCGAAGACCGGGATCGAGAAGATGGCGACGGCATAGATCACGTTGGTGATCCCCGGCCCCAGGATCGCGATCACGGCAATGGCCAGCAGGATGCCCGGGAACGCCAGCAGCAGGTCGCAAAGCCGCATCACCGCGCTGTCGGTCCAGCCCCCGTAATAGCCCGCGACGATGCCAAGGCCGACCCCGCCAAGCGCGCCCAGGCTGACCGACAGGAACCCCACCGTCAGCGAGATCCGGGCCCCCCAGATGATGCGGCTGAAAATGTCGCGGCCATAGGTGTCCGTTCCCGCCCAATGCGCGGCGCTTGGCCCCTGCAGGACGTTCACGTAATCCGGGGCCGCCGGGTCATAGGGCGCGATCCAGGGCGCCAGGATCGCGGCGCCGATCAGCAGGACCAGGAAGGCCAGCGCGACCAGCGCGACCTTCTGGCGCAGAAAGCGTTTCCAGAACTCGGCAAGGGGTTTTCTCGTCTTGCCGATCTCGTCCATGCTCATGCTGGCATCGGTCATTGGTAACGGATCTCCGGATTGGCAAGGACGTAAAGGACATCGACCAGAAGGTTGATGAGGATGAACTGGATCGAGAACATCAGCACCAGCGCCTGGATCACGGGATAGTCGCGGTAGCTGACCGAATCGACCAGAAGACGCCCCACGCCGGGCCAGGCGAAGACCGCCTCGATCACGATCGAGCCGCCCAGAAGGAAGCCGAACTGCAACCCGACCATCGTGATGATGGGGATCAGGGCGTTGCGCAGCGAATGGCGCCAGATCACCCGGCGTTCCGGCACGCCCTTGGCGCGGGCGGTGCGGACGTAATCCTCGCGCGCGATCTCGATGAAGGCGGAACGGGTGAACCGCGCCATCACCGCCGCGACGCCAAGACCCAGCGTGAAGGACGGCATCAGGAAATGCTGCCAGGTGCCGTATCCCCCCGTGGGCAGCCAGCCAAGCCGGACCGAGAACAGGTTGATGAGCAGCAGCCCCAGCCAGAAAGGCGGGAACGAGATGCCCGACACCGCCAGGATCATGCCGCCATAATCCTGCCACCGGCCCCGCCTGACCGCCGAGACGACGCCGATCAGCAGGCCAAGGGCCACCGCCCAGATCATCGCGAACAGCGTGAGCCAGACCGTCGGCATCAGCCGCATCCCGATCTCGTCCACGACGGGGCGGCGGGTGCGCAGCGAGGTGCCGAAATCGCCCTGCAGCGTATTGCCGACATAGGTCAGGAACTGCTGGGGCAGCGGCCGGTCCAGGCCCAGGGCCGTGCGGACGGCGGCCACGTCCTGCGCGGTGGCTTCCGGGCCCGCGACCAGACGGGCCGGATCGCCGGGCAGAAGGTGGACGAAGGCGAAAACCGCGATCATCACCATCAGGACAACCGGGATCGTGCCCAGCAGTCGTTTGATCAGAAAGGATAGCATGAGGTTCCTGTCCCGGCCGGGCCTGACCCGGGCCGCTGCGCCCAGGGGCAATGACGGTTGGCGCTTGTCGAAGGACGGGGACGGCGCGGCGCCGCCCCCGCAGGTGCATCATTCGGTGAAGGCCGCGTCTTCCAGCAGGAAGCCCCGGTCGGCCAGCATGTGGACGCCGGTCACGTCCGAGGTCTGCGCCGCGATCAGGTCGGTCACGCCCAGGAAGATCCAGGGCGCGCCTTCCCATGCCAGTTTCTGCGCGGTTTCGTAAAAGGCGGCCCGTTCGGCGGGGTCGGCCGTGCCGATCGCCCCGTTGATCGCCGCGTCAAGTTCCTTGTCCGCGTAATAGGCGACGTTGAACATCGACGGCGGGACGTTTTCACTCAGAAGCAGCGGGCGGATGCCCCAGTCCGCGTCCCCGGTCGAGGACGACCAGCCGCCGTAATACATCTGCACCTCGGCATCCTCGGGCGATTCGATCGACCAGATGCGCTGCGCGGCAACGCCTGCCTCCAGCGGGACGACGTTCACATCGACATTGATCTGGGCAAGCTGCTGCTGGAGGAACTGCACCGCGCGCAGGGATTCCGTGTTCGAGTTGGCCCAGATTTCGGTCGAGAAGCCGTCCGCATAGCCCGCCTTGGCCATCAGTTCGCGCGCGCGGTCCAAGTTGAATTCGTATTCGCCGACCGGGACATGGAAGGCCAGCCCTTTCGGGATGATCGAATCCGCGGGCGTGCAAAGGCCGCTGAACACGACCTGGCAGAAGGCGTCCTTGTCGACGGCGTGGTTCAGCGCCTGCCGGACCAGCTTGTTGCCGAAGGGTTCCTTGTTGTTGTTCAGCGTCACATACCATTCGACGATCGAGGGCGAGGTCTCGACCTTGAGGTTGGGGTTGGCTTCCACGACCTTCATCAGTTCGGGCGGGAAGTTCGGGACGAACTGCGCTTCGCCGGTTTGCAGCATCGCCATCCGCGCCCCGGATTCGGGAACCGAGCGGATGATGATGTTGTCGACCTTGACGGGTTCCTTCCAGTAGTTGTCGTTGCGCGCCACCTCCAGGGTGTCGGCCGACCAGCGGGTGAAGGTGAAGGCCCCGGTGCCGACCGGATTGCGCCCGATCTCGCTGCCGTGTTTTTCCAGCGCAGCGGGCGAGATCATCATGGCGCCCGGATGGGCCAGCGACGCGATCATGGCGCCGAAGGGCGCGTCAAGCAGCAGCTTCACGGTCAGGTCGTCCACGACCTGGACCTCCTTGACCATCGACACCAGGCTGCGGCGCGACAGGTTGTTGTCGGGGTTGCGAAGCCGGTCGATGTTGATCTTCACCGCCTCGGCGTTGAAGGGGGTGCCGTCGTGGAAGGTCACGCCGCCGCGCAGCTTGATCGTGAACTCGGTCGCTTCCTTGTTGCTTTCATAGCTTTCGGCCAGAAGCGGGATCAGCTTCATGTCCTTGTCGAAGCCGAACAGCCCCTGATAGACCAGCCGCAAGGATGTCTGCGACAGCGTGTCGTTGACATTGGTCGGGTCCAGCCCGGTCAGGTTGTTCTGGATCGCAACGGTCAGATCCCGCGCCAGGACCGCACCCGGCGCCAGCAGCATCGCGCCAAGCGCCGACGAGATCATCAGTGATTTCAGGGTCATCTTCCTCTCCTTCTGGTATGTCTTGTGTCAGGCGTATGCGCCGACCGGGTGGCGGGCCACGAAATGCTGCGGGCCGACCTGGGCCAGGGGCGCGACAAGCGGCGGGTCGTCCACGCGGCGCATGGGACTGGGGATCTCGCCCTCGATCAGGGGGCGCTCGCGGTTTCGCGCCGCGGGGGATGCGACGGGCACGGCCGAAAGCAGGCGCCGCGTGTAGGGGTGCTGCGGGTTCTCGAAGACCTGTCGGCGGGGGCCGATCTCGACGATCTGGCCAAGATACATCACGGCCACGCGGTGGCTGACACGCTCCACCACGGCCATGTCGTGGCTGATGAAGACATAGGCCAGCCCGCGCTTGCGCTGCAGTTCCATCAGCAGGTTGATGACCTGCGCCTGGATCGACACGTCCAGCGCAGCGACCGCCTCGTCGGTGATCAGCACGTCCGGCTCGCCCGCCAGGGCGCGCGCGATGCACACCCTTTGCCGCTGCCCGCCCGAGAACTCGTAGGGATAGCGGTGCGCGTGCTCGGGCTTCAGCCCCACATCGCGCAGCAACTCGGCCACGCGCTCGTCGACAGCGCGCCCCGATGCCAGGCCATGCGTCAGCAGGGGCTCGGCAATGGAAAAGCCCACGGTCAGGCGCGGGTCCAGAGAGGCGAACGGATCCTGGAAGACATACTGGATCTTGCGGCGGACGGCCTTGCGCTCGCCCGGGGGCAGCTTGAAGATGTCGCGGCCCTGGTAAAGCACCTGGCCTGACGTGGCCCCCTGCAGCATCATCAGCGTGCGCCCGGTCGTGGACTTGCCGCAGCCGGACTCGCCCACCAAGGCCAGCGTCTCGCCCTGCCGCAGGTCGAAGTTCACCCCCTCGACCGCATGGACCCGGCCGGAGACGCGCGACAGCAGGCCCTTGCGGATGTCAAAGCGCGTGACCAGGTCGCGCACCTGCAGCACCGGCGCCTCCGAGGTGACGGTGTCCTGGGCCGGATAGTCCTGGAACCCCCCGGCGCTGCGATAATCGCCGCCGTCCTTCAGCAGCGGGAAGGGGCGCGGCAGATCCTGCCCGCTCAGCGCGCCAAGCCGGGGAACCGCCGCCAGCAGCGCGCGGGTATAGGGATGGGCCGGGGCCTCGAAGATGTCGTGGACGGTGCCCTCCTCGACCTTCTCGCCATGGCGCATGACCAGCACGCGGTCCGCCACCTCGGCCACCACGCCCATGTCGTGGGTGATGAACAGGACCGCCATCCCCATCTCGTCCTGCAGGATGCGGATCAGGCGCAGGATCTGGGCCTGGATCGTCACGTCCAGCGCCGTCGTCGGCTCGTCCGCGATCAGAAGGCGCGGCTTGCAGGACAGCGCCATCGCGATCATGACCCGCTGCCGCATCCCCCCCGACAACTGGTGGGGGTGGCGGTCGAGGATGCTGGACGCGTCGGGGATACGGACCTTTTCCAGCATCCGCAGCGCCTCGGCCCGGGCCTCGGCGGGCGTGCAGTCCTGGTGCAGGCGCACCGCCTCGGCGATCTGCTCGCCCACGGTGAAGACCGGGTTCAGCGAGGTCATCGGCTCCTGGAAGATCATCGCCACATCGTTGCCGCGGATGGCCTCCATCTGCGGCAAGGGCACCTGGGTCAGGTCGCGGGCCGTGCCGTCGCGGCCCACAAGCCGCACCGACCCGCCGGTGATCCTGCCCCCGCCGAATTCGACAAGGCGCATGACCGAAAGCGAGCTGACCGACTTGCCCGAACCTGATTCGCCCACCACGGCCAGCGTCTCGCCCGCGCGGATCTGGAAGGACAGGTCCTTGACCGCCCGGAAGGTGCCAGCCTCGCCGCGGAACTCGACATTGAGGCCCTCGACGCTGATCGTCGGAGCCAGCCCATCCGGTTGTGCTGTCATTGCTGTTCCTTGGGATTCGCAGGGGACGAGGGCTCGTCCTTGTAGAGATAGGGAAAGATCAGGCGCGTCATGGCGGTCGCGTCGGACGTGCTCTGGTAACGGGCCGTCAGCAAGGCGGCGATGGTCTCGAAAAAGGCAAAGCTGGCCAGGGCCGAGCTGTTGAGCACCGGATGGCCCGCAGGAAGCAGGATGGTGTCGTCGCACAGCGCGCAGAGCGGCGACTGCGGGCCATCGGTGATCCCGATGCACGGCACCCCCGACCCCCGCGCCAGGCGGACGAATTCCACCGTGGCGACCGAATAGCGCGGCAGCGTCATCGCGATCAGCAGGTCGCGCGGCCCCATGCGGCCGATCAGCCGGGCCATCCGCTCGTGCCCGCCGGTGCCGTCCAGAAGAAGCGGGTTGCGCAGAAACGGCTCGGCCAGGCCATGAAAATAGGTCATGCAGCGGGCGCTGCTGCCAAAGCCGAGAAGGCCGACCTGCCCTGCTGCAACCATGCGGTCGGCCAGCGCCTCGCATCGGGCCACGGGAAGATCCGCCAGCCCCTCGATGTTGGCGCGCGCCGAGGCGAGCGCCGAGCCGATCACCTCGGCGCTGGAGGCTTCCTGGGCACGGCTGACATTTTCAATGGGACGCAGCAGATCCTGATAGCGGCGGACGGCAATGGCGCGGAACTCGGCATAGTTCCTCAGCCCCAACTGGCGCACGAAGCGCGTGATCGTCGCGGCGGAAACCGAGGCGGCCTCGGCCAGATCCTCGATCCCCATGGTCGCCACAAGAAACGGATTGGACAAGGCGTAATCACCGACGCGCTGCTGATTGGGCGTCAGGTCCGCCCAATGCGCTTCGATGATCTGTCTCAGGTCCGTCATCTGCCGACTTCTTGTTTCCCTCGCACCCGACAGTAGCCGAGGAAATCGGGCTTTGTGAAACTTTTATTTTCACAAATTCTGCTTCGCGCGTATTTTTTTTCAGACTGTTTCAGGTGTGCCTGTATTTTGACCATCCCGAAGCCAGTCCGACAGAAGGGGCCGGGTGGCGCCGTTTCTGCCTTCAACCGCAGTGGCGGCGCACATTGCGTTCAGGATGGCTTCCTGGGTCGCCTCGCAGGCCGCGCGGAACGCGTCGTCGATCCGCCTGTCCGCCATCCGCTCCACCTGGCAGACATCCGCCCGGGGATGGTGCGGAACCCGGTTGCGGGTCGTGAAGCCAAGCACAATATCGCCGCTGCCATTCCCGTAGAACGCCCCGAGCCGCGCGATCCCCGCCCCCGCCCGGCGGCAGACACGCGCAAGCTGGCGCTGGTCCAGGGGAAGGTCCGTGGCCAGAACGACGATGATGGAGCCCTTTTCGGTTTGGGCCATGCTGCGCGGATCCGGCCGCCGCCCGTCCGGCAGGACCAGATCGCCGGCCTTGCCGAAATTGGCCAGCACCAGCGCGCCCAGGACATGCGCGGACCCTTGCAGCAGGATCCGGCGCGACGCGGTGCCGATCCCGCCCTTGAAGCCGAAGGCGATCATGCCTGTTCCCGCCCCGACCGACCCTTCCGCGACATCTTCCCCCGCCGCCTCGATGGCACGCAGCGCATCCTGCTCGGTCACGGCCATGGCCTGGATGTCCGACAGCACGCCATCGTTGCATTCGCAGACAACCGGGTTGACGGTCGATGTCTCGCGCCCGATGTCGGGGCGCTGCGAAATGGCCCGGCGGATCAGGGCGTTGCTACAGGTGCCGACGCCGAAGGTGTTTGTCAGCAGGATCGGTGTCTCCAGGGTGCCCAGTTCGGCCACCTGAACAAGGCCCGCGCTTTTTCCAAAGCCGTTGATGACCTCGACGGCTGCGGTCAGCTTGTCGCCGAAAAGATCGCCCGGCTGGGGGATGATTGCCGTCACGCCCGTGTTGATGTCCCCGGATGACAGCGTGACATGCCCGACCTTGACGCCCGGCACGTCGGTGATGGCATTTCGCGGTCCCGCGGGCATGATGCCCGGCGCGATACCGAACTCTCTTGATCTGGACATGGGTTTCCTTGTGCATCAGCGTGGGCGGCATGGTGGCCCACGGGTGCCCGTCCCTCATCTCACCCAGGGGGCAAGGTCAAGATGCGTGGCATTGCCCCGCTGTCGGCCCGGCTGACGCGCAAAGCAGTTGGAGAAGGACGACGACCGCTGACAGCGCCCCGGCCTTTGCTACCGCCGGAACGGAAAGGCATGAAGGAAGCTTCATCGTTTTCAACTGCGTCATGGCGCGACCCGCAAGCCGGGACCGCCAGCGAACCGGGCATTCCGCACCCCGTTCGTGATCTGCCGGCCTTCTAGTCGATGCCTGCCTGCGCGGGCGCATCTTCCGCCGCCCCGGCATCCTCGCCCCCCGGCGTCACGTCAAGAACCGAGGCGTGCATGGTGATTTCCACACTGTCCTTGCAGTTTTCCATGCAGGGCTCGACTGAGAAGACGGGGTATTCGGTTTGCGGGCGGTCGTCCTCGATGAAGCCCTGGGCATTGGGCAGCCGGACCTGGGTGAAGTTGTCCTTCGACAGGACGAAATCCTCCTCCACAAGGTCGTTGGAATAAAGCAGATAGGCCGTGATCGCATAAACCTCGTCCGGGGTCAGGATCCGGGCATTGCCGAAGGGCATCGAGTGATGCACGTAGTCCCACACGGTCGAAAGATGCGGCCAGTAGCTGCCGATGGTCTTTTCGGGATCCTCGCGGTCCAGCGTGCCCTCGCCCCCCGCCAGCGACGGCCAGTTGTCCAGCCCCTCGGCAAAGTCGCCATGGCAGGCCGCGCAATGTTCAAGATAGATTTCCTCGCCCGTCATGACATCGCCCGACCCTTCCGGCAGGCCGGTGCCGTCGGGGCTGACATCCATGTTCCAGGCCGCGACCTCCTCGGGCAGGGCGGGACGCCCCAACCCCAGCGGCCGGACGGCGGCGGGGGCGTCCTCCGCCGGCGCCGGGGCCTGTGCCGAAACAGGCCCCGCGGCAAGGGCGATCAGCAGGGCGGCCGCTTTACGAGACTTCGACATTTTCCGCGCTTCCGTCCTTCTTGATCCACCAGGTCTGGATGCCGTTGTTGTGGTAAACCGAGTTCTCGCCCCGGATCTCGCGCAGCGCGTTCTTGGTGGGCTGCACATAGCCCGTTTCATCGACGGCGCGCGATTGCAGCAGCATCTCCTCGCCGTCCCAGACGTGATCCAGATAGAAGCGGGTCATCGCCTTGGGCACGCCGGGCTGCGCCAGGCGGGCGGTTGTCCAGTTCCGGCCGCCATCCACCGACACGTCCACCCGCGTGATCGCCCCGCGCCCCGACCAGGCAAGCCCGGTGATGACCAGCGGCCCCGGGCCGTGCGTGATGCCGACCTGCGGACTGGGCGCGGTCACGACCGATTTCGCGTCCATCACCCAGGTCCACTTGCGCGAGATCCCGTTGGCCAGCGTGTCGGTGTATTTCGACGTTTCCTCGCGGCTTTCGACGGGACCGGCCGTCACCTCGATGCGGCGCAGCCACTTGACCCACAGGTTGCCTTCCCAGCCGGGCACCACAAGGCGCGCGGGATAGCCATGTTCCATGCGCAGCGCCTCGCCATTGGCCTTGAAGGCCACCATCACGTCGTCCATCGCCTTCTCGATCGGGATCGAGCGGCCGTTGGACGAGGCGTCGGCCCCTTCCACGAAGATCCACTTGCCCTCGGGCCTGACGCCCGCCTCGGCCAGCAGGGTCTTCAGCGAGACGCCCACATATTCCATGTTGTGGATCATGCCATGCGTGAACTGCGAGCCGTTCAGCTGCGCGCCCGCCCATTCCATGCCCGAATTGGCGGCGCATTCGCAGAAATAGACGCCCTGCGTGCGCGGGAAGCGTTCCAGATCCTCATAGGTGAAGACCAGCTCGCGGTCCACCAGGCCGTTGATCATCAGGCGGTAGTCGGGCTTGGCAAGCTCGATAGCGCCGGAATGGTGCCGCTCGAAGGCGCAGCCCGCCGGGGTGATGGTGCCGTCCAGCTGGTGGATCGGCGTGAAGTTGATCGAACTGATCGTGTCGGCCGTCAGCCAGGACACGTTGCGGCGGATCACGTCGGATTCGAACCGGATGGGCAGGCCATAGGGCGTGGCGTCCACCCCCTCGCCCGAATAGCGCGCCCAGTCCTGCACCTCGGTGATCAGCGGGTCGGGTGCGCCTTGTCCGCGCGCGGCGGACACGGCTGCGGGCAGGGCCACGCTTGCGGCCAGTCCCGCGCGCATGAAAGCCCGGCGGCTGGTCGTTCCCGGTCTGTCGGTCATGCGAGCCACCTCCTTCACAATCCCTTGACGGTGATGCCAGAGACGGGCGCGTCCTGCCCCGCCCCTCCGGTCTTGCGGATGTGGTCCTCGACCACGTCCCAGATCTGCGGCCCTTCGGTGCCTTCGTTGACCGAGGCCCATCCGCCGACCACATAGCTGCGGGCCGGTTCGATGGGGACGTCCCCCGCGACCAGCCGCAGGTCGGTGATGCGGCTGCCCATCGGCGCGGCCGGGTCGATCGTGTAGGCCAGCCCGCCCACGCGGACCATGTCCCCGCCCTGCTGGTAATAGGGATCGGGGTTGAAGATGTTGTCGGCCACGTCCTCCATGACCGTCTTCAATGTCTCGCCCGTCATCTCGGTGCGGTAGCACTGGCCATAGGTCATGGAGGTGACGGAATGGATGTCCTCGCGCGTGATGTCGCCCGGCAGGACCGAGGCGCCCCAGCGGACCCCGGGGGACAGCGCGATCTCGGCGTCGCGCTCCTCAAGGATGGCGCGGCAGATCAGGTCGTCCCAGGTGCCGTTGAAATTGCCGCGCCGGTACAGAAGCCTGTCGGTCTGGCCGACCACGGTGCCCAGATCCGCCTTGAAGGGCGCGCGGATCTCCTCGATCAGCGAGGCCATCTCGGGATCGGGGGCGATCACGTCGGAAAAGACCGGGATCAGCTTGTGGCGGAAGCCCGCCATGCGGCCGCCCTGCACGTCCAGATCGACGCGGCTGACGAACTTGCCATGGCTGCCCGAGGCGACGATGATCGTCTCGCCCACCAGCACCGGCTCGGGCACCGCGTCGTGGGTGTGGCCCGACAGGATCACGTCGATGCCCTTCACCCGGCCCGCCATCTTGTGATCCACATCAAAGCCGTTGTGCGACAGGCAGACGACCAGGTCGACGTTCCGGGCGCGCAACTCGTCCACGACCTCCTGCATCCGCTCCTCGCGGATGCCGAAGCTGTATTCGGGGAACATCCATTTCGGGTTGGCGATGGGCAGATAGGGGAAGGCCTGCCCGATCACGCCGACGGCCAGGCCGCCCTTCTGGATGATCTTGTAGGGCTCGAAGGCCGGCTCGTCCCATTCGGCGTCATAGATGTTGGCGCCCAGGAACGGGAAGTCGCACTTGTCGATCAGTTCCTTGACCCGCTGGGTGCCAAAGGTGAATTCCCAATGGCTGGACATGGCCTCGACGCCCAGCAGGTTCTGCACCCGGACCATGTCCTCGCCCCCGGTCCTGAGGCTGGTATAGCTGCCGTGCCAGGTGTCGCCGCCATCCAGAAGGATCGCGTCGGGCCGGCTGCCCCGGATCGCCTTGACGATCGTGGCGATGCGGTCGAAGCCGCCCATCCGGCCATAGGTCCGGGCCAGCGCCTGAAAGTCGGGATAGGTCAGGGCATAGGCCTCGGGGCTGCCCGGGGCGATGCCGAACATCTTCTGGAAGGTCTCGCCCACCACATGCGGGACGCGCCCGGCGGCCCCGCCCACGCCGATATTGGTATCGGGTTCGCGGAACCAGACGGGGCGCAGATGGGCATGGGCATCGGTGACGTGGATCAGCGTCAGGTTGCCGAAGTCGTCGAATTGCAGCAGCCGGTCCTGCGTCAGCGCCTGCTGCGCCATCGCGCGCGACCAGTTCGACAGGCCCAACCCGGCAAGGATCGCCGATGTGGCCAGACCGGCCTGTAGAAATTCCCTGCGCGAAGCCATGGTTATCTCATCATATTCGGATAATTGCACATATCGGTCGTGGTTGATCAGCCGCGGCGCCAGGCCGCGGCCGGTTCAGTGCCGCACGGCCGGGGTCTCGACGGCCAGGCCGTTCCCGCGCGAGGCCACGTAAAGCTCCAGTTCCCGGAACTCCTGGCTGCCCGGCTCGAAAGGCACCCCGCGCGTGTCGCGGATGCAGCCGACGAACCGCTGATGCGTGGACACCGCGCCCTGGTCCTTGAGGCGGTACAGCGGAAAGCCGTTGACCTGCCCCTGGCTCAGATGGTCCGAACGGATGTTGTTGCCGAAATTGTCCTCGTGGCAATTGGCGCAGGACATTTCCAGTTGGCCGTAGCGGGTGTAATACATCTCCTTGCCCTTTTCCCAGAAGGGCGCGGCCTCGCCGTCGATCTGGACCGCCACGGGCATTCCCCGGCTTTGCAGGCCGATGGCGGCGGTCATGTTCTTCATCTCCTGGCTGTTCCAGCCCCAGGCCTCGGCGCCCATCCGGTTGGTGCGGCAGTCGTTGACATGGTTTTCCAGCGACCAAAGCTCTCCGCCCGCGTTCACGCGGGGCAACCGGGCGCGCAGGCCCTTCATGCTGTCCTCGATGGCGTTGTGGCAATCGGCGCAGGACTTGCCCGCGGTCCCTTCGGGCGTTTCCCAAGCCTCAAGGCCGGCATCGACAAACAGGAACATCGGGTTGTCGAAATCGTCCTTCTGCATGGCGCGCGTGTCGGTGTCGCGGAACAGCCAGCCCGAATAGACGGTATCGCCCAACGCGCCCCCCAGGTGATCGGGCGCGGGCGCCTGCGTCGCCAGTTCCTGTTCGCCATTGACGACCAAAGGGTCGTCCCGGACCGGATCCGCCCGGGCGGCGGTCAGGGCAAGGGACGCCGCCAGAACCGTCGCGGCCTTTACAACATGGTGCAGCTTCATCTTGCCTTGTTTCCTCCCTGGCGTTGCCGGACCGCGCCACCCTCCATGGACGCGGACGGACCGGGCCTGGAACCCGGATTCAGGACACCTCGACCTTGTGGGCGTCCTCGTAGACCGAGCCGTCGTCGTCGTACCAGGTGAACTTGAATTCCCCGGTTTCCGGCACCCTGGCGTCGAATTCGAGATAGGGATTGGTGCTGATCGCCGGTTCCAGCCTGGCGTCCAGCACCATCTGCCCGTTGAACTCGGCCGTGAAGCGGTTGATGATCGAGCGCGGGATGACCTTGCCGTCCTTGTCCTTGCGCTGGCCCGATTCCATGGGATGCGAGATCAGCGTCTTGATGGTGATCACCTCATCCCTGGATGCGGTTTTCGGGACGCGGACGCGCGGTTTGACGTTTTCTGCCATGTTTCCGTTCCTTTTCTCTGGATCAGCCGCCGCAACCGCCGATGGTGACCTTCACATTCGCCGCCGTGCGCACGAAGCTGCCGTCGGCCAGCTTGGCGATGGCGACGATGTCCTGCGTCTTGGCCAGGCGGATGCGGGTCGCCGCGTCCTGGCTGGCGGCCAGGGGGCCGAAGCTGAACCGCGCCACGCCCGGCGTGGGGTTTTGCGTGGCGATCAGCAGGATCTCGGCCGCACCCGGCGCCTCGACCGAGATCGGGACCGTGTTGCCGTTCTCGGCGATCTCGGGCGCGGTCAACTTGACCCCGTCCCCCTCTGCCACCTGGGCACCGCCGGTGAACTCGGCGATCATCTCGTCTGCTGTCTGGGCGGGCGCCGCAGCCGCCGCGTCCTGCGCCCGCACGGCCACCGGCAGCATCGCCAGCCCGGCAAGGCCAGCGCCCGCAGCCAGAACCCCGCGTCGTGAAATGAGCATGTTTTCCTTCCTTCCTTGTCGCATTCCAGGCACCCCGACGGGGCGCGGCTGGTTCATTCCCTGAGCGTCATCAGATAGGCGACGACATCCTCGACCTGCTGGGCCGACAGGATCGGCATGATGTCCTCGGGCTTTTCGGGGGGCTTCGCCGTATAGGCGACGCCGGGGCGGATGAAGGGCCCCACCTTGTACATGCCCGGCATGAAGGAGTCCGGGAACGTGTGCTTGGCATCGACCACGATCCCGCGCAACTGAGCCTCGGTCCAGCGGTCCGCCGCGCCGTCAAGCTGCGGGCCGATATTGCCCTGGAAGGGCACCTCGGGCATGGCCTGGACCGCATGGCAGGCGACGCAGTTGCCCAGGGCGTTGGTGGTCATGACGACCTTGCCTTCCTCGGCGTTGCCGGGCGCGCCCGTCAGCGACCGGGCAATGGACCCGTCCTCGGCCCAGGGCACGTCGCCGGGCAGGATTTCCGCCATCGCCGGCGCGCCCAGGCCGGCCGCCACAACCGTAAGCACCAAGATATGCCGCATCTGCCCCCCCCGCACAGGCATGGAAGCCGCTCTCCCTTGCGACTCATGCTGGGATCACTCTAGGGTCTTTGATCGCGGAAGCAATGCTTATATTGCAATAATTGAATACTTGGCGAAGCACCGGCCGGACGGGCCGCGCAGCAGGAAGGACATCCATGAGCGGATCGGAAGGCATCGCGCGCTTCGGCCTGGGAAAACTGCTGTTCGGCCGGGCGGACGCCCCCGCCCCGAGCCCCGCCGCCGCGCCCCCGGAAACGGCCGCGCGCTCGGCCGCGATCGAGGAGGCCGCCAACATCTTCAAGACCCTCGGGCACGAGGGGCGGCTTCTGATCCTGTGCCACCTGGCCCAGGGCCCCAAGAGCGTCGGAGAGCTGGAGGGGATGCTGGACGCGCGGCAATCGGCGGTCAGCCAGCAGCTTGCGCGGCTGCGGATCGAGGGGCTGGTCACGGCGCGCCGGGACGGCAAGACGATCTTCTATTCGCTCAGGGATCCGCGCATCGGCGAATTGCTGATCTGCTATGCGCGCATCTTCGGCGGCGAAGACCGCCGGGAACCTTGACCGGCGCGGCCATGACGGCGGATATCGCGGCGGGATTGCAGGCCGGAGCCGTCGGGGTGGGCGTGGGCGTCCTTCTGGGCTTCTGCGCAAGGCTGGGCGATTTCTGCACGCTTGGCGCCCTTGAGACCGCCCTGATCGGCAGGGACTTCCGCCGCATCCACATCTGGAGCCTGGCGCTTGGCGTGGCCATCCTGACGACCCATCTGGCCGATGCCCGGGGCCTGATCGACATCGGCCGCAGCCTGTATCACAGCATCGCGTGGAATCCCGTGGCCAGCGTCGCGGGCGGGCTGCTGTTCGGCTATGGCATGGCGATGGCGGGCAATTGCGGCTTTGGCGCGCTGGTGCGCGCGGGCGACGGCGACATCCGGTCGATCCTGATCGTGGTGGTCCTGGGGATCGCCACCTATGCCACGCTTGCGGGGCCGCTGGCGCCGCTGCGGGCCTTCATCTTCCCCCAGGCCGAACAGCAGGGGCGGTCCGGGATGGGCGAGGCATTGTCGGCCGTGACCGGCCTTGATCCGGCCTGGCTGGCCGCGGCCCTGGGCCTGGCGCTGATCGCGGCCGGGTTGCGCCATCCGCAGGTGCGCCATTCGGCGGTGACGGTGATCTGCGCCACGGGGGTCGGATTGTCGGTCGTCCTGGCCTTCATCGGCACCACGCTGGTTTCGCGCCTTGGCATGGAGGCCGTTCCGATCGAAGGCCCGTCCTATACCGCCCCGGTCGGGCGGACGATCCTGTATCTGATGACCGCGACGGGAACGCTGCCGTCCTTCTCGGTCGGGCTGGTGTCGGGCACGCTTGCGGGCGCGGTGGCGGGGTCGCTGTGGCGGCGCAGCTTCCGCTGGGAGGCCTGCGACGATCCGCGCGAACTGGGCCGCCAGCTGGGCGGCGCCATCCTGATGGGAATCGGCGGGGTCGTCGCGATGGGCTGCACCATCGGCCAGGGCCTGACGGCCACCGCCCTGCTGGCATGGTCCGGCCCCGTGACGCTGATGGCGATCGCCGCCGGAGCCTGGGTGGGCTTGCAGCGGCTACTGCTGTCAGGGGATCCCTAGCCTTCCGGCTATTCGACCGCGGTATCGACCAGCCGGGTCAGCATCTCGTTCACGGGCTTCATCGTCTCGCCCGGATAGGTCCGGTGGCCGACCATGACCTTGCCCGGTTCGTCCGCCATCTCATAGACGAAGATCGTGTAGGGGCAGTGCCGGATATTGGCCGGATCGGCCTCCATCACCTCGCGCGACACCCTGGCCGAACAGAAGCTGAAGATGTCGGCATGGGCGAACAGATCCCGGGCGCCGCCCACATCCTCCTTGGTGCGGGCCAGCATGTCGCCCACATGGCTGGTCAGGTCGATCACCAGCCCCTCGTTCGTGATGCCCTGTTCGACGGCAAAGGACACATCGTCAAAGGGGGCATCGACCGTGCGGACATAGGCCCCGCCCTCGGCACCGGGCGACGGCGCATCCTGCGCGGCCGCCTGCCCGTGGGAAAGGGAAAGAACCAGAAGCGCGGCGCAGGCCTTGGGGAAAGCGGTCTTGATCATCGGCTCATGTCTCCTGCTGTCATGACGCGGGGGGATTACGGTCCGGTTCCTGCCGGATCGGAAGGGGGTGCGGGGGCCAGCCATCCCGCGTCGCGCAAGAGGCGGTCCAGCAGAACCCAGAAGAATTCGTCGCCCGCATAGCCCTCGATCCGGCCGACCTCGGTTCCCCCGGACAGCAGCACGAAGGTGGGCGTGAAGGCGGGGGGCCGCCCGGTCAGGGTCACGCCCGGCGGCAGGGGGGCCTTGATGTCCAGCCGATGCAGCGGGGCGGCCTGCCCTTCTGCCGTCCTGGGATAGGCAGGGCCGATTTCCTCGCTCCACTGCCTGCAATAGCCGCATCCGTCGCGCTCGAACATCAGAAGCTGGAACTGCCCCGCCGCGGCAACGGCGGCCCACAGCATCGCCAGAACCGCGACCATGGCGGCGGGACAGGATCGGGCCAGGCGCAGCTTCAGGGACACAAGCGAACCGCATTGACGGATGGTGATACGTATTCCAATATGATGATATATTTGTGTCGTTGCAAGCATGGCGGAACGGGACGCCCCGATCCGCCGGGACTTGCCGGAAGGTAGCCGATGCCCGAAATCACGTTTGGCGGGGCCGCCCTCGCGGGAATACTGTCGTTCCTCTCGCCCTGCATCCTGCCGATGGTGCCGTTCTACCTGTGCTATCTGGCCGGCGTCTCGATCGCCCAGATCAAGGGGCCCGGGGGGATGGACCCCCGCGCGCAGCGTCGGCTGGTGGTGGGGGCGGTCGCGTTTTCGCTGGGCGTCACGACGATCTTCGTGTTGCTGGGCCTTGGGGCGACGGCTGCGGGATCGGCCTTTTCGCGCTGGCGGACGGAACTGTCCTGGGCGGCGGCGGCGATCCTGGCGGTCTTTGGCCTGCATTTCCTGGGCATCATCCGCATCCCGTTCCTTTACCGGCAGGCGCGGATCGAATCCCCGGGCGATCCGGCGACGCTGGCGGGCGCCTATGCGATGGGGCTGGCCTTCGGGTTCGGCTGGACGCCCTGCGCGGGCCCGGCGCTTGCGGCGATCCTGTTCGTCGCCTCGGCGCAGGACAGCCTGTGGCAGGGGGCGGCGCTGCTGCTGGTCTATGGCCTGGCGATGACCTTCCCCTTTATCCTGCTGGCGTTCTTCGCCCGACCCTTCATGGACTGGGTCGCGCGCCACCAACGAGCCCTGGGGCTGGTCGAGCGGGCCATGGGCGT
Source organism: Paracoccus shandongensis (assembly GCF_017315735.1). Lineage (GTDB taxonomy): Bacteria > Pseudomonadota > Alphaproteobacteria > Rhodobacterales > Rhodobacteraceae > Paracoccus > Paracoccus shandongensis. The sequence continues at coordinate 49,383 of NZ_JAFLRK010000003.1, forward strand.
CATGCTGATCCTGTTCGCGGTCCTTATCGCCACGGACGGGGTGAACCGGATCGCCGCCGTCATGGTGGACAACATGGATTGGAGTGCAACAACGCGATGACACGACCTTCCCTTGCAGCGGCCCTTGCCATCGGCCTTGTGCTGCCGCTTCTGACCGTTCCGGCGCTTGCGGGCCAGGTGCCGCTGGGCGACGACGGGCTGCACAAGCCCGACTGGCTGAAGAACAGCTTCAAGGTTCTGGCCGAGGACAGCCTTGAGGCCGCCGATGCGGGCCGCCACCTGCTGCTGATCGTCGAACAGCGGGGCTGCATCTATTGCGCCCGCCTGCACAACGAGGTTCTGACGGATCCGGGCATCGACCGCCTGATCCGCGACGCCTTCGACGTGGTGCAGGTCGATCTGTTCGGCGGGACCGACCTGACCGACATGGATGGCGAGGTTCTGACCGAAAAGCGCGCCGCCGCGAAATGGGGCGTGACCGTGACGCCGACGCTGATCTTCCTGCCCTCCGCCCCGCCGCCCGACAAGGACGCCGCCCGCGCCGCCATGGCGGTGATCCCGGGCGTGCTGGAGGCCGATGATCTGCTGGCGGTCCTGGAATGGGCGGCGGCGGACGGGCCCCGCACGGGGCGCGACATCCGGGACGTGCTGTCCCGCTGATCCGCCCTAACCCCAACGATGCCTGACAGGAAGGAACCGCCATGCAGATCGCCCGCCGCCTTTTTCTGACCCGCACCGCCGCGCTGATCTCGGCCGCGGCGCTGCCGCTTGCGCCCCTGCGGGGTTGGGCCGTCACGACAATGACGGCGGGCGGCCTGCGCATCGACAGCGTGTCGGACGGGCATATCGAGTTTCCGCCCGATTTCGCCTTTGCCATGATCCCTAAGGGCGAGCGGGCCGACCTGCTGCGCGGGCTGGACATCGACCCGGCGGCGGTGGTGCGCAGCCCGCTGAACATCACGCTGCTGCGCCAGGGCGACCGGGTGGTGCTGTTCGACGCGGGCTCGGGCCCCGACTTCGTTCCCACCGCCGGCACCCTGGTCGAGGGGCTGTCGGCCATCGGCGTGGCCCCCGGGGACGTGACGGACGTGATCTTCACCCATGGCCATCCAGACCACCTCTGGGGCGTGCTGGACGACTTCGACGAGCCGCTGTTTCCCTCTGCCGCCCACCGGATGGGACAGGTCGAGTTCGACTATTGGACCGACCCCGCCACCATCGACGCCATCGGCGCGGAACGCCAGTCCTTCGCCGCCGGGGCGATGCGCCGCCTGACGGCGCTTGGCCAGCGGATGGACCGCTTCGGCGACGGGGACGAGATCCTGCCCGGCATCCGCGCGGTGATGACGCCCGGCCACACGCCCGGCCACATGTCCTTCCAGATCGGCACCCCCGCCGAGGGCCTGTTCGTGACCGGGGATGTTGTCACCATGCTTGCGGGCTTTGCCCGGCCGGACCTGGGCGCCGCCACCGACCACGACCCGGCGCTGGCGGCGCAGACGCGCGCGGCCCTGCTGGCGCGGCTGGCCGACGAGGGGTGGAGGATGCTCGGCTATCACCTGCCCGACGGCGGCATCGGCAGGGTCCGGCGCGACGGCGGGGCCTTTTCCTTTGACAGCGAGGCATGACGATGCGGTTTGACGCAAGAACGGTTGCGGCCGCCATGGTGCTGGCGGCGGGGGCGTCCCTGGCCCGGGCCGACGACACGCCGGACAAATATCCCAGCTCGGTCCTTTATGACGCGCCGGTCAAGGTGGCCGATGGCGTCTACAGCGCGATCGGCGCGACGCAGCCGCCCACCTATGAAAACGCGGGCCACAACAACAACCTGTCCTTCATCGTGACCACCGACGGGGTGGCCGTGGTCAACGGCGGCGCGTCCTGGAAGCTGGCCGAGGCCCTGCACGCCGAGATCCGCAAGATCACCGACCAGCCGGTCAGGCTGGTCATCAACGAAAACGGCCAGGGCCATTCGATGCTGGGCAACAGCTACTGGGCCGCGCAGGGCGTTCCCATCCTGGCGCATGAGGAGGCTGCGGCGGACTTCATCGACAGCGAAGGCCCGCGCGGGCTTGAGGCGCTGAAGGCCTATGCACGGGAAAACGCCGAAGGCACGCGGATCGTGCCGCCGACGGAAACCTTCACCGACCGCAAGGACATCCGGATGGGCGGCACAAGCATCGAGGTGCTGCATCTGGGCCCCGCCCATTCGCCCGGCGACACGCAGGTCTGGCTGCCGGGCAGCAAGGTTCTGATCGCGGGCGACATCGCCTTTTCCGAACGGATGCCGCCGATCTTCGAAGGCACCTGCACCCCGTGCTGGATCGAAACCTTTGAAACGGGGCTGGAACCGATGGGGGCGGAAATCATCGTCCCCGGCCACGGGGCGCCCACCGATCTGGCCACGGTCCGGCACGCGACCGTCGATTACCTCAGGGATCTGCGCGCCAGGATCGCCGAGCATCTGGAAAACGGGGGCGACCTGTCGCAGGCCTATTACGTGGATCAGTCGCAATGGGCCTGGATGGACACCTTCGAGGAACTGGCCACCAAGAACGCCGGCGTGGTCTTTTCCGAGATGGAGTTCGAATGACCGCGCGCGCCCCGGGCGGGGTCACGCCCCCGCCTCGCGCCGCTGATCGACCAGGCGGTCGGTGGCCACGCCGCCGACCCACATCGAGAACAGCGCGACCCAGGCCGTCAGCGCCATGACCGAGGCGCCCGACACGCCGTTCCCGATCGAACAGCCGCCCGCCAGCATTCCCCCGAACCCCATCATCACGGCGCCCCCCATGGCCCGGCGCGTCTGCCCGGCGCTTTCAAAGCTCTGGAACCGCAGGACGCCGCCGGTCCATGCCGCCAGAAAGGATCCGACAAAGACGCCCGGCACCAAGCCCAAATCGAAGCTCCAGCCCTCGAACGGCACCAGCATGGCCATCAGCGTGTTGGCGGACGGGCCGGTGAAGGTGATGGATGTCACTGAGAGGGGGTCAAAGGCGATCTGTAACAGGCTGTAGGTCAGGAAATAGCCGATCGCCACGGTGACGCCCACGCCCGCGCCGAAGATCAGGATGGCGGGCGTGATCCGGTTCCGCCAGGCCAGGAACAGCGCCAGCCCCGCGCAGGCCAGGCCAAGGACAAGCGGGCTCCAGCCGGGCAGGCCCAGGGCCGCGGACAGGTCGATGTTGCGCCCGTCCGGCGTGATCCAGATCTGCGCCAGCCGCGTGCGCGCGCCGGCAAGCCAGCCGTGCAGCGTCATTTGCGCGGTCACGGCAAACAGCAGCCCGCTCAGGATCGACCGGAGGTTGCCGGTCGCCGCCAGCACCAGAAGGCGGCCCGGACATCCCCGCGCCAGCACCATGCCCGCCCCAAAGATCAGCCCGCCGATGATCGCCCCGCTGATGCTGCCGGTGACGGCCATCATCCGCACGGCCCCGGTATCCACCCACCCCAGCAGCCGCGCCGCCTGAACCCAGATCACGGCCGAGGAGAAGGTCAGCAGCCACACCGCCATGCGCGGCCCCAGCCTGCCACGGGCGAATTCAACGGTGGCCGCGCGCAGGCAGAAGGCGGACCGCTGCGCCGCGACGCCGAAGAAGATCCCCACGACCAGCCCCATCAGGGCCGCCGTGGGCAAGTCTCCGAGGCTGTCCGTGATGGCAGAAAGGGTCATGATCCGGATTTTTCAGCGAACGTGGCAGGGGCCGCAAGGGTGCGGGTTCTGGATTGACGCCTTCATGGTATTCTGTGCAGCAATTGTTTTTCATGCAAATATTCAAATATTTGGGCAAAATACCATCGAACTCAGAACGGCTCTCCACGGCTTCCGTCAAGGAAGCTGGCCCCTCGCCGGTATCAGGGAAGGCTGCGATGCGCTGCTGCCAGCCGGTGATCTCGATTCCTTGCCCTGCCAGTCATCATTGAAGCAGGTGCTGCCGTGGGGGTCGCCGCTGTCGCAGACAAGGGCCGCCAGGGCACCGGTTTCCCGATGCTGATGAAGTCACCCCCTGCAAGGCCGCAGGCCTGCCGCCGCCGATGGCGGAAGCCTGGATGCCTGCGGGCGGCGCCTAGTGGCTGGTGCTGATCCGGTGGCCGGGCTTGCAGGCGATGCGGACGGTGGTGATCGGGTGATCCTCGTTCCAGGTGGTCCGGTGCAGGATCAGCAGCGCCTGGCCCGGATGCGTTTGCAGCATCCGGGCGTCGCGCGCATCGGCATTGGCCGCCGAAAAGGTGAAGTCGGCGCGGGAATAGGGGGCGTTGCGCACCAGCCATTCGTTCGCGTTGACATGGCGGAAATCCACGCCGCCCATGCCGCCGACCGCCCCGGGGTTGATCCAGCGGTCCTCGTACTGGAACGGGGCCTGATTGCCGTAATGGACGGCGCGCAGGTGGATCATGGGCGCGCCGGGCGCGATGCCAAGCCTGAGGGCGATGGCCTCGGGCGCGGGGGCGCGGCGATGCGCGACGATGCGGTGGCCATAGGCCATGCCCGCGCTTTCGATCTGTTCGCGGACGATGGGGATCGTCAGCACCGCCTTGCGCACCGGGTCCACCGCGACCCGCGTGCCCGCGCGGCGGCGGCGGTCCAGCAGGCCTTCGTCGGCCAGCATCTGCAGGGCCTTGTTCACCGTCGCCCGCGCAGCGCCGAATTCGACGGCCAGGTCGGCCTCGTCCGGGATGCGGTCGCCTTGCCGCCATTCGCGGTCGATGATCCGGCGGCGCACCTCGTGGGCGATGGCCTGCGCCTTGGGCAGGGTCGGGGCGGGGCTTCTGGCGGTCACATCCGCTCCTGCAGGCTGGCGATGCAGGCCAGATAGGCGGCGGTGATCCGGTCGCGGTCGCGGTGCCTGCCGTCCCGGACGACATGGCGCCCGGCGGCCCAGACATCGCGCACCAGCCCGTCGCCGCCCGCGAAGACCAGGCTGTCCAGCATCCGGTCGCCCGTGCGCCCCGCCATGACCGGCGTGTCCAGGGCCACCGCGCAAAGGTCGGCCCACAGCCCTTCGCGGATCGCGCCGGTGTCGCGGCCCGCCGCCGTGGCGCCGCCGTCAAGCCCGGCGTCATACAGCACCCGGCCCGTGGACCGTTCCGGTTCGGCCAGGATGGCGCGGGCGGTGTCGCGCAGGCGCTGGCTGTATTCCAGGCCGCGCAACTCCTCGGCCAGGGAGATGCGGATGTTGCTGTCGGAGCCGAAGCCGAAACGCCCGCCCGCGTCGCGCCAGATCGTGCCGTTGAAGATGCCGTCGCCAAGGCTGGCCTCGGTGACGGGGCACAGGCCCGCGACGGCCCCGGTCGCGGCAAGGCGGCGGGTCTCATCCGGGGTCATGTGGGTCAGGTGGATCAGTGTCCAGTTGCGGTCGGGCGCGCAGTGGTCCAGCACCCATTCGACCGGGCGCAGGCCCCGGGCGGCCCGGACCTCCTCGATCTCGGGGATCTGTTCGGCCAGGTGCATGTGCAGCGGGCGTCCGGGGCGCAGGGTCGCGCAGAGGCGCAGCGCATCCGGGCTGACCGCGCGCAGCGAATGGGGCGCGACGCCGATGCCCGCGTCGGGGGGCAGGTGGCCAAGGGCGGCTTCGGCGGCATCCAGCAGGCGGATGAACAGGGCGGGATCGGTGCCGAAGCGCGCCTGCCCCGGCCCCAGCGGACGGCCGTCGCAGCCGCCGAACTGGTAATGCACCGGCAGCAGCGTCAGCCCGATCCCCGTGCGGGCGGCGGCAGAGGCGATGCGTTCCGACATCTCGGCCAGGTTGGCATAGGGCGTGCCGCCCGGCTGGTGGTGCAGGTAATGGAATTCGACATTGGTGGCGTAACCGGCCTCCAGCATCTCCATCTGCACAAGGGCGGCGATGGCTTCCACATCGTCGGGCGTCAGATGGTCCAGGAAGCGGTACATGATCTGCCGCCAGGTCCAGAAGGTGTCGCGCGGGTGGGGGCCGCGCGCCTCGGACAGGCCCGCCATGGCCCGCTGGAAGGCGTGCGAATGCAGGTTCGCCATGGCGGGCAGCAGCAGCCCGATCCGCTGGCCCTCGGGGTTTGCGCCCGCGCGGACCTGGCCGATGCGACCGTCCGGCGCGATCGTGACCCGGACGTTTTCCGCCCATCCTTCGGGCAGCAAAGCCCGTTCCGCCCACAGCACCGTCATCGCGATCCCCGCCTTGCCGATTTCATTTGACGTCAAATACGTTTAGACATAGTCATGATATATGTTTAAACATAGAAACGGCAAGCGGAAACGAGGGGCGGCGATCCGATGCAGATTCTTGGCAACGTCAGGATAGCGGGCTTTGCGGAAGGCTCGGGCCAGGCCACCTTGTCCGATCCGTCGGCGATCGTGATCGACGGCGCGCGGATCGCCTGGGTCGGGGACGCGGCCGACCTGCCCGGCGAATACGAACAGGCCCCCCGCCGCGACCTTGGCGGGCGGGTCGTCACGCCCGGCCTGATCGACTGCCACACCCATGTCGTTTTTGGCGGCGACCGCGCCCGCGAATTCGAGATGCGGCTGGAAGGCGCCAGCTATGAAGACATCGCCCGCGCGGGCGGCGGGATCCTGTCCAGCGTGCGCGACACCCGCGCGGCAAGCCCGGATCAGCTTCTGGAAACCGCCCTGCCCCGCGTCGATGCCCTGCTGGCCGAAGGCGTGACCACGCTGGAAATCAAGTCCGGCTATGGGCTGGAGATCGAATCGGAACTGAAGATGCTGCGCGTCGCGCGCCGCATCGGCGAAGTCCGCCCCGTATCGGTGCGCACGACCTGGCTTGCGGCCCATGCGCTGCCGCCCGAATACAGGGACGACCGCGCGGCCTATCTGCGCGATGTCGTGATGGCCGGGATGGACCGCGCCCATGCCGAAGGGCTGATCGACGCGGTGGACGGGTTCTGCGAAGGCATCGCCTTTTCCCCCGATGAAATGGCGCAGGTCTTCGACCATGCCGCCTCCCTTGGCCTGCCGGTCAAGCTGCACGCGGAACAGCTGTCCGACCTGGGCGGCGCGGTCATGGCGGCCCGTCATGGCGCGCTGTCGGCAGACCACCTGGAATATCTGGGCGATGACGGGGTGGCGGCGATGGCGCGGGCCGGAACCGTGGCCGTGCTGCTGCCCGGCGCCTTCTACCTGCTGCGCGAAACGCAGCTTCCCCCCGTCGCGTCCCTGCGCAAGGCGGGCGTGCCCATGGCGCTTGCCACCGACTGCAATCCCGGCACATCGCCCCTGACCTCGCTGCTGCTGACCATGAACATGGGGGCCACGCTGTTCCGCATGACGCCGTCGGAATGCCTGGCGGGCGTCACCGTGAACGCCGCGCGGGCGCTTGGCCTGCCTGACCGGGGCGCGATTGCACCCGGCCTGCGCGCCGACCTGGCGGTCTGGGACATCGCCCATCTGGCCGAACTGTCCTATCGCATCGGCTTCAATCCCCTTCATGCCCGCATCGTCGGAGGCGAATTTGTCTGAACTGATCCTTACCCCTGGTGAAACCATGCTGGCGCAACTGGAACAGGTCTGGCGGCAGGGTCTGGCCGTGCGGCTGGCGGACAGCGCGCGCGACGGCATCGCCGCATCCGCCGCCCGCATCGCCCGGGCGGCGGGCGGCGAGGAACCCGTCTATGGCGTCAACACCGGCTTCGGCAAGCTCGCGTCCATCAAGATCGCGCCCGCCGATACCGCGACTCTGCAAAGGAACCTGATCCTGTCCCATTGCTGCGGCGTGGGCGAGGCCGTCGAGCCGGAAACGGTGCGCCTGATCCTGGTGCTGAAGCTTCTGTCCCTGGGACGCGGCGCATCCGGCGTCCGGCCCGAGGTGATCGCGCTGATCGAGGAGATGCTGGCGCGGAACGTGCTGCCGGTGATCCCGGCGCAGGGGTCGGTCGGGGCTTCGGGCGATCTGGCGCCGCTTGCCCACATGGCCGCCGTCATGCTGGGCGAAGGCCGCGCCGTCTGGCAGGGGCAAGAGATGCCGGGGGCCGAGGCGCTGCGGGCGGCGGGGCTGGAACCCGTGGTGCTGGCCGCCAAGGAGGGGCTGGCCCTGATCAACGGCACCCAGGTGTCCACCGCCTTCGCGCTGGCCGGGCTGTTCGAGGCCTTTGCCTCGGCCCGCGCGGCGCTTGTGACCTCGGCGCTGTCCACCGACGCCATCATGGGATCGACCGCCCCCTTCCTGGACGAGATCCACACCCTGCGCGGCCATCGCGGCCAGATCACCGCCGCCCGCGCCATCCGCGCGCTGATGGAGGGCAGCGAGATCCGCGAAAGCCACCGGACGGGCGACACCCGCGTGCAGGATCCCTATTGCATCCGCTGCCAGCCGCAGGTCACCGGCGCCTGCATCGACCTGCTGTGGCAGACCGCCCGCACGCTGGAGATTGAATCGAACGCCGCCACCGACAACCCGCTGGTGCTGGTGGGGGCGGACCGGATCGTGTCGGGCGGGAACTTCCACGCCGAACCCGTGGCCTTCGCCGCCGACCAGATCGCCCTGGCGATTGCCGAAATGGGCGCCATCGCCCAGCGGCGCATCGCGCTGATGGTGGACCCGGCGCTGTCCCATGACCTGCCGCCCTTCCTGACCCCCGATCCCGGCCTGAACAGCGGGTTGATGATCGCCGAAGTCACCAGCGCCGCCCTGATGAGCGAGAACAAGCACCTGGCGACCCCCTGCAGCACGGATTCGACGCCCACAAGCGCCAACCAGGAAGACCATGTCAGCATGGCCGCCCATGGCGCCCGCCGTCTGCGCCGGATGAACGCCAACCTGTCGCAGATCCTGGGGATCGAGGCGATCTGCGCCGCAGCCGGGGTCGAGTTCCGCGCGCCGCTGGCGACATCCGCCCCCTTGCAGGCGGTGATCGCCACCCTGCGCGACACCGTCCCGCCGCTGGCGCAGGACCGCTACCTCGCCCCCGATCTGGTCGAGGCCGCGCGCCTGGTGCGCGAAGGCGTCCTGACCGCCGCCGTGCCCGCCGCCCTGCTGGCCGAGGTGCAGCCGTGACCGCCGGTCCGAACCCGGTCCTGGTTGTCGAGGGCGACAGCCCCGTCATCCTGGGCCTGCCGCATACGGGAACCTATCTGCCGGACGAGATCCATGCCCGCCTGAACGCGCGCGGGCAGGAACTGGCCGACACCGACTGGCATATCCATCGTCTGTATGACGGCTTGCTGCTCGGTGCGACGACCGTGCGGGCGACCTTCCACCGCTATGTGATCGACGCCAACCGCGGCCCGGACAACGAAAGCCTTTATCCCGGCCAGAACACCACCGGGCTGGTGCCGCTGACCGATTTCGACGGCCAGCCGATCTGGACCCGGGAACCGACGGCGGAGGACGTGGCCCAACGCACCGCGCGGTTCCATGCGCCCTATCATGCGGCGCTGTCCGCCCAGATCGAGCGGGTCCGCGCCCGGCACGGGGTGGCGATCCTTTACGACTGCCATTCGATCCGGTCGCATATCCCTTTCCTGTTCGACGGCACCCTGCCCGATTTCAACATCGGCACCGCAGGCGGCACCACCTGCGACCCGCGGATCCAGGATGCCGTGGCGCGGATCGTCAGGGACAGCGGGCGGACCTGGGTTCTGAATGGCCGCTTCAAGGGCGGCTGGACGACGCGCCATTACGGGCGTCCCGGCGACGGGGTCCACGCCATCCAGATGGAACTGGCGCAATCCACCCATCTTGCGGCCGAGGCCGCGCCCTTCGCCTTTGACGCCGAAAAGGCCGCGCCCCTGCGCGGCACGCTGACACATATCCTTGCCACGCTTGCGGATCTGGCCGCCGAACTGAAGGACTGACCCATGAACAACCCGCGCCACAACACCCGCGACATCTTCCCCGCCACCGGCACCGAACTGACCGCGAAAAGCTGGCTGACCGAGGCGCCCTTGCGGATGCTGATGAACAACCTGCATCCCGACGTGGCGGAAAACCCGCATGAACTGGTGGTCTATGGCGGCATCGGCCGCGCCGCCCGCACCTGGGAGGATTTCGACCGCATCGTCGAATCCCTCCGCGCGCTGGAGGAAGACCAGACCCTGCTGGTCCAGTCGGGCAAGCCGGTGGGCGTCTTCCGCACCCACAAGGACGCGCCGCGCGTACTGATCGCCAATTCCAACCTGGTGCCGCATTGGGCCACCTGGGACCATTTCAACGAATTGGACAAGAAAGGCCTGGCCATGTACGGCCAGATGACCGCCGGATCCTGGATCTATATCGGCACGCAGGGCATCGTTCAGGGCACCTATGAAACCTTTGCCGAGGCCGGGCGCCAGCATTACGGCGGCAGCCTCAAGGGCAAGTGGATCCTGACCGCCGGCCTGGGCGGCATGGGCGGCGCGCAGCCGCTGGCCGCCGTGATGGCCGGGGCCTGCTGCCTGGCCGTGGAATGCGACGAGACGCGCGCCGATTTCCGCATCCGCACCCGCTATTGCGATGAAAAGGCCCATACGCTGGACGAGGCGCTGGCGATGATCGACCGCTGGACCCGCGCGGGCGAGGCGAAATCCGTGGCCCTGATCGGCAACGCGGCCGAGGTGTTCCCCGAACTCGTCCGCCGCATGAAGGCGGGCGGCCCGCGCCCCGACATCGTCACCGACCAGACCAGCGCGCATGACCCGATCCACGGATACCTGCCGCTGGGCTGGTCCGTGGCCGAATGGCGCGCCAAACAGGAAACCGATCCCAAGGCCGTGGAACAGGCCGCGCGCGCCAGCATGAAGGCCCATGTCGCCGCCATGGTCGATTTCTGGAACGCGGGCGTGCCGACGCTGGATTACGGCAACAACATCCGCCAGGTCGCGCTGGAGGAAGGGTTGGAAAACGCCTTCGCCTTCCCCGGCTTCGTGCCCGCCTATATCCGCCCGCTGTTCTGCCGGGGCGTCGGCCCCTTCCGCTGGGCCGCGCTGTCGGGCGACCCCGAGGACATCTACAAGACCGACCAGCGCATGAAGGAACTGTTCCCCGACAACGCCCATCTGCACAACTGGCTGGACATGGCCCGCGACCGCATCGCCTTCCAGGGCCTGCCCGCCCGGATCATGTGGATCGGCCTGGGCGACCGCCATCGCGCCGGTCTGGCCATCAACGAGATGGTGCGCAACGGCGAGCTGAAGGCGCCCGTGGTGATCGGACGCGACCACCTGGACAGCGGGTCCGTCGCCAGCCCCAACCGCGAGACCGAGGCGATGAAGGACGGGTCCGACGCCGTGTCCGACTGGCCGCTGCTGAACGCGCTGCTGAACACCGCATCCGGCGCAACCTGGGTGTCGCTGCACCACGGCGGCGGCGTCGGCATGGGCTTCAGCCAGCATTCCGGCATGGTGATCTGCTGCGACGGGTCCGCCGACGCCGACCGCCGGATCGAGCGCGTGCTGTGGAACGACCCGGCCACGGGCGTGATGCGTCACGCCGACGCAGGCTATGACATCGCGCTGGATTGCGCCCGCGAACATGGCTTGAACCTGCCCGCGATCCTGTAACAAAGAGGGCGCCGCGGGATCGGACCGCGGCGCCCTTCAAGAAAAGACCCAACCAACACGGAGTGACACCATGACCATCCAGACAACCCTTCGTGCCGCGCTTCTGGGCCTGGCGGCCCTGGGCTTCGGCACCATCGCCGCCGCCGACCAGCTGGCCGACATCAAGGCGGCGGGCAAGATCGTCACCGCGACCGACATGCATTACGCGCCCTTCGACATGCTGAACAACGGCACCTACGAAGGCATCACCAAGGATCTGTTCGACGAGGTCGCCAAGGAACTGGGCGTCGAGCCGGTCTATCAGGACATCCCCTGGACGGCCGAGCTTCCGGGCCTGGAAGTCGGCAAGTTCGACATCGTGATCGCCCCCGTCACCATCACCCCCGAACGGCTGGAACGCTACACCTTCACCCTGCCCATCGCCGACGCCACCGTGTCGCTGGTCAAGGCGGCGGGCAATGACGAACTGACAAAGCCCGAGGACATCAAGGGCAAGACCGTTGGCGTCCAGCAGGGCACCGCGCAGTTCAAGCAGCTGGAAGCCTTCGGCCAGACCCTGGGCGGCGTCACCATCAAGGAATACGGCACCACCGACGAGGCCTATGCGGATCTCGCGACCGGGCGCCTGGACGCCGTGGCGGGATCGCTGCCCAACCTGACCTATCTGGTCAAGTCGCGCCCCGAAAGCTTTGCCCTGTTCGAGCCCGCGCAGTTCGGCGAACCGAAATACTTCGCCTGGGTGCTGCGCAAGGACGAGAACAGCGCGTCCCTGGCGCAGGCGATCAACGACGCCATGCTGAAGATGACCGATGACGGCCGCATCAAGGCGATCCATGAAAAGTGGCTGGGCACCTATTCGGACCTGCCGCGCGAAGTGCCGACGAACTGATCTTCGCCGCGCGGGCGGGACCATCCCGCCCGCCGCATTCCCGATCCCCCCGCGACCCATCCCGCCCCGAGGTGCGCATGTTCTCGATCCCGGCCTTTCTGGAAAGCCTTGTGCCGCTGTTCTGGGCCGCGCGATACACGCTTCTGATCTCGGTCGGGGGGATCGCGCTCGGGCTGGTGATCGGCACGCTGATCTGCGCGGCGCGGCTGTCGCGATCCCGTTTCCTGAGAAATTTCGGCGCGCTCTGGGTCAGCTTCCTGCGCGGGGTGCCGCTTCTGGTGCAGCTTCTGGTGTTCTATTACTCGCTGCCGCTGATCGGGCTTGACGTGCCCGCCATGGTCGCCGCCATCGTCACCGTGGGCATCTGCGCCAGCGCCTATATCTCGGAAATCTGGCGCGGCGCGATCAACGCGCTGCCCCCCGGCCAGGCCGAGGCCGCGGTGGCCATCGGCATGACGCCCCGCGATGTCTGGGGCCGCGTGATCCTGCCGCAGGCCGTCACCATGTCGCTGCCCGCGCTGATCAACGAACTGATCCTGCTGGTCAAGGCGTCCTCGCTGGTGTCCGTGGTGGGCATCCTGGAAATCACCCGCGCCAGCCAGGCCCAGGCCGCGACCACCTTCCGCCCGCTGGAAGTCTATCTGGCGGCGGCCTGCATTTATCTGCTGATCAACCTTTGCCTTGCGGCCCTGGGGCGCTGGCTGGAATACAGGACCGCCGTGTGATGGACATCCTGCACCAATACGGCCCGGCCCTGCTGCGCGGCTTCGGCTATACCGTCCTCTGCTGGGCCTTGGGCACCGTCTTCGCCATGGCGCTTGGCCTTCTGATCGCGCTGCTACGCCATTACGGCCCCCGCTGGCTGGGCTGGATCATCCAGGTCTATATCGAGGTGATCCGGGGCACGCCCTTCCTGGTGCAGCTGTTCGTGCTGTATTACGGCGGCCCGCTGATCGGGCTGCGGCTGGACGCGCTGCCCGCAGGACTGCTGGGCCTGACCATCTATGGCAGCCCCTATTTCGCGGAAATCTTCCGCGCGGGCTTCCGCGCCGTGCCGCTGGGGCAGCTTGAGGCCGCGCGCGCCATCGGCATGGCGGAGCCCGCCATCGTGCGGCGCATCCTTTTGCCCCTGTCGATGGTGTCCGCGCTGCCCGCGCTGATCAACTTCTCGATCATCCTGACCAAGGAAACGGTGATCCTGTCCATCATCACCGTGCCCGAACTGATGTACGAGGTCAGCCGCATGTCCGCCGAAACCTTCCGCTTTGTCGAGGCGAACCTGGTGCTGGCCCTGTTCTTCTGGGGCCTGGTCGAGGCCATTTCCCGCCTTGGCCGCCGGTTTGAATCGCGCGTCACGAAACACCTGATCGAAAGGACATGACGATGCAGGCCTCTGCCGTCGAGATCCAGAAGGTAAACAAGTATTACGGCCCCTTCCACGCGCTGAAGGACGTGGACCTGTCGATCCCGCCCGGACGCGTGACCTGCCTGATCGGGCCGTCGGGGTCGGGCAAATCGACGCTGCTGCGCTGCATGAACTTCCTGGAGGAATACGATTCCGGCGAAATCCGCATCGACGGCAAGCTGATCGGCTATGACGCACCGGGCCGCAGGATGGCAGGCCGCGCCCTGCGCGAGATGCGCCGGTCCATCGGCATGGTGTTCCAGCAGTTCAACCTGTGGCCGCACATGACCGCGCGCGAGAACGTGGCCGAAGGCCTGATCCGCGTGCGCGGCCTGCCCAAGGCCGATGCATCGGCCCGCGCGGCCGAGGCGCTGGCAAAGGTGGGCCTGGCCGACAAGATGGAGAACCACCCCGCCCGCCTGTCGGGCGGCCAGCAGCAGCGCGTGGCCATCGCCCGTGCCATCGCGATGGAACCGCGCCTGATGCTGTTCGACGAGCCGACATCGGCCCTGGACCCCGAACTGGTGGGCGAGGTTCTGAGCGTGATGAAGACGCTGGCTTCCGAAGGCATGACCATGGTGGTCGTCACGCACGAGATGGGCTTTGCCGCCCATGTCGCCGACCGCGTGGCCTTCATGGAACGGGGCGAACTGGTGGCCGCCGACACGCCCGACCGGATCCTGCACCAGCCGCAGGATCCGCGCATCCAGTCCTTCCTGCGCACCTATCACGAACGCAACAGCTTCTGACGCGACCGGCCCCGACATGATCGGGGCCGGTGTTTCCAGTTTCAGGCCAGCAGGCCCCGCGCGATGATCGTGCGCTGGATTTCCGAACTGCCTTCATAGATGCGGAAGATCCGCAAATCGCGCAGATAGCGTTCCAGCGGGAAGTCGCGGCAATAGCCGTATCCGCCATGGATCTGCAACGCGCGGTCGGCGATGCGCCAGGCGGCCTCGGACGCGAACAGTTTCGCATGGGCGCTTTCCGTGGAATAGCGCGCGCCGGTGCCACGCAGGCGCGCCGCCGCCAGCCCCAGGGCGCGCGCGGCGGCCAGGTCGTTGGCGCTGTCGGCCAGCATCCATTGCAGCCCCTGGAAATCCGCGATGGGATGGCCGCCCACCTGCCGTTCCTTTGCATAGGAAATGGCCGCGTTCAGCGCCGCCTCGGCGATGCCGGTGGCCTGGGCCGCGACCTCGATCCGGCCGTTGTCCAGCACCTTCATCGCGGTGCGGAAACCCGTGCCCTCGGGTCCAATGCGGTTTTCTTCCGGGACAAAGCAGTCGTCGAAGGTGACGCCGAAGACATGGCCGCCGCGCAGGCCCATGGTGCGTTCGGCGGGCGCGATGGCTATGCCGGGGGTTTCCTTGGGTTCCACCACAAAGGCCGACACGCCGCGCGCGCCCGCGTCAGGGTTGGTCTTGGCATAGACCACCATGAAATCGGCCGCGCCCGCGTTGGAAATGAAGCATTTGGACCCGCGCAGCCGGTATCCCGCCCCGTCGCGCCGCGCCACCGTGCGCATGTCGGCGGGGTTCGACCCGGCCTGCGGTTCCGTCAGGGCGAAGGCGCCCAGGCTACCCGCCGCAGCCTGCGGCAGGAACCGCGCCCGCAGCGCCGCGTCGGCCCCCAGATGCAGCGAATCCGTGGCCAAGTAATGGGCCGTCAGCAAGGACGCGGTCGATCCGCAGGCCCCGGCGATCAGTTCCACCGCGCGGTAAAGGGCCGGACCGGACAGGCCCAGGCCGCCGTCCTCCTCGGGCAGGTTCAGGCCCATCAGCCCCAGATCCGCCATGGCGGGCAGGTGGCAGGTGGCAAAGGTCGCGGTTTCGTCCAGTTCGGCGGCACGGGGCGCCAGAACCTCTTGGGCAAAGCGCCCGATCTGATCCAGCAGCGCGGCTTCGTCTTCGGTCCAGTCGGTCATGGTCACTTTCCCAGTTCGGCGCGGATTTCGGCGCCATGTTCATCAAGGCCGGGGGCCGCCCGGCGCATCCCGCGCGGGCTGCCCGAGAAATGCACCGGCTGTTCCGGCAGGCCGACGGACCCCAGCACGGGATGGGTCACGGGCGACATAAGCCCCCGCGCCTGCGCCTGGTCCGACAGCCAGGCATCCCGCGCGGAAGCCAGTTCAGACGCGGGCACCCCCGCCGCCGACAGCGCGGCCACCGCCTGCGCCGCCGTCAGGTTGCCGGCCCATTGCGCAATCGCCTCGGCCAGGACGGGTTCATGCGCGCGGCGGCTTTCGTCGCTGGCCATGCGCAGGTCGTTTCGCAGGGCAGGCTGGGCGATCACCTCGCAAAAGGCGGAAAACAGCTTGTCGTTCAGCACCGCCACCGCAAAATGCCCTTGTCCGGCCGGATAGACGCCGAAGGGGGCGGACAGCGCGTGGCGGTTGCCGGTGCGCACGGGGTCGGCGTCGCAGACCAGCACCCGCGCGCCCGCCGACGGCATCATCGACAACAGCGCGTCGAACAGCGCCAGATCGACCACCCGGCCCCGGCCCGTGCGGCTGCGGTCGAACAGCGCCACCATGATCCCCCAGGCGGCGAACAGCCCGCCCGCCACATCGGCCATCGCCTCGCCCACCATGGTCGGGGCGGCGTCCGGTTCGCCGGTCAGGTGCATCAGTCCCGACATGGCCTGCACGATGATGTCATAGGCCGGGCGCGCCGCATGGGGGCCGCTTTGCCCGAAGCCCGAGACCGAGGCATAGACCAGCCGGGGGTTGTCCGCGTGCAGCGTAGCGGCATCCAGCCCCAGCCGGGCCATCACGCCGGGGCGGAAATTTTCCACCACCACATCGGCGCGAAGGGCCAGGTCGCGCGCCACCTCCAGATCGGCCGAGGACCGCAGGTCCAGCACGATGGACCGCTTGCCGCGATTGGCGGTCTGGAACAGCGCGCTTTCGCCTTCGCGGAAGGGGCCGATATGGCGGTATTCGTCGCCGCCCGGGGCCTCGACCTTGACGACATCGGCGCCCAGGTCGGCCATCAGCGCCGTGGCATAGGGTCCGGCCAGAACCCGCGTGAAATCCAGAACCCTGATGCCTGTCAGCGGCTTTTGGTCGTCGGTCATGATGCCCCCGTTCATTGACGGGGACAGGATGACGCATCACGGGTATAGATGGAAATCATCGTTTCGGATATGGGGAATCGATGCAGCCTATACCCTTCGGACTTCGCCAGATCACCTATCTGCTGGCGGTCGCGGAAACCGGATCGACCGCCGCCGCCGCGCGGGCGGTGAATGTCTCGCAGCCCTCGGTGTCCCAAGCGGTGGCGCTGATCGAGGCGCATTTCGGCCAGCCGCTGTTCCTGCGCCTGCCCGGGCAGGGGATGCAGCCCACCCCCTTCGGGCGGCAGAAGCTGGCGGCGCTTGAAGGCCTGATGGCCCAGGTCCGCGCGACCCTTGCCCCCGCCACGGGCCCCGAGGGCGAGCTGGTGCTGGGGGTCTATTCCACGCTGGGCCCGCGCCATGCGCCGCGCCTGATGCGCGGCTTTGCCGAGCGCCACCCCGGCGCGCGGATCACGCTGGTGGAAGGCGACCTGGCGGATCTGGAACAGGGGTTGCGCCGGGGCCGCATCGACCTGGCCCTGGTCTATGACACCGGCTTTCCGGCGGATCTGGCGCTGACGCCGTTGCAGGCCGTGCCGCCCCATGCCCTTGTGCCGCCCGATCACCGTCTGGCGGCGGCGGGCGCCGTGGCGCTGGCGAATCTGGCCGCCGATCCGGTGGTGCTGATCAACCTGCCCCACAGCCGGGGCTATTTCCTGTCGCTGTTCCAGATCTGCGGGGTGACGCCCCGCATCGCCGCCGAAACCGCCTCGGTCGAGATGCTGCGCGCCATGGTCGCCAACGGCCTGGGCGTGGGCCTGCTGGCGACCGACCTGCCGCATGATCTGGCCTATGACGGCGGGCGCGTGGTGCGGCTGGCGCTGACCGGCAGCCTGCCCCCAAGCCGCATCGCCATCGCGCGGGCAGCAAGCCTGCCCCCGACCGCCACGGCAGCCGCCTTTCTGCGCTTTTGCGTCAAGGCGATGGCCCCCGGTCAGCCCGCGACCGGCTGATCGCCCAGGCCGAACCGGACCACGACAAGATCGGCCCTGCCGGTCAGCGTGACCCTTTCCCCACGGCCGGGATCGCACAGGATCGTGTCGCCCTGGCCCAGGCCTGTTCCGTCCGGCAGGCTTGCCCGCCCGTCCCGCAGGACGACCGCCCCGCCGCCGGGTCCAAGATCAAGGCTTGCCCTGTCCTGCAACGCCACCCGGTCCACCCGCGCCGTGGCCCGGCCCCGGCGCCCCATGAAGTTCAGATCCCGCACGATACCGTCCAGAAGACGCGACCGCACCGCCTGTTCGCCTGCAAATGCCAGAAGATCGCCGGGCTTCAGGACTTGTTCCGCCCCGTCGTCCAGTTGCAGGGCGACGCCATTCCCTGACAGCAGGACAAGGGTGCGGTCGATGCCCGGAAAGGCGGAAAATGCCCCGTCCCCGGCAATGGTCGCGATCGACAGGCGCCAGTCGAAATCGTCGAACCCCGCGCCGGGCGGAAAGGCCGCGATCTCGCGCGTTTCCCCGCCGCCGTTCTTCCACGGGGCCGCGGTCAGTTCGGAGTAAGGGATCAGCCGCATCCGTTTTCTCGCCTTGTCCAGGGGAACATCACCTTGGCGCGGTCAGGCCGGCGCTGCAATGGCGCCTGCCGGCCTCTCTCAAGGTGCCGGATACCGGAAGCACCTGACAGGATCTTCCGATCCGGTCGGGACGGATGAAGCCGCACGCCGCCCTTCAGCGCATCCCGGCCAGCTTGGCCACGTCGACGAAATCGCGGACCTGCGTTGACCGGTTTGACCGTTTCCACGCAAGAATGGTGCGGATGCGGAACAGCGGGTGCATGATCGGCCGCACCTCGACGCTGCGGCCCAGAAAGCCGATCAGGCTTTCGGGATAAACGGTCACGCCAAGGCCCGCAGCGACCAGGCCCAGCAGGGCCAGGGTGTTCGATGCCTCGATGGCGATGTTCAGCGATATTCCTTCGGCGCTGAACAGGTTGGCCAGGCGCCAGCGGTATTCCTCCCATTCGTGGGTGTCGCCCAGGATGATGTCCTGCCCGGCCAGGTCGGCGGGCGTGACCACGGGCAGGCGCAGCAGCGCGTGGTTGCGCGGCGTCACCACATACAGCGGTTCGATCGACAGCGTCAGGCTGTGGTAATCCCCGTGATCGAAGGGACCGATCATGTAGCCCAGGTCGATCTCGTTGTTGGCCAGGGCGATCTTCTGGCCCTGCGTGCGGATATAGCGGATCTTCAGGTCCACCTCGGGGTGGGCCTGCCGGAACCGCGCGACCGCCGCGGGCATCAGTTCGGTTGCCGCAAAGGCCATGTAGCCCACGTTCAGCGACCCCAGCTTGCCCTGGGCAATGCGCCGGGCCAGCTGGATCGACGATTCGTAGTCCCGCAGCAGATGGGCGTTGTCCTCATAGAAGCTGCGCCCGGCCTGGGTCAGGCTGACCTCGCGCGTGGTGCGTTCCAGCAGCCGGAAACCCAGGGCCGATTCAAGCTTCTGGATCCGGCGGCTGAGCGCCGACTGGTCCAGGTGCAGCCGTTCCGCCGCGCGGCGGAAGCTCAGTTCCTCGGCAAGGGTGACAAAGGAATGGACATTCTCGATGCCGGGATAATCGCTCATGGAATGGCACCCCCTGATTGATGCGCATGGCGCATGAATAATTGCTGACACGCCATTTCCCCTGGGTCAACGAAGCAGGGAATATGGCTTCAGAGCAGCGGATCATCAGCCTGAACGGGGATCGAGGACGGCTCGGGACATGGGGTGCAGCCATGCACCCGCTTCAACAAGACAAGGATCATGACGATGAGCGAAGTGGACACCAAGGAACTGGACCGGCTGCTGCAAGAGGCCTTCGACACCGCCAGCAAGCTTTACCAGGAACGCGGCTTCCAGCGGCGCGTGGGCTTCGGCAAGCGCCCGGCCCTGGTCAGCGTGGACCTGGCCAATGCCTGGACCCGGCCGGGCAATCCCTTCACCTGCGACCAGGAGAAGATGGACAACGAGATCATCCCGGGGATGCAGAAGCTGCTGCGTGCCTTCCGCGCGCAGAACCTGCCCGTGGTCCATGTGACCACCGCCTACGAGATCACCGACCGCAACGCCGATTTCACCGACATGGGCCTGTGGCACAACAAGATCCCCGTGGACGTGGTGGACCTGAAGAACAAGGATCTGTGGGCCATCGACAGCCGCATCGCCCCGGTCGAGGGTGAATACACGCTGCTGAAGAAGCGCGCCTCGTCCTTCCACGGCACGGAACTGGCGGGCATCCTGCGCGCCAACAACGTGGACACGATCCTGGTGACGGGCGTCACCGCCTGCGCCTGCGTGCGCCAGACGATCTGCGACGGCATCGCCGACGGCTTCCGCACCATCGCGGTCCGCGAATGCATCGGCGACCGGGTGCCCGGCGCGGTGGCCTGGAACCTGTTCGACATCGACGCCAAGTTCGGCGACGTGCACAGCGTGGATGAATGCGTGGCCTATCTCGAAGGCCTCGGCGGGCAGAAGATCGCGGCCGAATGATCCCCAAGGGCGCCCGCGAGGGCGCCCTTTTCACTGCGGCCCGCGCCTCGGGGTGACAGCAACAACAACAAGACAGGGAAGATGACAATGACAGAGCACGCGGATCCCGCGACGCTGCGCAAGGTCACGACGGCCGCAGTGGCCGGAACGATGATCGAATGGTTCGATTTCGCGATCTATGGCTTCATGGCGCCGATCATCGCCGTGACCTTCTTTCCGCCGGGAAACCAGTTGGCCGGATTGCTGCAGACCTTTGCGATCTTTGCGGTGGCCTTTGCCCTGCGCCCCGTAGGCGGGGCCTATTTCGGCCTGATGGGGGACCGTCTGGGCCGCAAGCGCGTGCTGGCCCTGACCGTCCTTCTGATGTCGGCCGCCACCGCCGCGATCGGCCTGCTGCCCAGCCATCACGCCATCGGGATCTGGGCTCCCATCCTGCTGACGGTGGCGCGCTGCGTGCAGGGGTTTTCGGCGGGCGGCGAATATGCCGGGGCGGTGACCTATGTCATCGAACATGCGCCAGACCACCGGCGCTCGCGTTATTCCAGCTATATGCCTGCGGCGACCTTTGCCTCCTTCGCGCTGGCGGCACTGTGTTCCTATCTGCTGACCGTCCTGCTGACTACCGACCAGATGCACGCCTGGGGATGGCGCATCCCGTTCCTGATCGCCGCGCCGCTGGGCCTGGTCGCGCTGTACATCCGGCACAGGCTGGACGAAAGCCCCTTGTTCCAGCAGGTGCTGGATGCCCCCGCCGCCGAGCATTCGCCCCTGCGCGAAACGCTGCGTGACGAATGGCGCCCGATGGTCCGGCTGGGCTGCTACATCAGCCTGACGGCGCTGTCCTTCTATATCTTCTCGACCTACATGACAACCTTCCTGCGCACGGTGGTGGGCATGGACACGCGCCAGGTCCTGCTGTCGAACGTGGTGGCCCTGCTGGCCGCGACGCTGATGGCCCCTTTCATCGGCAGGCTGTGCGACCGCATGGGCCGCAAGCCCACCATGGCGGCCTCGGCCATCCTGCTGGGTGGGCTGTCGATCCCGGCCTACAACCTGGCCTCGGACGGCACGGTGATTGCCGCCGTCAGCGCCCAGGTGCTGCTTGCCCTGGGGGCCGTCACCGCCAATGTCGTCACCGCCGTCCTGCTGTGCGAGGTGTTTCCGACACGGGTGCGCTATACCGCCTCGGCGGTCACCTACAACATCGCCTATGCGGTCTTTGGCGGCACGGCGCCCTTTGTGGCGACCTGGCTAATCGCGGTCTCGGACAACCGCCTGGCGCCGGCCATCTATATCACGGTCATCGCCGGAATCGCGCTTGTGGTGACGATGATGTCGCCCGAAACCGCGGGCCGGTCCTTCCAAAGCCAAGGCAGCCGCCGCGCCGCCGGAACCGGGGATGAACTGCGCCCCGCGATTTCCCAGCGGACCTGATCGCGCGGAACGGCCGCCGGGCCGTTCCGGGACCATGCAACAAATCACAACGGAGAGGTATCACATGGCCAGGATTGGCGTCGATGTGGGCGGGACGAATACCGATCTCGTCCTGGAATGTGCGAAGGGTGTCTTTTACCACAAGGTTCCGACCACGCTGAAGAACCAGTCGATCGGCGTGGTCCAGGGCGTGCGGGGGATCTGCACCATGGCGGGCATCGACCCGGCCGAGGTGGAGACCATCGTCCACGGCACCACGACCGCGACCAACATCACCATCGAACACAACGGCGCGGAATGCGGGATGATCACCACGCATGGCTTCCGCGACATCCTGCATATCGGGCGGCACAAGCGCCCGTATAACTTCAGCCTGCATTTCGACGTGCCCTGGCAAAGCCAGCCGCTGGTCAAGCGCCGCAACCGCATCGCCGTGCGCGAACGCATCCTGCCGCCCACCGGGGAAATCGCCGAACCCCTGGACGAACAGGCCGTGCGCGACGCCTGCGCGCTGTTTCGCAAGCGCGGCATCGGATCGGTCGTGATCGGCTTCATGTTCAGCTTCCTCAACGACGCCCACGAGGCCCGCGCGAAAGAGATCGTGCTGGAGGAGATCCCCGGCGCCTATGTCACCATGTCGTCGGAACTGGCCCGCGTGATGCGGGAATACGAACGCTTCTCGACCGCGGCGATGAACTGCTATGTCGGGCCCAAGACCGCCTATTACCTGCGCGACCTGGATGCCCGCCTGCGCGAGGCGGGCGTCACCTCGAAGCTGCGGATCATGCAGTCGAACGGCGGCGTGTCCACGGTTGACAGCTGCGCCCGCCGCCCGATCCGCATCCTGATGTCCGGCCCCGCGGGCGGCGTCATCGGCGGCGCGTCCGAAGGCGAGATGGCGGGCACGCCCAACATCATCACCGTCGATATCGGCGGCACCTCGGCCGATATTTCCACCATTCCCGGCGGGCAGTTGAAGATCATGAATCAGCGCGACACCTATGTGTCGGGCTATCCGGTGCTGACGCCGATGATCGACCTTGTGACCATCGGCGCGGGCGGCGGATCGGTGGCCTTCATCGACGAGGCGGGCGCCTTCAACGTCGGCCCGCGTTCCGCCGGGTCCGAACCCGGTCCCGCCTGCTATGGCCGGGGTGGGGAAGAACCCACTGTTACCGACGCGCAGATCGTGCTGGGCCGGCTGGACCCCGACATGGCGCTTGGTGGCGACCTGCGGCTGGACGCGGACCTGGCCCGCAAGGCGGTCGAGGAGAAGATCGCCAAGCCCCTGGGCATGTCCGTGAAGGACGCGGCGCTTGGCATCATCAAGATCATCAACAACAACATGGCGTTGGCGATCCGGTCGAACTCGGTCGCGCGCGGCATCGACCCGCGTGAATTTTCCATCATGCCCTTTGGCGGCGCGGGCCCGCTGCATGGCGTGGCCCTGGCCGAGGCGGTCAGCGCGCGCGACGTGATCGTGCCGGTGGCGCCGGGCATCACGGCGGCCGTGGGCCTGCTGAAGACCGACCTGCAATACGAACATACCGAGGCCGGGATCCTGATCCTGAACACCGCCACGGATGCCGACATCGCCCGCATCAACGGCCATATCGAACGGCTGTGCCAATGCGTCCATGACGAACTGGATGCCGACGGCATCGCCCGCGCGGACCAGTCGCTGAAGATCATCGCGGAATGCCGTTACCAGGGGCAGGGCTTCGAACTGCGCGCGGATTTCCCCGACGGGCCGCTGACCCAAGGGAACAAGCAGGTCATCATCGACAGCTTCCACGACGCGCATGAACAGGACTACGGCTATGCCTATCGCAAGGCCGAGGTCGAGCTGATCACGCTGCGGGTCATCGGCTCGGCCAGCGTGCGCCGGATCCAGATCCCCAAGGTCCGGCCCACCGACGGATCGTCCATCGACCGGGCGCTGATGTTCGTGCGCCCGACCACCTTCGACTGCGGCCGGACGCTGGAAACGCCGCGCTATGACCGCACCAGGCTTTATGCGGGCGACCGCGTGCCGGGGCCCGCGATCCTGGTCCAGCACAATTCCACCACCCTGGTTCCGCCCGGCTACGTGGCCGAGACACTGGACTTCGGCAACACGCGCATCGGCAAGGGGGCCTGACATGAACCAGATGACCAAGATCACCGAGGTCGATCCGATCACGCTGCAAGTGATCCGCGGCGCCTTCGAGACCATCGCCGAGGAGATGGGGCATGTCCTTTACCGGATGTCATTCTCCTCGATCATCCGGGAAAGCCAGGATCTGGGCGCGGGGCTGTTCGACACGAACTTCAACACGCTGTGCGAATCCGAATCGACGCCGATGCATATCGGATCCATCCCCGGATACCTGCGCGGCATTGCCGAGACGCTGGAGGATGGCGAATGGTATGAAGGCGACGCGGTGGTCCACAACCATCCCTATCACGGATCCTCGCATACGCCGGATCTGGCCATCGTCGTGCCGGTCTTCTTCCACGGGCGGCTGGTGGGCTTTGCCGGGAACACCGCGCATCATGTCGATATCGGCGCGGCCACGCCGGGCCTGATCATCGACGTGCCCGATGTCTATGCCGAGGGGATGCTGTTCGCGGGCACCAAGCTTTACCGCAAGGGCGAACCCAACAACGCCATGTGGAACTATATCCGCCGCAATTCCCGCGCGGCGGGGCAGTTGGTGATGGATATCGAGGCGCAGATCGCATCGGCCCGCCTGGGCGCGCGCCGCTTTGTCGAACTGCTGGAAAAATACGGCGAGGATATCGTCTTCGGCGCGGCCAACCAGTTGATGGATTACGCCGAGCGCATGACCCGGCAGCGGATCAGCGAAATCCCCGACGGCGATTACACCGCCGAGGGCTGGCTGGACGACGACGGCCGCAACCGCGACCAGCGGCTGAAGGTCAAGGTGACGGTCCGCGTGCGCGGCGACGAGGTCGAGGTGGACCTGACCGGGTCCGCCGACCAGACCCCCACCGCTTATAACGTGCCCTTCGAGGGGTCCACCAAGGTCGCGGCGTATGCGGGTTTCCGCAAGCTGCTGCTGGACGCCGCAACATCGGACACGCGGGTGCCGTCGAACGAAGGGTCGTTCCGCCCCATCAAGGTCACGGCGCCGCTGGGGTCGATCTTCAACCCCCGCGCGCCTGCCTCGGCCGAGGCGCGGTTCACCCAGTGCAACCGCATGATCGACCTGATCATCCGCGCCCTGGCCCCGGTGATGCCGGAACAGGTGATCGCGGGATCGTCGGCATCCATCAGCTTCGCGGCCTATTCGGGGGTGCGCCCGTCGGGCGACTACTGGGTGTTCCTGGAGGTGAACGAGGGCGCCTATGGCGGGCGGCCGCGCAGCGACGGGCCCGACAGCATCGACAACCTGATGGCCAACACCCGCAACAACCCGCTGGAAGACCTGGCGATGCATATCCCCATGATCTGCGACCGCTATGAATTGCGCGACGACGCGCCTCCGGGCGCGGGGGAATTCCGGGGCGGCATCGGGGTGGTGAAGGCCCAGCGGGTGCTGACGCCCGCCTTCATCACCCACGAATCCGAACGCCACACCGACGCGCCCTGGGGCATCTTCGGCGGCCAGGATGGCGCGGTCGGGCGCTGCACGATCAGCAACCCGAACAGGCCGGGCGAGGAGATCGAGATGCATTCCAAGTTCTCGGGCCTCGCGGTCGGGGCGGACGACGTGATGACCTATTACAGCCCGAACGGCGGCGGTTACGGCAACCCGCTTAACCGCGCGCCCCGCAAGGTGCTGGAGGATGTCCTGGACGGGTTCTGTTCCGTCGAACGCGCCCGAGAGGTTTACGGCGTCGCCATCGACCTTGAAAGTGAGACGGTGGACATGGCGGTCACGGAAAAGCTGCGCTTCGCGATGCGGCGCCACGACTGAACCGGACGGGGGCCGCATCGCGCGGCCCTTTCCTTTCCGACAAGAACGGCCGCGCGGGGTGATCCACCGCGCGACGGCCGCAGGTCACCAACGCACAGGGATAAGCATCATGACAATGACACAAGACGGCGGCCTGTCCGCCGGACGGGACCGCACCAGCCTGATCGAGGAAAGCATCCTGCCCACCCGGGCCAGCCAGCGGCCCATCGGCACGCTGGGCTATGCCTGGATCTGGGTGGGTATCGCGGTTATCATCGCCACCTATTCGCTGGGGGCCACGGGCATCCAGGGCGGCTTCGACCTGGCCACGGTCGCGCTGACGATCGGGCTTGCCAACTTGGCCATCGGCGCGCTGATGCTGGCCACCGCCGATATCGGCACCGAACACGGGCTGTCCTTCGCGGTCTATCTGCGCGCGCCTTTCGGCATCCACGGCACGCACCTGCCCGCCGTCTCGCGGGGCATCGTGGCGGCGATGTGGTTCGGCATCCAGACCTATCTGGGCGCGCTTGCGCTGAACGGGATCGGCGAATATACCTTCGGCTTTTCCAACTGGTTCCTGTGGTATGCAATCTTCGCAGCCGTGCAGGTCGCCAATACCATGCTGGGCATCAAGTCGGTGGAACGGCTGGCCTCGCTGGCCGCGCCCGCGATCATCGCGATTTCCGTCTGGATGTATTTCACGCTGGAAGGCCTCGCGGAAACCAGGGGCCTCAACATCTGGACCTTCCGCGCCGAAGGCCAGGCATCCCTGATCGTGCTGTTCATCGCCAACATGAGCTTCTGGTCCACCATGGCGATCGACATCCCGAACCTGACGCGGTTTGTCAAAACCCGCACCGGCACCCGCAGCTTCGTCCGGCGCAACAAGGCGATCTTCCTGGCGCAACTGGTGGCCCTGCCCCTGACGCAGGCGATGATCGCGGGCATCGGCGCGGTGTCCTTCATCGCCACCGGCAACTGGAACCCGGTCGAGGTGATCCAGGGCGACGCCCAGGGGGTCGCGCTGCTGGTGCTGCTGATCCTGGTGGTGCTGGCGCAATGGTCCACCAACAACTCGGCCAACCTGATCCCGGCCGCGCTGACCTTCATCAACCTGGCGCCGCGCGTCATCAACTATCGCATGGCGGTGGTGATCGCGGGCGTGGTGGGCACGCTGTGCTTTCCCTGGCAGATCCTGGACAACCTGTTCGTCTTCCTGGGCTATTACGGGGCCTTCCTGTCGGCCATCGGCGGCATCATGGTGGCGGATTATTATGTGATCCGCCGCCGCCGGCTGAACGTGCCTGCGCTTTACGACCCCGAGGGCCAGTACCGCTACACAGGCGGCTTCAACCCGGCGGGGCTGATCGCCTGGCTGCTGGCAGGCGCCGTCGCGGCCTGGTGGTCGGCCTTTGCCTTCGTGATCGGCTTTCCCCTGGGTTTTCTTGTCTATCTGGCGCTGATGAAGGTGCTGGTGCTGCCGCGCCATGCCCAGATGGAACTGCAGGGCGCCGCCGACGACTATCTGGCCGCCTCGGTGGGCATGGACTGGGTGCATCTGGGCGGCGGGCGCTTTGCCCGGACCCGATGCGGAGCGGGCAGCCCAGCCGATCGAGAGGACCTGTAGGCAACGAAAAAGCCGGGAACGCGGGTTCCCGGCTCTCGGTCATGGGGGCCGGAAATCAAGGATGGACCTGCCGAAGCGTGCGCCGGATCCGGGCTGACGGCCCGGGCGGCCTTCGGGACCGGAGCGGCGGCTTCCTGCCCCATCGAGCGCCGATACAGGTTTCGCGCCGCGTGCCTGGATGGTTCTTGCGACGGCACTTGACGCAGATCAACGTCGCGGCGGCGGCATTCTGGTCTTGATGCCGAATGGATCACCGCTGTGGAGCGCCGGCATGTTCGGGATCGCCCTGTCACCCGCCAAAGCCGACAAGCCGGCAAGCCGGCCCCGGCGGCAGGACACGGTCCAGCCCATCCGAGCAGTCATGCGCATCGTCCCCCACTTGGGCGCCACCCCACCCAGGCCTGTCGGCGCATCCCATCAGCCCGCCACCAGCGATCGGGTCGCCCCGCGATGAAGACGGACCGGCGCCTCTGGATCATCATCGGCGTGCTGGCGCTGCTGGCGGTCGGCGGATACGTCGCCTGGCGGCAATCCCGTGACGGCGCCTTGCCGGACGGCTTCGCCAGCGGCAATGGCCGCATCGAGGCGGTCGAGATCGACGTGTCCGCAAAGTCGCCCGGGCGCATCCGAGAGATCCTCGTGGACGAGGGCGATTTCGTGAAGACGGGCGACGTGCTGGCCCGCATGGACACGGCCCAGCTTGAAGCGCAGCGCCGGCAGGCCGAGGCGCAGCTTCGGCGCGCCGGGATCGGCGTCGATACCGCCAGGCTGCTGATCGTCCAGCGGCAAGCCGAGCGGACCCAGGCGGCCGCCGTTGTCGCGCAGCGCGAGGCCGAGCGCGATGCCGCCGAGCAGACCCTGCAACGCTCGGAACGGCTGGCGACCAGCAACACGGTGTCCCGGCAGATCCTCGACAACGACCGCGCCGCCGAACGCAGCGCCGTGGCCGCCGTCGCGGCGGCCGAGGCCCAGCTTGCCGCCAGCGAGGCGGCCATCAACGCGGCCCGCGCGCAGGTGGTGGATGCGCAGGCGGCGGTCGAATCCGCGCAGGCGGCCATCGAGAGCATCGCCGCCGAAATCGACGACGCGACGCTGCGATCGCCCCGGGACGGACGGGTGCAATACCGGGTGGCCGAGCCGGGCGAGGTGCTGGGCAGCGGCGGCCGGGTGCTGAGCCTTGTCGATCTGGGCGATGTCTACATGACGTTCTTCCTGCCCACGGCGCAGGCCGGACGCGTGGCGATCGGCACGGAGGTCCGGCTCGTCCTGGACGCCGCCCCGCAATACGTCATCCCGGCAAGGGCGACCTTCGTGGCCGATGTGGCGCAGTTCACGCCCAAGACGGTCGAGACCGAAGAGGAACGCCAGAAGCTGATGTTCCGCATCAAGGCCCGGATCCCGCCCGAACTGCTGCGGAAATACATCCAGCAGGTCAAGACCGGCCTGCCCGGCGTCGCCCATGTCCGCCTTGACCCCGATGCCGAATGGCCCGCCGCCCTGCAGGGGACGCTGCTTCAATGAACGCCGGTGCCGCCGCTGCGCATCCGGTGGCCCGGCTGGACAGCGTCAGCCTTTCCCATGGAAAGACGCGCGCGCTGGACGCGGTGACGCTTGATATTCCGTCGGGCTGCATGGTCGGGCTGATCGGCCCGGACGGCGTCGGCAAGTCCAGCCTGCTGTCGCTGATCGCCGGCAGCCGCAGGATCCAGACCGGCCGGGTCGAGGTCCTGGGCGGCGACATGGCCGACCCCGCGCATCGGCGCGGCGCCTATCCGCGCATCGCCTACATGCCCCAGGGCCTTGGGCGCAACCTTTATCCGACGCTGTCGGTTTTCGACAACGTGGACTTCTTCGGCCGCCTGTTCGGGCAGGGGAAAGGCGAACGCGAACAGCGCATCCGGGGGCTTCTGGACGCCACCGGCTTGGCCCCCTTCGCCGGGCGGCCCGCTGCCAAGCTGTCGGGGGGCATGAAGCAGAAGCTGGGGCTTTGCTGTGCGCTGATCCATGATCCCGACCTGCTGATCCTCGACGAGCCGACCACCGGCATCGATCCGCTTGCGCGCAGGCAATTCTGGCAGCTGATCGAGCGCATCCGCGAAAGCCGCGACGGCATGAGCGTCGTCGTCGCCACCGCCTATATGGAGGAGGCTGCCCGCTTCGACCGGCTTGTCGCCATGGACGGCGGGCAGGTGCTGGCCTGCGGCACCGCGGCCGAGCTTCTGGAGCGCACCGGGACCACCGACCTGGACGCGGCCTTCATCGCCCTGCTGCCGGCGGCACGGCGCGAGGGCTACCGCAAGGTCGTCATCCCGCCCCGGCCTGCGGACACCGGGGGCGAGGCGGCGATCGAGGCCGATCACCTGACCCGGCGGTTCGGCGACTTCACGGCGGTGGACGATGTCAGCTTCCGCATCGCTCGCGGCGAGATCTTCGGCTTCATCGGATCGAACGGCTGCGGCAAGACGACCACCATGAAGATGCTGACCGGCCTTCTGGACGCAAGCGAGGGCCGCGCCCTGCTGTTCGGCCGCGAGGTCGATCCGCAGGACGTCGGGGTCAGGCGCCGCGTCGGCTATATGTCGCAGGGATTTTCGCTTTATTCCGAGCTGACCGTCCGCCAGAATCTGCAGCTTCACGCCCGCCTGTTCGGCCTGGCCCCCGGCCGCATCGCCGCGCGGGTGGACGAGGTCGCCGCGCAGTTCGGCCTGACGGGGATCATGGACGCGCTGCCGGATGCGTTGCCGCTGGGCAACCGCCAGCGCCTGTCGCTGGCCGTCGCCATGATCCACGCGCCCAATGTGCTGATCCTTGACGAGCCGACCTCGGGCGTCGATCCCATCGCGCGCGACGGGTTCTGGACCATCCTCGTCGATCTGTCGCGGCGCCTGAACGTGACCGTCTTCGTCTCGACCCATTTCATGAACGAGGCCGAACGCTGCGACCGGATCGCGCTGATGCACGCAGGCAGGGTCCTGGTCTGCGACACGCCCGCGGCCATCGTGGCCAGCCGGGGCGCGCCGACGCTGGAGGCGGCCTTTGTCGGTCATCTGGAGGATGCGGCAAACGACGGGCCGGTCGCGGAGATGGCGCCCGAACCGCTCGGCGCAGGCCCCGGCCCCGCCACGGGCGGCAGCCGCCGCTTCTTCGATATCCGCCGCCTTTACGCCTATACGCGGCGCGAGGCGCTTGAACTGCTGCGCGATCCGATCCGCGCGACCCTCGCCACGGTGGGCAGCCTGATCCTGATGTTCGTGGTGGGCTACGGCATCAACATGGATGTCGAGAACCTCACCTTCGCGGTTCTCGACCATGACGACACCACCATCAGCCGCGACTATGCGCTGCAACTGTCCGGCTCGCGCTTCTTCACCGAAAAGCCGCCCCTTGCCGGATATGCCGACATGGACCGGCGCATGGAAAGCGGCGAGATCGCGCTGGCGCTGGAAATCCCGCCGGGCTTCGCGCGCGACCTGTCGCGGGGCCGCGAAACCGCCGTCGGCGCCTGGATCGATGGCGCGATGCCGTCGCGGGCCGAAACGGTGCGCGGCTATGTCGAGGGGATGCACGCCACCTGGCTTGCGCAGAAGGCGCGCGAGCGTTACGGCGCGGGCGCCACGCAGGGCGATTTCCGGCTGGAGGTCCGCTATCGCTACAACCCCGATGTGCGCAGCCTGGACGCGATGGCGCCGGCGGTGATCCCGATGCTGCTGCTGATGATCCCGTCGATGCTGGCCGTCCTCAGCGTCGTGCGCGAAAAGGAACTGGGCTCGATCGTCAACTTCTACGTCACGCCGGTGACAAGGCTGGAATTCCTGCTGGGCAAGCAGCTTCCCTATGTCGGGATCGCGATGGTGAACTTCCTGCTGCTGACGGGTTTCGCGGTGTCCGTGTTCCGCGTGCCGCTGACCGGCAGCCTGGCGACGCTGACGGCGGCGGCCTTCCTTTACGTCACGGTCGCCACGGCCATGGGGCTGTTTCTGTCCACCTTCATGCGCAGCCAGATCGCGGCGATCTTCGGCACCGTGATGCTGACCATGATCCCGGCCGCGCAGTATTCGGGCATGATCGACCCGGTGTCGTCGTTGCAGGGCGTCGGCGTCTTCATCGGGCGGATCTATCCGGCGACCCATTTCATGACCATTTCGCGCGGGGTCTTTTCCAAGGGGCTCGGCTTCGACGACCTGTCGAGGGCCTTCCTGCCGCTGCTGGCGGCGATCCCCGTCCTGCTCGGGCTTGGCGCCGCCTTCCTTCGCAAGCAGGACCGCTGATGCGGCTGGCCAACATCGTCCATCTGGGGATCAAGGAACTGCGCGGCCTGGGGCGCAACACCATGCTGCTGGTGCTGGTCCTTTATGCCTTTTCGCTGTCGATCTACATGGGCTCGAAGGCCATGCCCGAGACCCTGAACCGCGCGCCCATCGCCATCGTGGACGAGGATCAGTCGGCCCTGTCGGCGCGCATCACGAATGCCTTCTATCTGCCCTATTTCATGCCGCCCCGGCTGATTTCGCAGCCCGAGATGGACCTTCGGATGGACGCGGGGCTGGATACCTTCGCGCTCGACATCCCACCGGGCTTCCAGCGCGACCTTCTGGCGGGCCGTTCGCCCACCATCCAGCTGAACGTGGACGCCACCCGCATGTCGCAGGCGTTTTCCGGCGGCGGCTATGTCCAGTCCATCGTCAGCGGCGAGGTCGAGGAGTTCCTCGCCCGCCACAGGACCGCCGGGCGCCTGCCGGTAGAACTGGACCTGCGCGCCCGCTTCAACCCCGAACTGGACGAGGCGTGGTTCGGCGCCATCAACGAACTGATCGAGGCGATCACCATGCTGGCGGTGATCCTGACCGGCGCCGCATTGATCCGCGAGCGCGAGCATGGCACCGTCGAGCACCTGCTGGTCATGCCCGTCACCGCCTTCGAGATCATGGCCGGCAAGATCTGGTCCATGGGGGCCGTGGTCCTGGCGGCGACGGCGTTCAGCCTTTTCGTCGTGGTGGAAACCCTGCTCGCGGTGCCGATCGAAGGGTCGCGGGCGCTGTTCATGCTGGGGGCGGGGCTCGACATCCTTGCCATGACCTGTCTGGGCCTGTTTCTGGCCACGGTGGCCGGGTCGATGCCCCAGTTCGCGCTGCTGACGATGATGGTGCTGATGCCGCTGCAGCTGTTGTCGGGCGGCGTGACGCCGCGCGAGAACATGCCCGAGATCATCCAGGCGATCATGTCCGCGGCCCCGAACACGCATTTCGTGATCCTGTCGCAGGCGGTGCTGTTCCGGGGCGCGGGCCTTGCCGTGGTCTGGCCGCAGTTGGCCGCGCTGGCGGTCATATCTGCCACGCTGTTCGCATTCTCGCTGTCCCGCTTTCGCCAGTTCCTGCGCTAGCCGCCGATCCCCCTTGCGCGAAGCCGGTCAGAACGTGCATCCGCGGACAGGGCTGCGGCGTGACCGTCTGCCCTCCGCACGAAGCCGGTTTCTGGTCCACCCATGGCTGACATCGAGACGCCGGGGAATAGCAATCCCCCATGACGCCGACGCCCGCGACATGGGCGGAGCCCCCCGCCCGCCTCTTGGACCTGCTGTCACCGCATGGGCTGCGAAGTCGAAAGATCAGGCGGCGGGCCGGGTTGCGCGGGCATTCGGCCCGCAGCGTTTCCCGGCCCCGGCAGGTCAGGCCCTTGACCCAGGTCAATACCGGCGCGAGGGTCATTGGGTAGAGGAAGATCCTGCGATGCGCAACCAGCCAGGAACCACCATGATCCCCCAGACCGGCCCCCTTGTTTCCCCCGCGCAGATGCCTCCGGTCGATCAGGACGCGGCCCTGGGCCTTGCCGCCTTCCAGGCCATGGACCGGATGCGAGAGGCGCTTGGCGGGCAGCTGACCGGCGGCATCTCGCCGGGTTCGCTGGCGCTGGCGGGCTTCGACTGGGCCTTTCACCTGGCGCAGGCTCCGGGCAAGCGGTCGGAACTGCTGTGGAAGGCCGGGCGCAAGACCGGGCGGCTGATGGCCTGGCTGATGTCTTCGGCCATCGACCCGAACGCCCCGCCCGCGATCCAGCCGCTGCCAGGCGATGCGCGCTTCCGCCATCCGGGCTGGCGGCAGATGCCGTTCTCGGCCTTTGCGCAGGCCTTCCTGCTGGGCCAGCAATGGCTGCACAACGTCACCCACGAGGTGCCGGGCATGATGAAGCATCACGAGGATGTCGTGTCCTTCGCGGCGCGGCAGTGGCTGGACATGCTCTCGCCCTCGAACAACCCCTGGACCAACCCCGAGATCCTGGCCCGGACCCGCGACACCGGCGGCATGAACCTGTGGCAGGGCTGGCTGAACTGGGCCGAGGACGCGGCCCGCCTGCTGAACCGCCAGCCGCCCGTGGGAACCGACGCCTTCCGCCCCGGCGAAACGGTCGCGGTCACCCCCGGCACCGTGGTCTTTCGCAACCGCCTGATCGAGCTGATCCAGTATGCCCCCGCCACGGATCAGGTCCGGCCCGAACCCGTGCTGATCGTGCCCGCCTGGATCATGAAATATTACATCCTGGATCTGTCGCCGGAAAATTCGCTGATCCGCTGGCTGGTCGCGCAGGGCTTCACGGTCTTCGCGATGTCCTGGCGCAATCCCGATGCGCGCGACCGCGACCTGACGCTGGACGATTACCGCCGCCTGGGGGTGATGGCGGCGCTTGACGCGGTGCAGGCGATCGTGCCCGACGCCCGGGTCCATGCGGCGGGCTATTGCCTGGGCGGCACGCTGCTGGCCATCGCGGCGGCGGCCATGGGCCAGGCCGCGGGCGCGCGGCTGGCGTCGCTGACGCTGCTGGCGGCGCAGGTCGATTTCACCGAACCCGGCGAACTGGCGCTGTTCATCGACGCCAGCCAGATGCATTTCCTGGACAGCATGATGTGGAACCGGGGCTATCTGTCGGACGACCAGATGGCGGGGGCCTTCCAGCTTCTGCGATCGAACGACCTGGTCTGGTCGCGGATGGTGCGCGAATACCTGATGGGCCAGCGGGCGCCGATGACCGACCTGATGGCCTGGAACGCCGACAGCACCCGGATGCCCTGGCGGATGCACGCGGAATACCTGCAACGGCTGTATCTGGACAACGAACTGGCCGCCGGGCGCTTCATGGTCGAGGGCCGCCCCGCCGCCTTGCAGAACATCCGCGTGCCGATCTTCGCCGTGGGCACGGAACGCGACCATGTGGCGCCCTGGACCTCGGTCTTCAAGATCCACCAGTTCACCGATGCCGAGGTGACCTTTGCCCTGACCTCGGGCGGGCACAACGCGGGAATCGTCAGCCAGCCGGGCCATCCCGGACGCCGGTACCGGATCGGCACGCGCCCGCGGGACGGGGCGCTGCTGTCGGCGGCCGACTGGCTGGCCCGGCACGAGGCGGCCGAGGGTTCCTGGTGGCCCGCCTGGGCCGCCTGGCTGGGCGCGCGGTCGGGGCCGCCCGGTCCCGTTCCCGCCACGGGCGCCCCCGACCAAGGCTGTCCGCCTCTGGGCGATGCGCCGGGCAGCTATGTCTTCCAACGATAGGAACAGGGGCGGTGACCGGCGCCTTGGGGAACCGGCAGGCCGGGCAGATGTTGAAGGGGATGCCGCCCCGCGCGCCCCGTGGGCAAGCCGGAACGCCGCTCATCCCCGGAGAAGCGCCGGACGGGGCGGACCCAGGCAGGAGGTGAGGCTTGATCGAGGGCGCACACGAGACCGCCGACATGCTGGCCAAAGGCCTGGAACTGGTCGGCGTGGCCATCATCATCGGCGGGATCGGCCTTGCGGCATGCACCTTTGCCGTCAGTGGCCTGCGCGGCCATGGCTGGCGCCATGCCTATGAGCAGTTCCGTTCCGATCTGGGCCGGGGGATCCTGCTGGGGCTTGAACTGCTGGTCGGCGCCGACATCATCTCGACCATCACCGCGCCGCTGACTTTTGAAAGCGTGGGCCTGCTGGCGGGCATCGTGCTGATCCGGACCTTCCTGAGCTTCTCGCTGGAAACCGAGATCGAAGGATGCTGGCCCTGGCAGCGCGCGGCCAGGCATCAAGGCAGAAACATGGCCCCGCAGGACAATCAGCGCGGGATCACCGCCGGTCCGGACGGCGGCGGCCGCTCACGCCGCCGCTGATCCCCGCCCCTGCCCGGCTGGCCCCTTGCGGAAAGCCGCCCGGGGCAGGTCTTGCGGGCCTGCCGGTCACCGCAATCCTGTCGCTTGCGTCCTTGCCGCCTGCGGCTCAGGCCGTTCGGTTTTCCGTCAGCCCCAGTTCCTCGACCATGGCCTTGCGCATCAGGAACTTCTGCGCCTTGCCGGTCACGGTCATCGGCAGGTCCGCCTTGAAGCGGATGTGGCGCGGCACCTTGTAATGGGCCACCCTGCCCCGCAGGAAATCGCGGATCTCGCCCTCGGTCGCGCTGGCGCCGGGCTTCAGGACGATCCAGGCGCAGACCTCCTCGCCGAACTTGGGGTCGGGGACGCCGAAGACCTGGGCCAGCTGCACGGCGGGGTGCTGGAACAGGTATTCCTCGATCTCGCGCGGATAGATGTTCTCGCCGCCCCGGATCAGCATGTCCTTGAGGCGGCCGACGATGTTGCAATAGCCCTCGGCGTCCAGGGTGGCGAGATCCCCCGTGTGCATCCAGCCGTCCGCGTCCACCGCCTCGGCGGTCTTGGCGGGCTCGCCCCAGTATCCCTTCATCACCGAATAGCCGCGGGTGCACAGCTCTCCAGTGACGCCGACGGGGACGGTGTGGCCCCCTTCGTCCACCAGCTTCACTTCCAGATGCGGATGGACGCGGCCCACGGTGGTCACGCGCTTGTCCAGGGGATCGTCGGTATGGGACTGGAAGGACACGGGCGAGGTTTCGGTCATGCCATAGGCGATCGTCACCTCGCGCATGTGCATCTGGTCCACGACGCGGCGCATCACCTCGATCGGACAGGGGGCGCCCGCCATGATGCCGGTGCGCAAGGACGACAGGTCATGCGCCAGGAAGTTCTGGGAATCCAGCATGGCCGAGAACATCGTGGGCACGCCGTAAAGCCCGGTGCAGCACTCGTCGGCGACCGCGTTCAGCACCACGTCGGGGTCGAAGCCCTCGCCCGGAAAGACCATCGCCGCGCCCTTGCTGACGCAGCCCAAGACGCCCATGACCATGCCGAAGCAGTGATACAGCGGCACCGGGATGCACAAGCGGTCCTCATGCGTCAGGGCGATGGTGGCGGTGGTGAAATGGCCGTTGTTGACGATGTTGCGGTGGCTCAGCGTCGCGCCCTTGGGCAGGCCGGTGGTGCCGGATGTGAACTGGATGTTGATCGGGTCGTCCGTCCGCAGCGTCCGGGTGATCGCGTCCAGCCGGTCCGTGTCGGCGGGCGTATCCGCCAGGTCGGCGAAGTTCAGGATCCCGGCGGTCGAGCGGCTGGCCCCCATCCGCACCACGATGCGCAGGTCGGGCAGGTTCGGCGCCATCAGCGCGCCGGGGGCGCAGAAGGCCAGTTCCGGCGCGACATGCTGGATCATGTTGACATAGTTCGAGGTCTTGAAGCTGTCCGCCAGGATCAGGCAGCGCACGCCCACATGCCGCAGGGCGTATTCCAGTTCCCCCGCGCGATAGGCGGGGTTCACGTTGACCAGGATCGCGCCGATGCGGGCGGTGGCGAATTGCGTCAGCACCCATTCGGGGCGGTTCGGTGCCCAGATGCCCACCCGGTCCCCGCGCGAGATGCCCAGGGTCAGCAGCCCCGTCGCCAGCCGGTCCACGGCGGCGGAGAACCCGGCATAGGTCAGGCGCAGGCCGTGTTCGGGAAAGACCAGCGCCTCGCGGTCGCCGTGGTCCCGCACGGCGGCGGCCAGCAGCTGGGGGATCGTCTCGTCGCGCAAGCTCAAGTCGGTGCGGCCCTGAACGCGGCTTTCGCCTTCGCTGCGGGGGGCCAGGCCATAGATCGGCACGGGTGGTCTCCTCTCCTCGTCCTCAATTGCGGCCCTGGGGACCGCGAGGGGCCGCGCTGGTGCACGGCCCGCCCTGCCCGCCGTCAGCGGGCTTCGTTCACGATATGGATTTGCGTGAATTCGGCCAGTCCTTCTTTGCCCTTCTTGACGCCGAAGTCCGACTGCTTCGCCCCGCCGAAGGGGATGTCCGGGCCGAAGTCGAGGACACCTCAGTCAAGCAGCGTGCAGCCGCGATAAGGGCGTAGTGGATCTGCGAACAGCCCCTGAAAAAGCCTGGCACCATCGGCGGCAGCTACTGCTGGATGCTTTCCAGATAAAGCGCGATCGACATGATCTTGCCCCGGACTTCGATCACCGTGTCCCGAGCATTGCCGCGCCCGCCATGCTCATACGAAAACAAAGTGCCGAAGATCGGCATCACGCCTTCATGCCCGCGCATTCCGGTGCGGCCGTCGATGATATGGATCACCTCGAGCATCGGAAACTTGCCGTCATTGCGCGCGGAAAGATCGGTCAGCGCCGGAACAGGGATCTTGAACACCTCGGCCACGGGTCCTTTTCCATCAGCCTTGGCGCCGTGGCATCCGCTGCAGGAACCGTCATAAAGATCGGCTCCAACGTCCCTGTCTTGTGCAAACACGCCCCCGCCAACAAGGATCAGGGCGACGATAAGAAGACGGCTCATCTTGGTGCTCCCGATAAGACATCGACCACGCTAGCATGAATCCCCGTCTGTCGCGAAGCATTGACCGCCATCATTGCCAAGCGTGCCCCGATGATCGGACAGGGGCCAAACCGCCTTCCTGCGCCACCCGACAGGCTCTGGGCCAGGCTGGTGGCGCGTGTCGCGCGGCTGAGCCGCGTGATCGGTCTGGCCTCGCGCAGTAACATCACCGCAAGGCAGACGGGGGGCAGCAGCTTTCCGCAGCCGGGATCATGCCCGCCCCAGCCACAGGGCAAATCCTGAAAGCCCCAGGAACATCGAAGCAAGAACCAGGATCGCGCCTGCCATGCCGATCGCAACGAAGACGCCGTCGCGCTGCACCAGGCCCCAGGCCTGCAAGGCCAGGCATATCGCTGGCGGCACGTTGAAGAGAGGGAAGGGCAGCAAAAGGATCACGGACAAAAGCAGGCACAGCCCACCCACGGCACGGTCCTGCTTGACGATGCTGGTCCAGCGTGGCCTGGACAGGCGCTCGCCCCGCGCTGCCAGATCAGCCAACCGTATCCGGGCAATGTTGACCAGCCGCGGCGGCAGCGGATAGCGCCCGAGCGAGACCGGCAGGCCCCCGTTCTCACCGTGCAGCATCAGATGGAAGGAGATCGCGGCCAAGGGCAAGCCCAGGATGGCCGCAATGCTGGGCAACGGCAGCGGCAGCGCCTCTGGCAGCGCCAGGACAAGCAGCGCGAGGCCGTGCGCGCGCGTGCCAAGCTCACCAGCCAGATCCGAGATCGACATGGGACGGTTTTCGGGCAGGGCGCGCAAGCGGGCTGAAAGCGGCTGTTCGTTCCGGTGTGCCACATCACCTGCCAAGGACCATTGATGCCGATCAGGGCTTTTGCAGTTGTTCAAGGTACAGCGCAATCGTCAGGATGCGTCCCTTACGGTCCACAATCGCGGTCCCGCCATGAGAGCCCAGGTTCGCTTCATCGAAAAGCGGACCGAAGTCCGGCATCGGTCCACCGTGCGGCTTGTCTTCGCGCGCACCGTCAAGCGGGTGGACCCCATCGGGCATCGGGAACGCGCGGTGACGATCAGCGCCAGCGGCACCACGCCACGGGACGGCACCAAGCCAGGGGCAGGCGAAGACGGCAGCAAGGCGTCAGGTGGCCTTTTCCGGTCCGGCAGCGGTCTTTCTGAAAGAACTGCTTCCGGCATCCCGTTCTGCGGCAGCAACATGCCTTTTGACAGCCAGAAAACTGTCCGGTGTGACCGAGATCGAGTCGATCCCCGCCTCGACCAGAAGTCGCGCGAAAGCCGGGTCGCTGCTGGGCGCTTGGCCGCACAAGCCGATCTTGCGCCCCGCCCGATGGGCTCGGGCGATCACCGTCTCGATCATCCATCGCACAGCGGGATCGCGTTCATCAAACAAGGCGGCAAGTTCTGCCGAGTCGCGATCCACCCCTAGCGTAAGTTGCGTCAGGTCGTTTGATCCGATGGAAAATCCATCGAAGCGGCGGGCGAATTCGTCAGCCAGGATCACGTTCGAGGGGATTTCGCACATCACATAGACCTCAAGACCATCCTGCCCCCGCACCAGCCCCGCCTCGGCCATAATCGCAAGAACCTGGTCGGCCTCCGCTGGCGTTCGACAGAAAGGAACCATGACGAGAACGTTGCGAAAGCCCATTGTCTCGCGCAGGTGGCGGATTGCACGGCATTCCAGCAGAAAGCCATCCCGGTAGCGCGGGGAGTAATAGCGCGAGGCGCCCCGGAACCCGATCATCGGGTTCTCCTCGGTTGGCTCGAACTGTGCGCCGCCCAGAAGTCCCGCGTACTCGTTGGTCTTGAAATCGCTCATGCGGATGATGGCGGGATGGGGATGCACGACTGCCGCGATGCGCGACAGGCCCCGCGCCAGGCGGTCCACAAAGTAATCCTCCCGGTTTGCATATCCCTGGGTCAGGGCCTCGATCTCGGCCTTGGCAAGCGGATCCTGCAAGGCGTCGTAGCGGGTCAGGGCAAGGGGGTGGACCCTCACGGCATTGGAAACCACGAACTCCATCCGCGCGAGACCAACCCCGTCAGAGGGTAGCCACCACCAGCGGAAGGCCGCGCCAGGATCGGCCAGGTTCAGCATGACGCGCGTGTTCGTTGCCGGGACTGCGGCGGGATCAAGCTCCTCGACCTGGAAGTCGGCCGCTCCCTCGTAGACGATGCCTTCCTGGCCCTCGGCGCAGGACACCGTGACCTGCTGACCGTCATGGAGAAGCCTTGTCGCATGTCCCGCACCGACGATCGCCGGCAGGCCCAGCTCTCGGCTGACGATCGCAGCATGAGAGGTGCGGCCACCGTGGTCGGTGACGATGGCAGCGGCCCGCTTCATGACCGGCACCCAATCAGGATCCGTGTTGGAGGTCACGAGGATGGACCCATCGACGAAGCGGCCCATGTCCCGTGGGCTTTCGATCGAGCAGACGGTGCCCGAGACCACCGTCTCGCCAATGCTGAGGCCGCGGAGCAGCTCACGGCCGTGCTGCCCGATGCGATAGGACAGGACGGTGCCCTTGCCTGCTGAACGAACCGTCTCGGGGCGGGCCTGCACGATGAAGATCAGGCCCGTATCGCCGTCCTTGGCCCATTCGATGTCCATGGCTCGGCCGTAATGGCGTTCTATGACGCAGGCCTGCCGGGCAAGGTCCAGGATTTCCTGGTCGGAAAGGACAAAGCGCCCGCGCTCATCCTCGGAAGTCAGGATGTCGCGGGTCGGGGTGTCGCCATCCTGTCCATAGACCAGCTTGTGTTCCTTGGTGCCCATCTTCTTTTCCAGAATGGGCACAAGTCCGGGTTGGTCCAGCAGGGGCTTGAACACCTGGTATTCGTCGGGGCTGACCGTCCCTTGGACGACCGTCTCGCCCAAACCCCAGGCTGCGTTGACAAGAACGACCTTGTCAAAGCCCGACTCGGTGTCGATCGAGAACATCACGCCCGCCCCGCCCGTGTCGGAACGGACCATGTGCTGCACGCCAACCGAAAGCGCAACCTTGCTGTGGTCGAAGCCCTTCAGGGACCGATAAGTGATCGCCCGGTCGGTGTAGAGGGAAGCATAGCAGCGCCTGCAGGCTTCCAGCAGGGCGGCTTCGCCACGTATGTTCAGGAATGTTTCCTGTTGGCCGGCGAAGCTTGCGTCGGGCAAGTCCTCGGCGGTGGCGCTGGATCTTACGGCAACAGGGGGATCGGTCAGGCCCGTGCGGCGGGCAAGTTCTCGATAGCCGGCCAGGATGGCATGCCGCGCGTTTTCGGGCCAATCCCCGGCCAGAATGGCGGTGCGAATGGTCTGGCCCGTCTCGGCCAACGAGCACTCATCCGCCTCAAGGCGGGTCAGGATCTTCCTGATATGCTCGTGCAGGCCGTTGAGGGCGAGGAAGTCCCGGAACATGTCGGCCGTCGTGGCAAAGCCCGGCGGAACCCGGATGCCCGCGCCGGAAAGCCCAGCCACCATTTCGCCCAAGGAAGCGTTCTTTCCGCCAACCGTCGGCACGTCCTTTCCGGAAAGATGCTCGAACCAGATCACAAGGGGCAAGGAACGTGACATGGAAGCCACCACAAGGGGGATAGGGGTTGCCCTTCCATTGTGCCACGTTGCAGGCGTTTCTTCCATCTTTCGTCATTGCTGCCGGACCCCTATTGCCGACAACAAGCGGCGCTTGTTCTTTCTGATGTCAGTCTCGGCGCGCAGGGTCGCACGGACACCTGGTCCGCTTGCTGGAACGCTGCCTTGTCCCGGTTTTGCGGCTGCAGGGATCTGTTGCCACGCCCATATCGGACGTGGCGGGCCATGTCCGGGACGATTCCCGGCAAAAGCTCTGGTGCATGATATCCATCAAGGCGGAGGGGGCTGAAGAAGCGATCCCGAAAGGAGAATGGATCCGACCATGCCCATCCGTGATGATCGTCTTCGTGCCCTGGGGGCTTTTCAGAAACGGTTGACGGGGATCTTCAGGTAGCTGTGCCGGTCGGCCTCGGGTGCGGGCAGGCGCCCGCCGCGCAGGTTGATCTGCAAGGCGGCAAGGATCCGGTCGGGCAGCGGCAGGGTGGCGTCGCGTTCGTTGCGTTTCTTGATCCAATCCTCGCGCCGGGTGCCGTCCTTGACGTGCCTGTTGCCCGCGCGATGCTGGGCGACGGTCGCCTCCCACTGGGGCTCGTCGCGGTCGTCGGTGCCGTAATCGTGGCCCACGAACAGGCGCGTGTCCCTTGGCAGGGCCAGGATCGCCTGGATCGAGTCCCACAGCTGTCCGGCATCGCCGCCGGGGAAATCGGCGCGCGAGGTGCCCACGTCGGGCTGCATCAGCGTGTCATGGGTGAAGGCCGCGTCCCCGCAGACATAGGTGATCGAGCCCAGCGTATGGCCGGGCGACAGCATCACCCGCACCTCCAGTTCGCCGATGCGGAAGGTCTCGCCGGCGGCGAACAGGCGGTCGAAGTCGCGGGCCGGATCGAAGGCGTCGGGCAGGTTGTAAAGCTTGGCCCAAAGCCTGGCGATGTCATGGACCTTGTCGCCAAGGGCTGTCGGCGCGCCGGTGCGTTCCTTCAGATGCGCCGAGGCCATGACGTGATCGGCATGGGGATGGGTGTCGAGGATCCACCGGACCGTCAACCCGTTCTGCCGCACAAGGTCCAGCACCTGCTCCATGCTCTCGGTCGAGAAGCGGTAGTTCTTCGGATCGAGGTTCCAGACCACGTCGATCAACGCGGCCTGCCTTGTCGCGGGATCGGCGCAGACATACTGGATCGACCCGGTGTCTGGCTCGTAGATGCCCCAGACATCGGGGCTGCCCGCGCCTGTCGAAGGCGAGTGACGGACCACCCGCTCCTTCAGTTTCGATGTGCTCATCATGGCGCTCCCTTGGCTTGCAGGTAACCGCCTGCCTTGATCCGGCCGCCCAGCCACAGACCCGCCAGCATCGCGGGCAGAAAGATCAGGGTTCCCGGCGCCAGCAGCGGCAGGGCGGTGATGGCCGGGCCGGGGCAGAAGCCGCCGATCCCCCAGCCGATGCCAAACAGCGCCGCACCGGCCAGCAGGGGCTTGTCGATGGCGCGGTTCCCGGGGATGTCGAAGGTCCGGTCCAGCACCGGCGTCCCGCGCCGCCAGACCAGGCGATAGCCCGCAAGGGCGGTCAGCAGGGCGCCGCCCATCACGAAGGCCAAGCTGGGATCCCAGCTTCCCGCCAGGTCCAGGAAGTTCAGGACCTTGGCCGGGTTGGCCATGCCCGAGACCACCAGACCCAACCCGAAAACCAGGCCGCTGAGAAAGCCCCACAGCACACGCATCACGCACCTCCCAGGATGTGGCGCAGCACGAAGACGGTGGCAAAGCCCGCCGCCATGAAGGTGGCGACCGCCGCCAGCGACCGGCCCGACAGCCGCGCCAGTCCGCAGACCCCGTGCCCCGAGGTGCAGCCCGAGCCAAGCGCGGTGCCCGTGCCCACAAGCAGTCCGGCCAGGGCCATGCCGCCCCCGTTGCCGGGAACCGACTGCGCAATCGTCCCGCCCAAGGCGATCACCACCAGCGGCGCCAGGATCAGCCCGGCCAGAAAGGCCCACCGCCAGTCGCGGTCCTTCGCCGCGCCGGGCAGCGCCAGGGCGCCCTGGATAATTCCGGAAATCCCGGCAATGCGGCCAAACAGCCCCATCACCATCACAGCGCTGAGCCCGATCAGCACGCCGCCAAACAGCGAGGCCCAAGGGGTGAACGCGGTCTCGATCCCGATCTCCATGCATTTCCTCCGTGTCTTGCGGCCACGCTTGCCTGATCCGCCTGCCGGGTTTATATATTAATCATGTCTAAATCAGTCAATGCTAATATAATAAGTCGGGACACGGCGACCCATGCCCTGCGGGACCGCGCCGATCACGTGGCCGGGCGGCTGGCCCTGGTCGCCAATGCCAAGCGCCTGCTGATCCTGTGCGAACTGACCAAGGGTGAACGCTCGGTCGGTGCGCTGCAGCAGGCCGTGGGCCTGAGCCAGTCCGCGCTGAGCCAGCACCTGGCCAAGCTGCGCGAGGCCGGGATGGTCGACACGCGCCGCAAAAGCCAGACCATCTTCTATCGCATCAGCGACCCCGACCTGGAGATTCTCATGGCTGCGCTTTATGATGCCTTCTGCAAGGATCTGGAAAGTCCGACTGAGCCTGCGCTTGGATAAGGCACGAGGACTGACGACATGGGTGGTCCTTTCGAGACGCAAGCGGGTCAGACAGGCAAGGGCTGGATCATGGCGCGGGGCTGGCCGGCCTCTTCCCACAGGAAGGCCAGCGTGACCGGCAGGCGGAAGCGGCGGGGTCCGGCTGCGCCGGGGTTCAGCCAAAGGGTGCCGCCGGTGTCCTCGATGCCGGGCCTGTGGGAATGGCCCGAGACCGCGACGTTCCACCCCTCGGCTGCCGGATCGGCCCGCAAGGCCTTGCGGTCATGGATCATGTGGATCCGCAGGGCTCCCATCGTGAGGCTTACCGTTTCGGGCAAGGCCTCGGCCCAGGGACCACGGTCGATATTGCCGCGGATGGCCGTCACCGGGGCGATGCGCGCCAGCGTGTCAAGGTGGGCGGGATCGCCGATATCGCCCGCGTGCAGGATGCGGGTGACGCCGGCCAGAGCCTCCAGCGCCTCGGGGCGAAGCAGGGCGTGAGTATCGGAGATGACGCCGATGCGCTGCCCGGCAGATGGCTGGATGAGTGGTTGCATGGGGCAGCTCCTGTTGGGCATTGCACGCCGGTCGCGCGTTTGGCGCCGGTTAACGGCATGGCTGCAGGCCTGTTCCGCGTCGTACGACACTGATTATCAGCCGTAGCCTTCATGGGTGCGGCCCCGACCAAAACAGAGGTTGGTTTGTCTTCATTTTTGGTTATATTGAAGACGCCAATAGCGACAGGAGGCCAGTTGTGTCCCGCATGACAACCATGACCGTCAGGGTTGGAGGTGCCTTGAGCGACTTTGTAGCCGCGAATGTAGGTGAGGATG
The DNA here is from genome assembly GCF_017315735.1 of Paracoccus shandongensis. Lineage (GTDB taxonomy): Bacteria > Pseudomonadota > Alphaproteobacteria > Rhodobacterales > Rhodobacteraceae > Paracoccus > Paracoccus shandongensis. The sequence goes on from NZ_JAFLRK010000003.1 coordinate 94,329, forward strand.
GGTCCTATGAGAACGTCAGCGAATACATCCGTGACCTGATCCGGCGAGACAAGGAGCGGGCCGAGCGCGAAGCGTTTGATCGGTTGAAGGCCGAACTGACCCGCGCCTTCGCAGCGCCCGAAGACAGCTACAAGCGACTGACAGCGACTGAGGTCATCGCCCGGAACCGGCGCGCTTGAGCCCATGACGATCCAAGTCCAAGAGGCAGCATCCCTCCGCCTTGACGAGATCTACCTCTACACCCGTGACAGATGGGGCGAGGCGCAGGCTGAGACCTACATAACCGGCCTGTTTTCTGCGTTCCAGCAACTCGAAACGGGCGGTGTGATGTCGCGGCCCGTGCCGGCCGAGTTCGGGGTGGAGGGGTACTTTTTCCGCTACGAGCGGCATGTCGTATATTGGAAGCGGCTCGCCAATGGCGACATCGGCATTGTCACGATCTTGCATGAACGAATGCATCAGATCGACCGGTTCAAGGACGATTACTTCGGTTGAGGTAATACTTACGAGGCTGATACAACGGTCCAAGATCAGGATGACCAGGGCCGCATCCCGGCTCTTGCCGAGACGGCGCGCCAGGCTGCGACCGGTCGACGCCGGCCCTTGCCGTGAGCCTAGACCCCTGCCCCTCCTTTGTGCCTTTGTGCTGCGCCGCCTGTCTAGATCCGAGCCATACCGCAGGGGCGCAATAGGCCGGCCGCACGGATTCCATCTCGGCCTTTCGGGTAGCGATCGCTTGCGAGGGTAGCCAGGTTGTCCAGCCGCGCGCAGACCCGGTCTGGCGATGTGTGCAATCCCACACCAGCAGCAGAATGCGTGTCAGTCACAGGCGTTTCCAGCAGACTGCGGAAGTAATGCTAGGACATGAGGTACAAAAGCGTCCCTTCATCGCCACACAGGAATGACAATCCACAATTTTCTTGCTGCACTCGTTCATAAATGCAAATTTGGCATATGGAAGCCCCTGAAGATCTTGTATGGTCGGAAGCAATTAGGTGCACCAGCACCATACAAGAGACGAAAAGCCCAGGAAATCGGGCGGCAGACGAGGACAAGATGAACGATCTCAGCCTGCTCAGGCGCAGCTTCGATTCGGACCGTATCACGGAATTCGCCGAAAGCCTCGCCACGTCTCTGGACCGGCAGATGAAGAACGCCTTCCGGCCGGAGGAAAGAAAGGCCTTGCGCTTGTTCTCGGCCCGCGAGGTCTGCGAACTGACGGGGATCTCCAACTCGAACCTCAACACCCGCTTGGCAGACGATCCTGATTTTCCCCAGCCAACCCTGGACAAGCGGGGCCATCGTTGGTTCAGCGCCGAGGCGATCGACCAGATCCGCGACCACATGTTCCGCACCGGCAAGAAGGACCTGACCTATCGGCCAGGCCGCCATCCGGGCGACGCCATGCAAGTCATCAGCTTTGTAAATTTCAAGGGAGGGTCGGGCAAGACCACCTCGGCGGCGCATGTTGCCCAGAAGCTGGCCCTCGATGGCTACCGGGTCCTTGCCGTCGATCTGGACGCCCAAGCCAGCCTTACGACGCTTTTCGGCTATCGTCCGGAACTGGAGTTTCAGGAGAACGGCACGGTCTATGACTGCCTGCGCTACGACGAAGAGCAGGTGGGTATAGAGCACATCATCCTGAAGACCTATTTCCACAATCTGGATCTGGCGCCAGCCGGCTTGATCCTTGCCGAATACGAGACGAATACGGCCTATGCGCTGAGCCAGCGGATCACGCCCAACTTCGCTGAGCGGCTGTCGATCCAGCTGGATCGGGTCCAGGACCGCTATGACGTGGTCATCATCGACTGCCCACCGCAGCTGGGCTTTACGACTCTCTCGGCGCTCGCGGCAAGCTCCGGGCTGATCGTCACGGTCGTACCCAGTATGCTGGACATCGCCTCCATGTCGCAGTTCCTCAGCCTCGCGGGCGACCTGTTCCGCACAATCCAGACCCATACCAGCCGGTCGGAGCCGATCTCCTGGAACTTCGTGAAGTTCCTGCTGACCCGCTATGAGCCCTCAGATGGCCCGCAGACCCAAATGGCAGCCTATCTCCGGACCATTCTGCAGGACGAGGTGCTAACCAATCCGATGCTGAAGTCCACCGCCATCAGCGATGCAGGCATGACGCAGCAGACAGTCTTCGAGATCGATCCCGCAAAGCTCCTGCGCAAGACGCTCGACCGGGCAGTGCAAAGCTGCACGGCAGTGACCCAGGAGGTCGAGGGTCTGATCCAGCGGTCCTGGGGGCGTGTCTGATGGGACGCAAGAACGTCTTCGAGACAGCTCTCGACGCAGCCGCCCCCCCTATCAGCACGGTCGCGCTGCGCAGGCAGGGCGCCCCTTCGATGGCCACGCTCGGCAACACGCTGCGCGACATGTCTGCCAGCGGGATCCAGGAACTCGACCCTTCGTTAATCGACGAGTCGGGCATCCAGGACCGCATCACACTGGAGGCGGCCGACATAGCCCGCCTCGCTGAGAGCATCCGCACCCATGGGCAGCAGGTGCCCATCTTGGTGCGGCCCCATCCAGACAGCATGAACCGGTTTATCATCGTCTATGGCCGCCGCCGTCTGGCCGCAGTGCGCAGTCTCGGCAACGGGATGCGTGTCAAGGCGATCGTTCGCCATTTGGCCGAGGACGCGGCAATCATTGCACAGGGGCAGGAGAACAACCTCAGGGTCGATCCCTCTTATATCGAAAAGGCCCTCTTTGTCCGGGAGCTTCGAGAAGCGGGATACCAGAACCAGGTCATCCAGGATGCCCTGGGCCTTGACAGGACGGCTATCTCGAAGATGAACACCGTTGTCGACAATGTCCCGGTCGAGGTCATCTTCTTTATCGGCGCCGCGCCCGAGATTGGCCGCAGGCAATGGACCGAGCTAGCCTTCCTCGCGCGCGAGCATGGCATCGATCTTCTGTCCCTCGTGCCGGAAAAGAGCGACACGCCCTCTACTGGGTCAGAACGATTCGAGAACATTCTGTCGCAGGCGCGGGGACTGGCCGGTCTTGCCGACGCCCCGGTGGCGCCTGTGCCCGAGCGCAAAGCCGCTGTGCCCGCGGTCACAGCGGTGAAAGACAGGGCGCTTGGTTCCGACATCCGCCGTTTCGATCTTGGCGGGCGGCATCTCGGGACCATGAAAAAGACCGGCCGTAGCCTTTCGCTGAGCGTCTCGTTGAGGCACCAGCCCCAGTTCGGACAGTGGTTTGAGGAAAACGCGGACGAGATCGTCCAGATGATCCACGATCATTGGTCGAAGAGCCGGGGAGAGGGCTGAGCCCCTTCCCTTTGATCAACACGAGCAAAACAGAAAGGAGCGCAACGGAGACCGAAAAAAGAAAGAGCCCCCCGAAGTCACCCTCGGAAGGCCCCGCTAGTTCTCGATTTTTGCACCTTCATTACTAGCAGCCTCCATTGTGCCCGTCAACAACAACCGATTCGGTTGGCGGGAGAAGTTTGCCTACGTTTCTGAGAGATCTCGGGCAGACGCTGGTGACGCATGGGCTTACGGTCCCCCTGCGGAGCAGGATGACATTTCAACGAGCAATTCCGCAGGCCATTGGCCTCGCGATGAGCCCGGCTGCGTTTGCAGCCAAGGCCGACGAAATATGGGGCATCTTCCGGGTGCTTCGCGATGCCGCGCCTCGTCTAGGCATCAAGCCCAAAGTAGTGCAGACCCTGTCCGCGCTTCTCAGTTGCCTTAAGCCCGGCCGTGGCATGATCTGCTTTGCCTCGAATGCTGAATTGCAACGCCGACTTGCCGGAGTCAGTGACAAGACCATCCGCAGGCACATTGCTGATCTGGCCGAGGCCGGGGTAATCCAGCGGCGCAGCAGCCCCAACGGAAAGCGATACAGCACCCGCGATCCGCAAAGCGGTGCCATCGAAGCTTACGGGATCGACCTGTCGCCAATGATCGAGAATCGCGAGCGGTGGTCCAATGCCCTTGCCGAGGCTGAGCGCGACAAGGCTCATATGAGGCATCTTAGAACCAAGATCCTCGCACGGCTTGCGTGGATCGATGACCGCGGGCACGATGGAATTGATACCACCGTCGCACGGAAAATGCTGCGCCGCACATCGCTGACGCCTGCCCTTCTCGAAGAGATCCTTGCCGAACTCGACAACAGAATGCGGGAGGAGGATGAGCCACAGCCCCCCTACCCTTCCGATGCGCCGGAGATCAAAGATAGCCGCACAGATCCGATGACCGCCACTGCCGGTCAAAATGACCGACATCTTCTTAAGTCTTACCCTGAAGACCATGAATCAGACTTGCGTAAGGAATCTGAGAAAGCACCTGAAGACGGTGAGCAGAGCATGCTAGTGAAACTACAAATAGGCTGCCCAAGCGCAATGGAGTTCGCACTGGAGCCTGTCACCACATGGGACGCCGCAGATAAGCACGCTCGCATGCTGGCGCCGATGATCGGCATCGATCAGGCTCTCCTTGCCCAGGCCAGGGAACGCTTGGGCCTCCGCGATGCTGCCATCACTGTCTTAGCCATGGTGCAGCTACAACCCCGCATCCGCAACATGCAGGCTTATTTCCGCAGCCTTGTTTCTGGAAAGCGGTCTGTTCGCTTCAATCCCGTCACCTTGCTGGAACGCCTTGTAGCAGGCTCGTCCGCGTTGTCCCGATGTATTTGATGTGATCTCAGATAATCTGGCGACGGTAGCCGCGCATAGTTAATTTCAGCAGAGTATGCGAAGGTTAGCAATTCGGCGACCCATTGTGCCCGCGAGCACAATGGGTTCTAGACGGGACAGTTTTTCTCCGTTAAAAATACTTGGTTGCGTCTCTTCCATCTCTGCCTGGAACAGCAACCGCCAGGAGCCTTAGAACACCTAACGAAACCGTCTGATCTGATTGAGGCAGATGAGGGCGCAGCCGAGGGTAATGAATGCCTCGTGGATGTCGGCGCGGCGCTCGTAGCGGATAGACAAGCGGCGGAAGCGATTGAGCCAAGCCAGCGTTCGCTCAACGACCCAGCGGTGCCGGCCCGGCCTTTCGCTGCTGTCCAGACCACGCTGCGCGATGCGGGGGTGTAATTGAGCGGGCTCGGTACTGGGTTCGGCAGCTGCGGTTGTCGTAGGCCTTGTCGGCGTGGAGCTTGTCGGGACGCTTGCGCGGGCAGCCGCGGCCGTGGGGCAGGCCCGGCACGGCATCAAGGGCGGGCGCCAGCATCAGGCTGTCATGCCGGTTGCCGGGCTCAGCCGCGCCCCGCGCGGGGCGCCCCGTCGGTCGACTACAAGGTGGCGCTTTGTGCCCGATTTTCCGCGATCCGTCGGATTCGGGCCGATCTCGGCGCCCCCCTTTCCGCTGGTACGGCGGCACTGTCGTGGGAGGCCCGGCTCCAGTTCAGCTGTCCCGCGTCCCAGAGGCATTCCAGCAGCACGCGGTGGAGCCTGCTCCAAACGCCAGCTGTCTGCCAATTACGAAGTCTGCGCCAGCATGTCATGCCAGAGCACCCGAACTCGCGATGCAGCATCTCCCAAGGGGAACCTGAGCGGAGAACGAAGATGATACCAGCCAGAGCCAAGCGATCATCGCACCGCGGGCGACCACCCTTCGGCTTGGCTGGCTCGACAGGCAGCAGCGGCGCGAGCGCCGCCCACAGATCATCCGATACAAGGGGCTTGCTCATGTCCCTTCAACGCACGAGAGCCGGTTTTGTTAAAGCGTTTCGGTAAAAACGTCAATCGCGAAGGGATTCCCACACGGCGCGGTCTGTGCTCCTCTTGTTCGGGGAGGATGGATCATGTCAGCACCTTTGCCGAATGCGCTCCGTACGCGGTTTCAGCGGTATATTGAAGAGGGACTGAGCGGCCGTGCTGCAGCCATGCGCTTGAAGGTGTCAGCTGCAACAGGCGCACGGTGGGCACGGTGGGCACGCCTGATCCGGACACGGGGTCACGCTCATCCCGCGCCTCAGGGGCGCTCTCTTGGGCGAGGCAAGCTCGCGCCCTATCAGGCGTTTTTCGAGGAACTGGTCACTCAGGATCCTGACATCACGCTCTTCGAACTACGCGACGTCCTAGCGATAGCGGAAGGTGTCGAAGTTCACCATTCCTCCATTGCCGCGCTGCTGTCCCGGCGCGGCTTCACCTATAAAAAAAATCGCTGGTGCCAGCGAACGGGGCCGCGCAAGGGTAAGGCGGGCCCGGCACGATTGGTTGACGCGCCGCTTGCCTGCAATGCGGCGTCAGCCGGAACGGCTTGTGTTCCTTGATGAACCGCAGGTCCGCGCAGCGAGACGTCCATCAAGACCAACTTCACCCGCCTGCGTGGTCGCGCTCCTTGCGGTGAGCGGCTCGCCATGGACGCGCCCTTCGGAGACTGGAACAGCCAGACCTTCATCGCGGGATTGACCCAGAACGGCCTGATTGCCCCTTGGGTCATCACGGGGGCGATGGACGGGCCTGCCTTCGCCGCCTACGTCGAAAAGGTTCTGGTGCCGGAACTGTTGCCCGGCACTGTTGTCATCCTGGACAACCTCGCGACGCACAGGAACGTCGAGGCAGCCAAAGCCATCAAGCACAAGCAGGCTGGCTGTTGGTTTCTCTTCCTGCCGCCATATTCCCCAGACCTAAACCCCATCGAGCAGGCGTTCTCGACGCTCAAAGCGCATCTGCGCAAGGTCGGCGCACGCGCCTTTACCGAACTGTTCAACGCGCTCCGAGACATCTGCGGAATGTTCACGCCCGCTGAGTGCTGGGACTACTTTCAGGCAGATGGCTATGTCGCAGGTTAATCCCGAACGGCTTTAGATGCTCTTAGGTCGCTATGTAGCGCAACAGTCGAGCAGGCTAGTTTCAGTAGTGGAATTGAGACCTTTGTTGTGAATGTCATCGGACACTGTGACCGCGGTCACAGTGACTTGCAGGCGGGGCTGCTATTGAAGCCCAAATTTTCATTTGGTGCGGGCAAGCCACCGAAAGCTTGCCAACTTAAAACCTCCGCACCAGGACAGACGAGATCATGCCACTGTGCCCGCGGGCACAGTGCTGCGACCGCGCGACCGCAGCGGGATTCAAACTGGCCGAACTGGTGCAGTCGATCCGCGATATCGGCCTGTCGAACCCGATCCGGGTGGAGCCGGGCAGGGAAGGCCGCTACGAACTGATCCAGGGCTGGCGCCGCCTGACTGCCTATCGCAAGCTTCTGAAGAACACGGCGATGCGGAAAGCTGGGACAGCATTCACGCGGGCATCGCCGCGCGGGGCAATGCGCTGGAACAGTTCTATCGCCGCACGGTCAATAACAACATGGTCTGCAAAGACATCTCGTTTACAGAAATGGCGCATCTGGCGCTGCATTTTTCGATGGACCTGCATACCGCCGAATACGATCCCGACAGCGTCATGGCGATCCTGTTCAAGTTCTAAGGCTATCAGAAGCGCAGCTATATTCGCAACTTCATCCGCTTGGTCTAGGCTCTCGGCGAGGTACTGAAGTATCCCATAAATCCCCTGCGGCCCACGTCTGGCCAATGCCATCATGGTCGAACTGAAGGACTGGGACACACGGTCGAGGACGAGTTGTACGTGCTGCGCCGCTTTGCGGGGCAGGGGAGTGACGCGCCCGAGAACACGCCCGGCCCTAGCCGGCGGCCGCGCCAGGCCGAACTTCCGGATCCCGCGTCTCCAGGACGGCGCAAAATGCACTGCCGCCAAAGGCCGCTTGGAAATCCGCCTGCCGCGACCTTTCAGCCATCGACCGCTGCAAGCTAGAAGCCACCGTGGCCGCGCTTCTGGACCAGATCGGCTACGGCAGGGGCCCTTGCCCCTCAGTCGTGCCGTCAACCATCCCCATCCTTTCGGCCCTTTGAAACAGCATCCTGACGGTGGAGGGATACCATTTGCTGTTGCCGCGAGGGGTGGGTTCGCGCATGGCTTCTAGCCGGTCGGCGATGCCTTTCAGGGTTAGGTGAGGATCGGCATGGCGCATTCCCGCGACGATGGCCATCAAGCAATCGCCTGGATCGCGGCGCGGCGCGCGTTCCAGCACCGAGGGCGGCAGCAGCCCGTCGCAGACATAGCGTTTGGCGGCGCGCTTCAATCGCTCGACCAACCACGGCTGGCTGCCTAGATTGCCCCGCGCATTCAGTAGCCGCGCCAGATCCTCCCAGGCCATGTCGGGACGGTAGCGGCGCACCAGGGGAAGCCGGGTCCAGGCCGTGGCCTCGAGCTTGCGGATCGCGTCGCGATCGCCCGCCCGCAGCGCCGGGTTGCCGCCGATCCGGCCCTGCGCGCGGGCCGAACGCAGCCCCGCCTTGGTGCGCTCGCGGATCAGCGCGCGCTCCAGTTCCGCCACCGCGCCCATCACCTGCAACGAGAACGTCCCCTGCGGCGTGGTGGTGTCGATGGGATCGCCCAGCGATCGGAAATGCGCCCCCCGCACCTTCAGCCGCTCGATTACCTCAAGAAGATGCGACAGCAAGCGGGCCAGCCGGTCCAGGCGCACCACGACAAGCGTATCTCCAAGCCTGATGGCCCCCAGCAGCCGCCCAAGCGCCAGGCGCGCGCGGTCGGCGCCCGAGGCATGTTCCTGGTGGATCATGGTGCAATCGGCTGCACGCAGGTCATCGCGTTGCAGGTCAAGCGTTTGTTCGCCCGTCGAAACGCGGGTATAGCCGATCAGCGCCATGAACGGGGCCGTTGTCTAAGTAAGTTCAGGGGTGTTTTACAATTACTGAAGGCATAAGGAAACGGCCGTTTGAAGATCATTTTCGGTTCAGGTCTGTTCCGGGTCAGGCGGGTGAACAGCCAAGCATTTGCCTGCGCCGGTGCTGCTGGCGGGCTTCTCGGCGTCTGCGGTCTCGCATGGTGGCTGCATTAGGCTGGATGCTCTGTGCTGTTCAAAAAAAGTGCCTGTCCGGCTTTGCTGGTAAACCGCAACTTGCATGAAAATAGCGGATGTGAAGCTGGAAACCACTTCTTTCCTGATCGAAAAACGGGCAGCCCCATGAAGCGGATTTCCGGCACAAGCGATCCGTCGTGACAACCAAGACCGTGGCGCAGCCGGATGCGGCAGGTCTTTCCATCCCCGGCCTGTCCCGCAGCGCCTCGAGCGGAACCCGCGCTCAAGGCGCCGACAGCTCGATCCGCCAGCCGCCCGAGGCGTTGACCTGTACGCGATAGGTGCCGGGGGTTTCGATCAGGAAATGCCCCATGCCTGCGCCGCCGTGGTGCAGGTTCTGGACCACCGCGCCGGTGGCGTCGTCCAGCAGATAGGCCACCAGGATCGCGTCGTCGCTTTGAAAGCCCAGCATCTGCGGCCGGGTCACGGTGAACGGTCCCGCCATGCCGCTGCCCTTGCCACTGAAAGCCGCCATGCCCGGCACCGGCAGCGCGTCGTAGCAGGCCAGCCGCGCCCCGTCGTCGGACAGGGCGCGGCAGGCGGCAAGGTCGGCATGGGCGGGCACGGCCAGCAGCCCCGCCAGGATCACCAATCGACGGGGCACCCGGTGCAGTTCTCCATGTGCACGCCTTCCCAGATGGTGAAGCGGTTGGTGTTGTCGCCCAGCGTCGCATTGGCCAGGTCGGCGTTGTAGAATTTCGCCTCGGACAGGTTGGCGGCGACAAGGGTCGTGCCGACCAGGCGGGCCTTGTTGGCCCAGACGGCTTCCATCGACACGGCGGTCAGGTTCGATCCGCTGAAGTCGATCCCGGCCATGCGGGAATAATCCAGATCCGCCCCCGTCAGGTCGGCGTCGCGCACGGTGGCGCCCTGCAGATAGCTTTCCGACAGATCCGCCCCCCGCAGGTCCGCGCCGGTCAGCGTGGCCCCCTTCAGAAGCGCGCCATGCAGGTTCGCGCGCACCAGCCGCGCCCCGGTCAGGTCGGCGCCGTTCAGGTTCATGCCCGACAGATCCTGGTGGCTCAGATCGACACCCGGGCAGGACGCGCCGGGTTTCAGTTCGCAGCCGTTGACGGTCTGCGGGCCGTCCGGGCGGTCGTCGGTGTCGGTGATGACCGGATAGCTGGCATTGGGCGCCAAGGCCTGCGTGTCTGCCATGGCGGCATGAACGGGCGATGCGGCCAGCAGCAGGGCCAGGGCGATGGAATGGCGATACATGGTTTCCCCCGTGGAAAAAGGGGCGGGGGCGCGATGCCCCCGCCGCCGCCGTCAGTTGGCCGAGGCCAGCAGTTCGTTGGGGATCTCGAAGACCCAGAACGACCCGCCCTGGCTGACTTGGGTGGTCAGCTGCGCCATGTCGCCGCCCCACAGCGGAACCGCCCCGCCATAGCCTGAGGCGATGCCCAGGTATTGCTTGCCGTCCATTTCCCAGGTGATCGGGCTGCTGACGATCCCCGAGCCGGTCTGGAACTTCCACAGCTCCTCGCCCGTCTGGGCGTTGAAGGCCTTGACGTAGCCGTCCGAGGTGCCGGTGAAGACCAGGTTCCCGGCCGTGGCCAGGGTGCCTGCCCACAGCGGGAATTCCTCCTTGTGTTCCCAGACCTTCTCGCCCGTGGCGGGGTTGAAGGCGCGCAGGGTGCCGATGTGGTCGTCATACATCCGCTTGATGCGGAAGCCCTGGCCCAGATAGGCCGCGCCCGCCTGGTAGGTCACGTTTTCCGTCCAGTAATCCTCGGTCCAGTTGTTGGCGGGGATGTAGAACAGGCCGGTGTCCTGCGAATAGGCCATCGGGTTCCAGTTCTTGCCGCCCAGGAAGGGGGGCGAGACCTGGATGGTGGCGCCCTTCGTCTCGCCTTCTTCGGGCAGGGGGGGACGCTGGCCCTCGACCTCGATGGGGCGGCCGGTTTCCAGGTCGATGCCCTTGGCCCAGGTGATGTTGTCCACGAAGGGGAAGGCGTTCAGAAGCGCGGTGGGCTTGTTGATCCCGGTTCCGCGCTCGGCCAGCTTGTCGGTGTCGGTCACATAGAAGAAGCCGTTGCGGTCGGCATGCGCGCCCGCGCGGTGCTTGTTGCCGTCCTTGTCGGTGTAATCGAACAGGATGATCTCGTTGTTGCCGGAAAAGTCCCAGGCGTCGTTGGGGGTGTGCTGGTAAAAGCCCACGACCTCGCCGTTGGTCGGGTTCACATAGGCCTGACCCGAGGTATAAAGGCTGTCGTAATCCTTGAAGTTGCCGTCCTGCGACCGGGCCCAGGTGTTCCAGGGCGCGGGGTTGCCGGTGCCCACGACAATGGTGTTGGTGGCCACGTCAAAGGCCGCCGACTGCCAGGGCGCGCCGCCGCCGTGGTTCCAGGCCTCGACCTTGGAGCCATCGGGATTGACCGGCCAGCTTGGCGCCGAAGGATCGCCCGTGGGCGTGCTTTCCGCGCCCGCCAGCGTGCCCTTGTGCCCTTCGACAAAGGGGCGCATCCACAATTCCTCGCCCGTGTCGGGGTCGCGGGCGTAAAGGCGGCCGATGACGCCGAATTCGTCGCCCGAGGAACCGTGGATCAGCATGACCTTGCCGGTTTCCTGGTCCTTGATGATGGTGGGCGCGCCGGTCATCGTGTAGCCGACCTTGTGATCGGCGAATTTCTCGCGCCATTCGACCTTGCCGGTGTCCTTGTTCAGGGCATAGACGCTGGCGTCCAGCGCGCCGAAGAACACCTTGTCGCCATAGATCGCGGCGCCCCGGTTCACCACGTCGCAGCAGGGGCGGATGTCGTCGGGCAGGCGGGCCTCGAACTTCCATTTCCGCTCGCCCGTCTTGGCGTCAAGCGCCCACATCCGGGAATAGCTGCCAGTGATATAGACCGTGCCGTCATGGACGATGGCCTGGGTTTCCTGGCCGCGCTGCTTTTCGTCGCCGAAGGAAAAGGCCCAGGCCGGGCGCAGGTGCCTGACGGTGTCCGCGTTGATCTGGTTCAGCGACGAATACCGCTGGGCGTTGTTGCCCATGCCGTACATCAGCACGTCACTGGTCGTCTCGTGGTCGTTCAGGATGTCCTCCCAGGTGACATCCTTGGCGAGGGCGGCAGACAGGCTGCCCGCGACCAGCAGCGCAAGGGCGCTGACGGACGGGATGGTGAAAGACTTGCGCATTCTCTCCTCCTTGATGGCAATCTTTGGTTCTTGGCTTTAGTTCTTGGTCGTCTGTAAGGTGCTGCCGCCGATGACGGGCAGGGCGCTGATTTCAAAGGCGCGCCACTGCTGGACGGTGGCGCGGCGGTATTCGGCGGGGTTGGCGGCCATGTCGGCAAAGGCGGGCATGGGACCGGCGGCCAGGGCTTCCACGGGGGTCAGGCCCTGATGGGTGGCGGCCTCCATGCGGGCGGCGAAGGCGTCCAGATAGGCCAGCGTCTGCGCCACCGCCCGGCTGTCACGGTGAAAGGGGCCGTGGCCGGGGACCGTGCCGGTCACGGGCATTGCCCCAAGCCTGGACAGGGCCGCTCGCCAGGCCGCGATGTCGGCATCGGGAAAGCTGGGCGCGCGGTCCAGGAACAGCAGGTCGCCCGCGACCAGCGTGCCGGTCTGCCCGTCGATCAGCGCCAGGTCGGCGGCGGTGTGCCCCGACAGCGCCATCACCGTCAGGCCGCGCCCGCCGATGGTCAGCTCGCCCCCCGCCGTCACCGTCGCAGGCAGGGGCGCGGTGCCCTGCATCCACGACCCGAGGATCCGGTAAAGCCCGTCCGACAGCGCCTGCGCGCCGGCCTTCTGCGCGGCGATGGTGCCGGGCAGGGCATGGATCGGGCGGTCGGCAAAGGCCCCGTTGCCGAACCAGTGGTCGGGGTGGTGATGGGTGTTCAGCGCCGCCGCCACCCCGCCCAGCCGGTCGTCGGCAAATTCCCGCAGCGCTGCGCCGTGGCGCAGGGTGCCGCCGGTATCGACCACCACCGCGCCCGCATCCGTTTCCAGCATCACGACGTTGCAGATCGCCCCGCCATTGGTCCGCGCGATGCTGTCCTGCGCCCCTTCGATCAGCCAGACCCCATCCGCGACCTGCCGGGGGTCCAGCCGGTATTCCGGCGCGGCCATGGCGGGGACCGGCAGCAGCGCGGCGGCGGCGCCCAGCAGGGTCTGGCGGCGGGTGATCCTCATGCCGCGGCCGTCCCTGAAAAGCGAAACCCGCTGGTGTCGCGCGCGGCGATCACGACCGGCCCCCGGGCCAGATCGGGGGGCAGCAGGAAGGTCAGGACCGGGTTTTCCTCAAGCGGTTCGTGAATCTCCAGCCGGGCGATCTTTTCCCCGCGGGCATCCGTCAGGGTCAGGTCGGTCAGGTGATGGGCCGGGATGCCGTCGGCAAGGCCCGTGTCCATCGGGTGCCGGATCGCCACGCGCAGCCGCCCGGTGTCCGGCCACAGTCGGGCGCGCATCTCTCCGAACCCGTCCTGCCAGTCGGGGCGGGCGTGGGTCGCAGCCGGGGCCGAACAGCCGCCGCCCATGGCGTCGATGAAAGCCCCGCCCATGATCCATTCGCCCCCGGTCAGCGCGGAGGCCCGGATCGGTCCGGCGATCTCGTACTTCACCCCAAAGCCCAGCAGGGGCAGCGCGCGGCCCGGGTGAAACACCAGGGCCAGCGGAAAGGGGCTGTAGTCGATGGTCACGGCCAGGCGTTCCACCCCCGAAAGGCCGGTGGCATCCGCCAGGATCGGCACATGCCGCGCGTCCTCGGCATTGCCGGGGGCCAGCAGGCGCAGGCCGGGATCGCTGCGCCACCTGTCCGGCGCGCCCAGCAGGTCCGCGCGGTGCATGTCCCACATGCCGCCGTCCAGCGTCTCGGGGCGGGTCAGGCCGCCGCCGAAACCCGCAAGACCCGCCTCGCCCCCCGGCAGCCTGTGGCACAGGATCGCGGACACGGTCCCCGCCCCCCCGTCAGTTCCGCACGGCGGCGGACAGGGTTTCGATCGCCGCCTTCACATGGGGCGGGTTCGACGACAACTGCCAGGCGGCCTCGTCAAAGGGGGTGACGGCGCGCGGCGCCCCCGACAGGGTCTCGAAGCCCTCGCCAGCCGAGGCGACCTCGGGGGCCAGCGCGGTTGCGGCCGAATGATCCTCGGCCACGGCGGCGATCTTGTCGCGCAGCGCGGTCAGCTTGTCCTGCTGGGCGGCGATTTCCGTGTCATCGGCGCGGGTTTCGACATAGGTGCGGATGGCCCAGATCGCCTGCTGGTTCAGGATGCCTTCAAAGGGCGGCATCTTGACCGCGCCGTTCTGTTCGTATCCGTGCAGGATGCGGTCCAGGAACCATTCGTCGCCGAACTCATTGGCTTCCAGGTAACGCAGGTCGGGGGCCAGCCCGCCCGACACGGCCCCAAGCCCATGGCAGCGCGCGCAGTTGCTGTTGAAGCCCTTGGCCCCGACCTCGACCGCCTTGAACAGGATTTCGGGCGGGGCCTCGCGCCAGGGGTTCTCGGTCGCCATCTCGGCGGGCAGTTCGGGCAGTCCGGTGGTGTCCACCGCCTGGGGCACGGTGTCGCCATGGCCAAGCGCCGCCGCCGTCCCCAGGATAAGGCCGAAACCGGCCCAGATCGTTGCCTTGCGCATGTCCTGATCCTTTCTCGCAGTTGGCCACAGGATCGCGGCGGGGGCGGGGCTGCGGCAATTCTCCAATGGTCGGCCCCGGGGCAGGGGTCTTAGGGCGAAGGTCGAAGTGGTCGCAGACGGGACGCTGTGGAAAGCTGGAGCGATGAACATGCCGCGCCTGATCACGGCCGCGCTGATCGCGCTGATGCCGCCGCCCGCCGGGGCCGAAGGGGTCTTCGATGCCGCGACCGGGCTGCGCATCGCCGCCTATCGCGCGCCGGTGCCCGACAGCGTGCCGGGGGGCCGGGTGGTCGATGCGGCAACGGTCGCGGCGATGGCGGCGGATGGCGCGGTGCTGATCGACGCCATGGCAGCGCCGGGCCATTCCATCGCCGACGACGGGACATGGACCATTGCGGAACCGCACCGGACCATCCCCGGCGCCCGGTGGCTGCCGGAAATCGGGCGCGGTCGGCCCGATCCCCGGATCGCCGGGGGCCTGCGCGCATCGCTGAAAGGCTGCGCCCCGGACCGTTCCATCATCCTGTTCTGCAAGACCGACTGCTGGATGAGCTGGAACGCCGTCCAGCACGTCGCCGCCCTGGGCCGCCGCGACATCGGCTGGTATCCCGGCGGCGTGGACGACTGGGCCGATGGGGGCCGCGCCTTGCAGCCGGTGGAACCGCTGCCCTTGGGTGCCAGCCTGTGCCCCGTGGACGCGGCCCCCCACGCTGCCCTAGACTGACCGAAACCGCCAAGGGCATCCGCCATGACCCCCACCCCGCCCCGCCCCATCGCCTCGGTCCTGATCGTCGAGGATCACCCGCTGTTCTCGGACGCGCTGTCGATCACCCTGCAGATCGTGGGCGGGATCAGCAGCGTGCGCACCACCAGTTCCATCGGCGAATGCCTGCGGCAACTGGCCCTGGGCTCGCAGCCCGACGCGGTGTTCCTGGACCTGAACCTGCCCGATGCCGAAGGCCTGGATGGCCTGCTGAAGGTGCGCAAGGCCGCGCCCGACGCGGCGCTGCTGATCGTGTCGTCGCTGACAAGCCCCGCCATCGTGTCCGCCGCGATCGAGTTCGGCGCATCCGGCTATGTCCCCAAGCACAGCCAGCGGCAGGTGTTCCAGGACGCCCTGGCCCGCATCGCGCGGGGCGAGGTCTATCTGCCCGAGGGATTTGCCGCCGCCGATCCTTCTGCGGCCAAGCCCCTGGCCCTGACGCGGGACAGGCTGGACAGCCTGACCACGCAGCAGTCGCGCATCCTGGCGCTGATATCGGAAGGCAAGCTGAACAAGCAGATCGCCCATGACCTGGACATCGCGGAATCGACCGTCAAGGCCCATGTGACCGTCATCATGCGCAAGCTTGGCGTGCAGACCCGCACCCAGGCCGTGCTGGCCGCGCAGGCCGCGCGGTTTGACAGCCTTGCCGCGCGGTGACATCCTTTCCCCCGGGGAGAGGCGCGGACAGGCAGCATCATGGATGGAGGAGATCCGGCCGCCGTGGCGGCGGGGGCAGGCCGACAAGGCATTCTGAGGCGGGCCGAGGCATCCGCCGCGGATCCCGGCGCCGTCGCGCATCTGGCGGCAGGGTTGGGTCGGGGACTGGCGCTGGCGCTGCTGTTCGTGTCGCCCCGGGCGGATTTCGCGGCCACCATGCGCGCGGCCGGCCTGGCCTTCGGCGACACGCCGACCTTGGGCTGCACCACCGCAGGAGAGATCGCCGGCGGCTATGTCGAGGACCGGATCGTCGCCGTGGGCTTTCCCGCCCGCGACTTTGCGGCGGAAACGATCGCCATCGAGGATCTGGACCGCATCGACCCCGCCGCCCTGATCGACCGGATGATCCGGGCGCGCCAGGGGCTTGCAGCCAGCCATCCCGGGTTCGCCCATGAATTCGCCTATCTGCTGGTCGATGGCAGCACGCTGCGCGAGGACGCGCTGATGGCCGTGGTGGGCCACGGGCTTGGGCCGGTGCCGCTGTTCGGCGGATCGGCGGGCGACGGGACGCGGTTCGGGCAGACCTATGTGGCGCAGGGGCCGCAGGTGCGCACCAACGCGGCCTTTCTGACATTCGTGCGCACCCGCTGCCCGGTCAAGGTCTTCAGCTTCGACCACCTGGACGCGGGCGCCGGGCGGATGGTGGTCACCGGCGCCGATCCCGCGCAGCGCCGGGTGTGCGAGATCAACGCCGCCCCCGCCGCCACCGAATACGCGCGCCTGCTGGGCAAGCCCGCGGGGCAACTGGATCCCTTCACCTTTGCCGCCCATCCGCTGGTGGTGCGGGTGGGCGGGCGCCACCATGTCCGGTCGATCCAGCGGGTGGAAAACGGCACCGACCTGGTGTTCTTTTCCGCCATCGACGAAGGCGTGGTGCTGACGCTGGCCACGCCCCGCGACATCGCCGCCTCGCTGGAATCGAACCTGGCCGGGTTGGCGGCGGCGGGTCCGCCCGACAGCATCCTGGCCTGCGACTGCATCCTGCGCCGGATCGAGGCGCAGCAGAAACAGCAGACCCGCGCGGTGTCGCAGGTGCTGGCCCGCCACAACGTCACCGGCTTTTCCACCTATGGCGAACAGTTCGGGGCGATGCATGTCAACCTGACCATGACCGGGGTGGCCATCTATGCCCCCGAGGGCGACTGATGGACAACCTTGTCGATCCCGCCGAACCGCTGGATGTCCAGGTCGCCCGCCTGAAGAAGATCAGCCATGTCCTGATGCGGCGGGTCGAAACCCAGACCGACCGCGACGGCGCCGCCTATTCGCAGTTCGAACGCGCGGTGGTGCTGGAAGACCAGGTGCGCCGCCGCACCGGGGAACTGGAACGCGCGCTGCGCCTGCTGAACGAATCGAATGCCAGCCTGTCGGCCGCCAACCACCAGATCGAGGCCGCCCGCCGCGACCTGGCAAGCGCCATCGAGGCCGTGCAGGAAGGCTTCGCGCTGTTCGGCGTCGATGACGTGCTGCTGCTGTTCAACGGCCGTTTCTGCTGGCAGATGCCCGACGTGCGCGCGCAACTGCGCCCCGGCATGGGGTTCGCCGATTACATCCGCATCGTCAGCCTGTCGCCCACGCTGCAACTGCCCGCAGGCATCACGCCCGAGATCTGGGCCAGGTCGCGGATCCAGCGGCACCGGCGCGACCATGTGATCTTCAACCTGGCGCTGACCGACGACCGCTGGATGCAGGTGTCCGAACACCGCACGGCGAATTCCGGCACCGCCATCGTGCAGACCGACGTGACCGACCTGATGCGGGCCGAACGGGAACAGCGCGAACGGCTGCTGGACAACCAAAGCCGCATCATCCGCGCCACGCTGGACCACCTGGCGCAGGGCGTGGCGATCTTCGACGCGCAGGGCCTGCTGGCGGGATGGAACCGGCGGTTCCGCGTCCTGACCGGCCTGCCGCCGCAGGCCTTTACCCTGGGTACCCGGTTCCAGCGCATCACCGACCAGATGCAGCAGATGTTCCGCCTGGCCGATCCCGGTTCCGGCGCCCGCATCGCGGAATGGATGCAGGATCCGGCGATGCGCGGCGCGCTGTCCTTTGAACTGGCGCAGCGGGACGGCGCCCTGACCCTGGACGGCTTTGCCCAACGCCTGCCCGACGACGGCTTCGTGCTGTCCCTGACCGATGTCACCGCCGAACGCGACGCCCTGCGCCGCCTGGCCCGCGCGAACGAGGAGCTGGAGGCCCGCGTCGCCGCCCGCACCGATGAGCTGCGCGATGCGCTGGCCCGTGCGGAACGGTCCAATGCGTCGAAATCCCGCTTTGTCGCGGCGGCCAGCCACGACCTGCTGCAACCCTTGTCGGCGGCCAAGCTGTATCTGTCCGCCGCCGATGCGGCAGGCACCAACACCAATGTCCAGAAGGCGGGCGAGGCGCTGACCAATGTCGAACGCATCATCGAGGCGCTTCTGGACATCTCTCGCCTGGAAACCCAGGAGGAACAGCTTGCCCAGGGCGACCTGGCGCTGAACGGCATCCTGGCCTCGCTGGCGTCCAGCTTCGCGCCGGTGGCGGCGGCCAAGGGGTTGCGGTTCCGGGTGCGCCCGACCGGCGCCCATGTCATCAGCGACGGGCTTTATCTGCAACGGATCGTGCAGAACCTGATTTCCAACGCCATCCGCTATACCGACCGGGGCGGCGTCCTTGTCGGCGCGCGCCGCCGGGGCGACACGGTCCGAATCGAGGTCTGGGACAGCGGTCCCGGCATCCGCGACGAGGATCGCGCGGTGATCTTTCAGGAATTCCGCCGCCTGCACCGCCGCGCCTCGGCATCCGAGGGGATGGGGCTTGGCCTGGCCATCGTGGAACGCGCCTGCGCCCGGCTGGGGCATGGGCTTGAACTGCTGTCGCGCCCGGGCCGGGGCAGCGTCTTCCGCGTGACCGTGCCCCTGGCCGCGGCGGGATCGGGGGCGGGCAAGGACAGCGGCGATCCACGGCATCTGTCCTCGCTTGCCGGGGCGGGGCTGCTGGTGCTGGTGGTCGATAACGACCACGAACTGCGCCGGGCCCTGGTGGCGCTGCTGGAAGGCTGGGGCATCACGGTTCTGGACGCCGGAGGCCCCGAAGACGCCATCGCCCTGATCGACGAGATGGACTTCGTTCCCGACGCGATGCTGATCGACTATCAGTTGGACAACGACGTGGACGGGCTGGATCTGGTGGCGATGCTGCGCAAGCGGTTCGGCTGGCGGCCCGCGCGCATCATCTCGGCCGACCGCTCGCCCACGCTGCGGGAACGCTGCGCCCGGATGGGGCTTCACCCGATGCCCAAACCCCTGGACACCGAGGCGCTGTATCATTTCCTCTCCAATGTGAACCCCGCGATCGCATGACAGGCGGTGGAATAATTCGCCCCGCCCCAGGTTCGGCAAGACCTGAGCCTTGGGGGAAAACGATGCAGGACGACGACCAGAACCGGCAAGCCGAAGGACGTGCCGATGCCGGAAATCCGGCGCAGGCCGGGAACCGGCCGGGCACGCTGTCTGGCGGGCAGGATGACCCCGGCCTGACTGAACTGCCCGCCGAAATGGTGTCCGGGGACACGGGCCACGTCGACGGCCGCATCATCGGCGAGGGCGGAACGGCCGGCGGGCTTGACGAGGCGGAGGAAGCCCTGGCCTCGGACGTTCCCGACGCCCGCGAAGGGCGCTGAGGCCGCCGGACCGCGCGGCAGGGGCTTGCCTGCCCGCCTGCCTTACGGCCTGGCATAGCCCAAGGTGCGCACTTCCAAGTCAAAGGCATTGGGATCCTCGCGGAAGAACAGCCCGCCTTCGCGCTCGGAATTGCCGGGAACGTAGTCGAACGTGGCCTGGCTTTCGGCGACCGTCTGCCCGTCCCGGGTCAGCGTCCCCTCGATCTGGACCGCCGCGGCGGTGGCGGGGGAATGGTTCAGGGCCGCGACCTCGACCACCCAGCCGTCGCCCGCGGGCAGGATCCGCCGGACGCGCAGCTCGACTGCGGGAAGTTCCTGCCCGGTGCTGGTCCAGGCCTGCCAGCCGATGAAGCCCAGCATCGCCACCGTCAGCACCAGCCCCACCCCCGCCGAAATCCATTCGAGGACCGGCGTCCCGCCATCCTGCGCCTTGCCCTGGTTCATGTGTCCCGCCTCATACCACCAGCCGCGCCAAGGCCGCGCCAAGCGCCGCCGGAAAGCCCAGGACCGCCGTCATCATGGCGATCTGCGCCGGCCCCGCGCCATCAAGCCGCCCGAATGTCCACAGCACATACAGGCTGACCAGAACCGCGATCCCGTAACCCGCGATGCTGTAGCTGAAGAAGGTGCGCCACACGCTGCCATGGCCGGGCAGCTTTTCCTGCCCGGAAAACTCCAGCGAATAGACAAAGGCGTGCAGCATCACGACCGAGACCAGCACCAGCGCCAGCCCGTGCCACGGCGTCATCAGGAACGAGATCAGGATCATCTCCTCGGTCGGGGCCACGCTGAAGGCCAGCAGCAGCGCCCCCGCCACCATCAGGAACAGCTGGCCCGCATAGCCCCCCTTGTCCTTCTTGTCGTCCTCATCCTCGCTGTCGCCAAGCTGGCCGCGCGCGGCCATGGCGCCGATGCTGGCGGGCACGGCCTGGACGGCGATCTTTCCCAGAATCTCGTCCATCGCCATCTCGCCGGTGACGATGCCCAGCAGGGTGAGCAACGCGGCGCTGGCGACGATCCCCACGCCATAGGCCGCAAAGGCGTCCAGCGCATCCTCCTTGAGGCTGAAGGTGTCGCGGAAGCCCGCGAAGCAGGACAGCCCGAACAGGATCGCCAGGTTCAGGGCCAGGAAGATGAAAAGGCGCAGGGGATCCATGTAGAAGCCCAGCCACCACATCTCCATGGTCATCACCAGCGGAAAGGCGAAGATCACCGCGCCGCCAAAGGCGCGCATCAGGTCGACGGCATATTCCCGGTTGGAGGGCGCCTGTTGCCCCCCGTCAGATCGCGCGGTCAATTCGTCTGCTTCTCCGGCCAGGGGGACTGCTGCCAAACGGCGGCACACTGGCACGTTCCCCGGGGTGCCGCAAGCAGGGGGACCAGCCCGGCCCCCGTCAGAACCCCAGCCGTTCCGTCACGCGCATGTCCCGGTCCAGCAGCAGCATCTCGGCCCGGGTGCCGGGGCGGATCGCGCCGTAATCGCCCGCCCGCCCGATCAGCGCGGCGGGAATGGCCGACGCCATGCGCAGCGCGCGCGCCTCAGAGATGCCGAGCGTGCGCACCAGCCGGGCCACGGCGTCGGGCAGGGTCAGGTCCGCGCCTGCCAGCGTGCCGTCGGCCAGCGTCAGCCGGCCGTCCCGGCGCAGGACCTGCCTGCCGTGCAGGGTCATTTCCGTCAGGTCGGTGCCCGCGAAGGCCATGCAGTCGGTGACAAGGAAGATCCCCTCGGGCCGCGCGGCCAGGGCCAGCGCCATCGCCGCCGGATGCACATGCACCCCGTCCGCGATCAGCCCTGCGGCGCAGGTTCCCGTCAGCACCGCGCCCACCAGGCCGGGGCTGCGGTGGCCAAGCTGGCTCATGGCGTTGAACAGATGGGTGGCGCATCGCGCCCCCGCGCGGAAGGCCGCCAGCGCCGTGTCGTATGGGCAATCACTGTGGCCCAGGCTGACGATGGCGCCCGCTTGCGACAGGGCGTGGATCTGTTCGGACGTGGCGGCTTCGGGGGCCAGCGTCACCATCAGCGCGGGCAGGTCGCGCGCGGCGCGGCACAGGCGGTCCAGATCGGCGGCATCCATCGGGCGGATCAGGGCAGGGTCATGGGCGCCCTTGCGGCGCGGGTCCAGGTGCGGGCCTTCCAGGTGCAGGCCCAGGAAGCCCGGTACCCCGGCCCGCGCCGCAGCCACGCCCGCCGCGATCACCCGGGCGGTCGCTTCGGGCGTGTCGGTGATCAGCGTGGGCAGCACCCCGGCGCTGCCCAGGGCGCGATGGGCGGCGCAGACCCGTTCCAGGTCCGCAACGCCCGTTTCGCCCGACACCAGCACCCCGCCGCCGCCATTCACCTGAAGGTCCAGAAAGGCGGGCACCAGCGTGCCGTCCAGCGCGCGAACGGGCGGCGGGGCCTGGTCCAGCGGCAGCAGGGCCGTCACGCGCACGCCTTCCACCACGACCGCGTGGCCGGTCAGGAAGCGTTCGCCGTCGAAGATCCGCGTGGCGGTCAGGACATTCCCCATGGCCCTAGACCGTTTCCGTGACCTTGCGCAGATGCGGCGGCACGTCGGGGTCAAAGCCCCGCGCCCGGGCCAGCCCCTCGACGCAGGCATAGAAGGACACCGCCAGCACCAGGGGCGCGACGACCGGGTGCAGGCCGGGGACCGAGGGCAGCGTTTCCGCGCCGGGCGCCACGGCCCCGGTCAGGAACACATCGGCCCCCTGCGCGGCCAGGCGTTCGGCTGTGGCGACCAGCTGGGGCAGGGCGGCGTCCGCCACGCCCAGGGCCAGCACCGGGAAACCGGACTGCACGATGGCCGCGGGCCCGTGCAGGACCTCGGCCCCGCTGAAGGCTTCGGCGTGAAGGCCGCAGGTTTCCTTAAGCTTCAGCGCGGCTTCCCCGGCGATGGCCAGGGCCGGGCCGCGCCCCAGGACATAGGCCGAATCGGCCCCCGCCAGGCACGCAGCCAGGGGCGACCAGTCGCAATCCAGCGCCCGGGCAAAGGCGTCGGGCAGGCCGTCCACCGCCCGGCGCAGCGCCGCGTCTTCCCGCCATTCGGCCAGCAGCGCCAGCCCGGCCAGCACGCTGGCGACAAAGGTCTTGGTGGCGGCCACGCTGCGTTCGACCCCCGCCAGCAAGGGCAGGGGATGGGCCGCGCCTTCGGCCAGCGGGCTGTCCGGCGCATTGGTGATGGCCACCGTCAGCGCGCCGCCTTCGCCCGCCGCGCGGATCATCTCGACGATGTCGGGGCTGCGGCCCGATTGCGAGATGCCGATGCAGGCCGCCTGCGCCAGATGCAGCGGGCGGCGATAGATCGAGGCGATGGACGGCCCCAGAGAGGCCACGGGGATGCCCTGTTCCAGCTCGATCGCGTATTTCAGATAGGCGGCGGCATGGTCGGACGACCCCCGCGCCACCGTCGTCACCACCACGGGGCCCCGGTCGCGCAGCGCCGCCGCCGCTGTGCGCAGGGCGTCGCGGCTGCCGTCCAGGAAGCGGCGCGCGGCGTCGGGAATTTCGGCGATCTCGCGCGCCATGTGGCTTTGGCTTTGGCCTTGGGTCATTCGGGCCTCCTGTCAGGCTGGGCTGCCGATTTCAGTTCCACGGCGAAGTCATAGGCGTCGCCGCGATAAAGCGATCTGGTGAATTCGATCACCTGCCCCGAGGGGAGGTAGGAAATGCGTTCTATCCGCAGGCCCGCCACGCCGGGCGCGACCTGCAGAAGGCCCGCGTCCCCGGGGCCGAGGTTGGTGGCCGAGATGCGCTGCACGGCCCGCACCGGGCGCAGGCCCCGCGCATCCAGCACGTCGTAAAGCGAACGTTCGACCGCCTCGGGGCGGGGGAGGACATGCTGGGACAGGGACGCGCGTTCGATCGCCAGCGGCACCCCGTCGGACAGGCGCACCCGTTCCAGCCGCGCCACCCGGTCGGCGGAACCAAGGCCCAGGGCCATCACCTCCTCGGGGGTGGGGGCGAAAAGGCCGCGTCCGATCCAGCGGCTTTCGACCGAACGGCCGCGCCGGGCCATGTCCTCGGTGAACGAGGTCAGAAGCGACAGCGCCTGTTCCAGCCGTTCCACCTTGCGCGCGACAAAGGTGCCCGACCCCTGCCGCTGCACCAGCTGCCCCGAGGCCACCAGTTCCTGCACCGCGCGCCGCACCGTCACGCGCGACAGGCCGGTCATGCTGGCCATCTCTCGTTCCGGGGGCAGGCTGTCGCCGGGGGCAAGCCGACCCGAGGCGATGGCATCCGCGATGCGGCGCTGGAACTGCAGATACAGCGGGCCGTGGCCCGTGGCCTCGAAACCGGCGGGGCTGAAGGGGTCGCCGCTCATGCCGGGCCCCACCGTCCCGGGGCAGGCAGGGTGGCGGGGCGCGGGACGTATCCCGATCCATCCGCCGGCCTCCTGCCGTTCCCGCCAATGCCCCGATCACGCGCCATGAGATTCTCCTGCCCCCATGTATAATACCAACGCAATGCCAATCGAAAGCGGAAACCTTGGATCTTCATCATTTTCCATTTTTGGACCTGTTCCTGAACAATCGGCTTTACAAGTGGTATTAGTTTGGCATCTTGTTGCAGGCGGAGGAATCACATGAACCATCGCCAGACCGAACAGCGCCACCCCCAGGCCGACGGCCTGCACCTGCGCCCCGCGGCCGAGATCGGCGCGCTTTTCGTGCAGGCGCAGGCTGATGCGGTCCGCAGCCTGACCCCGGCCCTTGCCGCGATAACGGCGGTGGCCGAGGCTGCCGCGGCGGCGCTGCGGCGGGGCGGCAGGCTGGGTTACGCGGGCGCGGGCAGTTCGGGGCTGATGGCGCTGGCCGATGCGCTGGAACTGGCGGGCACCTTCGGCATCCCGCCCGACCGCACGCCCGTGCTGTTTGCGGGCGGGGCGGCGGCGCTGTTGCACATGCGTGGCGATGTCGAGGATGACGCGGACGCCGCAGCCGCCGATTTCCGGCGCAGCGGGCTGGCGCGCGGCGATGTGCTGGTCGTCGTCTCGGCCTCGGGCAGCACGCCCTATGCGCTGGCGGTGGCGGATGCGGCCCGGGCCGCCGGCGTGACCGTGGCGGGCATCGCCAACGTGGCGCCCTCGCCCCTGCTGGAGCGGGCCGACATCGCGGTCCATCTGGCGACGCCGCCGGAACTGGTGGCGGGATCGACCCGGCTGGGCGCGGGCACGGCGCAAAAGGCCGCGCTGAACCTGATGTCCGTGCTGATGGGCATCGGTCTGGGCCATGTCTATGACGGCTACATGGTCAATGTCCAGGCCGACAACGCCAAGCTGGCCGGGCGCGCCGCGCGGATCGTGGCCGACGTGGCCCGCGTGGACGAGGCGGCGGCACGGGACGCCCTGGCGCGGACCGGCGGCGGGGTGAAGCGGGCGATCCTGGTGGCGCGCGGCCACGCGCCCGAGGACGCGGAACGGGCGCTGCGGCAAAGCGGGGGGCACCTGGCGCCCCTGCTGGCCGTGGCGGAACAATGACCAACGGCGCGAACGCGCCCTTCGCAGGGAGATGAAGATGAAGAAGACGACCCTTGGACTGGCCCTTCTGGCGGGCACGATCCTGGGCGGGACAGCCTGGGCCCAGGATGTCACGCTGACCATCGAAAGCTGGCGCAACGACGACATCACCATCTGGCAGGACACCCTGATCCCCGCCTTTGAATCCGCCAATCCCGGCATCAAGCTGGTCTTCGCGCCCACGGCCCCGGCCGATTACAACGCCGTCCTGAATTCCAAGCTGGACGCGGGATCGGCGGGCGACCTGATCACCTGCCGCCCCTTCGACGCCTCGCTGGAGCTTTTCAACAAGGGCCAGCTTGCCGACCTGACCTCGCTTTCCTCCATGGCGAATTTCTCGGACGTGGCGAAATCGGCCTGGCAGACGGATGACGGCGCGGCCACCTTCTGCGTGCCGATGGCCTCGGTGATCCACGGCTTCCTGTATAACGCCGACGCCTTCGCCGAACTGGGGCTGACGCCCCCCGCGACCGAGGAGGAGTTCTTCGCCGTCCTGGACAAGATCAAGCAGGACGGCACCTATGTCCCGATGGCCATGGGCACCCAGGACCAGTGGGAAGCCGCGACCATGGGATACCAGAACATCGGCCCGAACTATTGGAAGGGCGAGGAAGGGCGCAAGGCGCTGATCGCGGGCACGCAGAAGCTGACCGACGAGCCCTGGGTCGCGCCCTTTGTCCAGCTTGCGAAGTGGAAGGATTACCTGGGCGACGGGTTCGAGGCGCAGACCTATCCCGACAGCCAGAACCTGTTCACCCTGGGCCGGGCCGCGATCTATCCGACCGGGTCGTGGGAAATCGGCGTGTTCAACCCGCAGGTGTCCTTCAAGATGGGCGCCTTCCCGCCGCCGGTGCCGAAGGCGGGCGATGAATGCTATATCTCGGATCATACCGACATCGCGCTTGGCATGAACGCCAAGACTGCCCACCCCGAGGAAACCAGGAAGTTCCTGGAATGGGTCGGCTCGGCCGAATTCGCCACGCTTTACGCCAACGCGCTGCCGGGCTTCTTCTCGCTGAACTCGACCGCGGTCGAGATGCAGGACCCGCTGGCCAAGGAATTCGTGTCCTGGCGCGAGAAGTGCCAGCCCACGATCCGCTCCACCTACCAAATCCTGTCGCGCGGCACGCCGAACCTGGAAAACGAGACCTGGAACGCCTCGGCCAACGTGATCCGCGGCACCGAGACGCCCGAGGACGCGGCCAGGCGCCTGCAGGAGGGCCTCGCCTCGTGGTATGAACCGCAAAAGGCGAAGTAAGCCGCGGGAACGGCTGGGGCCGACCGTCCCGGCCGTTCCTTCCCAGACAACCGGGCCAAGGGATGCGATCATGGCAAGGCAACGGCCGATCCGCTGGCATATCGCGGTGTTTCTGGCACCGGCGGTGCTGGTCTACAGCGCGATCATGATCCTGCCGCTGTTCAGCACGCTGAACCTGTCGCTGTTCACCCGGACGGCGGACGGCACCGCCTTCGTGGGCCTAGACAATTTCCGCACGCTTTTCGGCGATCCCCGCTGGTCGGCGGCCTTCTGGAACGCGCTTGGCAACAACCTGTGGTTCTTTGCCGTGCACATGCTGGTGCAGAACCCCATCGGCATCCTGCTGGCCGCGCTGCTGTCATCGCCCCGGCTGCGGTTTTCGGCCTTCTACCGTACGGCGATCTTCATTCCGACGATCCTCAGCTTCGTGGTGGTGGGCTTCATCTGGAAGCTGATCCTGTCGCCCTTGTGGGGCATCGCGCCGGGAATGCTGGACATGGTGGGGCTGAAAGGCCTGTTCGCCCCCTGGCTGGGGAAAGAGGAATACGCCCTGACCACGCTGGCCCTGATCTCGGTCTGGCAGTTCGTGGGCATCCCGATGATGCTGATCTATGCAGCCCTGCTGTCCATCCCCGACGACATCATCGAGGCGGCCGAGATGGACGGCATCACCGGCTGGTCGCAGTTCTGGCGCATCAAGCTGCCGCTGATCCTGCCCGCGATCGGCATCATCTCGATCCTGACCTTCGTGGGCAACTTCAACGCCTTTGACCTGATCTATGTCAGCCAGGGCGCGCTGGCGGGGCCGAACTTCGCCACCGATATCCTGGGGACGTTCCTCTATCGCACCTTCTTCGGCTTCCAGTTGCAGCTGGGCGACCCGCACATGGGCGCGACCATCGCCACCGCGATGTTCGGCATCATCCTGGTGGGCGTCTGCATCTATCTGTTCGGGATCCAGACGCGGCTGCGCCGCTATCAGTTCTGAGGGGACCGCCATGAGCCAGACCCGCCAGTCCCCCGCCCGCACCCTTGCCGCCCATGCGGTGCTGATCCTGTGGGTGCTGATCGCGCTGTTCCCGGTCTTCGTGACGGTGGTGAACAGCTTCAAGTCGAAAAAGGCGATCTTCACCGCGCCGCTGGCCCTGCCGGGGCCGGACACGTTCGATCTTGTCGGCTACCGCACGGTGGCGCAGCAGGGCGATTTCCTGGCCTATTTCCAGAACTCGCTGGTCGTGACCTGCCTCAGCCTGTTCCTGGTGCTGCTGTTCGGCGCCATGGCGGCCTTTGCGCTGTCGGAATACCGCTTCCGGGGCAACACGCTGATGGGGCTGTATCTGGCGCTTGGCATCATGATCCCGATCCGGCTGGGCACGGTGGCGATCCTGCAGATGATGGTGGCGACGGGGCTGGTGAACACGCTGACCGCCCTGGTGCTGGTCTATACGGCGCAGGGCCTGCCCTTGGCGGTGTTCATCCTGTCGGAATTCATGCGCAGCGTGTCCGACGACCTGAAGAACGCCGGGCGCATCGACGGGCTGTCGGAATACCGCATCTTCTTCCGGCTGGTCCTGCCGCTGGTCCGGCCCGCCATGGCGACGGTCGCGGTCTTCACCATGATCCCGATCTGGAACGACCTGTGGTTCCCGCTGATCCTGGCGCCCTCGGAATCCGCCAAGACCATCACCCTGGGCAGCCAGGTCTTCTTGGGCCAGTTCGTATCGAACTGGAACGCCGTCTTGGCCGCGCTGTCGCTGGCGATCCTGCCGGTGCTGGTCCTTTACCTGATCTTTTCCCGGCAGCTGATCCGGGGCATCACCGCAGGAGCCGTGAAATGATCCGCGTTCTGGTCGCAGGGCTTGGCACCATGGGCCAGAGCCACGCGCTGGCCTATCACAGGAATCCCGATTTCCAGATCGTGGGCCTGGTCAACCGCAGCCCGCGCCCCCTGGCCGAGGGGCTGGAGGATTACCCCTTCTTCGACGACTATGCGACGGCACTGGCCCAGACCAGGCCCGACCTGGTCTGCGTCGCCACCTATTCCGACAGCCATGCCGATTACGCCGTGGCCGCGATGGAGGCGGGCGCCCATGTCTTTGTCGAAAAGCCCCTTGCCACCACCGTGGCCGACGCGCAGCGGGTGGTCGATGCCGCCATCCACTTGGGCCGCAAGCTGGCCGTGGGTTACATCCTGCGCCACCATCCAAGCTGGCAGCGCCTGATCGCCGAGGCCCGCGCGCTTGGCGGCCCCTATGTCTTTCGCCTGAACCTGAACCAGCAAAGCTCGGGCCCCACATGGGAGGTTCACAAGGCCCTGATGCAGACCACCCCGCCCATCGTCGATTGCGGCGTGCATTATGTCGATGTGATGCTGCAGATCACCGACGCCGAGCCGGTCGAGGTGCGCGGCATGGGCCTGCGCCTGGCCGAGGACATCGCGCCCGACATGTACAATTACGGCCATTTCCAGGTGCTGTTCAGCGACGGTTCGCTGGGCTGGTACGAGGCGGGGTGGGGGCCGATGATGTCGGACACCGCCTTTTTCGTGAAGGACGTGGTCAGCCCCCGGGGCGCGGTTTCCATCAGGATGCCGGACGACGCGCGGTCGGACGACATCGACACCCATACGAAAACCGCGACCCTGCGGGTGCATCGGGTGGGGCAGGGGCGCCAGGATCTGTCCATGGCCGACGAGCCGGGCCACCAGGAACTCTGCGACCGCGAACAGGCCTTCATGGCCCGCGCCATCGCCGGGGATCTGGACCTGACGCGCCACATGCAGGACGCCGTCCGGTCGCTTGCCATCTGCCTTGCGGCGGATGAAAGCGTGCGGACCGGCCGGATCGTGAAACTGTAAGGACGGGGAATGGGCCAGCTAAGTCTTTCCGGCGTGACCAAGAATTTCGGTCCCGTCGATGTCATCAAGGGCGTGGACCTGCAGGTCGCGGACGGTGAATTCTGCGTCTTCGTCGGCCCCTCGGGCTGCGGGAAATCCACGCTTCTGCGCATGATCGCGGGGCTGGAGGATGTCAGCGGCGGCAGCGTGACGCTGGACGGGCGCGACATCACCCACCTGCCGCCCGCGCGACGCGAAATCGCCATGGTGTTCCAGTCATACGCCCTTTATCCGCACCTGACGGTGCGCGACAACATGGGCCTTGCGCTGAAGCAGGCGGGCCATCCCAAGGCCGAAATCCGCGCCGCCACCGACCGCGCCGCCGCCCTTTTGTCGCTGGACGCGCTGCTGGACCGCCGCCCCGCCAAACTGTCGGGCGGGCAACGCCAGCGCGTGGCCATCGGCCGCGCCATCGTGCGCCGCCCCAAGCTGTTCTTGTTCGACGAGCCCTTGTCGAACCTGGACGCCGCCCTGCGCGTCCAGACCCGGATCGAGATCGCCAAGCTGCACCGCGACCTGGGCGCGACCATGGTCTATGTCACCCATGACCAGGTCGAGGCGATGACGCTGGCCGACAAGATCGTGGTGCTGCGGGGGGGCCGGGTGGAACAGATCGGCGCGCCGATGCAGCTTTACAACGATCCCGACAACACCTTCGTGGCGGGCTTCATCGGATCGCCGCAGATGAACTTCCTGAACTCGGGCGCGATGGGCCTGTCGTCGCACAGCGCGGGCGTCCGGCCCGAACAGTTGCAGGTGACCGACGGCCCCGCCGCGATCGGGGGCACGGTCAGCCATGTCGAAAGGCTGGGCGGCGAGACGCTGGTCTATGTCCACACGCAGGACCACGGCCTGCTGACCGCGCGGCTGTTCGGCGAACATGACCGCGCCGTGGGCAGCGCGGTGGGGCTTGGCTTCGACCCGGCCCGGCTGTTCCATTTCGACAAGGACGGCCGCCGCCTGCGCTGACCGGCGGCCCCCCGTCAGCCCATCACCCGGGACCGGCCCAGCATCGGTCCTGCCGCCAGCTTGCGGCACAGCGCCAGAAAGGTTTCGCGTTCGGCCCCCGACAGGGGCGCGAACATCTCCTCCTGCCGGGCGGTGACGGCGGGCAGGATCTCCTCCAGCAGGGCCAGCCCCGACGGGGTGGGAAACAGCCGCTTGGCCCGGGCGTCCCCGGGCAGGGCTTCCTCTCGCACATGGCCGCGCCCGACCAGCAGGGCCACGGCGCGGCTGATGGTGTTCTGCGGGCGGGGGAACAGAACCTGGATGTCGCGCGCCCGCAGCCCCGGAAAGCAGGCGATGGCGTAAAGCGACGACCAGGCCTGCACCGGCATGGCGTGGCGGCGTTCGATGAAGCGGTCGGTGATCTGGTTGTTGGCCAGCACCACATGGCTGACCGCCATCAGATAGCGCAGATCGGAATCCATGATCCGGTCCAGCATCTGCCCGGCGTCCGGGCATTCGCCGGCGGCTTGCCTGTCATCCATGCCCTTCCCCCGGTGCGATTGCCGATCTTCCATTGCAGAATACATCCATTTGGATCAATTGTCCCGCCCAAGGGCGCTGCCCGTTCCCTGGCCGTTAGGATTCCCATGCCGCAGTTAATCGCCTTCTCCATCATCGCGCTGATCCTGTTCATCGGCGATGCCATCTCGACCCGGACGAAATCCTGGCTGCCCTCGGTCTTTGTCTGCGCCATCCTGTTCATGGCGGGATACTGGTCCTTCTTTCCGCAGGACATCGTGGCGGTGGCGGGCTTCCAGACGCCCATCGTGTTCCTGGCGATGTATCTGCTGATCACCAACATGGGCACGCTGCTGTCATTTGCGGAACTGTCGCGCCAGTGGCGCACGGTGGTGGTGTCGCTGGCGGGCATCGGCGGCATCATCGCCGCGCTGATGACCGCTGGCCTGGTAGTGTTGGATTACCAGACCGTGGTGGTCGCCACGCCGCCGCTGGTGGGGGGCGTTGTCGCCTCGCTCATCATGTCGCAGGCGGCGGCGGATGCGGGGCTGGCCAGCCTGTCGGTGCTGGCGATCCTGATCTATGTGATGCAGGGCTTCGCGGGCTATCCGCTGACCGCCGTGATGCTGAAGCGCGAAGGCCGCCGCGTGCTGGCGCTGCACCGCGCGGGCCGCTGGCAGTCGCGCGCGCCCCTGGACACCGGCAGCCATGCCGGGGACGCGGCACCCCCGCGCCTGTTTTCGGCCCTGCCCCCGGCCTATAACAGCTATTACTTCAAGTTCCTGCGCCTTGGCCTGGTGGCCCTGCTGGCCTGGGGCACGGCGGAACTGGCAAAGCCCGTGTTCGAGATCAGCCCCTTCGTGCTGTGCCTGGTCTTCGGCGTCATCGCCACATCGGCCGGGTTCCTGGAACGCCAGCCGCTGCGGGCGGCCAATGCCTTTGGCTTCACCATCCTGATCCTGATGGTCTTCATCTTCGACGGGCTGAAGCGCGCCACGCCCCAGATGCTGGGCGAACTGGCCTGGCCGCTGGTGGTCATCATCGGCATCGGCGTCCTTGGCATGTATCTTGCGTCCTGGATCGCGGGGCGGCTGCTGGGCTTCACGCCCGCGATGGCCTTCGCCTGCGCGCTGACCGCGCTTTACGGCTTTCCTGCCGACTACATCATCACGAACGAGGTCGTGAACAGCCTGTCCGACGATCCCGCCGAACGCGAGGTGCTGACGGCCCACATGCTGCCGCCGATGCTGGTCGCGGGCTTCGTGACCGTGACCATGGTGTCGGTCGTGCTGGCTGGCATCTTCGTGGGGCTGCTGTGATGCGTTACGCCGATCCCGCCCGCATCGAGGCCCTGATCGAGGGGCTGGACCGTTTCAACGCGACGCCGGGGCAGGGCACCACGCGCCTGACCTACAGCCCCGAGTTCCGCGCCGCCAGCGACTGGCTGGCCGCCCGGATGCGGGACGCGGGCCTGACCGTGCGCGAGGACGCGGTGGGCAACCTGTGGGGGCGGCTGGAAGGCCGCGACCCGGCGCTGGCCCCGGTGGTGATCGGGTCGCATTTCGATTCCGTGCCCCATGGCGGCCGCTTCGACGGCCCCGCCGGGGTCGTGGCCGGGATCGAGGTCGCGGCCCTGTTCCGCCAGCACGGCCTGACCCCCGGCCGCCCGGTCGAGGTGATCGCCATGATCGAGGAGGAAGGCGCGCGTTTCGGCGGCGGCCTGATGGCGTCCCGCATCCTGACGGGCCGGATGGACGCCGCCCGCCTGCACGACATCGCGGATGGGGCGGGCGTGACGGCGGCCGAGGCCCTGGCCGCCTATGGCCTGGATCCGGCCCGCGCGCATCAGGCGCGGCTGGCGCCGGGCGCGATCCATGTCTTTCTGGAACTGCATATCGAACAGGGGCCGGTGCTGGAAGCCCACGGGCAGGACGTTGCCATCGTGGACCGCATCGTCGGGCTGGCGCAGTTGAAGGCCACCTTCCGCGGCCAGGCGGGCCATGCGGGCACCACGCCCATGGCGAACCGCCGCGACGCGCTGGTGGGCGCGGTCACGGCCCTTGCCCAACTGCCCGACCTGGCCCGCCGCATCGGGCGCGACGCCGTCTTGACCGTGGGCCGGATGGAGGTTCTGCCGGGCGGCGCCAACGTGATCCCCGACCGGGTCAGCTTCACGGTGGACATCCGCGCACCCGAGGAAGGCGTCGTCACCGACCTGATCGCGCAAACCCGCGCGGTGATCGAGCAGGTGGGCGGCAACGGGCTCGGGGTCGAGATCGAACAGCAGCTTTTCGCCGCCCCCACGCCCCTGTCCGCCCCCCTGCACGCGGCGCTGACGCGCCATGCCGAAAGGCTGGGGCTGCAAGGCCGGACCATGGTCAGCGGCGCGGGCCATGACGCGATGATCTTTGCGGATTTCGCGCCGACCGGGCTGGTCTTCGTGCCAAGCCGCGACGGCATCTCGCACGCGCCGCAGGAATGGACGGATTTCGGCCAGCTTGCAAAGGGGGTCGACGTGCTGTTCCTGGCGGCCTGCGAGCTGACGGGCGTCAGGCCCCCCGCCTGAAGGCCGCCCCGGCCCCGCGATTTCAGCGGCCCATCCAGCCGCCGTCCACCGTCAGGATCGTGCCCGACACATAGTCCCACCACGCCTCGGGATGCTCGGTCGAACAGGCTCATGCCGCGCCCCCGATCTCGATCAGTGACTTCATGGCGGTCGCGTTGCCGTTCAGCGCGTCGGACGCGGCCTGCACGCCCGACAGGGGATGGCGGTCGGTGACAAGGCGGGCGATGGGCAGGCCCTCGGCGATCATCTGGATCGCGCGGTCGTAATCCTGCGGCTGATAGACGCGCGCGCCCAGCATCTCGATCTCGCGCCAGAAGAAGCGGAACAGGTCCACCTGCGGCCTTTGGGCGTGGATGGCGACCATCACGATCCGGCCCTGCGCGCCAGCCGGACGCGGCGCACGTCGTGGACGGCGACGTCCAGCGGCTCGACCATGGCCGCCACGTCCAGCGGCATGTCTGCGGGCAGGCGGTGCAGCGTGAAGGCCGGCACGATCCAGCGGCTCTGCATGGCGCCGTCGGTATAGAGGCCCAGGAACTTCATCCTGTGGCAGATATGGCTGCTGCCCGCCGCGCAGGCCGGGCAGTCGCCGCAGGGATGCAGCGGGCGGACCACCACCTTGTCGCCCGGGGACAGCCCCTCGACGCCCTCGCCGATGGCGGCGACGCGGCCCGATGTCTCGTGCCCGATGATCCGGTTCAACCCGACGCGGGCATCCATGTTGCCATGGAAGACATGCATGTCGGTCCCGCAGATGCCCACAAAGGCGATGTCCACCGCGACCTCTCCGGGTCCGGGCTGTTGCGGGGCGACGGGTTCGACGACGAAGCGGTGGTTTCCGCGATAGAAGGCAGCGTGATGGGTCATGAAGGGGCCTTTCAGCAGGGGATGGCATGGGGCGCAAGGCGCGCCCGGTCGAAGGTGACGCCCGTGCCGGGGGTGTCGGGCGCGACGCAGTGCAGCCCGTCCAGCACCGGCGAGCGGGTGGTGTATCGGTCGATGGGAAAGGAATGGACCTCGACCCAGCCGGCATTGGGCTGCGCGCCGACCAGGCTGACATGCAGTTCCTGCATTCCGTGCGAGCAGACCGGGATGCCGTGCCCGGCGCACAGCCGGGCCGCCCGCAACCAGCCGGTGATGCCGCCGCAGTTTGACGCATCCGGTTGCAGATAGGCGCAGCGCGACCGGGCGACGGCGTATTGGAATTCGTGGATCGTGTGCAGGTTCTCGCCCATGCCTGCCTTGTCCAGATTCATGGGCAGGCCACCTCAACCCATGCGGACCGTCATTGCCCAAGCTCTCAGCCAAAGGGATCAGCCGGCGGGCCAGGCAAGCATGCTCCAGGCCAAGATATCCACCTTGATGAACTGGAAGGCATCGATATTGTCCCTGTCCCATCCGATGATCTGCCGGTCTTCTCCATGCAGGGCAGCACCAAGACATCATCGCCGGCCTCAACATGGATCACCCGATCCGGACCAAGGCCTATCCGGTTCCGCCCGCATGGCCTTGTGGCGACCCCCTTACCAAGCCGTCCGCTGGATGGCCGGCCTGCGCAGGAGGCTGGAAAGGTTGATCGGGCTTGGCTACTCTGCTGCAACAGACAGGCCCGCACGCACCCCCCGCATCCAGCGACCGAGGGACCGCCATGACCCTGCACCAGAACGGCACGTCGGGCTCAAACCCCGAGGCAGAAGCGCCGCAGCGCCTGCTGTTTGTCGAGGATGATCGCGGGCTGAGCAGATTCCTGTGCCGTTATTTCACCGATCAGGGCTATCAGGTCGAGGCGGCGCATGATGGCGCCGGGATGCGCCGGCTTGTGGCGGGCAGGCGGTTCGATCTGGCGGTGCTGGACGTGGGCCTGCCGGGGCGCGAGGATGGATATGCGCTGGCGCGCGAACTGCGGCGGGATCACGCCATCGGCCTGATGTTTCTTTCAGCGCGGCAGGAACCGCTTGACCGCATTGTCGGCCTTGAAATCGGTGCCGACGATTTCCTGGTCAAGCCGTTCGAGCCGCGAGAGCTGCTGGCCCGCATCCGCGCCGTGCTGCGCCGCCTGCCGGGGCCGGGCGGGCCGCCGCAGGGGGGCGCGCGGCGGATCGGGTTCGACGGCTGGATGCTGGATCTCGATGCCCGCGTGCTGCGCGATGCGCAGGGCCGCGTGCAGGCCCTGACCACACAGGAGTTCAGCCTGCTGAGCGTGCTGGCGCAACGGCCGGGCCGCGTGCTGACCCGCGACCAGCTGCTGGATCTGACCGTCAGCCGGTCCTGGTCGCCCTATGACCGCTCGGTCGACGTGATGATCGGCAAGATCCGGCGCAAGCTGGGCGACAGCGGTCCTGACGGCCGCATCCGCACCATCCGCGGCATGGGCTACATGTTCTCGCCCGGGCCCTGACCCGGCGCGGTCCCCGGGGGCAGGCAGGGCAGGTCCAGCACGGCGCGCGCGCCGCCCCCTTCGGCATTGCCGATGCGGAACTCTCCGCCGCTGAGCAGCGCCAGCTGCTGGATCATCGGCAGGCCCAATCCGGTTCCCTCAGACTTGGTGGTGAACAGGGGCTCCAGCGCCCGTTCCAGCCCGCCGGGATCGAAGCCGGGGCCGTCATCCTCGACCGTCAGGCGGGCATAGTCCCCGCCGCGCCAGACGTGGCGCAGCGTCAGGCGCACCCGGCCACGACCCTCGGTCGCATCGCGCGCGTTGATGAGCAGGTTGACCACGGCGGTGCCGATCCCCCCTGCATCGACCGCGACCAGCAGGGGCGCGTCCGGCAGGTCGCAGTCGATCCGCATCCCGGCGCAAAGCGTGCGCGCCAGCATGGCCGCGGCGGTCCTGACCGGCAGGCGCATGTCCTGAAGCTCGGGCGGCCGGGACGGCTGGCGGGCAAAGCCCATCAGCCGGGTGACCAGATCGCCCGCCGTCACCGCCGCCTCCAGCGCATCGCCGGCATAGGGTTGCAGGCTGTCCCCAGGCGGCAACCGTTCGGCGATCACCGCCAGATTGGCACGGACGACGGCCAGCATGTTCCTGAAATCATGGGACAGCCCCGCCGCCAGTTGCGAGGTGGCCTCGATCTGGCGCATCAATGCCAGCTCGCGTTCCGCCCGCGCCATGGCCGCGCGCAAATCCACCAGCTGGAAGCAGCGCTGAAGCGCCCGCATCAGCTCGTCCAGGAAAAAGGGCTTGCGCAGATAGTCGTAGGCACCCGCCTTCAGCGCGGCAATGGCGCTGTCAACCGAGGCATAGGCGGTCATGATCACCATGACCAGGCCGGGATGGCGCGCGCAAAGCCGCGCCGCCAGCTCGGTCCCGTCCTCGGCGCGCAGGCGGATGTCGATCAGCACCACGTCGACCGGCTCGGATTCGAGCATGGCCCATGCCGTCGCCCCGTCCGGCGCGATGCGGCAGCCCACGCCCTCCAGCGCCAGGGCGCGCGACATCGACACCGCGAAATCGGCGTCGTCGTCGATGATCAGCAGCCGCCGCGCCATCACGGCTCGGCAAGGCTGAGGCGCATCACCGTGCCCTGGGGGCCGCTTTGCGCGATCCAGGCGTCGCCGCCGTGCAGTTCGGCCACGCGGCGCACCAGCGACAGCCCCAGTCCAACCCCCGCTTCCTTGGTCGTGACCAGGGGATCGAAGGCCCGCGCCTCGATTTCAGGGGCAAGGCCGGGGCCGTTGTCTTCGACCTCGAGGATGGTGCGCGCGCCCTCGCGCATGACCCGCAGGGTGACGCGCGGCACCCGGCCGGGAACGGATTCCGCCGCGTGCAGGCCGTTCTCGATCAGGTTGCGAATGGCGAACTGCAGCCGCGCCGGATCGCAGCGCAGCCTCATTCCGGCCGGAACCTCGAGGGCGATCCGGGACGCGGCGGGATGATCGACCAGAAGCCCGTCCAGCCAGTCGCGCAGGTCGATCGAGACGGTTTCGTGCGCGCCCTGCCGGGCAAAGTCCAGAAGGATGTCGATGATGCGGCTGCAGCGCGTGATGTTGCGCCGGATGCGCTGGACATCGTCGGCGGCCTCGGGCCCAAGGCCAGGGCCGCGCGAGATCACCTCGACCGAACTGGCGATGGTGCCGAGGGGATTGCGCAACTCGTGGCTGATCGTGGCGGCAACCTCGCCGATGGCGGCCAGCCGCTGCCGGATCGCCAGTTCGCGCTGCGTCAGGCCAAGGCGGCGCAGCGCGTCGATCAGGTCTTCTTCGGTCAGGCGCCGCCGTTCGTTCGCCATCACGGCCCAGAAGGCCAGCAGCGCCAGAAGCGGCACCGAGCCCAGCAGCACATGCGTCAGCACCTGCCGGTCATGCAGGTTCGCGGCCAGATGCCGCGCGACCAGATACAGCATTCCCAGGCCGGCCATCAGCAGCACGAAGACCACCGCCACCTGCAAGGCCAGCCGGCCAAGGCGCGGCGGCATCCGGCGCAGGCGAAGGTCCGGCGCGGCGGGGTCGAGCGATCCGGGCGCGCGGCCGCGCTTGCAGAAGTCCCGGCAATGCGGTTCGAGGCTGCAGCAGAGCGAGCAGATCGGCCGTTCGTAGAAGGTGCAATAGGCCATGTCGCCGGTCGCATAGCCGTGGCTGCAGATGGCGCAGTCGCAGGTGTCGCGGTTGCGGAACACATGCGGTTCTCGCGCGATGAAGCCCTGCCCGCGGCGGATCAGCCCCAGGCAGGTGGCCGCGGCAAGCGACAGGGCAAAGGCGATCGGCGCCGACCAGGCCTGCGCCATCGGCCCGGCAAGACCGGCGTGAAGTGCCAGCCCCGTCAACGCGCCCACCGCCATGCCGCCGCAGCCGACCGGGTTGAAATCGGGCAGATGGGCCCGCCGGAACTCGATCCGCGCCGGGCTGAGCCGCAGCGGCTTGAGCACCGCAAGATCGGCAAAGATCGCCCCCAGCCAGGCCAGCGCCAGGCTGGCATAGATCGCCAGCACCGCCTCGAGCGTGGCGAAGACGCCCATCAGCATCAGCGTGCAGCTGATCGCGACATGGATCAGCAGCCAGATCAGCCGCCCCGGATGATAGCGCGCCACCCGCAGGAAGAAGTTCGACTGCGCCAGCGATCCGGCATAGGCATTGGTCACGTTGATCTTCACCTGCGCAAGCACGATATAGGCCGTCGCCACCAGCAGCGCCGTGCGCGGGCCGAACAGGTATTCGTAGGCGTGCCAGAACATGCCGATCGGCTCGGCGGCGAAGTCGGGGGCCATGCCGTCGCCCATGGCAAGCCAGGCCAGAAAGCTTCCCATCAGCACCTTGGTGCCGCCGATCAGGATCCAGCCCGGCCCGGCCAGGATCAGCGCGCCCCACCAGCCCGCACGCGACGTCGCCTCGCGCGGGGGCAGGAAGCGCAGGTAATCCGCCTGCTCGCCGATCTGCAGTGTCAGGGCACACAGCACCCCGATGGCGCCGCCCAGGGACAGCAGGCTGAAGGCGGGGCCCGGCGCCGCCAGCCAGCGTGCCGCCGCATCGGGTTCGGTCCAGACGATGGCGGCGAAGGGCAGCAGGGCAAGCACGATCCAGGGCAGCTGGGTCACCACCTGAAAGCGCGAGATGGCCGTCATCCCGCGCGAGGCGACGGGCAGGATCGCCAGCGCCGACAACAGATAGCCCAGCGGCAGCGGCAGGCCGAAGCAGACCAGCAACGCCTGGCCGATGATCACCCCTTCGAGCGCGAAGAAGATGATGGTGTATGTCGCATAGATCAGCGAGGTGATCGCCGATCCGATATAGCCGAAACCGGCCCCGCGGGTCAGCAGATCCATGTCCACATTGGACCGGGCCACGTGATAGGCGATGGGCAGACCCGTCACGAAGATGAAGAGCGAGGCGATCACCACCGCCACCACGGTCACATGCACCCCCCACGAAATGGTCAGCGCGGCCCCGATGGCCTCGAGCGCCAGGAACGAGATGCCGCCAAGCGCGGTATGGGTGATGGTGGCGGGGCGCCAGCGGCGGTGGCTGGCGGGCGCATAGCGCAGGGCGTAATCCTCGATCGTCTCGTCCGCGACCCAGGATTGATAGCTGCGCGGGGCGGGCTCCATTCCGGGAAAGCCCGGCGCGATCCGCGGCGGCCCGCCCCCATCCCCCGGATCGCCCTGCCTGTTCATGCTGCCTCCCCTGGGGTTCCCCTCGCGATCACCAGTTACATGAAATTACAATCCGCGGGGTTTTGCCATGCATGGCGATTACATGACGGTTCCACCCTGCCTCCTGTGACCGGCCGCCCGCCGGCCCGCAAGCAGGGAGGAGAAGATGTCGAGAACCGTATTCAAGGTCGATCTGAACACGGCCCCGGAAGAGGCCACGCAAAAGCCGCACAACCGCTGGCATCCCGACATTCCGATGGTCGAGACCTTCAAGCCCGGCGAGGTCCTGCGCGTCGAATGCTATGACTGGACCGGCGGCCAGATCGGCAACAACGACAGTGCCAACGACATTCGCGATGTCGATCTGACGCGGGTGCATTACCTGTCGGGGCCATTCGGCTTCGAGGGGGCCGAGCCGGGCGATCTGCTGGTGGTGGACATCCTCGACATCGGCGCGCTGCCAGAATCGCGGTGGGGCTTCAACGGCCTTTTCGCCAAGGAAAACGGCGGCGGCTTCCTGACCGAACATTACCCGCAGGCCACCAAGTCGATCTGGGACTTCGAGGGGATCTATACGACCTCGCGCCATATTCCCGGGGTGCGCTATCCGGGCCTGATCCATCCGGGCCTGATCGGCTGTCTTCCCGATCACAAGCTGCTGGCCGAGGCGAACCGGCGCGAAGCCGCCCTGATCGCCACCGATCCCGACCGCGTTCCGCCCCTGGCCGCCCCGCCCCATGCCGCGACCGCCCTGATGGGCGAGATGAGCGGCACCGCCGCACAGCGCGCGGCCGAGGAAGCCTGGCGGACCGTGCCCCCGCGCGAACACGGCGGCAACTGCGACATCAAGAATCTGTCGCGCGGCTCCAAGGTCTATTTCCCCGTCTATGTGAAGGGCGGCGGCCTTTCGATGGGCGATATCCATTTCAGCCAGGGTGATGGCGAGATCACCTTCTGCGGCGCCATCGAGATGGCCGGCTGGATCGAGATCAAGGTCGAGATCATCAAGGGCGGGATGGCCAAGTACGGGGTCATCAACCCGATCTTCCGGCCATCCCCCATCGACCCGCATTTCGACGACTATCTGATCTTCGAGGGCATCTCGGTCGACGAGCATACCGGCGAGCAATATTATCTCGATGCCCATGTCGCCTATCGCCGGGCCTGCCTGAACGCCATCGAATACCTCAAGAAGTTCGGCTATTCGGGCGAACAGGCCTACATGATCCTGGGCACCGCCCCGGTCGAGGGCCGCATCGCCGGCATCGTGGACATCCCCAACGTCTGCGCCACCCTGGCCATTCCCACGGCCATCTTCGACTTCGACATCCGGCCCAACGGCGACGGGCCCAAGCGTTCGGTGCCCGAGGTGTCGGTCGCGCGGACAAGCTGACGGCTTGATGCGCGCGCCCCCCGATCCAGGGGCGCGCGCTGTTCCACGGGAGGCAAGTCCATGCTGCTTGGTTTTCTGTTGTTCTATGTTGGCGCGGTCCTGTTTCTGAACGGGCTGTGGCTCATGGGCAGGATCGAGGACCGCGAGATCGTGGTGATCAACGTGGTCTCGGGGCTGGTCGCGGGGGGCGTGGTGGTCCAAGGCGCCTTCGGTCCCGGGGCCGACCCGCAGTCGGTGCGGGCGGCGGCGCTGACGCTGATGTTCAGCACGACCTATTTCTGGGTCGCCCACAACCGGCTTGTGGCGGTGGACGGCCGGGGTCTGGGCTGGTTCAGCCTGTTCGTGGCGCTGACCACGGTGCCCGTCTTCCTGCGCGCCCTCGCCGCCGCCGGATCGCCCGCAGAGCTGTGGCTGGCCGGCAACTGGCTGGTCTGGGGCGTGCTGTGGTTCATGTATTTCCTGCTGCTGGCCCTGGGGCGGCCGATCCTGCGGGCCACCGCCTGGGTGACGCTGCTGGCCGGCATCCTGACCGGCTGGCTGCCCGGTTTCCTGATGCTTGACGGAGTGATGTAAGGAATGCGCCATGCCCATCTATGACTTCGCCTGTCCTGAACACGGCATCTTCAACGGCTGGATGAGCTATCAGGCCAGCCGTGACGGTGCCCCCTGTCCCCGGTGCGGAACCGTGGCCGGGGTGCTGCCCGCCCTGCCGCAGGTCAGCACCCTGTCCAGCGGCTTGCGCGGGGCCGAACGCCGGGCCGAGGCCACGTCGGCAGAGCCCCGGGTGGTCAAGCGCGGCCACCTTCCCAGTTGCGGCTGCACCCTGTGCAGGACAAAGGCGCCGCCCACATCCCGGCGCTGGATGCTGGGACAATGCTAGCGGATCGTCATCCGCAGCATCCCTAAAAGGCCGCCTTGCTGAAGATGCGGCTGGCGGCCCGCGCCGTCCGGCCCGCCGCCCCCGAAAGCCACGAGAACCGGGGGATGTCTCTTGGAACTTCCCCCCCGACTTTCTACGATGGGGGATCGTTCACCGGGGCCATCATGCAGGACAATGCGCCGAACCAGCAAACCCGTCGCAAGGGCGCCACGGCGGAGGGGCCTCAGCGCAGCCAGACGCTTGTGCG
Organism: Paracoccus shandongensis; assembly: GCF_017315735.1. Classification (GTDB taxonomy): domain Bacteria; phylum Pseudomonadota; class Alphaproteobacteria; order Rhodobacterales; family Rhodobacteraceae; genus Paracoccus; species Paracoccus shandongensis. Next base: position 136,241 of record NZ_JAFLRK010000003.1, read on the forward strand.
CGGCCTGGAAATCATCGATGCGGTCGCGGACGGGCCCGCGACCATCGCGGAAATCGCGGGCGCCACGCAGCTGACCTATTCCACGGTCCACCGGCTGGTGTCCGTCCTGGTGGCGCGGCGTTACCTGAAGCTGACCGACACGCGCGGCGTCACCCTGGGCCCGCGCCTGATCGAACTGGGCTTTGCCGCCCATTCCCGGGTGGATCTGGTCCGCCACGCCCGGCCCTGGCTGGAGGAGCTGTCGGCCAGCACGGGCGACACCGTTCACCTGGCGCGGCTGGAAAACGGCGAGGTCAGCTATCTGGACAAGCTGAGCGGCAGCCGCGCGGTCGAGATCTCGTCGCGGGTGGGCGGGCGCAAGCCGGTGATCTCGACCGGGGTGGGAAAGGCCCTGATCCTGGACCGGAGCAGGGCCGAGCTTGCCGCCCTTTACCAAAGCGACCGTCACCTGATGAACCATCCGGTGCCGCAGGAGGTCTGGCTGGAACGGCTGGGCCACTACCAGGAAGGCGGCTTCGCCTTCGACCTGGGCGAGGACGAGGCCTCGATCCGCTGCGTGGCAGCCCCGGTGCGCGATGCCACGGGCCGGATCGTGGCGGCGATCTCGGTCTCCTCGACGACCGAGCACATGAGCGGGCCGAGGATGCAGTCCCTGATCGCCGAGGTGAAATCCGCCGCAAGCCGGATTTCCGCAGGCCTGGGCCACAGAAGCCCGGACCGGCCCTGACCTGACCCTTCAGATCACCTTGCCGGGGTTCAGGATCCCCTGCGGGTCCAGCATCGTTTTCATGCGGCGAAGAAGGTCCAGTTCCGCGGGCGTGCGGGAATAGCTCAGCCAGGGCTTCTTGTGCAGACCGATCCCGTGTTCCGCCGAAACGGAACCGCCATGGCTGCGGACAAGGTCATAAACGGCGGCTTCGATGGCATGGCCCGTCGGATCGACCGTCTCGATGGGGCCGGCGACCAGGTGGATGTTGCTGTCGCCCGCATGGCCGAAGAAGATGACCTGCAGGTCGGGGAACCGGCCTTCCAGGGCGGCCCGGATGTCGTCCACGCAATCGCCGATGCGGGCCAGGGGAACCGAGACATCGAAGTTGATCGTGGTCGCCCGGTGCGACAGGATCTCGGCCACCCCGTCGCGCAGGGCCCAGAAGTCATCCACCTCGCGCTGCGACATGGCGATTGCGGCATCACGGACAAGACCGGCCTCGAAGGCGCCTTCCAGCATGGCCTGGAACGCATCGCGGTCCCCGTCGGGATCAGCGCCCTGCATCTCGACCAGCGCATAGACTGGATGACCTTCCGCTAGCGGCGGACGGCGTCCGGTGACCGCCAGCACGGCGTTGTAATAATCGGCCCACATCAGTTCAAAGGCCGTCAGCCGTCCGGACAGCACCTCCTGCGCATGGGCCAGCAGGCCCGCCGCGTCAGGGAAACCCGACAGGGCGACCAGGGCGGCATTGGCGCCCGCCACGCGGGGATGCAGCCGCAGCACGGCCCGGGTGATGACCCCCAGCGTGCCCTCGGATCCGATGAACAGATGCTTCAGGTCCAGGGCTGCGTTGTTCTTGGGCATCCGGTTCATCATCGGCAGCACGGTGCCGTCAGCCAGCACCACTTCCAGCCCCAGGACCAGGTCGCGCGCCATGCCGTACCGGATGACGCGGTTTCCCCCGACATTGGTGGCGATGTTGCCGCCGATCTGCGCCGATCCGCGCGCGCCCAGATCAAGCTGGAAGCTGCGCCCCGCCGCCGCCGCCGCCTCCTGCAGGGTTTGCAGGACGCAGCCCGCCTGCACCACCATCAGGCCCGAGGTGGTGTCGATCTCCTCGATCCGGTTCATGGCGGCAAGCGACAGAAGCACCGCGCCCTCCGAAGGCACGGCGCCCCCGGCAAGCCCGGTCCGTCCCCCCTGCGGCACCACCGGCACCCCCGCCGCGTGGCAGAGGCGCAGGACCGCCGACACCTGTTCCGTGCTGTCCGGCGTCACCAGGGCCAGGGGCGTGCCGCCGCGCTCGGCGCTCCAGTCGTGCAGGCAGGCCTCGGGGATGTCAGCGCCCGTCTTCAGCCGTCCCCGGCCCAGGACGGCGGCAAGTCCTTCGACAAAGGCGCGATCTTCGCTTTGCGGCATCATTCCCATTCCCCTTCGATCGGGGCATTTCCTTGCATCTATTCTCATATATTGCAAATCAATTTCACAAGTTGACATTGGGCACGCGTTCCGCCACCCATGGTCCCCGAGAGACGGTGCGGGCACGGAGGAGCCGGGCATCTGCGATGTCTCGCAACCAGCCTTCGGCGTCGCGGCAGAGGGACCGCACGCCGGACAGGGAGGACGCCATGTCATTTCACCATTCCACGCCGTTCCTGCGCCGCCCGGCGGCACCGGCGGTCCTGTCGGCGGCGCTGTTCTGCGCCCTGACCGCCGCGCCCGCCCTTGCCGAACCCGAGGTGCTGTTCCGCGCGGCCCATGCCTCGGCCACCACCTCGACCGGGCACAAGGCGCTGGAGTTCCTGGACAAGGAGCTGCGCGAGAAGACCGAGGGGCGCGTGGGGCTGGAGATCTTCCCCTCGGCCCAGCTTGGGGGCGAACGCGAGGCGGTCGAGAACATCCAGTTCGGCAACGTGGACCTGACCTTCGTGTCCTCGGCCCCGGTGGCGTCCTTCGCGCCCGCCTTTTTCGCCTTTGACATCCCCTTCCTGTTCGACAGCCGCGAACAGGCCCATGACGTGCTGGACGGAGAGATCGGACAGGAGATCCTGGCGGGCCTGGAAAGCTCGGGCATCGTGGGCCTCGGCTATTGGGAAAACGGCTTCCGCCAGCTGACCACCTCTGCCAAGGAGGTCCATTCGCCCGAGGATCTGGCGGGCGTCAAGATGCGCACCATGGAAAACGAGGTCCATATCGCGGCCTGGCGCGCGATCGGCGCGAACCCCGCGCCGCTGGCCTTCAACGAACTGTTCACCGCCTTGCAGCAGGGCACCTTCGACGCGCAGGAAGGGCCGATCAACCTGTTCTACGACATGAAGTTCAACGAGGTTCAGAAATACATCGTCAAGACGAACCACATCTATTCGCCCTGGCCGCTGCTGGCGAGCCCCGAGAAGCTGGCCGCCCTGTCCGACGGGGACCGGGCGATCTTCGACCAGGCCGTCCGGGACGCAACCGCCTATCAGCGCGGCCTGGCCGCCGAGGCCGATGTCCGGGCCGAGGCCGCGATGACGGACGTGACCTTTGTCGATCTGGAACCCGCGCAGAAGGAAGCCTTTGCCGCCCGCGTCGCGCCCATCGTCGATCTGGTGCGTGAAAAGGCGGGGGCCGACCTGGTCGACCGCCTGCTGGCCGCGACCGGCAGGAAATAAGGCCGCCACGGCTCTGGTTCCAGCCGGGGCCGTTCTTCCGCCGCAGCCCGGGGGCCGCGGCGCGGAATGTCGGGATATCACATGATCAAGCTCATCAACGAGCATTTCGAGGAGGCGGCCATCGTCCTTCTCATGGCGGCGATGTCGCTTCTGATCGGACTGCAGATCTTCATGCGCTATGTCATGGGGGCGTCGTTGTCCTGGTCCGAGGAACTGGCGCGCTATTTCTTCATCTGGGCGACCTATCTGGGGATCGCCCTTGCGGTGCAGCGCGACGCCCATATCCGGGTGACGATGCTGACCGATCTTCTGCCGGCGGGCGGGCGGGCCGCGGCGCGGATTCTGGCGCATCTGATCTTCGCGGCCTTCGCCCTCTATGTGATGTACCAGGGCTGGTTCATGGTCGAGAAGACCTTCCGCTTCGGCCAGAAATCGGCGTCCCTCGGCATCCCCATGGGCGTCGTCTATCTGGCCCCGCTGACGGGCTTTGCCCTGACCGTGCTGCGGCTGGTCCAGCGCATCGCCGCCGAACTGCACGGGCCGGACGCGGGGGTCAGGCCATGATCTCGCTGACGCTGTTCGGCCTTCTGGCCGTTCTTCTGCTTCTGTCGGTGCCGATCGCCATATCGCTGGGCATCGCCTCGACGGTCGCGCTGCTCGTCTCGGGCAAGGTGTCGGGCTCCTATGTGCCGCAGGGGCTGGTCACGTCCATCGACAGCTTTCCGCTGATGGCGGTGCCCTTCTTCATCCTGGCGGGCGACCTGATGGGGCAGGGGGGCCTTTCCCGGCGGCTGGTCGATGTGGGCCGGATGTTCTTCGGGCGCTATACCGGGGGGCTTGCGATCATCTCGGTCGTGACCTGCATGTTCTTCGCGGCCATCTCGGGCTCGGGGCCCGCGACCGTGGCGGCCGTGGGCACGATCCTGCTGCCCGCCATGGCCCGGGACGGCTATCACCCGGGCCGGTCGGCGGCCCTTGTGGCCAGCGCGGGGTCGCTGGGGGTCATCATCCCGCCGTCGATCCCGATGGTGATCTATGCCACCTCGGCCAATGTCTCGGTGTCGAAGATGTTCATGGCGGGGGTCGTTCCGGGACTGCTGATCGGGCTGGCGCTGATCGCCCATGCCTGGCGCGACGCCCGCCGGCAGGGCCTGACGCCTTCTGCCGAACGGCTGAGCGGGCGGCAGAAGCTTGCCATCCTGAACGAGGCGAAATGGGCGCTTCTGGTGCCGGTCATCATCCTGGGCGGCATCTATGGCGGCATCTTCACGCCGACCGAGGCCGCGGCCGTGGGCGTCCTTTACGGCTTTGTCGTCGGCGCCTTCATCTATCGCGAGATCGGCCTCGCCTCGCTTTACCGCATCGTCGCGGGTTCGGCGCTGACCTCGGCCACGATCATGCTGATCGTGGGCACGGCCACGATCTTCGGCCGCGCCCTGGCGATCGAGGGCGTGCCCATGGCCCTGTCGAACGCGATCACCGCCACCATCGACCAGGCCTGGCTGCTGCTGCTGGCCGTGAACGTGATCCTGCTGGTCGTCGGCACCTTCATGGAAACCATCGCCGCGATCATCATCCTGACGCCGATCCTGCTGCCCCTGGCCACCGCCCTGGGCATCAGCGCCGAGCATTTCGGCATCGTCATGATCGTCAACCTTGCCATCGGCATGGTGACGCCGCCGGTGGGGGTGAACCTGTTCGTGGCCTCGCGCATCTCGGGCCGCCCGCTGGAAACGGTGGTGAAGGGCGCCGTCGGGCCGCTGGCGGTGATGATCCTGCTGCTGATGCTGATCACCTATGTCCCCGCGCTGTCGCTGGGGCTGCCCGCCCTGTTCGGAATGTAACGCGAAGGAACCGCGCATGAACAAGAAACTCAGGGCCGTCATCATCGGCCCCGGCAACATCGGCACCGACCTGCTGATGAAGATGAAGCGGTCCGACTGGATCGAGCCGGTCTGGATGGTGGGGATCGACCCGACCTCGGAAGGCCTCAGGCGCGCCGCGGCCATGGGCGTCAAGACCTGCGCCGCGGGCGTGGACGGCATCCTGGATCATGTCCTGGCCGACGACATCCGCGTGGCCTTCGATGCGACCTCGGCCTATGTCCACGCCGAGAATTCGCGCAAGCTGAACGACTTGGGCGTGGTGATGATCGACCTGACGCCCGCCGCCATCGGGCCCTTCTGCGTGCCGCCGGTGAACCTGGCGCATCATGCGCGCGAATTGCGCATGAACGTGAACATGGTCACCTGCGGCGGACAGGCCACCATCCCCATGGTCGCCGCCGTCAGCCGGGTCCAGCCGGTGGCTTACGGCGAGATCGTGGCCTCGGTGTCGTCAAGATCGGTGGGGCCGGGGACGCGCAGGAACATCGACGAATTCACCCGCACCACCGCCCGCGCCATCGAGGCCGTGGGCGGCGCCAGGACGGGCAAGGCCATCATCATCGTCAACCCGGCCGAGCCGCCCCTGCTGATGCGCGACACGGTCCATGTTCTGACCGAAGGCGCGCCCGACCGCGACCGGATCACCGCCAGCGTCCAGGCCATGCTGGAAGAGGTGAAGAAATATGTCCCCGGCTACAAGCTGGTGAACGGGCCGGTCTTTGACGGAAACCGCGTCTCGATCTTCCTGGAGGTCGAGGGATTGGGGGATTTCCTGCCGAAATACGCGGGCAACCTCGACATCATGACGGCGGCCGCCCTGCGGACCGCCGAGCTGTTCGCCGAGGAAGCGGACAAGGGAAACTTCGTGCTGCCGGCGCGGAACTGAGGAATGGCTGACATGACGGATATCCAGGGCCGCAAGGTCACCCTGCACGAGATGAGTCTGCGCGACGGGATGCACCCCGTCCGCCACCAGATGTCGCTGGACCAGATGGTCGCGGTGGCGACCGCCGCCGACGACGCGGGCCTGCCCTGGATCGAGGTGAGCCATGGCGACGGCCTTGGCGGATCCTCGGTCAACTATGGCTTCGCCGCGCACAGCGACATGGATTATCTGCGCGCCGTCGTGCCGCAGATGAAGCAGGCCAGGATCTCGGCCCTGCTGCTGCCGGGGATCGGAACCGTGGACACCCTGAAAGAGGCGATGGACTGCGGCATCTCGGGCGTGCGGATCGCAACCCACTGCACCGAGGCCGATTGCGCCGAACAGCACATCACCTATGCGGCCAAGACCGGGCTGGATACCGTGGGCTTCCTGATGATGGCCCACCGCGCCCCGCCGGAAAAGCTGGTCGAACAGGCCCTGCTGATGGAAGGCTATGGCGCCCGGACCATCTATTGCACCGACTCCGCCGGCTATCTGCTGCCCGACGGCGTGACCGCGCGCATTGCGGCCCTGCGCGCGGCCCTGCAGCCCGAAACCGAGCTTGGCTTTCACGGCCACCACAACCTGGGCATGGGCATCGCCAATTCGGTGGCGGCGGTGGCGGCGGGCGCGAACCGCATCGACGGCGCGCTGGCGGGCCTTGGCGCGGGCGCGGGCAATGCCGCGACCGAACAGCTGGTCGCCGTCTTCAACCGCATGGGGGTGGAAACCGGCGTCGACCTGTTCAAGGTTCTGGACGCGGCCGAGGATCTGGTGGTGCCGATGATGGAACGCCCGATCCGCGTGGACCGCAGTTCGCTGATCCTGGGCTATGCAGGGGTCTATTCCTCGTTCCTGCTGTTCGCGGAACGGGCCGAGAAACGCTATGGTGTGCCGGCGCGCGACCTGCTGCTGGAGATGGGCAGGCGCGGCATGGTCGGCGGACAGGAGGACATGATTGAGGATCTGGCGCTGACCATGGCAAAGGCGGCAAAGGCCTGACGCTGTTGTCCGGTGCCGATGGGGCGGACTTCCGGCAGGACGCCGCGTGGAAGGCCTCCACGCGGCGTCCCAGGACCCTTGTCAGCGCCGCGCGGTGATCTGCTTGCCGGATGCGCCGTCCAGCACCAGCGCGCCGCTGTTGTCGATGCGGAAGGCCGAGACCGTTTCCAGCAGCGCCACCAGCTTGCGTTCCTGGTCCATCAGCGCGGGCGGGCAGGCCATGCGGGTCAGGCCGGGGGACGCGATGGCAATCTTGCCGCCCTCGACGGTATAGGTCGCGGTCAGGCTGTTGCAGCTGGCATTGCCGGACAGCCGGCCGTCGGCCCCGAAGGCCAGCGTCACATGGGAATTGTCGATGATGCCCTGGCCGCCGATGTCCTCGACAGTCCATTCGCCGCCCTGAAGGCTGGCGGCCGTGGCCGCGCCGTCCTGCGCGGTGTCGGACTCGCTTTCCAGGCAGGCGGCAAGAAACAGGGCCGAGGCCAGGGCGGCGATGGAAAGGGGTGCGCGCAACATGCGGAATTCCTTTGGTTGTTTTCCGGGACAACTAGGCAATGGCGCGGGCGGGGGCAATGCCGCGCGGCGTCTTGCATCCGGCGGTATCCTGCGGTCTGATGCGCTTTTTTCCGTCAGATGGATTGCCCATGCGCCTCATGCTTGTCCTGCCCCTCGTCCTTCTTGCCGCCGCCTGCAAGATGGAGCCCGCCGCCACCCCGCCCGCGGTCCCGCCCACGGCCGCCTGCGACGAGGCCGATCTGTCCGCCCGCTTCCTGGGCCGGAGCCAGGAGGAGGTCCAGGCCACGGCCCTGCCGGGGGCGCGCATCATCCAGCCCAACAGCCCCGTGACCATGGACCACCGCCCCGAGCGCGCGAATTTCGAGCTGGACGCCAAGGGCCGTGTCACCCGCGTGTTCTGCGGCTGACCGGCAGCTTAGCCCGGCTGCCTGCCACCGAAGGCGCGCGATGCTCATGGCCGCTGCCGCCCCCATGGCGGCAGCGGCCTTTTCCTGACGCCACTCGGCGGGGTCTTAACCCGGTCACGCAAAAACCCCGCATCCGCCGATCATGCGGATGCGGGGTTCATGTCCGGGTCCGAAAAGACCGGCCCTTGAGCCGGTCTTCTTCTTTTCGCCGTTGCCGCCCTGTCAGGCCACCAGGGGCTTGCTGTTCTGGGCGTGGCGCATGGCCAGCTTGCGGCCCATGCGGCCCGAGGCCATGGGCCTTGCGCCGGGGCGGGCGCTGTCCGCGTCGCGCAACTCGGGGAACAGTGCGAAGATCTCCTCGCGCGCGGCCTGGCCCACCATGCTCAGCGCCTGCCGGCCCGGATGCAGCGACTCGGTTTCTGCGCCGTTGGACCAGACCACCTGGTGATCGTCGAACAGGACGTGGACATAGTGACCGCCTCCAGATCCGTGGCGATGTCGATCCCCTCGACCAGCAGAAGCTGCCTGGCCGCGACCAGGACCTCGCCTGCGCCGAACATCTTTTGCGCGATGCGCGAGCGGATCAGGACGCGGTGCTGGGGCGAGACGATCAGGTCGGCCTCGGGGATGCCCTTGCCCAGGGCCCCCGCGGCGATGCGGATCGGGCGCAGGTTCGGCGCGGCCTCAAGGTGGGCCCGGTCCAGGACGCGCCTGCCGATCCAGCGGATCGGCTGCAGGCCCGCGTCGCGGGTCACCACCAGATCGCCCACCTGAAGGCTGCCCGCCGCGACCGGCCCCCGGTCGGTCAGGATCAGCGCATCCGCCCCGAAGCAGACCACGCCCGTGTTGGATTGGTCCAGGGAACCCCCATCCACCGCCGCGCCCGCGTTCTGCAGGACCATGTCCAGCTTGGGCAGGCCGTTCTGGCCGCTCAGGAAATCCAGCCGCCCATCCGCCTGGTCGGCGCGCAGCCAGCCAAGCGCCGTGGCGTATTGCTGGCCGGGATTGGCGGCGTTCCAGATGGCCAGGTTCCTGTCGTTGTAAAAGCCCGACAGGTCGATGAAATCGCGGTTGGCCTGATCCGCGCCCGTGTTGAAGTCGGTGACCAGGTCGCCGTCGCCCGTTATCAAGGATTTGCGGGAAGGGGACGGGCAAGCCTGGGTAATTTTGGGGGCTATATACCTAACTAGCCGAATTTAGATCGCCCCGCTAAAATCAAGCGGGGCGCTCCGAATCATCTCCTAGTTGGCTTGAGATAAAGAGTTAGCTGCACGGGCTTCTTGCCATAGTGTTGTGCAACGCGCTGACGCAGTTCGTGGATGTCCTCACAGGTTTTCGCCATGCCAACAACTTCCCAGCAACGAGAGACAAGCTGCCGAACTCCTAAGTTCTCGGTCAATTGCCTGTGCCAGTGAACTCCTGCAGGAGGCTTGTTCTCCTTTAGATACGCTGCCACCTCCGGATCCAAGGTGTCGTAGATCGATTCGATGACCAACTTTCCCCACCATTTGGGGCGTGTTTGCAGGGGAGTGGCCCAACCAGTAAGACGCCCAAATTCTTCCCATAGTTCGTCCGGAAAGGTCTTCTCCCAATCGCGCAATTCATCCGCAATAAATGCTCGCACCTTGACCTGAAGGGCGTCTTCCGCGCGCTCATACTGGTATCCAGTGGCTTCGTCGATCAGTGCATCAAGGCCCGTGCGCGTCAGGCCTGCGGTAAGCATGGCGCATTTTATGGCAATTTCACGTTGTCTGTCGGTTAGGTTGGCCCCCTCATAGAGGGCGCGAACATAGCCGCGACAAATAAGTTCAAAGTGCTCAGTCGTGATCCCGATGGCTACCCACTGCGTTCCGGGAATGGAAAATCGAATAGTTTCCTGCAGCACTTTATCTTTATCAATGAAAGGGTTAAGTGCCTTCTGGCCTATATAGTCCTGCAGGCTTCCTCGCTCCACATTAGCAATGGCGCGGGTGGTTGAACCGGAGGAGATCACCCTGGTCTCATCATTGAGCACATAGCAGTCAAGTTCGTCGCCACCGAGGTCTATCTTGCCGCGCCACTTGGCGAACGGAAGCTTGTCGATCTCTTCCTGTGGCATGTTCTTGATGTGATATTCCGAGCCTGGAACGCCGTCCCGATCCTCCTTTTCTGCAGGTGGCGCTACGGCACCAACTACCTCGTCAAAGGACGCATCAATCGGTTCAATCGTGTCTCTTTTCTCAGGCATTGATCAGTCCTTTATAGGTCAGGCGCTTTTCGGCCATGCGCGAAATGGTAAGATCGATGAAGTTCATCGTGCCGATCTTTGCAGTGTTGTGGCGGAAGGAAAACTTCTTCACATAGCGGTGCAGGTGCTTGGCGCCCATATAGTGATAGATACCGATGTAGCCGCGCTTGAGCAGCGACCAGAAGCTTTCGATTCCGTTGGTGTGGGCCATGTCGCGGATATACTCACCTGCAGAGTGATTGATGCGAATGTGGCGATAGCCAGCGCCTTCTAGGCCGATATAGCCGCCGTGTGTATTGGTTACGATGGTCGCGCCAGTGCGGCAATGATCGCGAACAAACCGCTCAAGGGTGCTGGCTTTGGTGTTCTCAACGACAACCGCGCGAACTTCGCCGTTTTCGTCTCGAACACCCACAACAGCAGTCTTGCCAACCGCCCCACGCCCTGCGTTCAGTTTCTTGCTGGCGTGCTTGTTCTTTTCGCGACCTCCCACATAGGTTTCATCAACCTGCATTTGGCCGTCCATGTGATCGTCGCGGTCCTTGAGCCAAGTTTCACGAATGCGCTGAGCTAGGAACCATGCAGTCTTCTGGGTTACGCCAAGTTCGCGAGCCATTTGGGTGCTGGGTATGCCCTTGCGGGCACTGGTGAGCATGTAGATTGCCAAAAGCCATTTCTGGAGCGGAAGTCGGCTTTCCGACAGAACGGTGCCAGTGCGGACACTGAAATGCTTCCTGCAGGCTTTGCAACGGTAAGGCATCGGTTTGTGGTCTTTAACTTCCACCACATCCACCGAACCACAGTGGCCGCAAACCGGCTGATTTCCCCAGCGACAATCCTCAAAGTGCTTGCGTGCCGCTTCCTCATTAGGGAACCGCTGGAAGAACTGGAAGGTCGAGAGCGTTTCAGGGCTGGACATTTGACGGCACCTTATGAAGCTTTTGCAACATAACTAGCCATCACTCTCAAGAGAAATCTGGCTAGTTAAGTATATAGGCCCCATAATTTCCCGCCGAAACGGGATCAGGCCCGTCCAGCCCGGAACAGGACAAGCGAAGAAATCCGGCCTGCCGCGAAGAAAACCGTAGCCAGGGCGTTACTTTTCTTACAAAACTAGAAAAGTCAGAGGGAGGTCCGGTCCTGAGCCGATTCTATGGGACAACGCTGCGGCTGGTGCGGGACATGGGCCCGATCTCTCGCGTCGAGCTGATGCGGGAAATGGACATCTCCTCGGCCAGCCTGACCAAGATCACCACCGCCCTGATCGGGGCCGGACGGCTGGAGGAAAGCGACCTGCGCGACGAAGGCAGCTTCGGCAGGCCGCGCCGCTATCTTCAGGTCGCGCCGGGCCGCCAGCACGTTCTGGCCGCGACGCTGATGCCGGGGCGGCTGGACATGGCGCTGGCGGGGCCGGACGGCGATATCCGCTTCGCGCGGTCCATCCCCTGCGACGGTCCTGCCGCCGCGGCCGTTCCCCGGATCGCGGATCTGTCGGCGCAAATCCTGCGGGACGCCGGGCTGGTGGCGGGCGACGTTTCGGGCCTGTGCCTGACGCTGCCCGGCCATGTCGATCTGGACGGGCGGCGGCTGCTGATGGCCAGCAGGCCCGGCTGGGGCAACGGCGCGCTGGCCGATCTGCTGGAGGCGGCCCTGCCCTGGCCCGTGACCCTTGCCAACAAGGTCAACGCCATGGCCTTCGCCGAGGCGATCCGGACCACGCGGGGCCAGCAGCAGGCGCTGGCCTATGTCTATCTGGCGCAGGGCCTTGGCGCGGGGATCGTGCATGAAGCGCGCGGACAGCCCTTTTCCGGCCGGGGGGCGCTGGAATTCGGCCATGTCCGCGTGGCCGATCCGGGCCTGCCCTGCGATTGCGGGCGCAGCGGCTGCCTGGAAACCGTGCTGACCCGCGCCGTCCTGGAGGCCCCCGACCAGGCCTTCCGGTCGGGCGCGGGCGCGGTGATCGCGCAGGCCTTCGCCAACCTGCTGACCCTGACCAACCCCGAGCATCTGGTCCTGGGCGGCGCCCTGGCCACGCTGCCCCCCGCGCGGCACGAGGCCCTGGTCGGCGCCATCCGCGACCGTCTGATGCCCCACCGGCGCGACGCCACCCGGTTCCGCACCAGCGTCCTGGGCGGGGATGCGGCCCTGCTGGGCGCGGCGGCGGTCGGGCTCGACCGTTTCCATTTTTCAGGAGCAGGCCTGTGAGGAACCAGAAAAACCTTCCCGGCCTCAGGGTCATCTCCTTCGTGCTGGGGCTTCTGGGCTGGTATCTGGTGACGGAATACACCGCCATCATGCTGCCCGGCCCGCAGGCGGTGCTGCAGAAGTTCATGGCCGTCGCCCAAAGCGGCGTGCTGTTCACCGACATCGCCGCATCGCTGCGCCGGGTGCTGACGGGGTTCCTGCTGGGCACGGCGCTGGCCATTCCCATCGGCTTCGTGATGGGCTGGTACGGCGTGGCGCGCGGGCTGATCGATCCCTGGATCCAGTTCTTCCGCATGATCCCGCCGCTGGCGATCATCCCGCTGGCGATCATCACCCTGGGCATCGACGAGGCGCCCAAGATCTTCGTGATCTTCCTTGCGGCCTTCCTGTCGTCGGTCGTGGCGACCTATCAGGGGGTGATCGGGGTGGACCGCACGCTGATCAACGCGGCCCGCGTCCTGGGGGCGGGGGACCGGGTGATCTTCGGCCGCGTGGTGGTGCCGGCATCGCTTCCCTTCATCCTGGTGGGCTGCCGCATCGGCCTGGGGTCTGCCTGGGCCACGCTGGTTGCCGCCGAACTGATCGCGGCGCAGTCGGGATTGGGCTTCCGGATGCAGCAGGCGCAGCTTTTCTATGACATGCCCACCATCTTCGTCTCGCTCATCGCCATCGGCGTCCTGGGGCTGTTGATGGACCGGGTGGTGCAATGGGCCGAAACCCGTCTGACCAGCTGGCAGGAGCGGATATGAGCGCGGATATCCATTTCAGGGGCGTTTCGGTCCGCTTCAGCGACCTGCAGGCGTTGAAGGATTTCGATTTTCACATCCGGCCCGGCGAATTCGTCACCATGGTCGGGCCGTCCGGCTGCGGCAAGTCCACGGCCATGAACCTTGTCGCGGGCCTCCTCCAGCCAAGCGCGGGCGAGGTTCTGGTCAGCGGCAGGACGGTCCGGGGGCCGGGGCCCGATCGCGGCGTGATCTTCCAGCAATACGCGCTGTTCCCCTGGCTTTCGGTGCGCGAGAATGTCGAGTTCGGCCCGCGCCTGGCCGGAAAGTCGCGGGCCGAACGGCGCGCGATCTCGGACCGCTACCTGCGGCTGGTGGGGTTGTCGGATTTCGCCGACGCCCTGCCCAAGGTGCTGTCGGGCGGCATGAAGCAGCGTTGCGCCATCGCCCGCGCCTATGCCGCCGATCCGCAGATCCTGCTGATGGACGAACCCTTCGGCGCGCTGGACGCCCTGACCCGCATCCGCTTGCAGGACCAGCTTCTGTCCACCTGGAGCAGCGACCGCCGGTCCGTCCTGTTCATCACTCATGACGTGGACGAGGCCGTCTATCTGGCCAACCGCGTCGTCGTCATGGGCGCGCGCCCCGGCCGCCTGCTGGAGGTCATCGACGTGGACCTGCCCCATCCCCGGACCGAGGAGATCCGCCTGTCCCCAGACTTCGCCGCCATCCGCAACCGCGTCTGGCACGCCGTCTATCACCAACCCAGCCAGGCCGGAGCAGCCTGACGGTTCCAACAGGAGAAGACCCCATGAAGCGACGCCATTTCCTTGCCACCGCCGCCGTTGCGGCTGGCCTTGCCCTGGGCCAGCCCGCCCTGGCCCAGACCGACGACATCCGCGTGGGCTATATCGCGGATTTCTGGGGCGCATCGGCCACGGCCATCGCGACCAAGATGGGCTTGTGGGAAAAGCACGGGCTGCGCGCCGACACCAAGGTCTTCACCAACGGCCCCCTGCAGATCCAGGCCCTGGGGGCCGACAGCCTCGATTTCGGCTATATCGGGCCGGGCGCGCTGTGGCTGCCCGCCTCGGGCAAGGCCAGGATCGTGGCGATCAACACCGTGGGCAATTCCGACCGGGTGCTGGGGCAGGCGGGTGTGACCTCGATCGCGGATCTGAAGGGCAGGAAGGTCGCGGTTCCCGAAGGCACCTCGGGCGACATGCTGCTGGGCCTGCTGCTGGAGCGCGAGGGGATGACCCGCGACGACCTTGAGATCGTCACCGCCGATCCCGCCACCGTGGTATCGGCCTTTGCCTCGAAACAGGTGGATGGCGCGGCGATCTGGTATCCCTTCGTGGATGTGATCCGCAAGGCCAACCCCGACGTGGTCGAGCTGGCCAAGAACGCGGATTTCCCGCAGAACCAGTTCCCATCCTCGTTCGTCGCCCGCAACGAGATGGTGGCGGACAGGCCCGAGGTGGTGGGAAAGTTCATCGCCGTGATGAAGGAAGCGGGCGACTGGCGCCACGCCAACCTGGACGAGGCCGTGACGGTCACGGCCGAATTCCTGTCGGTGGACCCCGCCCTGCTGGCGCCCGAGGCGAAGATGGGCACCACCTTCACCGCCGCCGACCTGGCCGCGAAATCGCAAGACGGCACGGTCGCGGGCTGGCTTGACGGCATGGCCGCGATCTATGTGGCGCAGGGCAAGCTGGAAAACCCGCTGCCCGCCACGGATTTCTATGCCGCCGACCTTTACACGAAATGAGCCTGTGAAAGGCCCCGCCGCGCGCGGGGCCTTTCCCGTGCCGGGGACCGCTTCCATGAACGTGCTTTACATCGATATCGACAGCCTGCGCCGCGACCATCTGGGGTGCTATGGCTATCACCGCGACACCTCGCCCAACATCGACGCCCTGGCCGCCGAGGGCATCCGCTTCGAGAATGTCTATGTCTCGGACGTACCCTGCCATCCGTCGCGCACCGCGCTGTGGTCGGGGCGGCACGGTTTCCGCACCGGGGTCGTCAACCACGGCGGCCTTGCCTGCGAGCCCTTCCGCGAAGGGCGCGACCGTGCCTGGGCGGGCACCTTCTTCGAGGACGGCTGGCTGAAGCAGTTGCGCGACCTGGGCCTTTACACCGCGACCTTTTCGTCCTTCGGCGAAAGGCACGGCTGCTGGCACTGGTATGCGGGCTTCAACGAGGTCCACAACTGCGGCAAGGGCGGCATGGAAACCGCCGACGAGATCATCCCCCAGGCCATCGACTGGCTGGAACGCAATGGCGAGCGTGGCTTTTTCCTGCACGTGAACATCTGGGATCCCCACACCCCCTATCGCACGCCGCTGGAATGGGGCGATCCCTTCGCGGGCCAGCCCGCTGCCCCCTGGATCACCGAGGAGATGGTGGCCCGCGGTCGCCAGGGCTTCGGCCCCCATTCCCCGCAGGAGCCGACCGGATTTTCCGACCACAACTGGCACGCGGCCTATCTGGCCCGCCAGCCGGGCCAGATCGCAGGTCTTGCCGATGCGGTGAAATGGATCAACGGCTATGACGCGGGCGTGCGCTATGCCGACGAATACGTGGGCCACCTGATCGCCGCCCTGAAAAGGATGGGGCTTTACGACAAGACCATCATCGTCATCGGCGCCGACCATGGCGAGAACCTGGGCGAGCTGAACGTCTGGGGCGACCACCAGACCGCCGACGAATACACCTGCAACGTGCCGCTGATCATCCGCGCCCCCGGCCTGTCGCCTGCGGTCAACAGCGGGCTGCATTACCACTTCGACTGGGCGGCCACGCTGATCGACCATCTGGGCGGAACCGTCCCGGCGGTCTGGGACGGGCGCAGCTTCCGCCAGGACCTGCTGGCGGGGCAGGACGGCGGGCGCGATTATCTGGTGCTGAGCCAGGGGGCATGGGCCGTGCAGCGCGGCGTGCGCTTCCGCCACGAGGGCGAGGACTGGCTGTTCCTGCGCACTTGGCACGACGGATACAAGGATTTCGGCCCCGAGACGCTGTTCAATCTTTGTCGCGATCCGCATGAAACCACCGACCTGTCGGAAACGCGCCCGGATGTGGTGCGCCACGCCTCGCGCCTGTTGTCGGACTGGTGGGGGCGGCAGGCCGCGCTGTCGGCCCATGATGTCGATCCGCTGATGACCGTGCTGCGCGAAGGCGGCCCTTATCACACGCGCGGGGAACTGCCCGGTTACCTGGACTGGCTGCGCCGGTCGGGACGCCCCGAGGCCGCGGCCCTGCTGGAGAAACGCCATCCCGCGGCGCCGGGG
Source organism: Paracoccus shandongensis (assembly GCF_017315735.1). Lineage (GTDB taxonomy): Bacteria > Pseudomonadota > Alphaproteobacteria > Rhodobacterales > Rhodobacteraceae > Paracoccus > Paracoccus shandongensis. The sequence goes on from NZ_JAFLRK010000003.1 coordinate 152,793, forward strand.
GTCACGCAGACCTTGCGATAACGGGCGCGGGGCCGGTCATCCGCGCCGGTCCCTGCCTGTCCTGCGGTTGCAGAAGCCCGCTCGTCACCTCCCGCAAGGTGTGCCGGGTCCCGGGCAGGGCTGCTGCAAGGGATCCGCCCGCGAACCGGGAGGGAGCTGTTTCCGACAGGCCGCAAGGGTCGGGCCCTAAACCGTCAGACGGCATGTCCGGCGCAGCGGGCGGTCTTGCGGATATGGTCCTGCATGTGCCGACAGGCCGCAAGGGCGTCGTGGCGGGCAAGGGCCGCCATGATGGCGCGGTGTTCGCCGATGGACTGCCGCATCCGCCTTGGGTCGGTGTTGGGGATGGGCTGGCGCTGCGTCTCGCTCAGCAGGCGCTTGGGATTGCCATAGACGCTGGCAAGCACGCGGTTGGGGCAGGCATCGGCGATGCCATGGTGCAGGGCCAGGTCCGCCGCGACATGGGCCACCAGATCGCCGCGCTGCCACGCGCCCGCGAAACCGTCGGCCGCGGCCGACAGGCCGGCGATCGCCTCGGCGGTTCTGTCGTAAATTTTGGCGGGTCAGCGACAAGAGGCTATGATCGACTTGAGGACTGATGTCTTTGCAGAAAGAGCCATGACCGTGTCATTCAAGGGTGCTCATTTCCCTAGGGACATCAACCGGATGCTGAAGCGGTTTGGCTGCCCAATCCCGATCGAGATTGTGCGGATAAAGTATCTTAGCAATTTGGTCGAACAGGACCATCGCTTCATCAAGCGTCGGGTAAAGCCATGCTAGGCTTCAAAAGCTTTACCTCGGCGGCTTCGACCACCGCAGGCATCGAAACCGTGAACATGATCCGCAAGGGTCAGTTCAGGCCAGAACTGCATCCGTTTCAGCAATTCTGCCGGTTGGCCGCCTGATATCGAGAAAACCAGCCGCTAACTGCACCTGCTATAACGGTTTGCGACAGAGCTTTGGCCTCAGCAGCCGCCGGTTCAGATGGCAATCCCCCTCCCAATCCACACCAGCGGGTCGCGGACACCCACGTGGCCGGCGAAAACCTGTTCAGGAACCATTCTGGCTGGCTGTCCCGGCCGCGCATCCCTTGGCGTCGCAAATCGAGATCCGCTTCCGGGATCTTGCCGGGGAAAGGCTGGTGCTTCTGGAAGAAGGACCTTGCTGAGCGAAGAATATGACGGCTTCCGCAGCATCAGCCTTTAGACCTTGCGGCCATAGTCATTACCTGTGTCGGCCTGACGCTGTTGCCTGCCCTGGCCTGTGAGCACCCGCTGAGGCAAGCCGCCACGGCAGGCCTTGGGTTCACCGATGCCAGCCGCGGCCGCGACGTCCGGCCTTGCTGGCGCAAGACGACGACCCATGGCGCGTTGATGCAAGCCATCGCCCAAGTGATCCACCCTAAAAGCATGATGCTGCCTGCTTCAGGCGCAGAGCGGCAACAGCAGGGCCGGGCGAATGAAGCCGGTCTGTGCGGATGCGATCCGCCGGAACCAGATCATGCCGGCCTTGCCCATCCACCTTCCTGAAGCGGATCACGGCAGGCTTGGCACCGCATCGGGAAAGCCCTCACGGGGCGTCTTCGGGCTCATGTCGTTGGATCGGTGCAACCGCCAGCGGCGTCAAGGGAGCCACCGCAGGTCCGGCAGAGGTCTTTCGCCCGCGCCACAGGATGAACAGGCCCGACAGGACGATCAATCCCGATCCCGCCAGCATTCCCGTGGTCAGCGTCTCGCCGAACAGGACGATGCCCAGGGCCGCCCCGAACAGAAGCCGGGTATAGCGGAAGGGCGTGACGGCGGATACGTCGCCGGTCCGCATCGCCTTCATCAGGCAGGAATAGGCGGCGACCCCGACAAGGACGGCCCCGGACAACAGCAGGGCCGCGCGCGGGCCGGGTAGCCGGAACGGTGCGCCCTGCCAAAGGGAAAACACCAGTCCCGCGCAGGCCAGCGCCAGAAACCCGTAAAGGCCCAGCACCGCATAGCCCAGGCTGCGCGGCGCGGCGCGGCTGGCCAGGTCGCGTCCTGCAAAGCCAAGCATCCCGACAAGCGCCAGCAGCGAAAGGGCCGAAAAGCCCTCGGCGCCCGGACGCAGGATGACAAGGACGCCGCAAAGGCCAAGGCCGATGGCCAGCCACCGCCTCCAGCCCACCCGCTCGCCAAAGATCACGGCCGCCGAGGCCACCACGACAAGGGGCGTCGCCTGCAGGATGACCGTTGCGGCCGACAGGGGAGTCAGTGCCAGGGCCAGGCCATAGAACAGCCGCCCGACGATCTCGAAGCACATGCGGATGCGCATCACCGGGGAAAGGACATCCGCCGTCACCAAAGCCTTGCCCTGGCTGCGCGCGATCCCTGCGAAGATCGCGGCGCCCCCCAGGCCGAAGATGGTCAGGATCTGGCCCACCGGCAGAAGATCGGCCACGGCCTTCACGAACGCGTCCTCCACCGCAAAGAGCGCCATCGCGCCGATCATCCAGGCTGCGCCGATGACGTTCCGGCGATGACCGCTGTCCGTCATCGGAAGCGCGTTTTCCTTTTCTGTTGATGGGGCCCCTGTGGTCCGCACTTGTCCCGCCTGGTCCTGGAACATTCAGGCGCCCCGGTCCTGCTCATCATGCGCCCAGAGATAGGCGATGAAGGCGCTCTTGACGAAGCGCAGCAGGACCATGGTGACGATTGCCGTGACCGCGCCGACAATGACAAGCAGCATCAAAGGGCTTGGCCGGAACACCACCCAGGTGTAGCCCAGAAGCGGGATCAGAAGCAGGAGCATGATGGTCATGGTGAAGAACGCCGGCCCGTCTGCCGCCGGAAAGCGCTTGAACTCGACCCCGCAGCTTTCACATTCGGGAATGACGGCAAGATAGCCGCGAAGGATCCTTCCCTCGCCACAGTCGGGGCAGCGGTTGAGCAACCCGCGCAGGATGGCGGCTTTTTCATCACGAAGTTCGGTCATTGCAGGGGTCCGTCTTGCTGTGCGCCATGCAGTCTTCCGGGAACTGCAGGGAGATTGTGATGTGCCGGTCGGGGCCTTCCCCCGGGCGCGACGCTTTTGATGAACGGCATGTCCTGCCGGTCCCGAGCGAAGCCCGGTGCCGGGACAGGCGCAGGCCATGGCGAGGTCCGGATTCTGCTAGCCATGCCAGTAGCCCGCCACCAGGGTATTGGCCAAATGGGACAGCGCCGTCCGAAGCTCCTCCTGGTCGATGGGGCCGCCCAGGCAGATCCGCAGGGCTTCCGGCCGCTCGCCAGAGACCACGAAGGGATCGCTGGGAAGGATGCCGATGCGCATCCCCTGCATCCGGGCCACCATGTCAGCCCGGCTTGTTCCCTCGGGCAGCCGCAGCCAGATGTTCAGCGCCTCGGGCTGCCCCTCGACATCGAAGTTCTTGAGAATGTCCCCCGCAATGGCCTGGCGGGCTGCGGTTTCCGCGCGCACGAAGTCCCGCACAAGGTCGGCCGTTCCATTCTCGATCCAGTGCGTCATGACGGCTGCCGACAGCATGGGCGGCATGACCGCGGTCGTCTTCAGCGCCTGGCCAAGCTGATAGGCGCAGCGCGCATCCGGGGCGACCGTGAAGGCCAGGCGCAGGCCGCCGCCGAAGATCTTGGCCAGTCCTCCGATGAACCAGGTCAGCTCCGGCGCCAGGAAGGCAATCGGCGGCGGCGCCGAGACGGGCAAGGCCCCGCAGGCGTCATCCTCGATCAGGGGCAGGCCATGCCTGCGCAGAACCGCCGCGATGTCCTGGCGCCGGTTCAGCGGCATCGTGCGCGTGGTGGGATTGTTCAGGGTGGGGTTGAGATAAAGCGCGCGTGGCCGGTGCGTCCCGATGGCCTGTTCCAGCGCCTCGGGCGTGATCCCGTCGGCATCCTCCTCGAGGCCCACGAGCCGGCAGCCGCACCGCCGGGCGATGGCCTGGGCGCCCGGATAGGTGATCGCCTCGGACAGCACGACACCGCCATCCCGTGCGATGACGCTCAGGATCGCGAAGATCGTGGCATTGGTGCCGGGCGTGATTGCGATCCGGTCCGGTTCCACGTCAAGCCCGCGTTGCGCAAGCCATCCGCTTGCGGCCTGACGGTCGATGTCGGCGCCGACGGGCGACTGGTAGCGCAGCAGGGAGGTCAGGTCGGCGGAAACGGCTGAAAGTCCTTCCCGCATCCTGGCCAGCAAGGCCGGATCCTTCGGCTCGGGCGGAAGGTTCATCGTCATGTCGATTTCGTCGCCGCGACGGGAAGTGCCGGCGGGGGTGCGTCTGGAGGTGTCCGCAACGAATGTTCCCCGCCCGACCTGGCTTTCGATCAGGCCGCGCGACTGCGCCTCGGCGTAACCGCGCGACACGGTTGTCAGGTCGATCTCCAGAAACTCGGCCAGGCGCCGCAAGGGGGGAAGACGGTCGCCGGGACGAAGCCTTCCTGACTTGATGTCTCCGGCGATGGCATCGGCAAGCCCACGGTAGATGGGACCGGCTTCACTGCTGATCTGAGGGGTCCAGTCGGACATGGATGGCATCAACTCCGGAAGGAAGAAGGGCAAGGTCTATATAAAGATCAATTTACGCCTGCGCCAATACATACGATGCGGCAATTGACCGCATACATTTGAACCATACATTCATGTAGGTGTTGGCACATGAGCAACGACGTGCGGGCACGACGCCAATGCGACCGCAGATCATCCCTTTTGACCCGTCCAGGATTGTCGGCGCAAGGACGGCAGTCCCGCGTGGACTGACCAGACCAAAGCTGGCACAATCCGCCTGCCGTGCCCGCGACGTTCCAGAAGCTGCGCCTGATCCGGCCATGGCTGGATCACCCTCCCCGATCCGCCAACGGATCTGCTTACGAGGCACCCATGTTCGAGAGCTTTGACGCAATCACCCTCGCGCGGATCCAGTTCGCGTTCACCGTTTCCTTCCACTTCCTGTTCCCGGCATTTTCGATCGGCCTTGCAAGCTTTCTGGCCGTCCTTGAAGGCCTCTGGCTGTGGACGGGGCGCGATGTCTATCTGACCCTGTTCCGCTATTGGCTGAAGATCTTCGCCATCGTCTTCGCCATGGGCGTCGTGTCGGGCATCGTCATGTCCTATCAGTTCGGCACGAACTGGGCGGTCTTCTCGGACCGGGCGGGCACCGTTGTCGGGCCGCTCATGGCCTATGAGGTTCTGACGGCCTTCTTCCTGGAGGCGGGCTTCCTGGGCGTGATGCTGTTCGGGATGAAGCGCGTCGGAAAGGGCCTGCACTTCACCGCGACGCTCATGGTGGCACTGGGCACCTTCATCTCGGCCTTCTGGATCCTGTCGGCGAACAGCTGGATGCAGACGCCCGTGGGCTACAGCATCAACGCGGCGGGCCAGTTCGTTCCCGACGACTGGTGGGCCATCGTGTTCAACCCCAGCTTCCCCTACCGCCTCGTCCACACGGTCCTGGGCGCCTATCTTACCACCGCCTTCATCGTCGGCGCCGTCGGGGCATGGCACCTGCTGAAGGACCGCGGCAATCCCGGTGCGCGGACCATGTTCTCGATGGCGATGTGGATGGCCGCGCTGGTGGCGCCTGTGCAGGCTGTCGTGGGCGACTTTCACGGGCTGAACACGCTGGAACACCAGCCCGCCAAGGTCATGGCCATGGAAGGGCATTACGAAAGCCATCCCGACGGCGCACCCTTCTATCTTTTCGGCATTCCCGACCAGCAGGCCGGAGAGATCCGTTATCCCGTCGCGATCCCGAAGGTGTCCTCGCTGATCCTCAAGCATGATCTGAACGCGCCCCTGGACGGGCTTGACACGATCCCGCGCGAGAACTGGCCGCCGGTTCCCATCGTCTTCTGGTCCTTCCGCACCATGGTCGGCCTTGGGCTTCTGATGATCGCGCTCGGCGCGCTCAGCCTGATCGCGCGCTGGCGCGGCACGCTGTACCAATGGCCGCTTCTGCACCGCTTCGCCGTCCTCATGGGGCCTTCGGGGTCGATCGCGGTGCTGGCGGGCTGGATCACCACCGAGGTGGGCCGGCAGCCCTTCACCGTCTATGGCCTTCTGCGGACCGCCGAATCCGCCTCGCCCCTGGACGCGCCGGCGGTGGCCGCGTCGCTTCTGGCCTTTGTGGTCGTCTACTTCGCCGTCTTCGGGGTGGGGATCTGGTATCTGCTCCGCCTCATGTCCGCCGCGCCCCATGCCGGCGAGCCTGAAACCGAGGCTGGCCTTGACCGTCCCATCCGCACGGCCGGCATCACCCCGGCACCCGCCGTCATCGCCGAAGCCAGGGAGGGCCGGACATGATCTACAACATCGACCTCGCGACCATCTGGGCCTTCATCATCGCGTTTGCTGTCTTCGCCTATGTGGTCATGGACGGCTTCGACCTGGGCATCGGCATCCTCTTTCCCACGCTGGAGGTCGGCCGGGAACGCGACACGGCCATGAACTCGGTGGCGCCCGTGTGGGACGGCAACGAAACCTGGCTTGTCCTGGGCGGCGGCGGCCTTCTGGCCGTCTTCCCGCTGGCTTACGGCGTCATTCTGTCGGCGCTCTACATTCCGATCATCGTCATGCTTCTGGCCCTGATCTTCCGGGGCGTCGCCTTCGAGTTCCGCTGGCGCGATCCGAACCATCGCCGGACCTGGGACATCGCCTTCGCCGGGGGATCGCTGGTGGCGGCCCTTGCCCAGGGGATCACGCTGGGCGCGCTTCTCCAGGGGATCCGGGTCGAGGGCCGGGCCTATGCCGGTGGCTGGTGGGACTGGTTCACGCCGTTCAGCGTCTTTGTGGGCGGCAGCGTCGTCGTGGCCTATGCCATGCTGGGGGCGACCTGGCTGATCATGCGGACCGAAGGACCGCTTCAGGACCACGCCTTCCGCCATGCACGCAGGCTTGCGCCCCTGACCATCGGCGCCATCGTGGTGGTCAGCGCGGCCACCCCCTTCCTTGAACAGGAATACTGGCAGCGCTGGTTCCAGATGCCGGGCGTGATCGCGGCGGCGCAGGTGCCGCTGCTGATCGCGGTGGGCACGGTGCTTCTTTTCCGCAGCCTCGCGCAGCGCCATGAACGCGCCCCGTTCCTGCTGACGCTGGCGCTGTTCCTTTTGTGCTTTGTCGGGCTTGGCGTCAGCATCTTTCCCGACATCGTGCCGGGCGCGATCACCATCGCGCAGGCGGCGGCACCCGAAAGCAGCCTGATCTTCGTGCTGGTGGGCGCCGCGGTCCTGATCCCGCTGATCCTCGCCTATACGGCGTGGTCCTATTGGGTCTTCCGGGGAAAGGCAGGCCATGAAGGCTATCACTGATCGCCCCCCTTTGCTTCGGCGCCTTCTGTGGTTCGTGGGCCTTTGGGCGGGCGGGGTCCTGTCCGTGACGCTGGTCGGCGCCCTGATCCGCTGGTGGCTGCTGGGCGGCTGACATCCCCCCAAGAAGCACCTGAACCCGGCATGACTGCCGGCAATCCCGGCGGGCCGCCCTTTGGCGGGGCCGTCGCCCGAACCCTTGACCGCACAAGAAACGCATCATGACCCATTCCGACACGCAATCCCTGTTCGCCGCGCACGAGCCTGTCTTTCCGCGCCGGGTGAAGGGCCGTTTCCGCAACCTCAAATGGGTCATCATGGCGGTGACCCTGGGGATCTATTACCTGCTGCCCTGGATCCGCTGGGACCGGGGTCCGGAACTGCCTGACCAGGCCGTGCTGGTGGACCTGGCGGGGCGGCGGTTCTTCTTCTTCTGGATCGAGATCTGGCCGCACGAGTTCTATCTTGTCGCCGGTCTGCTCATCATGGCGGGGTTGGGGCTGTTCCTGTTTACCTCGGTGCTGGGGCGGGTCTGGTGCGGCTATGCCTGCCCGCAGACGGTCTGGACGGACCTGTTCATCCTGACCGAACGCTGGGTCGAGGGCGACCGGAACGCCCGCGTCCGGCTGTGGAACGCGCCCTGGGACGCGCGCAAGCTGCGCCTGCGGCTGACCAAGTGGACGATCTGGCTTGCCATCGCGGTGGGGACGGGCGGGGCCTGGATCTTCTATTTCGCCGACGCGCCGACATTGCTGCGGGCCTTTGTGACAGGACAGGCGCATCCCGTGGCCTATGCGACGGTTGCCGCGCGGCCTGATCAGCTATTTCACGCTGGAGGACGAGCGCAGGGAACGCGCGGGCAAGCAGGCCAGGGCCGTCTGGACGCATATCGTCCGGCCTCGCACCATCCTGTATGCGTCGATCTGGTCGGCGGTGGGGATCGGCCTTGTTGCCGCGCTGTTCCTGCGGCCCGAGATCGAGGTTTCTGTCTCGCCCATCCGCAATCCGGTCCATGTGACCCTGTCGGACGGGACGATCCGCAATGTCTATGACCTGCGCATCCGCAACAAGCACGGGGAAGCAAGACGCTTCGCGGTCAACTATTCGTCCGACAGGCCCTTCGCCATCGTGGTCGAAGGCGCAAGGGACGGCGTGATCACCGTCCCGGCCGACCGCACCGGCGAGGCCCGCGTCTATGTCCAGGCGTCCCCCGGCAGTCCGGCGGCAAGGCAGGACAGGACCGACCTGCACCTGTTTGTCACCGACCTTGCGGATGCCGGGCACGCCGGGGCCGACACGGTGTTTCATGGGGCTGATTGAGACGGCCCCTCAACCCCGAACCCTCTGTACACATCCCCTTCGCAGGAGCGGATCATGGATCCCTTTTCCCACTTCGAAGCCCTTCTGGCCGAAACGCGCCTTGACGGACGCTATCGGACCTTTATCGATCTTGAGCGGATCGTCGGCGGTTTCCCCAAGGCCCTGTGGCACCGGCCGGATGGCCAAAGCCGCGAAGTGACCGTCTGGTGCAGCAACGACTATCTTGGCATGGGGCATAATCCCGATGTCCTGTCGTCCATGCACGAAGCCCTGCTGCATTCCGGCGCGGGCACGGGCGGAACGCGCAACATCTCGGGCACCAACCACCAGCATGTGGCCCTGGAGGCGGAGCTGGCGGATCTTCACGGCAAGGAAGCGGCGCTGCTGTTCACCTCGGGATGGATTTCCAACCTGGCTGCCCTGGGGACGCTGGGGCGGCTGCTTCCCGGTTGCGCCGTCTTCTCGGATGCGCTCAACCACAACTCGATGATCGAAGGCATCCGGCGCTCGGGCGCCGAGAAGTTCATCTTCCGCCACAACGATGTCGCCCATCTCGAGGAGTTGCTGCGCTCTGTCGCCCCGGATCGCCCCAAGATCATCGCCTTCGAAAGTGTCTATTCCATGGACGGCGACGTGGCCCCCATCGCCGCGATCTGCGATCTCGCGGACCGATACGGCGCCATCACCTATCTGGACGAGGTTCATGCCGTCGGCATGTACGGCCGGACCGGCGCCGGCGTGGCCGAGCGCGAAGGGGTCGCCAACCGGATCACCATCGTGGAAGGGACGCTTGCCAAGGCCTTCGGGGTCATGGGCGGCTATGTGGCGGGACCGGCCTTGCTGGTGGATGTCATCCGCAGCTTCGCGGACAGCTTCATCTTCACCACCTCGCTTTGCCCGCACCTGGCTGCCGGTGCGGCCGCCGCCGTCCGGCATCTCAAGGCCGACAGCGCGTTGCGGGACCGCCAGCAGGCCGCCGTCGCCCGTGCGAAGGGCTTGCTCGAGGCCGAAGGCTTCGCCCTGGCCCCCACGCAGAGCCATATCCTGCCGGTCCTGATCGGCGACGCCCACCTGTGCCGGCAGACAAGCGAGTTCCTGCTGGAACGCCATGGCATCTATGTCCAGCCGATCAACTATCCCACGGTCGCGCGCGGGCAGGAACGCCTGCGGACGACCGAACACCCACAGAAGCGTTCAAAGATGAACTGATAACACTGGAGGCGCAATGACGAACCCTGCCCTGCAGGACTGGTGCATTCAGAGTGGAGCCTTGTCTGGTAGATCGCCTCATGGCAGAGCCGGTGCGGGGCACCAGGTTCGATCCTGAGCCGTCCTGCAATCTGTTCGGGAGACCAGCCTTCCTGAAGGCAGCGGATCACTTCGGCGCGCAAGTCCGGAAGATGCTCGAGCTTGCGCCGGCGGAACGCCTGCGGTCGGCCTGGGACTGAGCCGTCACATGCCAGTAGCCATCAGCCTGCGGGACATCCTTGTCATGCCACCAGTTGCGCTTGACTTCGCGGGTGATGGTCGAGCGACTGCGGCCGAGCATCTGCGCAATCTTCGCCTTTGGCGCCTTGTCCTGCAACATCCGCGATATCGCACGGCGTTCGTCCAGCGTCAGGTTGGTGAAAGAGCGCCTCATCACATCCTCCTGAATAGCTTCAATGGAGTGACCCCCTCGGGCTGGACCACAGGACCCTGAAAAACTGATACGCTGGACGGGCCTTGATCGGAGAAGGCCCATGACATCACGAGGTCCCTACCGCCGGCACTCGACGCCGTTCAAGCTGCAGCTCTGCCAGGACATCCGCGCCGGCGTCCTCGGGCGGCGCGACGCGCAACGAAGCCACAACCTCTCTGCCAACTTGATCCAGCTGTGGCTGACGCAGTTTGACCGGGGCGAACTGAATGACGAGGAAGCCGAGGCCAGCGTCATCGCCGAATATGAAGCTCGCATTGCCGCGCTCGAGCGGAAGATGGGTCAGCTCACGATGGAGCTGGGTCTTGCCGAAAAAACACCGCGGATGCCGGCTGCGCACGGCGGCGAGAGCTCCTTCGTGATCAGCGGCCCCCTGCTGCTCCGTCAGACAGGGGTGCAAAGCCATGACCCTGCCGCGCAGCACCTATTACTACCGCCCGATCAAGCCTGCACCTGCAGGGCTGGCCGACGCCGAACTCGTCGCCATCATCGAGGATATCCAGGATGAGCTTCCCTGCTATGGTTGTCAACGCGTGACCCACGAACTTCGGCGTCGCGGTCTTGCGATCAATCACAAGAGGGTCGCAAGGGTCATGCACGCGGCGGGACTGGGCATCAAACCCCGCAGGTGCCTTGTGCGCACGACCGACAGCCGGCACGACTTCCCGATCTTCCCCAACCTGTATCGCAACCTCATCCCCGATCAACCGGACGAGGTCTGGGTCGCGGACTTCACCTACATCCGTGTCGCGGCCGGTTTTTGCCATCTGGCCGTCATCCTGGATGCCTGCAGCCGCAAGGTCATAGGCTATGCGCTGTCGCGGCACCTGAATAGGGAACTGGCGCTCGCCGCCTTGCGCGCGGCCGTTATGAGCAGAAACCCTCCAAAGGGCTGCATCCATCATGCCGATCGTGGCTGCCAATACGCCTCTCAGCGCTATCGTGATGCTCTTGAGGTTGCGGGCTTGTGCGGCTCGATGAGCAGCGTCGGCAACCCCTATCACAATGCACAGGCCGAGAGCTTCATGAAGACCCTAAAAGTGGAGGAGGTCTACCGGGCCGGATACGAGACCTTCGCCGATGTCGCCGCCCGCTTGCCGATATTCATCGAGCAGATCTACAACTTGAAAAGACTGCACTCAGCCCTGGCTACCGAGCCCCCGAGGAATTCGAAACCCTGTTCGCCCAGAAGGCGGCTTAGTTCAGATGGTGCGATGGGGTCCAGCCAGAGGGGTTCACTCCAGACGGCGGTCAATTTCTGTCTTAGAACTAAGAATTGTAATTTCACAAATATTTAACTTAGGTTCCATTTGGTCTTTTCGGCTCCCGCATTGACTTAATAACAGTTCAACAAAATGGGCTGCAATGGGATTTCTGCGCGAACCGGCAAAAGCAATTCTGCTGCCGGAAGGGGAATGCAGAATGGTGGACAGCCTCACGCCGGAAGCCCGGTCGCGGAACATGGCGAAGATCAGGGGTAAGGGATACCGGGCCGGAAATGCTGGTGCGACGGGCAGCCCATGCGCTCGGCCTGCGTTTCCGCCTGCACAGGCGTGATCTGCCGGGAACGCCCGATCTCGTGTTCCCGGGCCGACGAATTGCACTGTTCGTCCATGGCTGCTTTTGGCACCGGCATCCCGAATGTCGATTCACCAGCACGCCGAAAATGCGGACTGAGTTTTGGCAGGCGAAGTTCGACGGCAATGTGACCCGCGATGCGCGGCAGCAGGAAGAACTGGCAGCGCAAGGGTGGAACGCCGTGGTAATCTGTGAATGCGAAACCCGAGATCAGGACTCGCTGCGTGAGATCCTCCGAGAGCGGATCATAGAATAGCCCGAACTGGGCTGTAGTGACTGAAATACCGCTTTCAGGAGCAGGGCACTATGTCTGATTGTTGACGGGCGGCAAATCCAACACTGAGGCACTGTCCGTTACCCGTCCGTGTAAGGCCGCCAGCCGTTCATCCTCGGGGGCTCTTGCCACCAGGACAGCTAGAAACTCTTCCCACTGCGCTTCGGCTCGTTCGAGTAGACCGTGCCATTCCAGTGCTTTCATGTCGTTCTTGGCTAATCGGGGCAGAGTTTCATCCATACCTCTCCGTCTGTCGAGTTTGTCGGCCACGAGCAGACCTGAAACCAGTGTGAAATCCAAATCGGTATTCTTTGCGACGCTGGACCGCAACACGTCGATACATTCCTGATAGCGATTTATGTAGTCCCGATCGACCGTCAGGCTTGGCCGCATGAACTCAACGATCAGCAACTGCCGGCCAGAGGACATCACCAGGTCGACTCGCTTGTTCCAGCGTTCGTCATCATCGAGGCCTGCTTCCTTCGCCGCTTCAGCGACCAGATTCCTTACGCTGGTTTCCTTCTTGAAGGTTTACCATTCCGGTGAGAGCAACCATGGATTTTCCGCAATATGGTCTCGTACTGCATTTTCCAGATCGCGGTCTTCGATCCGTTTCCGCAGCCCAGCAACGATTTCGACCTTAGCGCGAACGGCTTCTGCAACGTGCAGCGTGTTTAGAACCTGAGCTTCGGCGAGCAGGTTGAGCAGCACGCCCTCGTCCATGGTTTCGACGCTGGCCACGTTATCGATTAACTCGTGGAGACGACCGCCTTCCCAGGCGGTCAGAATGCCGTTCGATAGTTCGGCGAACTGCGCTTCCGAGATCGACTCTATCGTGGCGATCTTCTTGAATGGGCCGGCAACGGTTCGGCGTTCGGTGGACTGCAGGCGTTCCAGACGTTGAGAAAACGGTGCGACCTTGTCGTCTATCCCCTGCGGGCCATCAAGTCGCCTACAGCAGGGGCGTGAAGCACTGCAGGCTTTGCGCCCCAAAACGCGATCACGCCCTATCCTCCAACCCCCGGATCCGTTGGAGGATGTCGGTCACATCGAGTCCGTGCGAAAAGTGCCTGCGCCTTGACGCCGGACGCCGGCCTTAAATTCGCAAGGGAGGATTTCAGGTGCGCAACCAGCTTCAGCCGTTTGCGCAGAATATCCAGTGTGCCGGGCTGTTTCGATGAGGGCAGAAATCGGGAGAAGAATGACTTCAGGCGCCGGAACGCGTCAGTTCGAACGACATCGAATAACTGAAGCGGGCGGCCGGATGCAGACCGACTGTCATCTCGACCAATCTGTTGCCCGCGAAGTAGGAGCGGATAATGCGAAGCCCGGGGCTGGCAGGCGGAACGTCCAGCCGGGCAGCGGCCGCGCCTTCGATCAGCGTGCCTTGGATGACCTGATCGACACGTGTAAATCGAATGTTGTAATGCTGTTCAACCAGCATATGGACAGGCTGGTTGGTGGTGGTCTGCAATGCAGGGGCGTCCGCGAAGGCAGCATCAAGATAGATGTCCACGAGAGCGATCGGACCCTCGGCCTTGTCTGATCCATATCGAAGCCCGTGAACATGATACCAGTTGCGCAGGTCGGATGCGGCACGGAGTTCCTCGGGCGCATCGTCCACGCTGATGGTTCGGCGGAATTCAGGGAGGAACAGGGTATCCTGCGCATAGCGCGTGAGGTCATTGAGAGTGTCCATCACCTGCGTGTAGCGGGCGACCGGCTGGCGGGAGATGACCCGGGTTCCGATGCCCGCCCGCCGTTCCACCACGCCCAACTCGCACAGTGTTTGAACCGCCTGCCGCACGGCGTATCGGCTCAGTCCCGTGCTTGCGCATATTTCAAGTTCCGGGGGCAGGAGACCTCCCACAGGTGGCTTTCCACGCGAGATTTCCCCTAAAAGCTCGCGCGCCAGATCAAGGTGGCGCGGAGGGACGGTGCGCAGCAGATGATCGACTGTTGATCCTGCCCCTTCATGCGGTCCTGCAGAAGATCTTTTGGCTCGGGACTTCTCTGGCATGAGGTGCTTCTGATTTTCCTTTACCTGTCACATGACCTTAGCAGACTCCGGTTCAGCGTCTACTCCCGTGGGGGCTGCTGCTTGCGCAGGGTCGGGTCGCCCCTTCGAACGCGGCTTGCAGCATCGCCCGGATTTCGGATCGTATGAAGGGCCGGGGGTTGGGGTAGGGTGCCGTACAGATCAAGTCGGCGGCATGATCCAGTCCGTGCTCCGGCATGCCAATCGCCGAGAGTGACCGCGGCGCATCGACCCTGCCATAGAATTCATCAAGGGCATCAAGGGGTGGCCCTCCTCCCAGTGCGCGCGACAGTGCGGCCATGGCCTCCGGCGCGCAGACCCCGTTATAGGCAAGCGCGTGCGGCAGGACGACGGCGTGGGTTTCTGCGTGAGGAAGATTGAAGCTGCCGCCCAGGACATGGCAGGCCTTGTGGTGCAGGCCCATCTTGACCTGGCCCAGTACCGATCCGCACAGCCATGCGCCGTATTGCGCAGAGCCTCGAAGCCCTATGTCATGCGGCGTGGACAACAGCCCAGGCAGGGACGCGGCCAGCGCGCGGATGCCCTCTTCCGCTGCAAGCTTGTGAATAGGGCTGGCATCTTCCGCATAGAGGCCTTCGGCCGCATGGGCGATGGCATTCAGGCCGCTGGCGATCGTCAGGCCGGCCGGCAGGCTGGTCGTCAGTTCAGGATCATACACCACGGTCCTTGGCATGACATTCCAGTCACGGCCGGTGCGCTTCTGGCCATGATCGGTCAGACCGTAAAGCGGCGTCATCTCGGAACCGGCATAGGTCGTCGGCACCGCCATGATCGGCAGGCCGGTTTCCAAGGCGATCGCCTTTGCCAGCCCGATGGCAGAGCCGCCACCTGCGGCAAGGCAGCCGTCTGCGCCGAGATCGCGTGCGGCGTTCGCTGCGCGCCGCGCAACCTCCACCGGCACGTGCATGGCGGCCCCATCGAAATGCCCAACACACGCGTCTTCCAGAACTTGGGAAATCTCGCGGCCCAGGTGGGATTGCTCGGGCGTTGTCACCACCAGAAGCCGCCTCAGTCCCAGTTGTCCGGCTTCGGCCGCCAGGTCGCGCCGCCGCCCCGGTCCGAAGACGACGCGGCTTGCGCGATATTCATGGATGAAGGGGGCGATCATCGGGCATCCTGCCGATATGGGTTTCCACGGTTCCAGAGCCACGGCATGATCTCGACGCTTTCGAACAAGCCAGCCTGTGCATAGGGATCGCGCGCCATGAACGCCTCGACATCCGATCGGCTGTCCGCCGCGAATACGAGGAGGGATCCCGCCTGCGTGCCGTCGGAGCCGAGCCAGGGGCCGCTCTGAAGAAGGCGAACTGCGGGATCGCCCTTGTCCAGATGGGCGACATGGGCCTCTTTGGTCGACATGCGCAGGGCCAGATGGCCCTGCTTGTCTCGGGCGAATGCCAGAAAGAACATCACCGGGCCTTCGTGAGATGGAAGTCGTTCTCGAGGAACCAGAAGGGTGCGGTCGTTCCCCATTTCGCCGCCTCGGCCGGGTCTTCGATGCGCGTGAATGCGCGGATCAGCGATTCCTTGACTGCGAACACGACATCCTCCTTCAGGTATTCATCCTCGGCGTCAAAGAGATGCGTGGTCAGGCTGTTGTATCCCTTGGCCGTGATGACGGCGTGGATATGCGCAGGCCGCCAGGGATGGCGGGCGGTGACATTCAGAAGCTCTCCCACGGGGCCGTCCACCGGGATCGGATAGGATGTGGGGCGGATGGAGGTTATCAGGAACTGTCCGTCATCCCGGCTGCGATAATGGCCGCGAAGGTTGTTTTCGGGCTGGTCCGGATCTTGGATATCATACATCCCGTTGGAATCCGTCTGCCAGATTTCGATCGTGGCGTCCGGGATGTGTTCCCCGTCGGGGCCAAGCACCCTGCCATGCACGATCAGGGGAATGTCATCGCCCAGGGGACGCAGCAGGACGGATTCACCCCACTGCCGCTCGGGCGTCGAGGGCACATAGAACGGTCCGAGGACGGTCGTTTCCGTCGCCCCCGCCGGAACATTGGCACTGATCGTGTTCACCAGCGCCGACAGGCCCAGATTGTCGGACAGAAGGATCATTTCCTGCCGCTTGTCATCGCATTTCTGTCCGGTGCGGGTCAGGAAGTCGATTCCGACCATCCACTCGTCCTCGGTAAGGTTCACGTCCCGTGCGAAATCGTGCAGATGCCTGATGAGCGAGGAGAGGATTTCGCGCAGGCGCGGATCGGGTGTCCTGGAATAGCGTTCCAGGACGATGTCGGTAAGGTCGGCTGCAATCACTTCATTCATGGCTGGCTCCTTCAGGCGGGAACGGCGACCGACTTCTCGGTCCGGGCAAGGATTTGTCTCAGGGCGGCTTCCAGGGCGGCTTCGGGATCGGCGACCAGGGCCTTTTTTCGCCAGGCTACATAAAGGTCGGGACGCACCAGGACGCAGCCGTCATCGGCAACATCCCGAAGTTCGGCCCAACGCATGTTGATGTCATGCGCGTCGCAATAAGGCTGCGGCCCGCCGATCGACACGGCGCGCAGGTCAATCCCCAACCGCGCCGCGACTGCGGCAGCGGCTTGCTTCCAGGGCGCGCCGCCTACTCCGGTCAACACCGTGAAACGGCCGCGGCCGCAAAGATCCAGCGTCGAAACCTGCGCATTGTCGCGGTTCAGCCACGCGTGGGGAAGGGGCGAACCGGGATAGGTGGACGGGGTATAGAACAGGTCCGGCCGGCGCCGCGGTTCCGGGCGCGGCTCGGCCTCGGCGATCAAGGCGCCACGGTCATAGAACACGCCAAGCTCGATCCCCTGGCCATTGAATTGCACGTTCTGGAGATCGACTGCCTCCTTCAGGACACGCCGGCGCTCGCGGCCGCGCTCGCTGTCCGAGAACAGTTCGTCGATGTTGGCCCATCCCGCTGCCTCGTCCTGCCCCGGCTCGAAGCCAAGTGCGTCCGTGATCGCGCCCATGTCCGCCATTGACTGCATGGCGCGATCGACCACGCTTTTCGCCACGGGCTGGCGTTCGTCGTTGTAGCTGTCCAGCAGCGCCTCTCCCGCCTGGCCCCAAACCACCATGGCCAGCTTCCATGCAAGGTTGAAGCTGTCCTGCAGGCAGGTGTTGCTGCCCAAACCCGAGGCGGGCGGGTGGCGATGAGCGGCATTCCCCGCGATCAGCACCCGATCCTTGCGCATGAAATCTGCCACGACCCGGTTGATCGTCCATTTCGTGACCGATTTCACCTTCACGGGAATATCGTCCACGCCGATGGTCGATCGTGCGCGTGCGATGATCCCGTCATCCGAAAGGTCCAGTTCGCCTTCGTCCGGATCATACATGAACAGCAGGACCCATTCATTCCAGGGTCGAACCGAGATATAGGTGCCGTTCCCGATCCAGTAGTTGTTTCCCGGCTGCTTGGTCCAGTAAAGCACCCCGGGACGATGGGCGCAGTATTTCGCCAGATCGACCTCGATCCAGGCATTGATCGCGTGGCCAAGACCCATCTGGCCCCGGGTGGTGAAACCGATTTCCTTGCAGACGAAGCTGTTGTCGCCGTCCGCGCCGATCGCGTATTTCGAAAGGATCTCGAGTTCCTCTCCGGTAGTCCGGTTCCGGACAACCGAGCGCACGCCGTTCTCGTTCTGCTCCATCGAGATCATTTCGGTATCGAACAGAACCTCGGCGCCAAGCCGGCGTGCTTCCTCCAGCAGGATTGGTTCCAGCATGTGCTGGGGCATGTTGCAGATCTGGCCGGGGCTGTTCAGCTCATAGTCCGTCTTGCGTTCAGGCAGGGTGCCCCAGGTCTGCAACCGGGCGATCTCTGTTCCGGCAAAGCTGGTCAGCCAGGTGTTGTTGCTCATCAGTTCGACCGGCGTGGCTTCTTCGCGCACCCGTCTTTCCAGGCCCAAGTCCCGCAGCACCTCCATGGCGCGCTGGTTGGTGATATGGGCGCGGGGCGAGTTCGCCACCCGCGAGTAGCGGCTGACCGCCAGCACGCTGATCCCCTCGCGGGCCAGGAAACCGGCCGAACTGAGGCCGGTCACGCCAGCACCCACGATGAAAACGGATACCTCGATCCTGCGCAAAGTCGTCTCCTCCCAGAGATTTCAGTCGGGCCGCCCGTCGAGCGGCGGCTTTCAGTTGCGATCGCCCGAAACTTCCCGGTCCACCAAGTCCCAGATGAACCTGTCCGTCGGGTCGTTCTGTTCTTCGGCGATGTGGGCGATCAGACCGGCGCAGCGCGCCAGGACCGCAAATCCCCGCATCAGCCTGACCGGGATGCCAAGATCGCCAAGAAGCGCGCCAATGGCGCCGGTCGCGTTGATCGTGATGTGACGGCCCCCGGCGCGATCCACTTCGGCCGCCAGCAGTTCCAAGGCCCGGACATGATCGCCCACGCGCCCCTCCTCGCGGGCAAGCTCCAGCAGGGCAACGGCGCGGGGATCGTCAGGGCGGTGCAGGTGGTGGCCGAACCCCGGCACCGGAAGCCGACGTTCACGGTAATCCCCTGCGATGCGCCGCGCCTCCTCTGCGCCGCTGTCCGACGCGATGATCCGCGCCAGCAGTTCGGCGCAAGGCTCCATCGTGCCCACAAAGCGGCTGGCCACGGCCAGCAATCCTGCCGCCACGCCTGCCTGCAGATTTTCCGGCGACGACGAATAGACGAGCCGGGCGGAAATCGCACTCGGCGTAAGGCCGTGCTCCATCAGGCAGACAAGGATCGCATCTATGATCCGCCGCTCGGCCCGATCGGGATTGCGGCCAAAGGCCTGCTTCATGAACACGTCGACAAAGCTTTGTTTGCCGAGCAGATCGGCCACAAGATCGGCATCGCCATACCAGATGTGCTGCTCATCATGCGACGAAAGGCGCGAACGAGGACGACGGGTCATCTTGCCAAATCCTTGGCCTGGATCACGTTCCGGATTGCCGGTTTGAGAACCTTGGCCACGGCCGACCTCGGCAGATCGTCGAAGAAGTGAATCTGCTTGGGGGTCTTGACCGGCCCAAGCTGCTCACGGACAAGCGCCGTCAGCGTTTCGGCCGTGACAGTCGCTCCGGCCTTCAGTTCAACCGCAGCGTGAACGGCCTCTCCCCATTTGTCATCGGGGATGCCCACCACCGCGCAGTCGGCCACGGCTGGATGCGACGCGAGCACCGTTTCCACATCCGATGGATAGACATTGAATCCCCCGGTGATGATCACGTCCCGCAGCCGGTCGCGGAGGAAGAGATAGCCCTGGTCGTCGATCAGCCCCGAATCGCCCGTGCGCAACCAGCCGTTGACCAGCGTCTTCCCGGTTTCCTCCGGCGCATCGAGATACCCGCCCATGACAAGATCGCCGCGCACGGCGATCTCGCCCACTTCTCCGGCGGGCAGCATCCTTCCGTCGGAATCCAGGATCGCGACGCGGGTCATGAGCGATGGCCGGCCAACCGATGCGATGCGATCGTCGGTCAGTTCATCGGGCGGCAGGAATGTGATGATCTGCGGCGCTTCGGTCTGTCCATAGGTCGCACAGATGATCGGTCCAAACACAGCCTGCGCCTGCCTGATCTGCTCTGGCCGCATCGGCGCGCCGCCATAGATCACCAGACGCAGGCTCGACAGGTCGCGGGGATGGGCCTTCTGCACCTCGGCGAGTTTCATGATCAGCGTCGCGGGGGCGAAGAACAGCGTGACACGATGCTTCTCGATGGCGTCCAGCATTCCTTCCGGGTCAGAGTGGTTCGGGAAGACAAGCGCACCACCAGCCGCGAAAAGCGGCATCATGTAGGTTCCCGTGCCGTGGGTGATGGGAGCCGCGACCAGATAGCGATCGCGTTCAGTCAATCCCAGCTCGTGGACCTGGGTGACGATGTTGGCGGTCCATGTCCTGAACGTCTGTATCACCCCCTTCGGCTGACCTGTCGTGCCGCCGGTGAACTTGACCGCCATCGGCGATTCCGACGGAAGATCGGTCAAAGCCTGGGGGCCGAAGGGCAGGGCGGTGCCCGCATCGACGCTGTCTTTCCCGATCGCCGCAACGTCGATCACGTCGATCCCGAGAGGGTTCAGCCGACCGGCCATATCGGCGTCGCCCAGGATAACCCCCGGGCGAACGAACTCGATGATCCTTTGGATTTCGGGCGTGCCGCTTCGCGGGTTCAGGGGAACCCAGACTTTTCCGGCTGCAAAGCTGGACAGCAGTGCAAGCAGGTGATCCACGGTATTTGCCGCTCCGATCGCAACCTTGCCACCAAGTTCGTCGTCGAGGCGGAGGAGGGAGACAGCCCTGTCCTGCACGGCCCGCCCCAGATCCGCATAGGAATACGTCCGATCCTCGCCGATGACCGCAGGCAAGTCGGGGGCGCATGCAATCCGGCGCCAGAGGAAATCAATGGGGTGCATGGATTCTCTTCGATTGAGTGAACTGACTCGCTACTTTGTTCGAACATTTGAATATTGCTGTCAAGCGCGAATCATGCCCGGACTGACGACCCTGCGCCTCTCCTCTCCCTTCACCAAAGGTGATCGAACATGACGCTGCGGGCAGGAGGTGACGCAGTGAGCAAGCGGCAACCTCAGGCACGAATGACGTTGATTGCATTGCAATCAAATCCTATCCTCGCGAGGAGGAACCGGAACACGCGCATGGCGAGCATCACGATTCGAAATCTCGATGACGGTATCAAGCACCGGCTGCGTGTGCGTGCGGCCGAGCGTGGGCGGTCCATGGAGGAAGAGGCCCGCGAAATCCTGCGCGATGCGGTGGGCGACAGTCGCCCGCCGATGAACCTGGCCCACCGGCTTCGCGCGCGTGTCGCCAGGACCGGGGGCGTCGATCTTGACATTCCCGTCTGCGACGCGATGCGCAGCCCTCCTGCTTTCGATCAATGATCATCCTCGATACCGATGTCCTGTCGGAAATCCTGCGGCCGGAACCGGAACGGCAGGTCGTGGACTGGCTGTCCGCGCAGGATGGCGCCGACATCTACCTGACGACCATCTCGGAAGCCGAGTTGCGTTACGGCGTGGCGATCCTGCCCCCCGGCAAGCAGCGCGACGGCTTGGCCGCGACGATCGACCAGATCATGCGAGAGGATTTTGCGGGCCGCGTCCTGCCCTTCGACAGCCCGGCAGCCGGCGCCTTTGCCGTCATCAGTGCCGCCCGCCGCGCCATTGGCCGGCCCATCACCCATGCCGACTGCCAGATCGCGGCCATCGCGCGGGTCCATGGCGCCACCGTCGCCACCCGCAACACGCCCGATCTTGCCGGTTGCGGCATCGACCTGATCAATCCCTGGAACACCTGAATGAACGCCGTCGAGATTGAAGAGGCCATTTCCCGGCTTGCCGAACAGCCCTTTGATGCGGCCGAGTTTCCCTTTGCCTTCCTGCTGGCCTTCGGGAACCCGGACACTACGGTCAGGCGTCTGCGCGCTGGCAGCACCAACAGGTCCGACCTTGGCGGCGTGCTTCAGACCAATAACATCCACATCAAGACCTGCGCCGAAGGCGAGGCGACCGCGACCCTGGCCGCCTTGCGCGAAAGCCCCGCCACCGCGCGCGCCAAGGCCAGGTTCATCCTGGCCACCGATGGGGTGGAGTTTTAGGCCGAAGACCTGACCTCGGGCGAGGCGGTGATCTGCCCCCATGCCGATTTCGCCGACCATTTCGGCTTCTTCCTGCCGCTTGCGGGCATCACCACCGTTCGCGCCATCCGCGAAAACGCCTTTGACATCAAGGCGACCGGACGCCTGAACCGGCTTTACATCGAACTGCGGAAGGACAACCTCGACTGGGGCACCGCCACCCGCCGCCATGACATGAACCAGTTCATGGCCCGGCTGATCTTCTGCTTCTTTGCCGAGGATACCGGGATCTTCACGCAGGAAACCATCTTCACCCGCACCATCGACACCATGAGCGCGCGCGACAGTTCAAACACGCATGAGGTGATCGGCACCCTGTTCCGGGCGATGAACACCCCGCCCGGGGACCGCGCCGCCAAAGGCATCCCCCGCTGGGCCGAGCCGTTCCCCTATGTGAATGGGGAACTGTTTTCCGGCACCACCGAAGCGCCGCGTTTCAGCAGGATCGCGCGATCCTACCTGCTGACCATCGGCGGGCTGGACTGGACGCGGGTGAACCCGGACATCTTCGGTTCCATGATCCAGGCCGTTGCGGATGAAGAGGAGCGCGGCGCCCTGGGCATGCACTATACCTCGGTGCCGAACATCCTGAAGGTGCTGAACCCGCTGTTTCTGGACGACCTGCGCGCCGCGCTGGAGGAGGCGGGCGACAACGGGCGAAAGCTGCTGAACCTGCGCAACCGCATGGCGCGGATCCGGGTGTTCGACCCGGCCTGCGGATCGGGCAACTTCCTTGTCATCGCCTACAAGGAATTGCGCGCGATCGAGGCCGAGATCAACCGCCGCCGGGGCGAGGCCGACCGGCGGTCGGAAATCAGCCTGACCAACTTTCGCGGGATCGAGCTGAAGGATTTCCCCGCCACCATCGCGCGGCTGGCGCTGATCATCGCGGAATATCAATGCGACGTGCTGCACCGGGGCCAGAGGGAAGCGACGCGGGATTTCCTGCCGCTGGACAGCAAGAACTGGATCACCTGCGGCAACGCGCTGCGGCTGGACTGGCTGTCGATCTGCCCGCCGACCGGGACGGGCGTGAAGCTGCGCGGGGACGATCTGTTTTCCACGCCCCTGGATCAGGCCGAGATCGATTTCGAGAATGAGGGTGGCGAGACGTATATCTGCGGGAACCCGCCTTACAAAGGAAGTCAGACCCAAGATCGTGAGCAAAAATCAGCTCTTGAAAGTGTATTTAAACCATACGGAATTTCTTCTCGGCAACTAGACTACGTAGCGGGCTGGGTGATGACGGCCGCTGAATATGGACGGCACACGCCAACGGTTTCGGCTTTCGTGACCACTAACTCTATCTGCCAAGGACGTATTGTTCCCATCCTGTGACCCGAAATTTTTGCTACAGGACATCAAATCAGCTTTGCTCATACTAGTTTCAAATGGGCCAACCTTGCTGCCCATAATGCCGGCGTGACCGTCGCTATCATCGGCATTAGCCGGCAGCCGGGGGCACTGCGCCGCCTTTATGCCGACGAGGACGGCGAGACTATCCTGCGCGAGGTTGCGCACATTAACGCCTACCTGACGCCCGGCGCTGATGTAATTGTGACTCGTGCCAATCGGCCACTTGGTGAACTGACTGAGATGAGTTTCGGCAATATGCCGGTTGATGGCGGCCACCTGCTGTTGTCAACTTCCGAGGTTGCGGAACTTGGCTTGATGGACACACAACGGAGCCGGTTTGTGCGTCGTATCTATGGATCTGCTGAATTCATCCGTGGTCTGTCACGCCATGTGCTGTGGATTG
The DNA here is from genome assembly GCF_017315735.1 of Paracoccus shandongensis. Lineage (GTDB taxonomy): Bacteria > Pseudomonadota > Alphaproteobacteria > Rhodobacterales > Rhodobacteraceae > Paracoccus > Paracoccus shandongensis. Next base: position 176,384 of record NZ_JAFLRK010000003.1, read on the forward strand.
AGGATGAACATCTTGATGAGGCCATGCAGGTTCCAACAATCGCCGCGCGGATCGAAGGTGTGCGCCAGATGCGGCTGGCCAGCCGCGACGGCGGCACCAATGCTATGGCCCAACGTGCGCATCAAATGCGGGAGATGAATATCGGGCGCACCCAAACCGTTGCGCTGCCGAGTGTTTCGTCTGAAAATCGGGAATATTTGCCCGTTGGATTACTCGATGCGAATTCGACCGTTACAAACCTCGCCTTCGCCCTCTACGACGCGCCGCTCTGGAACATGGCGTTGATCGCCTCGCGCCTGCATCTGGTCTGGATCGGCACCGTCTGCGGCAAGATGAAAACCGATTTCCGCTATTCCAACACCCTCGGCTGGAACACCTTTCCCGTGCCGCCGCTGACCGAAAAGCAGAAATCCGATCTCACCGCCTGCGCCGAAGCCATCCTTCTGGCGCGAGAGGCGCATTTCCCCGCCACCATCGTCGACCTCTACGACCCCGAAAAGATGCCCGACAACCTCCGCGCCGCGCATGAGCGCAACGACGAGACGCTGGAACGCATCTATATCGGCCGCCGCTTCCGCAACGACACGGAACGCCTGGAACACCTGTTCAGCCTTTACACCCGGATGACCACCAAACCAAAGGCGCGCGCCTGAGCGCATCTTCGCCCGGTGGCGACGCCAAGGCCATTTTCCGCATTTCGACAGCAAGGATATTCCATGACGCGTTCTGTCCCTTCGGTCTCGGTCCGCTATGCGGGAAACGGCGCCTCGACCCGGCCCAATGAACTGGGCATGCGCCCCATGCAGGAAAGGGCCTATGAGAAGCGGGGCGAGCAATACCTGCTGATCAAGTCGCCCCCTGCCAGCGGCAAAAGCCGTGCGCTGATGTTCATCGCGCTGGACAAGCTGATCAACCAAGGCCTGCGCAAGGCGATCATCGTGGTCCCGGAGAAGTCGATCGGGTCCAGTTTCACGGATGAGCCGTTGTCGAAGTTCGGCTTCTGGGCCGACTGGACGGTGGTGCCCCGGTGGAACCTGTGCAACGCCCCCGGCGAGGATGGCGGCAAGGTCGGTTCGGTCCGGTCCTTCCTGGACAGCGACGACCGGGTGCTGGTCTGCACCCACGCGACTTTCCGCTTTGCCGTCGATCGCTTCGGGGTCGAGGCGTTCGACGACTGCCTGATCGCGGTGGATGAATTCCACCATGTCTCGGCCAACCCCGACAACAAGCTGGGCGCGCATCTGGCCGCCTTCATCGCCCGCGACAAGGCGCATATCGTCGCCATGACCGGATCCTATTTCCGGGGCGATGCCGAGGCGGTGCTGATGCCCGAGGACGAGGCTAGGTTCGAGACCGTCACCTATACCTATTACGAGCAGTTGAACGGCTATCGGTATCTGAAGAAGCTGGATATCGGCTATTATTTCTACAGCGGCTCCTATGCGGACGACATCGTGAAGGTGCTGGACCCGGCCGAAAAGACGATCGTCCACATCCCCTTAGTCAATTCGCGCGAAAGCACCAAGGACAAGATCAAGGAGGTCGAGCATATCATCGAGACGCTGGGCGAATGGCAAGGCACCGATCCCGCGACCGAGTTCCAATTGGTGAAAGCCCCTGACGGGCGCGTGCTGCGCATCGCCGATCTGGTCGATGATGATGCCGCGAAGCGCGACAGGGTATCGGCCGCGCTGAAGGATCCCGCTCAGAAGATGAACCGGGATCACGTGGACATCATCATCGCGCTTGGCATGGCGAAGGAAGGGTTCGACTGGATCTGGTGCGAACACGCGCTGACGGTCGGCTATCGGTCCAGCCTGACCGAGATCGTGCAGATCATCGGCCGCGCCACCCGCGACGCCAAGGGAAAGACCCGCGCGCGCTTCACCAACCTGATCGCGGAACCGGACGCCTCGGAGGAGTCCATGCGCGAGGCCGTGAACGATACGCTGAAGGCCATCGCCGCCAGCCTGCTGATGGAACAGGTGCTGACGCCCCGCTTCAATTTCACGCCAAAGGCCACGGCGGCAGGGCCGGTCGAGGGCTTCGACTATGGCGAGGGCGGCTATGATCCGAACAAATGCAACATCGGTTTCAACGAGGCCCAGGGGCAGTTCCAGATCGAGATCAAGGGGCTTGCGCCGCCCAAAAGCAGGGAAGCCAACCGGATCGTCAGTCAGGAGCTGAACGAGGTCATCACCGCCTTTGTCCAGGACAGGACCGCCATCGAGCGTGGCATGTTCGACGAGGAGCTTGTGCCCGAGGAATTGACACAGGTTCGCCTGGGCAAGATCATCCGGGACAAATACCCGACCCTTGATGCCGAGGGTCACGAGGCTGTCCGGCAACACGCCATCGCGGCGCTGAACCTCACGCAGCAGGCCAAGGCGGCGATCGCCGAAGGGGGCGGCGAGGGGGGTGGCAGCACGGCCTTTGTCGATGGGGTGCGCCGGTTCGCGATGAGCGTGACGGACCTGGACATCGACCTTATCGACCGGATCAACCCCTTTGCCGAAGCCTATGCCATCCTGTCGAAGACCATGGATGAAACCAGCCTCAAGCAGGTTGCCGCGGTGATCAATGCCCGCAAGGTGCAGTTGACGCCGGAAGAAGCACGCGATCTGGCAAGACGGGCTCTGAAATTCAAGCAGGACCGTGGGCGCCTGCCGGATATCACCGCCCCTGATCCATGGGAAAGGCGCATGGCGGAAGGAGTGGCATTTCTTGCCCGGATGAAGCAAGAGCAGAGAAATGGCTAGGACATTCACCGACGAAGATGACGCGTTGCTGGCCCAACTTGGCGTCGAGGTCGAAACCAAGCGGCCGGGTGGCCGCACCGCGCGCGAGGAGCGCATCCTCGCCGGCTTCGAGGAGGTGCAGCGCTTTGTCGACGAAAAGGGGCACATGCCCCGCCACAGCGAGGATGGTGACATCTTCGAAAGGCTCTATGCCGTTCGGCTTGATCGGCTGAGAGACCAGGCGGAATGCCGTGAACTGTGCCTTCCGCTCGATCGGCAAGGTTTGCTGGCGGGTCCGGCGCCGGGCCCGGCGGCCCAGGACGAGGATCTGGACGACGATGCCCTCCTCGCCGAACTTGGCGTCGGGTCCGACGTGTCGGCAATCACCCAGTTGCGCCATGTTCGATCCAGTGCCGAACGCAAGGCTGCGGAAGATGTCGCCAATCGGGAAGCCTGTGCCGATTCCGCAACCTTCAAGCCTTTGTTTGCACAGGTGCAGCGCGACCTGGACAGCGGGGTGCGCGAAACGCGTCCGTTCGAACTGAAGGCCGAGATCGAGAAGGGGCGCTTCTTCATCGTTGGCGGGCAGAAAGCCTATGTGGCAGAGAAAGGTGAGGTGACCTTGACGGACCAGGGCCGCACCGATGCCCGGCTGCGGGTGATTTTCGACAACGGCACCGAAAGCAACATGCTGATGCGATCGCTCCAGCGCGCGTTGAACAAGGATGAGGCTGGACGCAGGATTACCGATCCGGTTGCAGGGCCTTTGTTTTCCGAACAGGTCGAGAAGGACGATCAGGCAAGCGGCACGATCTATGTCCTGCGCAGCAAGTCCGATCATCCCATGGTCGCGGCGAACCGGGAGTTGGTTCACAAGATCGGCGTGACAAGCAACGATGTGAATCGACGCATCAGGGGCGCGCGGCTGCAGACGACCTACCTCATGGCTGACGTCGAACTTCTGGCGACCTACAAACTCTACAACATCTCACGATCGAAGTTGGAAGCGCTGATCCATCGCATCTTCGGATCGGTGCGCTTAGACATCCAGATTCAAGACCGCTTTGGGCGCCCCGTCATTCCAGAGGAATGGTTCATGGTGCCCTTCTTCATCATCGACGAAGCGGTGGAAAAAATCAAAGACGGGACGATCACGAACTACGTTTATGATCCGCAAGCGGCCCGACTGGTCGAGCGGCTTTAGGAATCCGATAATCTGGCCGAGGATTCCTCTCTTTACCTCTCGCATGGCATGGTGGCCACAAGTCCACTTGTCACGCAGTGCACCCCCTGTCATTCTCTTCCTCTGACGTATGAACCTCGTCAGCCGCGGTCATCATGTCCGCAGCCGCTATCGTGCCGAAGAATGTGACTGAGGCCGTGCTCCGCTTTGTCCACATCGCCGAACCGTTAGGGGCGTTCCCGACAATCCAAATCCTGCCCCCGCAACCAAACTTTATGCCCTATCAAATGCTTGCACCGCCCTCTAGGGCGGCTTTTGCGTTTGTACCACCTGTGGAAGCACTGTGGAAGCAAGAGGGAACGAAGTCTTTCGTAATCAAGCGTATCGCGTGTGACACTGAAAAGATCTCCACTCAAACAAGCACCTGCACCACTTCAGATACGAATAGACGCGATCCGGCTTCTTCGGCGGTGGGCAAGCCGGGCGATCTGGCCCTGGTCCTTTGGCCGACAGCCGTTCGGCCAGGGTAGCGCCCGGCAGCCGATTGATCTTTGCTAAGCCCGTCCGCCCTGCCGGAACATGGCCGGGCTGCCGTTGTTCGTTTCCCTCACGGCAGGAAGGATCGCTCATGGTGCGGGTCAGGTTTTCCATCGACGGGCGCGGCCCCTTCGAGGGGATGATGCGGTTCGGCACCCCCGGCGAGCGCGGGATCGAGTTCATCGCCATCCCCGCCCGGGCCGAGGATTTCGCGGGCGCAAGGACCATCCGCGTCATGCCCGAGGACGCGGATCCCTTCGAGGCGCCCGTCATCCGCATCACCACCGATGGCGGCCAATACGACGACGCGGTGGGCACCATGACCGGCTATGTGGTCTTTCAGGCCTGACGGGTTGCCCCTGACAGTTGGTCCCCAAGCGCGGCCTGCCGGACCAGGGCGCCGGGATGCGAGACGACCTGCAGGCTCAGCCTGTGGGCGGCGCGGATCGCGGTTTCGGGATCGGCCCCCTGCAAGGCTGCGGCCAGATAGCCCGCGTTGAAGCTGTCGCCCGCGGCGGTGCTGTCCACGGTGGTGACGCGGGCCAGGTCGGCGACCAGCCCGGCACCTTGGGCGCCGCTGTAACGGACCGGCCCGCCGCCGTTCTTCACCACCACCTGCCCCGCGCCGAGGCGAAGATAGCGGGCCGCCGTGGCCTCGGGGTCGGTGTCTCCGAAATGGGTCGCTTCGTCGTCGAAACTGGGCAGGACCAGGTCGGCGCCGCCCGCCGCGCGTTCGATCCAGTGGCGCATGTCCTCGGGGGATTGCCACAGCCGGGGGCGCAGGTTCGGGTCGAAGACGACCTGGCAGCCTGCAGCTCGCGCCTTTGTGGCCGCATCAAGCAGGGCGGCGCGGCCGGCATCGGGCAGGATCGCCAGCGTGATGCCCGAGAAGTAGGCGATCCGGCAACCTTGCAATGCCTGGGCAAGGCGCTGCGGATCGTCGGCCAGGCCGCGCGCGGCGGACTGGCCGCGCCAATAGGAAAAGCTGCGCTCGCCATCCTTCAACGAGATCGCGTAAAGCCCGATCTCGCGCTGCGGATCGGGGGTCACATGCTCGGCCTCGATCCCCTCGGCTTCCAGGAAACGCAGCATCTTCCGGGAAAATTCGCCGGTGCCCACCCGGCTGAAATAACCCACGCGCCAATCGGGGCCCAGGCAGCGGCGCAGATACCAGGCGGTGTTCAGCGTGTCGCCCGCGATGCCCAGCGACCACAGATCGCCCCCCGCCTGGGACAGTTCAACCATCGCCTCGCCGATGGACAGGATGAGGGGCGTGGTCATGGTCGGGCTCCTTGCAGCGCGGGTTGGATGGCGGGGTGGGACAGCGCGGTTTCGACCCCGCGCAATTCGGCCAGGCCCTTCAGGCGGCCGATGGCCGGATAGCCGGGCTGGCCGCCCCGGCCGATGTCGTCCAGGATGTCCTGGCCGTGGTCGGGGCGCATGGGAATGGTCCAGTCCTCGCGGCCCGCGGCGCGGCGGCGGTTTTCCTCGCGCAGGATGGCGGCGATCAGGGCCACCATGTCGGTCTGGCCCGCCAGATGCTCGTCCTCGAAGAAGGATCCGGCGATGGCGTCGGTGTCGCGGCGGACATTGCGCAGGTGCAGGAAATGCACCCGGTCGCCCAGGCGGTCCATCATGCCGGGCAGGTCGTTGTCGGGCCGCGCGCCCAGCGATCCCGAACACAGCGTGATGCCGTTGGCGGGCAGGTCCACGGCGGCCATGCGTTCGGCATAGTCGGCCTCGGTGGACATGATGCGGGGCAGGCCCAGCAGCGGGAAGGGCGGGTCGTCGGGATGGCAGCAAAGCCGCATCCCCAGATCCTGCGCGACCGGGGCCACCTGTTCCAGGAAGTCGTGGAAATGCCGCCGCAGCACGGCATCGGTCACGGGGGCATAGCTGGCCAGCAGCGCCCGCACGTCGGGCAGGGTGAAATGTTCCGCAGCGCCCGGCAGGCCGAAGACGACATTGCCGGCCAGGGCCTGGCGCGTGGCATCGTCCATGGCGGCAAAGCGGCGGGCGGCGTCTTCGCGGACGGCTTCGGGGAAATCATCGGCCGCGCCCGGGCGTTGCAGGATATGGATGTCGAAGGCCGCGAAGTCGGTATAGTCGAACCGCATGCAGCGCGCGCCGGTGGGCCGCCGCCAGGCGAGATCCGTGCGCGTCCAGTCCAGCACCGGCATGAAGTTGTAGCAGATCACCCGGATCCCCGCCGCGTGCAGGTTGCGCATGGACTGGATCCAGGCCGCGACATGACCCTTCCAGTCGCCGGTCTGGGTCTTGATCGACTCGCTGACGGGCAGGCTTTCGACCACCTCCCAGGCCAGGCCCGAGGGCGCGCCGTCGGTCATCACTGCCAGCTCGTCCTGGCGCTTGCGGATCTCCTCGGGCGTCCAGACGGCGCCGGTGGGCAGGTGGTGCAGGGCCGTCACCACGCCCTGCACCCCCGCCTGCAGCATGTCGTCGGTCGAGACCCGGTCACGCGGGCCGAACCACCGCCAGGTGTGTCGCATTCATTCCCCTCCGAATGGCATAAGTCTGTGGGTGCCGGGTTTATTGGCCCAGCATCTCGGGCTGGTCGGCGCGCAGGCGGTCCAGCGTTTCGTTGATGCGCGACAGGTGCAGGCCGATGGCCGCCACGGCCTTGTCCTCGTCGCGTTCCCGCAGCGCGGACAGGATCACCCCATGCTCCTCCATCGCGTTGCGGGCGTTGTAGGACAAGGACAGCCAGCGCGCCCGGTCCATGTGGCCCTTGTTGTCCTTGACCAGCGTCCAGACGAATTCAAGGCCCGAATGGGCGCAGATGTCGTGGTGGAACTGGTCGTCCAGCGCATGGAAGCCACCGCGGTCGTCGGCCTCGATGGCGGCCTGCTGCCGGGCGATCAGACTGGCCAGCGCGTCGTGATGGGCCGGGGTCAGCTTGTGGACCGCCTCGCGGATGCAGGCGATCTCCAGCGCCAGGCGGATGAAGAAGGCCTGGCGGATCGCCTCCTCGGAAATCGGGGTGACGACGGTGGCGCGCTGCGGGCGGATCTGGATGAAGCCCAGTTGCGACAGCCGGTAAAAGGCGTCGCGCACCGGCTGGCGGGACACGCCCATCTGGGCCGCGACCTCGGCCTCGGACAGTTTCGCGCCGGGGGGCAGGCTGAGGTTGATCACCCGTTCATACAGCGCGTCATAGATCTGGTCGGTCACGGTGCGCGGGCGCGTCTCGTCCAGCAAAGGCAGGGCTGCTGCGGCTTCTGTCGGCATGTCGGACCCACCACGTTGACGCGTTTGCCAGACTAGCATATTAGATGACTAGAAGGCCCGCAAGGCGATTCGGGAGGAGACTTGCAGATGCCGCTTCTGGACGAGGATCGTCTGTTTCCGGTCGAGCCAGCCCTGCGCGGCCTGGCCCGCGACCTGTATGACGGGATCCGCGACCTGCCCATCGTCAGCCCGCACGGCCACACCGACCCCCGCTGGTTCGCCGAAAACCAGCCCTTCCCCGATCCCGCGCAGCTGTTCGTGACGCCGGACCATTACGTCTTCCGGATGCTGGTGTCGCAGGGCGTGGCGCTGACCGACCTGGGCGTGCCGCGCGTCGATGGCGGGCCGACCGAAACGGATGGGCGCAGGATCTGGCGGCTGTTCGCCCGCCATTACCACCTGTTCGCGGGCACGCCGTCGCGGCTGTGGCTGGACCACAGTTTCCAGCACGTCTTCGGCATCGACCGCCGCCTGTCGGCGGACACGGCGGACTGGTATTACGACCACATCGCCGACTGCCTGGCCCGCCCCGAGTTCCGCCCCCGCGCGCTGTTCGACCGCTTCAACATCGAGGTGATCGCCACCACCGAGGCCGCGACCGACGACCTGCACTGGCACCGGATGATCCGCGAATCGGGTTGGGGCGGCCGCGTGGTCACCGCCTATCGCCCCGATGGCGTGGTGGACCCGGACATGGCGGGCTTTGCCGACAACGTGGCGCTGATGGGCCAGCAGACCGGCTTTGACACCGCCACTTGGGACGGCTATCTGGACGCGCACCGGGCGCGGCGGGCGTTCTTTATCGACCACGGCGCGACCTCCTCCGACCACGGCCACCCCACCGCGCGGACCGAGGATCTGCCCCAGGCAGAGGCCGCCGCGCTGTTCCAGAAGGCCCTGCGCGGCGCCTGCTCGTCCCAGGAAGCCGACGCCTTCCGCGGCCAGATGCTGACCGAGATGGCGCGGATGAGCCTGGAGGACGGGCTTGTCCTGCAGATCCATCCCGGCGCGCGGCGCAACCATTCCGACCCGGTGATGGCCGTCCATGGCCGCGACAAGGGCTTCGACATTCCCGGCCGCACCGATTATGTGGCCGCCCTGCGCCCCTTGCTGAACGCGGTCGGGATGCGCCCCGACCTGACGGTGATCCTGTTCACCCTGGACGAGACCAGCTATTCGCGCGAGCTGGCGCCCCTGGCCGGGGCCTGGCCCTGCCTGCGCCTGGGGCCGCCCTGGTGGTTCCACGACAGCCCGGAAGGCATGATGCGCTTTCGCCAGATGGCGACGGAAACGGCGGGTTTCTACAATACCGTGGGCTTCAACGACGACACCCGCGCCTTCTGCTCGATCCCCGCGCGCCACGATGTCGCGCGCCGCGTGGATTGCGCCTTTCTCGCAACCCTTGTCGCGACCGGACGCCTGCACCGCGACGAAGCGCCCGGGCTTGCGCACCAACTGACCTATGGCCTCGCCAAGAAGGCCTACAAGCTTTGAGCTTCACCAACGGGAGGAAACCATGAAGTTCGTCACCACCACCCTTGCCGCCCTGCTGTGTTCGGCCAGCCTTGCCGCGGCCGCCGATTGCGAGATCACGCTGCGGTCGTCCGACACCCATCCCGACGGCTATCCGACGGTCGAGGGCGTCAAGGCCATGGCCGCCGAGGTCAAGGAAAAGACCGAAGGCCGCATCTGCATCGAGGTCTTCCCGTCGTCCCAGCTGGGCGAGGAAAAGGATACGATCGAGCAGACCCAGTTCGGCGTCATCGACATGGTGCGGGCAAGCTTCGGGTCGTTCAACGACATCGTGCCGGTCACGCAGACCCTGTCGCTGCCCTATCTGTTCACCTCGCCCGAACACCAGCACGCGGTCATGGACGGCCCCATCGGCGAGGAGATCGCCCAGGCCTTCGCCGAAAAGGATCTGATCGCGCTGGCCTATTACGACGGCGGCTCGCGCAACTTCTACAACTCGCAAAAGCCGATCAGGACGGTGGAAGACCTGAAGGGCATGAAGTTCCGCGTCATGCAGAACGATGTCTTCGTGGACATGATGTCCGCGCTTGGCGCGAACGCCACGCCCATGCCCTATGGGGAGGTGTATTCCTCGATCCAGACGGGCGTGATCGACGGGGCGGAAAACAACTTTCCGTCCTATGACAGCTCGGGCCATGCCGAGGTCGCGAAATACTTCACCCAGGACCAGCACCTGATGGTCCCGGAACTGGTCGCCGTGTCGAAAACCTCGTGGGAAAAGCTGAGCCCCGAGGATCAGGAGATCATGCGCACGGCCGCCAGGAACTCGGCCACGCTGCAGCGCAAGCTGTGGGCCGAACAGGAAAAGGCCAGCGAGGAAAAGGTCGTGGCGGCGGGCGCCGAGGTCATCAAGGACGTGGACAAGACCGCCTTCATCGAGGCGATGGCCCCCGTCTATGAAAAATACGTGACCACGCCCGAGGCGCAGGATCTGGTCAAGCGCATCCAGGAAACCAAGTGACGCATCGGCTCGCGGTCGCCCTGGCCGCGAGCCTTTCCTTTCACGCAACCGAAAGGTGACGCCATGCACGGCAGCATCGCCCTGTTGTCACGTCTCAATGCCCGGCTTTCCCGGATCAGCCTGTGGGTGGCGGGCGCGGGGCTGGTGGCGATGACGATCATCGTCTTCGCGCAGGTCTTCTTCCGCTATGTCCTGAACGACAGCCTGCTTTGGGTGGAACCCGTGGCGATCCTGCTGATGAGCTGGTTCATCTTCCTGGGGTCCGCCGTGGGCGTCCATGAAAGCTTCCACATGGGTTTCGACGTGCTGCTGTTCTTCCTGCCCGACAGCGCCGGGACATGGCTGAGGGCGCTGTCCGACCTGGCGGTGCTGGGTTTCAGCATCGGCATGGCGGTCTATGGCTGGCAGTTGATGGCCAAGACCTGGGAATCGTCCTTGCCGGTGATCGGGCTGCCGGGGGGCTTCGGCTACATGCCGCTGTTCGCGGGGGGCGTGTTGATGACGCTGTTCGTGCTGGAACACCTGCTGAACCGCCTGTCGGGCCGCACGGTCGAGGCCGAGCCCGACGCCGAAGACATCCTGATGACCGAGGCCTGACATGGAATACCTGATCCTCTTCGGCGTCTTCACCGCCCTGATGCTGATCGGCACGCCGATCGCCTTCTGCCTGGGCATCTCCAGCCTGGCGACCGTCGGATACCTGGGCCTGCCGCCGCTGGTGGTGTTCCAGCGGCTGTCGGCGGGGATTTCCGTCTTCACGCTGATGGCCATTCCCTTCTTCATCTTCGCGGGCGACCTGATGGTCAGGGGCGGCATCGCGGCGCGCATCGTGGCCTTCGCAGGCTCGCTGATCGGCCATGTCCGGGGCGGGCTGGGGCAGGTCAACATCGCCGCATCGACCCTGTTCGGCGGCATCTCGGGATCGGCCGTGGCCGAGGCCGCGGCCGTCGGCGGCATCATGATCCCGCAGATGAAGGAACGCGGCTACGGCGCGGACTATGCCGTCAACGTGACCTCGATGGCCGCGCTGATCGCGCTGCTGCTGCCGCCCAGCCACAACATGATCATCTATTCGATCTCGGGCGGGGGGCGGATTTCGATCGCCGACCTGTTCACGGCAGGCATCATTCCGGGCCTGCTGCTGGCCGCCGCCCTGTCGGTCACCGCCTATATCGTCGCCCGCCAGCGCGGCTATCCGACCGAGGCCTTCCCCGGCTTCGCCCGCGTCGGATACTTCCTGCTGCAATCCATCCCCGGCATGCTGCTGATCGCGATCATCTTCGGCGGCGTGCGCTCGGGCGTCTTCACCGCCACCGAAAGCTCCTGCATTGCGGTGCTTTATGCGCTGCTGGTGACGATGGTCGTCTATCGCAGCATGTCCTGGTCGGACTTCGTCCATGCCACCCAGCAGGCGGTGCGCACGACCGCGATGGTGCTGCTGATCATCGGCATGGCCGGGGCCTTCGGCTGGCTGATGGCCTATCTGCATGTGGCGCAGATCTCGCTCAACTGGATGCAGTCGGTCTCGAACAACCCCTTCGTGATTCTTCTGATGATCAACATCGTGCTGCTGATCCTGGGCACCTTCATGGACATGTCGCCCCTGATCATCATCACCACGCCGATCTTCCTGCCCGTCGTGTCGGCCTTCGGCGTCGATCCGGTGCATTTCGGCGTCATCATGATCCTGAACCTGGGGATCGGGCTGAACACGCCGCCGCTTGGCCCCGTCCAGTTCGTTGCCGCCGCCGTGGCCCGGATCTCCATCTGGGAAGCGATGCGCAGCGTCTGGCCCTTCTATGCGGCGGGCCTGATCGTGCTGCTGCTGGTGACCTATGTCCCGGCCCTGTCCCTCTGGCTGCCGAGCGTCTTCAAATGAGCGATCCCGTCCGCACCGTTCTGGCCCATTCCCCCGAATTGATGGTCGTCCGCTTCGCCTTCCGGGCGGGCGACCAGGGGGCGCTGCACAGCCACCCCCATGTGCAATCGACCTATGTGCAGTCGGGCCGCTACCGCTTCACCGTAGACGGCCGAGAGTTTCAGGTCGGGCCGGGCGATGCCTTCGTGATCCCCTCGAACGCAGTCCACGGCTGCACCTGCCTGGAAGGGGGCGTGCTGATCGACAGCTTCACCCCCCGCCGCGACGATTTCCTGTGAAAGGCCGAAAGACCATGACCACCCATGTCGAAACCCGCCACGCGATCCATCCCGATCATGCCAAGCGCATGGACACGGCGGAACTGCGCCAGCATTTCCTGACCGAGGGCCTGTTCGCCGACGCCGAAATCCGGCTGGTTTATACCCATTACGACCGCTTCGTGCTGGGTGGCGCGGTGCCGAACGGGTCGGACATCACCCTGGACAAGATCGCCGAGACCAAGACCGCGACCTTCCTGGAACGCCGCGAGATGGGCATCGTCAACATCGGCGACACCGGCAGCGTCACGGCGGCGGGCCAGACATGGGAGATGAAGAAGGGCGACGTGCTTTACCTGGGCATGGGATCCGGTGCGGTGACCTTCAGCGGCAACGGGCGGTTCTACATCACCTCCTGCCCCGCGCATCGGGAACTGCCCTGCCGCCTGGTCACGGTCGAGGACGCGAAGGAGATGAAGACCGGCGCGGTGGAAACGTCGAACAAGCGCACCATCCGCCAGTTCATCCACCCGCTGGTCATGGAAAGCTGCCAGCTTGTGCTGGGCTATACCACGCTGGAGGACGGGTCGGTCTGGAACACCATCCCCTCGCACGTCCATGACCGGCGGATGGAGGCCTATCTGTATCACGGCATGGCGCCCGAGGCGCGCGTGCTGCACCTGATGGGCGAGCCGCAGGAAACGCGTCACCTGTTCGTCGCCAACGAGCAGGCGGTGATCTCGCCGTCCTGGTCGATCCATTCGGGCGCGGGCATCGGCGGCTATACCTTCATCTGGGCCATGGCGGGCGACAACGTGGACTATACCGACATGGACTTCGTCCAGCCGGGGGATCTGCGGTGAACCCGTTCTCGCTGGACGGCCAGGTGGCGCTTGTCACCGGAGCAAACACGGGCATCGGCCAGGCCATTGCGGTCGCCATGGCGCAGGCCGGGGCCGAGGTGATCGCGAGCGGACGCCGCGATTGCGACGAGACGCTGGCGCTGATGGGGCGCGGTCGCGGGCTGCGCCTGGATTTCAGCGATCCGATGGCGGCGCGCGACGTGTTCGCGTCCGAACGCATCGACATCCTGGTCAACAACGCGGGCATCATCCGCCGCGCCGATGCAGTGGATTTTTCGGAGGCCGACTGGGACGAGGTGATGGACGTGAACCTCAAGGCGCTGTTCTTCACCTGCCAGGCCTTCGCCAAGGCGGCCTTGCCGCGCGGGCGGGGCAAGATCGTCAACATCGCGTCCCTGCTGTCCTTCCAGGGCGGCATCCGGGTGCCGTCCTATACGGCGTCCAAGCATGGCGTTGCGGGCCTGACCAAACTGATGGCGAACGAATGGGCAGCGGCGGGGCTGAACGTCAACGCCATCGCGCCGGGCTATATCAAGACCAACAACACCGCGGCCCTGCGCGCCGATCCCGACCGATCCCGCGCGATCCTGGACCGCATCCCCGCAGGCCGCTGGGGCCGCCCCGAGGATATCGGCCAGACCGCCGTGTTCCTGTCCGCGCCTGCGTCCGACTATTTCAACGGCGCGGTGCTGAACGTCGATGGGGGCTGGCTTGCCCGATAGGCTTTTCCGCGAACCGACCACGCAGGCGGGCATCGTCCACCTGGGCCTTGGCGCCTTCTTCCGGGCGCATGGCGCGGTCTATGTGGCCGAGGCGGGCGGCTGGGGCATCACCGGCGTGTCCTTGCAATCGCCGGGCACGCGCGACAGTCTGAAACCGCAAGGCTGGGCCTATACGGCGGTGGAACTGGGACCAAAGGGCGAGAAGCCGCAGGTTGTCACGGTGCTGCGCGACGTGCTGGTCGCGCCCGAGGACCCCCAGGCGGTGCTGGACGTGATGGCCGCGCCGGATACGCATATCGTCAGCCTGACGGTGACGGAAAAGGGCTATTGCCACGAACCCTCCACGGGGCGGCTGAACCGCGACCATCCCGATATTGTCCATGACCTGGCGAACCCCTTGCCGAAATCCGCGCCGGGCTTCCTGGTCCGCGCCCTGGCCGCCCGCCGCGCGGCGGGGCTGCCGCCCTTCACGGTGCTGTGCTGCGACAACCTGCCGGAAAACGGGCGGGTGGTGCGCGGCGTGGCGGGGGAACTCGCCCGCCTGATCGACCCGGCCCTGGCCGACTGGATCGAGGCGCATGGCGCCTTCCCCGCGACCATGGTGGACCGCATCGTCCCCGCCACCACGCCCGCCGACCTGGACCGGCTGGAGGCGGCCGCAGGGTACCGCGACGAGGCCCCGGTCATGCACGAACCCTTCCGCCAATGGGTGATCGAGGACGCCTTCTGCGGCCCCCGCCCGGCCTTCGAGGCCGTCGGCGTGCAGATGGTCGCCGACGTGACACCCTATGAGCACATGAAGCTGCGGATGCTGAACGGCACGCATTCCAGCCTTGCCTATCTGGGCTATCTGGCGGGCCATCAGACCATCGCCGACGCCATGGCCGATCCCGTCTTCGCCGGTTTCGTGCGCAGCCTGTGGCGGGACGAGATCATCCCGGCCCTGACCCCTCCACCCGGTGAGGATCTGGCGGCCTATGCCAGCGCCCTGGCCGCGCGCTATGCCAACCCGGCGATCCGGCACCGGACCTGGCAGATCGCCATGGACGGCAGCCAGAAGCTGCCGCAGCGGATCCTGGGCACGATTGCCGAAAGCCGCGCGGCAGGGCGCGCGGTTCCGGGGCTGACGCTCGCCGTGGCGGCCTGGATGCGCTATGTTTCGGGCCGCGACGAACAGGGCCAGCCGATCGAGGTGAAGGATCCGCTCGCCCCGCAGCTTGCCGCCCTGTGGCGCGACGATCCGGCGCAGACGGTCGCGGGCTTCCTGCACCTGGCGCAGGTCTTTCCCCCCGCCCTGCGCGACGATGCGGGCTTTGCCGCCGACCTGACCGCCGCCTTGTCGGCCCTGGTCCGCGACGGCGCCCGGGCCTGCGTCGGAAATGCCGCCCATGCCTGAGCCCCTGGTCCTGAACCCCGCCGACACCGTGGCGATCCTGACCGAAAAGGGGATCGCCCCGGCGGGGCACAAGATTGCGCGCACCGACATCGCCCCCGGCACGGCGGTGGTGAAATACGGCCAGACCATCGGCTATGCGACCGAAAGCATCGCGGCGGGCGCCCAGGCTCTGGGGCAGGCCGCGCGTTTTCACGGGTTGACCATCCAGGGCAATGGCGGCACCCGCGCCACCGTCCGCGCCATGCTGCCGCAGGTGGGCGACATCCGCCGCGCCCCCGCGCCCGCATCCGCGCTGAAGATCGGGTTGCAATGCGGCGGATCGGACGGGTTTTCGGGCATCACCGCGAACCCTGCGCTTGGGGTCGCCTGCGACCTGAACTGCGGCGACATCCTGTCGCGGGGCGTACCCCTGGAAACCAAGGCGCGAGAGATCGTGGACCTGATCCTTGCCACCGCCTCGGGGCGGGCCACCCGGTCCGAGGATCTGGGACTGGGGGACCATGAATTCGTGCCTTGGCGGATCGGCGCCGTGGTCTGACGCTGCGGCTTTTCCCGGGGACCCCCGGGGTTGTCGCCCGACAAGGCGTTGGACCCCGCCGCCCGAACGGCTAGAAAGGTTGCCGCCCCGTGCGGCTGGCAGCCTGTTTCCGTCCTTGCGCCGGACAGGGTTGCAGCCGGACCCTCACCGGCTAAGGTCGCCCGCGACGGGCGGCCTGCCCTGACGGAGAAGACCATGAGCCGACTTGCCCCGCGCGTGGCCCGATGACCGGGATCCTGCCCCCGGATCTGGCCGCATGGCTGGCCGCCCAAGCCGAGGGGATCGACGCGGGCGAGGTGCCTGCGGCCCCCATCCTGCCGCGCCTGGCGGATGCGGGGCTGGTTCGGATCGGCGTGCCCGCAGCCCTGGGCGGTTCCGGCGGCACGGTCATGGACGCGGTGGAGACGATTGCCGCCGTGGCGCGGGAATCATTGGCCGCCGCCTTCATGCTGTGGAGCCATCGCTGTTTCGTCGAATTCATGGTCCACACCCCGAACGCGGCCCTGCGCGACCGGCTGCTGCCGAACCTGCTGGCGGGGCGGCTGGCCGGGGCCTCGGGCCTGTCGAATGTGATGAAGTTCCTGGCGGGGCTGGAACCGTTGCAGGTCACGGCGCGGCCCAAGGGGGACGCGCTGGTCGTGGACGGCGTCCTGCCCTGGGTCACGAACCTGCGCCAGGGGGGCTTCGTGGTGGCCGCCGCCGCCGATCCGGGCGATGGCGGGCCTGCGATGATCCTGGCGCTGGCCCATGACGACCCGGGCGTTTTCCGCAGCGCAGATCTGGCGCTGATGGGGATGCGGTCGTCGGACACCGCGTCGCTGCGCATCGAGGGCGCGCGCATCGGCCGCGACCGCGTGATCGCCGCCGATGCCCCCCAATGGCTGCCCGGCGTGCGCCCGGCCTTCCTGGCCATGCAATGCGGCCTGCCCCTGGGCCTCGCGCAACGCGCGCTGGACGAGGCCGCGGGCGAGGGGGGCGCAGGGCGCGCCGTGCTGGCCGCCCCCATCGCCGCCCTGCGCGCGCGGCTGGACCAGATCGCCGCCGCGCTGGAGACGGGCCTGGCCATAGGCAGCTTCGTCACCCGGCCCGCCGCCCTGTTCGAGCTGCGCATCGCCCTGTCCGACATCGTGTTTCAGGCCGTGTCGCTGGAACTGCAGGCGGGCGGCGGGCGCTGCTATCTGCAGGGACCGGGCGGGGGCTTTGCCCGCCGCTGGCGCGAGGCGGCCTTTGTCCCCGTCATCACCCCCAGCACCGTGCAGCTGCGCACGGCTCTGGATGCCCTGGGCCGCGCCGCATGACCAGCCCCGCCGCCCGTCCCGTGCTGCGCGCCGCAGGCGTGGCCCTGCGCTATCCCGGCGCGGCGGCCCCCGTGCTGCAAGGCTTCGATCTGGACCTTGCGCCCGGAGAGATCGTTTCTGTCCTGGGGCCAAGCGGGGTGGGCAAGTCCAGCCTGTTGCGCGTGCTGGCCGGGTTGCAACCGCCCGATGCCGGCCGGATCGAGATGGAGGGCACCCCCCTGTCGGGCGTCCATCCGCGCCTTGCCATGGCCTTCCAGCAGCCCGGCCTGCTGCCCTGGCTGGATCTGGAACGCAACGTGGCCTTCGGCCTGGACTTCAAGCGCCAGCCCCACCTGAGCCCCGGCGAACGCCGCGCCCGCATCGACCGCGCCATTGCCGAGGTGGGGCTGGACCACGCCCGCCACCTGCGCCCCGCCGCCCTGTCCGGCGGCATGGCGCAGCGCGCGGCGCTGGCCCGATGCCTTGCGCGCCAGCCGCAGGTGCTGCTGCTGGACGAACCCTTCGGCGCGCTGGACGAGGTGACGCGGGCCATGATGCAGGATCTGCTGGTCAAGGTCGTGGCCGACTATCGCACCGCCGCCGTGCTGGTGACGCACGACATCGACGAGGCGCTGCTGGTATCCGACCGCGTCATCCTGCTGGGCGGCAGCCCGGCGGGCGCCATCGGCGAATGGGCCATCGACCTGCCCGCCCCGCGCGAGGATCACCTGGCCGAGCTTGGCCGCATCCGCATCGACATCGTGGGCGCGCTGCGCCGCGCCACCCGCCGCCCCTGAAGGAGCATCCCATGCCCACCGAAGACAGCCTGTTTTCCCGCCGCGACATCATGCGCCTGTCGGCCCTGCTGACGGCCTCGGGCGCGCTGCCGTTCCTGAACGCCCGCAGGGCCCGCGCCCAGGAACCCGACGAGCCCGTGCGCATCGGCTATCTGCCGATCACCGACGCCACGCCCCTGCTGGTCGCCCATGGCAAGGGCTTCTTTGAATCCGAGGGCCTGGCCGTGGAAAAACCCGTGATGTTCCGCGGCTGGTCCCAGGTCGTCGAGGCCTTCCTGGCGGGCCAGGTCAACGTGGTCCACCTGCTGTCGCCCATCGCGATCTGGGCGCGCTATGGCAGCGGGATACCGGCCAGGGTGGTGGCCTGGAACCATACCTCGGGGTCCGGCCTGACCGGGGCGGGCGACATCGCCACCATCGCCGATCTGGGCGGCAGGACGGTGGCGGTCCCCCACTGGTATTCGATCCACAACGTCGTGCTGCAACGCCTGCTGCGCGACAACGGGCTGGAGGTCATCACCACCGGCACCCCCGCCGCGAACCAGGTCGCGCTGTCGCTGATGTCGCCCGCCGACATGGTGCCCGCGCTGGCGGCGGGCCAGATCGCGGGCTACATCGTGGCCGAGCCCTTCAACGCCGCGGCCGAGATCAACGGCATCGGCAAGGTGCTGCGCTTCACCGGCGACGTGTGGCGCGACCATGCCTGCTGCCTGGTCTTCATGCACGAGGATCACCTGGCCAACCGCCCCGAATGGTCGCAGAAGGTCGTCAACGCCATGGTCAAGGCGCAGCTCTGGACCCGCGACAACCGGGCGGAAACGGCGCAACTGCTGTCGGCGGCCGATCCGCAGAAATACACGCCCCATTCCCCCGAGGTCCTGGCCCGCGTGCTGACGCCAACGGACGCCGACCTGCAGGGCTATGCCGTCTCGGGCGTGGTCCGCCATCCCGACTGGCAGGACAGGCGCATCGACTTCCAGCCCTATCCCTTCCCCTCCTATACCGCCGAACTGGTGCGGATGCTGAAGGACACCCAGGTCGAAGGCGAGCGCGGCTTCCTGGACGCGCTGGACCCGGACTTCGTGGCGGGCGACCTGGTGGACGACCGCTTCGTGAAAAAGGCCCTGGAAGGGGTCGGCGGGTTGCCCGCCTTCGGCCTGCCCGAGGGCTGGACCCGACAAGAGGTCATCGAGGCGTGAGCAGGGGGGCCGAGACGACGCGCGGCCCGTCGCGGCTGCGCGGCGCGGTGCTGGGGCTGGCGGGGATCGGGCTGCTGCTTCTGGCCTGGTGGCTGGCGACCGACGTGGCGGCAGGCGACACCAGCTTTGCCCGGCGCTTTTCGCCCTCGCGGACCTTTCCGGCGCTGGCGGGCCTGCTGGCGGGCGCCGACCTGTGGGGGCATGTCGCCCAAAGCCTGCGGCGCGTCCTTGTGGGCCTTGCCGCCGCGCTGCTGGTGGGGGTGCCGCTGGGCCTGCTGGTCGGGGCATCCCGCCTGGCCGAGGCCGCGACCACGCCCGCCTTCCAGTTCCTGCGCATGATCTCGCCCCTGTCCTGGATGCCGATTGCGGTGATGGTCTTCGGTGTGGGCGACGCGCCGATCTATTTCCTGCTGGGTTTCGCGGCCCTTTGGCCGATCCTGCTGAACACCGCCGCCGGTGTCCGCCAGCTGGACCCGCAATGGCTGCTGCTGTCGCAAAGTCTGGCCGCCACCCGGTGGGAGACGCTGAGCCGCGTGATCCTGCCCGGCGTGTTGCCGCAGGTGCTGACCGGGTTGCGGCTGGCCATCGGCATCACCTGGATCGTGCTGGTCCCCTGCGAGATGCTGGGCGTGCAGGCGGGGCTTGGATATTTCATCCTCGATACCCGCGACCGGCTGGCCTATGATCAGTTGATGGCCGTGGTGCTGGTGATCGGCCTGCTGGGCTATGGCCTGGACGCCCTGGCCCGCGCCGCCATCCGCCGGGTCGCGCCGGTGGCCTGAAAGGGGCGCCTGACGAATCAAGCCTTTGCGCCGGGCGTCCAGGCCCGGCAGAAGCAAATTTCCTGTCCGGTCCCGCCTTCGCAGGCAGCATCTTCCAAAAGCGCCCCGACCTTTGGAATCGCCCG
Source organism: Paracoccus shandongensis (assembly GCF_017315735.1). Classification (GTDB taxonomy): domain Bacteria; phylum Pseudomonadota; class Alphaproteobacteria; order Rhodobacterales; family Rhodobacteraceae; genus Paracoccus; species Paracoccus shandongensis. Next base: position 196,420 of record NZ_JAFLRK010000003.1, read on the forward strand.
AAAGGCTGCGCTCGCCTAAAACACGACAAGACAAGTCGTTTTATAGGAGAAGTGCATGGCCTTCCGCATCGTCGCCTTTTCGGGCAGCCTGTCCGCCCCTTCCAAGACGCGCGCCCTGGTCGATCTGGCGCTGGACAAGCTGACGCGCCGTTTCGATGTCATCGCCGCCAGCTATGACCTGACGGACCTGCAACCCTCGCTGGGCGGGGCCGGGCGGCTGGAGGATCTGGCGCCGCTGCCGCTGACCATCGTGCAGTCGCTGGTGGGCGCCGACGCGCTGATCCTGGGCGCGCCGGTCTACAAGGGCAGCTATCCGGGCCTGTTCAAGCACCTGTTCGACCTGATCGACCCCGAGGCGCTGCGCCACAAGCCCGTTCTGCTGACCGCCACGGGCGGCGGCGACCGCCATGCCCTGGTGATCGAACACCAGCTGCGCCCGCTGATGGGCTTTTTCGAGGCCGCGACCCTGTCCACCGGCGTCTATGCGGGCGCGGCCGATTTCCGGGAGGGCATCCCGGCCTCGCCCGCGCTCCTGGACCGGCTGGACCGCGCCGTGGACCAGTTCGCCCCCTTCATCCGCCGCCAGAACCCGGCCCTGCCGGTCGCCGCCTGAAAGGACCATGCCATGACCCGCCATCAGACCTTCGCCGCGATCCCCGCAGCCGACGTGCTGCCCGTCACCCCGCGCATCGGCGCCGAAATCCGCAACATCGCCCTGTCCGCCGACCTGTCCGACGCCACCTTGGCCGCGATAGAATCGCTGCTGCTGCGCCACAAGGTGCTGTTCTTCCGCGGCCAGCATCACCTGGACGACGCGGGGCAGGAGGCCTTTGCCCGCCGCCTGGGGGATCTCGCCCCGCACCCCACGCAGGCGGTAGTCCCGGGCAGCGCGTCGATCCTGGAACTGGACAGCAGCCGGGGCGGCGGGCGGGCGGACCGCTGGCACACCGACGTGACCTTCGTGCCCGCCTATCCCAAGGCATCCGTGCTGCGCGGCGTGGTGATCCCGCCGGTGGGCGGCGACACGATCTGGGCCAACACCGCCACCGCCTATGACGACCTGCCCGAACCGCTGCGCCATCTGGCCGACGGGCTGCGGGCCGTCCATTCCAACGCCTATGACTATGCCGCACAGCGTCCCAAGGCCAGCGAGCAGGACCGCAGGTATCATGCCGAGGTCTTTGCCCGCACCCCCTATCAGACCGAACATCCGGTGGTGCGCGTCCATCCCCAGACCGGCGAACGCCTGCTGGTGCTGGGCAGCTTCGTGCAGCGCATCGCGGGCCTGTCGCGCGAGGAATCGCTGAAGATCTACGAGATCCTGCAAGCCTATGTCACCGCGCCGGAAAACACCGTGCGCTGGCGCTGGCAGGCAGGCGACGTGGTGATCTGGGACAACCGCGCCACCCAGCATGTGGCCGTCAACGACTATGACGACGCCCGTCGCGTGGTGCGCCGCATCACGCTGGATGGCGATGTCCCGGTGGGCGTCGATGGACGCGCCAGCACCGCCCTGACCGCAGCCTGAAGGAGAACACCCATGACCCGCAAGATCCGCCTTGGCGCATTCCTTCCCGGCGGCGGCCAGCATATCGCCAGCTGGCGCCACCCCGACCAGCCTGCCGACGGGGCCGTCAACTTCGACTTCCATGTCCAGCTTGCGCGCGAAGCCGAACGCGGCCTGTTCGACGCCTATTTCCTGGCCGACGGCCTGGCGACCGGCGGCACGTCCGAAGGCGGCCCGGCCCGTGTCGCGGGGTTCGAGCCCGTGACCCTGTTCGCGGCGCTGGCCACGCAGACCACGCATCTGGGCTTCATCGCCACGGCCTCGACCACCTACGAGGAACCCTACAACACCGCGCGCAAGTTCGCCTCGCTGGATCTCATCTCGGGCGGGCGCGCGGGCTGGAACGTGGTGACAACGGCGACCGAGGCCGCGGCGCGCAACTTCAACCTGGATACGCAGCACCCCCATGCCTTCCGCTATGCCCGCGCGGCAGAGCATGTGGAGGTCGTCAGGAAGCTGTGGGACAGTTTCGAGGACGACATCTTCATCCGCGACAAGGAAACCGGACAGTTCCTGGACCGTGCCAAGCTGCACCGGGCCGACCACAAGGGCACGCATTTCAAGGTCGAAGGCCCGCTGAACGTGTCCCGGTCCCCCCAGGGCCATCCGGTGATCGTGCAGGCGGGCCAGTCCGAGGACGGGCGGGGCCTGGCCGCCGCCACGGCCGAGGTGATCTTCACCGCCCATCAGCGGCTGGACACGGCGCAGGAGTTCTATCGCGACATCAAGGCCCGCGCCCGTGGCCTGGGCCGCGACCCCCACCACATCCTGATCATGCCGGGCGTGTCGCCCTTCGTGGGCCGCACCGAGGAGGAGGCGCGCGGGAAATACGACCGCCTGACATCCCTGATCCTGGAAGAAGACGGCATCGCCCTGGTCAAGGGCCTGACCGGCGGCACCCTGGATCTGACCGGCGCGGATCTGGACGGCCCCCTGCCGCCCGTCGCGCCGACCGAGGGGATGAAGTCGCGCCAGGCCCTGATCCGGCAGATCGCCGACGACAACAACTTCACCATCCGCCAGCTTTACCAATGGGTGGCCTCGGCCCGCGGGCATTACACGGTCGTGGGCAGCGCGGCGCAGGTGGCCGACATGCTGGAGGAATGGTTCACGTCCGATGCCGCCGACGGCTTCAACATCCTGCCGCCCTGGCTGCCCACGGGCCTGACCGATTTCGTGGACCTTGTGATCCCCGAACTGCAACGGCGCGGGCTGTTCCGCACCGCATACGAGGGCCGCACCCTGCGCCAGAACCTGGGCCTGCCCTTCCCGGTCAACCGCCATGCGAGCGCCCGCGCGGCCGCCCAGGCAGCGGAGTGACACACCATGACCCTGCAAAACCTCGACACCGCCCCCCGCCGCGCGCGCGGCCTGCCCGCGCCGCCGGTGCGCGCCTTCTTGTCGCGCTATGGCCTGGTGATCGCCTTCCTGGCCTTGTGGCAACTGTCCGGCACGCGGGGATGGGTCAGCCCCGCCGTGCTGCCGCCGCTGGACGCCATCCTTGGTGCGCTGTGGACCGGCATCGCCAGCGGCGCCCTGGTCGACGACATCGCCATCAGCCTGCAACGCGCGGGCCTTGCCTTCGGGGCGGCTGTCGCCCTGGGCATCCCCCTGGGCTTGCTGATGGGGCAGCTGCGCCCCGTGGAACGCGCGCTGGACCCGATCCTGCAACTGTTCCGCCAGACCTCGGCCCTGGCGCTTTATCCGGTGTTCATTTTGCTGCTGGGCCTGGGCGAGACATCGAAGGTCTTCGTGATCTTCTGGGCCACGCTGTTTCCGACGCTGCTGGCCACCATCGGCGGCGTCAAGCAGGTGGACCGCAAGCTGGTCGAGATGGCCGAAAGCTATGGCGCGGGCCGGGTGCAGGTGTTCCGCCGGGTGGTGCTGCCCGCCGCCGTTCCCGCGATCTTCGTGGGCCTGCGCCTGTCGGCCACGACCGCGCTGCTGCTGTTGATCGCGGCCGAGATGATCGGCGCCAACAAGGGCATCGGTTTCCAGGTGATGAACGCCCAGTACAACTTCCAGATCCCGCTGATGTTTGCCGCGATCCTTCTGATGGCGGGCCTGGGCCTGGCCGCCAACGCCGTCCTGGTCCTGTTGCAGCGCCGCCTGTGCCGCTGGTCGCTGGACTGAACCCCCGATTTTCCAAAGGAACACGACCATGAAACATCTTCTGATCTCGCTTGCCCTGTCCACCGCCCTGACCGCCCCCGCCTGGGCCGAGGATGTGGTGATGCGCCATATGCCCAGCCATGGCGGCGTCAGCGCCCATGACTTGGCCGAGGAGCTGGGTTATTTCGAGGGCACCGGCATCGTGCTGGAAAGCGCGGGCTATGCCTCGGGCGGGCCGGAATCGCTGATGGCGCTGGCCGGCGGTTCGATCGAGATCGGCAGCGCGGCCACGGCGGCGGTGCTGAACTCGATCATCGGCGGCAACGATTTCGTCGCGGCCTATCCCACCAACGGCATCAACGACCAGGTGCAGTCGATCTTCTATGTGCTGGAGGACAGCCCGATCCGGTCGGTCGCCGACATCCCTGGCAAGACCATCGCCGTGAACACCCTGGGCGCGCATCTGGATTACACCATCCGCGAGGCGCTGCACGCCAAGGGCCTGCCCGAGGATGCCGCGAACCTGGTGGCCGTGCCGGGGCCGCAGCTGGAACAGGTGCTGCGGTCGGGCCAGGTCGATGTGGCGGCGTTTGGGTACTGGCAGACCACCTTTGAGGGTGCGGCGCGCCAGAACGGCGGGCTGCGGGCGATCCTTGACGACACCGACGTGCTGGGAGAGATCGCGGGCGGCTTCACCGTGCTGCGCCGGGATTGGGTCGAGGCCCACCCCGAGGCCGCCCAGCAGTTCATCCGCCAATCCGCCCGCGCGCTGGACTATGCCCGCGAACACCCCGAGGAAACCCGCGAGATCCTGGCCCGCGTGCTTCAAGAACGCGGCGAGAACCCCGAGGTCGCGCAGTATTTCGCGGGCTTCGGCGTGCGCCCCGGCGGGCTTGCCGTCGAACGCGACGTGCAGTTCTGGATCGACGTGCTGGTGCGCGAAGGCAAGCTGCCCCCGGGCAAGCTGACGGCCCACGACGTGCTGCTGGTCACGGGCGAGGAGGTCGCGGCGAAATGACCCCGGACACCCTCAAGGGCGCGGTATCGCTGCGCCACCTGTCCAAGTCCTTCACCCTGAACGGCCAGCCCCTGGCCGTGTTGCGCAGCCTGTCCCTGGACATCCGCGCGGGGGAAAGCCTGGCCATCGTCGGACCGTCCGGCTGCGGCAAGACCACGCTTCTGCGCCTGCTGGCGGGGCTGGAATCGCCCGACAGCGGCCAGGTGGTGATCGACGGCCGCCCCGTCGCGGGCGTCGGCACCGAACGGGCGGTGATCTATCAGGAACCGCGCCTGCTGCCCTGGCTGACGGTTCTGGACAACGTGGCCTTCGGGCTGGAGGTGCGCGGCGTGGCCCGCAGCGTGGCGCAGGACCGCGCCCGCCGCTATATCCGGCTGGTGGGCCTGTCGGATTTCGAAAACGCCTGGCCCCGCCAGCTGTCGGGCGGCATGGCGCAGCGCGTGGGCATCGCCCGGGCGCTGACGGTGCAGCCGGAAATCCTGCTGCTGGACGAACCCTTGGGCGCGCTGGACGCGATGACCAAGCTGACCATGCAGGAGGAACTGGCCCGTATCTGGCGCGAGGAAAACGTCACCATGATCCTGGTGACCCATGACCTGGAGGAAGCGATCTTCCTGGCCGACCGGGTGCTGGTGCTGTCGGCGGACGGCACGCCGCCCTCGCTGATCCCGGTGGACCTGCCCCGCCCTCGCGACCGCAACGGCGCCGAGTTCGTGCGGATGCGCCGGATGCTGATGGGCCGCTTCGGGCTGCATTAGGGCGCTCTTCCATCCTCTTCGCGGGAACTTCCGGCCGCTTCGGTGATTGCAGCCGGAACCCTGACGGAAGGACGCCTTCGCATGACGCGCATCGGATACCATGCCCCGCATGAACAATATGCGCCCGGCACCCTGCGGGATCTGGCGATCCAGGCCGAGGCGGCGGGCTTTGCCGCCATCAAGTGTTCCGACCATATCCAGCCCTGGAGCGCGCGTCAGGGTCATTCCGGCCATGCCTGGACCTGGCTGGGGGCCGCGATGCAGGCGACCAGCCTGCCCTTTGGCAATATCGCGGCGCCCGGCTATCGCTATCACCCGGCGGTGATGGCCCAGGCGGCGGCGACGCTGGAGCAGATGTTCCCCGGCCGCTTCTGGGTGGCGCTCGGCACGGGCGAGGCCTTGAACGAGGCCATGACCGGCCTGCCCTGGCCCGACAAGCCCGAAAGGAACGCCCGGCTGAAGGAATGCTTCGACGTGATGCACGCCCTGCTGCGCGGCGAGACGGTCACCCATCGCGGCCGCATCACCGTCATCGAGGGACGGCTGTGGTCGCTGCCCGACACGCCGCCGCCCCTGTTCGGCGCCGCCGCCACCCCCGAGACCGCGCGCCTTCTGGGGGGATGGGCCGACGGCCTGCTGACCCTGGGCGGCGACCCGGCCAATGTCGGCCCGGTGATCGAGGCCTTCCGCGAAGGCGGGGGCGCGGGCAAGCCCGTCCATGTCCAGCACACGATCTCCTGGGCGGACACGCAGGACCAGGCGATGGCCAATGCGCTGGACCAATGGGCGCCGGTGGCCATCGGCGGAGAGATCAACTGGGACATCCGCCGCCCGTCCGATTTCGACCTGCTGGGCCAGTTCGTGGACGAACGGCATATCGGCCGGTCGGTGCGCGTCTCGGCCGATCCGGGCCTGCACCGGGCGGATTTGCAGGCCATGGCCGACCTGGGCGTGGACACGATCTTCGTCCACAATGTCGGGCGCAACCAGGACGCGTTCCTGGACATGGCGGCGCGGGAATTGGTGGAAGCGGCGGGATAGGCCGTGTGGGGGATGGTGGGGTGAAACGCCACCCTGGCCCCCACGCCCCGCTACAGCCTGTCCCGCCAGCGGTTCACCAGCGGATAGCGCCGGTCCAGCCAGAAGGCCCTGGTGGAAATCCGCGGCCCCGGCGCGGCCTGATACCGCTTCCATTCGCTGCCATAAAGCAGCCGTTCCACCTTCCGCACCGTGTCCGCGTCAAAGCCCTGGTCCACCAGGTCGCGCAGGGACAGATCCTTCTCGACCAGCCCTTCCAGGATCGCGTCCAGCACCTCGTAGGGGGGCAGCGAATCCTCGTCCTTCTGGTCGGGGCGCAGCTCGGCCGAGGGGGGCTTCGTGATGATCCGGGGCGGGATCACCTCGCCCGAAGGGCCCATCATCCAGTCGCGGTGGTTGGCGTTGCGCCAGCGGCAGGTCTGGAACACGCGGGTTTTATACAGATCCTTGATCGGGTTGTATCCGCCCGCCATGTCGCCATAGATCGTGGCATAGCCCACGCCGACCTCGGACTTGTTGCCGGTGGTCAGCAGCATTTCGTTGAACTTGTTGGATATCGCCATCAGCATCAGGCCGCGCAGGCGGGACTGGATATTCTCCTCGGTGATGTCGGGTTGCGTTCCTTCCATCAGATGCGCCAGGGCGCTGCCCACCGCATCGCGCGCGCCCTCGATCTGGACGGTGTCCAGCCGCACGCCCAGCCGGGCCGCGCAATCGGCGGCATCCTCCAGGCTGGCCCGGGACGTGTATTCGCTGGGCAGCATCACGCACCGGACGTTTTCCGGCCCGATCGCGTCGGCGGCGATGGTCGCCACCAGCGCGGAATCGATCCCGCCCGAGAGGCCCAGCACCACCCGGGAAAAGCCCGACTTGCGCAGGTATTCGCGCAGGCCCAGCATCATCGCCTGGTAATCCTGTTCCCAGTCGTCGGGCTGAGGCGCCATCAGCCCTGGTTCCGCCCGCCAGCCCTCAGCCGTCCGGGTGAAATCCACATGGGCCAGCATTTCGGCGAAGGGCGGCAGTTGCACGACCTTGTGCCCGCCGGGGTTCAGGACGAAACTGGCCCCGTCGTAAAGCTGGTCGTCCTGCCCGCCCACCATGTTGACATAAACCAGCGGCAGCCCGGTTTCCACGACACGCCCGACCATGTGGCCCATGCGCAGGTCCAGCTTGTTCCGGTGATAGGGACTACCGTTGGGCACAACCAGGATCTCGGCCCCCGTCTCGGCCAGGGTCTCGGCCACGTCGGGGGACCAGCCGTCCTCGCAGATGGGCGACCCGATGCGCGCCCCCGCGACCGGATAGGGGCCGCTGATCGAGCCGGAATCGAACAGGCGCAATTCGTCGAACAGCTGCTTGTGGGGCAGGCGGTGCTTCAGCACGCGGGCTACCAGCGCGCCGTCCTTGAAGACCCAATAGGCGTTGTACAGCCTGTCGCCGTCCTGCCACGGCCCGCCGATGCCAAGGGCCGGGCCGCCCGTGCAAAGGGCCGCGAGTTCCAGGATTTCCTCCTCGGCCTGGCGGGTGAAGGCGGGCTTCAGCACCAGATCCTGGGTCTGGTAGCCGGTGATGAACATCTCGGGCAGGGCCAGCATGTCGGCGCCCGCATCGCGCGCCTCCTCCCACGCAGCCCGCGCCTTGGCCGCGTTGCCCTGAAGATCGCCCACCGTGGCGTTCAGCTGGCCGAGGGTCAGGCGGAAACGGTTCGTCATGGTCAGGCCCCTGCTTCTCTCGGCCCCGTGATAGGCGAGGGGGCGCGAAAGGAAAAGTCGGGCTTTGCGCGCAAGGCCCCGCTGCGCTAGACCATGGGCAAAAGGCAAAGGGCACGTGGTGATGAAGGCGGCAAGTTGGGCGGCTGTGCTGGCGCTGTTGGCAGGAACGGCGGCGGATGCGCAGGTCGTGACCAAGCAATACGACGACGGCGGCGTCTACGAGGGCACCTTCCGCAACGGCCGCCAGCACGGCCAGGGCAGCTATACCCTGCCGGGCGGCTATCGCTATGAAGGCGATTGGGTGGAAGGCGAGATCCTGGGCCAGGGCCGCGCCACCTTCCCGAACGGATCCGTCTATGAAGGCCAGTTCGCGGAAGGCAAGCCCAACGGCACGGGCACCATCACCTATGCCGATGGCGGCACCTATGAGGGCGATTGGGTCGCGGGGGAAATCACCGGCAAGGGCGTGGCGCGCTATGCCAACGGGTCGGTCTATACCGGCGATTTCGTCAAGGGCCTGCACCAGGGCCGCGGCGTGCTGACCCAACCCAACGGCTATCGCTATGAAGGCGACTGGAACGCGGGGGTGAAGGAAGGCCAGGGCAGGATCACCTATCCCGACGGCGCGGTTTACGAAGGCGGGATGCTGGCGGGCCAGCGCGCGGGCAAGGGCAAGCTGACCATGGCCGACGGCATGACCTATGACGGCATCTGGTCGGCGGGGCAGATGTCGGGCACGGGCGTGCTGGTCCAGGGGACGGGCGACCGCTACGAAGGCCAGATGCTGAACGGCAAGCGTGAAGGCCAGGGCGTCGCCACCTATGCCAATGGCGATGTTTACGATGGCGCCTTCAAGGCCGACCGCCGCCACGGCCAGGGCACCTTCACCGGCACCGACGGCTATGTCTATACCGGCAGTTGGGTCGAGGGCCGGATGGAGGGCCAGGGCCAGATCACCTATCCCGACGGCTCGGTCTATACCGGGGGCATGAAGGCCGACCGCCCCGACGGCACGGGCACCATCACCTATCCCGACGGCGCCAGCTATTCCGGCCAGTGGAGGGGCGGCGTGATCGAGGGCGAGGGCAAGGCCACCTATGCCAACGGCATGGTCTATGAGGGCGGCTTCCGCAACGCCCGCAACCACGGCCAGGGGCGGATGACCTATCCCGACGGTTACGTCTATACGGGTGCCTGGGCCGACGGCCAGCGCCATGGCGAGGGGCAGGCCACCTATCCCGACGGCACCGTCTATACCGGCGGCTTCGTGAATGGCCTGCGCGAAGGCACCGGCAAGCTGACCACGCCCGACGGCTTTGTCTATGAAGGCGGCTGGAAAGCGGGGGAAATCGACGGCACCGGCGTCGCCACCTATGCCAGCGGCGACCGCTACGAAGGCAGCTTCGTCGCGGGCAAGCGCCAGGGCCAGGGTGTCATGCGCTATGCAAGCGGAGAGGTCGCGTCCGGCCAATGGGACCAGAACCGCCTGGTCGAAAGCGGCCCCACCTCAGGGGGCCAGGCGACCGAAGCGCCCGCCATGCCCGTTGAGGCCCCCACCCCGTAGGGTGCGTGTTCACACGCACCGAAAACCTGACGCGCCCGGAACGGTGCGTGCTTGCACGCACCCTACGGGACTGCCCGCGAAACTCGGGCGGCGGCGGAAACGCCCGCCTTGCCCCCCGTAGGGTGCGTGCTTGCACGCACCGCCGCGCCAAGGGCGCGGAACGCCTGCCGCCTCACTGGATCGCAAACGGCTGGACGAACTGATACGCTGTTTTCGTCAGGCTGGAAGGCGCCGCAGGGCAGCGCGCGCGGCCCATGGCGCGCGAGATTTCCCGATCGACCCGGGGATTGCCCGTCGAGGCGGTCAGCGACGCCGACTGGACCCTGCCGTTGCGGGCGATGACCAGGGCGACCGTGCTTCGTGCCCCGCTTGCCCCCGAAACCCGAGAAGCTGACCGCAGCAGGCAGACCCCGACCTGCTGTTTCCAGCTCGCCTCATCCCGGGCAAGCTGCTGCGCGCTGACCCCCGTCTTGCCGGTGGCGCCCTGTTGCCCTTGTTCCACCCGGCGCGCCTGCTTCTGTCGTGCAGGCTGTTCCTGCCGACGCGGCTCGGCCTGCCGCTGCGGCTCGGGTTCGCGGCGGGGTTCGGCCTGGCGTTGCGGTTCCGGCTCGCGCTCGGGGCGGCGCTGCGGGCGGGCGGATGTGTTCAGCACCACGGCGGGCGGGGTTTCCAATTCCGGCGGCGCGGGGGGGAACAGTTCCGCCATGTCGTCCAGCGGTTCCAGCTGCGGCAGGGGCGGCAGGTCCAGCGGCTCGACGATCTTCTCGGGCTCGGGCTCCGGTTGAGGCTCGGGCGCGACGGGCTCCTCGGCCACCTCCTCCACCGGCTCCTCGGCGGGGGCGACGGTTTCCTCGGCCGTTTCCTCGGCGGGGGCCAGGTCGATGAAGACGGGCTCGGGCAGGCCGGGCGGGGCGGCGGCCTCGGCGCGCTCCATCAGCCACAGGGCCCCGCCCAGATGCAGCGCCAGCACCAGGGCCGAGGCGCCGCCCCACAGCGCGCCCTCGCGGATCAGGCTGGCGCGCCCGGTCATTGCGCAGGCCCTGGGACGGCGGGGGCCGCATCTGCACCGGCAGGCGGCGTGCCTGTCGTGGCCGCTTCAAGCCCCACAAGCGCGATCTTCAGATAGCCCGTGTCGCGCAGGGTGTTCATCACCTCCATCAGGTCGCCATAGGCAACGGCGCGGTCGGCGCGCAGGAAGATGCGCTGCTCGCGGTCGCCCTCGGTCGCGGCGGCAAGGGCCGTGGCAAGGCCGCCCGGCGCGATGTCGGTGTTGTCGAGCGCCAGCGTCAGGTCGGGCTTCACGGTCACATAGACCGGCTGGTCGGGACGCTGGGCGGGCGTGGCGTTCGACACCGGCAGGTCCACGTTCACATCGACGGTCGCGAGGGGGGCCGCCACCATGAAGATGATCAGCAGGACCAGCATCACGTCGATGAAGGGGGTGACGTTGATCTCGTGGTTCTCGACCAGATCGTCGCCGCTGTCGCGGATCCCGCCTGCCATGGCCTATTCCCCCGGCCTGGCGGCAAGGCCGCGGAAATCGAGATCGCGGCTGACCAGTTGCCGCACGCCCGCCGCCGCATTGGCCAGCCGCAGGCGATAGCCGGTGATGCCGCGCGCGAAGACGTTGTAGATCACCACGGCGGGGATGGCCGCGACCAGGCCGATGGCGGTGGCCAGCAGCGCCTCGGCGATGCCGGGGGCCACGACGGCCAGGTTGGTGGTCTGGCTTTCGGAAATGCCGATGAAGCTGTTCATGATCCCCCAGACGGTGCCGAACAGGCCCACGAAGGGCGCGGTGGACCCGATGGTGGCCAGCACGCCCGTGCCCCGGCCCATGCGGCGGCCCGCCACGGCCTCGATCCGGTCAAGCTGGGATTCGACGCGTTCCTTGAGGCCGCCGTCGCCCGCGATGTCCAGGGCAGGCTGGGACCGGCGGTATTCCTCGGCCGCCTCGCGGATCATGCGCGACACCGCGTCGCGTCGCCCGTTGCTGGCGGCGACGGCGGCGGACAGGCTGTCGGCGCGCTGGATGCGGCGGATGCCGTTCTGCGCCCTGGCGCTGGCGCCCCACAGTTCCAGCGCCTTCACGACCAGCACCGTCCAGGTGATGACCGAGGCCAGCGCCAGCCCGATCATCACTGCCTTGACCACGATGTCGGCCGCCCAGAACATGCCCATCGGCGACAGGTCATGGGGCAGGTTCGGATCACGCGCGGGCGGCGTCAGGATGGGGGCCAGCGCGTCCTGCATGGATTGCGGCAGGAACTCGGCCACGGGTTCGGCAGGAACCGGGGCTGTCGCGGCGGGCGCGGGCGCCGGTGCGGCTGCTGCCGCAGGGGCCGGGGCCGCCGGTGCCTCGGCTGCCGGGGGCGTGGGTGCCGCAGGCTGCTGCGCGG
>NZ_JAFLRK010000030.1 GCF_017315735.1 Paracoccus shandongensis
CGGGCGCCGGTGCGGCTGCTGCCGCAGGGGCCGGGGCCGCCGGTGCCTCGGCTGCCGGGGGCGTGGGTGCCGCAGGCTGCTGCGCGGGGGCCGCCTGGACCTGGGCTTGCGGAACGGCCGCGTCCGGCGCGGTTTCCTGCGCCTGGCCGACCGAGGCCAGCAGGCAGGCCAGCGTGACGGCGACACATGCACTCAGGCGCGGCGGGTTGGTCATGGCGTTCCTTGCTTCTTGATCCGCAGCGCGCGGACGGTTCGCGTCCGGGACCGAGTCGGCGCAAGGCCCCATGGCCCGGTCCCGCGATGTGCGCCGGTATCAAGCAGCCATGTAAAATTGTCAACTATTCAGATGCCGCCCTGCGGGCTTCAGGCGCTCCAATAGGCGGCCAGGTGGGTGCGGGTCTTGTCGATCCCCCCATCATGGGCGATCGCGGCCTTCAGCACCGCCAGCCGGGATCGTTCGGTCGCCAGCCAGATGCGCTCGGCCCCGGTGCCCTCGCGGCGCAGGCGGCAGGCCAGGGCGGCCTCGCCGAAGGGCGCGTGGATCACCCGAATCCCGGGATGAGGGGGCAGGGGGTAATCCGCCCGCGCGCCGAACAGGTGGCATTCGCCGGTGGTTCCGGGCGCGGCAGCCTCCAGCGCGCGGGCGAGCGCGGGATAGGCGGTCTCGTCCCCGCCGATCAGCAGGCTTTCCCCTTGCGGGATGCCGCCGCCGCCGGGGCCGGTCAGGCCCACGGCGATCCCAGGGGCCGCGCACCGGGCGAAATCGCAGGCGCGGCCGCCGTCATGGATGAAGATGTCGGTTTCCAGCCAGCCCGCCACGGGGTCGATATGGCGCACCGTATAGGCGGGACGGTGCAGGGCCGCGTCCCCCTTGGGCCACAGCGTCTGGCCGTCGCTTCCGATGACCGGCCAGGCGGGGTCGGCCGCCCCGGGGGGTTGCAGGACCAGGCGGAAATGGATCAGGTCGCGGGCGAAGCGGGCCAGGTCGCCGCCTTCCAGCCGCAGGCGCAGGAAATCGGCGCTGATGCGCGTGACGCCCGCCACGCGCGCCAGGCTGAAATTCGGCGGAAAGGCCCCGGGCCGGTCCAGCGCGGACCAGGCGATCCGCTGGCCGGGCAGGTGTTCGGCAAGGTGGCGGGTCACGGTTTCCAGCAGTTCGTGCAGCCGGTCCCGGGCATGGGCGCGGACATACAGGATGCTGCCCGTCGGCCCCTTCCGGGCGCCGAATTCATCCCCGCCCGGCACCTTGCACCAGGTGGACCGGCCATGCCCGTCATGCAGGGCCAGCCCGTGTTCGGCGGCCCTGGCCCGGATCAGCGCGTCGATGGCCGCGAAGGGCAGGTCGGGCAGGCTGGCCTCGGTCTGGTAGGGGGGCAGGGGGTCGTGTCGCATGGCGGATCCTCGGCGCGCGGGTGTCGCCTGGGCGTTTTTGTAAGTCACCTCCGCCCTTGCCGCCAAGGCCCGACTGCGTCACAACCGGCCCATGACCCGCCCGCCCGCCATCATCCTTGCCGGAGGCCGCGCGACCCGCATGGGCGGGGGCGACAAGTGCCTGCTGGATCTGGACGGGCGGCCGATGCTGGCCCGCATCGCCCTTCGGCTGGCCCCCCAATGCGCCGCGCTGGCGCTGAACGCGAACGGCGATCCCGGACGTTTCGCGGATTTCGGCCTGCCCGTGCTGCCCGACAGCCTGCCCGACCTGCCGGGGCCGCTGGCGGGGATCCTGGCGGGGATGGACTGGGCGGCCTCGCGCGGGGACCGCGCCGTTGTCAGCGTGGCGGGCGACACACCGTTCTTTCCGCCCGATCTTGTGGACCGCCTGATGCAGGCGGGAAACGGCATCGTCCTGGCCGCCAGCCGCGATGCCGGGGGCCGGGTGACGGACCATCCGACCTTCGGGCTGTGGCCGGTGGCCCTGCGGGACGCGTTGCGCGCCTTCCTGGCCGGGGGGCAGCGGCGGGTGCGGGGCTTTGCCCTGGCCCATGCGCCCGCGATGGCCGTCTGGGACGCGGCGTCCGCCGATCCCTTCTTCAACATCAACACGCCCGAGGATCTGGCGCGGGCGCAGGCCCTGGCCCGCCAGGAACGGCAGGCGTGACATCGTGTTAACCCTTCAGTCCCTGGCAGTTGCAGGTTCCATGCGCCGTTACCTTCCCGTTCTTGTTCTTCTGGCGGCCCTTGCCTTTGCCGTCTCGCCCCTGCTGTCGAACGGGTTCGGCGGCTATCGGCCCGACCAGTTCCCGATCCCGCAGGCCGATCCGCCGGTCCAGCCCGCCGGATGGGCCTTTTCGATCTGGGGGCTGATCTTTGCCTGGCTGGTGGCGGGATCGGCCTTTGGCGCCTGGAAGCGGTCCGGCGATCCCGACTGGCAGCCGATGCGCCCCGCGCTGCTGGTCAGCCTGATCCTGGGCGCCTTCTGGATCGAGACGGCGCATTGGACCCCCATCGGCGCCACGGTCCTGATCGTGGCGATGCTGGTGCCTGCGCTGCTGGCCTTTCTGCGCGCGGGAACGCATGACCCGGTCTGGCAGGTGCGGCCCGTGGCGCTGTATGCCGGATGGCTGACGGCGGCGACGGGGGCGTCCTTCGGGATGGTGCTGGGCGGATGGGGCATCCTGTCCCAGCAGGCGGCGGCGATCCTGTGCCTGGGGGCGGTGACGGTCGCGGCCCTGCTGGTCCAGACCCGCAGGCCCGGCGAATGGGCCTACCCGGCGGGCGTCGTCTGGGCGCTGGTGGGCATCTTCGCGGCGAATCTGTCGCCCGCCAATCCGCCCGTGCTGATCCTTGCCGCCCTGGCCGCGCTGTTGCTGGCCTACAGGGCCATGGCGTCCTTGCGGGCAAAGCCGCGATAGGCGGCCAAGGCGCGCTGGCGTCCCGCGTCCAGATCGACCAGCGGGGCCGGGCGGTGGCCTGGATCGAAGCCCCAGGACCGGGGCACGGCCCGGGCAAAGTCCCGCGCGCCTTCGCCCCGCAGCCAATGGTCGCGGTAAAGCCGCCGGGCGTCGAAGCGGGTGGCCTGGCCGTCGGGGTTGAAGACCCGGAAGAAGGGCGAGGCGTCCGGCCCGCAGCCCGCCACCCATTGCCAGTTCATCGCATTGCTGGCCGCGTCCCAGTCGGTCAGGCAGCGCGCGAACCAGTCAAGGCCCACGCGCCAGTCGACCATCAGGTGCTTGACCAGGAAACTGGCCGCGATCATCCGCACGCGGTTGTGCATCCGGCCCGTCGCGAACATCTCGCGCATCCCGGCATCCACGATGCCGATGCCGGTGCGGCCCTGCCGCCAGGCCTCGGCATCGGCATTGTCGCCGGTCCATGAAAAACCGTTCCATTCCGGGCGCCAGCAGGTCCGGTCCATGTCGGGGGCGGCGTGGAACAGGTCGCGCGCAAACTCTCGCCAGGCCAGTTCGCGCAGGAAATCCTCGGTCCCGCCGCGCCCCTGGTGCTGGGCGTGCAGGGCGCGGTGCCAGATGCGGCGGGCGCTGATCTCTCCGACGGCCAGGGCGTCGGACAGGCCCGATGTCGCATCGACCTCGGCCGGAAGGTCGCGGTTTTCGGCGTATCCGGCGGTGATGCGGTCCAGGAAGGCGTCCAGCCGGGCATGGGCCGTGGCCTCTCCCGCCTGGACATAGCGGGCGACCACGGGCCAGCCCCGGTTCATCGCCGCCCGCGCCTCGGGCCAGTCGGGGGCGTCGCTGCGGGGCCAGGTGCCGGGAAGGGCCAGGCGCGGGGCGGGCAGCGGGGCGGCGATCTCGGTCCGGCGCAGGGCGCGCCAGAAGGGGGTGAAGACCTTGAAGGACGTGCCGGTCTTGGTCAGCACGCTGCCGCGCGCCACCAGATCGGCCAGCGGGTGCAGGTGCAGGGCCGCGCCCGCCGCCGCGACCGCGTCGTGCAGCCCGTCGTCGCGGGCAAAGGGCATCCCTTCGCTGGCATGGACCGCCACCGCACCGCTGTCCCGGATCACCTGCGCCAGCACGGTGGCGGGATCGCCGCGCCGGACGACCAGGCGGCTGCCCTGGGCCTGCAGGGCGGCGGCCAGCCCCGGCAGGGCCATCGCCTGCCGCTGGGCGGATGCGGGACGGGCCCGCGCCTCGGCCCCGTCCAGGATCACCAGGGGAATCACCGGGCCGTCATGGGCGGCGGCAACCAGGGCGGGGTGGTCGTCCAGCCGCAGCACGCGGCGGAACCAGCAGATCACGGTCATTGCACAGCTTTCGTTCACTGGCCGGATCAGGCCCCGGCGCCGGGAAAGTTTCAAGCCCCGCCATTGTCTGGCAGGATGGGGCTGCTATAGCCTGAAATCCCCGCGTGAAAGCCCTGGCCTTGCCCGATCCTGTCCCCCCGTCCGGTTTCGTCTCGCTTGTATCCGCCGGTCCGGGCGACCCCGAGCTGCTGACGCTGAAGGCCGCGAACCGCCTGGCCCGGGCCGAGGTGGTGCTGTATGACGACCTCGCATCGGGCCCGGTGCTGGATCATGCGAACCCCCAGGCCGAACTGATCGCGGTGGGCAAGCGCGCCGGGCGTCCGTCCGCCCGGCAGGACCATGTGAACGCGCTGCTGGTCGAACAGGCGCTGGCCGGACGGCGCGTGGTGCGGCTGAAATCGGGCGATGCGGGCTTTTTCGGGCGGCTGGAGGAGGAGCTGGCGGCCCTTGCCGCCGCCGGCATCCCCTTCGAGATCGTGCCGGGCGTCACATCCGCCAGCGCGGCGGCGGCGGCGGCGGGGATCCCGCTGACCCGGCGGCTGACCGCGCGGCGGGTGCAGTTCATCACCGGCGCCGACGTGACGGGCCGGTTGCCCGGCGACATCCACTGGGCCGCCATCGCCGATCCGGCGGTCACCACGGTCGTCTTCATGGGCCAGCGCAGCTTTCCCGAACTGGCCGCCGGGCTGCGCGCCCACGGGATGCCGGGCGACACGCCCGCGCTGTTCGCCGAATCCGTGGGCCATCCCCACCAGCGGCTGATCCGCAGCACCATCGACGGCCTGGCGCGGATGATGGAGGGCGCGGCCGTCACGCAGCCCGGCCTGATCATCTATGGCCCCCTGGCCTTCGACATCTAAAGATTGCGTCAAATCCCGGCTAGAACAGGGCTGTTCGGACGGCGCGCATTAGGGTTCTGTTAAGCATCGGCCCCTGCCCGGGGCCATGCAGCTGAAACGCGCATTCAACGGACAAGATGATCACTTATCGTCACGTGGCCACCTATGGGGCCGCGCAAACCCGATGGTTGTCTGGCGTCACCGATCTTGCCATGGCGCAGATCGGCGGCAGCTGGATGCTGTTCGCCGTCAGCGCGCGGGGCGGGGTCAGCAGCTATCGCATCAGCGACCCCGACGCCCCCCTGGTGCTTGTCGCCACCCAGGCCTTCCCCCCCAGCCTGACCTATCAGGCCGAGCCGGTGCTGACGGTGCTGGACATGGCGGCGGGCGACCGCCTGCTAGTCGGGGGAATGTCAGGCGGCGGGGGAACCGGGCTCTCCATCACCGACCGGGGCGGGCTTGGCGGCTTTGCGCAGCTGTTCCCGGCGGCCCAGGTCGGTTCCCGCCTGTCCACCAGCGGCGAGATGGTCACCGACGCGGGCCGCTTCCTGTTCTCGGCGCAGTCCGACACGCTGGTCCTGCAGGTCCACCGGATCGGCAACGACGGCAGCCTGGCCGCCCTGTCCTCGGTCAGCCTGCCCATGCCCGCGGGCGTGGCCGAGGCATCGCTGGACAAGATCATCGCCATGACCGTGGACGGCCAGCACCTGCTGGTCGCCATCTCGGGCCTGGGCAACTTCATCTCGACCCATGCGATCAGCGCGGGGGGGATCCTGGGCGCGGGGACGATGCATGTCGCGGCCGAGGGCACGGGATACTATGTCCCCTCGGACATCGCGGCGCTTCAGTTCGGCGGGCGCAGCTTCGTGGTGGTGGCGGGGGCGACCTCGTCGTCGCTGTCGGTGTTCCAGATCGGCAAGACCGGCGCGCTGACCACCACCGACCACATCGTAGACGAGCTGACCACGCGCTTCCAGTCGGTGACGGCGCTGGCGACGGCGGTGGTGGACGGGCGCGGCTTCGTGATCGCCGGGGGCGCGGACGGCGGCATCAGCATCTTCACCCTGCTGCCCGACGGCAGGCTGCTGCATCTGCAGACCATCGCCGATACCGCCGACATGGTTCTGGGCAAGGTCAGCGCCATCGAGGCGCAGGTGATCGGCGGCAGGATCGTGCTGCTGGTCACCTCGGACGGGGAAACGGGGGTGACGCAGCTGGTGGTCGACCCCGGCGCCATCGGCCAGACGGGCCTTGCCGGGGCCGGGGTGGTCACTGGCTCGGACAAGGACGACCTGCTGGTGGCGACCGGGGCGACTACGCAGCTTAAGGGCGGCGCGGGCGACGACATCCTGGTGACGGGCCAGGCCAACATCAAGCTGACCGGCGGGGCGGGGGCCGACATCTTCGCCATCACCCGCTTTGACGGCCGCGTGGTGATCGCCGACTATGAGCCGGGCGTGGACCAGCTGGACCTGTCGATGCTGGGCATGATCCGCAGCACCTGGCAGTTGAAGTTCGCGCCGCAATCCTGGGGGATGCGGATCGTTTATGGCAACTCGGTGCTTGAGGTGCGGACCCTGTCGGGCCAGAGCCTGGCCCCCACGGATTTCGGCAACGGCATGTTTCCCATCGGGCATTACTGGCTGCCCGAACTGGACCCCCTGTTGATCGGGACGCCCCCCACCACCGTCGGCAAATGGGTCTTCGGCGGCGAGGGGGCGGACCAGCTGCTGGGCGCCGGCGGGCCGGACGTGATCCAGGCGGGCGCAGGCAATGACACGGTCTCCGCCGGGGCGGGCGCGGATACGGTCCATGGCCAGGCGGGCAACGACCAGCTGCGCGGAGGAGAGGACGGGGATCTGCTGCTGGGCCAGGGGGGCCACGACACGCTGTTCGGCGACGCGGGCAACGACAGCCTGCTGGGCCATGGCGGCAACGACCTGCTGTGGGGCGGGACCGGCAACGACACGCTGCGGGGCGGATCGGGCAACGACCTGGTCTATGGCGGAACCGGACATGACCTCCTGCTGGGCGAGGACGGCAACGACACCCTGTCGGGCGAGGATGACAACGACCGGCTGGAGGATAGCGGGGGCGACAACCATCTGATCGGCGGGCGCGGGAACGACACGCTGATCGCCGGGGCGGGACTGGACCAGTTGTGGGGCGAGGACGGCAACGACCTGTTGCAGGGCGGGGGGGGAAACGACCTGCTGTACGGGCAGGATGGCAACGACACGCTGTGGGGGGGCCTGGGCAACGACCGGCTGGAGGATGGGCGGGGCAACAACCAGCTGAATGGCGAGGGGGGCAACGACACCCTGGTCGCGGGCGCGGGCCTGGACCTGCTGCGGGGCGGCGTGGGCCATGACATCCTGCACGCGGGCGCGGGCAACGACCGCCTGTTCGGCGACGACGACAACGACCAGCTTTTCGGTGACGGGGGCGCGGACCTGCTGGACGGGGGCGCGGGCAACGACCTGCTTTACGGCGGAGAGGGGAACGACCTGCTGAATGGCGGCCTGGGCCAGGACAGCCTTCAGGGCCAGGACGGCAATGACGCGCTGACCGACCTTTGGGGCGACAACCGCCTTTGGGGCCAGGTGGGCAACGACACGCTGCGGGCGGGCGCGGGGCTCGACTGGCTGTTTGGCGGCATCGGCAACGACATGCTGTTCGGGGGCGCGGGCAACGACCGGCTGCTGGGCGAGGCCGGGAACGACCGCCTGTGGGGCGAGGCGGGTCATGATGTCCTGACCGATCTGCTGGGCAGCAATTCCATGAACGGCGGAACGGGCAACGACCGGCTGACTGCGGGTGCGGGTTTCGATACGCTGGCGGGCGGCACCGGCAACGACCAGCTTCGCGCCGGGGCGGGGAACGACCGTCTGGACGGGGGGGAAGGCAACGACACCCTCTGGGGCGAGGCGGGCAACGACATCCTGACCGATCTGCTGGGCAACAACCTGCTCTGGGGCGGGGTGGGCAACGATGTCCTGACCGGGGGGACCGGACGCGACCGCCTGAACGGAGAGGCCGGAAACGACGCCCTGCGGGGCGGGTCGGGTGCCGATGCGCTGCGCGGTGGCGGGGGCAATGACCGCCTGTGGGGCCAGGCTGGCAACGACGGGCTGTGGGGGGATGCGGGTGACGACACCCTGGCCGGCGGGCTTGGCAATGACCTGCTGCAAGGCGGGGCGGGCAACGACCGGCTGCTGGGCGAGGGCGGGAACGATGCCCTGGGGGGCGGGGATGGCCGCGACATCCTGTCGGGCGGGGCGGGCCGGGACACGCTGGTCGGCGGGGCGGGCGCCGATCTGCTGGCAGGCGGGGCCCAGGCCGATGTCTTCCGCTTCATCTTTGCCACCGACAGCACCGCGAGGCTGGCCGACGTGATTCAGGATTTCCAGGCGGGGGTCGATGACCTGGACCTGCGGTCCCTGAAACTTCGCTTCATCGGCAAGGCCGCCTTCAGCGACGACCATCAGGTGCGCTGGCACCATGTGGGCAACGAGACCCGCGTCCTGGCCGACCTGAACGGGGACGGGCAGGCGGACTTCGTGCTGCGGCTTTCGGGCCACATCGCGCTTGACCGCGACGACTTCCTGCTGTGACGCCTCAGCCCTGCGTCAGGCGCGCCACCGCCCAGGCGGCCGCATCGGCCACCGCCGGATCGGCATCCCCCGCCAGCCCCTGCGCCACCCCGGCCAGATCCGCCCGGCCCGAATTGCCGATGGCGTAAAGCACATTGCGCACGAAGCGGTCGCGCCCGATGCGCTTGATCGGGCTGCCCGAGAATCGCTCCCGGAAGGCCGCGTCGTCCAGCACGGCCAGTTCCGCAAGCGGCGGCGCGGGGGCGGTGCCCCGATAGCGCATCTCGGATCCGGCCTGGGCGAACTTGTTCCAGGGGCAGGCGGCCAGGCAGTCGTCGCAGCCATAGATGCGGTTGCCCATCAGCGGGCGCAGGCCGGGATCGACCGGGCCCTTGTGCTCGATCGTCAGGTAGGAAATGCAGCGCCGCGCATCCAGCTGGTAGGGTGCCGGAAAGGCCCCCGTGGGACAGGCGTCCAGGCAGGCGCGGCAGGATCCGCAATGAGAATGCTCGGGCGCGTCCGGGGGCAGGGGAATGGTCGTGAAGATCGAGCCCAGGAAGAACCAGCTTCCCAACTCGCGCGACAGAAGGTTGGTGTGCTTGCCCTGCCAGCCCATGCCCGCCGCCTGCGCCAGCGGCTTTTCCATCACCGGCGCGGTATCGACGAAGACCTTGATCTCCTCGCCCGGCGCCTGCTCCAGAAGCCAGCGGCCAAGGCGCTTCAGCCGCTTCTTGACCAGGTCGTGATAATCGCGCCCCTGGGCATAGACGCTGATCGCCGCACGGTCCGGCTGGTCCAGCACCGCCAGGGGATCGTGGCCGGGCGTGTAAAGCTCGGCCAGAACGATCACCGATTTCGCTTGGGGCCACAGCGCCGCCGGGTTGCCGCGCCAATGGGTCCGCTCGGCCATCCAGCCCATCTGCCCGTGCCGCCCGGCCTCCAGGAACTGCTGCAAGCGTTCCGCAACCTCGGGCACCGCGCCCGGCGTGGTCACCCGCATCCGCGAAAACCCGACGGCCTCGGCCTCGGCCGCCAGACGCTCTTTCACTTTGGCATAAATATCCCGGGGGGTCTGGGGGGCTGGCCCCCCAGCCTTATCCGAAATCAAGCTCGGCATAATGGGGGGCCGGATGGATCCCCGGCACCTGGTCGGCCAGGATCGAGCGGAAGGCCGGACGCGACTTGATGGTGGCATACCAGTCGCGCAAGGATTCCGAGCGGTCCCAATCCACGTCCGAGATATAATCCAGGCAGGAAAAATGCGCCGCCGCCGTGAAATCGGCCAGCGACAGGCTGTTGCCTGCCAGCCAGCGGCGGGTTTCCAGCAGCGTGGCCAGATAGTCGATATGCTCCTTGATGGCGCGCAGCCCGTCCTTGACCACGCGGCTGTCGGGATAGCCCTGGCGGGTGACCTTCTTCCAGACCCGCTCGGTCAGGATGGGAACGGTCACCTCGGTGTTGAACTTGTCGTCGAACCAGGCGCACAGGCGGCGCACCTCGTGGCGTTCCAGGGGCGTCGCGGGCATCAGCGCGGGTTGGGGAATGGCCTCGTCCAGGTATTCGATGATGGCCTGGCTTTCGGCCAGCATGTTGCCGCGATGGCGCAGCACCGGCAGCTTGCCCGCCGGGTTGCGGCGCCTGAGGTCGGGCGGGCTTTCCCAGTAACGCTCCTCGACCAGCTCGACCTCGATCTTCTTTTCGGCCAGCACCAGCCGCACCTTGCGGCAAAAGGGCGACAGGGCCGTATGGTAAAGCCGGGTGGTCTGGGTGTTGCTGTTCATCGCCTGCTTCTGGACCTTCCTGTCACAATGGCGCCCTTGATAAGCCCCGCGCCCCCGCTATTCAACCGGCGCGGGGGTCTGGAAGCAGTCGGCCCGCCCGTCGCGCGCAATGGTCGCCGCCCCGTCGGCAATCGCGCGCGAGCGGCTGGACGCGCGGGGGCTGCGGGTCTTGGGCGCGGGCAGCACGGCGGCCAGCCGGGCGGCCTGCACGGGCGTCAGCCGGTCGGGCGTGGTGCCGAAATAATCGCGCGCCGCAGCCTGGATGCCGAAGATCCCCGGCCCGAACTCGGCCACGTTCAGGTAAACCTCCAGGATGCGGCGCTTGGACCAGAAGGCCTCGATCATGGGGGTGAAGGCGGTTTCCAGCGCCTTGCGCGTCCAGCTGCGGCCCTGCCACAAAAAGACGTTCTTGGCCGTCTGCTGCGTCAGGGTGGACGCCCCCCGCGACGACCCCGAGGCCACGACCTTGCGAATCTCCACCATGTCGAAGCCCCAGTGCAGGCAGAAATTCGCATCCTCGGCCGCCACGACCGAGCGGCGCATGACGGGGGCCACGTCCTCGATATCGACCCATTTGCGCGGGGCGGCGGCCTCGGACACGATGGTCCAGGTGGTGGGCGGGTTGATCAGGGCATACACCATGACCAGCCCCACCATCAGCGCCAGGAAGCGCAGCGCCAGCCAGCGCAGCCAGATCAGCAGGCGGCGCAGGGGACGCCAGCGGATGGCGGGCGCCGCCCCGGGATCGGCGGCGGGGCGGCTGAACAAAAGGCGAATGACCATGGGCCGCCGTGTCTCATGCGGCCCGGTCTTGCGTCAAGCGCCCGTGGCGGGATCGGCGGGCGGCACGGGCGGCGTGGCGCCGCCCGACAGGGCATCGCGCAGCCGGTCCTCGTCCTCGCGCGACAGGGAGGTTTGCAGCACGCGTCCCCGGTGGTGGAAGGATTGCAGCCGGTCCAGCACCTTGTCGGCGGTCATCTTGCGCAGAAGGACAAACACCGCCGAGCCGCCGGGCGGCAGGGCGCGGGCCGTTTCGCGCATGAAGTTGTCGTTGATGCCCACGTCCGACAACTGCCCCGCCAGCGCCCCCGAGGCCGCGCCGACCGCCGCGCCGATCAGCGGGTTCAGGAAGACCAGCCCCACCAGCGTGCCCCAGAAGCCACCGCCAAGCGCGCCCGCCGCCGTCAGGTTCACCGCCTGGTGCAGCTTGATGTCGTCTTCGGACGGACGGGTGACGACAACCGCGTCCTCCATCTCGATCAGGTATTCCCCCTGCATCTTCACCAGCTCGGCCCGCAGCTCGAACCCGGTGGCCTCGTCGTCGAAGGCGATCACGATCAGTTCCGACATGGTTTCTCCTTTCGCGGATATGCGCGTCCAACGGCGATGACAGCCCAGGGTTTCGCCGTTGTGAAGCCTCCATGGGGACTGGTTTGAAAAATTCCTGTCTGCGCCGGTCGGGCTGCATGGCATCCCGCCCCGCCCCACACGCCATGCCACAAGCAAAAAGCCCCCGGAAAACCGAAGTTTTCTGGGGGCTTTTTATGGTGCCCAGAAGAGGACTCGAACCTCCACGCCTTGCGGCACACGGACCTGAACCGTGCGCGTCTACCAATTCCGCCATCTGGGCCAACTGGTGTGAGCGGCTGATTAAAGGCAGCCGCGGGGGGCGTCAATGGGGGTGGCGCAGAAATCTTGCGAAAATCTTTCGCGGCACCCGTCCGGCCCTGCGATCCCTGCCTGTCCGCCTTGTCGCGCCGCGCGCGCTTGGATAAGGAGCGGAAGGCATCGGCATGAAGGAGGCGAGACGCCCATGGCGAAACTGGTCACGATTTTCGGCGGATCGGGCTTTCTGGGCCGGCAGGTCGCGCGGCTGATGGCCAAGCAGGGCTGGCGCGTCCGCGTGGCCGTGCGCCGCCCCGACGAGGCGCTGTTCACCCGCACCTATGGCAATGTCGGCCAGGTCCAGCCGGTCCTGTGCAACATCCGCGACGAGTTGTCGGTGCGCGCGGCCATGGCAGATGCCGACGCGGTGGTCAACTGTGTCAATATCCTGACCCCCAAAGGGAAAAGCACCTTCAAGACCGTCTTCGAGGAAGGGGCCGAGACCATCGCCCGCCTGTCCGCCGAGATGGGCGTGGCGCGGGTCGTCCACATCTCGGGGATCGGGGTCGATGCCGATTCGGACAGCGCCTATATCGCCGGCAAGGCGCGGGGCGAGGCTGCGGTGCTGCGCCACCGCCCCGATGCGGTGATCCTGCGCCCCTCGGTCATGTTCGGGCCCGACGACACCTTCTACAACCGCTTTGCGGCCATGACACGGCTTGGCCCGGTGCTGCCGGTCGTGGGCTGCAAGGTGCGCCTCCAGCCGGTCTTCGTCGATGACGTGGCCCTGGCCGCCGTCAAAGGCGCCACCGGAGAGGCCGCGCCCGGCATCTATGAACTGGGCGGGCCGGACGTGCTGACCATGAAGGACATCATGGGCCAGGTGCTGAAGGCCACCATGCGCCGCCGGGGCATCGTCAACATGCCCTTCTGGGTGGCGGGCCTTGTCGCGCGCGTGCTGGGCCTGTTGCAGATCCTGACGGGCGGGCTGTTCACCAATTCGATCCTGACGCGGGACCAGCTGGCGCTGCTGCGGCGCGACAATGTCGTGTCGCCCGGCGCGCGCGGCTTTGCCGAACTGGGCATCCAGCCGCTTGCAGCGGATGCGGTGATCGAGCAGTATCTGTGGCGCTTCCGCCCCTCGGGGCAATACGAGGCGATCAAGCAGTCGGCCAAGAACCTGCGCCCCCACTGATGGAGCCGAACACCATCGTGGCAGCCATCCTCGGGATTCTCGAGGGGCTGACCGAATACATCCCCGTGTCCTCGACCGGCCATATCCTGCTGGCGGGGCATTTCCTGGGCTTCGACTCGCCCGGCCGCAGCTTCGAGGTGCTGATCCAGCTGGGCGCGCTGCTGGCGGTGCTGGGCGTCTATGCGGCGCGGATCGTCCAGATCCTGGCGGCGGCCCCCCGTGACCCGGCCGCGCGGCGCTTTGTCGCGGCGGTGCTGCTGGCCTTCGCCCCCGCGGTGGTGGTGGGCGTGCTGGCGCATGACTTCATCAAGACGGTGCTGTTCGAGACGCCCATGCTGATCGCCGTCATGCTGATCGGGGGCGGGGTGGTGCTGCTGTGGGTGGACCGGCTGGCCCGGCACCCCCTTTATATGCGGGCCGAGGATTTCCCCCTGTCGATGGCCTTCAAGATCGGCCTGATCCAGTGCCTGGCGATGGTGCCCGGCGTGTCGCGGTCGGGCGCCACCATCGTGGGCGGGCTGCTTTTGGGGGCAGACAAGCGCGCGGCTGCCGAATTTTCGTTCTTTCTGGCCATGCCCACCATGCTGGGGGCATTCGCCTATGACCTGTTCAAGAATCGTGACATCCTGGACGCCAGCGCCATCGGCACCATCGCCGTGGGCTTTGTGGCGGCCTTTGTCAGCGCGCTGATCGTGGTGCGCTGGCTGCTGGGTTATGTCTCGAAGCACGGCTATGCGCTGTTTGGCTGGTGGCGCATCCTTGTAGGGGCCGTTGTTTTGATGGCGCTTTTTGCTGGTAGGTAACTTGTGCTGACCTAAATCAGTAAAGGTTGAGCGGGAAAATACCCGCCGAGCCCAAAAATCTCAGCTTTAGGTCAGTCTTGCTGACTTTTCATCTTATTGCCCTTGGTTTATTGCGTCTGACGGAAGTCCTGTTTCTGGAAGGTGCGCAGCCATGGCCACGCAGAAGATGCTCAAGTTCGTCTCGACCCCGCGCGAGATGCCCGAGAAACGCCCGGCCGCCGAGCGCAGCGAGGACTTTCACGAGATCTATCGCGAATTCGCCAAGGCCAAGGCCGCCGAACAGGCCAGCCGTTGCAGCCAGTGCGGCGTGCCCTATTGCCAAAGCCATTGCCCGCTGCACAACAACATCCCCGACTGGCTGCGCCTGACCGCCGAGGGGCGCCTTTACGAGGCCTGGCAGGTCAGCCAGGCCACCAGCACCCTGCCCGAGATTTGCGGCCGCATCTGCCCGCAGGACCGCCTGTGCGAAGGCAACTGCGTGATCGAGCAGTCGGGCCACGGCACCGTCACCATCGGCGCGATCGAGAAATACATCAACGACGTGGCCTGGGAGGAAGGCTGGATCAAATCCATCCGGCCTGCCCAGGAACGCGCCGAATCGATCGGCATCATCGGCGCGGGCCCCGGCGGGTTGTCGGCGGCCCACATGCTGCGCGCGCGCGGGTTCCAGGTCACGGTTTACGACCGCTATGACCGGGCGGGCGGGCTGATGACCTATGGCATCCCCGGCTTCAAGCTGGAAAAGGACGTGGTCCTGCGCCGCAACCAGTGGCTGGCCGACAGCGGTGTCGAGTTCGTGCTGAACTGCAATGTGGGCCAGGACATCAGCTTCGACGCGATCCGGGGCAAGCATGACGCGGTGCTGATCGCCACGGGCGTCTATAAGACCCGCGACCTGGACATCGACAACGCCGATGCGGGCGGGGTGGTGCGGGCCATCGATTATCTGACCGCCTCGAACAAGGTCGATTTCGGCGACGAGGTTCCCGATTTCGCCGATGGCGAACTGGACGCCAAGGGCAAGCGCGTGGTCGTGATCGGCGGCGGCGACACCGCCATGGACTGCGTGCGCACCGCGATCCGCCAGGGCGCGCTGTCGGTCAAGTGCCTCTATCGCCGCGACCGCGCCAACATGCCGGGATCGCAGCGCGAGGTCCAGAACGCCGAGGAAGAAGGCGTCGAATTCGTCTGGATGTCCGCGCCCGGCAGGTTCATCGGCCATGTCACGGGTGATTTCGCCGCCACCCAGGAAGCCGACGTGGACGGGCCGGTGCGCAGGGTGACGCAGATCGCCTCGGTCGGGGTTCAGAAGATGCGCCTTGGCGCGCCGGACGTGACGGGCCGCCAGTCGCCCGAACTGATCGAGGGCGCCGATTATGACGAGCCCGCCGACCTGGTCATCAAGGCCTTGGGCTTCGAGCCCGAGGATCTGCCGAAACTGTGGGGCGTGGACGGGCTGGAGGTCACCCGCTGGGGCACCATCAAGGCCAATTTCCAGACCCACCAGACCAGCCTGCCCGGCGTCTTTGCCGTGGGCGACATCGTGCGCGGCGCGTCGCTGGTCGTCTGGGCGATCCGCGACGGGCGCGAGGCCGCCGAATCCATCGCCGGTTACCTGACCGGCGAGGCGCGCGTGGCCGCGGAATAGGGCGGGGCCGGTGATGGGACGGATCATCGCGCTGTCCGGCCTGGCCTTGGCGCTTGCTGCGCCGGGCCACGCCGCGACCTTCACCCCGCCGCAGGGCTGCCAGCTGCAATCGACGGTGCAGAATCGTGGCTGCTCGGTCGTGCAGTATTACAGTTGCAAGGCGGATCCGGCGGGCGACCAGCGCAGCGCCGTCTTTGGCAAGGAAGGCCTGCGCCACCTGTCGCGCATCGACGCCGAAACCCGCTGGGTCGAAAGCAGCGACCCGAACACGGGCCTGGCGGATTTCCTGGTGGAACGGTCCAAGGACCATGCGAGCTTCAAGGCGCTGCTGGAAACCGGCCGGGATGATTTCGACTTCTGGACCGAATCGAACACCGGCGAACGCCTGCGCCATGTGGGCCAGGACATCCTGACCGGCGAGACGGTCGAGATCGACGGCGAGGCGCTGGAGGTCACGCGCTTTCAGCTGAAAACCTATGGCGCGGACGGCGAGTTGCTGATCGAACGCAGCGGCCAGCAGTTCATCAGCCGCAAGATGGGCCGCTTTTATGGCGGGGTGGAAACCCAGTCCGACTGGACCGGCCAGCGCCAGGACACCAACGACAGCCCCGTCACCTTCGCCTTCCCGGGCGAGGCAGGCTTCGGGGAGACCGAACCGCAATTCGACTGCGATCAGTTGCTGACGCAGCTTCTGCACGAAAGGGCCTGACGATGAGCAAGGATTGGCAACAGGAACAACAGGCCCTTCGCGACTGGATGGCTCAGCACAGCCTGTATCGCGAGGAGGACGAGCATTCGTCCTGCGGGGTGGGGCTGGTGGTCAATATCGACGGCAAGCCCTCGCGCAAGGTGGTGCAGTCGGGCATCGACGCGCTGAAGGCGATCTGGCACCGGGGCGCGGTCGATGCCGACGGCAAGACCGGCGACGGCGCGGGCATCCACGTCCAGATCCCCGTCCCCTTCTTCCATGACCAGATCCGCCGCACGGGCCACGAACCCGACCCGGCCAAGATGATCGCCGTGGGCCAGGTCTTCCTGCCGCGCACCAACTTCGCCGCGCAGGAAGCCTGCCGGACCATCGTGGAATCCGAAGTCCTGCGCATGGGCCATTACATCTATGGCTGGCGGCACGTCCCGGTGAACACCGCCGTCCTGGGCGAAAAGGCCAATGCCACCCGCCCCGAGATCGAGCAGATCCTGATCCGCTGCGAAAAGGACATCGACCACATCCAGTTCGAGCGCGAACTCTACATCATCCGCCGCCGGATCGAGAAGGCCGCCGTCGCGGCCCAGGTGGCGGGCCTGTATCTTTGTTCGCTGTCCTGCCGCTCGATCATCTACAAGGGCATGATGCTGGCCGAGCAGGTCGCGGAATTCTATCCCGACCTCAAGGACGAACGGTTCGAGAGCGCCTTCGCCATCTATCACCAGCGCTATTCCACCAACACCTTCCCGCAATGGTGGCTGGCCCAGCCGTTCCGCATGTTGGCCCATAACGGCGAGATCAACACGCTGAAGGGCAACCTCAACTGGCTGCGCAGCCACGAGATCCGCATGGCCTCCAGCGCCTTTGGCGACATGGCCGAGGACATCAAGCCGATCGTCCCCGCCGGGTCGTCCGATTCGGCCGCGCTGGACGCGGTGTTCGAGGTGATGGTGCGGTCCGGGCGGTCCGCGCCCATGACCAAGACCATGCTGGTCCCGGAAAGCTGGTCCAAGGCCACCACCGACATGCCCAAGGCCTGGGCCGACATGTATGCCTATTGCAACGCCGTGATGGAGCCCTGGGACGGCCCGGCGGCGCTTGCGATGACCGATGGCCGCTGGGTCTGCGGCGGGCTTGACCGCAACGGCTTGCGGCCCATGCGCTATGTCGTCACCACGGAAAACCTGCTGATCGCGGGTTCCGAGGTCGGCATGGTCCCGGTGGACGAGATGAACGTGCGCGAAAAGGGCGCGCTTGGCCCGGGCCAGATGATCGCCGTCGATATGTGGGACGGCAAGCTTTACCACGACGGCGCCATCAAGGACCGCCTCGCCTCCAGCCAGCCCTTTGGCGAATGGATCGAGAAGGTCGTGGACCTGAACGACATCATGCGCGAATTGCCCGAGCAGGCGCATTTCAGCGGCGAGGAACTGCGCCGCCGCCAGACCGCCGCCGGCTATACGCTGGAGGAACTGGAACACGTCCTCTCGCCCATGGCCGAGGACGGCAAGGAAGCCATCGCGTCCATGGGCGACGACACGCCGCCCGCGGTGCTGTCGAACCAGTACCGCCCGATGAGCCATTTCTTCCGGCAAAACTTCAGCCAGGTCACGAACCCGCCCATCGACAGCTTGCGGGAAACGCGGGTGATGTCG
Source organism: Paracoccus shandongensis (assembly GCF_017315735.1). Taxonomy (GTDB): domain Bacteria; phylum Pseudomonadota; class Alphaproteobacteria; order Rhodobacterales; family Rhodobacteraceae; genus Paracoccus; species Paracoccus shandongensis. Next base: position 18,027 of record NZ_JAFLRK010000030.1, read on the forward strand.
CTGAAGACGCGGTTCGGGAACCTCAAGAACGTGCTGGATGAGTCGAGCAGCCAGACCGAGATCCTGATCCTGGAAAGCCCCTTTGTCGCGAACGGCGAATTCGCCGAAATGTCGCGCATGTTCGGGGAAACGGTGACGCGCATCGACTGCACCTTCCCCGTGGGCGCGGGCACCGAGGCCCTGGCCGAAGGCCTGGCCCGCATCCGGGCCGAGGCCGAGGATGCCGTGCGGTCCGGCGCGGGCCATCTGGTCCTGACGGATGAGGCGCAGGGGCCCGACCGCGTGGCAATGCCGATGATCCTGGCGACCAGCGCGGTGCATTCCTGGCTGACCCGCAAGGGCCTGCGGACCTTCTGTTCGCTGAACGTGCGGTCGGCCGAATGCATCGACCCGCATTACTTCGCGGTGCTGATCGGCTGCGGCGCGACCACGGTGAACCCCTATCTGGCCCAGGATTCGATCCAGGACCGGATCGAACGCGGCCTTCTGCCCGGCACCCTGATCGAGAACATGCGCCGTTACCGCGACGCGGTGGATGCGGGCCTTTTGAAGATCATGGCGAAGATGGGGATTTCCGTCATCTCGTCCTATCGCGGCGGCCTCAACTTCGAGGCCGTGGGCCTGTCCCGCGCGATGGTCGCCGAATACTTCCCTGGGATGCACTCGCGCATCAGCGGCATCGGGCTGCACGGGCTTCAGGCCAAGGTCGAGGGGCTGCACCAGAAGGCCTTCCACGCGGGCGGCAATGTCGATCTGCTGCCTGTGGGCGGCTTCTACAAGATGCGGCGGTCGGGCGAAAAGCACGCCTGGGAAGCCAGCACCATGAAGCTGTTGCAGGTGGCCTGCGACCGCGCCTCCTATGACGTGTGGAAGCAATACAGCGCCGCCATGCGCGCCAACCCCCCGATCCATATCCGCGACCTGCTGGACATCAAGGCCCTGGGCAAGCCGGTGCCCATCGAGGAGGTCGAATCGATCACCAGCATCCGCAAGCGGTTCGTGACCCCGGGCATGTCGCTGGGCGCGCTGTCGCCCGAGGCGCACATGACGCTGAACATCGCCATGAACCGCATCGGCGCCAAGTCGGACAGCGGTGAAGGCGGCGAGGATCCGGCGCATTCGTCGCCCCTGCCCAACGGCGACAACCCCTGCGCCAAGATCAAGCAGGTGGCCTCGGGCCGGTTCGGCGTCACCGCCGAATACCTGAACGCCTGCGAGGAGCTGGAGATCAAGGTCGCGCAAGGCGCGAAACCGGGCGAGGGCGGGCAGTTGCCCGGCATGAAGGTGACCGACCTGATCGCCCGGCTGCGCCATTCGACCAAGGGCGTGACGCTGATCAGCCCCCCGCCGCATCACGACATCTATTCGATCGAGGATCTGGCGCAGCTCATCTATGACCTGAAGCAGATCAACCCGCGCGCCAAGATCACCGTGAAGCTGGTGGCGTCCTCCGGCGTCGGCACGATCGCTGCGGGCGTGGCCAAGGCCAAGGCCGACATCATCCTGATCTCGGGCCACAACGGCGGCACCGGGGCCAGCCCCGCGACCTCGATCAAGTTCGCGGGCCTGCCCTGGGAAATGGGCCTGACCGAGGCGCATCAGGTGCTGGCGATGAACCGCCTGCGCGAACGGGTGACGCTGCGCACCGACGGGGGCCTGCGCACGGGCCGCGACATCGTGATGGCCGCGATGATGGGGGCCGAGGAATACGGCATCGGCACCGCCGCGCTGATCGCCATGGGCTGCATCATGGTCCGCCAGTGCCAGTCGAACACCTGCCCGGTGGGCGTCTGCACCCAGGACGAACGCCTGCGCGCCATGTTCACCGGCAGCGCCGACAAGGTGGTGAACCTGATCACCTTCTATGCCCAGGAGGTCCGCGAGATCCTGGCCAGCATCGGCGCGCGGTCCCTGGACGAGGTGATCGGGCGGGCGGATCTGCTGACCCAGGTCAGCCGGGGCGCCGCGAACCTGGACGACCTGGACCTGAACCCGCTGCTGATCACCGTCGATGGCGCGGACAAGATCGTCTATGATCGGTCCAAGCCCCGCAACGCCGTGATGGACACGCTGGACGCCGAGATCGTCAAGGACGCCGCCCGCTTCTTCGAGGATGGCGAGAAGATGCAGCTGTCCTATGCCGTGCGGAACACGCACCGGACCATCGGCACGCGCACGTCGTCGCTGATCGTGCAGAAGTTCGGGATGCGCAACAGCCTGCAGCCCGACCACCTGACGATCCGCCTGACGGGCAGCGCCGGGCAGTCGCTGGGCGCATTCGCCGCGCCGGGGTTGAAGATCGAGGTGTCGGGCGATGCCAACGACTATGTGGGCAAGGGCCTGTCGGGCGGCACCATCGTGGTGCGCCCGCCGATGGCCAGCCCGCTGGTGGCCGCCGACAACACGATCATCGGCAACACGGTGCTGTATGGCGCGACCGACGGCTATCTGTTCGCGGCGGGCCGGGCGGGGGAACGCTTCGCGGTGCGCAACTCGGGCGCCAAGGTGGTGATCGAGGGCTGCGGATCGAACGGCTGCGAATACATGACCGGCGGCGTCGCGGTGATCTTGGGCCGGATCGGCGCGAATTTCGGCGCGGGCATGACCGGCGGCATGGCATACCTGTATGACCCGCAGGGCGTGGCGCGCGACTATATCAACCCGGAAACGCTGGTGATGTGCGCTGTCACCAAGGACCACTGGGAAGGTCAGCTGAAGGGCTTGGTGGAACGGCACTTCAAGGAAACCGGATCGCGCCGCGCGGGCGAGATCCTGGCGGACTGGCAGGCCGAAAAGGCCAACTTCCTGCAGGTCTGCCCCAAGGAGATGCTGATCCATCTGCCGCATCCGATCATGGATGTGGAGGAACCGGCAGCCGTCCCCGCCGAGTAAGCCGGATACCGGAACCCATGCCGGGCGCGCAGCGATGCGCGCCCGTTTGCATGTGGCGGCGCCAAGGGACAGCGAAAGGGGTGCCGGTCGTCCGGGCAAAAAAACAGGGCCCGGGCTTTTCGGCCCAGGCCCCTGATTTGATGATGGTGAGCCCAACAGGATTCGAACCTGTGACCCACTGATTAAAAGTCAGTTGCTCTACCAACTGAGCTATGGGCCCAACATGGGGGGCTAATTAGGGGGGGTGGCCGGGGGCGTCAAGCGGAAAAACCGTCGGCACTGGCGGAAATTTCCCCCAAGGGTTATATGCCGGGCATGAACAGCATTTCCGCCCCCGGCCTGCCCTTCATGAAGATGCATGGGCTTGGCAACGATTTCGTCGTCCTCGACCTGCGCGCCGGTGGTGAACCCCCTGCGCCGGGCGTGATCGCGCGCATCGCCGACCGCCAGCGCGGGGTGGGGTTCGACCAGCTTGCCACCATCGAGGCGGACGACCAGGCGGATGTGCGGCTGCGGTTCTGGAATGCGGACGGATCCGTCAGTTCCGCCTGCGGCAATGCCACGCGCTGCATCGCGCGCTTCGTGATGGACGAAACCGGCCGCGACCGGCTGAGCCTGCGCACCGATCATGCCATCCTGCTGGCCGAGGATGCGGGGGGCGGCCTGACGCGGGTCAACATGGGCCCGCCGGTGCTGGACTGGCGGGCGATCCCGCTGGCCCGCGACGTGGACATCGACCACCTGCCCATCGAGGGCGATCCGGTGGCGACCGGCATGGGCAACCCGCATGTCACCTTCTTTGTCGATGACGCGGCGGCGGTCGATCTGGCCAGCTTCGGCCCGGCGATGGAGCATCATCCGCTTTACCCGCAGCGCACCAATGTCGAGGTGGTGCAGGTGCTGTCCCGCGATGAGATCATCCTGCGCATCTGGGAACGGGGGACGGGGCCGACGCTGGCATCCGGATCCTGTTCCTGCGCGGCAGCGGTGGCTGCGGCACGGCGCGGGCTGACCGGGCGGCGGGTCCGGGTCAACGTGCCGGGCGGCGTTCTGCATATCGACTGGCGCGACGACGGCGTCTGGATGGAGGGGCCGACGGCGCATGTCTTTTCCGGCGTGCTGACCCCGGAATGGCTGGCATCATGACCGCGCCGGTCTTTTCCACCCTGGGCTGCCGCCTCAACGCCTATGAAACCGAGGCGATGCGCGAGATGGCCGAGGCCGCGGGCCTGTCCGGCGCCGTGGTCGTCAACACCTGCGCCGTCACCGCCGAGGCCGTGCGCAAGGCCCGCCAGGAAATCCGCCGCCTGGCGCGCGAGAACCCCGGCGCGCCGGTGATCGTGACCGGCTGCGCGGCCCAGACCGAGCCCGAGACCTTTGCCGCCATGCCCGAGGTCACGCGCGTCATCGGCAACCACGAGAAGATGCAGCCCCAGACGTGGCAGGGCCTGCGCGCGCCCGACCTGATCGGCGAGACCGAGAAGATCCGCGTCGATGACATCATGTCGGTCAAGGAAACGGCGGGCCACCTGATCGACGGCTTCGGCCGCCACCGCGCCTATGTCCAGGTGCAGAACGGGTGCGACCACCGCTGCACCTTCTGCATCATCCCTTACGGGCGCGGCAACTCGCGGTCTGTCCCGGCGGGCGTGGTGGTAGAACAGATCAAGCGGCTGGTGGGCCGAGGCTTCAACGAGGTCGTGCTGACCGGCGTGGACCTGACCAGCTGGGGCGCAGATTTGCCGGGCACGCCCCGCCTTGGCGATCTGGTGATGCGGATCCTGCGGCTGGTTCCGGACCTGCCGCGCCTGCGCATCAGCAGCATCGACAGCATCGAGGCGGACGAGAACCTGATGCTGGCGATTGCCACCGAACCGCGCCTGATGCCGCATCTGCACCTGTCGCTGCAGGCGGGTGACGACATGATCCTGAAGCGGATGAAGCGCCGCCACGGGCGTGACGACGCGGTCCGCTTCTGCGAGGAAGCGCGGCGGTTGCGCCCCGACATCGTCTTCGGCGCCGACATCATCGCGGGCTTTCCCACGGAAACGGATGCGATGTTCGAGAACAGCGTCAAGCTGGTGGACGACTGCGGGCTGACCTTCCTGCATGTCTTCCCGTTTTCGCCCCGCAAGGGAACGCCCGCCGCGCGGATGCCCGCCGTGCAAGGCCCGGTGATCCGCGACCGCGCCGCCCGGCTGCGCGCGGCGGGGGATGCCGCGTTGCGTGCGCATCTGGACGGGCAAGTCGGCCGGACCCATCGCGTGCTGACCGAGAGCCCCCGCCTAGGCCGAACCGAGCAGTTCACCGAAGTGGGTTTTGCCAGCGACCAGCCCGAAGGCGCGTTGATGGAGTTGCGCATTACCGGCCATGACGGGGCGCGGCTGGTCGCGTAAGGGCCAGGACTGCCTTCATGCGAGACGGCGAATGGCTTGTAGGGTGGAACCCCACCCTACGGGCTGCGCCGGTCCGTGTCCGGCGAAGGCGATGGCCCTCGCCGGACAGGCGGGAAGTCCGATCCTATCGCGCCATGAACACCGGCACGCGCGCCTTTTCCAGCATGTTGCGCGTGGCCCCGCCCAGGATCGCCTGGCGGAAGCGCGAATGGCCATAGGCGCCCATCACCACCAGGTCGGCGGCGATCTCGATGGCGCGGCGGTTCAGTTCCTCGCTGACGGTGGCGGCGGTGCGGGCCAGAACGGCGATGTCGGCATGGACGCCGTGGCGCGTCAGCATCTGCGTCAGGGGCGCGCCGGGTTCCGATCCGTCGGCGCTGCGGCGCGGGTCGATCAGAGTGATCTCGACCGATTTCGCGGCCTGCAGCAGGGGCAGGGCGCGGCGGACGGCGGCCAGGGCTTCCAGGGACTGGTTCCAGGCCACCAGCACCTTTTGCGGGGGATCGGCGGGCAGGTCGGTGCCCGGCAGGACCAGCACGGGGCAGCCGCCCTCGAACAGGGCGGCCTCGACCACGGCCTCGGCCTCTCCGGGGGCGTCCGGGCCATAGGGGCGGCCCAGGACCGTCAGGTCGGAAAAGCGCGCGCGCATCCCCACAAGGTTCGCGATGCCGCCGATCTGCGCCACCGCGGCCTCGGACGACCAGCGCAGGTCGGAAAAGCGCGCCAGGTGCTGGCGCACCGCCTGGTCCAGCGATTCGGCCCCCTCCATCGCCATGTCGATGGCGTCCTGGAAGGCATAGGGCGTGCCGCCCGGAAAGTAATAGCCCACCTGCGTGTGGTCGAGCCCCAGGCTGAGGACCGACAGGTGGCCATCCTCGCGCGCGGCCAGGGCGGCCGCCGCGTCAAGCTGGGGCAGCTGCCGCTGGTCGGACAGGATGGTGAGGATGCTCTTGTAACCCATGACGGACTCCTTCGGTCAGGTCGGACACAGGATGGCGTCCTTGCCAGCCTGCGGCCTTGATCGGAATCAAACCTCCGGATTTGACGCAGATCAAGGTTCCGTGTGCCCGGGAACCTTATGCCCGGTCCCAACAAGGAGGCCAGCCTTGGCAGCGATTCGTGCTGTCCGGCCCCTTTCGACGAAGGAACGCGGATGTATGCCATGTGGAATTATGTGAAGCTGATCTTGCTGGGGGTCATCGCCCTGGCAGCCGCGATCGCTGCCAATCTGGCGCGCGATCCGGCCTATATGGTCAATGCCCTGGTCGTCATGCTGGTGGCGGCGGGGATGTTCGTCTGGGCCCTGCGCCGGGTCGATGAGCCGGTGCGTGCGGTCGATACCTCGCAATACATGGACGATGTGGTCCGCTTCGGCGTCGCCGCCACCGCCTTCTGGGGCGTGGTGGGCTTTCTGGTGGGCGTGGTCATCGCCTTCCAGCTGGCCTTTCCGGCGCTGAACCTGTCGGACCTGACCCATGGCTACACGAACTTCGGGAAGCTGCGTCCCCTGCACACCAGCGCGGTGATCTTTGCCTTTGGCGGCAACGCGCTGATCGCGACCTCGTTCTATGTCGTCCAGCGCACCAGCGCCGCGCGCCTGTGGGGCGGGAACCTCGCGTGGTTCGTGTTCTGGGGCTATAACCTGTTCATCGTGCTGGCCGCGACCGGATACATCGCGGGCGCCACCCAGTCCAAGGAATATGCCGAGCCCGAATGGTATGTGGACTGGTGGCTGACGGTGGTCTGGGTGGCCTATCTGGCCGTGTTCCTGGGCACCGTGATCAAGCGCAAGGAACCCCATATCTACGTCGCCAACTGGTTCTACCTGGCCTTCATCGTGACCATCGCGATGCTGCACATCGTCAACAACATCTCGATCCCGGTCAGCATCTTCGGGTCGAAGTCGGTGCAGGTCTTCGCGGGCGTGCAGGACGCGATGGTGCAGTGGTGGTACGGCCACAACGCCGTGGGCTTCTTCCTGACCGCCGGCTTCCTGGGGATGATGTACTATTTCATCCCGAAGCAGGCCGAGCGCCCGGTCTATTCCTACAAGCTGTCGATCATCCACTTCTGGGCGCTGATCTTCCTCTATATCTGGGCCGGTCCGCACCACCTGCACTATACCGCGCTGCCCGACTGGGCCTCGACGCTGGGGATGGTCTTCTCGATCATGCTGTGGATGCCGTCCTGGGGCGGGATGATCAACGGGCTGATGACGCTGTCGGGTGCCTGGGACAAGCTGCGCACCGACCCGATCCTGCGCATGATGGTGGTGGCCGTCGGCTTCTACGGCATGGCGACCTTTGAAGGCCCGATGATGTCGATCAAGGCCGTGAACAGCCTGTCGCACTATACCGACTGGACCATCGGCCACGTCCATTCCGGCGCCCTTGGCTGGAACGGCATGATCACCTTTGGCGCGCTGTATTACCTGACGCCGCGCCTGTGGGGCCGGGAACGCCTGTATTCGCTGTCGCTGGTCTCCTGGCACTTCTGGCTCGCCACCATCGGCCTGGTGCTTTACGCCGCCTCCATGTGGGTGTCGGGCATCATGGAAGGCCTGATGTGGCGCGAAGTGGACAGCCAGGGCTTCCTGGTCAACGCCTTCGCCGACGCCGTGCAGGCCAAGTTCGCGATGAACGTGGTGCGTGCCCTGGGGGGTGTCCTCTACCTCGCCGGCGGGATCATCATGGCCTACAACCTCTGGGCCACCGTGGCCCGCCAGCCCAAAGCCCATTCGACGGCCATTGCCGTGCCGGCCGAATAAGGGAACGCGAGCCATGCAGATTCTTGAAAAGCACAAGATCCTCGAAAAGAACGCGACGCTTCTGCTGATCCTGTCGTTCCTGGTCGTCACCATCGGCGGCCTGGTCCAGATCACCCCGCTGTTCTATCTGGAAAACACCATCGAGAAGGTGGAAGGGGTCCGCCCCTACACCCCCCTCGAACTGACCGGGCGCGACGTTTACGTCCGCGAGGGCTGCTATGTCTGCCACAGCCAGATGATCCGCCCGATGCGCGACGAGGTCGAGCGTTACGGCCATTACTCGCTGGCGGCGGAATCGATGTATGACCACCCCTTCCAGTGGGGGTCCAAGCGCACCGGGCCGGATCTGGCGCGCGTGGGCGGGCGTTATTCGGACGAATGGCACCTGGACCACCTGCGCGATCCGCAATCGGTGGTGCCCGAATCCATCATGCCGCAATACGGCCACCTGATGAACCGCATCATCGGCCCGGATTACGTCCGGGACCGCGTGGAAACCGATGCCCTGGTGGGCGTGCCGTATACGGACGAGATGATCACTGCTGCGGCCGAGGATTTCCGGGCCCAGGCCAACCCGAACGCCGATGCCGAGGGCTTGCAGGAACGCTATCCCGGGGCGCAGCAGCGCAACTTCGACCGCCAGCCGCAGCTGACGGAAATGGACGCGCTGATCGCCTATCTGCAGGTGCTGGGCACGATGGTCGATTTCTCGACCTTTGAACCCGACGCCACGCGGTAAGGGGGCATCAATGGAAACCTACAGCTTCCTGCGCGGGCTTGCCGACAGTTGGGCGCTGCTGCTGCTGGTGCTGTTCTTCGTGGGCGTGATCCTATTCGTGTTCCGCCCCGGCGCCCGAAAGGCCCAGAAGGACGCCGCCGAGAGCATCTTCCGGCACGAGAACCGACCCGCCGACGCGGATGAGAAGGAGGGCCGGTGATGGCCGACAACGACAAGGACAAGCCCGTCGATCCGCATCTGGATCCCGCCAATCCCGACAACCGGGTCAGCCTGGAACGGCGCGCGGCCGACAGCGAACATGCCGCCAAGATCGCGGGGGCGATCCCCGAACGGCCCCGGCCCGACCAGCCGGTCGCGCCCCGGCAGCGCAAGCAGACCCGCAAGGGCCTGGTCAAGGAGGTAGGCTCCACCGGCCACGAATGGGACGGGATCACCGAATACGACAACCCGATGCCCCGCTGGTGGCTGTGGACCTTCTACGCCACGATCATCTGGGCGGTGGGCTATGTCGTGGCCTATCCGGCGATCCCGCTGGTCAGCCAGGCGACCCAGGGCCTTCTGGGAACCGACACCCGGCAAGAGGTCGCGGCCGAGATCGCGCGCTTCGACCAGGCCAATGCCCCGATCCAGACCCGCCTGGCCGAGGTGGAGCTGGCCGCGATCCCGAACGACCCCGAACTGGTGAACTATGCCACCAATGCGGGCGGCGCGATCTTCCGCACCTGGTGCGCGCAGTGCCACGGTTCCGGCGCGGGCGGGGCGCGGGGCTATCCCAACCTGCTGGACAACGACTGGCTGTGGGGCGGCACGCTGGAGGATATCCACACCACCCTTCAGCACGGCATCCGCGATCCCAAGGACGGCGACACGCGCTATTCGCAAATGCCCTCTTTCGGCAGCGACGGCATCCTGGACCGCACACAGATCGACCAGGTCGTGAACCATGTGCTGTCGCTCTCGGACCAGCCGCATGACGCGGGCAAGGCCGCAGCCGGTGCCCAGGTCTTTGCCGACAACTGTTCGGCCTGCCACATGGAGGACGGCACCGGCGACCGCACGCAAGGCGCGCCGAACCTGGCCGACGCCGTCTGGCTTTACGGCAACGACCACGAGACGCTGACCCGCATCGTCAGCGAAGGCCCCTATGGCGTGATGCCCGCCTGGAACACGCGCCTGTCCGAGGCCGAGATCCGTGCCGTCGCCACCTATGTCCACGGCCTGGGCGGCGGGGAATAACCCCCGCCCAGACCGCACCCCGAGCTTTCGCCCTTGCCACGATCAACGGCGAAAGAGACCGGCCCCTGTCCTGTTCGCGCGTTCCTGGGGGCCGGTCTTTCATCACAACGCCCGATCTCGTGCCCGAGATCCCGGCGTCCCGAACTTTCGCATCAGCCCATCGGTGCGAAAGAGGCCGGCCCCCCGTATGTTCGCGCGTTCCTGGGGGTCGGCCGCCTTTTTTCCCCGGAAGGATCAGCCCTCGGTCATCGGCAGCGCCACCTGGCAATGCTGCACCACCGTCCAGTCCTCATGGCCGCGCCGCCGATAGACCGAGGTGCAGGCCGCCGTGAAGCGAGTATCCCCCTTGGCCGCCGTGACGCGATAGCCGATCACGATCATCCCTTCCTCGGGGCGGGACACGTGCTTGTCGTCAAAGGCCACCTTGTCCCATTCGGGCGTTCCGCTGACAGCCTCGATTGCGGCCCGGCCCGCGAACAGATGCGGCGCATGGCTCAGCGCCATGATGCATTCGGGATCGACGCGTTCGTGATAGCGTTCGTCCGACGCGCGCCAGAGACTTTCCTCGAAGTTCCAGACCCGGTTGTCGTCCATCCTGTCCTCCTGGCGTGATGCGTTTGGCTTAACGGCGCGGGTGGGGGGCGGTTCCGGGGCGAAGGGGGGATTTCCGACGGCGCCCGAAAGGGAGGGCGCATGAGGGCTGCCAGACCGTCCTTGTCTGGCGCAGGCCATCGCCTTCGCCCGGCGGGGGATCTGGCCGTGCCGCTTGGATAGGGTGGGGTTCCACACCTTCTTCGGGCGTGTGGTGGGGCGAACCAGCCGTCAGGCGCGGTCCTGCCGCGGGCTATCCCGCCAACTCGCCCCGCAGCGAATTGCTTGCGCTTTCCACGATCCGCACGGGCACCAGGTCGCCGACCTGCGCATTCGGCGCATCGACAAAGACCGAATGGAGGTAATCCGACTTGCCGATCATCTGCCCCGCCTGCCGGCCCGGCTTTTCGAACAGCACGCCCAGGGTGCGCCCGACCATGGCTTCCTGCGCGGCCTTCTGCTGTTTCGCCAGCAGCGCCTGGAGTTCCTGCAAGCGGGCGTCGGCCACCGCGCCGTCCACCTCGGGGCGGTCATAGGCCGGGGTTCCGGGGCGGGGCGAATACTTGAAGCTGAAGGCGGTCCCGAACCCCACCTCGGCCACAAGGCGCAGGGTGTCCTGGTGATCCTGGTCGGTCTCGCCCGGAAAGCCCACGATGAAATCGCTGGTCAGCAGGATGTCGGGGCGCGCCTCGCGGATGCGGTCGATCAGGCGCAGATACTGGGCCGCCGTGTGCTTGCGGTTCATCGCCCGCAGGATCCGGTCGCTGCCCGACTGCACCGGCAGGTGCAGATAGGGCATCAATTGCGGGATATCCCGATGCGCGGCGATCAGGTCGCCCCCCATGTCATTCGGGTGGCTGGTGGTATAGCGGATGCGGTCCAACCCCTCGATATCGGCCAGCGCGCGGATCAGGCGGCCAAAGCCCCATTCGCCGTCCGACCCCGCGCCGTGCCAGCCGTTCACGTTCTGGCCCAGAAGGGTGATTTCCCGCACGCCCCGGTCCACCAGGTCGCGGGCCTCGCGCAGGATGCGGTCCACGGGGCGGCTGACCTCGGCGCCCCGGGTATAGGGGACGACGCAGAAGGCGCAGAACTTGTCGCAGCCCTCCTGCACGGTCAGGAAGGCCGCGGGCGCGCGGCGGGTGGCGCGGCGTTGGGGCAGGTGGTCGAACTTGTCTTCCTCGGGGAAGTCGGTGACGATGGCGGGCGCTTCGCCCCGCACCATGGCGGGCAGGCGGTGATAGGTCTGCGGGCCGACCACCAGATCGACCAGCGGCATCCGGCGCACGATCTCCTCGCCCTCGGCCTGGGCCACGCAGCCCGCCACGCCGATCTTGAGGTCGGGCTTCTCGGCCTTCAGCGGCTTCAGGCGGCCTAGGTCGGAATAAAGCTTCTCGGCCGCCTTCTCGCGGATGTGGCAGGTGTTCAGCAGCACCATGTCCGCATCCCCCTGATCCTCGGTCAGGACATAGCCTTCCGCGCCCATGGCCTCGGCCATGCGCTGGCTGTCATAGACGTTCATCTGGCAGCCATAGGTCTTGATGAAAAGCTTTTTCACTGCCGGGGGATTGGCCTGGTCGTTCATTGCCGCTGTCCTTGGGAGGTAGCGTGCTGATACAGCAAAGGCAGGCATTTGGAAAGCGGGCCATGGACAGCGACCTGACGGGGATCACCAATATCGGCCCGGCGACGGCCAAGGCGCTGATCGCCGCCGGCGTGCCCGACGCCGCCGCCCTGCGCCGGATCGGCGCGCACGAGGCCTATCGCGCGCTGCTGGTTGCGGGCGAGCGGCCGCATTTCATCGGCTATTACGTCCTGGCGATGGCCCTGCAAGGCCGCCCCTGGAACGACTGCCGGGGCGCGGAAAAGGCCGCACTGCGCGAGCGGTTCGATTCGCTGGTGGCCGAGATGCGCGGCGCCCCCCTGGCGGGGATCGAGGCGGAACTGGATCTGATCGGCCTGCGCCGTCCTTGAACGCCCCCATCCGCCCGGCTAGCCTGCAGACAAACCCGATGGAGGCCATGATGAACAAACCGCAAAGCTGGGAAGCCCGCGCCGACGAATATTCGCTTTACGGCTTCACCGACCTGCCCAGCGTCGCCAGCCGGGGCGCCGTGGTGCTGACCCATGGCGAGGGGCCCTATGTCGTCGATGTGAACGGCCGCCGCTATCTGGACGCCAATTCGGGCCTGTGGAACATGGTCGCGGGGTTCGACCACAAGGGCCTGGCCGAGGCCGCGAAGGCGCAATACGACCGCTTTCCCGGATATCACGCCTTTTTCGGGCGCTTGTCCGACCAGACGGTGATGCTGTCCGAAAAGCTGGTCGAGGTGTCGCCCTTCGAGCGCGGCAAGGTGTTCTACACGAACTCGGGGTCCGAGGCGAACGACACCATGGTCAAGATGCTGTGGTTCCTGCACGCATCGGAAGGCAATCCGCAGCGGCGCAAGATCCTGACCCGCTGGAACGCCTATCACGGCGTGACCGTCGTTTCGGCCAGCATGACCGGCAAGCCCTATAACGAGGTCTTCGGCCTGCCGCTGCCGGGCTTCATCCACCTGACCTGCCCGCATTACTGGCGATACGGCAAGGACGGCGAGAGCGAGGAGCAGTTCACCCAAAGGCTGGCGCAGGAACTGGAGGACACGATCCAGCGCGAAGGCCCCGACACCATCGCGGGCTTCTTTGCCGAACCCGTGCAGGGGGCGGGGGGCGTGATCCCGCCGTCCAAGGGCTATTTCCAGGCGATGCTGCCGATCCTGAAGAAATACGGCATCCCGATGATTTCGGACGAGGTGATCACCGGCTTTGGCCGCACCGGCAACACCTGGGGCTGCCAGACCTACGGCTTCATGCCCGACGCGATCATCAGTTCCAAGAACCTGACGGCAGGCCTGTTCCCGATGGGTGCGGTGATCCTGGGGCCGGATCTGACCGACCGGCTGCAAAAGGCCATCGACCGGATCGAGGAGTTCCCGCACGGCTTCACCGCATCCGGCCACCCGGTCGGCTGCGCCATCGCGCTGAAGGCCATCGACGTGGTGATGAACGAGGGCTTGGCCGACAACGTCAAGCGCCTCGCCCCCCGGCTGGAGGCGGGCCTGCGCGCCATCATGGACCGCAGCGAGCATATCGGCGAATTGCGCGGCGTGGGCTTCATGTGGGCGCTGGAGGCCGTGCGCGACAAGGCCACCAAGACGCCGTTCGACAGCAGCCTGTCGGTCAGCGAACGCATCGCCAATGCCTGCACCGACCTGGGCCTGATCTGCCGTCCCCTGGGCCAGTCCATCGTCCTCTGCCCGCCCTTCATCCTGACCGAATCGCAGATGGACGAGATCTTCGACAAGCTGGAACGGGCGCTGCGGAAGGTGTTTGCCGAGGTGGCGTAGGGTGCGTGCTTGCACGCACCGTTGACGTGGCATGGTGCGTGCAAGCACGCACCCTACCGACGCGACAGCTTGCGTTCGATGTAATCCCGCAATTCCTCGATCTCGGAGCGGCTTTCGCGCAGGCCCTCCATGGCGGTTTCCAGTTCCGCCTGGGTCGCCGCCCGGCGGCTTTCGCCCTCCTTCAGCAGGGCGATGGCCTTGTCGCGTTCGCGTTCGGTGTCGTGCAGCCTGCGTTCCAGGTCGCGCAGGTCGGCATGGCTGGGGCGGGTCAGGCGTCCGATCAGCCAGCAGGCGAACCAGCCCAGCACGAAGGCCCCGAACAGGACAAGCGCGGTGGCGGTGATGAATTCGGTGCGGTTCATGCGGGTCCAGCTTGCGATCAGGGGGCGGATCCCTCGTCCGGGCGGGGCGAGGGGCGCGGCGTGTCAGGCGTGGGCGTCTGGACGGGCAGCCTAAGGGTTTCCTCGCGCGCGTCCAGCGTCTGGAAGACCTCGGGGGCGCCGACGGTCGCGGGGGCCACCGGGCCGATGCCGGCCTGCGGCAGGGCGGGGCCGAAGACCTGCGGGCGGGGCGCAGGGTCGTCCGGCTGGAGGGGGCCGATCAGATCCCCGGGCTGGTCGGCGGGCTGATCGGGCGGCGCAGGCTCGGCGGTGACGCCCGACAGCGTGACCGGCGCGGGCAGGGGGGCGCTGCGCACCGGGTAATCGGACATCAGCCGGAACTCGATCCGGCGGTTTTCCTCGCGCCCTTCCTCCGAGTCGTTGGAGGCGATGGGCTGGCTTTCGCCGTAACCGCGCGCGGTCATGTTGGACACGTCGATGCCCGCGTCCGCCATCGCGGCCACCAGGGCCTGCGCCCGGCCCCGCGACAGGTCGGCGTTGAAGCCTTCGGACCCTTGCGAATCGGTGTGGCCCCCGGCTTCCAGCTGGAAATCGGCGCATTCGGCCATGACGGCGGCCAGCCGGTCCAGCGTGGGGGCGGGGTCGCCCGCGATGGCGGCCTTGGAGGGCTCGAACCCGATCTCGGATTCCGACATGACGATGTTCAGCTGGCGCACGCATTCGGGGCCGTCGGGCAGATCCAGCGACGGATCCAGCCGCCGGTCGTAACGGATCGCCAGGTCATAGCGCACGCCCGGTCCCAGCCGTTCGCCCAGCCGCGCCGCCGCAGCTTCGGGCGCGGCCATGTCGCCCGAGGTGCCGGTGACGCGGATCAGGTCGGGCGTGACCTGCAGGCTGCCCGAATGCAGGGTGCCCAGGGCCTCCAGCCCGGCGATGACGCGCACCGTCCAGCCCCCGGGGACCGAGGGGTCGTTGACCAGGCTGCCCCCCACGGCGGGAAAGCGCGCGCGGGCCACGCTGTCCACGGTTTCGCGCATCCGGTCGTCGCTGATGCGGCCCGCCATCTCCAGCACCTGCGTGTCCGACAGGGTGGCGGTGAATTCGGCCGGGCCCTGCGGGGCCGCGTCGGGGGCGGTTTCCAGATCCGCCTGCAGCGAGAACACCGGGGGCAGGGCGCGCCGCAACCCTGCCACGGCGCGGTCGAAATCCGCCTTGGCGACGCCCGGAGGCGCCACCAGCGAAACATCGGCATCCGACAGCGTGACCGCGCCCCGGCCCAGGGAGGCCACCGCCCCGATCGCCGCCGCCGCCGCATCGGACCAATCGGGCGAAGGCGCGCCAAGCCCCAGCGTGCAGGCGGGAACCTCTGCCGCCCCCGCCTTCATCGCGGCATCGACGATGCGGTCGCGGCCTTCGGCGGTGTCGGTGGCGCAGGATTCAAAGCGCGCGCCGTCCCCATCCATGACGAAGCGCAGCGTGAAGGGCGCGATCACCGGCCGCGGGGCCGAGATGTCGGTGACAAGGTCGACCCCCGCGGGCAGGGCGCGGCGCAGCGCGGTTTCCAGCCGTGCTTTTTCGTCGCCGCTGCCGGTGATGGCCGAGATCGTGACCCGCCCCGGCTGGACCGAGATCTTGGCCTGGGCCGCCATCTGCGCGGCCTGCTGCCCATAGCGGATGGCCGCGTCCCACCCGGGGGGCACGGCATAGTCGGCGGTTTCCAGAAGGTCGGTCACTTGGGGCGCGGCGGTTTCCGCCCGCAGAGTGCGCACCAGCCCCGCCCGGTCGGTCGAGGCCGGAACCAGCCCGATCAGCGAGATGCCCTGGTCGTTGCGCAGCAGTTCCACCTTGAAATCAGGCGGCGTCATCGCCTCGGCCGAGGCGACGGTCATCGCGTCCACCACGCGCGAGGGGTCGACGGCACTGCCCGCCTGGGTCACGGCGCGAAAGCGGTCCACCTCGGTCGGCGCGGTGCCGGTCAGGCGGACCTGCAACCCGTCGGTCGCCACCCCCACCCAGTCCTGCCCGGATGCCTGCAACGCCTGTTCGACATCCTGGCGCGACCGCTGCTCGATGAAGCTGGCGGCGGTGTCGGCCCCCAGCCAGCACAGCCCGCCCGCGGCGGACAGGGTCAGGATCGTGGCGATGGATGAGGCAAGCCGCCTGCGGGGCATGGGCCATGACCTTGGGCTGTTTCCGTGGTCCTGGATCTAGCGGCGGGGGACGCCCCGCGCAATCAGACGAGTCCGGCCAGGGCGAGAGTTAGCGCAAGGATCAAACCCGCATCGCGGTTCGACCGGAACAGGCGCAGGCAGACAGCGCCTTGTTCGGGCTGGAAATTCCGCAGCTGCCAGGCCAGATGCAGGGCAAATCCGGCCAGCCCCGCATAGCCCATCAACAGATTGCGACCCGTGAGCGAAATGGCAATCGCCAGCAGGACGACCGTCAGCACCGCAAAGCCCGCCAGGATGCGCGGGCTGTTCTGCCCGAACAGGCGCGCGGTGGATTTCACGCCGATCAGGGCGTCGTCCTCCACATCCTGGTGGGCATAGATGGTGTCGTAGAAGATCGTCCAGGCGATCCCCGCGACCCAGGCCACCACCGGCGCCGCGTCCAGCCGCCCCATATGCGCGGCCCAGGCCAGCATCACGCCCCAGTTGAAGGCCAGGCCCAGGAAGACCTGCGGCCACCAGGTGAACCGCTTGGCAAAGGGATAGATCGCCACCAGCGCCAGCGAGGCCACGCCCATCCAGACCGCCGCCCCATCCAATGTCAGCAGGATCGCGAAGCCCACAAGGCATTGCGCGACCAGCCAGCCATAGGCCCCGCGCAGCGTCACCTGGCCGCTGGGCAGGGGGCGGGACCGGGTGCGGGCCACCTTGTCGTCGATGTCGCGGTCGGTGATGTCGTTCCAGGTGCAGCCCGCCCCGCGCATGACCAGCGCGCCGATCCCGCAGGCCACGGCGATCCACAGGTCCGCCCAGCGGGGCGCGTCGGCCATCATCGCCAGCCCGATCCCCCACCAGCAGGGCAGCAGCAGCAGCCACGTCCCGATGGGCCGGTCGGCGCGGGACAGGCGCAGCCAGGGCCGCCAGGCCGGGGGGGCCACCGTGTCCACCCAGTTGCCCTTCGGCGCGTCGATGACGGCGTCTGGTCTTTCCGTCCGGCTTTGCATAGCGTCTGGCCCCATGGCAAGGATCAGGCTGTTCATAGATCACCCGCTGGCCGCAGAACAACCCGTCCCGCTGACGGGGGACCAGGCGCATTATCTGTCGGGCGTCATGCGCCTGACGCCCGGCGCGGTGATCGAGGTCTTCAACGGGCGCGACGGCGCCTGGTCGGCGCGCCTGGCGCAGGCGACCAAGCGCGGCGGGTCGCTGGACGTGCTGGAACAGACCGCCCCGCAGCGGAACCCGCCCGACCTGTGGCTGGTCTTCGCGCCGATCAAGAAGGCGCGCACCGATTTCATCGTGGAAAAGGCGGCCGAGATGGGGGCCGCGCGCATCCTGCCCGTGCAGACCGACCACACCAATGCCGAACGCATCCGCCAGGACCGCCTGCAGGCCCATGCGGTGGAAGCGGCGGAACAATGCGGCGGCACCTTTGTCCCCGCCGTGGCCGATCTGGTGCCGCTGTCGCGCCTGCTGGATGGCTGGGACGCGTCGCGCCGCATCCTCTGGGCGGACGAGGCGCTGGCGGGACCGGCACATACGCTGGCGGGCCTGCCGCGCGGTCCCTGGGCGATCCTGATCGGCCCCGAGGGGGGCTTTTCGGATGCCGAGCGCGCCCGGCTGGCGGCGCTGCCCCATGTGAGTCGCATCAGCCTGGGGCCGCGAATCCTGCGCGCCGATACGGCTGCCGTCGCGGCACTTGCGCTGTGGCAGGCCGCGTTAGGGGACTGGTAAGAAACGATTGCTGCAATGCGGCATTCCAAGGCCTGAAAACGACATTCTGGCCCTGTTAACCTGTCGTAAACCTGCATTTGCTGCATAGCGGCATTGCCCGGGCCGCGCCTACTCTTTTTTGACTGCCCAATCTATATCCTGCTGCATGAAGCGATTGCCCGATGGTCGGGCACTTCTGAAACAGGTGATGAAAATGTCGACGATGGAACTGAACCGCAGCCATGCTGTTGGGGGCGTTGGCAATGTCGTTGCGAATTTCTTCTCGATGCTCGGCGCGTGGAACGATGCCCGCGTGACCCGTCGGGAACTGAGCCGCCTGTCGGATCGCGAGCTGGACGACATCGGTCTGTGCCGCGGCGACATCGAGCGGATCGCGCGCGGCTTCTAAGCCATAGCCATCCCCTTCAAGACGAACGAACCCCCAATGCGGATGCAGAGGGGGTTTTTTCTTGGCCGGTCAGTGCCGGTTGACGGTCTGGAACCCGGCGCTGCGGGCGGCGTCCGTGAAGGCCTTGCGTGCCGATCCGACCGGGGTCATGCAATGGGCGGCGGCGTCCAGCATCCGGGCCGCATGGCGGCGCTGCACGTCATCGACAGGCCATCTGCGTTGCAGCCAATAGGCCGCGGTTTCAAGGGTGGTGAAGGTCTTCACCTCGCCATCGGGCGAGACGACGAAAGACAGGGGCTTGCCCCAGTTTATTTCTATCAAGATTGTTCTTTCATGGGAATTGTCCGATCCCGCGCAAGGGCGTCCTAGGATCCGGAGGGGAGGGCGACCAGGGCCGCCATCCGGTTTTCAGGGCAATGGCTTCATGCCATGGCCGGGTCTGCGGGCAGCTTATGCCAGCGCGACGTTGGTCGCCGATTCGCGGCCGTCGCGGCCCTTTTCCACGTCAAAGGTGATCGCCTGGCCGTCGCGGATGTCGCGGATGCCAGCGCGCTCCAGCGCGGAGATGTGAAGGAAGATGTCTTTCGAGCCATGCTCGGGCTGGATGAAGCCGAAGCCTTTGGTGGCGTTGAACCATTTCACGGTGCCGTTGGCCATCGTGAGATCTCCTGTCTAGTATATGCCATCCGCGACATGCGATGGCCCGGCTTAGTGTCGTCAAGGAACATCTGAAGCCGAAAGGAGACAGAAGGCCGAAAGAAAGACGCTCGCCTGCCCTAGATAGCAAAAGGCAGGCGCGTTTTCAAGGCTGGGATGGCGTCACGTCCATTCGGTTGTCGTCAGGACCGGGCCATGGTCAGGGCCGACCAGTCCGCCAGGTCGTCGCGCCTTTCCAGCGTGAAGCCTGCGTCGCCATAGACCCCCGTCACCTCGTCGGCCTGGGTCGTCAGGATCCCCGACAGGATGATCCGGCCCCCCGGCGCGACTATCGCGGCCATCTGCGGCGCCAGGTCGATCAGCGGCTGCTTGAGGATATTGGCCAGCACCAGGTCGTAGGGCGCGTTGTCCTCCAGCATCTGGTGGGCAAAGCCCGCGGCCTCGATGCAGATGATCCGGCCGTCCAGCCCGTTGGCGATGACATTGGCCGCCGCCGTATCGACAGCCACGGGGTCGATGTCGCTGGCCAGCACCGTGACCGGCCACACCCTTGCCGCCGCCATCGCCAGCACGGCGGTGCCGCAGCCGATATCGACGATGCGGTGCGGCTGGAAGCCTTGGGTGGCCAGCCGGTCCAGCGCCTCCAGGCAGCCCTTGGTGGTGTTGTGGTGGCCGGTGCCGAAGGCCATCGCGGCCTCGATGCACAGCGCCTCGACGCCTTCGGGGACGGTGTCGGCATCGTGGCTGCCGTGGACATAGAAGCGGCCCGCCCGCACGGGCGTCAGTTCCCGCTTCACATGGGCGACCCAATCCACGTCCGGAACCTCGGAAATGGCGAAGGGATTGGCGCCATGGGCGGCGGCCAGCAGGGCCAGGGCGATGTCGTCGGGCGCCTCGGTGAAATAGACGCCGACTTCCCAGCGGTCCGAGCCGTCCTCGATCTCGAAGACGCCGGTGCCGACGGGTTCGGGATCCAGATCCTCGCAGGCCTCGGCCAGGGCCTCGGCGGCCTGGCGGCCCCCGACATGGGTCAGCGCGGAATAGGTGGTCATGGGATCGGATCCGGGTTGGGAAGGCTCGCCTCTACCCCGGTGCCCTTCAGGCCACAATAGCCGTCGGGGTTCTTTTCCAGATACTGCTGGTGCTCATCATGCGCGGGCCAGAAGGGCGCGGGGCCGATGATCTGCGTGGTGATCTTGCCGAAGCCCGCCACCGCCAGGCGGTTGTCATAGTCGATCCGGGACGCCTCGGCCGCCGACATCTGGCTGTCGGTGAAGGCCATGATCAGGCTTCTATACTGGGGGCCCGCATCGTTTCCCTGCCGGTCGCCCTGGGTCGGGTCGTGGTTTTCCCAGAACAGCTTCAGCAGGTGGTCATAGCTGATCTTGGAGCTGTCATAAACGATGCGCACGACCTCGGCATGGCCGGTGGTCCCAGACTTGACCTGGTCGTAGGTGGGGTTTTCCACCGTGCCGCCCGCAAAGCCCACCTGGGTCAGCCAGACGCCGTTCTGCTGCCAGAACAGCCGCTCGACGCCCCAATAGCAGCCCATTCCGAAGATCGCCTGGTCCAGGCCCTGCGGGACAGGGCCGTCCAGGGGGCGGTTGAAGATCGCATGTGTGGTCATGGTGACATCCTTCTGATCCTGGGGGCCAAACGCTGGAGGAGGGCCGCGGTTCAGCCAAGGCCGTGCGTCGCCATCCAGGCCAGGCAATCCTCGGCCAGCCAGGGGCCGATCGCGTAATACCAATGCGTATGGCCGGCGATGGCGATCATGTCGGCGGGATGGCCTGCGGCGGCCAGGGCCTCGGTCGTGGCGCGGGCCTTCGCGGGCGGGAACAGGTGGTCGCCCGCGCCGACATAAAGCCGCACCGGCACCGATGCCGTGGCGGGGGACTGGACCGCGTCGGCGGGCAGGGCCGCGCCATGGGTGGCCACCGCGCGCCACGGTCCCTGCAGGCGGTTGGCGTAAAGCTGCGCCAGGATCCCGCCCGAGGAATGGCCGAACATCGCCACCCCGTCCGTCGCCAGCTCCACGCGCGCCGAGGCGGCGTTCAGCGCGGCGACCAGCAGGCCCGGCGGATCGGTCTCGGGCGACCAGCCCTCGCCCAGGGCATCGGGCGCGATCAGGACGACACCGCTGCGGTCGGCCGCCGCCCGCCACATGTCCAGCATCGACCGGCCCGTCCGCTGCGCGCCGTGCAGCAGCAGGATCGACCGGCGCGGACCCTCGCCCTGGGGCACATAAAGGTGGACCTGCCGCGCCTGCCCGGCATGATCCAGCGACAGCGTTTCGCCGATATCAGTGGGTTCCGCATAGGCCGGATCGGCGCCCACGCGCGGGACGCCCGGCGGATAGGGGATGTAGTCGACGCGGGCCGGGCCGGCATGGCCGGGGCGGGCCAGGGCGGCGGCGGTTATGGCGGAGATGAACTGCCTGCGATCGGGGACCATCAGCACTCTTTGGAAAAACAGGGCGTTGCGACGATCTTGTGGCATTGCCGGGCCGCCGTCCAGAGGGTTTATCCCCGTGGATGCGCCGCCTGATAAACGGCCATCAGATGCGCGTCATCGACGCCGGTATAGACCTGCGTTGTGGACAGGCTTGCATGGCCCAGCAGTTCCTGGATGGTGCGCAGGTCGCCGCCCGCCGCCAGAAGATGCGTGGCAAAGGAATGGCGCAGGGCGTGGGGCGTGGCGGTGGGCGGCAGGCCAAGCGCCGCGCGGGCCTTTTGCATCGCCCCTTCGATGATGCCGGGCAGCAGCCGCCCGCCCCGCACGCCCCGGAACAGCGGCTGGCCGGGGGCGGGCTGCCAGGGACATTGGCGCAGGTAATCGGCCATGGCCTGCCGCGCCACGGGCAGGACGGGAACCTGGCGCTGGCGTCCGCCCTTGCCGGTGATCGTCAGGCTGTCGCGGAAGGGCCAGTCCTCGCCGTTCAGGTTCAAGGCCTCGGATATCCGCAGCCCGCAGCCCCAGAGCAGCGTCATCACCGCCAGATCGCGCGCCGCGACCCAAGGGGTGTCGTGCCCGACGGCGATCATGTCCAGCGTGTCCCGCGCCTGGTCGGGCGTCAGCGGGCGGGGCAGGGACCGGGTGTATTTCGGGCTGCGCGTGGACAGCGCCGCCGACAGGTCATGGCCCTCGCGGTCGGAAATCCAGCGCAGGAAGCTGCGCACCGCCGATTGCCTGCGCGCCAGCGACCGCGCCCCCAGGCCGCGCGCGCGTTCGGCGGCGGCGAATGCGCGCATGTCGGTCTGGCGCAGGCCTGCCAGCGACTTCGGCGTGGCGGGTTGCCCGTGATGGCCGCCCAGGAAGGCCAGGAAGGCCAGCAGGTCGGCGCGATAGGCGATGATCGTGTGGTCCGCGCGGTCGCGGGTTCCGGCCTCGACCTCCAGCCAGCGGGCCAGGGCAGCGGCCATGGCGGGCGCCAGGGCCAGCGGCGGGGTCACGGGCGCAGCCGCGACAGCAGCACCAGCCGGAACACCTGCGCGAAAAAACGCAGCAGGTCGGTGCCATGGGCGGGCATGAAGCGGGACTTGTCGGCGCTGCCCATCAGCAGCATGGCGCGGGGGCGCCGCGCGCCCAGGTCGATGGGCAAAAGCGCCTCGGACGCGATGGCGCGGCCATGCATCAGCTGCGTGACGGGCGAGGCGGGGCGCAGCACGATGTCGTCGCCGCGCGGGGTGCGCCGCCCGGCCGCTATGATCCGGCCGATGGCGCCATCCGGGACCAGGACCGCATCCTCGGGCAGGCCGGGGATGGCGGGGTCGGGCTCGACCACCAGCCGCAGGGTTTCAATGCGCAGCAGGGGCGCGATGTCGGATTGCAGGCTGTCGATCAGTTCGGCCAGGTCCGCCGATTCCAGCAGGCCGATCACCGCGCGGTGGATCACCGCCATGCCCGACTGGTTGTCGAAGGCCGCGGCGATCACGCTTTCATGCTGGGTTTCCAGCCGGTCGAGGCGCGTTTCCAGCGCCTCCATCGCGCGGCCGCGGATGTCGATCACGTTGTCGCCGATCTCGGCCTCGCGCGCGGCGACAAGGGCGCGCATCAGGTCGCGGTCGGCCAAAAGGACGCCGGGATCGGCCAGCAGCTTGTCGCGCGTCTCGGGGTCCAGCCCCGCCTGCTGTTCCGATGCCATGCCTGTTTCCCTTTGTTCAGCCGATCTTCTGACCGGTCTTGGCCCAGTCGGCAGTGAACTGCTCAAGCCCCTTGTCCGTCAAGACATGCTTTGCCATCGACTTGATGACAGCCGGGGGCGCGGTGATCACGTCGGCGCCGATCTTGCCCACCTCGATGATGTGGTTGACCGAGCGGATCGAGGCCGCGAGGATCTGCGTCTCGTATCCATAGTTGTCGTAGATCTCGCGGATGTCGGCGATCAGGTCCACGCCGTCCAGGCCGATGTCGTCCAGCCGCCCGATGAAGGGGCTGATGAAGGTCGCGCCCGCCTTGGCCGCCAGGATCGCCTGGGCGGGGGAAAAGCACAGCGTCACGTTGACCATGTGGCCTTCGTCGGCAAAGACGCGGCAGGCTTTCAGCCCGTCCCAGGTCAGCGGCACCTTGATGGCGATGTTGGGGGCGATCTGCGCCAGGTGGCGGCCTTCGCGGATCATGTCGTCGGCGTTTTCGGCCACGACCTCGGCGCTGACGGGGCCGCTGACCATCTCGCAGATTTCGGCGGTGACTTCCTCGATGTTGCGCCCGGCCTTGAGGATCAGGGACGGGTTGGTGGTCACGCCGTCCACCATGCCCAGGTCGTTCAGCTCTCGGATGGCATCCACATCGGCGGTATCAAGGAAGAATTTCATGGCGAGGCTCCATAAGCGTTCGGGTGGGTGATAGCGCAAAACCATGTCCGCCGAAAGGGCGGGCTTGCAACGCGGGCGGTGCAAGGCTTTATCAAGGATGATGAAAACCCCGCCCGCCATTTTTCCCGCCCCGTTCTTTCCGGCGCGCGCCCGGATCGCCGTCCTGACGGTCGAGCCCGTGGGCGTGCTGGACTATCTGGCGCCCGAGGGCGGCGTGGCGCAGGGCCAGCTGGTGCTGGCGCCGCTGGGCCCGCGCCGGGTCGTGGGCCTGGTAATGGGCGAAGGCGTGGGCGACTTCGACCTGGCCAAGCTGCGCCCCGTGGCGCGCGTCCTGGACGCGGAACCCTTCGACCCGCGGTTTCTGGAGTTCCTGACGCGGGCCGCCGATTACACGCTGACGCCCTTGCCCCTGATGCTGCGGATGGCCACGCGCGCGCCCGACCTGGACCAGCCCCCCGCCGCGCGCCGGGTGATCGTGCCGGGCGGGGCGCCCCCATCCCGCATGACCGAGGCGCGCGAACGGGTGATGCAGGTGATCGCCGACCATGGCGGGGCCAGCTTTGCGCCATCCGAACTGGCGCAACTGGCGGGCGTGGGCACGGCGGTGGTCAAGGGCCTTGTCGCGGCGGGCACGCTGGCCGAGGTTCAGGCCCCGCGCGACCTGCCCTATCCCCGGCTGGATTCCTCGCGTCCCGGCAAGCCGCTGGACGCCCAGCAGCAGGCGGCCGCCGATGCCCTGCGCGAGGCCGTGCGGTCGGGCGGATACGGCACCACCCTGCTGCGCGGCGTCACCGGATCGGGCAAGACCGAGGTCTATCTGGAGGCCGTCGCCGAATGCCTGGCGCAGGGCCGTCAGGCGCTGGTCCTGCTGCCCGAGATCGCGCTCTCGGCCGAGTTCCTGGACCGGGTCGAGGCCCGCTTCGGCGCGCGTCCCGGCGAATGGCACAGCGGCATCACCCGCACGGAACGCCGCCGGTTGTGGCACATGGCCGGGCGCGGGGACGTGGGGCTGGTCGTGGGGGCCCGGTCCGCGCTGTTTTTGCCCTTCCGCGACCTGGGCCTGATCGTCGTGGATGAGGAACACGACAGCAGCTACAAGCAGGAGGATGTCGTTTACTACAGCGCCCGCGACATGGCGGTGCTGCGCGCATCCATCAACGGGGCGCAGGTGGTGCTGGCCTCGGCCACGCCGTCCCTGGAAAGCTGGGTGAACGCCCACAGCGGCAAATACCGGCGGCTGGATCTGCGCAGCCGTTACGGCACGGCGGAACTGCCCGACATGGCGGCCATCGACCTGCGGGCCGAGGACATGCCCTCGGGCCGCTGGATCTCGCCCATGCTGGCGGGGGCGGTCGAAGCGCGGATCGCCAAGGGCGAACAGTCGCTGCTGTTCCTGAACCGGCGCGGCTATGCGCCGGTGATGCTGTGCCGGGCCTGCGGCGAACAGATTGCCTGCCACCAATGCGACGCGCGGATGGTGGAACACCGCTTCCAGAACCGCCTGGTCTGCCACCAATGCGGCGAATCGCGGCCCATCCCGCTGGCCTGCCCAAGCTGCAAGGTCGAAGGCAAGCTGGCCCCCATCGGCCCCGGCGTGGAACGCATCGCCGAGGAAGTTGCGGCCCGCTTCCCCGACGCAAAGGCCACGGTTCTGTCCTCGGACCTGTTCCAGTCCGCCCGCGCGCTGAAGGAGACCATCGCGGATATCGCCAATGGCGACACCCAGATCATCATCGGCACGCAGATCGTCGCCAAGGGCCACAACTTTCCCCGCCTGACGCTGGTGGGCGTGATCGACGCCGACCTGGGCCTGCAAGGGGCGGATTTGCGCGCGGCGGAACGGTCGTTCCAGTTGATGCGCCAGGTCGCGGGCCGGGCGGGGCGGCAGGGGGGCGCCGCGCCGGGGGTGGCCCTGCTGCAAACCCATCAGCCCGACCATCCGGTGATCCGCGCGATCCTCTCGGGCGAGGACGAGGCCTTCTGGAACGCCGAGGCTGCAGGCCGCCAGGCGACCGGAATGCCGCCGTTCGGACGGTTGGCGGGGATCATCCTGTCCCACCCGGACCTGGGCGTCGTCACCGACTTCGCCCGCCACCTGGCCGCCCATGCCGCGCCGCTGGAACAGGCGGGCGCGCAATTGTGGGGACCGGCCCCTGCGCCCATCGCGCGCATCCGGGGCCGCCACCGGGTGCGGATGCTGATCCACGCGCCCCGGCAGGCGCCCATCCAGGCGGCCATCGCCGACTGGCTGGCCCCGATGAAGCCGCCCGCGAACCTGCGCCTGTCGGTGGACATCGACCCGCAGAGTTTCCTGTGAACAAGGGGCGGCTTTGAAGAACGCCTGATGTCCCGACGCTTCAGGAAATGCGGCGCGTGACGTTTTCCAAGGCGGGGCCACGGGCAAGAAAGCCGCTGAAGCTGCTTTCTGGCTCAGTTCTTCAGCACGATGCAGCGCCCGCCCAGTTGCTTGAAGCGCGCGCAAAAGCGGTTGGCCTCGGCCTTGCTGTCCCAGCCGACCTGGGCGGTATAGACGGCGCGCGGCATCCCCGTCAGGCGCTTGCGCACGTAACCCACCTGCTTGTCGCCCAGGATCGGGCGCAGGCTGCGGTTCAGGCGGGCGACCTGGCGGGATGCGCCCGACTGGCTGGGATGGCTGGCCACGATCACGCCCCAGGGAAAGACCTTGGGCTGGACCATGAACTCGCGCAGCTTGCGTTCGCCCGCCAGCTTCTCGCAGGCGGGGCGGAAGGCCAGGTCGGGATCCAGCGCCAGCTTCAGATCGCTGGCGGGGGGCGGGTTGTCGCGCCATTGCAGCGCCTCGAAGCCGGTGATGGAGGCGACGTAATCCTGCGTTTCATAAGGCAGGGCGCCGTTCTGGCCGACAAAGCGCGCGGCGCGGTTCTCGCCGCCGTTATAGGCGACGGCGGCCAGGCCGATATTGCCGAAGGTGTCGGTCAGATAGCGCAGGTACCAGGCCGACTTGTGGATCGCCTGCGCGGGGTTGAAGGGATCCTCCAGGTCGTAGAGATCGGCGGTGCCGGGCATGAACTGGGCAATCCCGAGCGCGCCAACCGGGCTGACCGCGCCCGGCTCGAACCGGCTTTCCTTCCACAGCAGGCGGGCCAGGAAATTCGGATCCAGCCGGTGTTCCAGGGCGCTTTGCTCGATCAGCAGGCAGACATCGGCGACATAGTGGTCCAGGCGGATGCAATGGCGCCCGTCATCGGTGCAGCGCACCTGGTCCGCCGGCTGCGTCGGGGCCGACCCCGCCTCGGGCGAGGCCTGGGCCATGGATGCCGCCAGCGCCGCCACGGCAAGCGCGCGGGCCAGGCTGCGGCGAAGGAACCGGAAGGGGGACATCATCACCGCAGGGGCTTCATTCGGGATCGGAGGACTTGGGCTTGTCCTTGCCCGCCTTGCCCTTTCCCTTTCCCTTTCCCTTGCCGTCCTTCTTGCCCGCCTTGCGCTCGGCTTTGCGCGCGGCCTTTTCGGCCTCTTTCAGGGCCGCCTTCTCGGCCTTGCGCTCGGCCTTGCGGGCTGCCTTGCGCGCTTCCTTCTCGGCCTCCTTGGCGGCCTTCCTTTCGGCTTTCCGCGCGGCCTTGGCGTCCTCGGGGGCGGGCGGGACAGGGGGCGCGATGGCGGCCTGGGTCGGAACCACAACGGCGGGGACTGGCTTCGGGGCCGGTTTCGGATCGGCGGCGGGCCTTGCCTCGGCCTTCTCGGTGGCGGGTTTCGCCCCGGCCTTGGCGACGCGGCGCGATCCGGTGCGCAGGTCGGCCTTGCGCGTCTCGGCCTTCTCGCGGCCCGCGGGCTTGCGCGCGGGCGAGGCGGGCGCGCGCTTGGCCGCCTTCACCGGGGGGATGGGCTTTGCGGCGGGAACCTCGGGCAGGGGCGCGGCCTTGGCGGCCGGGGCAGGGGCGGCAGCCCCGGGTTG
>NZ_JAFLRK010000031.1 GCF_017315735.1 Paracoccus shandongensis
TGGCCGGGCCGTCGCGCAGGGCCGCCAGGATCTGCGCGGTGCGCTGGCGGCGGTGGGCGGCCAGGGCGGCCAGGCGCGCCAGCGGATCCTCGACCGGGTCGCCATGGGCGGGCAGCAGGCGGCGGGGGCCGATCTGCGCCAGCCGGTCCAGCGTGCGCAGGTAATCCGCCAGGTCGCCGTCGGGGGGCGAGATGAGGGTCGAGGACCAGCCCATCACCACGTCGCCGCAGAAGATCCGCTCGCCCCACAGGAAGGCCAGGTGCCCGCCGGAATGGCCGGGGGTGTGCAGCGCGGTCAGGCGCCAGTCCGCGCCCTCGACCACGTCGCCGTCGCGCAGGGTGATGTCGGGGGTGAAGGAAAGGTCCAACCCCTCGCCCCCGCCGGTGGCATCGCCGGCAAGGCGCTGCATCATCGGCGACCGGCCCGCCAGGGCATCGCCGAAGGCCAGCACCGGGGCGCCCGTCATGCGCGCCAGGGCGGGCGCCCCGGCGCTGTGGTCCCGGTGCGCGTGGGTGACAAGGATATGGCTGATCCGCCCCTGCCCTGCATCAACGATGGCCGCCAGGTGGCCGGGGTCGTCCGGGCCGGGGTCGATCACCGCGACCTGCTCGCGCCCCAGCAGAAAGGTGTTGGTCCCCGGCCCGGTCAGCGGCGAGGGGTTCGGGGCCAGGATGCGCAGGGGGTCTTTCGTCTGTCCGTCCATGCGGCTAGCCTTAGCACGACAGGCAGGGGTTTCCATGGCGAACCAGACGGAAGGCTGGCTCAAGGGCTTTTTCCCGCGCGGGCTTTACGGCCGGGCGGCGCTGATCCTGTTTTTGCCGGTGGTGGTCGTCACGCTGGTGGTCAGCGTCATGTTCCTGCAGCGCCATTTCGAGGGCGTGACCCGGCAGATGACCACCAGCATGGCGCAGGAACTGGCCTTTGTCGCCGCCCGGATCGACCGCGCGGACGGCCAGCGCGACGCGGGCCGGGAAATCGCCGTGCCCCTGGGCATCAGTATCGGCGCACCCGAAACCGAGGCCCAGGGCGACCAGCGCCTGTTCTACGACTTTTCCGGCCGCGTGGTGATCGAGGAATTGCGCGCCCACCTGCCCGCCATCCGCGCCATCGACCTCGCGCGCGACGACAAGCGGGTGATCGTCACCATCGACGGACCCGCCGGGCCCTATTCGCTGTCCTTCGACCGTGGCCGGGTCAGCGCGTCCAACCCGCATCAGCTGCTGGTGCTGATGGTCTTCACCTCGTTCCTGATGACGGGGATCGCCACCGTCTTCCTGCGCAACCAGCTGCGCCCCATCCGGCGGCTGGCCGAGGCGGCCGAGGATTACGGCAAGGGCCGGATCGTGCCCTATCGTCCGTCCGGCGCGTCCGAGGTGCGCAGCGCGGGCGCGGCCTTTCTGGACATGCGCAACCGACTGGAACGCCAGAACGAACAGCGCAAGATGATGCTGTCGGGGATCAGCCACGACCTGCGCACGCCGCTGACGCGCCTGCGCCTCGGCTTGTCGATGATGTCGCCCGACATGCCCCCCGACGATGACGAACTGCGCGCGATGGAGGCCGACATCGCCGAGATGAACCGCATGGTCGACGCCTTCCTGGACTATGCCCGGGACGAGGCGCAGGACAGCCCGCCCGAACCCACGCCCGTGTCGGACTTCGTGGACAGCGTGGTGGCCGATGCGCGGCGGGCGGGCCAGCAGGTGGTGCTGCGTCAGCTTGAGGGCGATCCGAACGGTCGGGCGACCTTTCGCCGCGACATGCTGCGCCGCGCGCTGGAAAACCTGCTGGGCAACGCCGCCCGCCATGGCACGCGCGCCGAACTGGACGCCACCCTGGGCCCGCGCAGCCTGCGCATCGGGGTCGAGGACGACGGCCCCGGCATCCCCGACGACAGCCTCGATGCGGCGATGCGGCCCTTTACCCGGCTGGACCCGTCGCGCAACCGCAACGGCGGCGGGGGCGCCGGCCTGGGCCTGGCGATTGCCGCCGACGTGGCACGCGCCCATGGCGGGCAGTTGCGGCTTGGCCGGGGGCAGCGGTTGGGCGGGCTCAGGGCGGAAATCGTCATTCCGCGATAGAATGGCGCCGGAAATAGCGGGCATTTTTTGCGTCATATTGAATGCGGCGGGACACCGCCCTAGATTGTCGGAACGCAGGGGCCGTGTGTCGCCATGACGGGGCCACGGCTTCGGGCAGAAAGGAACGCATAATGAACGAATTCGCTGCTTCGACCTATCCGGTGCTGCCGTTGCGCGACATCGTGGTCTTTCCCCACATGATCGTTCCGCTGTTCGTGGGTCGCGAAAAATCGGTCCGCGCGCTGGAAGCGGTCATGGAATCGGACAGCCCGATCCTGCTGGCCGCGCAAAAGGACGCCTCGGTCGATGAGCCTGTGGAAGACGGCATCTACCGCGCCGGCGTGCTGGCCAATGTGCTGCAACTGCTGAAGCTGCCCGACGGCACCGTCAAGGTGCTGGTCGAGGGGCGCGAACGCGTGCAGATCACCGACTTCGTGCCGAACCCCGATCACTTCGAGGCGACCGCCATCGTCCTGGCCGAGACGCCGGGCGACCCCGCCACCGTGACCGCCCTGGTCCGCACCGTGGCCGAGGAGTTCGAGCGTTACGTCAAGGTCCGCAAGAACATCCCCGAGGAAGTCGTGACCGCCGTGGCCGAGGCGAAGGAGCCCGGCAAGCTGGCCGACCTGGTCGCGGGCCACATGGGCATCGCGCTCGACCGCAAGCAGGATCTGCTGGACACGCTGGACGTGGCCGAGCGTCTGGAAAAGGTCTATTCCCACATGCAGGGCGAGATGTCCGTCCTGCAGGTCGAAAAGAAGATCAAGTCGCGCGTCAAGACCCAGATGGAGAAGACGCAGCGCGAGTACTATCTGAATGAGCAGATGAAGGCCATTCAGAAGGAACTGGGCGACGGCGAGGACGGCCAGAACGAGATCGCCGAGCTTGAGGAAAAGATCGCCAAGACCAAGTTCAGCAAGGAAGCCCGCGACAAGGCGGAAGCCGAGCTGAAGAAGCTGAAGTCGATGTCGCCGATGTCGGCCGAGGCCACGGTGTCGCGCAACTATCTGGACTGGCTTCTGTCCCTGCCCTGGGGCGTCAAGTCGCGCACCCGCAAGGATCTGACGGCGGCCGAAAAGGTGCTGGATGCCGACCACTATGGCCTGGAAAAGGTCAAGGAACGGATCGTCGAATACCTGGCCGTGCAGACCCGCAGCCAGAAGCTGAAGGGCCCGATCCTGTGCCTCGTCGGCCCTCCGGGCGTCGGCAAGACCTCGCTCGGGCGCAGCGTGGCCAAGGCGACGGGACGCGAATTCATCCGCATCAGCCTGGGCGGCGTGCGCGATGAATCCGAAATCCGCGGCCACCGCCGGACCTATATCGGCTCGATGCCGGGCAAGATCATCCAGGCTTTGAAAAAGGCCAAGACGACCAACCCGCTCATCCTGCTGGATGAGATCGACAAGATGGGCCAGGATTTCCGGGGCGATCCGGCGTCTGCCATGCTGGAGGTGCTGGATCCAGAACAGAACGCGACCTTCGTGGACCACTATCTGGAAGTGGAATACGACCTGTCGAACGTGATGTTCGTGACCACGGCCAACAGCTACAACATGCCGGGGCCGCTTCTGGACCGGATGGAGATCATCAGCCTGTCGGGTTACACCGAGGACGAAAAGCGCGAGATCGCGCGCCAGCACCTGCTGCCCAAGCAGATCGCGGCGAACGGCTTGCGCAAGGGTGAGTTCGAGGTGACGGACGAGGCGCTGACCCATGTGATCCGCTACTACACGCGGGAAGCCGGGGTCCGTTCGCTGGAACGCGAGATCGCCAAGCTGGCCCGAAAGGCCGTGACCGAGATCCTGAAAGGTCAGGTCAAGTCCGTGACGGTGGATGCCGCCAAGGCCGAGGAATACCTGGGCGTTCGCCGCCACCGCTACGGCCTGGCCGAGAAAGAGGATCAGGTCGGCGTGGTGACGGGCCTCGCCTGGACTTCGGTCGGGGGTGACCTCCTCCAGATCGAGGCGCTGCGCCTGCCGGGCAAGGGCCGGATAAAGACGACCGGGAAACTGGGCGACGTGATGAAGGAATCGATCGACGCGGCCTCCAGTTTCGTCCGGTCGATCGCGCCGGAAATCGGGGTCAAGCCCCCGGAATTCGACAAGCGCGACATCCACGTCCACGTGCCCGAGGGGGCGACCCCGAAGGACGGTCCGTCGGCGGGCATTGCCATGGTGACCTCGGTCGTGTCGGTGATGACCGGCATCCCGGTCCGCAAGGACGTGGCGATGACCGGCGAGGTGACGCTGCGCGGCAACGTGCTGGCCATCGGTGGCTTGAAGGAAAAGCTGCTGGCGGCGCTGCGCGGTGGCATCAAGACGGTGATGATCCCGGCCGACAACGAAAAGGATCTGGCCGAGATCCCGGACAACGTGAAGACCGGCCTGACCATCATCCCGGTCAGCAACGTCCGCGAAGTCCTGAAGCACGCCCTGGTGCGGATGCCCGAACCCGTCGAATGGGACGAGGCCGCCGAGGAGGCTGCCGAAGCCGCCCGGGCCGCCTCTGGCCGGGAAGAACGCGCCGCCGGAAGCGCGGTCGCACATTAAAGACAGAGAGGGCCGGTTCAGCCGGCCCTTTTCTTTTGACTGATGCTCTGCCGCGACGATGATGGCTGTCCTGCCGTTCCTGCCTGAGGATCCGTTGGTCAGGTCTGGCTTCAGAGTATTGCAAGTAGGCCTCGTTCATCGCAGATGGACCTGTGCAAGACCTTGGGCGCGTATCGCGATATTGCCGCGCTGGAGGTTGGGGAGACCCGCCCGGACCAAGCCTGCAAAGGCTTGGGGGCAACACGTCACCGCCCCTAGGGGCTTCCCAACAAGCCAAGAATTTAAGTCAGGAACAATCGTATCACCACACACCTGGATCCTCGGCCTTTTGCCAAGGCCCAGATCAGACAAGAAGCTGGTCTTGGTTCTGCGGCGCGGCCGAAACCGGCTGGCGCAGCCATGGGTTGAGAGGAGAATGACCAGACCGCCTCAGGCACTCGCCTATTTGTGGAAAGGACTTTGTCGGTCATGCCGGGTAGCCGAACACAGAACAGAGCGCCCCTGAAGATCGCGACCCCGAATGCTCGCGAGATGCGCTTCCTCTATCTTCCCGCTACAACTCCCTCGGCTGCCAGCCAGCACGATAGGAGCGGGGCGTTAAGTACAGCAGGAATGCAAGAGGAACCACCTGCCTGAAGGTCTCTTCTTCCAGCAATAAAACGGAAGATATTTGGTGGAGCCAAGGGGAGTCGAACCCCTGACCTCTTGAATGCCATTCAAGCGCTCTACCAACTGAGCTATGGCCCCACCGGAGGTCTGCTTCGTCTTTCAACGTCGCGTGCAGGGTCTATAGGGGTGTGTGCGACAGGGTGCAAGCGGAAAATGTGGTATTCGCGGCACGTTTGTGAAGATGCCGTCAATTCCCTGAAAATGCGTGGGAATGTCGACCAAAGCGGCGCCGGAAAGGATCTCAGGGCAGGGAAAATGGTGGGCGGTGAGGGACTCGAACCCCCGACATCCTCGGTGTAAACGAGGCGCTCTACCAACTGAGCTAACCGCCCGCCGGACTGCCTTCTAGCCTCCGCCGCAGGCCTTGGCCAGTGCCGATTTTGCGCTAGCCGATGATGCCAGATCCCGCGAACAGCGCGGGCAGATCGACCGTGTCGCGCGTGTTCAGGGCGTCCGCGTGGTCGCGCAGGAACGTATCAGCCGCCACCTGCCCCGCCAGCTTCATCCGCGCCAGCAGGCCCGGCGCGGGCGTCAGCTTGGAGCGGGCGTTCAGGTCGTTCATCAGCACGTCGTCCAGGATCATGTGGACCAGCGGGTTCTTCATGGGGCGATTCTGCAGGCGATCCTCGGCGAACAGGCGCTTGACGAAGTTGATCGCCCGCAGGTCGGCCATCAGCGACGCGTTGAAGCTGATCTCGTTCACGCGGTCGGCGATTTCGACCGGGGTGCGGGGGATGCCGTCGCGCAGCAGCGGGTTGATGTTCACGATCACGATGTCGCGCGGCAGGCGGTGGTCATACAGCGGAAACATCGCCGGGTTGCCGGTGAAGCCGCCGTCCCAGAAGGCCTCCATCTGCCCGGTCTCGGGGTCGGGGATCTCGACCGCGCGGAACAGGTTCGGCAGGCAGGCCGAGGCCATCACCGCGTCGGGGGTGGCGGCCGCGTTGGTGAAGACCCGGATCCGGCCCGTGCGCACATTGGTGGCCGCCACGAACAGCTGCGGCCCGCGCGTGTTGCTGAAGTCGGGACAGGGCAGGTCGCGCAGGACCGAGGCAAGCGGATTGACGTAAAAGGGGCCGTAATCATAGGGGCTGAAGATCCGCGTCAGGTTGTCCAGCCAGGCGGCGGGCGAGAACAGCTCGGCCAGCCGCTCCATCTCTCGGGGCGCCGGCACCAGC
Source organism: Paracoccus shandongensis (assembly GCF_017315735.1). Classification (GTDB taxonomy): domain Bacteria; phylum Pseudomonadota; class Alphaproteobacteria; order Rhodobacterales; family Rhodobacteraceae; genus Paracoccus; species Paracoccus shandongensis. Next base: position 6,478 of record NZ_JAFLRK010000031.1, read on the forward strand.
GAATGCATCCACCGCACGACGCGGTTGTCGCTGATCTGCCCGACCTGCGCCCAGAGGTGATCGAGGTTCTGGCGCGCGGCCCGGCGCCCGGGCAGCCCCTGGTGCCGCGACAGCCCGGCCTTCAGCGCCGCCGCGTTCAGGGCCCCGGCCGAGGTGCCGCTGATGGCGGAAATCGTCAGCCAGTCCTCGTCCAGCAGGCGGTCCAGCACGCCCCAGGCGAATGCGCCATGCGCGCCGCCGCCCTGCAAGGCCAGATTGATGCGCTTTTCTTCCATCGCCGCCCCCGTTTCTGCAGGTGCAGCATAACGGCAAAGCCCGCGCGGTCCAGCGGCGGATCAGTCGGCGGCGTTGGCCTCGGCCCGGCTTTTGCCCGCCACGTCCAGGGCCAGGGTGGCGGCCATGAAGGCGTCCAGGTCGCCGTCCAGCACGCCCTGGGTGTCGCTGGTCTCCTCGCCCGTGCGCAGATCCTTGACCATCTGGTAGGGGTGCAGGACATAGGACCGGATCTGGTTGCCCCAGCCGGCATCGCCCTTGGCGGCGTGCTGGGCGTTGATCTCGGCGTTGCGGCGGTCCAGCTCCATCTGGTAGAGGCGCGATTTCAGCGCGGCCATGGCGTTGGCCCGGTTCTGGTGCTGCGACTTTTCCGACGACGTGACCACGATCCCGGTCGGCAGGTGGGTGATCCGCACGGCCGAGTCGGTGGTGTTGACGTGCTGCCCGCCCGCGCCGGACGACCGATAGGTGTCGATGCGGATGTCGCGGTCGGGGATGTCGATCTCGATATTGTCGTCCACGACGGGATAGACCCAGACCGACGAAAACGACGTATGCCGCCGCGCCGCGCTGTCATAGGGGCTGATGCGCACCAGCCGGTGCACGCCCGATTCCGACTTCAGCCAGCCATAAGCGTTGTGCCCGCTGACCTTGTAGGCGGCGCTGCGGATGCCCGCCTCGTCGCCCGCGGTTTCGGACAGCAGCTCGACCTCGTAGCCCTTCTTTTCCGCCCAGCGGACATACATGCGCGCCAGCATCGACGCCCAGTCGCAGCTTTCCGTGCCGCCCGCGCCCGCGTTGATTTCCAGGAAGGTGTCGTTGCCGTCGGCCTCGCCGTTCAGCAGGGCCTCCAGTTCCTTTTGCGCGGCCAGTTCCGCCAGCGATTTCAGGTTCGCCTCGGCCTCGGCCACCAGGTCGGTGTCGCCTTCCTCCTCGGCCAGTTCGATCATCTCGGCATTGGCGGAGAGATCCCCGTCGATGCGGCGATAGGTTTCGATCGCGTCCAGCAGCGCCTGGCGTTCGCGCATCAGCTTTTGCGCGCGGGCGGGATCGGACCACAGGTCGCCCGCCTCGATCATGGCGTTCATCTCCTCCAGCCGGTGGGGCGCGGTCTGCCAGTCCATCCGCTGGCCCAGCAGGGTCAGCGACTTGCGGATGGCTTCGATGGTGGACTGCGTCTCGGCGCGCATGGGCGGATCCTTGGGGCTGGCGTCAGGTCAGGGGTGATACCGCGCGCGGGGCCCTGGGGCAAGGGCCGGGCCTGCAACCGGGCGGGGGCGGTTCACGTTACACAAGGGTATCACAGCGCGGACCGCCATGCCCCTGATCCCCGATCTGTTCCAGCCGCTGCAATCCATGCCCCTGCCCGTGGTGGCCATGCGGCTGGCGCTGGCGGTGGTGCTGGGCGGGTTGATCGGGTGGGAACGCGAGGTCAGCGCCCGCGCCGCCGGGCTGCGCACGCATATGCTGATCGCGCTGGCGGCGGCGATGTTCACGATTGTCGCGATGGAACTGACGCATTTCCCCGCCGATGAAACCGACACGCTGCGCATCGACCCCCTGCGCCTGATCGAGGCCGTGACGGCGGGCGTGGCCTTTCTGGCCGCCGGGTCGATCATCTTCAGCGGCGGCAGCGTGCGCGGCGTGACCACGGGCGCGTCGATGTGGCTGGCGGGCGCCGTGGGCCTGGCGTCGGGGACCGGGGACGGGCTGCTGGCGGTGATGGGGACCGTGCTGGCGGTGGTGATCCTGTGGATGGTGCGCATCATCAGCACTCCCGCCCATCGCGGGCAAGGCCCCGATCAGTAAAGCCCGCCCGAGGACATGGTCCCGAAGTCCGTCTGGCGCGGGATGACCTTGCGTTCCCCGGTCGAGGTGGTGATGGCCGTTCCCGACCCGGACCCCGCCCCCGCCTCCCACGGCAGGACGACATCGCCGTCGCCGAAGCCCGACACGATCAGCGGCGAACCCCAGTCGGGGTCGGTGCCGTCGCGGAAATACTCCGCCACGACATTCGGCCCCGTCGCGTCGTCCGACAGGCGCTGGCCGGTGGTGCGGTCGATCTTGACCCAATAGCCGCCGGGCGGGACCGCGAATTCGGTGCCGCCGAATTCGGCCACGGCCTTGCGCATGAAGGCGTTGAAGACCGGCACGCAGAGCGTGCCGCCATAGGCATTCTCGCCCAGGCTGCGCGGCTGGTCGTAGCCCAGGTAACAGCCCGCGACGATGTTGCTGGAATAGCCGATGAACCACACGTCCTTGGCGTCGTTCGTGGTGCCCGTCTTGCCCGCGATGGGCACAGGCAAATCCACCCCGCTGCCTGACCCGCGTTCCACCGCGCCTTCCAGCATGGATGTCAACTGATAGGCCGTCACCGCGTCCATCACCCGTTCGCGGTTCGTGTCGATCACCGGCCCCTGCCCCGCCGGCAACGCCTGCTGGCCGCAGGTTTCGCAGACGCGCCGGTCGTGGCGATAGATGGTGCGCCCGCGCCGGTCCTGCACGCGGTCCACCAGCGTGGGCTCCACCCGCTCGCCCCCGTTGGCGAACATGGCATAGGCCGCGACCATCTTGAACAGCGTGGTTTCCTGCGCGCCCAGGGCATTGGCCAGGAAGGGCTTCAGGTCGTCATAAACGCCGAAGCGTTCGGCATATTCGGCCACCCGCTCCATCCCGATGTCCTGGGCGATGCGGATGGTCATCAGGTTGCGCGACATCTCGATGCCCGTGCGCAGGGGCGTCGGCCCGTAATGCTTGCCCGACGAGTTCTTGGGTTCCCACAAGCCATAGGGCGTGTTGATGCTGATCGGCTCGTCCACGACGATGGTGGCGGGGGTATAGTTGTTGTCCAGCGCGGCGGCATAGACGAAGGGCTTGAAGGACGACCCCGGCTGGCGCTGCGCCTGCGTGGCCCGGTTGAAGACCGAGGACTGGTAGCTGAATCCCCCCTGCATCGCCATGACGCGGCCGGTGTTCACGTCCATGGCCATGAAGCCGCCCTGGATTTCGGGGACTTGCCGCAGGGTCCAGCGGATGAAGCTGCCATCGCTGTCCTGCGTCATGGCGCGGACCAGCACCACGTCCCCCACGGCGACCAGATCACCCGCGACCTTCGCACGCGGCCCAAGCCGCCCGTCGGGGCCGCGCTTGCGGGCCCATTGCACGTCGGCTGCGGGGATCCAGTGGCCGTCGGTATCCTCGGCGATCCCCTCGATGCCGATGCGGGCGTCGCTGTCGCCGACCTCCAGCACCACGGCGGGGTGCCAGCCGGGAATGTCGCGCGGCACCTGCGCCTGCCACAGGGCGCCGCGCCAGGCGGCCTCGTCGGTCAGTTGCTCGGCGGGGATGGTCTGGCGGGTGCCGCGCCAGATGCCGGTGCCGCGGTCGTAATCCTCCAGCGCCTCGCGCAGCGCATCGGCCGCCGCCGCCTGCAGGTCGGGCGTGACGGTCGCGCGGATCGTCAACCCGCCGCCGAAGAACTCCTCGTTCCCGAACTGGGCGGACAACTGGCGGCGGATTTCGTCGGTGAAGTAATCGCGCGGCGGCAACTGCTGCTGGAAGGCCGGATAGTCGCCGTTCTGCACCGATTTCAGCGGCAGCCTGGCCTCGGCCTCATAGACGGCCTGGTCGATATAGCCGTTCTGCCACATCTCGCGCAGGACATAGTTGCGCCGTTCGGTCACGCGGTCCTTGGCGCGGACGGGGTGGTAACGGCCCGGCGCCTGCGGCATGGCGGCCAGCATCGCGGCCTCGTGCGGGGCAAGCTCGGCCAGGGACTTGTTGAAATAGGTCTGGGCGGCGGCGGCGACGCCGAAGCTGTTCTGGCCCAGGAAGATCTCGTTCAGGTACAGTTCCAGGATCTGGTCCTTGGACAGCGTGCGTTCCAGGCGCGAGGCCAGGATCAGTTCCTTGACCTTGCGTTCCACGCTGCGGTCCGACGACAGCAGGAAGTTCTTCATCACCTGCTGCGTGATGGTGGACGCGCCGCGCACCGACGATCCGCGCGACACCACCGCCTGCCAGGCCGCGCCCACGATGCCGCGCACATCATAACCGGGGTGGCTGTAGAAGTTCTTGTCCTCGGCGCTGATGAAGGCGTGCTTCACCAGGTCGGGGATTTCCTCGATGGGCACGAACAGGCGGCGTTCCTCGGCGAATTCGTCGATCAGCATCCCCTCGCCCGAATAGATCCGGCTGATGGTCTTGGGCGTGTACTGGGCCAGCGTCTCGTGGCTGGGCAGGTCGCGGGAATAGATCCAGAAGATCGCGCCCAGCGTCAGCGCGATGAAGAAGCTCGCCGTGACGAACCACGAGAAGATGGCACCGAAAAAGGACAGGATGCTGCGCAGCAAGGAAGGGCCTTTCAAGAGTTGGTCCCGTCTATAGCGCCGCGCCCCGGCCCGGTCAAAACAACACTGGGCGACCCTGCGCTTATTGGCGCAGCATCCCGGCCCTGACGGATTCGTCGCGCGCCCAGCCGGTGACGGCCTCGGCCACGACCCGGACCATGCGGGCGCGCCATTCGGGGTTCAGCAGGTTCGCCCGGTCGTCATGGTCCGAGATGAAGCCCAGTTCCAGCAGGACCGAGGGGATGTCGGGCGATTTCAGCACCGAATAGGTGGCCCTTTGCACGGGCCGGTTGTGCATCCCGATGCCCATCAGCGACATGCGCGACACCAGCCAGTCGGCAAAGCTGCGCGAGCGGGGCTGCGTGTCGGTGCGGGCGAAATCCATCAGCACGCCCGTCAGCGCGTCGTCTTGGCCCGTCAGGTCCAGCCCCGCCAGCAGGTCGTCGGGGCCGTGCCGCAGCACCAGTTGTTCGTCCGCGCGGGCATCGGCGGCAGGATCCCAGACATAGACCGTCGCCCCCGCCGCCTGCCCCTGGGGCAGCGCGTCGGCGTGAAGCGAGATGAACAGATCCGCCCGGGCGGCTCGCGCCGCCGTCATGCGCCGTTCCAGCGACACGAAGCTGTCGTCGCCCCGCGTCAGCTGCACATCGACGCCCCGCGCCTGCAGGGCCGCGCGCAGTTCCAGCGCAAAGACCAGGACCAGGTTCGCCTCGCTTTCGCCCTCGGCCAGCGCGCCGGGGTCAAAGCCGCCATGGCCCGGATCCAGCACCACGGTGAAGCGATCGTCGGGCGCGGGCGGCGGCACGTCGGCGGGTTCAGGCAGGTCGCGCAGGGCCGCGGTGGCCGAACGGTCGGGCGCGAAGTCCTGCGCGCTGACAGGCGCCAGCACAACGGTGATCTGGGACAGCGGCGCCCGCGCGCTCTGCCCCGCGCTGGCGATGCGATAAGGGCCGGGGAGTTCTAACACGATGCGCGACCAGCCCTTTCCGTTCGGGCCCCAGCGGATCGCGGGGGCAAGGTCGGCGCCGAACAGATCCTGCGGCTTGGCCAGCCCCAGGTCTGCGCCTTGCAGGTCCACGACCAGCCGCACTGGATCGCCGACCAGGAAGACGCGATAGGGCACGGGTCTGGTCAGCGCCAGCCGCAGTTCCAGCGGCTTCGGCCCGCCCCATCCCCGCCCCGTGGCGACCAGCGCCGATCCGCCCGGATCCAGGCGTGCCGGCTCATCCGCCCCCGCGGGCAGCGACAGCAGCGCCAGGATCAGAAGCAGCCATCTCATCGCGCGGCCATGAACTCCGTCAGGCGGCGCAGGCCCTCGGCGATGTCGGCCGTCGCGCGGGCATAGGAAAAGCGCAGCGTTTGCGCCCCGCGTTCGGGGTCGAAGTCCAGCCCCGGCGTGACGGCGACGCCGGCCTTTTCAAGGATCTCGGCCGCGAAACTCAGCGAATTGTCGGTCAGGTGCGACACGTCGGCATAGATGTAGAAGGCCCCTTCCGGGGGCGCGATGCGGTCGAAGCCCGCCTTCGGCAGTTCCTGCAGCATCAACCGGCGGTTCTCGGCATAGACGGCCAGGTTGGCGTCGGCTTCCCCAGTGCAGTCCAGCGCGGCAAGCGCCGCGACCTGGCTGGCATGGGGCGGGCAGATGAACATGTTCTGCGCCAGCCGTTCCACCGTGCGGATGTGATCGGGGGGCACGACCATCCAGCCCACCCGCCAGCCGGTCATCGAGAAATACTTGCTGAAGGAATTGATGACGAACACGTCGTCCGTCACCTCCAGCGCGGAATGGCAGCGGTCGCCATAGGACAAGCCGTGGTAGATCTCATCGGAAATCAGCGCCATGCCCTTGGCCCGCGCCGCATCCGACAGCGCGCGCAACTCATCCGTGCGCAGCACCGTGCCCGACGGATTGCCCGGCGAGGCGAGGATCAGCCCCGCGCAGCCGTCTGGCAGATCGGCGGGGCGCGGCTGATAGCGGTCCTCGGGGCGGGTAAGGATGCCCACCGGTTCCAGCGACATGGCCCGCAGGATCTGGCGATAGCTGGGGTATCCGGGATAGCCCATCGCCACCTTGTCGCCCGCGTCGAACAGCGCGGAAAAGGCCAGGATGAAGGCCCCGCTGCTGCCGGGCGTCACCACCACGCGGGCCGGGTCCAGATCGACCCCGTACCAGCGGCGATACAGATCCGCGATCCCCTGCCGCAGCGCGGGCAGGCCAAGCGCGACCGTATAGCCCAGCGGCTGTTCCAGCGCAGAGGCCAGGGCCCGGCGCGCGCCTTCGGGCGCGGGGGTGGACGGCTGGCCGACCTCCATGTGGATGATGTGGCGGCCTGCGGCCTCGGCGCGGCTGGCGGCCTCCATCACGTCCATGACGATGAAGGGATCGACCTGTCCGCGGGCGGATTTCCTCATGCTGCTCATTCCTCAAGGGCCTTTTGTCTTTTTTCCCTGTCTTACGCCTGTGAGGCGGGCGCGGAAAGCCCCCGGTCACGCAGCTTTGTCAGCCCCTTCCTTGCCAATCGCGTCCCTGCGCGGCAAGCTTGCGCCAACCCGAGAACGAGGATTTCGATGAAACGCCTGATCGCCGCGCTGCTGCTGACCGCGACCCCTGCCCTGGCCTTCGACATTTCCGCCATGTCCGAGGCCGAGAAGGCCGCCTTCGGGGACGCGGTGCGCGACTACCTGATGGCCAACCCCGAGGTTCTGGTCGAATCCATCAACGTCCTGGAAGAACGCCGCGCCGCGTCCGAGGCCGAGAGCGACGTGGCCTTGGTCGCATCGAACCGTGATGCGATCTTCAACGACGGCCACAGCTGGATCGGGGGCAACCCGGACGGCGACGTGACGATGGTGGAATTCATCGACTATCGCTGCGGTTACTGCCGCAAGTTCAACGAACAGGTTCATGATCTGGTTGAGGGCGACGGCAATATCCGGCTGATCCTGAAGGAATTCCCGATCCTTGGACCGGACAGCGAGACTTCGGCCCGCTTTGCGGTCGCGGTCAAGCAGATCGGCGGGGATGGGGCTTACGTCCAGGCCCATGACGCGCTGATGGCAATGCGCGGCGCCCCCTCGCCCGAGGCGCTGAAGGCGATCGCGGCAGAGATCGGCGTGGACGGCGACGAGGTGCTGAACAGCATGAACACCGAATCCGTCAGCGCCGTCCTGCGCGAGAACCGCCAGCTGGCCGAACGCATGGCGATCATGGGCACGCCGACCTTCGTGATCGGCGATACCCTGCTGCGCGGGATGCCTGCGGATGGGCTGGAACCCGCCGTGGCCGCCGCGCGGGCGGGGAACGGCTGACGCGCCTTGTGGCGCGGGCAGGAGCCTCCGGCGGGGATATTTGAGTGAAGAAGAAGCGGCTATTCGGCGGCCATGCGGTCGCCCTTTTGCGCGATGCGGCCCAGGATGTGGTCGGCGGCCTTTTCGCCGACCATGATCGAGGGGCCGTTCAGGTTGCCGTTGGTGATGCGCGGGAAGATGGAACTGTCGGCCACGCGCAGGCCATCCACGCCGATCACCCGCAGGTCGGGATCGACCACGGCCATGGGGTCGGCCGAAGCCCCCATGCGGGCCGTGCCGCAGGGGTGATAGGCCGATTCGGCATGGTCGCGGATGAAGGCGTCGATCTGGTCGTCCGTCTGCACGGGGGCGCCCGGCTGGATCTCGTCGCCCCGGTATTCCGCGAAGGCGGGCTGGTTGAAGATCTGCCGCGTCAGGCGCACGCAGGCGCGAAATTCCGCCCAGTCGTCGGGGTGCGACATGTAGTTGAAGCGGATCTCGGGCGCAGCCGCCGGATCGCTTGAGGCCAGCCGCACGGTGCCGCGCGATTTCGACCGCATCGGGCCGACATGGGCCTGGAAGCCGTGGCCCTGCGCCGCCGCCTTGCCGTCATAGCGCACGGCCAAGGGCAGGAAGTGATACTGGATGTCGGGGTAATCCACGGCGTCCGAGGACCGGATGAAGCCGCAGCTTTCGAACTGGTTCGACGCGCCAAGCCCGGTCTTTTGCAGCAGCCATTCCACCCCCACCCGGCTTTTGCCCAGAAGGTTGTAATAAGTATACAGCGTGATCGGCTTCAGCGCCTTGTACTGCATGTAGATTTCAAGGTGGTCCTGCAGGTTCGCGCCCACGCCCGGGCGGTCCGCCAGGGGCGTGATGCCGTGGCTTTTCAGGTGGTCGGCGGGGCCGATGCCCGACAGCATCAGCAGCTTCGGCGTGTTGATCGAACTGGCCGAGACGATGATCTCGCGGGTTGCGCGGACCTGTTCGATGCGGCCCTTGCGCTCGATTTCCACGGCATGGGCGCGCTTGTCCTGGAACAGGATGCGGCGGGCCAGGGCGCGGACCAGCGTCAGCCGCCCGGTCTTGAGCGCAGGGCGCAGATAGGCGTTGGCGGCGGACCAGCGGCGGCCCTTCCAGATGGTGGCCTCCATCGGGCCGAAGCCTTCCTGGTTTTCGCCGTTGTAATCGGGGGTATAAGGCCAGCCCGCCTGCTGCCCGGCCTGGATGAAGGCGTTGAACAGCGGATTGCGCCGCTTGCCGCGCGTCACGTGCAGGGGGCCGTCGGTGCCGCGCCATGGGGAGGCGCCGCCGTGCCAGGTTTCCATGCGCTTGAAATAGGGCAGCACGTCCGCATAGCCCCATCCCGCCGCGCCGCTGTCGCGCCAGTGGTCGTAATCCTTGCGGTGGCCGCGCACGAAGACCATGCCGTTGATCGACGACGACCCGCCCAGCACCTTGCCGCGCGGCGTGGCCAGCCTGCGCCCGCCCAGATGCGGTTCGGGTTGCGTGGCAAAGCCCCAGTCGTAGCGCGGCATGTTCATCGGGTAGGACAGCGCGCCGGGCATCTGGATGAAGATGCCGATGTCGCTGCCGCCGTATTCGATCAGGGTGACGCTGTGCCCGGCCTCGGTCAGCCGGTAAGCCAGCGCGCAACCGGCGGAACCGGCGCCGACGATGACGTAATCCGCGGTCATGGTTGCCCCCTAATACGGCGCCTCGACGGCGCCCATGCCGACATAGACGGTCTTGAGTTGCGAATAATGCTCGATGGCGGCGGTGCCGTTTTCGCGCCCCAGGCCGGACATCTTGACGCCGCCGAAGGGCATCTCGACCGGCGTCAGGTTATAGGCGTTGATCCAGCAGGTGCCTGCTTCCAGCGCGGCCACGACGCGATGGGCGCGGGTCAGGTCTTGCGTGAAGACCCCGGCGGCAAGGCCAAAGCCGGTGGCATTGGCGCGGGCCACGGCCTCGGCCTCATCCGCGAAGGTCAGCGTGGTCATCACCGGGCCGAAGATTTCGTCGCGGGTGATCGCCATGTCGTCGGTGGCGTCGGCAAAGACGGTGGGGGGGATGAAGGCGCCCTCGCCCAGACCGCCGCAGACCAGCCGCGCGCCCGCGTCCTGTCCGGCGGCGATGGCCGCGCGGATCTTGGCGGCCTGCGCGGCGTTGATGATCGGGCCGAACTGCGTGTCGGGGTCCAGCGGGTCGCCGGTGCGAATCGTCGCCAGCCGTTCGGCCAGCCGGTCCAGGAACCGCGCGGCGATGCCCTGTTGCAGGAACACCCGCGTGCCGTTGGAACAGATCTGGCCCGAGGAATAGAAATTCGCCAGGATCGCCGCGCCCACGGCATCTTCCAGGCTGGCGTCGTCGAAGACGATCAGCGGCGACTTGCCGCCAAGCTCCATCGTGACGTGGCGCATCCCCTCGGCTGCGGCGGCATAGACGCGGCGGCCGGTGGGGACCGAGCCGGTCAGGGACACCTTGGCGACACAGGGGTCGGTGACAAGCGCCGCGCCGACCTGGCCCCGGCCCTGCACGACATTGAAGATGCCGGGCGGGGCGCCTGCCTCCAGCAAAATCTCGGCCAGTTTCAGCGCGCCCAGCGGCGTTTCCTCGGACGGCTTGAAGACCATCGCGTTGCCCATCGCCAGCGCGGGGGCGGCCTTCCAGCAGGCGATCTGGCTGGGATAGTTCCAGGCGCCGATGCCCGCGCAGACGCCCAAGGCCTCGCGCCGGGTATAGGCCCAATCGCGGCCCAGCGGGATCATCTGGCCGGTCACGGCCGCCACCAGCCCGCCGAAATATTCCAGCGCGGCGGCGCCCGATGCCCAGTCGGCCACCAGCGTTTCCTGGATCGGCTTGCCGGTGTCCAGCGTTTCCAGGCGCGACAGATCCGCGTTCCGCTTGCGGATGATGGCGGCGGCGCGGGACAGGACGCGGCCCCGGTCCGCAGGCAGCATCGCCGCCCATGCGGGCTGCGCGCGGGCGGCGGATTGGCAGGCCAGCGCCACCTGGGCCACCGAGGCCTCGCGCAGCGATGCGATCTGCTCGCCCGTGTAGGGATAAAGGACGGGCAGCGCCGCGCCCTCGCCCTCGACAAAGGCGCCGTCGATGAACAGGCTGGCTGCGGGTTGGGCGGTGTGGGTCACGACAGGGCCTCGTCCAGGTAATCGAAGATCAGCTTCTCGGCGGCCTCGGCGGTGATGCCGCCCGGGGTCAGGACCGCGCGCAGGTAAACGCCGTCGATCAGCGCGCCCAGCGTGTCGGCCACGCGGGCCGGATCATCCGTCAGGGGCCGCAGCGCCAGCATCAGATTCGAGCGCAGGCGGCGGTGATAAACGCGCAACAGGCGCGCGGCCTCGGGGTTGATCAGCGCCAGGGCATAGAAATTGATCCAGGCGCTGACGGTTTCGCGCTGGAAATTCTGCGGCGCGAAGCTGGCCCCGACGATGGCGTTCAGACGCCCCCGCACCCCATGGCCCGGCAGGCGTTCCGCGACCGCCCGCCCATAGACGCGCAGGATGTAACGCATCGCCGCCAGGAAGATCTGGTCCTTGGACCCGAAATAATGATGCGCCAGCGCAGGCGACATGCCCGCGCGCCGGGCGATCTGCGCCACGGTCACGTCCAGAGACCCCGTCCGCCCGACCTCGAAGATCGTGGCGTTGATTAACGCGGCTTTTCGGATAGGCTCGGCCCCAATCTTGGGCAATGTCGCACCTGCGTGAAAGAAACTGTTGCCATCTGAAGGCTGTGTAACGTTAATTGATCAACCAATCAAGAACAGGGAGTTTTGCATGATCCGCAAAAGCCTGACCGCCTCGCTGATGATCGGCGCGGCCCTTGCCGGTCCTGCCGCCGCCGCCGAACCCGACGACTGCCGCCAGGTGGTGCTGTCCGACGTGGGCTGGACCGACATCACCGCGACCACGGCGCTGGCCTCGACCGTGTTGCAGGCCCTGGGGTATGAGACGGAAACGAAGCTCTTGTCCGTGCCCGTCACCTATACGGCGCTGTCCACCGACGACGTGGACATCTTCCTGGGCAACTGGATGCCCACGATGGAGGCCGACATCGCCCCCTATCGCGACGCGGGCACGGTGGACACGGTGCGCACCAACCTGACGGGCGCGAAATACACGCTGGCCACCAACAAGGCGGGCGCGGATCTGGGCATTGCCGATTTCGCCGATATCGCCGAACACAAGGACGCGCTGTCAGGCCAGATCTATGGCATCGAGCCCGGCAATGACGGCAACCGCCTGCTGCTGGAGATGGTGGCGGGCGACAAGTTCGGCCTGGGCACCTTCGAGGTGGTCGAATCCAGCGAACAGGGGATGCTGGCCCAGGTCGCCCGCGCCGATGCGGCGGGCCAGCCGGTGGTCTTCCTGGGGTGGGAACCCCATCCGATGAACGCCCAGTTCGACATGACCTATCTGACCGGCGGGGACGAGATCTTCGGCCCCGACCTGGGCGGCGCCGAGGTGCGCACCAACACCCGCCACGGCTATGTCGCCGAATGCCCGAACGTCGGCAAGTTCCTGCAGAACCTGGAATTCACCCTGCCCATGGAGAACGAGGTGATGGGCAAGATCCTCAACGACGGCCAGGATCCGATGGAGGCCGCCAAGGACTGGCTGACGGCCAATCCCGACGCCGCGATGCCCTGGCTGGACGGCGTGACGACCTTTGACGGCAACGACGCGGCCGCCGCCCTGACCGAAGCCTTGTCCGGCTGAGCGCCGGGCCTTCCATTCCCAAGGACCAAGGACACCGCATGGAGCAACTGACGGCGCTTGTGACAGACAACAAGATCCCCGTCGGGCGGACGGCCAAGTCGGTCTTCGACTGGCTGAACGCCCATGCGGCGGGGCTGTTCAACACGATCTCGGGCGCGATCGACTGGCTGATCGGCCGCATCCTTGCCGCGCTGGAGGCCCCCCATCCCCTGCTGTTCATCCTGCTGGCCGCCGCGCTGACCTGGGCCTTGCAGCGCAGCTGGAAGACCTGCCTGCTGGTCGTCCTGGGCCTGCTGTTCATCCTGAACCAGGGTTACTGGGACGAGATGCTGCAATCCCTGACCCTGGTGCTGGCCGCCTGCCTGGTCTGCATGGCGATCGGCGTGCCGGTGGGCATCGCCGCCGCGCACCGCCCGCGCCTGTATGCCTGGATGCGCCCGGTGCTGGACCTGATGCAGACGCTGCCGACATTCGTCTATCTGATCCCGGCCATCGTCTTCTTCGGCATCGGCATGGTGCCGGGGATGCTGGCCACCGTGATCTTCGTGCTGCCCGCGCCGATCCGGCTGACCCAGCTTGGCATAGCCTCGACCCCGCCCGCGCTGATCGAGGCCGCGACCGCCTTTGGCGCCACCCCGCGCCAATTGCTGTGGAAGGTGGAACTGCCAAGCGCCCTGCCGCAGATTATGGCCGGGTTGAACCAGACCATCATGCTGTCGCTATCCATGGTCGTGATCGCCGCGCTTGTCGGCGCATCGGGCCTTGGCGTGCCGGTCGTGCGGGCGCTGAACAGCGTGAACACCTCGCTTGGCTTTGAATCGGGTTTCGTGATCGTGGTCGTCGCGATCCTGCTGGACCGGATGCTGCGGATGGAGGGTCGGAAATGACCGACGCACCGAATGCCGTCGAATTCGACCGCGTCAGCATCGTCTTCGGCGACCACCCGGAAACCGCCCTGCCGCTGATGGACCAGGGCAAGGAACGGGGCGAAATCCGCGCGGCCACCGGCCAGGTGCTGGGCGTCCACGACTGTTCCCTGACCGTCCGCCAGGGAGAGATCCTGGTGCTGATGGGCCTGTCGGGGTCCGGCAAGTCCACCCTGCTGCGCGCGGTCAACGCGCTGAACCACGTCTGCCGGGGCGAGGTGCGTGTCTGGGACGGGCAGAAGATGATCTCGGTTAGCGGGGCGGGGAAACGCGCCTTGCGCGACATCCGGTTGCGCCATGTTGCGATGGTGTTCCAGCAGTTCGGCCTGCTGCCCTGGCGCACCGTGCGCGAGAACGTGGGCCTTGGGCTGGAACTGGCGGGGATGCCCGCGGCCGACCGCAAGGCGCGCGTGGACCACCAGCTGGACACCGTGGGCCTGACCGAATGGGCCGAACGCAAGGTGGGCGATCTGTCGGGCGGGATGCAGCAGCGCGTGGGCCTGGCCCGCGCCTTCGCCACCGAGGCCCCGATCCTTCTGATGGACGAGCCCTTCAGCGCGCTGGATCCCCTGATCCGCACGCGCCTGCAGGACGAATTGCTGGAATTGCAGGCCAAGACGCGGCGCACCATCATCTTCGTCAGCCACGACCTGGACGAGGCCTTCAAGCTGGGCAACCGCATCGCCCTGATGGAGGGCGGGCGCATCGTCCAGATCGGCACCGCGCGCGACATCATCGCCAACCCGATCAACGCCTATGTCGCCGATTTCGTGGCCCACATGAACCCCCTGGGCGTGCTGACCGCCGCCGATGTGGCCCTGCCGGGCCAGGCGCAGGGTGTTCCCGTCCCCCGCGACATGCCGGTGCGCCAGGTCATGGGCCTTCTGGCCGACCGCCCCGCCCTGCCTGTCGAGGGCGGCGGCTGCATCACCCGTGACGCGGTCCTGGCCCGGCTGATCGACCCCCAGGGGCGGTCACCTGTTCTGCCGGTCCCGGCGATGCCGGATCGGCAGCGCCAGCCCCAGGGGTAAGAGGGCCTGCGCATCCGCAAGGTCCGCGCCTGTCGCGACCAGGGGATGATCGGCCCTGCCGCCTGGGCAAGCGATTGCAACGGCTGCATGTCAGGAACGTTGCAGCTATGGCATCCGCCGGTTGGCCCCTTTAAAAGGCGGCAAAACGGTCATCGAAGGCAGGTTCATGAAAATCATCGTTCTGGGCGGAGACGGTTTCTGCGGCTGGCCGACGGCGCTGCATCTTTCGGCGCGGGGCCACGACGTGATCATCGTGGACAACCTGTCGCGCCGCAAGATCGACGTGGAGCTTGAGGTGAACAGCCTGACCCCGATCCGTCCCCTGGGCGAACGCGTGCGCGCCTGGCACGAGCTGACCAACCACACGATCCGGGTGGAAAACTTCACCGTGGGCAAGCATTACCACCGCCTGCTGACCCTGCTGCGTGACGAAAAGCCCGACGCGGTGATCCATTTCGCCGAACAGCGCGCCGCGCCCTATTCGATGAAATCCAGCTGGCACAAGCGTTACACGGTCAACAACAACCTCAACGCCACCAACGACGTTCTGGCCGCCATCGTGGAAAGCGGGCAGGACATCCACCTGGTCCACCTGGGCACGATGGGCGTCTATGGCTATGGCACGGCGGGGATGAAGATCCCCGAAGGATACCTGGACGTGGTGATCGAGACAGAGAACGGTCCCCACCGGCAAGAGATCCTGTATCCCGCCAATCCGGGCTCGATCTATCACATGACCAAGACCCAGGATCAGTTGTTCTTCTTCTATTACAACAAGAACGACGGCGTGCGGATCACCGACCTGCACCAGGGCATCGTCTGGGGCACCCAGACCAGCGAGACGCGCATGGACGACCGGCTGATCAACCGCTTCGACTATGACGGCGATTACGGCACGGTGCTGAACCGTTTCCTGATGCAGGCGGCCATCGGCTATCCGCTGACGGTGCATGGCACGGGCGGACAGACCCGCGCCTTCATCCATATCCAGGACACCTGCCGCTGCATCGAGCTGGCGCTGACGAACCCGCCCGCGCGCGGCGACCGCGTCAGCATCCTGAACCAGATGACCGAAACCCACCGCGTCCGCGACCTGGCCCGGATGATCGCCGACCAGACCGGGGTCGAGGTCGCTTTCCTGAAAAACCCCCGCAACGAGGCGGACGAGAACGACCTGCATGTCGCCAACGACCGCTTCCTCGGCCTGGGGCTGGAGCCGATCAAGCTGCAGGACGGCCTGCTGGCCGAGGTCCAGGAAATCGCCCGCAAATACGCCGACCGCTGCGACCGGGAAAAGATCCCCTGCGTGTCGCAATGGCGGACGGCGTAAGGGAACGACTCCGCCCGGCCCGGGCGGGGGTAGGTCACCTGGTGCCCGACGGCCCGCCTGATTTCATCTGATCCACCGTTGCCAGAACAACGGCCAGACGCTTGGCATCGGCAGGATGCGTTCCCCAGAACGACAGCTTCCCGCCTTGGGACCGCGCCGCTTCGTCGCGCGCGAAGAACCTTGCCCCCTTGACCGGGTCATAGCCTGCCGCGGCGGCGATGCGGGTGCCCAGCATGTCGCTTTCCAGTTCGTAGGTCTGCGAATAGGCCTTCTGGCCGATCGCGGCCCCGATCTCCATGTTGCGGCCGACCGCGTTCGGATCATGGCTTTGCCCCGCCGAGGCGGCTTCGGCATTGGCATAGGCGGTCAGGGCACCCAGGATCAGGGCGCCGGCGACCGCCTGTTGCTGCTGCTTGACGATATGCTGGCCGATCAGGTGGCCGTATTCATGGCCCAGGATGAACGCGACCTCGTCATCGCTTTCGACATCCTGCAGCATCGGCACCGTGAAGCGGATCACGGGATCGCTGTTTCCCGGCCCCGCATAGGTGAAATAGGCGTTCCGTTCGGCCATCTGGCGATCCAGTTCCAGCTTGACGCGGCAATCCGCGCCCTTCTGGGCCAGTTCGGCCTTGCACAGGGCTTCGGCAACCGGCTGGATGCGGGACGCCACCCGCTGAAAGCGTGCCTGGGCAAGGGCCGGGCTGGCAGGGCTGCGGGGCGAGGCAGACTTGGCCTCGGCAAACATGGCGGTGGCGCGGGCATTCACGCTGTCATCGACGCCGGGCAGTTCGTATGTGGTGCCGCAGGCGGTCACCAAGGCCGCAAGGCCGGTCGCGGCAAGGGCGCGGAACACTTGGAAAAAGGTCATCGTGACGGCTGTCCTGTCAAACATTCGGATGCCATCACGATAGCCTTGGCCGCAGCTGTGCGTGAAACGGTAAGCCCCTAAAATAAGGCACAAAGGCCGCGCGAAACGTTGCTTCGCGCGGCTGCCTGCAGTCGGATCACGCCTGCCGCAGGAACGCCAGCAGATCCTCGGTCAGCCGGTCCGCATGGGTCGCGGTCAGCCCGTGCGGGGCGCCGCCGTATTCGATCAGCCGGGCGTCCGGCAGCATCGGCGCCAAGCGCCGGGCGGTCGCGGCGATGGGAACGATCTTGTCGCCGGTGCCGTGGATGATCAGCGTGGGCAGGTTGATGTGGGGAACGTCGCCCGTGAAATCCGTTGTCCCGAAGGCCGTCACGCATTCCAGGGTCGCGCGCGGGCTGGCCATCATCGCCATGCCCAGGGTCCAGTCCAGGATCTGCTGGCTGACGCCGCTGACCAGCCCCTGCCCGTAGAACTGCTTGAAGAAGTCGGCCAGGAAGGCCGGGCGGTCCTTGCGCAGGCCCGCCTGGATCCCCTCCAGCAGGTCACGGGAAACGCCCTGGGGATTGCCGTCGGACTTCAGCACGCCCGGCACGACCGAGCCCACGAAGACCGCCTGCGACACGCCCCCGCCATGGCGGGTCATGTAGCGCGCGACCTCTCCCCCGCCCATGGAAAAGCCGACAAGCGCCGCGTCCGTCAGCCCAAGGCCCTCGATCACGGCGGCAAGGTCGTCGGCCAGCGTGTCATAGTCATAGCCGTCCCAGGGCTGGCCGGATCGGCCAAAGCCGCGCCGGTCAGGGGCGATGACGCGGAACCCGGCCTCGGCCAGCCGGACGGCCTGGTATTCCCAGCTGTCCCCGTTCAGCGGCCAGCCGTGGATCAACACCACGGGGCGGCCCTGTCCCCAGTCCCTGACGTAAAGCGTCGTCCCGTCGCGTGTCGTGATCACCGGCATGTCGCGTTCCCCTGATCGTTCGTCACGGAACGCCCGTGCCATGGCGCGGGTTGCGTTACCGCACCCGCGCCCAGGTCTGGCTTTTGCAGATCAGCCCGCCCGCGACGCAGCCCGACAGGCTCATCCGGTCGCCCTGGACGCTGGCCTTGCCGTTGTAGATCTTGTCGTTGGCCGGGCGCCACACCTTGCCCGTGTAGTCGCCGCCGCCCTGCGGGGCCATGTCGATGACGATCTGGCGGCCCAGGTTCGGCGAGCGGTATTCGGCACGGTCTTTGAAGGCGCGGGTGATCGTGCCGCAGAAGGCCCCGCCGCAGGGGGCGATGGTGACATGGGCAAAGGCGCCGTTGTCCGGCTGGGTCTGCCAGACGCCCTCGATCGGGTCGGCGGCGGCGGCGGTGCCGGCCAGCGCAAGGGCTGCGGCGATGATGATGTGGCGCATGGGTTCCTCCTCCAAGGATGGGCGGATGCTGCGCGGGCGCCCGCCCCCCTTGCAAGGGTGACGTCAGGTCGCAGCGCACTTCCGTTCCGCGCGTCCCCGTGGCAAAGGATGCCCGACCCGCAGACAGGAGAGCGCCATGATCCTTTACCCCGCCATCGACCTGAAGGACGGCAACTGCGTCCGCCTGCTGCGCGGCGAGATGGAGGCCGCGACCGTCTTCGGCACCGATCCGGCGGCGCAGGCGCGCGCCTTCCAGGACGCGGGTGCGGAATGGCTGCACCTGGTCGATCTGAACGGGGCCTTTGCGGGCCATCCCGTGAACGCCCCCGCGGTCGAGGCGATCCTGGCCGCCGTCACCATCCCCACCCAGCTTGGCGGCGGCATCCGCGACATGGCGACCATCGAGGGCTGGTTGTCCAAGGGCCTGTCGCGCGTGATCCTGGGCACCGTCGCGGTGGAAGACCCCGACCTGGTGCGCCAGGCGGCGGCCGCCTTCCCGGGCAAGATCGCCGTCGGCATCGACGCGCGGGGGGGGCGCGTGGCGACCCGTGGCTGGGCCACGGAAACGCAGGTGATGGCGACCGACCTGGCGCGGCAGTTCGAGGACGCGGGCGTGGCCGCCATCATCTATACCGACATCGACCGCGACGGGGCCATGCAGGGCCCCAACATCGCCGCGACGGAAGGATTGGCGCGGGCGATCGGCATTCCGGTCATCGCCTCGGGCGGGGTGTCGTCGCTGGACGACCTGCGCGCCTTGGCGGAAACGGGCGTGATCGCGGGCGCGATCTCGGGCCGGGCGCTTTATGACGGCGCCATCGACCTGGCCGAGGCGCTGGCGCTGCTGCGTTAAGTCTTCTGGATCGCCGGTGGCGAGCCCGTAGGTGGGGTTCCACCCCACCCTGCAAGTCGACCAAGCGGAAAGCTTGCCCCGATCAGATCTGGCGTTCGGGCAGCTGAACGACCAGCCCGTCCAGCGCATCCGTCACCTTGATCTGGCAGGTCAGGCGCGAGCGTTCGGGATCGGGCTGATAGGCGAAGTCCAGCATGTCCTCCTCCATCGGATCCTTCGGGGGAAGCTGATCGACCCAGGCAGGATCGACATAGACATGACAGGTCGAACAGGCGCAGGCACCGCCGCAATCGGCGTCGATGCCGGGCACGCCGTTGTCGCGCGCGCCTTCCATCACCGTCATGCCGGGCTTCACGTCAACCTCGTGGCGGGTTCCGTTATGCTCGATATAGGTGATGCGGGCCATGGCTATCGTCCTTTGCTGTGCAGGGGGCAGATAGGCCATCGGTCCCGCAATGAAAAGGGGCGCGGGCCGTCAACCGGCAAAGGGAAACTCGCCCGCCGCATCCCAGGGCCCGCCGCGATAGCGCCACAGCAGGAACCCCGTCGCCGTGAAGGGAAAGGGCTGGAAGCCAGCGGACAGGTCGTCGAACAGCCTTCGGGCGTCCGCCGGGGCGGCCTTGTTCTGGATCGTCACATGCGGCCTGATGCGCTGGCGGTCCTGCGGGGTCAGGTGATCGGCGAAGATGGCGGACAACGCCGCCCGCAGCCGCTCGATTCCGGGACAGTCGAGGTCATAGGCCACGCCTTTGCCCAAGAACCGCAGCCCCGCCACGCGGCCCGCGACAGGCGCGGTATCCGCGGCCATCCGGTCCAGTTCCTGCGCGATCCAGCCGATGCGGTCGCCCGGCAGGTGATGAAACAGCGTCAGATGCGCGGGAATGTGGTTGCGCGCGGCCGGGAAATGCCGCTGCCGCATGGTCTGGAAATGGGCAAAGCTGGCATTGTCCAGTTGCGCGGTCAGGATCAGCGGTGCGTCGTCGGACATGGCCGGATTGCCCCAGGGATTCGCAAGGAAAAGGGGCGGCCCCGCAGGACCGCCCCTTGATGCCACAAGGGCAGGATCAGCGCTCGCCGACCGGCAGGGCCACGAAGCGCGGCTCGCCGTCGCGGCGCACCAGGACCAGCAGCGACTTGCGGCCCGCCTCGCGCGTTTCGTCGATGCGGGCGTTCAGGTCGGCGATCGAGGCCACGGGCTGCTGGCCCGCCTCGGTGATGATGTCGCCGGGGGCAAGGCCCTTTTCGGCGGCTTCGCTGGCCGGATCGACCTCGCGGACGACCAGGCCCTTCATGTCGCCCTCCAGGCCCATCTCCTGCGCCATCTCGGGCGTCAGGACGGACAGCGACATGCCCAGCACGTCCTGGGGCGCGGCACTGTTGCCCCTTTCCTGCGGCGACTCGCCGGTGCCTTCCGCCGTTTCGCGGCGGCCCAGCGTCACGGACAGCGTGACCGGGCCGTCCTGGCGCTGCACCACGACCTCGACGGGTTCGCCGGCAGGCGCTTCGGCCACGCGGCGGACCAGGCTGCGGGTATCCTTGACCTCGGCCCCGGCAAAGCTGGTGATCACGTCGCCCGCGCGCATCCCGGCCTCTTTCGCGGGGCCTTCGGGAACGTCCGTCACCATCGCGCCGGATTCGGCGGCCAGGCCAAGCGCCTCGGCCATGTCGGGGGTCACGTCCTGGATCTTGACGCCCAGCCAGCCGCGCCGGGTTTCGCCGAACTCGCGCAACTGGTCCACGACGGTGGAGACGACGTTGGACGCCATGGAAAAGCCGATGCCGATGGACCCGCCGTTGGGCGACAGGATCGCGGTGTTCACGCCCACGACCTCGCCCTGGAGGTTGAACAGCGGCCCGCCCGAATTGCCGCGGTTGATGGCCGCGTCGGTTTGCAGGTAATCGTCATAGGTGCCCGACAATTCGCGGTTGCGCGCCGACACGATCCCCGAACTGGCCGAAAAGCCCTGCCCCAGGGGGTTGCCAAGCGCCAGGACCCAATCCCCCACCCGCGCCTCGTCCGAGTTGCCGAACTTCACGAAGGGCAGCGGATCCTTGCTTTCGACCTTCAGCAGCGCCACGTCGGTGTTGGGGTCGGTGCCCACCACCTTGGCGGGCAGGGTGTTGCCCGAATAGAACTCGATCTCGATCTCGTCCGCGCCCTCGATCACGTGGTTGTTGGTGACGATGAAGCCGTCCGCCGAAATCACGAACCCGGACCCGAGCGCGTTCGACCGCTGCGGCATCCGGGGGCCGCCCTGGCCCGGCTGGCCCGGCAGGCCGGGAATGCCGAAGTCGCGGAACAGGTCGGAAAACGGGCTGCCCTCGGGGAACATCGGCCCGCCCTCGCCCCCGCCGGTCGGCTGGGCGACCACGGCGCTGGTGGTGATGTTCACGACGGCGGGCGCGACCTGCTGGACCAGATCGGCAAAGCTGTCGGGCATGACCTGGTTTGAACCCGTCGCGGGAGCCGACAGCGGTTCGTTCTTGTTCGCCGCCTCTTGCGCCTGCTGGCTCGCCTCGGGCGAGATGTCGGGCTGCGGCGCGTCTTGGGCGGCAGCAAAGCCAAGGCCGACGGTCACGGCCAATGCCGAGGCGGTCAGGAGATGCCGAGGAGAAAGCGTCTTCATGCGGATGTCCTCATCTTGCGCAGGATGCCCTGGTCACGACATGGGCCGGGGACCGAGGGATATGAAGAAGAAATAGGTGGGCGTTGCAAATAAACCACGCTCTCGGGCAGTGAACTGATCGTGACATTTATTGCAGAAAGGGCGGATGGTGTCCCATCCGCCCTTTTCCTTATTCCGCCGGTTCGGCCGGGGACACCGGATCGTCCCCATCGGGCGACGGCGCGGCGGCTCCGCCGCTGGGATCGGTGGCGGGCGCCTGACCCGGTTCCACCGGCGGGGCGTCGCCTGCGGCGGGGGCAGTCACCGCCTGGCCTTGCTGCGGGGGGGTCGTCAGCATTTCCGGCACGGGGGTCAGGGTGACGCCCGCGCTTTCGCCCAGGCGGTTGCCCTCGCGGTCGGTGACGGTGGGCGTGACCAGGCCCTCCTCCTCTCCGGCAGCGGTGGGGGTCAGGATATCGCCCGCCGAATTGCCCGCCGGAACCGGCGTGGGCGAAGGGTTGGCGCGGCTGGCCCCGTCGTCGCGCAGATAGTTGAAGAACTCGCCATTCGGCTGCAAGACCAGAGAGCTGTTCTCGCCCTTGAGCGCCCGTTCATAAGAGGTCATCGACCGGGTGAAGGCGAAGAACTCGGGGTCGCGGCCGAAGGCATCGGCATAGATGGCGTTCCGCTGGGCGTCGGCCTCGCCGCGCACGATCTCGGCCCGCTTGGACGCTTCCGAGGTCAGTTCCGTCACGGTCCGGTCGGCCGCGGCGCGCACCCGCTGCGCGGCCTCTCCGCCGCGCGCGATCTCGTCGGCGGCCTCGCGCTGGCGTTCGGCGCGCATCCGGGCATAGGTCGCGTTCAGGTTCTGCTCGGGCAGGTCGGTGCGGGTCAGGCGCACGTCGATGATCTCGACCCCCAGGCCTTCGGAATTGCCCCGCGCCTCGTCCCGGATCTGGTTCATCAGGGCGGTGCGGTCGTCCGACAGCACGCTGGTGGACGGGACCGTGCCCAGCACCTCGCGGATGGCGTTGCGCACGATGGGCTCCAGCCGGCCCTGCGCGCCCTGGATGCCGCCCGCGCCCACCGCCTGGCGGAAGCGAACCACGTCGGTGATGCGCCAGCGGGCAAAGGCGTCCACGATCAGGCGGCGGTCGTCCAGCGGCGTGACCTCCAGCGGAACGGTGGGCAGGCCCAGGATGCGGCCGTCGTATTTTTCCACGTTGTCGAGGAAGGGCAGCTTGAAGCCAAGGCCCGGTTCCTCCTTGACATCGACCACGCGGCCTAGGCGCAGCACCAGGGCCTTTTCGCGTTCATCCACGATGAACAGGGACGACGCGACCAGCACGGCCACCGCGATCAGCAGCGGGATGGCCAGCGTGGACAAGGTAATGCGACGCGCGGCCATCAGTTGTTCCCCCCGGTGTTCGTGCCGGTATTGGTGGTGGTCTCGCCCCCGCGGCGCAGCTGGTCCAGCGGCAGGAAGGGCACCACGCCCGTCCCCTGCCCATCCATGCCTTCGCCGATGATGACCTTGTCCACGCGGCCAAGGACGTTTTCCATGGTTTCCAGATACATCCGGCGGCGGGTCACTTCGGGCGCCTTCACATATTCCTCGTAGATCGAATTGAAGCGCGCGGCCTCGCCCTGGGCGGTGTTGACGGCCTGGGCGCGATAGGCCTCGGCCTGTTCCAGGGCCTGCGCCGCGTCGCCGCGCGCCTGCGCCAGGACGCGGTTGGCATAGGCGTCGGCCTCCTTCTCAAGCCGGTCGCGTTCCTGCTGGGCGGCCTGCACCTCGCGAAAGGCGTCGATCACCTCGGCCGGCGGGTCGGCGCGGTCCAGGTTGACGCGGACCACGTTGATGCCGGCCTGATAGGCGTCCAGCGTTTCCTGGACCGAGGCCTGAAGGTCGTTGGCGATGGTGCCCCGGTCGCGGTTCAGGATCGGCGCCAATTCGCTGCGCGCGATGATGTCGCGCATCGACGATTCCGCCACCGCGCGCATGGTGTCGGCGGGATCGGCCAGGTTGAACAGGAATTTTTCGGGGTCCGAGATGTTCCAGACCACCTGGTATTCCATGTCCACGATGTTCTGGTCGCGGGTCAGCATCAGCCCGTTGTCCATCTCGCCCTCGCGGCCCGTGCCGATCTCGGTCACGCGTTCGTTGGTGACGGGGATCACCTCGGCGGTGACGATGGGCCAGGGGGCGAAGTTCAGGCCTTCGGAACCCACGGCGACGGCGCGGCCGAACAGGAACTCGACGCTCTTTTCGTTGGTCTGGACGCGGTAGAAGCTGGCGAATGCCCAGAGCGCCAGCAGCACCAGCCCGCCGATGGTCAGCGTGGTGCGGTTCATCTGCAGGCCGGGGCCGCCCGCGGGACGGCGTCCGCCGCCATTCGGGCCGGGGCCGCTGCCGCGCCCGCCCATCAGCACGCGCAGGCGTTCCTGGCCCTTCTTCATCAGTTCCTCGATCTCGGGCATCTGCTGCGGGCCGCCGGGGCGCTGCGGCCCCCGTGGCGGTTGCTGCTGTCCCCAGGGGCGGTTCACCGGACGCTTGTCGCGATCCTCGTCATCTCCTCCGCCGCTTCCGCCGCCCCAAGGGCCCTGACTTGCCATCCGTGGTCCTTCTTTCTTCTTCGGAATTCCGTTGTTTGAAAACTGGTGCAGCGGGGGGAAAAGTCAACCCGACGGCCCCCCGCCCGCGCCGATCTGTCGCAATTGTCAGGCGGTTGCAGCCTGTGCAGGAATCTCCAGCCGGTGCCGCCGCGCAGGCTGGCGCATCGTGACCAGCTCCTCGGCCGCGGTGGGGTGGACGGCCACCGTCGCGTCGAAATCGGCCTTGGTCGCGCCCATGGTGATGGGGATCGCGGCCAGCTGGATCATCTCGCCCGCATCAGGCCCGAAGATGTGGCAGCCCAGCACCCGGTCGGTTTCGGGGTCCACCAGCAGCTTCATCATCACCCGGGCGTTGCTGCCCGCGAACATCGACCGCATGGGACGGAACACCGTGGCATAGACATCCACGTCGCCGCGCGCGCAGGCCTGTTCCTCGGTCAACCCGATCTGGGCCGCCTCGTGCGGGCGCAGATAGGCGGTGCTGGCGATATCGTGGTGGCTGACCTTGCGCGCCCGCCCGCCAAAGATCGTGTCGGCGAAGGCGTGGCCTTCGCGGATCGCCACGGGCGTCAGGTTCACCCGGTCGGTCACGTCCCCCACCGCGAAGATCGAGGGCACCGCCGTCTGCGACCATTCGTCCACGGCAATCGCGCCGTTCGGGCGCAGGTGGACGCCGGTCTCCTCCAGCCCCAACCCGCCCGTATAGGGGTTGCGCCCGGTGGCCCAGATCACCGCGTCGAAATCCTCTCGGCTGCCGTCGCTGAAGGTGACGCTGACGCCCTCGCCCGCGCGTTCCAGCGCGGTCGGGGTGACGTTCAGGCGCAGGTCGATGCCGATGTCGGACAGTTGCAGCGTCGCCATGTCGCGGGCCTGCCGGTCAAAGCCGCGCAGCACCGCGTCGCCGCGATAGGCCTGCACCGTCTCGCAACCCAACCCCGCCAGGATGGTGGCGAATTCGCAGGCGATATAGCCGCCTCCGACCAGCAGCACCCGGCGCGGCAGCCTGTCCAGCAGGAACAGGTCGTCCGAGATCAGGCCCAGTTCCTCACCCGGAATGCCGGGCAGCGCGGGGCGGCCGCCGACCGCGATCAGGATGTGCTTGGCGGTCTTGCGGGTGCCGTCGGCCAGGGCGACCGTGTGGGCATCCACGACCGTGGCGCGCTGGTGGAAGATCTGGACCCCGGCCTTTTCCAGGTTCGCGGTATAGATCAGTTCCAGCCGGGTCAGTTCGGCGTCCAGTTTCTGCCGGAACACCGTCCAGTCGAAGCGGCCTGCCTGCGCGCCCTCCCAGCCATAGCCGCGCATTTCCTCGGCCATCAGGCCCGCTTGGCTTGCGAAGATCATCAGCTTCTTCGGGACGCAGCCCCGGATCACGCAGGTGCCGCCCATGCGGCTTTCCTCGGCCAGGGCCACGCGCGCGCCGTGTTCGCCCGCAGCGACCCGCGCAGCGCGGACCCCGCCCGATCCGCCGCCGATCACGAACAGGTCATAATCGAAGCTCATGGCTGGTCCCCCTCGCCCGCCAGCATGTCGGCGTCGATGTCGGCGTTGCGGTCCAGCCGGACAACGGTGCCGTCGGGCTTGCCGATGATGGCAAGGCTGCACATGCCCAAAAACAGCCCGTGTTCCACGACCCCCGGAATGGCGGCCAGCGCACGGGCCAGCGCGACGGGATTGGGGATGCATTTCAGGTGCAGGTCCAGGATCCAGTTCCCCTCGTCCGTGACCCAGGGATCGCTGCCCTTCAGGCGGTGCAGCACCTCGCGGTCTCCAAGGCCCAGGTCGTCAAGGGCGCGGCGGATCAGGGTGCGGGTGGTCTCGAACCCGAACTGGATCACCTCGACCGGCAGGGGAAAGGCGCCCAGCTGTTCCACGACCTTGGCCGGATCGGCGATCACCACCATCCGGCGGCTGGCGGCGGCCACGATCTTTTCGCGCAGATGCGCGCCGCCGCCGCCCTTGATCAGGTGCAGGTCGGGATCGACCTCGTCGGCGCCGTCGATGGTCATGTCCAGCCAGCCGATCTGGTCCAGGCTTTCGATGGACAGGCCCAGGCTTTCGGCCAGTTCGCAGGTGGCCTTCGATGTCGCGGCGCAGCGCAGCCTCAGCCCCTCGGCGCGCGCGCGGGCGGCCAGTTCGCGGACCATGACGCTGGCGGTCGATCCGGTGCCCAGGCCCAGCTTCATGCCGTCCCTGACCAGGGCCACGGCAGCGCGGGCGGCGGCCAGCTTGGCGGGATCGGGTTGGGGTGTCTGGGTCATCGGCGGCCTCCGGTCCGTGGGTTGCAAGGGTTATAGGTCAGGGAACGCAGGCCCGCCACCGGCAAACCCTAACCCCGGCTGGCGCTTTCCGGCAAGATCACCGTGAAGGCGCTGCCCTGCCCGCGCGTGCTGTCGATGCGCAGCCGGCCGCGATGGCGGTTCACGATATGCTTGACGATGGCAAGGCCCAGGCCGGTGCCGCCCTGCGCGCGGGACCGATGGGCGTCCACGCGGTAGAAGCGTTCGGTCAGGCGGGGAAGGTGCATCCCCTCGATCCCCTCGCCCCGGTCGCGGATCTCGACCGCCCAGGCGGGGCCGCGCAGCAGGGGCTCGTGGTCAATGCGGCGCAGGGAGACGCCCAGGTATCCGCCCGATCCGCCGTATTTCAGCGCATTCTCGATCAGGTTCTGGAAGACCTGCACCAACTGGTCGGGGTCGCCCGGCACAATCTGGCTGCCCATGATGCCTTGGGTTTCAACCACGACGCCCGCCGCCGTAGCAGCCGGATCCATCGTCGCCAGCACGCCGCGCAGCAGCAGCGGCAGATCGACCTGGCCCCCGGGGCGACGGCGTTCCTCGGCCTGGACGCGGCTCAGCGACAGCAGGTCGCTGACCAGGCGGTTCATGCGCGCCGCCTCGCGTTCCATGATGTCCAGGAAGCGGTCGCGCGCGCGGGCGTCGTCGCGGGCCGGGCCGCGCAGGGTTTCGATAAAGCCGATCATCGCGGTCAGCGGCGTCTTCAGCTCGTGGCTGACATTGGCCACGAAGTCGCGGCGCATCTGCTCGGCCTCCTCGGCCTCGGAGCGGTCCAGAACGGCGATGGTCGCCCCCCGACCCAGGGCCAGGGGCAGCCGCGCCACGGTGATGTCCGCCGCGATGTCGCGCCCGTCGGCCAAAATCACCGCGTGCAGACGCACCACCCCGTCGGCAGAGGCGGGTTCGGGATGACGGTCGGGATCCAGCACCCCGTCCACCGCCGCGACTACCGCCGGGTGGCGCAGCACCGTCACGAAGGGCCGGTTCAGCAGGTCGGCCCCGCCGAACAGCGCCACCGCCGCGCGGTTGGCCGCGATGGTGCGGGCCCGGCCATCGACGGCCAGCATCGGGACCGGCACGCCCTCCAGCAGGTCCGAGGCCCGGCGCGGCGCGTCCATCAGCCGATCTGCCGCAACCCGGCCCGGAACCGCGCGGCATTGGCGCGGTATCGTTCGGCCGACCGGATCAGCCCGGCCCGCGCGGCATCGTCCAGCATCCGCACGACCTTGCCGGGCGCGCCCATGACCAGGGCGCCGGGCGGGATTTCCTTGTTCTCGGCGATCAGGGCACCCGCGCCGATCAGGGCGCCCGCGCCGATCTTCGCGCCGTTCAGGATCGTGGCGCCCATGCCCACCAGCGCGCCGTCGCCGATGGTGCAGCCGTGCAGGATCGCGCGGTGGCCGACCGTGCAATCCGCGCCGATCACCAGCGGACAGCCCGGATCGGTGTGCAGCACGCACAGATCCTGGACATTGCTGCCGCGCCCCACGCGGATCTCCTCGGTGTCGCCGCGCAGCACCGCGCCCCACCAGACCGAGGCGCCTTCCTCGACGACCACATTCCCGATCACCTGCGCGTCGGGTGCGACCCAGGCATCCGCTGCGACGCGCGGGGCGATGCCCTCCAGTTCCCAGATCATGCGTCCTCCTCCATCAGGTGCTTGACGAAGCGGCCAAGACCCCCCTGCCGGTCACGGCGCAGGCGTTCGGCGGTCAGGATGGCGCGCAGGCGCTGTTCGGTTTCATCCAGGTCGTCGTTGACCAGGACGTAATCGTATTCCGCCCAATGGCTGATCTCGGCCCGGCTTTTCTCCATCCGTCCGGCGATCACCGCGTCGCTGTCCTGGCCCCGGGCGCGCAGGCGCCGTTCCAGTTCCGGCAAGGACGGCGGCAGCACGAAGATCGACACCACATGCCCCCCCAGGGCGGAGGCGCGGATCTGCTGGCCGCCCTGCCAGTCCACGTCGAACAGCGTGTCGCGCCCGTCGCGCATCGCGGCCTCGACCGGGGCGCGGGGGCTGCCGTAAAGGTTGCCGAACACCTCGGCATATTCCAGCATCTGGCCCTGTTCCACCATCTGGCGGAAGGCGCCGGGGGTGGTGAAATAGTAATGCTGCCCCTCGACCTCGCCCGGGCGGGGCGGGCGCGTGGTGGCCGAGACCGAAAACCGCAAGGAGGGATCCCAGTCCATCAGCCGCCGCGCCAGAGTCGATTTCCCCGCGCCCGAGGGCGATGACAGGATGATCAGCAGGCCGGTGCGGTCCATGGGGCGTCCTTTGTTGGTGGCGTAGCGGCGGGATGGACCAGCCGTGCCGGGCGGTCAAGACCCGGGAAACCGAAGGCTTGCACCGGGCGTTTTAACCATTCGTTAGGAAAACGACTCGGCAGGGTCCGAAGTTATGTTTATCATGCCATTGGAGTAACAAGGCATCCGTGTGTCTGGATGCGTATCGGTAACGAGGGTACGACATTGTCGAACTGCCAGGACGACACAACGGCGCATCCGCCCGTGGCGGATCGGACAGGCCAGATCTTGCAGCTTGCGGACTTCAACCCGATGCAGCCCGCCCGGCTCCTGGGCGACGTGCGGGCCTATTGGGACAGCCTGCGGGGCAACCGTGCGGTGCCTGCGCGGTCCGACATCCAGCCCCAGGGCATCCGCCGGGCGCTGGACTATGCCTTCATCCTGGAACGCATCGCGCCGGGTGCGGCGCGCTTTCGCCTTGCCGGACAGCACCTGATCGACCTGATGGGGATGGAGGTGCGCGGCATGGCCTTTTGTTCGCTGGCCAATCCCAGTTCGCGCGGGCGGCTGTCCGACGTGCTGGAATCGGTGTTCCGCG
Organism: Paracoccus shandongensis; assembly: GCF_017315735.1. Taxonomy (GTDB): domain Bacteria; phylum Pseudomonadota; class Alphaproteobacteria; order Rhodobacterales; family Rhodobacteraceae; genus Paracoccus; species Paracoccus shandongensis. Next base: position 35,896 of record NZ_JAFLRK010000031.1, read on the forward strand.
CCCCGCAGCTTGCGCAGATGACGCTGCACGCCAAGGCCGATTACGCGCGGCCCGAACTGTCGGCGCGGATGCTGCTGCTGCCCCTGACCTCGGATCTGGGCGACGTGACGCGCGCCCTGGGCTGCATCATCGCCGAGGGCCAGATCGGCGTCGCCCCCCGCCGCTTCGACCTGACCCAGGACGAGGTGATCCCGATCCTGAAGGGCGGCAAGACGCTGCCCCCCTCGCCTTCCGGGTTCGAGGGGGACCGGCGGACCGGAACCCCGCTGCGGCCGCTGGCGCTTGCCACCGGCGAACGTCCCGCAAGGCTGACCGACAGCCCCGAATCGCGCCGCGCCCTGTTCAAGGTGATCACGCTGCCGCAGGCCCCGCAGCCCACGGGCACAAGCCAGGGCTAGAGACGCCTGCGCCAGCGATAAACGGCGGCGGGCGCGGGTTCGCTGCGGCCCAGCGAGGACAGCATCCGGTCCTGATCCCGCTGGAAGCCCAGGTTCTTCAGCAAACGCCGCGACGGCTGGTTGTCCAGGAACACGTCGGCCAGCAGTTCCGGCGGGTCGAAGCGGGCTTTGATCTCGGCCAGGAAGGCGCGGCCCATCTCCTCGCCCAAGCCCTGCCCGGACAGGGCGGGATCCAGGAAATAGAAGACCCGCGGCGGATCGCCCGCGCTGATGCCGATGGAGCCCACCACGTGCCCGCCATGCCGCACGGTCAGCCGCATGGGCGGCAGCAGGCCGTCGGACTGGAACAGCGGGGCGATGTCCCCGGGCGTCATGCCGGGGCGGAACAGCAGCAGCTTCGAGGCGACTTCGGGCAGCGTCGCAATGCGGTGCAGGTCGGGCAGATCGGCGGGCTGGAAGGGCTCGATCAGCAGGCGGGGCGTTGTCAGGCGGATGGCGTGGCGGCGGGCGAAATCGGCGCGCGTCAGGCGCAGCGACAGGCCGGGCAAAAGGCGGCCCTGCGGCTGGGACCACAGCATGACCTCCTCTGCGGGCCGAAAGCCAAGCCGCGCCAGAAGTCCGGCGCAGGCGGCGTTGTCCCGCAGGTGGTTCGCCTCGATGACGGGGGCACCGTTGCGGAACCGGCGCGACAAGGCCAGCACGGCGGCGCGTCCGGCCAGCCCCTGCCCCTGCGCGAAAGGGGCCATCCAGATGCCGAAGCTGCCCGAGGCGCGCACCATGCCGACCAACCGGTCATCCTGCCGGACGGCGTATTCCTCAAGGCCCGCGCCGTCGATGAAGGCCGCCGCATCCGCCGGGCGGTAAGGCCAGGGCACGGCGGTCAGCCAGCGGGCCACCTGCCAGTCCGACAACGCCTCGGCAATGACGGGGGCGTCTTCGGGCCACGGGCGGGTCAGGACCAGCGGCGCGGGCATGGGCCCTAGCCCACGGGCACGACGCGCACGGAGCCGCCCTTGGCGGACAGCGCGATCTCTCCGCCCGCAAGGCGCAGGGCGTCCTGGCCAAAGACCTCGGCCCGCCAGCCCTTCAGCGCGGGCAGATCCCGTTCGCCCTGGGCGATGGCGTCCAGTTCCGCGGACGAGGCGATCAGCTTTGGCGCCACCCCCGACGCATCCGCCTTGGCCTTGAGCAGCACCCGCAGCAGGTCCGACAGCGCGGCATTGCCGGGCTTGCCGGGCTCCTCGGCCCTGGCCTGGGGCAGATCCTTCGTCTCCAGCCCCGCCTTGACGGCGGCCAGGATGCCGTTCGCGATCTCGCCCTTGCGGGCCTCGCGCAAGAGCAGGCGCGAGCGGCCCAGATCGGCCTCGGTCGCGGGCTTGGTCGAGGCGACCTCGATCATGGCGTCGTCCTTGAAGACGCGCGACCGGGGGATGTCGCGTTCCTGGGCATAGGCCTCGCGGAAGCGCGCCAGTTCGCGCAGGATCGCCAGGAACCGGGGCGAGTTGGTGCGCGTGCGGACCTTGAGCCAGGCTTCCTCGGGGCGGGTGATATAGGTTTCGGGGTCTTCCAGGACCGCGACCTCCTCGGCCAGCCAGCTTTCGCGGCCATTCTTGCGCAGCTCGGCCGAGAGAAACTCATAGATCACGCGCAGATGCGTCACGTCGGCCAGCGCATAGGCCGCCTGCGCGTCCGACAAGGGGCGGCGCGACCAGTCGGTGAAGCGCGAGGACTTGTCCAGGTTCGCCCGCGCGATCTTGCGCACCAGGGTTTCATAGCCGACCTGTTCGCCAAAGCCGCAGACCATCGCGGCGACCTGGGTGTCGAACAGCGGCACGGGGAACAGGCCCGCGTCGTGGAAGAAGATCTCCAGATCCTGGCGGGCGGCGTGGAACACCTTGACCGTGCCTTCGTGGCGGAACAGGTCGTAAAGCGGCTCCAGCGACAGCCCCTCGGCCAGGGGATCGACCAGCACGGCCTCGCCCCCCGGGGCCTTGGGGGTCGATGCGGGCGGCAGGGCCATCTGGATCAGGCACAGCTTGGACCAATAGGTCCGTTCGCGCAGGAATTCGGTATCGACCGTGACATAGGGGGCCGATTTCGCCGCCTCGCAGAAGCGGGCCAGATCCTCGGTCCTGGTAATCGTGATGATGTCGTCGCTCATGGGGGCCTTCTGCCGGGCGGTTCGTCCGCCAATTGGGAACGGATAAGCCCAAGTTCCCCCGATGAAAAGCGTTTTTGGTCAACCGCGCTGACGGATCACGGCGGCGGGATGTCGCCCTGTGCCCGCATTGCATGAAAATCGGCCACGAAATCGTCCAGACGCCCTTCCGCGATGGCCCCGCGCAGGCCCGCCATCAGTTCCTGGAAGTAATGCAGGTTGTGCCAGGTCAGCAGCATCCCCGAGATCATCTCGCCCGCGCGGAAGACGTGGTGCAGATAGGCGCGGCTGTATCCGGCGCAGGCCGGACAGGTGCAATCCTCGTCCAGCGGACGGGGGTCGTCGGCGTGGCGCGCGTTCTTGATGGCGACCGGGCCGCGCCGCGTCCAGGCCTGCCCGGTGCGCCCCGACCGCGAGGGCAGAACGCAGTCCATCATGTCCACGCCCCGCTGCACCGCGCCCACGATGTCGTCGGGCTTGCCCACCCCCATCAGGTATCGCGGCTTGTCGGCGGGCAGGAAACCGGGGGCGTAGTCGAGGACGCCGAACATCGCCTCCTGCCCCTCGCCCACGGCCAGGCCGCCGATGGCATAGCCGTCGAAGCCGATGGATGTCAGGGCCTTGGCGGATTCCTCGCGCAGATCCTTCGTGACGCCGCCCTGCATGATGCCGAACAGCGCATGGCCGGGACGGTCGCCAAAGGCGTCGCGCGACCGCTGCGCCCATCGCATCGACAGGCGCATGGACTGCGCCACGGCGTCTTCGGTCGCGGGCAGGGCCGGGCATTCGTCGAAGCACATCACGATGTCGCTGCCCAGCAGGCGCTGGATTTCCATGCTGGTTTCCGGGGACAGCAGGTGGCGCGACCCGTCGATATGGGACGAGAAGGTGACGCCGTCTTCCGTCAGCTTGCGCAGGGCGGCCAGCGACATCACCTGGAAGCCGCCCGAGTCGGTCAGGATCGGCCGGTCCCAGTTCATGAAGCGGTGCAACCCGCCCAGCCGGGCGATGCGTTCCGCGCCGGGGCGCAGCATCAGGTGATAGGTGTTGCCCAGCAGGATGTCGGCCCCCGTCGCGCGCACCGATTCCGGCAGCATCGCCTTGACGGTGGCGGCGGTGCCCACGGGCATGAAGGCGGGCGTGCGGATCTCGCCGCGCGGCGTGTGGATGGTGCCGGTCCGCGCCCGTCCGTCGGTCGCCTGCAAGGTGAAGTGGAAACGCTCGCTCATGGTCGTGCCTGTCGCTGGAACCGGGCGTGTCTAGCGAAAGGGAACGGGCTTCGCAATGCGCCCTCTCTGGACTTGGGGGGAGTCTGCGCCTATATCAGAGCAAATTCGACAGGAACACGCCATGACCGAGTTGCAGGAAGGCGCCCCGCTGATCGCGCCCTCGACCACCGACCATCCGCTGTATGACAGCGTGGTGGAGGCCTGCAAGACCGTCTATGACCCGGAAATCCCGGTCAACATCTTCGACCTGGGGCTGATCTACACGATCGACATCAACGACCAGAACGAGGTGCGGGTCATCATGACCCTGACCGCGCCGGGCTGCCCCGTCGCGGGCGAGATGCCGGCCTGGGTCGCCGACGCGGTCGAGGCCATTCCGGGCGTCAAGCAGGTCGATGTGGAAATGACCTTTCAGCCGCAATGGGGCATGGACATGATGTCCGACGAGGCGCGGCTGGAACTGGGGTTCATGTAGGCCGCCTTTGGCGGCGGTCGGGGGGGGGGGGGGGGGGGGGGGGGGGGGGGGGGGGGGGGGGGGGGGGGGGGGGGGGGGGGGGGGGGGGGGGGGGGGGGGGGGGGGGACCTTTCAGCCGCAATGGGGCATGGACATGATGTCCGACGAGGCGCGGCTGGAACTGGGGTTCATGTAGGCCGCCTTTGGCGGCGGTCGCTGGGGGACTTCACGTCCCCCAGACCCCCTGTGGGATATTTGCAGTCCGCAGCAGGAGGCCCGCGTCTTGATGGGGGCGGGGTGCGGGATTATCTTGTGGTGGAACAGCAAGGATCGCGCCCATGTTTGCCATTCCCGGATCGGTTCCGGTCACCATCACGCCCGCCGCCGAACGCCAGATCGCCCGGCTGATGAGCGGCAGGAACGCCTTCGGCCTGCGGATCGGGCTGAAGAAGGGCGGCTGCGCGGGAATGGAATACACCATGGATCTGGTCGAGGAGGCCGGGCCCAACGAGGAAGTCGTGGAACAGGGCGCGGCCCGCGTGCTGATCGCGCCCAAGGCGCAGATGTTCCTGTTCGGGACCGAGATCGACTATGAGAACGGGTTGCTGGAATCCGGCTTCCGGTTCCGCAACCCCAATGTGACCGACGCCTGCGGCTGCGGCGAATCGGTCCGGTTCGAGCCGCTGGAAGGCAGCCGCGCCGGGGAATGATTTCCGGCCCGGTTGCGGCGCTATCATGATTGCGCAGCCTTCCCCATCATCCTAAGCCACGGGCAAAGCTTTGGAGGAATGGCATGGCACCGCGCAAACTGGCAGCCGGAAACTGGAAGATGAACGGCGATCTGGCCGCCTTGGCCGAGATCGACGCCCTGGTCGCGGCCCATCCCGCCCCGGGCTGCGAGGTTCTGGTCTGCCCGCCCGCCGTGCTGCTGCACCCGATGAAGGCGCGCGCCGGGACTGTCATTGCGCTTGGCGGGCAGGATTGCCATGCCAACCCCTCGGGCGCGCATACGGGCGACATCGCGGCGGCGCAGTTGAAGGATGTGGGCGCGGCCTATGTGATCCTGGGCCATTCCGAACGCCGCGCCGATCATGGCGAGACGGATGCGGCGGTCGCGGCCAAGGCGGCCGCCGCCCATGCCGCAGGCCTGACCGCGATCATCTGCGTGGGAGAGACCGAGGCGCAGCGCGACGCCGGGGAAACGCTGGCGGTGATCGCCGCGCAACTGGACGGGTCCATTCCCGCCAGGGCCACGGCGGCCAATACCGTGATCGCCTATGAGCCGGTCTGGGCCATCGGCACCGGCCGCACCCCCACCAACGACCAGATCGCCGAGGTTCATGGCCTGATGCGCGACTGCCTGGCGGACAAGGTCGGGGACGCGGCAGCGGTGCGGCTGCTTTACGGCGGCAGCGTCAAGCCGGGCAATGCGGCCGAGATCTTTGCCATTCCCCATGTGGACGGTGCCCTGGTCGGGGGGGCCAGCCTGAAGGCCGCGGATTTCGGCGCCATCATCGCGGCGCTGGAAACGGCCTGAGATCGGGGGCCGCGGGAAGGGGCGCCACCGACACCCGCCCCTTGCCCGCCCGCTTCGACCGATACAGGGCGACATCGGCATCATTCAGCATCCGGTCGATGTCGTCGGGCCCATAGCCCGCCGAGAGGACGACCCCCAGGCTGGCCGAGACGCGGCAATCGCCGGGCGAGACCTGCTCGATCCCCCGGATGATCCGCGCGCCGATATGCGTCAGCGCCTGGCAGGTCCAGGCGCCGCCCAGGATCAGCACGAACTCGTCCCCGCCGATCCGGGCCACGTGGTCGCGGCTGCGGGTCATGCGGCCCAGGACCTGCGCCACGTCGCGCAGCAGGCGGTCGCCGGCCGCATGGCCCAGGCTGTCGTTCACGGGCTTGAAGTTGTCCAGATCCAGGTGGACCAGCGCAAAGCCCTGTCCGCCGCGCGGATCCAGCGCGCCCCGCATCGCGGCCAGCAGGCCGCGGCGGTTCAGCACGCCCGTCAGCGGATCGGTATGGGCCTCTCGCTCGGCGTCCTGGCGGGCCAGCATCAGGTGGCGGTTGAAGCGCGCCAGTTCCCCCTGGATGGCCCGGTTCGCTTCCTGCAGGAACATCAGTTCCAGCGCCAGTTCCGAAGGGGCGAAGTCGTTCTCGGTCAGCCCGAAGGCCGCGACGGCATCGGACAGCGACACCCCGAAGCCGAAGTTCAACAGCAGCCCGCCGAAGCCGGGCGCCACGACATGACCGCGCAGCACCATCTGCCGGTGATGCCGCAGCCGCAGGGACAGCCGCTTGCCCGGCTCGGACGCGCGAATCTGCGTGATCACGCAGCCGGTTTCCACCCCCCTGGCCTCGACGAAGACATCCTCGACCACCTGCGCGCCGGGCGGCACCAGCTTTTGCATGGTCGGCCCGGCGAAACGGATCGCGCCGTCCTCGGCCAGGCAAAGGTGCATGGGCATCAGCCGGTCCAGCGCGGCCTGCCCCAGGGTCAGGGCCCGGCTCATGCCTGGCTGGCCCGGGCGGACAGGCGGAAGGTCCGCGCCTCGGCGAAGGCCAGGTCGGACACGTCGATGCAGATCCCCTCGGCGCTGCGGGTGATCACGCAAAGCGTGCCGTAGTCGTCGGCCATCGCCCGCAGCAACCCGCTGAGAAGCGCTGTCCAGACCGCCCCCTCGCCCGGGATCGTGACCCAGACCAGGCCGTCCGCGCTGCGCGACAAGGCAATCTCGGGCACGGCGACATCGTCGGTGATCAGGCGGATGCGTTCGGGCAACTCGTCCAGGCGCAGCAGGAAGTCCAGGAAATCGCTGCCGCAGAACCGCAGAAGGCGCCAAATCTCGTCCTGCCGCACCAGCCAGGCGCCCAGATCCTCGATCAGCTCGTCGGTGGGCTTGCCAAGCTGCTCGGCCGCGGCTTCCAGCATCAGGCTGGGGGGCAGCAGGCCAGCCTCGACCCCCAGGACGGATTCTTCCTGCAGGAACTTCTCGATCGCGCGGTTGACCAGGTCGTGCATGTGTCACCTCCGGCGCCCTGTCTAGACGCAAGAAGTGAACAAATCGCAAACTCAGATCTGCCAGCCATAGCTGCCGGGACCGGCCAGGGCGGTCCGCGCCTGCATCAGGTCGCCCGGCGCGACGCCCAGTTCGGCCGCCGCCTCGATCACCCTCTGGTCGTCTTCCAGCAGGTAGTCCAGCACATACAGCGCCATCTCGGGGCTGGTCGCCACCTGACGCAGATCCTGCGGCTGAAGGCCCGTCGCGGCCAGGAACGCCTCGACCAGATCGGGCCGCCCGGCCAGGTAGAGAAAGGCGGATGTCGCCAGTTCCTGCGCGGATTCTCGCTTATATGTCATCGCCTGGCCCTTGTTCCGACTCGCTCGCCGACTGTTTGGAAACGCTTTGTTAAGGAATCAATGACATTCTTCGGGAAGGCCGTCGGAAGGGGCGTCATTCATGACCGCGCGTATCCTTATTGCAGAAAGCAGCGCGACAAGCCGGATCACCTTGAAGGTCCGGCTGTCGGGGGCGTGCTATGACGTCCTGTCGGCCGCCACGACCGAGGAGCTGGTGTCGCAACTGCGCTCGGGCCGGCCCGACCTTGTCCTGCTGGGCCCGGGCTTTGCGGACCTGCCGCTGGCCGATTTCTTCCAGCTTGTCGCGGTGGAACGGCCCCGCACGCCGGTGCTGGCGCTTGCCGACGGCCAGCGCCGGATCGAGGCGCTGGAGGCCGGGGCCTCGGCCGTGCTGGACCCGCGGGTCGAGGAGCAGATGCTGCTGGCCCGCGTACGCGGCTTGCTGCGCGATTCGGAAACCGGCGACGCGCCGGACTTCGCCATGGCCGAGGCCGCGTCGGAATTTGCCCATGCGCCCTCGGGCAATGTCGTCCTGGTGGCCGACCAGCCCGGGCGGGCGCAGCGGTGGCGCCATATCCTGCAGCCGCGCCTGAACTGCCGCTTCGCGATCTCCAGCCCCGACGAGACGCTGAGCGCGGCGTCCCTCGGCGACGGCGCGGACCTTTACATCATCGCCGCCGATATCGACCGCAAGGGCGACGGGCTGCGGCTGTTGTCGGAACTGCGGTCGCGCAACGGCTCGAAGGAGGCGGGCTTTGCCGTCCTTGTCGCGCCCGAACGCGAGGATCTCTGCGCTATCGCGCTGGATCTGGGCGCAAGCGAGGTGCTGCCGCTCGACCCCGTCGGCGACAACAATGCCGAGATCGCGGCCCTGGCGCTGCGCAACCAGCTGGACCGCAAGCGCCGCGCCGACAGCCGGCGCGAGGAGATGAAGCGCAACATGGCCTGGGCCATGACCGATCCGCTGACCGGGCTTTACAACCGCCGCTACGCGCAGCCCCACCTGGCCGAGATCGCGCAATGCGCCATGCGCCAGCATTCCGCCTTTGCGGTGATGGCGCTGGATCTGGACCGCTTCAAGACGATCAACGACAATTTCGGCCATGCCGCGGGCGACGCGGTGCTGTGCGACATCGCCCGCCGGGTCGAGGGGATCGTCGCGAACCGGGGCCTGACCGCCCGCCTTGGCGGAGAGGAGTTCCTGGTCGTGCTGCCCGACACCACCGAAGCCGAGGCCTTCCGCCTGGCCGAGGAGATCCGCCGCGCCGTCGAGATACATCCCACGCCCTTGCCCCGCATCTCGGGCGGGGGGCAGGTGCAGGCGACGGTGTCGATAGGCGTGGCGCTGGAACAGGCGCCCTTCTGCATCAGCCGCCCCGAGATGCTGGCCGAGATCGCGCTGGAACGCGCCGACCGCGCCATGATCGCGGCCAAGTCGCTGGGCCGCAACCGCGTGCTGATGGCTCCGATGCAGCCCGTCCACTGACGCGCCCCGAGGGCCGCGTGCCCTCGGGACTGGCGGGACGGCGGGCCAGCGCCTACATTGGCCCCGCGCCCTGCCCGGAGATTGCCATGTCCCAAGACCCCCGCGATTCGACCGAACGCCCGACCGGGCAGGCCATGCTGCGCGGGGCCATGGGCCGCTGCCCGGCCTGCGGCGAGGGTCGGCTGTTCCGGTCCTTCCTGAAGGTCGCCGACCATTGCCCGTCCTGCAACGAGGCGCTGCACCACCAGCGGGCCGACGACGGCCCGGCCTATCTGACGATCCTGCTGGTCTCGCATCTGGGCGCGCCCTTGCTACTGGCCTGCTATGTCGCCTGGCGGCCTTCGGCCATGACGATGATCTGGACCTTCGGCCTGGGGGCGATTATCCTGTCGCTGCTGCTGTTGCCGCGCATCAAGGGGGCGATGGTGGGGCTGCAATGGGCGCGGCGGATGCACGGCTTTGGCGCCCCCGACTCCTCGGCCTTGTCGTGACGGGGGAGGCCACGCCGATCCGGGACGCCGCGACGATCATCCTGCTGCGCAGGACGGGCGCGGGCGTGTCGGTGCTGATGGGAATGCGCGGCGCGGGGGCGGCCTTCATGCCCTCGAAATACGTCTTTCCGGGCGGCGCGGTGGATGCCGCCGACGCCACGGCCCCCCTGGCAGCAGCCCTGGCCGAGCCGCATCGCAGCCGCCTTTCCCGCGAACCCCGGCCCGGATCCGCGCCCGACGCGCAGGCCATCGCCGCCGCCGCCCTGCGCGAACTGGCCGAGGAAACCGGCCAGCTGATCGGCCGCCCGGGCCGCAGCGCCTGGCCGGGCTTTGCCGAGGCGGGCCTTTGCCCGGACGCATCAAACCTGGTCTATCTGTTCCGGGCAATCACGCCGCCGGGCCGCCCGCGCCGGTTCGACGCGCATTTCTTCGTGGCCGATGCCGCCTGCCTGGCGACCGATCCCGACGATTTCAGCCGCGCCTGCGACGAGCTTTCGCATCTGCACTGGGTGCCCCTGCCCCAGGCCCGCGCCCTGGACCTGCCCTTCATCACCGAGGTGGTGCTGGCCGAACTGGCCGACCTGATCGGGGGCCTGCCGCCGGACGCGCCCCTGCCGGTGCCGGACACGGTGCCCTTTTTCGACAACCGCACCCCGGCCCCGCGTTTCGTGCAGATCGCCTAGCGTCCGGAAAACCGCGCCGGGCGCTTTTCCAGAAAGGCGGTCACGCCTTCGGCGAAATCCGCCGTCCGCCCCGCCGCGCCTTGCAGCCGCGCCTCCAGCGCAAGTTGCGCGTCCAGGTCGTTCTGGGTGGATGCCGCGACAGCCTCGCGGATCGCCAGATAGGCGGCGGTCGGCCCTTGGGCCAGTTGCCGGGCGCGGGCAGCGACACCATCGGCGAAATCCGCATCCGGCAACGCTTCCCAAATCAGGCCCCAGTCGGCGGCCTGGCGGGCGCTGACGGGTTCGGCGAACAGCATCATGCCCATGGCCCGCGCCATCCCCACGGCGCGCGGAATGACAAAGGTGCCGCCCGCGTCGGGAACCAGGCCGATCCGCGCGAAGGCCTGGATGAAGCTCGCGCTTTCGGCGGCGATCACCACGTCCGCCGCAAGCGCCAGGTTCGCGCCCGCCCCCGCCGCAACCCCGTTGACCGCCGCGATCACCGGCGCGCGGCAGGCCCGGATCGCCCGCAGCATGGGTTCGTATTCGTCCCGCAGCGTGCCTTCCAGATCGGCCGCCGCCGCCCGGTCGGTCAGGTCCTGGCCAGAACAGAAGCCGCGCCCCGCCCCGGTGATGATCAGGCAGCGGGCCTCCTCGGGCAACGTGGTCACGGCCCGGGTGATCTCGGCCCGCATCCGGCTGCTCAGCGCGTTCATCACCTGCGGGCGGTTCAGGGTCAGCGTGGCGACACCCTCGCTGACGGCGAATTCAATGGTTTCATGACTCATGGTGTCACCCCTCTTTGCGGGGCATCATGCCGCAAAACGGCGGGGGGAAAAGCGCGACCCGGCGTCAGTCGCGCATGATCTGGTCCAGGCGCTCGCGTTCGGCCTGGCTCAGCGTCTCGGCTGTCTCGGGGCGGGCCTGCGCGCGGCTGCGCAGGAACCGCCAAGCCCCCAGCAGGGCCAGCAGCGCCATGACCGGGCCGGCCAGCCACAGGACCAGGTTGCCGCCCCGGGCGCGCGGCTCGAACAGCACGAACTCGCCGAAGCGGTCCACCACGGCGTCGATCACCTGGTCGTTGCTGTCGCCCGCCACGATGCGCTCGCGGACATAAAGCCGCAGGTCGCGGCTGACCGGCGCGTTCGATTCGTCGATATTCTCGCCCTGGCAGACCGGGCAGCGCAGCTTTTGCGAGATCTCGCGCGCCCGCGCCTCGGCGGCGGGATCGGGCAGAACCTCGTCGGGCTGCACGGCGAAGGCGGCCATGGGCAGCAGCAGGGCGATCAGAAGGACAAGCCGTTTCATTCCGCAGGCACCGCCCTGGCAGGCGTGCGGCGGGCCCCTGCGGCCACGCGATAGCGGCGGTCGGACAGGCTGATGATCCCGCCAAGCGCCATCAGCAACGCCCCCGCCCAGATCCAGTTGGCGAAGGGCTTGATGTAGATGCGCACCGCCCATCCCCCGTCGGCCTGCGCGTCCCCGATCACCAGATAGATGTCGCGGAAGATGCCGTTGTCGATCGCGGCCTCGGTCGTGGGCATGGCCTGGACGGGATAGACGCGCTTTTCGGGATGCAGGGTCGCGACCGGGCGGCCATCCCGAGCGACCTGCATCGTGGCGGTGGTCGAGATGTAGTTCGGTCCCTCGACCTCCTCCACGCTGGCAATCGTGATGTCGTAATCGGCGACCCGGAAGGGCTGGCCCACTTGCGCCACGCGGATATCCTCGACCTGCCAGGCGGTCAGCAGGGCGATGCCGATGAAGGTGACGCCCAGGCCCGCATGGGCGGTTGCCTTGCCCCAGTCGGCGCGCGGAAGGCGCAAAAGGCGCGACAGGCCGGACTGGCCAGTGCGGTGGACCAGTTCGGCCAGCGCGCCGAAGATGATCCAGGCGCCAAGGCCCGCGCCGATCACCGCAATGGCCGACCGGCCGGTGGACACCGCCCAGACCAGCGCCATCACCGCCCCTGCCAGCGCAAGCGCGGGCCACAGCGGCCGCATCGCCCGGCCCAGGGTCGCGCGCTTCCACGGCAGGATCGACCCCAGGGGCAGCACAAGCGCCAGCACGATCATGAAGGGCGTGAAGGCCTGATTGAAGAAGGGCGCGCCGACCGACAGCTTGCGCGCCCACAGCAGTTCCGCAATCAGCGGCCACATGGTGCCGATGAAGACCACGAAGGCCGACACCGCCAGCAGGACGTTGTTCAGGACCAGGGCGCCTTCGCGCGACAGCGGCGCGAAGACGCCCTTGGCGGTCATCTGCCCCGCCCGCGCGGCATAAAGCGTCAGCGCGCCGCCGGTAAAGACCACCAGGATCCCCAGGATGAACACGCCCCGCGCGGGGTCGCTGGCAAAGCTGTGGACGGATGTGATCACGCCCGACCGCACGATGAACGTCCCGATCATCGAAAAGCCAAAGGCCATGATCGCCAGCAGGATCGTCCAGCTTTTCAACGCCTCGCGCTTTTCGACGACGATGGCGGAATGCAGCAGGGCGGCGGCCAGCAGCCAGGGCATGAAGCTGGCGTTTTCCACCGGATCCCAGAACCAGAAGCCGCCCCAGCCAAGCTCGTAATAGGCCCACCAACTGCCCAGCGCGATGCCGATGGTCAGGAACATCCAGGCGGCCAGCGTCCAGGGCCGCACCCACCGCGCCCAGGCGGCATCGACCCGCCCCTCGATCAGGGCGGCAACGGCGAAGCTGAACGCCATCGAAAGGCCCACATAGCCCAGGTAAAGGAACGGCGGATGGAACGCGAGGCCGGGGTCTTGCAGCAGCGGGTTCAGGTCGCGTCCGTCGAAGGGCGGGCTTGCCAGCCGCAGGAACGGGTTCGAGGTGAAGATGATGAAGGCATAGAACGCCGCGCCGATCGATGCCTGCACCGCCAGCACCCGCGCCCGCAGCGCAGGCGGCAGGTTGTCGCCGAATGCCGCCGCCGTGGCCCCGAACAGCGACAGGATCAGCACCCAGAGCAGCATCGACCCTTCGTGGTTCCCCCAGACCCCGCTGATCTTGTAGAGCATCGGCTTGGCCGTATGCGAATTCTCGTAAACCAGCTTCAGCGAAAAGTCCGAGGTGACGAACGCGACCGTCAGCGCCGCGAAGGCCAGGCCCACCAGCAGGAACTGCGCCACGGCGGCGGGACGGGCGCTGTCCATCCATCCCCCCCAGCCTTTCGAGGCCCCGACCATCGGCACCACCGTCTGAAACAGCGAGACCGCAAAGGCGAGGATCAGGGCGAAATGGCCGAATTCTGCTATCATGGCGCGGTTCCTTGGGTTCCGCCCAACATAGGCCCATGCCGAAGGGGGGAAAAGTCCCCCCTTGGTCGCCATCATCGGTTTTGCGTGTCGGCGGCTGCGGCCTATTCGCGCAGGGTCGCCAGCCAGTCGCGCAGCGCCGCGTTGTCGGCAAAGTCGTCGTCGGGCCGGACCGCCGCGACCCCTTGCGTGGTGGTGACGCTGGTCTGCACCTGGGCCGCAGGCCAGACGCGGTGACGGAAATGATGCGCCTCGCGCGCGCCGAAATAGAAGCCGACAATGGCGCCCAGCAGCCACCACAAGGGCTCGGGCACCTGTTGCAGGCCCATCATGCGCAGGCTGAAGCCCTGCGGCTCGACCATGGCATAGACAAAGAGGCCCATCGTCCCAAGCGCCAGAAGCGGTCGGGGAAGCCGGTTCAAGCCGTTGACGAAGCTGTCGAAAAAGCCGGGGTGGACGGCCTGGAACTCCTGCCCCAGCTGGCCGATGGCGCGGGCATAGGCTTCCTCCTCAAGCTCCATCTTGCGGGTGGCGTTCTGGGTGAAGACCTCGGCCATGCCGGTGGCGGCGCTGCCGAGCGCGGTGACACCCTGGCCCAATCCGATGAAGCGGTCGATCATGCCCATTTGGCGGTCCTTTCGCGATGCTCGGCCTCGGTCAGGTGATAGCGGGGGTGGATGAACTCCTCGGCCCGGGTGATCCAGCCGCCCTTGCCGCCTGCCTTGCTGCGCGCGTATTTGCGGCTGGCGGGGCGCTGGTCGGCAAGCGCGTAGTAGTAGTTGCGCCGCGCGATCCCATAGGCATCGGCAAAATGCGCAGGCGCAGCGGCTGCGGCGTCATGGGCCGCGGCGATGGTCTGCGGGCCGACCACGCCATCGGCCGTCGCGGAAAAGCCCATGCGGGCGACCAGCCGTTGCAGGATCTTCACCGCGTTGGTCCCGGCGTTCACATACATGTCGAAGACGCTGGCCTGCACGGGTTCGGGCAGTTCGGCCAGGCGCGGGCGGCGGAAGTAATGTTCCACGAAGATCTGCTGCGCTTGCGCGCGGGTCAGCATCCGCACGTCGGTGGCGTCCACGCGACCGTCCTTGGTCAGGTCCAGGCCCAGGGACTGCATCGTCCCGACGGTGACGCCATAGTTCGTGGCCCCGCCCGGATCGTCGGGATCGTTCACGTAACCGCCTTCCCGCGCGACGATCTGCGCGGCGATTTCCTCAACACTTGGCATGGAAAACCCCCGTCCTGCATATGAGGCACAAGGGTGGCGGGGCCGCGTTAAGGGGCTGTTAACCCATCGCGCGTTGCTAGCCGCGCAGCGCGTCCAGCAGCATCTGCAGCGCGTGATCCACGGTCGCGGCGCGGACCTGGCGGCGGCCGATGGCGCCGAACTCGACCGTCTCGGTGCGGGTGCCGAAGGGTTGGGCGATGCCGAAGCAGACGCGGCCCTCGGGCTTGTGTTCCGATCCACCGGGGCCGGCGATGCCGGTAACCGAGACGGCGATGCCCGCGTCCGAATGGCGCAGCGCGCCGGACGCCATCTCGGCGGCGACCTGTTCGCTGACGGCGCCGTGCGCGTCCAGCGTATCGGCGCGCACGCCCAGCATCTGCCGCTTGGCGGCGTTGGAATAGGTGACGAAGCCCCGGTCTACGGCGTCGGATGAACCCGGCACCTCGGTCAGCGCCCCCGCGATCAGTCCGCCGGTGCAGCTTTCCGCTGTGGCGATCATCACGCCGCGCGCGCGGGCGGCGTCCAGCACGTCAGAGGCAAGGGTCATTGCAGCAATCCATGGTAAACCCCGGCCAGGACGACGGATCCGATGCCTGCGAACAGCCCGGCCCACAGGTCGTCCATCATCACGCCCACGGCCCCGCCCTGCCGGTCGGCGCGGCCCACCAGCCAGGGCTTCCAGATGTCGAACAGGCGGAACAGCAGGAAGGGCACGACGAAGCCCGGCCAGGCGTCCAAGATCGAGATCCCGTGCCGCCACAGCGGGATCACGGTGAAGGACATGGCGAGCCACTGGCCCGCGACCTCGTCGATGACGATCCAGGACGGGTCTTCGTCGGTCGTCATGCGCAAGGCCTGCGGCACGGCCCAGAAGCCGATCAGGGCCGCCAGCACCGCGCCCAGCGGGATCAGCAGCGCGCCCCCGGCCTGATAGACCAGCACCGCCAGCAGGACGGCGGCGGCGGACCCCCAGGTGCCGGGGCCGGGGCGCAGGCGGCCGATGCCGAAGAATGTGGTGATCATCGTGATCATGGTTTTACGCCTTGATCAGCGCGGCGGTGGCGATGGCGGCGATGCCCTCGCGCCGCCCGGTGAAGCCCAGCCGTTCGGATGTGGTGGCCTTGACGCTGATGCGGCTGGCGTCAACGCCCATAATGGCGGCCAACCGGGCCTGCATGGCAGCCGCATGGGGGCCGATTTTCGGGGCCTCGCAGATCAGCGTCACGTCGGCATTGCCGAAGGTGAAGCCCCGTTCGCGGGCCAGGTCGGCGGCATGCGCCAGGAAGATCGCGCTGTCGGCGCCTTTCCATTGCGGGTCGCTGGGAGGGAAGTGGCGGCCTATGTCGCCCTCGGCCAGTGCGCCATAGATGGCGTCGGTCAGGGCGTGCATCCCCACATCGGCGTCGGAATGGCCGATCAGACCGGCCTCATGCGCGATCCGGACCCCGCACAGCCAGACGTGATCGCCCGGCCCGAAGGCGTGAACGTCAAAGCCGTTGCCAAGGCGGATATCCATCGCGGTCCCCAGTATCCGTTCGGCCCGCGCGAAATCGGCGGGAAAGGTGATCTTCAGATTGTCCTCGGACCCCGGGGTAATCGCAACCGGGATCCCGGACTTGAGCGCCAGTTCCACATCGTCGGCGGCATCCTGCGGGTGCAGGCGGTGCGCCGTGGATATTTGATCCAAGGTGAAACCCTGCGGGGTTTGCGCGCGGAACAGGCCGTCGCGGGCGGCGGTGGCGGTGACGGCGTTGTCCGTCCCGCGCCACAGCGCATCGGTGACCGGCAGCGCCGGGGCGGCGGCAGGCGCGCCCGCCTGCAGCGCGTCGATCACGCCCTGGATGACGGCATCGCTGACCAGGGGGCGCGCGCCGTCATGGATCAGGACATGGGTCGCCTGCCCTTCCAAGGCTTGCAGCCCGGCCATGACGCTGGCGGTGCGCGTGTCGCCCCCGGTCACGATGGTCACGCCGCCCGCGAAGTCGCGGATCGCGCGGGCCATGTCGTCGGGATGGACGACCAGCACCACGCGGTCGAAGCCCGCGAAGGCCTCCAGCGACCGGGCCAGCACGCTGCGGCCCGCAAGGTCGCGCCATTGCTTCGGCTCACCGCCCGCGCGGGTGCCGCGGCCGGCGGCGGTGACGATGGCGGCATAGCCCGCCGGCGCCCTGACCGTCATGCGTGATCCGGCATGTCGCCCCGGATCGCCTTGGCAAAGGCGGTGCGGTAGAGGTCCGACAATTCCGCCAGATCGCCCGCGTCATCGCCCATCTGCACCGACAAGCCGCCGAAGACCCCCACTTGGGCGGCAGGAACACCCGCCGCATCGGCGGCCTTCAACAGGGCGTCTGCGCCTTCGACGGTGCAGGCGACCAGATAGCGTGCCTGGTCCTCTCCGAACAGTTGCGCGATGTCGCCGCTGTCCAGCCGGACGCCGATGCCCGCAGCCTCGGCCATCTCGAAGGCCGCGAGGGCCAGGCCGCCATCGGACAGGTCGGTCGCGGAGGTCACATGGGCGCGGTTGGCACGCAGGAACTCGCCGTGCTTGCGTTCCGCCGCCAGATCAACAGGGGGCGCGTCGCCTTCCTCGATCCGGAAGGCCTCGGCGGCAAGCGCCGACTGGCCCAGATGGCCGCGCGTTTCGCCGATCACGATGGCCACGTCGCCTTCGGACGGCAGGCCCGCGATCAGGTTCGACAGGTCGTCGATCAGGCCCACGCCGCCGATGGTGGGGGTGGGCAGGATGCCCTTGCCATCGGTTTCGTTATACAGCGACACGTTGCCCGACACGATCGGGAAATCCAGCGCGGCGCAGGCTTCGCCGATGCCTTTGATGGCGCCCACGAACTGGCCCATGATCTCGGGCTTTTCGGGGTTGCCGAAGTTCAGGTTGTCGGTGGTGGCCAGCGGCAGCGCGCCCACGGCCGACAGGTTGCGATAGGCCTCGGCCACGGCCTGCTTGCCGCCTTGATACGGGTTGGCCTTGACATAGCGCGGGGTCACGTCGCTGGTGAAGGCCAGCGCCTTGTTCGTGCCGTGGACGCGGACCACGCCCGCGCCCATGCCCGGGCGGCGGATCGTGTCGGCGCCGACCTGGGTGTCGTATTGTTCCCAGACCCAGCCCTTGTGGGCATAGCTGGGCGAACCGATCAGCGCCCGCAGCGCCTTGATCGGCGTGATCGCGGGCAGGACCGGCGCGGGACCGGCGGCAGGCGTTTCCACCCAGGGGCGGTCGTATTCCGGCGCGGAGGAGGACAGCTTAGACAGCGGCAGGTCGGCCTTGACCTCGTTGCCGTGCAGGATCAGGAAGCGGTCCTCGGCGATGGTCTCGCCCACGATGGCGAAGTCGAGATCCCATTTCTCGAAGATGGCGCGGGCCTCGGCCTCCTTCTCGGGCTTGAGGACCATCAGCATCCGTTCCTGGGATTCCGACAGCATCATCTCGTATGCCGTCATGGCGGTCTCGCGCTGCGGGACGTGGTCCAGGATCAGCTTGATGCCAAGCCCGCCCTTGTCGCCCATTTCCACCGCCGAACAGGTCAGGCCAGCCGCGCCCATGTCCTGGATGGAAATGACGCTGTCGGTCTGCATCAGCTCAAGGCAGGCTTCCAGCAGGCATTTCTCGGTGAAGGGATCGCCCACCTGGACGGTGGGGCGCTTTTCCTCGATGGTATCGTCGAACTCGGCGCTGGCCATGGTCGCGCCGCCCACCCCGTCGCGGCCGGTCTTGGCACCCAGATAAACCACCGGCATCCCGATGCCCGAGGCCGCCGAGTAGAAGATCTTGTCCGCATCGGCCAGGCCCGCCGCAAAGGCGTTGACCAGGCAGTTGCCGTCATAGCTGCGGTGGAAACGGACCTCTCCGCCGACGTTCGGGACGCCGAAGGCGTTGCCATAGGCGCCGATCCCTTCCACCACGCCCTTGACCAGATGCGGGGTCTTGGGGTGTTCGGGACGCCCGAAGGACAGCGCGTCCATGGCGGCGATGGGGCGCGCGCCCATGGTGAAGACGTCGCGCAGGATGCCGCCCACGCCGGTCGCGGCGCCCTGGTGGGGTTCGATATAGCTGGGGTGGTTGTGGCTTTCCATCTTGAAGACCACGGCCTGCCCGTCGCCGATATCCACCACGCCCGCGTTTTCCCCGGGGCCGCAGATCACCTGGGGGCCGGTGGTCGGCAGGGTGCGCAGCCATTTCTTGGACGACTTGTAGGAACAATGCTCGTTCCACATGGCGCTGAAGATGCCCAGTTCCGTGAAGGTCGGCTCGCGCCCGATGATCTGCAGGATGCGGTCGTATTCGTCGGGCTTCAGCCCGTGCGCGGCGATCAGGTCGGGGGTGATCGTCGGTTCCTGCATCGTCATGCCTTCCTGCGCCATGGGAATTTGGCGCCTTCTAGGACGGGACGCGCCCCATGGGAAGGGACCGCCCGGACAGCACGGGCAAAAAAAAGCCGGGCACGAGGCCCGGCCTAAGTCCAACAGGGAGGTAGAAGGTGATGAGCGATTACGCTGACCATCGCCTTCGCAGCCCGATTTATGGGCAGGGCGTTAACGGTTCAAGGGGGTTAATGCCGCAGTTGCAGCATAGCCGACATGCAGTTGCCGAATAGCTACACGCGCGGGTTGTGATTTTGCCACGATTTCCGCAGCAAACAGCCTATTTCGCGGCGGTGATCAGCGCCTCGCTCTGGCGGCGGCGGTAATCCTGGATTTCCTCCAGCACGAAATCGCGGAAGACGGCGACGCGGCGGGTCTGTCGCAATTCCTCGGGATAGGCCAGGAAAACCGGCACCTCGCCCGATTCCAGGTCGGGCAGCACCCGGACCAGCTGCTTGTGGTCGGCGGTCAGGTAATCGGGCAACACGCCAATGCCCAGGTTCGCCAGCACCGCCTGCAGCACGCCGAAATAGTTGTTCACCGTCAGGGTCGAGACGATGTTCTGGGCCATGATCTCTTGCACAAGCCGCGCGCCCGCCGCGACCTGCGGCTGGTCGGGCTTCTGGCAGATCAGCCGGTGCGGGGACAGATCCGCCATGGTCTGCGGCACGCCCGCCTTTGCCAGATAATCCTCGGTCGCATAAAGCCTCATGCGGATGTTCAGCAGGCGGCGGCGGATCAGGTCGGACTGGCTGGGTTCCTTCATGCGGATCGCCACGTCGGCCTCTCGCATGGGCAGGTCCAGCAGCCGTTCCTCCAGCATCAGGTCGATCTTGAGGTCGGGATATTTTTCATAAAGCTTGACCAGCCGGGGGGCCAGCCACAGCGTGCCGAAGCCCACGGCGGCGGTGACGCGCAGTTCGCCGAAGACATGCTCCTCGCTGTCGCGGATGCGGGCGGCGGCGGTGTCCAGCTTGCGCGCCATCGAGGATGTGGCGTCGAACAGCAACTCGCCCTGTTCGGTCAGAATCAGTCCCCGGGCGTGGCGGTGGAACAGGGTCGTGCCCAGCGACTCCTCCAGCGCGCGAATCTGCCGGCTGACGGCAGATTGCGACAGGTGCAGCGTGTCGCCGGCATGGGTCAGGCTGCCCGCGTCGGCAACGGCGTGAAAGATTCTGAGCTTGTCCCAGTCCATGCCGTTACAATCCTGCCGTGTCTGCCATGCAATTTTTGCAGACCTAACCTGAATGTCCCTTTCCGGCAAGAGAAAGCCTCTGCGACATTTTTCCTTTGGTCGGTCAGCAAAGCTGACCTATACTGCAGTCAGGTGGAGGAGACGCCAAGATGAGCAAGCAGGAATTCTCGCTAGCCGACCGTTTCGATCTGGAAAAGCCGCAGGTGCTGCTGAACGGCACGCAGGCGCTGGTGCGGCTGATGCTGATGCAGGCCGCGCGCGACAAGGCGGCGGGGCTGAACACGGCGGGCTTTGTCACCGGCTATCGCGGATCGCCGCTGGGGGGCGTCGATCTGGCGATGATGCGCGAAGGCAAGCGGCTGTCGGCATCGAACATCCTGTTCCAGCCGGGCCTGAACGAGGATCTGGCCGCGACCGCCATCTGGGGCAGCCAGCAGGCGGAACTGCGCGGCGAGGGCAAATACGACGGCGTCTTCGCGCTGTGGTATGGCAAGGGGCCGGGCGTGGACCGTTCGGGCGACGCGATGCGCCACGCCAACATGGCGGGCACGTCCCCCCATGGCGGCGTGGTCATGGCGATGGGCGACGACCATACCGGCGAAAGCAGCTCGGTCCTGCACCAGTCCGACTGGGCGATGGTGGACCGCTATATCCCGGTTCTGTCGCCTGCGGGGGTTCAGGAAATCCTGGACTATGGCCTCTACGCCTTTGCCCTGTCGCGCTTTGCGGGCGTCTGGACCGGCCTCAAGACCATGAAGGACACGGTCGAGGCGACCAGCGTCGTCAACGGCGATCCCTTCCGGCTGTCCTTCGTCACGCCCGACTTCCAGATGCCCGAGGGCGGGCTGAACATCCGCCTGCACGACACGCCCGTCGCCTCCGAGGCGCGGATGATCGACTACAAACGCTGGGCGGCCGAGGCGTTTTCGCGCGCCAACAAGATCGACCACAAGGTCTGGGGCAAGCCCGGGGCGAAGATCGGCTTCGTCGCGGCGGGCAAGAACTGGCTGGATCTGGTTCATGCCCTGTCCCTGCTGGGTATCGACGAGGCCGAGGCCGAACGGCTGGGCCTGACCACCTACAAGGTCGGCCAGACCTGGCCGCTGGACATGAAGTCGTTCCAGGAATGGTCCGAAACTCTGGAACTGATCGTCTGCGTCGAGGAAAAGCGCAAGCTGATCGAGGTGCAGTTGAAAGAGGCGATCTTCGACAACCGCCACGGCCGCCGCGTCCACGGCTGGAAGCACGACCGCACCGGGGCCGAACTGTTCCCCACCCGCTATGCGCTGGACCCGGTGATGATCGCCCAGAAGATCGGCGAAATCCTGATCGAGGAAGGCCGCGGCACCGACCACATCAAGGCCGGGCTGACGCGCCTGTCCGAGGTGCGCCGCGCCGACAATGCGCCCGAGATCGCCACGCGGACCCCGTGGTTCTGCTCGGGCTGTCCGCACAACACCTCGACCAAGGTGCCGGACGGCAGCCGTGCCTATGCCGGGATCGGCTGTCACTACATGGTGCAGTGGATGGACCGGGAAACCACCGGCTTCACCCATATGGGGGCCGAGGGCGTGAACTGGGTGGGCGAGGCGCCGTTCTCGAACCGCAAGCACGTGTTCCAGAACCTGGGCGACGGCACCTACAACCACTCGGGGTCGCTGGCGATCCGCGCGGCCATCGCGGCGGGCACCACCATCACCTACAAGATCCTGTTCAACGACGCCGTGGCCATGACCGGCGGGCAACCCAACGAGGGCGGGCTGACGGCGCAGCAGATCGCCGCCGAACTGGTGGCGATGGGCGTGAAGCCGCTAGTCGTGGTCTATGACGAAAAGGAAGACATCGACCGCGCGCAATTCCCGGCAGGCCTGCGCTTCGAGGAGCGGGCGGAACTGATGGCCGTGCAGCGTGAACTGACGGAAACGCCGGGCGTCAGCGCGATCCTCTATATCCAGACCTGCGCCGCCGAAAAGCGCCGCCGCCGCAAGCGCGGCACCTTCCCCGATCCCGACCGCCGCGTCTGGATCAACCCCGAGGTCTGCGAGGGCTGCGGCGACTGCGGCGTGCAGTCGAACTGCGTGTCCATCGTGCCCTTGGACACCGAACTGGGCCGCAAGCGCCAGATCGACCAGTCGTCCTGCAACAAGGACTATTCCTGCCTCAAGGGCTTCTGCCCCAGCTTCGTCACCGTGGAAGGAGGCAAGCTGCGCAAGCCCAAGGCAGAATCCTTCGACATCCCCGACCTGCCCCTTCCCGCCCTGCCCGCGATCACCGGCACGCATAACGTCGTCATCACCGGCGTCGGCGGCACGGGCGTCGTGACGCTGGGCGCGGTGCTGGCCCAGGCCGCCCATATCGACGGCAAGGGCGCGGGCATGATGGAGATGGCGGGTCTGGCCCAGAAGGGCGGCGCGGTCCATATCCACCTGCGCCTGGCCAACCGTCCCGAGGACATCAGCGCCATCCGCGTCGCCGTGGGCGAGGCCGATTGCATCATCGGCGGCGACCTGGTGGTGACGGCAGGCGCCAAGACCATCGGGTTGATGACCACGGGCCGCACCGGCGCGGTGGTCAACGATCACGAGATCATCACCGGCGATTTCACCCGGCTGCGCGATTTCCGCGTGCCCTCGGACCAGTTGAAGCTGTCGCTTGAGGCGCGGCTGCGCGACCGGGTGGCCTTCTTCGACGCCAACGACCTGGCGCTGCGGATGTTGGGCGATTCGATCTATGCCAACATGCTGGTCCTGGGCGCGGCCTGGCAGCAGGGGCTGATCCCCCTGACGCTGGAGGCGATCATGCAGGCGATTGAACTCAACGGCGCCAAGGTCGCGGAAAACCAGCGGGCCTTCCAGATCGGCCGCTGGGCCATGGCCTTCCCCGACCAGACCCGCAAGCCCGCCGAGGTGACGCAACTGCCGCCCGACCCCGTGGCCTATCGAGAGGCGCGGCTGGTCGGATACCAGAACCGGCGGCTGGCGAAACGCTTCCGCAAGCTGGTGGACGCGGCCCCTGCCCCGCTGCGCGAAAGCGTTGCGCGCGGGTATTACAAGCTGCTGGCCTACAAGGACGAATACGAGGTCGCGCGGCTGCACCTGACCACCGCCGAACAGGTGGCGGCGCAATGGGACGGGGACACGAAACTGACGCTGCACCTGGCCCCGCCGATCCTGGGGGGCAAGGGGGCCGATGGGCGTCCGAGGAAACGCGAATACGGCGAATGGATGCTGGGGGCCTTCAAGGTTCTGGCGCGCATGAAGTTCCTGCGCGGCACGCCCTTCGACCCCTTCGGCTATGCCGCCGAACGCCGCCACGAACGCGCAGCCATCCGTGAATACGAGGCCGACATGCGCGTGGTTCTGGCCAAGGTCACGGACGCCACCATGCCCGTCGCCATCGAACTGGCGGAACTGCCCCTGACCGTGCGCGGCTATGGCCCCGTCAAGGCCAGGGCCGAGGCCGCTGCCGCCACCCGCCGGGCGGAACTGCTGGCGCAATTCCGCAGCGGCCAGGCGCCCTTGCAGCAGGCGGCCGAATGACGGATCTGGCGGGCGACCTGATCTAAGTCATTTCCAAGATGCGCGATGCGCCGTAAAAAGCGCCTCGCGACAGGCAAAGGATGGCATCAATGGCGGTAGGCGTTTTCGATTCGGGTCTTGGCGGGCTGACGGTCCATCAGGCCATCGCCGCCCGCCTGCCCGACCTGCCGCTGGTCTATCTGGGCGACAACGCCCACACCCCCTATGGCACCCGCACCGCGGACGACATCTTCAACCTGACCTGCGCGGGCGTGGAACGGCTGTGGCAGGAAGGCTGCGACCTGGTGATCCTGGCCTGCAACACCGCCAGCGCCGCCGCGCTGAAGCGGATGCAGGAAACCTGGCTGCCCGCCGACAAGCGCGTCCTGGGCGTCTTCGTCCCGATGATCGAGGCGCTGACCGAACGCCGCTGGGGCGACAATTCGCCGCCCCGGGAAGTCGCGGTCAAGCACGTCGCCCTGTTCGCCACCCCCGCCACGGTCGCCAGCCGCGCCTTCCAGCGGGAACTGGCCTTCCGCGCCGTCGGCGTCGATGTCGAGGCGCAGCCCTGCGGCGGCGTCGTCGATGCCATCGAGATGGGCGACGAAATCCTGGCCGAGGCGCTGGTGGCATCCCATGTCGAGGCCCTGCTGCGCCGGATGCCCCATCCCGAGGCGGCGGTCCTGGGCTGCACCCATTACCCGCTGGTCGAGGCCGCGTTCCAGAAGGCGCTCGGCCCCGATGTCAAGGTTTTCAGCCAGGCGGGTCTGGTGGCAGAAAGCCTTGCTGACTATTTGCAGCGCAGGCCCGAATTCCTGGGATCGGGCACGGAATCGAAAAACCTGACGACCGGCGATCCGGTCCGTGTGTCGGGCAAGGCCACGCAGTTCCTGCGCCGCCCGATCCATTTCGAGGCAGCATGAGGTCCACGCCATGGCTGGCATGAAATCATTGAAGAAACGCCGCCGCATCCAGGTGATTGTGGCCGCCGCCGTGGCCCTGCTGATCGCGGTCGGCCTGATCGGATACGGCTTCCGCGACGGCATCAACCTGTACCGCTCGCCCGCGCAGGTGGCCGAGGCCGCGCCCGAACCGGACGAATATTTCCAGTTGGGCGGGCTGGTGAAGGAAGGCTCCATCGTCAACCGCGACGGCGTGGCCTTCGATTTCGTCATCACCGACGGCGCGGCGGAAATCCCCGTCAGCTATGTCGGCCGCGACCCGCGCCCCGACCTGTTCACCGAGGGCCAGGGCACCATCGCCAAGGGCTATTACCGCGACGGCCGCTTCGAGGCCCGCGACCTGCTGGCCAAGCATGACGAGACCTACATGCCTAAAGAGGTGGTGGACACGCTGAAGGAAACCGGCGTGTACCAGGATCCGAACAGCTAGGGCTGACTTGGCGAAGGCCATCGCCTTCGCCACAGCGGAACATATCAACCCAAGCCGCCGGGCCCAAAAGGCCCGGCCAGCGCCCGCCCCGCCCCCAGGCGGGCGCTTCACGCCCCCCTCGGGCCGGGCGCTGGCCTTCCGTGGTTGTCTGCTTCACCGTCTCTGATGGCACCGTCGCGTCGCGGGCGGGGAAATGCTCGTCGCATTTCCTTGTTCCGCCCGGTCACGGTGCGTCTTCTTCCAGCAGCCTCGCAATATCCGCAAACACCGCCTGCCATTCCGCATCCTCCAGCGGCATGAAGCGCAGGAAGTGCAGCAGGAACGCCCCCTCGCAGGCCAGGAAGGCCAGCCGGGCGCGGCGGCCCTCGGGCGTGGAGACATCCAGCCCCGCCAGCCGGTCCCGATACCAGCCCTGGGTCGAGGCCAGATGCTGGGGCGTCTGCATCAGCCCGGCCATCAGGCTGGCGGCCTTGGTCATCGACAGATCGTCCGCCTCTCGCGTGGCGGCCAGATGCGCCCGGATCCGCTGCACCCCGCCCGCATCCGGCCCCGCGATGGCCGCGAACTTCGCGTCGTAATCCCGGTTCCATCGCGCGAACAGCGCGTCGATGATGTCGTCCTTGGTCCCAAAGGTGTATTGCACCCCGCCCTTGGTGATCCCGCAGGCCCGCGCCAGCGCGTCGATGGTCAGCGCGCCCGCGCCTTGGCTGCGCATGATCTCCTCGGCCGCGTCCAGCAGCTTGTCCCGGTCGATGCTGCGCGGTCTTGCCATGAAGCCTCCATTTCCATACGATCGTATTTAAACCGGCCTGCCGCGACTCGCCACCCGGTCGCGCCGCAATTTCAGGTGAACCATGCCCGCCCGTTCCCCCTGGCTTGTCCTTGCCATCGTTTCCAGCGCGCTGTTCCTGATCGTGATCGACATGACGGTGCTTTACACCGCGCTGCCCACGCTGACACGCGACCTTGGGGCCTCGGCCACGGAAAAGCTGTGGATCGTGAACGCCTATTCGCTGGTCGTGGCGGGGCTGCTGCCTGGGGCGGGGGCGCTTGGCGACCGCTATGGGCACCGGCGGATGTTCATGATCGGGCTGGTGATCTTCGGGCTTGCCTCGCTGGCGGCGGGATTTGCGCCCTCGTCCGCCACGCTGATTGCGGCGCGGGCGGGCCTGGCCGTGGGCGCGGCGGCGATGATGCCCGCGACCCTGTCCATCATCCGCCACACCTTCGAGGATCCCGACCAGCGCGCCCTGGCCATCGGCATCTGGGCGGCGGTCGCATCCGGTGGGGCGGCGCTTGGGCCGGTGATCGGCGGCGCGCTGCTGGAACATTTCCACTGGGGCGCGGTGTTCCTGGTCAACCTGCCGGTGGTGCTGGCGGCGCTGGCCCTGACCGTTGCCTTCGTGCCCAGGGGACAGGGGCACGGCCACCATCCCTTCGATCCGGTCGGATCGGTTCAGGCCCTGGTCGGGCTGGTCGGCGTGACCCTCGCCATCAAGGAGATCGCCCGGCCCGAGCCCTCGGTCCAGGTGCTGACCCTCGCCGCCCTGGTGGGCCTTGCCGCCCTGGTGCTGTTCTTTCGCCGCCTGCGCCGCAGCGCCGACCCGATGATCGACCTGACCCTGTTCCGCGACCCGCGCTTTGCGGGCGGGGTGATCGGCGCGGTCGTCTCGGCGGCGGCCCTGCTGGGGGTGCAGCTTGCCATCACGCAGCGCCTGCAACTGGTCCAGGGGCTGTCGCCGCTGCAAGCCGGGCTGTTCGTGCTGCCCATTCCGCTGGCGTCCTTTGTCGCCGGGCCGGTCGCGGGCCTGATGCTGGGCCGCGTGGGCGCGGGCCGCCTGCTGGCCGCCACCCTGGCGATCAGCGGGGCGGGCATCCTGGTCTATTGGGCGGGCGTGGGGCAGCCAGCCGTGGAACTGGCCAGCTTTGCCGTCATGGGCGCGGGCATCGGCGCGGCCATGACCGCCGCATCCTCGGCCATCATGCTGAACGCCCCCGCCGACCGGGCGGGAATGGCGGCATCCATCGAGGAGGTGTCCTATGAACTGGGCGGCGCGCTTGGCATCGCCATGCTGGGCAGCCTGATGGCCGGGATCTACAGCGCCAGCTTCGCCGCCGCCGGCGGTTGGGGGCCCGAGGCCACGGATTCGCTCGACGGTGCCCTGGCCCTGGCCGCGACCCTGCCCGCGCCCCAGGCGGACCGGCTGCTGGCCCTTGCCGATGCCGCCTTCGACCGGGCCACGGGCGCGGTCGCGCTGGCGGCGGGGCTGATCCTGCTGGCGGCGGGTTTCTGGGTCGCCCGGATCGACCGCGCGGGCAAGGCGGTCCAGCAGGGCGCTTGACGCCTGCCCGGGGGCGGGGCAAGCAATCGCCATGATCGACATTCGCCCCGTGGCCCATCCGATCGGCAAGATCATCGTGACCCTGGGGGTTTCGATGCTGGCGCCCATGGCGGTGGACCGGTGGCACGGCGATCCGCATTGGGCGGTCTTCCTGCAATGCGCGGCGCTGACGGTGGTTGTCGGTGCGCTGCTGTCCATCGCGACCTGGGGCGATTACCGCAGCCTGTCGATCCACCAGGCCTTCCTGCTGACCTCCGGCCTCTGGGCGGTGCTGCCGGTCTTCGGCGCCCTGCCCTTCATGCTGGGCCAGCCCCATGCCGGGTTCACCGACGCCTATTTCGAGGCCATGTCGGGCGTCACCACCACCGGCACCACGGCCTTCCCGCAACTGGACATCCTGCCGCGCGGCACGCATCTGTGGCGCGCCATCCTGCACTGGATCGGAGGCCTGGGGATCGTCGTCGTCGCCATGGTCTTCCTGCCGATCATGAAGGTCGGCGGGATGCAGTTCTTCCGGTCCGAGGGCTTCGACACCCTGGGCAAGATCATGCCGCGGGCCGGAGAGATCGCGGCCGAGATGACGCGCATCTATGTCATGCTGACGGGCTTCTGCACGGTGACCTATCTGCTTCTGGGCATGAACGGGTTCGACGCCATCGTGCAGGCCTTCGGCACGGTGTCCACCGGGGGCTTTTCCAACTATGACGCCAGCTTCGGGGCCTTCCTGGGGCCGCTGGAATGGGCGGCGTCGGTCTTCATGGTGCTGGCATCCCTGCCCTTCATCCGGCTGGTGCAGGGGATGCGCGGGCAGTTCGCGCCGATCTGGCAGGACACGCAGATCCGCGCCTATCTGCGCTGGATCCTTTATGCCTGCGCGATCATCATCCTTTACCGCGTGGTCTTCCTGGACCACCAGGGCAACATCCTGGACATCACGCGGGAAACGGTCTTCAACACCGTCTCGACATTCTCGGGCACCGGGTTCCTTTCGGCCAATGTGCTGGAATGGGGCCACCTGCCCATCGCGATCCTGGTCATCTGCGGGCTGATCGGCGGCTGCACCGGATCGACCGCCTGTTCGGTCAAGGTGTTCCGCTATCTGGTGCTGTTCCAGGCGGTGCGCGCGCAACTGCGCCGGATGCATTCGCCCCACCGCGTCTATGCCCTGCGCTATGAAGGGCGCCCGCTGGACCAGGACGTGATCGATTCGGTCATGGCCTTCTTCACGCTGTTCACGCTGACCTTCGGGCTCTTGATCGTGGGCCTGTCCCTGACCGGCCTGCACCCCCGCACGGCGCTGACCGCCGCCTGGACCGCCATTGCCAATATCGGCCCTGTCTGGGGACCAGAGATCACCGCCAACGGGTCCGTCGTCCAGTTCCCGGAATCCGCGAAATGGCTGATGATCCTGGGCATGTATTTGGGGCGTCTGGAACTGGTGTCAGTGCTGGTGCTGTTCTTGCCGCGGTTCTGGCGGGGTTAGGCACATCCTTGCGCCAGGATCCGCGCCACGTCAATCCTGTGGCGCGCGTCCATCTTGGCCAGGACCGACCGGATCTGGTTGCGCACGGTGTGCAGGCTGGCCTGCCGCGCCAAGGCGATTTCGGCGGTAGTCAGGCCCTGGGCAATGGCGGCAGCGACCTCGGCCTCGGCCGGGGTCAGGCCAAAGCGCGATTGCAGGTGCAACAGCCGCGACGGAACCTCGACCAGACGCGACAGCACGAACAGGATCCGCGGCCGGGCAAAGCAGTGCCCTCCGAAAAAGGGAGAGGGCAGGCCGGGACCGTCCCCGGGTAGCACAAGCCTAACCTGCCAGCCATCCGCGGCCTGGACGGCGCGCGCCAGTGGTTTCGCGCCGCCGGAAGTTCGGCAAGCGGCCCTAGCCCAATCCTGCACGGCGCCATTCAGGAACATCAGCCTGTTGAACGGGTCCAGGCGAAAGACCCTGCCCTCCTGCAAGGCGGCCCCGGCATCCGCCCAGACCAGCGACAGGCCGTCATCGACCATCATCAGCCCGCCATCGCCCGCCCCTGCCTGCCCGCTTTGCAGGGACAGGGCTGAGACAATCTCGGCCACCTGGAAGGCGTGCGACAGATGCGGCTCCAGCCGATCCAGCAGATGCTGCGCGCGCAGGGCGGCCCGGTCACCATCGCGCCGCCGGATGTTCAACGACAGGACCAGCGAACGGTTGCCATGCGAACGCGACTTCACAGCCACGGCAATCGACAAGTCGTCCTGCGGACGTAGCCAGTCATTGTAGAATTCGGTCCGCCGCAAGGCCTCCTCGGGCAGGTCCATGGGCGACACCCTGGCCCCCCCCTGCGGAAGTGCCGCCGACAAGGGCATGAAGGGATTAATGCGGTGATAATACGCCAGATATGACTGCGCGAAGGCCGGATCGAAGCTGCCCGCGACGGACAGGAACGGCGCATCCGACGATCCCGCGGCACCATGGATCGAGGCCTTGGCCCCGCCGAATCGCTGCTCCAGGGCCAGAACAAAATCATGCCATCCTCCGCGGTCCAGCGCCGCGCGGTGCAGGTGGGCGA
Source organism: Paracoccus shandongensis (assembly GCF_017315735.1). Lineage (GTDB taxonomy): Bacteria > Pseudomonadota > Alphaproteobacteria > Rhodobacterales > Rhodobacteraceae > Paracoccus > Paracoccus shandongensis. The sequence goes on from NZ_JAFLRK010000031.1 coordinate 66,005, forward strand.
TCAGCGGGTCTTCCGGCAATGCGGGATTGGGCATAGCAAACCCGAAAACTGGTGAACCACACGATGATAGCCCGGAACGGGCAAGCGCCAAAATAAATTACAGCCATGGCGCAATTGCGTCATGCGCCGCAAATTCGTTCAAGCAGATTCATACTACCGGAGACTCAAGCGCCGGAGACCAACAAGGGAAAACTTCGTCATGATGAAGTTCGGTTTTTGCGCCTTTATGGCCATCAGTCCTATTGTGGCAGCTACTCCGACCAGGGCGCTGTCACAAGAATGCCCGGAGGGTTTTACATTATTGGGGCAAGCCTATGATGAGGATAGCGCACAAAATACTGAAGCAAAGGTCAGGTCGTCCCCACCTCACTTGGTGAAGTTTCCGCCACGGTTCAAGTTGGACCGGAGCGTCGTCCAGCAGGGAGGGAAATGGGCGGGGGGTTCCGCAAGTGCTGTCATGTCCGACGGAGATGTGCCCGACGGAATCTTGATACTCGCAGGAGGCACCGAAGGCGGCGCCAAAGGTTGGTCAGTCGGTCCGGCAAGACTTGTGGTTCTGCAGGAAGCAGATGATGAGATTGTTCAGCGAGGTCTTGAGATTGGCCTTTACTGCCACACCGGCAGCGGCGAGGTGGACAAAGCTGGTCATGTCAGTTGCAATGTACACGCAAATATTTGCGGCAGATCGCGGTAGCTAAGCAAACACTCTCAGTTTCAATCTACGGCTGCAACACGCCCGCGCCGGGGGCCGTCCCTGTCGCCCCGTCATTCGCCGCAGGCCCCTTGCGCGCAAAGCTGTCAGACATCTCCGCCGCGATCCGCTTCTGCCCCTGCGCATCCGCAGCGGGCCAGATCAGCACGAAGCCCTCGGCCCGGCCGTCGCGGACCCAGCCTTCGGCGCGGCCGATATGGGTCTCGTTTGCGCCTTCCAGCAGGACATGGCCGGGCTTGATGGTGCGCGTCGGCTGCGGCACCCAGCCAAGCGCCGTCACAAGGCCCGACAGATCCAGCAGTTCCTGCTGCCCGCCCGGCTGGCTGAACAGGATCAGCGCCGCGCCCGACCCGTCCTTGGGGCCATAGATCGACAGCGCCCGTTCCGTCCGGTCGAAGGCCAGCCGGTCCATCGGCGCCAGCACTGACAGGCCCGTGGCCTGGTCGTCCAGCGTGACCAGCCCAACCTCGGTCCGCCAGGCATCGCGGCGGGCGATCAGTTCGCGCATCGCCGTGCCGGGATCGGTGGACAGGCGTTCAGCCAGGATCTCGGCCCCGATGGCGTCGCGGGTGCGGGGGCCGGTCTTGCCGTCGATGTCGCCGTCATAGACGCCCGCCCAGCGCAACGCGCGCTGCACCTGGTCAAGCGGCGGCATCTCGGCAGGCGTGGCAGGGGGCGCGGGCAGGTCGGGGGCCTGCCCCGCCTGGATCACCGCGCCCAGGTCGGCCGCGTCCGAGACGAAGGCGTCGTCGGGCACCAGGTCGCCGTCCTTGAAGACATCCAGCCAGGCATCGGCGGCGGCCCGCTCCACCGGCCCCAGAACCACCCCGAACCAGCCATTGGGAAGCTGCGCCAGCCCGGCCTCGGGGAAGGTCTTGCGCCATTCGGCCAGCGCGGCATCGGCATCCGCCCGCGCCTGCACCGATTGCAGGCGCAGATAGGCGCCCGGCGCGGGCTGGTCGGGCCGCAGGGCGGCAGGCGCCTCGGCCACGGGCGCCTCACCCACCGGAGTCAGCACCACGTCGCCCTCCGGCACGGTGACGAAGCTGTCCTGCGGGATCTGCCCCGCCGCCTTCAACGCCTCGATCCGGGTGCCCGCTTCCTCGGGCGACAGCGGCCCAATGGCGATGGCCGTCCAGCCGCGCGGCAGCGGGAATGTCACCACGTCGTCGAACTGGCTGGCCCAGCGGGCGGCGGCCTCGGGCGCGTCAGTGTCGCGCTTGGATTCGATGCGGATCACGGCATCCTGCGCGAAAGCCCCCAGCGGCAACCCTGCCGCCATCACCACCCAAGCCCACCGCCGCATTCCCGTCCCCTTTGTTGGCCTTTATTGACCCTGTTCCCCGCCCCGCCTAGAAGGCGCGCAAGCATGTGCTGATCTATGCAAAGGACGGCCCCGATGACCAGCCCCAACCGACCCCGCAGCTTCCAGGACATCATCCTGCGGTTGCAGAACTACTGGGCCGCCCAGGGCTGCGCCGTCCTGCAACCCTATGACATGGAGGTCGGCGCGGGCACCTTCCACCCGGCGACCACGCTGCGCGCGCTTGGCGGGCGGTCCTGGGCCGCGGCCTATGTCCAGCCCTCGCGCCGCCCGACGGATGGGCGGTATGGGGAAAACCCCAACCGCCTGCAGCACTATTACCAGTACCAGGTGATCATCAAGCCGTCGCCCGCGAACCTGCAGGATCTATACCTGGGCAGCCTGCGCGCCATCGGCCTGGACCCCATGATCCACGATGTCCGCTTTGTCGAGGACGACTGGGAATCCCCCACCCTCGGCGCATGGGGCCTCGGCTGGGAGGTCTGGTGCGACGGGATGGAGGTCAGCCAGTTCACCTATTTCCAGCAGGTGGGCGGGCACGACTGCCGCCCCGTCTCGGGCGAGCTGACCTATGGGCTGGAACGCCTGGCGATGTATGTGCTGGGGGTGGAACATGTGATGGACATGCCCTTCAACGACCCCGACGCGCCGATACCGCTGACCTATGGCGATGTCTTCCGCCAGACCGAACGCGAATATTCCCGCTGGAACTTCGAGGTCGCCGACACCGACACCCTGTTCCAGCACTTCAAGGACGCCGAGGCCGAATGCGCCCGGATCCTCGCCGCCGATCCCGTGGACACCGCTGGCCGGACGATCCCCATGGCGCACCCGGCCTATGACCAAGCGATCAAGGCCAGCCACATCTTCAACCTGCTGGACGCGCGCGGGGTCATCAGCGTCACCGAACGGCAGGCCTATATCGGCCGGGTCCGCGCCCTGGCGAAAGCCTGCGCCGACCTGTTCGTGACCACGGACGCGGCCCAGGCATGAACGGCAAGATCGTCGGCCTCGGGCTGCTGGCTGTCGGCGTGATCGCCGGGGCGGGCATGTGGTATGCCCAGGAATACGCCTTCTACGACCGCATCAGCGGCGCGCCGGATCTGATGGTGCAGACCGAAACCGGCGCGCAGGTGCTTGCCGTGACCAGCTTCGAGGGCATCGATTCGGACAGTTCCCCCCTGCGCTGGCGCACCTGCGCCACGCTGAGCGAACAGCCCGTGGCCCCGGTCCCCTTCGAGGGCGCGACGCCGCTGGTCGCGCCGGGCTGGTTCGACTGCTTCGACGCGGCCCGGATCGGCGCGGATCTGGAATCCGGCGCCGCCCGGGCCGTTCTGTCCCAGGCCGAGATCCGCCCCGACGTGGACCGCGTGCTGGCGATCTATCCCGACGGCCGCGTCTATGGCTGGCACCAATACAACGACAAGACCCCGGAACGCGGAGTGATGGACTGATGCCCGACCTGCTGATCGAACTGTTCTCCGAGGAAATTCCCGCCCGGATGCAGGCCCGCGCCCGCGAGGATCTGAAGAAGCTGGTGACCGATGGTCTGGTGAACGCCGGGCTGACCTATGCCTCTGCCGGGGCCTTCTCCACGCCGCGCCGCCTGACGCTTGCGGTCGAGGGGCTGACCGCCAGCAGCCCCACCACGCGGGAAGAACGCAAGGGCCCCCGCACCGACGCGCCCGAGGCCGCGCTGGAAGGCTTCCTGCGCTCGACCGGCCTGACCCGCGACCAGTTGGAAGCGCGCGACGACAAGAAGGGCCAGGTCTGGTTCGCCACCATCACCCGCCCCGGCCGCCCCGCGTCCGAGATCGTGGCCGAGGTTCTGGACAGCACCATCCGCACCTTCCCCTGGCCCAAGTCGATGCGGTGGGGCGCAGGCAGCTTGCGTTGGGTGCGCCCGCTGCACTCGATCATCTGCCTGCTGACGGACGAAGCGGGCGCCACCGTGGTCCCCCTGACGGTCGAGGGCATCGCCGCCGGCAACACCACGCGCGGCCACCGCTTCCTGTCGCCCGACGCCTTCACCGTCACGGGCTTTGACGACTATGCCGCCAAGCTGCGCCGCGCCCATGTGATCCTGGACAGCGCCGAACGCGAGGCCGCCATCCGCCAGGGTGCCGAAAACCTCGCCTTCGCGCGCGGGTGGCAGATCGTGCCCGACGACGCCCTGCTCTCCGAGGTCGCGGGCCTTGTCGAATGGCCCGTCCCCCTGATGGGCGTGATCGCCGACCGCTTCCTGGACCTGCCGCCCGAGGTGCTGCAAACCTCAATGAAGGAACACCAGAAGTTCTTCTCGGCCCGGAACCCCAAGACCGGCCGCATCGAGGGCTTCGTCACCGTCGCCAATATCGAGACCGCCGACGACGGCGCGACGATCCTGGCCGGGAACCAGCGGGTGCTGGCCGCCCGCCTGTCGGACGCCGCCTTCTTCTGGCAGAACGACCTGCGCGAGGCGAAATCCGGGATGCAGGCTTGGGCCGAGGGCCTGAAATCCGTCACCTTCCACAACAAGCTGGGCTCGCAGGCGGACCGGATCACCCGCATCGCGGCGCTTGCCCGAGAGATCGCCCCCTTGGTCGGCGCCGATGCGGGCCAGGCCGAACAGGCCGCGCGTTTGGCGAAACTTGACCTGCGCAGCGCCATGGTCGGCGAATTCCCGGAACTCCAAGGCACCATGGGCCGGTATTACGCGCTGGCGGCGGGTGAGGCGGAGGCGGTGGCGGATGCTGCCCGCGACCACTACTCGCCGTTGGGGCCGTCGGACGATGTGCCGACCGCGCCGGTGTCGGTGGCCGTGGCTTTGGCCGACAAGATCGACACGCTGACAGGGTTCTGGGCAATTGATGAGAAGCCTACGGGATCGAAGGATCCTTATGCGCTGCGCAGGGCGGCATTAGGGGTTATTCGGCTGATTGTACAAAATAGCCAGCGCATAAAACTAAGGAACATTCTGTGGAATGGCTTAGCACGAAATATGCAAGCGCGGTCTCTGGTCGCAGAAGAACCAGTCATCAATGCATTATCGGTGCTTGAAGAGCATTTACCTGAATGGACAAGGTATGACGATGAAAGCTTTCTTAAAGCGTTAAGTCAGTCCGCAGTCACCGAAGGTCGTACATTCCTTTTACGCCTTCGAGCTTACCAAAACGACCTCCTCTCCTTCCTCCACGACCGCCTTAAGGTCTATCTCCGCGATCAGGGCATCCGCCACGACATCATCGACGCCGTGCTGGCGCAGCCCGGCAATGACGACCTCGTGCTGGTGGTGAGCCGCGCCACCGCCCTGAACGCCATGCTGCAGACGGAGGACGGTCGGAACCTGACCCAGGGCCTCAAGCGCGCGGGCAACATCCTGGCGCAGGCCGAGGAAAAGGACGGCGTCGAATACAGCTTCGGCGCCGATGTGAAGTTCGCGGAAACCGACGAGGAACGCGCCCTGTTCGCCGCCCTCGACACCGCCGAACCGGCGATCAGGCAGGCCATCGCGGCGGAAGACTTCCCCGCCGCCATGACCGCCATCGCCGCCCTGCGCGCCCCCATCGACGCCTTCTTCGAGGCCGTTCAGGTCAACACCGACAACCAGATCGTGCGCCGCAACCGCCTGAACCTGCTGCACCGCATCCGCGCCGCAGGCCAGCAGATCGCCGACTTCACCAAGGTCGAGGGCTGACCCTCCCCGTCATCCAGAACCAAAGGGCCGAAGCATCGCTGCTCCGGCCCTTTCACTTTGGTCCAAATATCCCGGGGGTCCGGGGGCTGGCCCCCGGCCCTCGCGGGACGCAAATCACACCATCCGGTCAACCATCATGTGCTTGATCGACGCAATCGCCTTGGCCGGGTTCAGCCCCTTGGGGCAGGTGTTGGTGCAGTTCATGATCGTGTGGCAGCGGTACAGCTTGAAGGGATCCTCCAGCTCGTCCAGCCGCTCGCCCGTGGCCTCGTCCCGGGAATCGATGATCCAGCGATAGGCGTTCAGCAGCGCGGCCGGGCCCAGGTAACGGTCGCCGTTCCACCAATAGGACGGGCAAGAGGTCGAACAGGACGCGCACAGGATGCACTCGTAAAGGCCATCCAGCTTCTTGCGGTCCTCGATCGACTGCTTCCATTCCTTGCCGGGCGTGGGCGACTTGGTGATCAGGTAGGGGTTCACGCTGGCGTGCTGCGCATAGAAATGCGTCAGATCCGGCACCAGATCCTTGACCACCGGCATGTGCGGCAGCGGATAGATGGAAATGTCGCCCTTCACCTCGTCGATGCCATAGATGCAGGCCAGGTGGTTGCCGCCGTCGATGTTCATCGCGCAGGATCCGCAGATCCCCTCGCGGCAGGACCGGCGGAAGGACAGCGTCGGGTCGATCTCGTTCTTGATCTTGATCAGCGCGTCCAGGATCATCGGTCCGCACTTGTCCAGATCGACGAAATAGGTGTCCAGGCGCGGGTTTTCCCCGGTGTCGGGATCCCAGCGATAGATCTTGAACTTGCGGACATTGGTTGCGCCCGCCGGTGCGGGCCAGGTCTTGCCGACCCGGATCTGGCTGTTCTTGGGCAGGGTGAACTGGACCATTGGGTGCTCCTATCAGGAAGTGCCTTCGGACGGCGCCTTCGCCGTGAATAGATGTTCGTTGCGCGCCACAAGGTCGGCGACCCGGACATGCGCATGAGGGTTCAGCGCCAGCCCGTTCAGCTTGCGCAGGAATTCGATGGCGCCGTCGCTCAGGCGGCTGTTGGTCGGCCCGTCCAGCGGGTGAAGCGCGTCGATCAGCGCATCGCCCAGACCGGCATGGCGCAGAAGCTGGCGGCCCGGACGCAGCGGATCGGCCTCATCCTCCAGCCTGAAGCGGGTCAGGCGGTCGCCGACCTCGGCTGCCATGCGGCGCATCAGGTCGCCCCAGCCGGGAAGATCGGCAGTCTCGGCCTCGAATTCAAGCAGGCTGCGCCGATAACCGTCGGTTCGCACCGCCTGCGCCCAGACCGAGGGACGCCAGCTTTTCTGCTGCCGCGTATAGACCACGAAATCGGTTGCGAAATCCCGCGCCTCGGCCAGCAGCAGCGCGGCGATCTGCGGCATCTGCGGATAAAGCCGCGTCTCGCCGCCATTGCCGGGCATGGCGCCCGCCAGGTTCTCGTGGCTGATCAGGACCGGCACATCGCCGGACGGCAGGGCGTCCAGCACCGCGCGGAACGCGAGCCTCAGCGCCTGCGCCCGCTCCTTGGACGGATCCAGGCTGAAGGCGATGGCCGCCCGGCCCAGGGGGCGCATGGGCGATCCCTCCTCGGGCGTGCGGACGATCAGATGGCCTGCCAGCGCGTCGGCATTGCGGCGCAGGTGCCGCTGGATCGAGGTGCTGCCGGTCTTCTGGACGCCCAGATGGACGACCAGGCGCCGCGCCCCCTGCCCTTTTCCTGTCGCATCCGCCATGGATCAGCCCGTCCAGCCCGGTTGTTCCGCCAGGGGGCGGCGCGGGGGCTGGCCCGACCGGCGCCGGACGCAGCGGTCATAAACCTGAGACGGGTCGCGGCCCGCCAGGTAATCGCCCGACATGTCCACCGACACGCTGCCGAAGCCGCGCGTTCCGCCGGAACCCGTGCCGATGCCGACCGCGACATCGGTGCGCGGGCGGACGGCCAGTTCGGCATCGCGCAGGCAGGTCAGTTCCGCCTGTTCCACCGGAACCGGGCCGCAGGCGGCCAGGACCGCCAGCAGCGGTGACAGAACCAGCACTCCCGCCCGCGCGCGCATCAGATCACGCCGTGCGCGCCGCCGCGGCGATGCACTGGGTCGTGGCGGGACGCGAGACGATCGCCGCCACGCTGTCCGCCGTCCCCGTCGCACCCGCGCGCGAGGCCTGGGCGATGTCGATCAGTTCCGCCGTGGTGGCGTTGTTGACGACGCAGTCGGTATAGGGCGCGACATTGGCGCCGGGCAGGCGCTTTTCCATCTCGGAATTGATCACCGTCCGGGCCACCTGCCGCGAGGCCGCGTCCAGCACCGTGGGCGCCGTCACGACCGGCGCAGGCGTGGTGACGGTGGTCGCGGGCGGGACCGGGGCGACGCAGCCCGCCAGGGCGGCGGCGGCAAGACCCAGGGCGGCGAAAGTGGGGAAGCGCATCAGTAAACCCTTTTCTTGGGAGCAATCTTCTTCAGGTCGATCCCGCCATCTGCTTCCGTCGTCAGGGGGTCCAGATGGACGGGGCGGTAATCCAGTTTAACCGCGTTTCCATCCACCCATGCAAGCGAGTGCTTGCGCCAGTTGGCGTCGTCCCGCTCGGGCCAGTCCTCGTGCGCGTGGGCGCCGCGGCTTTCCTTGCGCGCCTCGGCCGCGACGATGGTCGCAAGCGCGTTGGGCATCAGGTTGGTCAGCTCCAGCGTTTCCATCAGATCCGTGTTCCAGATCAGGCCCCGGTCGGTGACGCGGATGTCGTCCATCTTGGCGGCGATCCGGGTCATCTTCTCGGCCCCCTCGGCCAGGGTCTTGTCGGTGCGGAACACCGCCGCGTCGGCCTGCATGGTGCGCTGCATCTCCAGCCGCAGTTCCGCCGTGGGAACGGTGCCCTTGGCGTGGCGCAAGCCGTCGAAGCGGGCCAGCGCCTTGTCCACCTGCGCCTGGTTCGTGGCCGGGATATGGCCCGCGCGGTCGATCACCTCGCTTGCGCGGATCGCGGCGGCGCGGCCAAAGACCACAAGGTCGATAAGGCTGTTCGAGCCCAGCCGGTTCGCGCCATGGACCGATGCGCAGCCCGCCTCGCCCACGGCCATCAGGCCGGGGAAGATCGCGTCGGGGTTTTCCGGCGTGGGCGCAAGGACTTCGCCCCAATAGTTCGTGGGAATGCCGCCCATGTTGTAATGGACCGTCGGCAGGATCGGGATCGGCTGCTTGGTCACATCGACGCCGGCAAAGATCTTGGCTGATTCACTGATACCGGGCAGGCGTTCGGCCAGGGCCTCGGGCGGCAGGTGCATCAGGTTCAGATACATGTGGTCCTTGTCGGGACCGACGCCGCGGCCTTCGCGGATCTCGATGGTGATGCAGCGGGACACCACGTCGCGCGAGGCCAGATCCTTGTAGGTCGGGGCATAGCGTTCCATGAACCGCTCGCCCTCGCTGTTCGTCAGGTATCCGCCTTCGCCCCGCGCGCCCTCGGTGATCAGGCAGCCGGATCCATAGATGCCGGTCGGGTGGAACTGCACGAATTCCATGTCCTGAAGCGGCAGGCCCGCGCGCGCCACCATGCCGCCGCCGTCGCCGGTGCAGGTATGGGCCGATGTCGCGCTGAAATAGGCGCGGCCATAGCCCCCCGTGGCCAGCACCACCATCTTGGCGTTGAAGACGTGGATGGAACCATCGTCCAGCTTCCAGCAGACAACGCCCGTGCAGGCCCCGTCGGTGACGATCAGGTCGATGGCGAAATATTCGATGAAGAATTCCGCGTTGTTCTTCAGCGACTGGCCGTAAAGCGTGTGCAGGATCGCGTGGCCGGTGCGGTCGGCGGCGGCGCAGGTGCGCTGCACCGGGGGGCCTTCGCCGAATTCGGTGGTGTGGCCGCCGAAGGGACGCTGGTAGATCTTGCCTTCTTCCGTGCGGGAAAACGGCACGCCGTAATGTTCCAGCTCATAGACGGCCTTGGGTGCCTCGCGCGCCAGGTATTCCATCGCGTCCGTGTCGCCCAGCCAGTCCGACCCCTTCACGGTGTCGTACATGTGCCATTGCCAGTTGTCCGGCCCCATGTTCGACAGGGACGCGGCGATGCCGCCCTGTGCGGCGACCGTGTGGGACCGCGTTGGGAAGACCTTGGTCACGCAGGCCGTGCGCAGGCCCTGTTCGGCCATGCCCAGCGTCGCGCGCAGGCCCGCGCCGCCCGCGCCCACCACGACCACGTCGTAATCATGCGTATGAATGTCGTAAGCAGCCATGATGCCCCTCAGATCGCGACGGTGACCAGCGTCATCTTGGCCAGCGCAAAGACCGCCGCCGCGATGACCGCCCAGGAAAAGACCACCGAAACGATGATCGCCACCTTGCGCGCCGTGTGTTGGAAGTAATCGTCGATCATGATCCGGGTGCCCTTGATGAAATGCACCATGCCCACGACGATGAACAGCGCTGTGATCAGCGCCGGATAGGGGCGGCCGAAATAGGCCACCAGTTCGGGATGCGGCAGGCCGATGGCGTTGCCGATCACCAGCAGGAAAGCCGGGACCAGCAGCACCAGGGCGCAGGAACTGACGGTCAGGAACCAGTGGTCGGCGGTGCCGCTGTGGGCGGACCCCAGGCCCATGGCCGCCTTGCGGGGGGTGATATAGCGCATGATCCCTAACCCTTAAGCGAAGAAGAACAGGATGAGCGACAGAAGCGTCAGCACCACCGAGCCGATGATGATGGCCCAGCTTGCCCGCTCGGCCTCCTCGATCCGCAGAAGCTGGCCCGCGTCGTAGAACAGGTGCCGGATCCCGGCCAGCGTGTGGAACCACAAGGCCCAGGCCGATCCGGTCAGCACGATGAAGCCGATCCAGGACCGCACCACCCAGTCGGCGGCGGCGAAGGCGCGCGGCCCGCTGACGGCGGCCACCAGCCACCAGACCAGCAGCAGGATGCCCGCGACAAGCGCGTGCCCCGTGATCCGCGTCATGATCGAGGTGATCGCCGCCAGGGGAAGGCGGTAAACCTGCATATGGGGGGAAAGCGGCCGGTTGCCCCGGTTCACATCGGCCATGATGCGGCGCTCCTTTGAACGGTTTTGGCTCGACCCGTCGCAGGCGTGGCTGGCCTCGCGGGCTGGCGATTGACGCGTTACTGTCGGTATTTGTTTCCTCTGTCATCGACATACAACAGAGTTCCGGCGGATTTTCCCTGCAACGCCGACTTTGTGATCACGACCTGCGGGGCCGTGATCACAACCTGCCGCGCGAGTCGCCGGTCAGACCGGCATCAGCGCCCAGTAATCCAGATCCAGCAGGACATCGGGCAGATACCTGCCCTCGCCGTCCTTCAGCGCAAAGGCCGCGCTGTCGCCCTTGGTCGCGACCAGCCGCAGCCGGATCGCGCCCACGCCGGGCGCATCGGTTTCCGCCTTGTCCAGCACCTCGGACCAGGCGCGGACCGTGTCGCCCGCAAAGCACGGGTTGGCATGGGCGCCCGCGTTCAGCGCGACGATCATTTGGGCATTGGCAAGCCCGTTGAAGGACAGCGCGCGGGCCATGCTGATGACGTGCCCGCCATAGATCAGCCGCCTGCCGTCGTCGCGATTCGTGGCGTCGAAATGCACCTTGGCGGTGTTCTGCCACAGGCGGGTGGCCAGCATATGCTCGGCCTCCTCGATGGTGACGCCGTCCACATGGTCGATCTTCTCGCCGACCTGATAATCGCCCCAGCGATGCGGCTCGCCCGCCAGGTCGAAGTCGTAGCCCGAGAAATCGAGCCCCTCGGGGATCACCAGATCGGCGGGGGCGACCACCGGGGCAAGGTCCGGCACCACGGTTTCCGGCGCGGGCGCGTCGGCGTCCCGCTTGCGCACCATCACCCAGCGGACATAATCCAGCACGGGTTCGTCCATCTGGTTCAGCCCCTGGGTGCGCACCCAGACCACGCCCGACTTGCCGTTCGAGTTCTGCTTCAACCCGATCACCTGCGATTCCGACCGCAGCGTGTCGCCCGGCCAGACCGGCGCCAGCCAGCGCCCCTGCGCATAGCCCAGGTTCGCCACCGCGTTCAGGCTGACATCGGGCACGGTCTTGCCGAAGACGATGTGGAAGGCCAGCAGGTCGTCCATCGGGCTGCCCTCCAGCCCGCAGTTCGACGCAAACTCGTCGCTGGAATAGAGCGCATGGCGCGCGGGATAAAGCGCGTGATAGAGCGCCCGTTCCCCTTCCGCGACGGTGCGGGGAACGGCGTGGCGGATCACCTGGCCGATGCGGTAATCCTCGAAGAAACGGCCCGGATTGGTCTTGGTCATTGCTGCCCCAGCTTCATGTCGGGATGGTATTCGGCCTGAACCTGCTTGGTGACGGCCTGCGCCATGCGCATCACGCCCTTGACAGGATCAAAGGCCATGGACGGGCTGCCGTGCAGGGACCAGCCCTTGGACAGCGCCTCGCTGACGCGGTGGCAGAACCGGACGGTGTCGTCCTCGGTGATGCAGCGGTAAAGGGTGGTCACGATCAGCCTCCGAACGGCCAGTATCCGGCCCAGCCGTGGATCAGGCCCACGACCAGCATGACGACAACCGCGCCCACGGCCGCCATGATCTCCTTGCGCGCCGGGAAAGGCCCCGTGCGCCGCTTCCAGGCGCCCGCGCGGTTCAGCAGCACGATTTCCACCAGCGCCCAGGCCAGCAACCCGCCGAACAGGATAAAGGACGGCAGGTCGCCGTTCACCAGCAGATGCGCTGTGGCCCAGAGCGAGAAGCCCGTCAGTTGCGGATGCCGGATCCAGGCGGTGACGCGGGTGCCCATGCCATCGGCGGCGTAGAGGTAGAAGGCCACCAGCATCAGCAGGTTGTTGATGCCGGTAGTGGCGGCCGAGCGGCCCCACCAGACCGGGCCGTCGGCCTGCCCATAGCCCCGCGCCATCAGGAACACCGACAGGATCAGCAGGATCGCCACCAGCCCCTTGCCCTTGTCGCCCAGGGCGGCGCGGGGTCCGGGGGCCACGCGCTTGAACAGATGCGCCGCCCACCACAGGGCCACGCCCGAAATCAGCAGAACCATCTGGCTTTCCCCTTGCTGGATGTCATGCGCGCACCCTGCCCTTATCCGGCCATGGCCGCAATCGCCTTGGCCCGGTCCAGCGTCTTGCGGGCGGTCTCGACATGCAGGTTTTCCACGATCTTGCCGTCTACCACGGCGACGCCCTTGCCCTCGGCCGCTGCCGCCTGGAAGGCGTCGATCTGGCGGCGGGCCAGGTCGATCTCGGCATCCGTGGGCGCAAAGGCCGCGTTCGCGATGGCAAGCTGGGCCGGGTGGATCAGCGTCTTGCCGTCAAAGCCCATGTCGCGGCCCTGTTCGCATTCGGCGCGCAGCCCGTCCTCGTCCTTGAAGGCGTTGAAGACCCCGTCCACGATCACCTTGCCGTAAGCCTTGGCGGCCAGCAGGCACAGGCCAAGCCCCGCCTGCATCGGCAGCCGGTCGGGCCGGAAGCGGCTGTTCAATTCCTTGGCAAGGTCGTTGGTGCCCATCACCATCCCCTCCAGCCGGGGATGGGCGGCGATGGCGGCGGCGTTCAGCATCCCCAGCGGCGTTTCCATCATCGCCCACAGGGGGGTGTCCGGGACCAGGGCGGCCACGCGGTCCAGGTCGGCGGGGCTGTCCACCTTGGGGATCAGCACGGCATCGGCGGAAAGGCCTGCGCAGAACCGCGCATCATCCGCGCCCCATTCCGTCGCCAAGCCGTTGATCCGCACGATCCGGGCGCGCGGGCCGTAATCGTTCGCCAAAGCCGCCGCCAAGGCATCGCGCGCGGCCACCTTTTCGCCCGGCGCGACCGCGTCCTCCAGATCGAAGATGATCGCGTCGGCGGGCAAGCCCCGCGCTTTTTCCATCGCCCGCGCATTGGCGGCCGGGATATACAGAACCGAACGATAGGGACGCGCCATCAGATCCTCCTCGCAACAATCTTGCGCGACGCTGCCCTGCGGCATCAAATTTGGCAAGCGCAATCTTGCTGCGCTGCGGCATCAGGCCAAGGCTTGCCAGACAAGCCGCAGCGACACGGCCAGCAGCCCCCAGGTGATCAGCTTGTAGAACAGCGCCTCGGGGATGATCCTGACCAGCCGCAACCCCGCCCAGACCGAGACCAGCGCCACCGGCGTCAGGATCGCCGCCGCCGCCAGGGCCGAGGGGTTCAGCTGCCCCAACGCGGCATAGGGGATCAGCTTGACCCAGTTGCAGACGGCAAAGAACCAGGTCGTCGTCCCGGCATAGATCAGCGCGGGCAGCCGCAAGGGCTGGACATAGACCTGCCAGGGCGGCGCGCCCGCGTGGCTGACAAAGCTGGTATAGCCCGACAGCAGCCCCCAGATCGTCCCGCGCCCCAGGGATGCCGGGCGCGTCCGGGCCGCCAGATGCGGGCGGACCAGCGCATTCAGGGCAAAGATGGCCCCGATCACACCCACGATCAGCGTCACGCCCCAGACCGGCACCACATGCGCGCCCGCCCAGCCGATGCCGATCCCCGCCAGCGCGCCGGGCAGCGCGGTCGCCAGCACGCGGCGGTCGAAATGGTGGCGAAAGGCCAGCAGCCCGCCGATGTCGGACACCACATAGACCGGCAGCATCAGCCCCGCCGCCTGCACCGGCGACATGACCAGCGACAGCAGCGGGACCGAGATCATGCCCACCATCGCCAGCCCGCCCTTGGCCAGGCCCACGGCCACGGCGGCGATGACCGCCAGCACCCAACCCCCGATCGTCAATTCCGGCATCGCTATCCCCTGCCCGCGCGGGCCATGGATGCGGCCCCGCGTCCCGATTGGCAAGTGTCAGCGCCAACAGTGGCTTGCGATTTCTTGCGCGACCCCTTACCACCCCCGCAACAATCATCCATGACACCCGGAGGTTATCCATGGCCCGACCCAAAATCGCACTGATCGGTGCGGGGCAGATCGGCGGCACGCTGGCGCACCTGGCCGCGATGAAGGAACTGGGCGACGTCGTCCTGTTCGACATCGCCGAGGGCACGCCCCAGGGCAAGGCACTGGACATCGCCGAATCCGGCCCGTCCGAGGGCTTTGACGCGGTCCTGAAGGGCACCAACGATTACGCCGACATCGCGGGTGCCGATGTCTGCATCGTCACCGCCGGCGTTCCGCGCAAGCCAGGCATGAGCCGCGACGACCTGCTGGGCATCAACCTCAAGGTCATGAAGTCGGTGGGCGAGGGCATCGCCCAGCACGCGCCGAACGCCTTCGTCATCTGCATCACCAACCCGCTGGACGCGATGGTCTGGGCGCTGCGTGAATTCAGCGGCCTGCCGCGCGAGAAGGTCTGCGGCATGGCCGGCGTGCTGGACTCGGCCCGCTTCCGCCACTTCCTGAGCCTCGAATTCGGCGTGTCCATGCGCGACGTGACGGCCTTCGTGCTGGGCGGGCATGGCGACACGATGGTGCCGCTGGTCCGCTATTCGACCGTGGGCGGCATCCCCCTGCCCGACCTGGTCAGCATGGGCTGGACCACGCAGGAAAAGCTGGACAGCATCGTGCAGCGCACCCGTGACGGCGGCGCGGAAATCGTCGGGTTGCTGAAGACCGGCAGCGCCTTCTATGCGCCCGCCACCTCGGCCATCGAGATGGCGGAAGCCTATCTCAAGGACCAGAAGCGCGTCCTGCCCTGCGCGGCCTATGTGGACGGCGCTTACGGCCTGAACGGCATGTATGTGGGCGTGCCCACCGTGATCGGCGCGGGCGGCGTGGAAAAGGTCATCGACATCACGCTGGACGGCGACGAACAGGCGATGTTCACCAAGTCGGTGGATGCGGTGAAGGGCCTGGTCGAGGCCTGCAAGGGCATCGACAGCACCCTGGCCTGATCGGTCCCGCACACCTGCAAGGCGCGTCCCCGGGGGCGCGCCTTTGCATTTGATGATGTTCATCTTTCCGGTTCCATCGTAGCATTTCCGCGTTGAGCGAAACCGGAGGCGACCATGACCCGAACCGTCCTGCCTGCTGCCCTGTTCTCGGCCCTGCTGATCGGCGCCTGTTCGGCACCCCCGACCAGCCCCCGCCCCACCGATCAACTGCCCTTCATGGGAAGCTGGGATTGCGGCGTCACGACCATGACCTTCACGCCCACGTCCTATCTGCCCTCGAACGACGCGGCGCCGATCAGCATCCGCAGCTTCTCGACCCAGAACCGCGTCACGACCATGACGCTGGCCGACGGCGCGGTGATCCAGGTGCAATGGCGCAACGACAACCAGATCGTCTGGGTGTCGCAAAGCACCGGCGACAGCTTCGACTGTTCGCGCGTGGCGGGCTGAATCCCTAGACGAATCCTGCGATCCCCGCCTTTGTGATCACGGCATTTCCAGCCGTGATCACAAATGGCGGCTTGTGGCGGCTTTCCCGCATTTTACGGGAAAATCGTTTCCCGGCTGCCTGCGGTTGTGGCAAGACCCCCGGCAAATCTGTCGAACCGCAAAAGGGGGTCAGGATGAATATCCACGAATACCAGGCCAAGGCGCTGCTGCGTCAATACGGCGCGCCGGTCAGCGACGGCCGGATCGTGATGAAGGCGGACGAGGCCAAGACCGCCGCCAGCGAGATGGACGGCCCCCTTTGGGTGGTCAAGGCCCAGATCCACGCGGGCGGCCGCGGCAAGGGCAGCTTCAAGGAAGCCGAGGCCGGTGAAAAGGGCGGCGTCCGCCTGGCCAAATCGGTCGAGGAAGCCGAGGAACTGACCCGCCAGATGCTGGGCCGCACGCTGGTCACGCACCAGACCGGCCCCGTCGGCAAGCAGGTCAACCGCATCTATATCGAGGACGGCAGCGACATCGCGCGCGAGCTGTACCTGGCCCTTCTGGTGGACCGCCAGACCTCGCGCGTCAGCTTCGTCGCCTCGACCGAAGGCGGCATGGACATCGAGGAAGTGGCCGCCCACACGCCCGAAAAGATCGTCAGCTTCAGCGTCGATCCGGCCTCGGGCCTGTCCGATTTCCACGGCCGCCGCGTGGCCTTCGCCCTGGGCCTGGAAGGCCCACAGGTCAAGCAATGCGTGGCCCTGGTCAAGAATCTGTATCGCCTGTTCATCGAAAAGGACATGGAGATGCTGGAGATCAACCCGCTGATCGTCACCCCCGAAGGCAACATCAAGTGCCTGGACGCGAAGATGGGCTTCGACAACAACGCCCTTTACCGCCAGCCCGACATCATGGCCCTGCGCGACGAGACCGAGGAAGACCCCAAGGAGCTGGCCGCTTCCAAGTTCGACCTGAACTACATCGCGCTTGACGGCGAGATCGGCTGCATGGTGAACGGCGCGGGTCTGGCGATGGCCACGATGGACATCATCAAGCTGTTCGGCGCGGAACCCGCGAACTTCCTGGACGTGGGCGGCGGCGCCACCAAGGAGAAGGTGACGGAAGCCTTCAAGATCATCACCTCGGACCCGAACGTCAAGGGCATCCTGGTCAACATCTTCGGCGGCATCATGCGCTGCGACATCATCGCGGAAGGCATCATCGCCGCTGTGAAGGAAGTCGGCCTGCAGGTTCCGCTGGTCGTGCGGCTGGAAGGCACGAACGTCGACCTGGGCAAGGAGATCATCGCCAAGTCCGGTCTGAACGTGATCGCGGCGGATGATCTGTCGGACGCGGCCCAGAAGATCGTGAAAGCCGTTAAAGGTTGAACCGTAGGGTGCGTGATGTCACGCACCTTCCCCTGAACAATGGTGCGTGGGACCACGCACCCTACGTCAAGGAAAGCCGTAATGGCCGTTCTCGTCAACAAAGACACCAAAGTCATCTGCCAGGGGATCACCGGATCCCAGGGCACCTTCCACACCGAACAGGCGATCGCCTATGGCACGCAGATGGTCGGCGGCGTGACGCCCGGCAAGGGCGGCAGCGAACACCTGGGCCTGCCCGTGTTCAACTCGGTTCATGAGGCCGTGGCGAAAACCGGCGCCAATGCGACCGCGATCTATGTGCCGCCCCCCTTCGCGGCGGATTCGATCCTGGAAGCCATCGACGCGCAGATCCCGCTGATCGTCTGCATCACCGAAGGCATTCCGGTGCTGGACATGATGCGGGTGAAACGCGCCCTGCAAGGCTCGAACTCGCGCCTGATCGGGCCGAACTGCCCCGGCATCATGACGCCGGACGAATGCAAGATCGGCATCATGCCGGGTTCCATCTTCCGCCGCGGGTCCGTCGGCGTGGTCAGCCGGTCCGGGACACTGACCTATGAGGCGGTGAAGCAGACCTCGGACGTGGGCCTCGGCCAGTCCTCGGCGGTCGGCATCGGCGGCGACCCCATCAAGGGGATGGAGCATATCGACGTGCTGCGCATGTTCCTGGACGACCCGGAAACCGAATCCATCATCATGATCGGCGAGATCGGCGGGTCCGCCGAGGAAGAAGCGGCCGAGTTCCTGGCCGAGCAGAAGAAGAAGGGCAAGTGGAAGCCCACCGCAGGCTTCATCGCGGGCCGCACCGCCCCTCCGGGCCGCCGGATGGGCCATGCGGGCGCGATCGTGTCCGGCGGCAAGGGCGACGCGGAATCGAAGATCGAGGCGATGAAGCGCGCAGGCATCGTCGTGGCCGACAGCCCGGCCGGCCTGGGCGAGGCGGTGCTGAAGGCCATCAAGGGCTGAGGCAACCCCCGGCAAGGCGCGCGCGTTCCCCCGGTTGAGCAATCGCTCTGTAACCACAGGAGAATCAGGATGAAGATGCTTTCCGCGACCCTCATCGCCTCGACTGTCGTTCTGGGGGCCTGCGCGCCCGAGCCGATCACCCGCGTCGAAACCACGGTGACGACCAGCCCGGTCGATACCGTGGCCCTGGGCGCGGCGACCGGCCTGCCCGCCGATGCCGTGCTGGGCGTGACCCGCACGGGCAGCCAGTATGTCGTCTTCTACCGCGAGGAAGGCGTCACCGCCGAACAGCTGGCCGATGCGCCGCGCAGGATCTGCGCCAACACGGCCTCGACCGTGTTCAGCGTCGATCCGATCGACACAAGCGCGCCGCAGTTCGGCACCGGCGTGCAGCGCATGACCGTCACCTGTTCGTGACGCATTTGAAAAGCCGTGCCCCCGGACTACCTTTGGGGGCACCGGCAAGACCAGGGGAATGACGTGAACCAGCCGCAACGCGCAGCAAGCCTTCCGACGGACCGGGTTTCCACCCGCGCCCGCCGCTGCATCGCGCCCTTGTCGTTGGCTTCGCTGGTGGCGCTGACGGCCTGCGGGCGCGCGCCCACCGACGACATCCTGCGCGGCGGCATCCCCGCCATGACGAACCTGCACCAGGCCAGCACCCTGCCCCCCGACGCCGTGCGCACCGTGGCGCGGCGCGATTTTGGCTGGCGGCTGATCTATCACCCGGCCCGCGCGCCGGTGGGCGCCGACCAGGGCGCGGCCCGCGCGCTCTGCGGGCTGGAGCGGCGGCGCGTGGCCCGGATCGAGCGGCT
>NZ_JAFLRK010000032.1 GCF_017315735.1 Paracoccus shandongensis
CCGTCAGCGTCGTCTTGCCGTGGTCAACGTGACCAATCGTGCCAATGTTGACGTGCGGTTTCGTCCGTTCAAACTTTGCCTTTGCCATGGTCTGGCTCCTTTATAGTGACGGTGCGTGCAAGCACGCACCCTACGAGGGTGGTAGGGTGCGTGGTTTCCCACGCACCGCCCTTATGCGTATTTCTTCTGGATCTCGTCCGAGATGTTCTGCGGCACGGCCTCGTAATGGTCGAACTGCATCGTGAACACCGCGCGGCCCGAGGACATCGAGCGCAGGTTGTTGATATAGCCGAACATGTTGGCCAGCGGCACGAAGGCGTCGATGACGTTCGCGTTGCCGCGCGAGTCCTGCCCGCGGACCATGCCGCGGCGGCTGGTCAGGTCGCCGATGATCGAACCCGTGTATTCCTCGGGCGTCACCACCTCGACCTTCATGATCGGTTCCAACAGCTTCGCACCGGCCTTGCGCAGACCTTCGCGCATGGCAGCGCGCGAGGCGATCTCGAAGGCCAGGACCGAGGAGTCGACATCGTGGAACGCGCCGTCGATCAGCGCGACCTTGAAGTCGATCACCGGGAAGCCCGCCAGCGGACCCGAGTCCATCACCGACTTGATGCCCTTTTCGACGCCCGGAATGTATTCCTTGGGCACCGCGCCGCCGACGATCTTGGATTCGAACGAGTAGCCCTCGCCCGGCTCGGTCGGGTTGATCTGCAGCTTCACGCGCGCGAACTGGCCGGTGCCGCCGGTCTGTTTCTTGTGCGTGTAGTCGATCTCGGCCGGCTGGCTGATGGTTTCGCGGTAAGCCACCTGCGGGGCGCCGATATTCGCCTCGACCTTGAACTCGCGCTTCATGCGGTCGACCAGGATGTCGAGGTGAAGTTCGCCCATGCCCTTCATGATGGTCTGGCCCGATTCCAGATCGGTCTCGACGCGGAAGGACGGGTCTTCGGCGGCCAGGCGCTGAAGGGCAAGGCCCATCTTTTCCTGGTCGGCCTTGGACTTGGGTTCCACGGCGATCTCGATCACGGGATCGGGGAAGGTCATGGTTTCCAGGACCACCGGCTTGGCGGGATCGCACAGCGTGTCGCCCGTGGTGGTTTCCTTCAGGCCCGCCAGCGCGATGATGTCGCCCGCGAAGGCTTCGTCGATTTCCTCGCGGTTGATGGCGTGCATCATCATCATGCGGCCCACGCGCTCGCGCTTGCCCTTGGTCGCGTTCAGCATCTGGTCGCCCTTCTTGAGCTGGCCAGAATAGATCCGCGTGAAGGTCAGCGAGCCCACGAAGGGGTCGTTCATGATCTTGAACGCCAGGCCCGAGAAGGGCTGCGCGTCATCGGCCGAACGCTCGATGTTGCGGGTTTCCGTCTCGTCGCCGGGAGCGAAGCCCATCAGCGCGGGCACGTCCAGCGGCGAAGGCAGGAAGTCGATGACCGAGTTCAGCAGCGGCTGCACGCCCTTGTTCTTGAAGGCGGAACCGGCGGTGACCGGGAAGAAGGACAGCGACAGCGTGCCCTTGCGGATCAGCGCGCGCAGGGTCGCCTCGTCAGGCTCGTTGCCTTCCAGATAGGCTTCCATGGCCGCGTCGTCCTGTTCGACGACCAGTTCGAGCAGGTTCATGCGCCATTCGGCGGCCAGATCCTTCAGCTCGTCGCGGATCGGCTGGCGGACCCAGTTGGCGCCCAGGTCTTCGCCCGTCCAGACCCATTCTTCCATCTTGATCAGGTCGACGATGCCTTCCAGCTTGTCCTCGGCGCCGATCGGCAAGGCGATCGGGCAGGGGGTGCCGCCGGTGCGGTCCTTGATCATGCGGACGCAGTTGAAGAAGTCCGCGCCGATCTTGTCCATCTTGTTGACGAACACGATCCGCGGAACCTTGTAGCGGTCGGCCTGCCGCCAGACGGTCTCGGTCTGCGGCTCGACCCCGGCGTTGGCGTCCAGCAGGCAGATCGCGCCGTCCAGCACGGCCAGCGAACGCTCGACCTCGATGGTGAAGTCCACGTGGCCCGGCGTGTCGATGATGTTGAAGCGGTACTTGGTGTCCGAAGTCCCGTCGGTGGTCGGGTCTTCCTGGCGCTGCCAGAACGTGGTGGTCGCGGCAGACGTGATCGTGATGCCGCGTTCCTGTTCCTGTTCCATCCAGTCCATGGTGGACGCACCCTCGTGGGTTTCGCCCATCTTGTGGTTCTTGCCCGTGTAGAAAAGGATGCGCTCGGTCGTGGTCGTCTTGCCGGCATCGATGTGGGCCATGATGCCGAAGTTGCGATAACGCTGAAGCTGATATTCGCGTGCCATGGTCTGGATCCTTTCGCCTTACCAGCGGTAGTGGCTGAACGCCTTGTTCGCGTCGGCCATCTTGTGCGTGTCTTCGCGTTTCTTGACGGCGGTGCCGCGGCCGTTCACGGCATCGGCCAGCTCGCCGGCAAGGCGTTCTTCCATCGTGTGTTCGTTGCGCTTGGCGGCGGCGGTGATCAGCCAGCGGATCGCCAGGGCCTCGCGGCGGGTCGGACGGACCTCGACCGGAACCTGGTAGGTGGCGCCGCCGACCCGGCGCGAACGCACCTCGACCGAGGGTTTGACGTTGTCCAGGGCCTCGTGGAAGACTTCGATCGGCTCGCGCTTCAGACGGTTCTGGACGCGGTCCAGGGCCGAATACACGATGCGCTCGGCCACCGATTTCTTGCCGTCAACCATCAGGTTGTTCATGAATTTGGTCAGCACGCGATCGCCATACTTGGCGTCGGGCAGGACTTCGCGCTTTTCAGCGGCGTGACGACGGGACATGGATGCCTCTCCTTATTTCGGACGCTTGGCGCCGTATTTCGAACGACGCTGGCGACGATCCTTGACGCCCTGGGTATCCAGCACACCGCGCAGGATGTGGTAACGGACACCCGGAAGGTCTTTCACGCGGCCGCCGCGGATCAGCACGACGCTGTGTTCCTGCAGGTTGTGCTTTTCGCCCGGAATATAGGAAATGACCTCGAAGCCGTTGGTCAGCCGCACCTTGGCGACCTTCCGCATGGCGGAGTTCGGTTTCTTCGGCGTCGTGGTATAGACGCGCGTGCAGACGCCGCGCTTCTGCGGGCAGCCCTGAAGGTGCTGCGACTTCGAGCGCTGCACCTTGGGCTGCCGCGGCTTGCGGATCAGCTGTTGGATCGTAGGCATTCGGTTCCCCGTCTTGCTCTGTCAATACTCGCAACCGGCCGGTTGCGCCGCTTCTCGACGGCATTCCACGCGAATCGTGAAATGCCAAACCCATCCGGCCCCGGTTTTCCGAGGAGGACGGGAAAATTCCAGAGGATCGGGGCAATTGCTGGCCCGGATCGTGACCATGAAAAGGTTCTGGTCCCGGACGGTTTCCCGCCGGGTGAGCGGCGTATAAGGGGAATCGCCGGGGGTGTCAACATGACCGCCCGTCAGCTGGCCGCGCGGGCCAGCCTGTCCAGGTCGGCGCGCGCCAGCCCGAAGTGGCGGGCCAGCTGGCGGTCCAGGTCCGCCTCCTCGATCTGCCAGGGGATGCCCGGGCCCATGTCGCCGGAATCGCTGTCGGCATGGATGGACCGGATGAACATCAAGGGCCGCGTGACCGCCACCCCTGGCATCCACAAGGGCAGCTTGGTGTGGTTGAAGTGCAGCGCGGTCTGCGGCTGGTCGGGGGGCAGGAAGATCGTCAGGGCCACGCCCATGTTGTGGGCGATGCGCGGGACGAACTGCGCCCCCCCTGCCCCGGCCCGCAGCATCAGCCCGCGCGAATGATCCAGCGACAGCCACCCTTCGCTGCGCCACAGCCCCTTGACCTGGCCAAAGTCCCGGCGGGCCGCCGCGACATAATCCAGCGCCACGGCATCGTCGTCGTCGTGGCGGAAATGCCCCACCACATCCGCCCGGGGATCGACATGGGGGGCTATGGCGGCGCGGCAGGCCTCCAGGTGCCGCTCCATCGGCGGGACCAGTTCCAGCCGCATCTGCGGCGTACCGGCCACCAGGTCGCGCAGCTGCGACAGCCAGGGCTCGGGCAGGTCGGGGCCGGTCATGATGACCAGCGTGAAGTCAGGATCGGTCTGCGCCAACCAGCCGGGCAGCGCCAGGGTGGTGAACCACAGCCAGCGGCGGGCCAGCCGGTCGGGGTCATAGAGAAAGGCGCGGCGTTCGGCGACGGAGGCATGGTCCTTTTGATAGCCGCGCAGGCCCACATAGGAAAACCGGCACAATCCCAGCATCTGCACGCGCATCAGCGGACCTTTCCGATCTGCGCCTCGCGCCAGATGGTATAGGTGCCCGCCGCGACCACCAGCCCCGATCCCGCCCAGGTCCACAGGTCGGGCCATTCGCCAAAGACCACCAGCCCCATCAGGATCGCCACCAGCAGCGAGGTATAGCGGAACGGCGCGACATAGGAGATCTCGCCCACCCGCATGGATGCGACGGCGGTGACATAGCCCACCGTCAGGAAGGCCGCACCCAGGGCCAGCAGCAGGATCTGCGCCAGGCTGGGCATCGCCCATCCCTGCCCCAGGCTGATGACAAGGCCCGACAGCATCACCCCCGTCGCCGCATAGAAGGCGACCGTGGCCGAACTGATGTCGCGCCCGAAGCCGCGCGTCGCCAGGTCGCGCAGGGCGACCATGGCCATGGCGCCGACGGCCACCACGGCCCAGGGGCCGAAGACCTCGCCCCCCGGGCGCAGGATCAGCAGCACGCCCCCGAAGCCTGCGATCACCGCGCCGATGCGCCGCCAGCCCAGGGTCTCGCCAAAGAACAGCGCGGCCGCGACCATGACCACCAGCGGCAGCGCCTGCATGATGGCGGACAGGTCGCCCATCGCCATGTGCTGCAAGGCGTTCAGGAACAGGATGGTCGAGGCGATCTCTCCCACCATGCGCCAGGCCATCGGGCGGCGGGCGCCTGGCGGGATGCGCAGCGAAAGCCCGCCCAACCGGGGCGCCACGACCGCGATGAAGACCATCACGAACAGCCCGCGCAGGGTGATCGCCTGATAGAGCGGCAGATCCTGGGCCACGAACTTCATCACCGTGTCGTTCAGGCCGAAGGTCACCATGCACAGCGTCATGATGCCCGCCCCGCGCAGGTTGTCGCCCGGCTGGTGCGTCAGCGGCCGGACCGAGGCGGGCCGGACGCGCCGGGACTGGGACAGGATCGGGGTGCGCATGGCAGGGTTCACCAACGGAAGGGTGCTTTCCGGTTAGGCATTGGCGATCCATGGGGCAAGCAGATTTTTCACGTTGCGCAAGCCCTCATGCGGCGACACATTTTAAACGTCTGCGATATTCTGTTTGGCAGGGTTTTCCCCTCACCCCCGTTCAGGCCTTGCCCTAAGGCAGGCCTGCGGCCCTGCATCGGCGGGGTGACCGGACGGGAAACCATGATGCTGCTTCCGCTTTCGCTTCTTTTCGTCGGCGCGGTGCTGACGCTCAACGGGTTGTGGATGATGAACCGCATCGCGGACCGGGAGATCGTGGTCATCAACCTTGCCACGGCCTTCATCACCGCAACCGTCGCGATCCTGTCCATGGCCGGGGCCGACACGCCGCAAGCCGTCAAGGGCGCCGCGCTGACGCTGCTGTTCAGCCTGACCTATCTGTGGGTGGGGATGAACCGGCTGACGGGGTCCGACGGGCGTGGACTGGGCTGGTTCAGCCTTTTCGTGGCGATCTCGGTCCTGCCAGAGGCCATCGCCACGCTGCGCCACGCCCCGGACGCGATGGCGCTGTGGCTGGGCCTGTGCTGGATCGGGTGGGCGGGGCTATGGCTTTTGTATTTTCTTCTGCTGGCGCTTCGCTGGCCGCTGGAACGGACCACTGCGGCAGCCACCCTGGCCAGCGGCGTGCTGACCGCATGGCTGCCCGCCTTGGCCATGCTTTACGCCTGAGGCACCTTCCGGAATGGCAAAAGGCCCGGCATTTCTGCCGGGCCTTCGCGTGTCATTCAGGGGCGATCACTCGCCGCTGTTTTCCGGCAGGTCGGCCATGGCGCCGGGCGCCACCTCGTCCAGCGCGGGCGCGATCAGGGCGGCGGTGGCCTCGGCCTCGGCGCGCCGGGCCTCGATCACCTCGTTGTCGCGCTCGGTCGCGATGCGGCGGACGCGGGCGGTGGCGCCGCCCGTCCCGGCCGGGATCAGCCGGCCGACGATGACGTTCTCCTTGAGGCCCAAGAGCTTGTCACGCTTGCCCTGGACGGCCGCCTCGGTCAGCACGCGGGTCGTTTCCTGGAAGGACGCGGCCGAGATGAAGCTGCGGGTCTGCAGCGACGCCTTGGTGATGCCCAGCAGCACGGGTTCCCCCGTCGCCGGACGGCCACCACGGGCCTCGATCTTGGCGTTTTCTTCCTCGAACTCGTCGCGCTCGACATGCTCGCCCTTCAGCAGGGTGGTGTCCCCGCTGTCGGTGATCTCGATCTTCTGCAGCATCTGGCGGACGATCACCTCGATGTGCTTGTCGTTGATCTTCACGCCCTGCAGCCGGTAAACGTCCTGCACCTCGTCGATCAGGTAATCCGCCAGCGCCTCGATCCCCATGATCCGCAGGATGTCGTGCGGGGCCGGGTTGCCGTCCATGATGTAGTCACCCTTCTGCACGAAGTCGCCTTCCTGCACCGGGATGTGCTTGCCTTTCGGCACCATGTATTCGACGGGCGCGGCACCGTCTTCCGACGGCTCGATGGTGATGCGGCGCTTGTTCTTGTAGTCCTTGCCAAAGCGGACATAGCCGTCGATCTCGGCGATGATCGCGTGGTCCTTGGGACGACGGGCCTCGAACAGTTCGGCCACGCGGGGAAGACCCCCGGTGATGTCCTTGGTCCGTGCGCCTTCCCGCGGAATACGCGCCACCACGTCGCCCGCGCGGATTTCCTGCTGGTCCTCGACCGACAGGATGGCGTCCACCGACATCGGATAGCTGATCGGGTTGCCCTGTTCGTTGCGCACCGGCTCTCCGTTCTCATCCATGATGATGATCTCGGGCTTCAGGTCGTTGCCTTTCGGCGCGGAACGCCAGTCGGTCACGATCTTCTGCGTCATGCCGGTCGCCTCGTCCGTCTCGTCGCGGACCGAAATCCCCGAGAGCAGGTCGACGAACTTCGTGATCCCCGCCTTTTCGGCGATGATCGGCAGGGTATAGGGATCCCATTCGAACAGCTTGGCGCCACGGATGACCCGCTCGCCTTCCTTCACGAACAGCTTGCTGCCATAGAACAGCTTGTGGCTGGCGCGTTCCTGGCCTTGGTCGTCCAGGATCAGCAACTGCATGTTGCGCGACATCACGACCTGTTCGCCATTGGCATTGGTCAGGATGTTTTCGTTGCGGAACTGCACGGTCCCTTCATGGGACGCCGCCTGGAACGACTGCTGGCCGCCCTGCGCGATGCCGCCGATGTGGAAGGTCCGCATCGTCAGCTGCGTGCCGGGTTCGCCGATCGACTGCGCGGCGATGATGCCCACCGCCTCGCCGATGTTGACCAGCGTGCCGCGGGCCAGGTCGCGGCCATAGCACAGCGCGCAGATCCCGTCCTCGGATTCGCAGGTCAGGGCAGACCGGATGCGCACCGACTGCACGCCCGCCTGTTCGATGGCATCGGCCTTGCGTTCGTCGATCACCTCGTTGGCGCGGACGATGATCTCGTCCTCGCCCGGGACCAGCACGTCCTCGGCCGCGGTGCGGCCCAGCACGCGTTCGGACAGCGGGCTGATGACCTCGCCGTCGTTGACCGCCGCCGAAGCGGTGATCGCCTGCTCGGTCCCGCAGTCGTGTTCGCGGATGATGCAGTCCTGCGCCACGTCCACCAGGCGGCGGGTCAGGTAACCCGAGTTCGCCGTCTTCAGCGCCGTGTCCGACAGACCCTTCCGCGCGCCGTGGGTCGAGTTGAAATATTCAAGAACGGTCAGGCCTTCCTTGAAGTTCGAGATGATCGGCGTCTCGATGATCTCGCCCGAGGGCTTGGCCATCAGGCCGCGCATACCCCCCAGCTGCTTCATCTGGTTGGTCGAACCGCGCGCACCCGAATGCGCCATCATATAGACGCTGTTCGGCTCCATCTCGGCGCCGGTCTCGTCCTTCTTGGTGGCCGAGATCGTCGCCATCATGGCCTCGGTCACGCGGTCGTTGCACTTCGACCAGGCGTCCACGACCTTGTTGTACTTCTCGCCCTGGGTGATCAGGCCGTCGAGATACTGCTGCTCGAACTCCTTCACCTGCTCCTGGACTTCCTCGACGATGGTCCACTTGTTGTCGGGCACCACCATGTCGTCCTTGCCGAAGCTGATGCCGGCACGGAACGCCTCGCGGAAGCCAAGGCCCATGATCTGGTCGCAGAAGATCACCGATTCCTTCTGCCCGCAGTAGCGATAGACGGTATCGATGACGTGCTGCACGTCCTTCTTGCGCAGCAGGCGGTTGACAAGTTCAAACGGCGCCTTGGCGTTCATCGGCAGCAGAGCGCCCAGCCGGACGCGGCCCGGCGTGGTCTCGAACCGCTTGACGACCTCGTTGCCGTTCTCGTCGATCTGCTTGATGCGCGCGGTGATGCGCGCGTGCAGATGCACCTCGCCTGCGGCAAGGGCGTGTTCGACCTCGTTCACGTTGGCGAAGGCCATGCCCTCGCCCTTCATGCCCTCGCGCTGCATGGACGTGTAGTAGAGGCCCAGAACCATGTCCTGCGACGGCACGATGATCGGCGCGCCGTTGGCGGGCGACAGCACGTTGTTCGTGGACATCATCAGGACGCGCGCTTCCAGCTGCGCTTCCAGCGACAGCGGAACGTGCACGGCCATCTGGTCGCCGTCGAAGTCGGCGTTGAAGGCGGAACAGACCAGCGGGTGCAGCTGGATCGCCTTGCCCTCGATCAGGATCGGCTCGAAGGCCTGGATGCCCAGGCGGTGCAGCGTCGGCGCGCGGTTCAGCAGGACCGGATGCTCGCGGATCACCTCGTCCAGGATGTCCCAGACCTCGGGGCGTTCCTTCTCGACCAGCTTCTTGGCCTGCTTGACGGTGGACGACAGCCCCTTCGCCTCAAGCCGCGAATAGATGAAGGGCTTGAACAGCTCCAAGGCCATCTTCTTGGGCAAGCCGCACTGGTGCAGCTTCAGTTCCGGCCCGGTCACGATCACCGAACGGCCCGAGAAGTCCACGCGCTTGCCCAGCAGGTTCTGGCGGAAGCGGCCCTGCTTGCCCTTCAGCATGTCGGACAGCGACTTCAGCGGGCGGCGGTTGTTCCCGGTGATGACGCGGCCGCGACGGCCGTTGTCGAACAGCGCGTCCACCGATTCCTGCAGCATCCGCTTTTCGTTGCGCACGATGATGTCGGGCGCGCGAAGCTCGATCAGGCGCTTCAGGCGGTTGTTGCGGTTGATGACGCGGCGATACAGGTCGTTCAGGTCCGACGTGGCGAAACGGCCGCCGTCCAGCGGGACCAGCGGGCGCAGTTCCGGCGGAATGACCGGGATCACGGTCAGCACCATCCATTCCGGACGGTTGCCCGATTCCAGGAAGGATTCGACGATCTTCAGGCGCTTGATGATCTTCTTGGGCTTCAATTCGCCCGTGGCTTCCTTCAGATCCTCGCGCAACTGGTCGGCGGTGGCCTGCAGGTCGATATTGGCCAGCATCGCCCGGATCGCCTCGGCGCCGATATCGGCGCTGAAGGCGTCGGCGCCATAGTTGTCCTGCGCGTCCAGGAATTCTTCCTCGGACAGCAGCTGGCCATAGGTCAGGTCGGTCAGGCCCGGCTCGATGACGACATAGTTCTCGAAATACAGGATCCGTTCCAGATCGCGCAGCGTCATGTCCAGCATCAACCCGATGCGGGAGGGCAGCGATTTCAGGAACCAGATGTGGGCCACCGGCGCGGCCAGTTCGATATGGCCCATCCGCTCGCGGCGGACCTTTTGCAGGGTCACTTCCACGCCGCATTTCTCGCAGACGAGGCCGCGATACTTCATGCGCTTGTACTTGCCGCACAGGCATTCATAGTCCTTGATCGGACCGAAGATGCGCGCGCAGAACAGACCGTCCCGTTCCGGCTTGAACGTGCGGTAGTTGATCGTCTCGGGCTTCTTCACCTCGCCAAAGGACCAGGCGAGGATTTCCTCGGGCGAGGCCAGCGAGATCTTGATTTCGTCGAACTGCCGCGGCGGGGCCAGCGGGTTCAGGGGATTGGTGGCAAGTTCCTGGTTCATTCTTTTTTCCTAATGAAAGGGCGCGGGGGAGAGGCGGTGCGTGAAGATCACGCACCCTACGGCATGGTAGGGTGCGTGCTTGCACGCACCGTTACTCGTCCTCCTCCGCATCCAGGAGTTCCATGTTGAGGCCCAGACCCCGGACCTCCTTGACCAGCACGTTGAAGGATTCCGGCACGCCGGCCTCGAAGTTGTCGTCGCCCTTGACGATGGATTCATAGACCTTGGTCCGGCCCGCCACGTCGTCCGACTTGACCGTCAGCATCTCCTGCAAGGTATAGGCGGCGCCATAGGCTTCAAGGGCCCAGACCTCCATTTCCCCAAGGCGCTGGCCGCCGAACTGCGCCTTGCCGCCCAGCGGTTGCTGCGTGACGAGGCTGTAGGGCCCGGTCGAACGCGCGTGCATCTTGTCGTCGACAAGGTGGTGCAGCTTCAGGACATACTTCATGCCCACCGTCACCTTGCGCGCGAACTGCTCGCCCGTGCGGCCGTCGAAGACCACCGACTGGCCCGAGGTGTCAAACCCCGCCCGGCGCAGCGCGTCGTTCACGTCAGCCTCTTTCGCGCCGTCGAAGACGGGCGTGGCGACCGGAACGCCGGTGCGCACGGTGTTGGCGTGTTCGACCAGCAGGTCGTCCTCCATGCCCTCGAAGGTCTCGGCATAAAGGTCGTCGCCATAGCCGATGCGCATCGCCTCGCGGACCGGAGCCATGTCGCCGTTGCGGCGATACTCCTCCAGCGCCTCGTCGATCTTGATGCCAAGACCGCGCGATGCCCAACCCATGTGGGTTTCCAGGATCTGGCCGACGTTCATGCGCGAGGGCACGCCCAGCGGGTTCAGAACCAGGTCGACCGGGGTGCCGTCGGCCAGGAAGGGCATGTCCTCGATCGGCACGACCTTGGAGACGACGCCCTTGTTGCCGTGACGCCCGGCCATCTTGTCGCCCGCCTGCAGCTTGCGCTTCACGGCGACAAAGACCTTGACCATCTTCATCACGCCCGGCGGCAGGTCGTCGCCCTGGCGGACCTTCTCGACCTTGTCCTCGAAGCGGGCCTCAAGGGCCTTCTTCTGGGCGTCATACTGATGGTTCAGCGCCTCGACTTCCTTGGCGGTGTCTTCCTCGCTGACGGCAAGCTGCCACCACTGGCCGCGCGACAGCGTGCCCAGCAGATCCTCGGTGATCTCGGAATTGGCCTTGATCCCCTTCGGACCCTTGACGGCGGTCTTGCCCAGGATCAGCGATTTCAGACGCGCATAGATGTTGCGGTCCAGGATCGCCTGTTCGTCGTCGCGGTCACGCGCCAGACGCTCGACTTCCTCGCGCTCGATCTGCAGGGCGCGTTCATCCTTGTCCACGCCGTGACGGTTGAAGACGCGGACTTCCACGATGGTCCCGTAAGCCCCCGGCGGCAGGCGCAGCGAGGTGTCGCGCACGTCCGACGCCTTTTCCCCAAAGATGGCGCGCAGAAGCTTTTCTTCCGGCGTCATCGGGCTTTCCCCCTTGGGGGTGATCTTGCCCACCAGGATGTCGCCCGGGCCCACCTCGGCGCCGATATAGACGATGCCGGCCTCGTCGAGGTTGCGGAGCGCCTCCTCGCCCACGTTCGGGATGTCGCGGGTGATCTCCTCGGGCCCCAGCTTGGTGTCGCGGGCCGCAACCTCGTATTCGTCGATATGGATCGAGGTGAACACGTCGTCGCGGTGGATCCGCTCGGAAATCAGGATCGAGTCCTCGTAGTTGTAGCCGTTCCAGGGCATGAAGGCCACGACCACGTTGCGGCCGATCGCCAGTTCGCCCTGGTCGGTCGAGGGACCGTCGGCGATGACCTGGCCGCCCACCACCTTTTCGCCCACCTTGACCAGCGGACGCTGGTTGATGGTCGAGGACTGGTTGGACCGCTTGAACTTGCGCAGGCGATAGATGTCCACGCCCGCGTCGCCCGCTTCCAGCCCTTCGGTCGCGCGCACGACGATCCGCTGCGCATCGACCTGGTCGATGACGCCGCCCCGGCGCGCCATGATGGCGGCGCCACTGTCACGGGCCACGGTCGCTTCCATGCCGGTGCCGACAAACGGCGCCTCGGCCCGCAGCAGCGGAACCGCCTGGCGCTGCATGTTGGACCCCATCAGCGCGCGGTTGGCGTCGTCGTTTTCCAGGAACGGGATCAGCGCGGCGGCGACCGACACAAGCTGCTTGGGCGACACGTCGATCAGGTCGATGGCATCGACCGGGTTCAGCGTGAAGTCGCCCGCCTGGCGGGTCGAGATCAGTTCGTCGACAAAGCGCCCCTCGGCGTCCAGCGTCGCGTTGGCCTGGGCCACGGTGTGGCGCATTTCCTCGGTCGCGGACATGTAGACCACGTCGTCGGTCACGCGACCGTCCACCACCTTGCGGTAGGGGGTCTCGATGAAGCCGTACTTGTTCACGCGGGCAAAGGTCGCCAGGCTGTTGATCAGGCCGATGTTCTGGCCTTCCGGCGTCTCGATCGGGCACATCCGACCGTAGTGGGTCGGGTGCACGTCGCGCACCTCGAACCCCGCGCGCTCGCGCGTCAGGCCGCCCGGCCCCAGGGCCGACAGGCGGCGCTTGTGCGTCACCTCGGACAAGGGGTTGGTCTGGTCCATGAACTGCGACAACTGGCTGCTGCCGAAGAATTCACGCACCGCCGCCGCCGCGGGTTTCGCGTTGATCAGATCCTGCGGCATCACGGTGTCGATCTCGACGCCCGACATGCGTTCGCGGATGGCGCGTTCCATGCGCAGCAGGCCGACGCGATACTGGTTTTCCATCAGTTCGCCGACCGAGCGCACCCGGCGGTTGCCCAGGTGGTCGATGTCGTCGATCTCGCCCTTGCCGTCGCGCAGTTCCACCAGGCCGCGCACGCAGGCCACGATGTCCTCGGGGCGCAGCGTCCGCTGGGTGTCGGGCGCGTCCAGATCCAGGCGCATGTTCATCTTGACCCGGCCCACGGCGGACAGGTCATAGCGTTCGCTGTCGAAGAACAGGCTGTTGAACAGGTTCTGCGCGGCCTCCACGGTGGGGGGCTCGCCCGGGCGCATGACGCGATAGATGTCCATCAGGGCACCCTCGCGGCTCATGTTCTTGTCGGCGGCCATCGTGTTGCGGATATAGGGGCCGACATTGACATGGTCGATGTCCAGCACCGGGATATCGGTGATGTCGTTGTCCAGCAGCACCTTGAGCAGGCCGCCCGACAGGTCGCCGTCGCGGTTGTATTCCGCGGTGATCTCGTCGCCCGCCTCGGCATAGATGAAGCCGGTGGTGTCGTTGACGATGTCCTTGGCGACGAAGCGGCCGACGATCCGCTCGAACGGAACCAGCAGGTTCAGCGCATCGCCCGATTCCTGCAGCTTCTTGACCAGGCGCGGCGTCACCTTGTCGCCGGCCTTGGCGATGACCTCGCCCGTGTCGGCGTTCACCAGGTCATAGGACGGACGGGTGCCGCGCACGCGTTCGGGGAAGAAGCGCGTGACCCAGCCTTGCGACCGGCCCTCGCGGCGCAGGGTGTAATCCACGGTCTGGTAGAAGGCATCCATGATGCCCTCCTGGTCCATGCCAAGCGCATACAGAAGCGTCGTCACCGGCAGCTTGCGGCGGCGGTCGATGCGCGAGAAGACCAGATCCTTGGCGTCGAATTCAAAATCCAGCCACGACCCGCGATAGGGAATGATCCGGCAGGCGAACAGCAGTTTCCCGGACGAATGGGTCTTGCCGCGGTCGTGGTCGAAGAACACGCCGGGGCTGCGGTGCATCTGGGACACGACGACGCGCTCGGTCCCGTTCACGATGAACGTCCCGTTCTGGGTCATCAAGGGCATGTCGCCCATGAAGACGTCCTGTTCCTTGATGTCCTTGACCGACTTGGCGCCGGTGTTTTCATCGACATCGAACACGATCAGGCGCAGCGTCACCTTGAGCGGCGCGGCATAGGTCATGTCGCGCTGCTGGCATTCGTCCACGTCGTATTTCGGACGCTCAAGCTCGTATTTCACGAATTCCAGCGTGGCGGTCTCGTTGAAGTCCTTGATCGGGAAGACCGACTGGAAGACGCCCTGGATCCCCTCGCCATCGTTGTGGCCGGTGCCTTCGCCCGAATTGAGGAACAGGTCGTAGGAGGATTTCTGAACCTCGATCAGGTTCGGCATCTCCAGGACTTCGCGGATATTGCCATAATAGCGCCGGATACGCTTCTGGCCGACATAAGCTTGCGCCATGCGGTTGACTTCCCCTTCAAACACGTCATGCGCCGGCACGCCCGGGATGGCGTGCAGCGCAGGGTTGTCGGTCACTTCGGCTCAATACCAGGGGCGCTTCCCACAGCGCCCCACCCGAACCAGAATGCTGACCCTACAAAGGCCCGCGAACGGGACTTGGTACGAGCAGCAGCGTATCGCCCGAGCGTCCGTATATGGGGCAGGACGCCTGAAAGCACAACCGCAGAAACGAATCGCAAGCGCGAAGATTTAGCATACTGGGGTGCGGGCACAAGACCTGGAGAGGCTTTCGAAAACGTGGGTCAACTCCTTTTGCTGCGCGGCAGGACTGTAGCGCGCCCTGATCTCGCTTGCGCCAAGACTGGCCATCGCATCCAGCCGCCGGGGATCGCTGCGGTACTCGGAAACCATATCCTCGACCTTGTGCAGGAATTGCGGCAGATTTCCATCCGGAATCGGGAAGGACCATTGCGGATCGAAGAACTCGTCTCCTCCACCCCCGGTAAAGCCGACCACCAGGCACCCTGCCGCCATGGCCTCGGCCGGGGGCAAGCCGAATCCCTCATTCTCGGAAAAGGACAGAAAGATGCGGGCCCTTCCAAGAATGGCAGCCACTTCGGAAAGCGGCATCCCGTCGATTGGCTGCAGTTGATAGTCGGAAACCTGTCCCCGGTCCTTCAGCGACCTCACAAGCAGTTCAACATCGTCGGGCCGACGCCGGGGCATGTAGGCAATGATGTTTTCCTTAGGTCCTGGCCGGAACAGGGTCGTGTCTATGGCCAGGGGCACCTTGTGCAGCGGCGACAGATTCATCAGGCGCGCGAAGCCCAGGCAAATCTCGGACACGGCAATCACGGCGCAAAAGCGTGCCGGATCCCATGCGAGCCGCTTCTTCCTTTCCTTGAGCCAGACATAGGCCTGCACAAGAAGAACAAGTTTGTGACGGGGAAAGGCCGCAGGCAGCCAGGGCGCCGAATATTCCGGCACAACAATTATGTCGTCATCCCGAAGGTTCAAGACCTTCGACGGTTCGGGATTTCGAAAAACAGGATTGCGCATCCTGCGCAAAAGGAAATTTCTCGCGCCAAGAACCCTGGCGACCTCGGCGGTATAAAGGATCTTGCTTGACTGAGGGCCGAACTTGTATTCGAAGCCGGGCGTTTCACAAATCGCTTCTGCCTCGAAGCCGTTCTCGCGCAGCAAACGCACCCAATCGAGAATGACGCTGACCCCACCGCAAGGGGCTGCCGTTCCAGGTATATAGAACAGAAAGCGCGCCATCGCCCCTCGGAAACAGGAATACGCCGCCGGACGCTGCCCGGCGGCGCAAATGCCATGATTACTTCAGTTCGACCTTGGCGCCAGCCGCTTCGAGCTTTTTCTTCATGTCTTCGGCGTCGGCCTTGGAAGCGCCTTCCTTGACCTTGCCGCCGGCTTCGACCAGATCCTTGGCCTCTTTCAGGCCCAGGCCGGTGATGCCGCGCACTTCCTTGATCACGTTGATCTTGTTGGCGCCGGCTTCGACCAGGACGACGTCGAATTCGGTCTTTTCCTCGGCGGCTTCAGCCGGGCCGGCGGCCGGGCCGGCCATCATGACGGCGCCGCCGGCGGCGGGCTCGATGCCGTACTTGTCCTTCAGGATGGTCTTCAGTTCCTGGGCTTCCAGCAGGGTCAGGCCCACGATTTGTTCGGCGAGTTGGTTCAGATCAGCCATTTTTCCGTTCTTTCAGTTAGGGTTCCAACGTCGGGTTTTCAGCCACACGCGGGGAGGGGGTTGCTTACGCAGCCTCACGTTCCTCGAGGGTCGTGAGGATGCTCGCGATGTTCGAGGCAGGCGCGCCAATGGCACCGGCGATGCTGGAAGCAGGCGCACCGAGGCAGGACACGATCTGAGCGATCAGCTCTTCACGCGACGGCATCGAGGCGACGGCTTTCACACCGGCCGGATCCAGGGCCGAATCACCCATCGCACCGCCCAGGATCACGAAACGATCGTTGTCCTTGGCGTATTTGTCGGCGATCCGCGCGGCAGCGGTCGGATCTTCCGAATAGGTGATCACGGTCATGCCCGTCAGGTAGTTGGCGATGCTTGCGCAAGGCTTACCTTCCAGGGCGATCTTGGCGAGCTTGTTCTTGGCCACGCGAACCGAACCGCCGGCTTCGCGCATGCGCGAGCGGAGGTCCTGCATATGTGCAACCGTCATCCCCTCGTAGTGGGCAACCACCACGACGCCAGAGCTTTCAAAGATCTGGCCGAGTTCCTCGACCAGTTGTTCTTTCTGTGCTCTATCCACGGTTTCACTCCAAGTTGGGGGTTTCCCCCCGGCTCTCTTTGTCCCGGCCATGACTGACCGGGGCGAGTCCGCCAAGGGACAAGATCGCCCGAAGGTGTTCCCTCGGAAAAATGCTTGTTCCCATCTCAGGCAGGAAATTAAGCTGAACGGGTCAGCACCCACCGTCTCGGACGAATCGATACGCAGGCAGATGGACACCTGCACGCGGATCAGGACGCTTCCATAGGCAAATTCGCGCGCAATGTGAAGTCCCAATTCCGTGATCCGCGGCCATGCGCCTGCCGGGCCGGGCCGACCAGCAGCGGCGGCACATCCGGCGCCTCGCGGCAGGTCGCCAGATACCTGCCCAGAAAAGAATGGCGCAGCAGCGGCACAAGGTCATCCACCCCGATCACGTCCAGCGGATCAAGATAGATGATCCGGTCAAGATGCTGGGGCAGATGCCGGTGCGCGACGAACCAAAGGAACCCGGCGCTGTCCGGCTTGCCGCCCAGAACCTTCAGCCGCTCGAAATCGGCATCCGGAGGGAGGTTGATCGGGCAGGGTCATGTTGCCCGGCATGGCGCAGAAACCGGCAAGATCCGCGATCAGGTCATGCGGCGCCGACTGGTCGAACAGCCAGAAGTGTGGCAGGAACGGCGGCTTGTGCCTGCCCAATGATACGAAAAAGGCGGACCTGCCCGGCCCGCCTTCTATCTTGCGATCAGGTCTGGATCAGCCCTGCGTCGCCGACACCACGTCCACCGACACGCCCGGCCCCATGGTCGAGCTGATCGAGACCTTCTTCATGTAGGTCCCTTTCGCGCCCGAGGGCTTGGCCCGGCTGACCGCGTCCACGAAGGCGCGCAGGTTCTGGGCCAGCTTGTCATTGTCGAAGGACACCTTGCCGATCCCGGCATGGACCACGCCCGCCTTTTCGGCCTTGAACTGAACCTCGCCGCCCTTGGCGGCTTCCACGGCGGCCTTCACGTCAACCGTCACGGTGCCGACCTTGGGGTTCGGCATCAGGTTGCGCGGGCCCAGGATCTTGCCCAGGCGGCCGACCAGCGGCATCATGTCCGGCGTCGCGATGCAACGGTCGAACTCGATCTTGCCGGACTGGATCGTTTCCATCAGGTCCTCGGCGCCGACGATGTCCGCACCGGCAGCCTTGGCCTCGTCAGCCTTGGGGCCGCGGGCGAAAACGGCGACGCGCACGTCCTTGCCGGTGCCCGCGGGCAGCGTGACCACACCGCGGACCATCTGGTCGGCGTGGCGCGGATCGACGCCCAGGTTCAGCGCGATCTCGACCGTTTCGTCGAACTTGGCGGAAGCGGCGCCCTTGACCAGGGTGATCGCGTCCTCGACGGTCAGGTTGACCTTGCCTTCAAAGGCAGCGCGCGCGGCGGCTTTTTTCTTGGAAATCTTCGCCATGGCTTAGCCTTTCACCTCGATACCGATCGACCGGGCGGAACCCAGGATGATCTTCATCGCCTGTTCGACATCATTGGCCGACAGGTCCTTCATCTTGGCTTCGGCGATCTCGCGCACCTGCTTGACGGTGACGGTGCCGGCGACCGTGCGGCCCGGCTTGTCCGAACCCTTGGCGCGGTTGCGCTTGCCCACGGGCTTCAGGCCGGCGGCCTTTTTCAGCAGGAAGGACGCGGGCGGGGTCTTCGTCTCGAAGCTGAACGACTTGTCCGCGTAATAGGTGATCATGACCGGAACGGGCGAACCCTGCTCCATTTCCTGCGTGCGAGCGTTGAACTCCTTGCAGAAGGCCATGATGTTGATGCCGCGCTGGCCCAGGGCGGGACCGACGGGGGGCGACGGGTTGGCTTGTCCCGCCTTGATTTGCAGCTTGAGGCTGCCGACGACTTTCTTGGCCATGGGGCCTTCTCCTTATCATCACGCCTGCGGTGCAGGCCGACTTAGCGGTGCGGCTTGCGCCTCCCGCGCACGATCACGAGGCTTTCGACACCTGCGTGAATTCCAGTTCCACCGGCGTGGGCCGGCCGAAGATCGACACCGTGACCTTGAGGCGCGACGACACCTCGTCCACCTCCTCGACCATGCCCGAGAAGCCGTCGAAGGGCCCGTCGGTCACGTTGACCTTTTCGCCGATCTCGAAGCGGATCAGGTTGCGGGGCGCCACGGCCTCGCCCGTTCCGCTGCGGTTCAGCATCCCGTTGACCTCGTCGTCGCGCATCGGCTGGGGCTTGCCCTGCGCGCCAAGAAAGCCCGTGACCCGGTTGATCGAGTTCACCAGGTGATAGGTCCGGTCCGACATGTCCATGTGGACCAGCACATAGCCCGGCATGAAGCGGCGTTCCGAGGTCACCTTCTTGCCGCGCCGGATCTCGATCACTTCCTCGGTGGGGACCAGCACCTCGTCGATCTGGTCTTCCAGACCCTTCTCGGCGACGGCCTGCCGGATCGCCTCGGCGACCTTCTTTTCAAAGTTCGACAGGACGCTGACCGAATACCAACGCTTTGCCATGTTCGACCCAACCCCTGTTCCGTCGCAGGGAATCACCCGGCCTGGCCCGGCAACCCCTTGAATTCCCATGCGTCCGTCAAAATCGAAATCGGCGCGCACGCGGATTCGATGCACGCCGTCTGCCGGACAGTCGGGGGCAGATACCCCCATGCGCCCGCAAATGCAAGCCCGATCAGTTGGCGATCAGCCGCAGCCCTTCGGTGATCCCGAAGCGGATCGTCAGGTCCACCAGCGAAAAGAACACGCTGAACAGCGCGGCCAGGATCAGCACCATGATGGTCGTGGTGATGACCTCGCGGCGCGTGGGCCAGGCGATCTTGGCAGCCTCGGCGCGGACCTGGTTGATGAACTGGACAGGATTGGTGGCCACGGGCAGGCTCCTTGACAAGACGAGGGCCCATGTAACGGCCCCGCCCCCGCCTTTCAAGCCTGCCGTTACAGGTCCAGGGCCTGCTGGCGGGTGGTGTCCTCCTCTCGGGCGGGCTTGCGGAAGACATCCGTGCGGGCCAGCGGGATCCTGACCGCGCGTTCGCGCAGGCGCATGGCCTCCTCGATGGTGACGATCTGGATGCGGGGAACGGCGTCAAAGCCGTCGATGGCGAACTGGCCCGCGCCCGCCGCCTCGGCCTTCATGGGGGCCGTAGGTTCGTGCAGCGTCAGGAAGACGCCGATATCGGCCTTTTCCCGGTCGATCACGGCGCGCAACTGGTCGATGTGGTTGCGCTGGCGGTCCTTGCCGCCCTTGACCGAGACAAGCGCCACGTTCGTCTTGCCAAAGGGCAAGCGTCCGTCGATGCCGCCGTCCGCGCCCTTTTTCCCCGCCCGCCAGGGCTGCGCGCCGATCAGGCTGACGGCCCATTTCTCGAATTCCTTCTTGGTGGTGTCGTCGCGGGCGAACAGGTCATGGGCCGCGGCCAGATCCTGCGGCGTGCCGTGGACCTTGTAGGCGACGCCGGGGAAAGCCTCGTTCAACCGGCGTTCGATCAGGCCGATGGCCAGATGGGTGATGTCGATGCCGATCCATTGCCGCCCCAGCTTCTGCGCGGCGTGGACGGTGGTGCCGCAGCCGCAGAAGGGATCCAGCACCACGTCGCCGGGATTGGACGAGGCGGCGAGGATGCGTTCCAGCAGGGCCACGGGTTTTTGCGTAGGGTAGCCGAGGCGTTCTTGCGCTTGGGCGCCTATAGGTGGAATATCCTCCCAAAGATTTTGGACTCTGTGCCCGCTGCTTTCATCCGCATACATTTTTAGTCTCAAGGCGCCTTCTGCAACTCTCGGGAAGTGCAGGCGACCTTCTCGATCATATTGCTGCATCCGTTCGAAATTGCAGGACCAACCGTTCGGGTGAGGATTATAAGTGACCCCATTTGACGCTAGGGCACCTCGAAAAATTGCGCTAACCGGGCCGCCGGGGTAGGACGCACGGGGCATTCGGCTGCTGGAGCGTGACGATGGCGCAGATGGGTTTCTTTGATCTTTCGGACCGCTACGTGAGCCTAGACGCCAAGAAGGACCCGCTGGTCGAGATCGACGCCATTGTGCCCTGGGAGGAGTTCCGACCGACGCTGGAGCGGGTTTGGCGCAAGCCGGAGGCGGAGCGCAAATCGCGGGCGGGGCGCAAGCCAATGGACGCGGTGGTGATGTTCAAGACGCTGGTGTTGGGTGCCCTCTACAACCTGTCCGACGACCAGATCGAGTATCAGGTCCGCGACCGGCTGTCCTTCATGCGGTTCCTTGGTCTGGGGCTGGAGGACCGCGTGCCCGATGCAAAGACTGTCTGGCTTTATCGCGAGGGGCTGGCACAGGCGGGCATGGTCGAGGCGCTGTTTCAGCAGTTCGACGGCTATCTG
The DNA here is from genome assembly GCF_017315735.1 of Paracoccus shandongensis. GTDB lineage: Bacteria > Pseudomonadota > Alphaproteobacteria > Rhodobacterales > Rhodobacteraceae > Paracoccus > Paracoccus shandongensis. The sequence continues at coordinate 21,053 of NZ_JAFLRK010000032.1, forward strand.
GCGCGGCAAGGCTACATCGCGCGGGGCGGCCAGATCTTGGATGCCTCCATCGTGCCGGTGCCGAAGAACCACAACACGCGAGATGAAAACCGGGCGATCAAGGCCGGCGAGGAGCCCGTGGGCTGGGCCGAAAAGCCCGCCAAGCGATCGCAGAAGGACGTGGATGCCCGCTGGACCAAGAAGCACGGGAAATCCCACTACGGCTACAAAAACCACGTCAACGTGGACCGCCAGCACAAGCTGGTGCGCCGTTACCACGTCAGCGATGCGGCCCTGCATGACAGCCAGGCAGTGGATCATCTGCTGATGCGGGGCAACACTGGCGCAGGGGTCTGGGCTGATCCGGCGTATCGGTCCGTAGAGATGGAAGCCAGGCTGCGCGCGTGCAAGCTGAAGAGCCACATCCACCGCAAGGGCAAGCGAGGCAAGCCACTGACTGAACAAGGCAAGGGCAGCAATCGCACGAAATCCTCGGTGCGCGCACGGGTCGAGCATGTCTTCGGCGCGCAGACCAACGACATGGGCGGCACGCTGTTGCGCACCATCGGCCTGGTGCGGGCGAAGGCCAAGATTGGGATGAAGAACCTCGCCTACAACATGCGTCGCCTCGTCCAGCTGCGCCGCCTGAACCCCTGCCCAGCGTGATCCGGGGCGCCGAAGTCAGCCCGTAAGGGCCGAAAGGCGGCGCTGTCCTCCGCCCGTAAAGCCCGCGAAGCCAACACGCCACACCCTGCCCAGACACGTCATGTGTTCCTCAAGCCGTCGAACCGGCCAAAGAACAGCGCAAGCGGTCAAAAATCGAGGTGCCCGCTAGATACGAGTAATGAAGATTTGGCCTAGGACTTGGGCTTCTAAGCGTTACTGACTGCCAGCGCCGCCCATCCGGGTCAGCACTCTTGTAAATTTCGTTAATCCTTTCTGCTGGAATCGCTTTAAATTGCGGGGAGAAAATTGCCTTATCTGACTTTACATAGAAAAATATTTTGTCTGTCACGTCTCCGAACTTATTTTTCGGATCTCCGTGCGCAAACGTGCGCTTCCAAACTATTTCGTTCCTGAAATTGCGTGGATCAAACACCGCATCCAGCAATATCTTCAGATAATGGCTCGCCGTCGGATCGCAGTGCAGATAGAGGCTCCCCGTGGGCTTCAGCACCCGGTGCAATTCGATCAGGCGCACCGCCATCATCGCCAGATAGGCCATCATGTCGTTGGTGCCCAGGAAGGACCGCATCGCCTCCAGCATGGTGGCCGCGTCCGTGTGCCCCGACCGGCGCACGTCCTGAAAGGCCGTCTCGGCCTCGTCCCCCCAATGCCAGGTGTCGTCGAAAGCCTCGATCTGCGCGGCGGACTGGTCGCCCGTGGGGCTGCGGAACAGCACGTTGTAGCTGGCGTTGGAATTGAAGGGCGGGTCCAGATAGATCAGGTCCACGGACGCATCCGCGATGCTGTCGCGCAGGACCGCCAGGTTGTCGCCATAATAAAGGTGGTTGGTCATCGCCGTCCCGCTGCCGCCAGGCTTTCCGCCCGATCCCTGTATCACGGGCAGGTTAACGGATTGCCCATCGTCCGCAAGGCAGCGGGACTGCCCTCAAGGGCCGGATCCCGCGTCCTGACGGCTTGCGGCAGGCGCGGCTTGTTTCTAGGGATCGTCGCGCAACCACGAAGGGACCAGATGTGCGGATCCTGATCGACTCGCTAGGCCATTCCCGCCTTCGGTCCCTGGGACCGTCCTCTGCCGCCATCCCCGCGTCCGAGGCGCTGCGCGCGGGCCTCGGCGCGGTCATCGGGCTGGCGGCGGCGGCGGGGCTGGCGCTGCTGGTGGCGCCCGGGCTGTGGCTGGGCATCTATCTGATCGCGCCCTTCGGGGCGACCTCGGTCCTGATCTTCGCCGCGCCGAACAGCCCCCTGGCGCAGCCCTGGCCCGCCATCGTCGGCAACACCGTGTCGGCGCTGGCGGCCCTGCTGGTCTGCCGCCTGGTGGCGAACCCGCTGATCGCGGTGCCCGCCGCCGTGGGCCTGGCCATCACGGCCATGGCGCTGTGCCGGGCGACGCATCCGCCGGGGGGCGCGGTGGCGATGACGGTGGCCATCGGCGCCGACACCATCGCGCCGCTGGGGCCGGGCTTCGCCTTCCTGCCGGTGGCTGCGGGAACCGCGCTGCTGGTGGGGATCGCCGTCCTTTATGCCCATGCCACGGGGCGGCGCTATCCCTTCCGCCAGTTCGGGGAACCCAACACCCATGGCACCGCCGACCCCGAGGCGCCCGAGCGGCTTGGCCTGACCGAGGAGGAACTGTCCGGCATCCTGGTCCGCTATAACCAGTCGCTGAACCTGGGGGTCGAGGATCTGGCCCGCCTGGTCGCCGCGGCCGAGATGCAGGCGGCCAGCCACCACACCCGGGCGCAGACCGCCGGGGACATCATGTCGCGCGACCTGGTGACGGTGGCGCCGGATGCGCCCCTGCACGACGTGGCGGGGCTGTTCGTGCGCCACGGCTTCACCTCTCTGCCCGTGGTGGACGGGGAGAACCGCTTCCTGGGCGTGATCTTCCAGCTTCACCTGATCGCCAGGGTCCATGCCGATGTCGGGCGCGACGGCAGGCTGTCGCGCGCAGGGCACGCCCTGCGGGCCGCCGACGTGATGCAAACCCGCCTGCCGGTCGCCACGCCCGATTCGCCCATCGCCGCCCTTTTGCCGCATCTGGCGGCCAGCGACACCGATGCCGTACCGGTGCTGGAAGACGGGCGCATCATTGGCATCGTCACGCGCACGGACCTGATCGCGGCGCTTGCGCGCGAAAGCCTGCGGCCTGACAATCACTGATGTCTGGAAGGACTGGCAGGGGTTGGGGGACTCGAACCCACGACCCTCGGTTTTGGAGACCGATGCTCTACCAACTGAGCTAAACCCCTGCGGTGAGCGTCTGATAGGATCTGCCGCCCCCGCCGTCAAGCGGGGAAACGCCCCTCAGAACCGCTAGGACGCCCGCAGGTGGGCCAGTTCCATGTCCAGGTCATAGCCCGCAACGCCGGTCTCGTCCGCCAGCACGTCGTCGAATTCCTGATAGGTGTATTCGATGCCGATGGTCAGCCGGTCCGTCACCTTCCAGTCGCCGCCCACGCCGAACAGGGGCGCGGCTTCCGTCAGCCCGTCGCCCGACAGGCGGGCCAGGCCCATCACCAGATAGGGCTGATAGCGCCCCAGATCGACGCCCGCCTTGCCCTTGAGGCGCAGAAGGTCGCCGTTGCCGCCCCGGAAGCGGTTGAAATCGGCCTCGGCCCCCAGGACATGCGGGCCGAAGTCATGGGCATAGCCCGCGTGCAGGCCCCAGCTGTCGGTGCCGCCGGACAGGAAGGTTCGGCCTTGATAGGCAAGGGCGTTGTCCATCCGGCCAATCTGGATCCCGGCGTGAAAGCCGGTCCAGTGGGACCCTGGCGAAAGGGGCGCCACCGCATCGGCGGCAAGAACCGGCTGCGCCACAAGGGCGCCAAGAACAAGAAACAGGATTTTCAAGGCATTCTCCCCAATCGCGAATGCCCTGCCCTTATCACAAGGCCGCCCGGATCCGCGCCGGGGCCGGACTAGGAATTGCGGCCCTGTGGCACGGGCACCACGGGGCCGGTCAGGCAGGCTCGTCCACCAGGAACCCGCCCGACTGCCGCGCCCAAAGCCGCGCGTAAAGCCCCCTCTGCGCCAGCAATTCGGCATGGCTGCCCTGTTCGATGATCCGGCCCGCGTCCATCACGATCAGCCGGTCCATGGCGGCGATGGTGGACAGGCGGTGGGCGATGGCGATCACGGTCTTGCCCGCCATCAGCGCGTCCAGGCGCGACTGGATCGCAGCCTCGGCCTCGCTGTCGAGCGCGCTTGTGGCCTCGTCCAGGATCAGGATGGGGGCGTCCTTCAACGCCACGCGGGCGATGGCGATGCGCTGGCGCTGGCCGCCCGACAGCTTGACCCCGCGTTCGCCGACATGGGCGTCCAGGCCCCGGCGGCCATGGCTGTCGGACAGAAGCGGCACGAAGTCCTGCGCCTCGGCCATGCGCAGGGCGGCGGCGATCTGGGCGTCCGTCGCGTCGGGGCGGCCATAGGCGATGTTGTCGCGCACCGAGCGGTGCAACAGCGAACTGTCCTGCGTCACCACGCCGATGGCCGCGCGCAGGCTGTCCTGCGTGACCATGGACACGTCCTGCCCGTCGATGGTGATGCGGCCCCCTTCGATGTCGTGGAAGCGCAAGAGCAGATTGATCAGCGTGGATTTCCCCGCCCCCGACCGGCCGACCAGGCCCACCCGTTCGCCCGGGGCGACATGCAGGGTCAGGTCGTCCAGCACCGCCATGGGCCGCGCGCCCTCCATCCCGCGATAGCGGAAGGTAACGTTGTCGAACCGCACCGCGCCCGGGCCCCGGACCAGGGGTTTCGCGCCGGGGGCGTCGCGGACCTCGCGCGGCAGGGCGAGGGATGCGATGCCGTCGCGGACGGTGCCGATGTTTTCAAACAGGGCGGCGAATTCCCACATGATCCAGTGGGCCATGTTGTTCAGCCGCATCGCCAGGGGGACCGCCACGGCCACCGCGCCGACCTCGATCAACCCGCCGGTCCACAGCCACAGCCCGACGCCCGCGACCGCCGCGACCAGCGCCACGTTCATCGTGTTCAACGCGATGTCCTGGATCGAGGACAGCCGCATCTGCCGGTAAACCGTCTGCAGGAAGGCGTCCATCCCTTCGCGCATCCAGCCCTCCTCGCGCGAGGAATGGGAAAACAGCTTGACCGTGGCGATGTTGGTATAGCTGTCCACCACGCGGCCCGTCATCTGCGCGCGCGCATCCGCCTGTTCCTCGGCCACGCGGCCAAGGCGCGGCACGATCTGCCACAGCATGATGCCGTAGGCCGCGGCCCAGGCCAGGAAGGGCAAGGCCAGCCGCCAGTCCTGGCTGGCCGCCAGGATCAGCGCGCCCAGGAAATAGATCACCACATAGCTGCCGACATCCATGGCCTTCATCGCGACCTCGCGCACGGCCAGCGCGGTCTGCATCAGCCGCTGGGCGATCCGGCCCGCGAACTCGTCCTGGAAGTATCCGACCGACTGGCGCAGCAGATAGCGGTGCGCCCGCCAGCGGATGCGCTGCGGGAAATTGCCCATCAATCCCTGATACAGCACCAGGGACGCCAGCAGGTGCAGCACGGGCAGCACCACCAGCAGCACCACCGCCATGAAGGCCAGCCGCCCGCCCTGGGCCGCCCAGAACCGGTCGCGCGGAACCTGCGACAACTGGTCGATCAGCTCGCCCAGCCAGCCGAACAGCGCGACCTCGACAATGGCGATCAGGGCCGAGCTGACGCCCACCAGCAGCAGCCAGGGGATCGCGCCCCGGCTGTAATACAGCACAAAGCGGACCAGCGACCGGGGCGGCATGTCCGGCGTCTCGGTCGGATAGGGGTCGATGCGTCGCTCGAACCACGAAAACATGGTGTCTCCGGATTGTCGTAGGGGCGGTCAAGGGCTGCGCTTGCTGGACCCAACGCCGTCCCCTGTCAAGCGGTGCCGCTGGAACGATGCGACAGCGTGCACGTTTCAGGACTGAATTCGGCCTGCCATCTGAGAGGACATCACCATGGCGATCAAGACCCTGAACGACCTTTACCTGCACCAGCTGAAAGACCTGTATTCGGCCTGCAAGCAATCCATGGCCATCGTCACGGAAATGGGCCGCGTCGCCAAGTCCCGCGAACTGTCCGAGGCGCTGATCGCCGGCAACCAGGGCATCGCGCGCGGCATGGAGACGCTGGCCAGCATCTGCGACAAGCACGCCACCGATCCTACGGGCGAGCATTGCCGGGGAATGGAGGGGCTGGTGGCCGAGGCCCGCAAGCACGCGGTCGAGACCGATTTCGGCGACGAGGACACCCAGGACGCGGCGATCATCACCCAGTACCAGCGCCTGACGCATTACGCCATCGCGGGCTATGGCTGCGTGCGCACCTTCGCCAACCGGCTGGGCTATCACGACGACAGCGCGGCCTTGCAGGACTGCCTGGACAGCACGCGCGACGGCGACAAGCACATGACCCGCATCGCCGAGGGCGGGGTCAACCAGGCGGCGATGGACGGGCAGTAAGGCGGGTTGCAGGTCAACCGGGCGGGATCAGGAAACGCGACAAGCGTTTCCCCCGCCCTTTGCGTGATCTCGCCACCAAAGGCGGCGCAATCCCATGGCCACGAAAGGCAGCGCCCGTGGGGTTTCCGCCAGGGCATCCCACCCCCGCAGGATCCGCAGCCTCTCGGCATCGGGCAGGTGCATTTCCCAACAGCCCATCTTGCGGCAGAACCGGCAGTTGCAGCGCGTCGTGTCCTGGGCCAGATCGCCGTCCGCCTGAAAGGCCACGGCGCCGCAGACGCAGCTTCCGCGACAGGCCATCATGACCGGCGCCCGCTGACAATTCTTGTCAGCAGGCGTGGTTTTCGTCACACGTTCCCCGCCGCCATCTCCCTTGTGATGTGATCGGCCTGCCGGATCGCCAGCGCCACGATGGTCAGCGTCGGGTTTTCCGCCGCCCCCGTGGTAAACTGGCTGCCGTCCGAGACGAACAGGTTCGGGATGTCGTGGCTTTGCCCATGCTTGTTGACCACGCCGTCCTCGGGGCGTTCCGACATGCGGTTGGTGCCCAGGTTGTGCGTGGACGGATAGGGCGGCGTCGGCAGGGTGCGGGTCGCGCCCACCGCCTTGTAGATCGCCTGCCCCCGCGCATAGGCGTGGTTGCGCATGGCAATGTCGTTCGGGTGGTCGCTGAAGTTGACGTTGGCGACCTTCAGGCCAAAGGCATCCGTCGTATCCGACAGGGTGACGCGGTTGTCGGCCTGGGGCATGTCTTCGCCTACGATCCACATGCCCGCCATGTTCTCATAGCTGTCGAGCGCGGTGGTGAACTCGCGCCCCCAGGCACCGGGATCCAGGAAGGCGGCCATGAAGGGCAGGCCCAGGCTGAGCGTCTCAAGCTCATAGCCGCCGACGAAGCCGCGCGAGGGATCGTGCCGCGCCTCGTCCCGGATGATGCCCGCCATGGTGGTGCCGCGCCACATGCGCACGGGATGTTCAAAGGTCGCATAGACCGAGCCGGTGGTGTGGCGCATGTAGTTGCGGCCCACCTGCCCGGATCGGTTCGCCAGCCCGTCAGGGAACATCGTGGAATGCGAGTTCAGCAGCAGGCGCGGCGATTCAAAGCTGTTGCCCGCCACCGCGACGATCCGGGCCTTCTGCATCTGAAGGTTGCCGTCCTTGTCGAAATACTCGACCCCCGTGACGCGGCCCTTGTCGTCATGCAGGATCCGCGCGACATGGGCATGATCTCGGACCTCCAGGTTGCCGGTCGCCTCGCCACGCGGGATGTCGGTATAGGCGCTTGACCATTTCGCGCCCCATTTGCAGCCCTGGAAGCAGAAGCCCGTCTGCTGGCAGGCCATGCGGTCGTCGTAATCGGCGCTGTTGATCGCCATGTTGCCGGTATGGACCTCCTTGTAGCCCACCGCCAAAGCGCCCTTTTCAAAGACCTTGTAGTTGTTGTTGCCCGGCAGGCGCGCGCGGCCGCCGACGCCGGTGACGCCCAGCTTGGCCTCGGCCTTGTCATACCAGGAGGCCATCTCGGCGCTGTCCAGCGGCCAGTCCAGCAGGTTCGCGCCCTCGACCGGGCCGTAATTCGTCAGCGCCTTCCATTCGTGATCCTGGAACCGCAGCGACGCGCCCGCCCAGTGGATGCTGGTGCCACCCACGGCCTTGACGATCCAGGCGGGCAGGCCGGAAAAGTCCTTGGCCACCCGCCAGTCGCCGCTGGTCGTGCGCGGATCGGTCCAGGCCAATTGCCCGAAGCTTTCCCATTCGTCGTTGATGTAATCCTCGGGCAGATAACGCCCGCCGGCTTCCAGGGCCACGACCTTGACGCCCTTCTGCGCCAGCTCGTTCGCCAGCACCCCACCGCCTGCGCCGGTGCCCACGATGACGACAACGCTGTCGTCGGTCAGGTCGAATTTGGCTGCCTTTGCCATGATGGATGCCCTCCCCTACAGCCAGTCTATGTCGTCGAAGCCGCGGTTGATGTAACCGCCCTGCGAGAAGGACTCGCCCTCGTAGCCGAAGATCGGCCAGATTCCCTTCTGGTTATAAAGGCCGGTCACCAGCCCGCCCCGCACCGTCTGGAAGAAGGGCGTGTCCTCGATAGACCGCAGGATGGCGACGCGCTCATCCTCCCACCCGGCGGCCAGGTAATTGTCGAAGCCCGCCTGTTTCGCGGCGGCGTCCAGGGCGACGATGCCCTCGGCCACCATCTGCTTCTGGTCGGTCACGTCATAGGATTTGACCGCCACCGCATAGTATCGGTCGCCCAGCCGGTCGTGCGGATAGATGTCGCGCGCCATCTGCAACAGCGTCGCCATCTGATGCTCGCTGATCGCCGTAACCTCGACCGCCCAGGCGGCGTCGGGGGCCGCGATGAAGCCCGGCCCGGCGACCGCCAGCGCGCCCGTCGCCACCGCGCGCGACAGCAGCGCGCGCCGGGTCAGCCCCTGCTTGCGTAGTTGGGACATTCTCTCCTCCCCTGTTGTCGTTGCCGCGCGGGGCCCTCCAACCCCGGCGCGGCACCGTTACCTGTAGCGGCCGCCGCGCTGGATCACCTCGATCTGGTATCCGTCGGGATCGGCGACAAAGAAGAACCGCGCGATCACCTCGCCCCCCGGGGCGAAATCGACCAGCTTGCGCGGGGCATAGCCAAGATCGGCAAGGCGGGCGTGCTCAGTATCCACGTCATCCACCGTGAAGGCCACATGGCCGTAGCCGTCGCCCAGGGCATAGGGTTCGGTGCGGCCCTTGTTGACGGTCAGTTCCAGTTCTGTCTCGCTCTCGCCGTTCGCAAGGTAGATCAGCGTGAACTCCGGGAAATCCAGCCGCTCGGCGACCTTCAGCCCGAAGCAGCGGTCATAGAATTCAACCGAGCGCGCCTCGTCCAGAACGCGGATCATCGAGTGGACATATTTCGCCATGCCAAGCCCCTGTAGCCTTTCGTTCCTGTCAGGCTAGGGGTTCGGAAACGGCGGCGGGTAGTATCGGATTACTACAGGCGCGTTTTATTCCGCGGCGATGGCTTGGGGGATGTGCTGGTCCTCGCCCAGGTGGATCGTGCAGGCGCAGCGCAGCAGCGAGGTGAAATTGCGCGCCTCGCCATGCAGTTCCAGCACCTCGGCGTGCAGCTTGCTGATGAAGGCCGGGGTGGACACCCCCTCGCGCGCGGCGATGTCGTCCAGGATATGCCAGAAGGCCCGTTCCAGCCGGATCGAGGTCGATTGCCCGTTCAGCCGCAGCCTGCGGGTGACGGTTTCATAGCGTTCGGGGTGCTGCCCCGCGAAGATCTGGCACATGGGCTTGATCCGAAAGGTCCGACAGCGCGATCCTGCGCCAGGGTGGGCGATGGGTCAATGCAAGGTTTGGTCAGAGGGGGGACGCCATGGTAGCGCCAGCCCTTCCGTAGGGTGGGGTTTCACCCCACCATGGCGTGCCGGTGCATGCGCCATCCTGGTCCCACACAAAAAGGCCGCCCCCCTTTGCGGGAGCGGCCCCTTTGTGTTTGCGCCTTGGATGGTGCGTGCAAGCACGCACCCTCCAGGTCCGGCGTAGGGTGCGTGCTTGCACGCACCGCCACCCCTCATCCGATCACTTGATGATCTTGGACACCACGCCGGCGCCGACGGTGCGGCCGCCTTCGCGGATGGCGAAGCGCAGCTTTTCCTCCATCGCGATCGGCGCGATGAGTTCCACCTCGAACTTCAGGTTGTCGCCCGGCATCACCATCTCGGTGCCCTCGGGCAGCTTCACCGTGCCCGTCACGTCCGTGGTGCGGAAATAGAACTGCGGCCGGTAGTTGGCGAAGAACGGCGTGTGGCGGCCGCCTTCCTCCTTGGTCAGGATATAGGCCTCGGCCTCGAAGGTGGTGTGCGGGTTGACCGACTTCGGCTTGCACAGCACCTGGCCGCGCTCCACCCCGTCGCGGTCCACGCCGCGCAGCAGGACGCCCACGTTGTCGCCCGCTTCCCCGCGGTCCAGCAGCTTGCGGAACATCTCGACGCCCGTGCAGGTGGTCTTGCGGGTGTCGCGGATGCCCACGATCTCCAGCTCGTCGCCCACGTTGACCGCGCCGCGCTCGATCCGGCCCGTCACCACCGTGCCCCGGCCCGAGATCGAGAACACGTCCTCGATGGGCATCAGGAAGGGCTGGTCCACCGCGCGCTCGGGCGTGGGGATGTATTCGTCCACGGCCTTGATCAGGGCGCGGATCGAGTTCTCGCCGATCTCGGGATCGCGGCCTTCCAGCGCCGCCAGGGCCGAGCCCTTGATGATCGGAATGTCGTCGCCCGGATAGTCGTAGGAGGACAGAAGCTCGCGCACCTCCATCTCGACCAGTTCCAGCAGTTCCTCGTCATCGACCTGGTCGACCTTGTTCAGATAGACGACCATGTAGGGGATGCCCACCTGGCGGCCCAGCAGGATGTGCTCGCGCGTTTGCGGCATGGGGCCGTCGGCGGCGTTCACCACCAGGATGGCGCCGTCCATCTGCGCCGCGCCCGTGATCATGTTCTTCACGTAGTCGGCGTGGCCCGGGCAGTCCACATGCGCGTAGTGGCGGTTTTCCGATTCGTATTCCACATGCGCCGTCGAGATGGTGATCCCGCGCGCACGCTCCTCGGGGGCGCCGTCGATCTGGTCGTAAGCGCGGAATTCGCCGAAATACTTCGTGATCGCAGCCGTCAGCGTCGTCTTGCCGTGGTCAACGTGACCAATCGTGCCAATGTTGACGTGCGGTTTCGTCCGTTCAAACTTTGCCTTTGCCATCTACGGCCTCTCCTGATCGCGGGGCATGGCGAGACGGCCCCGAATTAAGCGTGCGCCGCGATTTATAAGCCGGCCCGGGAAAAATCAAGGGTGCCCGGGCGGCTTGTGGCATGGACAAGGCACGCGCCGATTGCCCGCCGGAACCATTCGCGGCACAGTTCTGTTCGTGGAACGCAGACCGAGGCGGCATCGCCGTCCACAGCACCGAGTATCGGAGGAGGTTTTTTCCATGAGCCTGATGAAAACCCTGGGCCGGGTCGCGGCCGGCGTCATTCTTGCCAAGGGCATCGGCGCCGCGATGCAGCAGCACCAGCAGCACCAGCAGGGCCAGCCGGGCCAGGTGACCCGGAACCGCAGCCAGGGCGGCCTGCTGGGCGAGCTGTTCGGCAACAACACCCGCCCCGGCGCGGGCGGCGGCCTGGGCGACATGCTGGGCCAGGTCCTGGGCGGCCGCAGCACGGGCCAGGGCACGCGCTATGGCGGGCCGCATTCGCAAGGCGCCTCGGGCGGGCTTGGCGGGCTTCTGGACGGGCTGACCAGCCGCGCCCGCACCGGCAGCAGCAGCGGCGGCGGCGGCCTGGGCGACCTGCTGGGCCAGCTGGGCGGCGGCACCAAGACCCGCAGCGCGGGCGCCGGTGGTGGCCTGGGCGATCTGCTGGGCGGCCTTCTGGGCGGCGCGGCGGCGGGCGGTCTGGCGGGCAGCCTTGCCAAGAAGGATTCGCAGCCCACCAACGACGCGAGCTTCGGCGAGTTGTTCAACGACGCCGTGGTCAAGCAGGACGAGCCCGAGATCGCCCCCACCCCGGAACAGAACGCCGTCGCGGGCCTGATGCTGCGCGCGATGATCCAGGCCGCCAAGTCCGACGGCACCGTGGACGAGGCCGAAAAGCAGCGCCTGCTGGGCAAGCTGGGCGACGACCTGGACGACGAGGAACGCCAGTTCATCCGCGCCCAGATGGCCGCCCCCGTCGACCCCGAGGCGCTGGCCCGCGATGTCCCGGCGGGGCTGGAATCGCAGGTCTATCTGATGTCGCTGCTGGCCATCGACCTGGATCACGACGACGAGGTCCGCTACCTGGGCCGCCTGGCGCAGGCGCTGAAGCTGGACCGCCCCGCCATCGACGAGATCCACAGCCAGGTCGGCGTGGCCAACCCCAACAGCTGACCGCCCAAGCGGCCCCTTCGGGGGCCGCTTTCGCAAATCCGTGATTGCCCTTCAGTCCGATTGATCCAGCGTTTTGACTCTGCCACTCTTTTCCACAGAGTTCAGTTCATCATCGCCAGTCCTTGTAAGGAGCCAGCCCATGATCCCCGTCAAAGCGATCACCCTTGCCGCCGTTCTTGCCCTTCCCGCGCTTGCCCTGGCCCAGGACGCCAAGGAGGCGGTCGAGGCGCGGCACGGCTTCATGACCATGCTGGGCATCAACATGGGCCAGCTTGCCGGCATGGCCAAGGGAGAGATCGCCTATGACGAGGCCGCCGCGACGCTCGCCGCCAGCAATATCGTCGCGCTGACGCAATACGACGCGCCCGCGCTGTTCGTCGAGGGCACCTCGTCCAAGGACATGCGCGATTCCGAGGCGCTGCCCGCGATCTGGGAAAACCCCGATGATTTCCGCGCCAAGTTCGTGGCCCTGCGCGAGGCCGCGGCAGGCAGCCCCGAGGCCGTCAAGGGTGGCCAGGGCAATGTCGGCCCGGTGCTGCAGAAACTGGGCGGGGCCTGCAAGAACTGCCACGACGACTATCGCAAGGAAGACTGATGGCGGGCGGCCCTGCCCGCGAACGGATCTGGGATCCGGCGCTGCGGGTCTTTCACTGGTCCTTGGCGACCCTGGTGATCGCCAACTGGCTGCTGGGCAAGATCGGCCCGTCCGACATGACGCTGCATTTCTGGCTGGGCTATGGCGTGATCGCCCTTCTGGTCTTCCGGCTGGTCTGGGGCTTTGTCGGCCCGGCCCCGGCCCGCTTCGCCCAGTTCCTGCGCGGCCCCCGCGCGGTGCTGGCCTATGCCCGGGAAATGGTCCGCCCCCATCCCACCCATTGGCCCGGCCACAGCCCGGTCGGCGGGCTGGCGGTGGTGGCGATGCTGGCGGTGCTGGCCCTGCAGGTGACGACCGGGCTGTTCGCCGATCCCGACGATTACATCAATGTCGGGCCCTTGGCCTCGCAGGTCAGTTCGGCCACCGCGCGCGCCGCGCTGCGCTGGCACCATCGCGGGGCGGACCTGATCCTGATCCTGGTCCTGCTGCATTGGGCGGTGATCCTGTTCTATCGCCTGTGGAAGCGCGAGGATCTGGTGCGGCCGATGGTCCACGGCTGGAAATGGGTGCGGCGACGGTAAGGGGAACCCCTGCGGCCCCGCCATGTTGGGCAGGGCAACCGAAAAGGAAAGCCCCATGCCCGCCGACACCACCGACCAGCCCTTCCGCAGCGGCGCCATCGAAGACCCGCGCCTGCCCCGGCCCGACTTCCCCGCGCAGGAACAGCCCGCCCCCGGCCTCGCCTGCCGCATGGACCCCCTGCCCGACCATGGCGAGACCAGCTATCGCGGCACGGGCCGCCTGGCGGGCAAGCGCGCCCTGATCACCGGCGGCGACAGCGGCATCGGCGCCGCCGCCGCCATCGCCTATGCCCGCGAAGGGGCCGATGTCGCGATCTGCTACCTGCCCGCCGAACAGGAGGATGCCGACAACGTCATCGCCCTGATCAAGGCCGAGGGCCGCCGCGCCATCGCCATCCCCGGCGACCTGCGGGACGAGGATTTCTGCACGTCGCTGATCGCCCAGGCGGTCGAGGCCCTGGGCGGGCTGGACATCCTGGTCAACAACGCCGGACACCAGCAGTTCTGCGAAAGCCTGGAGGATCTGACGACCGAGGCCTTCGACGCCACGATGAAGACCAATGTCTATGCGCCCTTCTGGGTCACGCGGGCCGCGCTGCCGCATCTGCAACCGGGCGCGTCGATCATCATCACCTCGTCGGTGCAGGCCTTCTCGCCCTCGGACATCCTGTTCGACTATGCGCAAAGCAAGGCCGCGAACGTCGCCTTCGCGCAGTCGCTGGCCAAGCAGCTTGCCCCGCGCGGCATCCGGGTGAACGCCGTCTGCCCCGGCCCCTACTGGACCGCGCTGCAGGTGTCGGGCGGGCAGCCGACCCGAAAGGCGGCGGAGCATGGCAGGAACCAGCCCCTGGGCCGCCCCGGCCAGCCGGTCGAGATCGCACCGATCTATGTGCTGCTGGCCTCGGACGAGGCGAGCTATATCACCGGGGAATATTTCGGATCGGTCGGCGGCAGCGGCTTGTGAGGCAAAAGAAAAGATTCTTGCCTCCGGCGGGGATATTTTAACCAAGCTGAAAGAGTTTCGATTCCATCTTCACAACACGGTACAGGCGGGGACGCCGATGACCGTCCAAGGTGAAAGCCCCCTGCCCCGCCGCATCATGCCGGTCAGGCAGGGGGCCGCCCTTTCATCTTGGTTCCAAATATCCTGGGGAACCCGACGCGCAGCGGCGGGTGGGGCGAAGCCCCCAAGATAGATGTCACCGAAGGGCGCCAGCCCTTCGTCAGTTGAACCTGTTGTCGCGCGGGAAGCCGCGCGGGGCCATGCGCCCGGCGCTGGACCGCTTGCCCAGCCATTCGGTCAGGTCGGGCTCGGTCCGGGTGCGGCCGCCGCTTTCCTGCCAGCGCAACCCCTCGGCCAGGGTGATGAAGGCCGCGTCGGACAGCGAATCCCCCGCCACCAAGCCGCCGCCGCTGCCGTATTTCTGCAGCTTGACGCCCTTGCCGCGCGCCATCTCGGGCAGTTCGGCCAAAGGGAAGACCAGCATCTTGCGGTTCGTGCCGACCACCGCGACATGATCGCCGCTGACCGGGCGGCACAGCAGCGCCTCGCCGTTCAGCACCTGCTTGCCCGTCTTGGTCTGCGCCAGGATGTCGCCCGCCCCCACGATGAAGCCGTCCCCCGCCTTCGAGGCGACCAAGTATTTCTGGTCCGCCCGCCAGGGGAACATGGCGATCACCTCGGCCTCGTTCGGCAGGTCGATCATCAGGCGCAAGGGCTCGCCCATGCCACGCCCGCCGGGCAGGTTGTTGGCGGGCAGGGTATAGAAGCGGCCGTTGCTGGCAAAGATGATCAGCTTGTCGGTGGTTTCCGCATGGACCGCCAGGCCGGGACCGTCGCCGTCCTTGAACTTTACCTCGGCATCCAGCGGCTGGTGGCCCTTCATGCTGCGGATCCAGCCCATCTTCGACAGGATCACCGTCAAGGGCTCGCGCTCGATCATCGACTCCAGGTCGATGGGCGCGATCTCCTGCGCCTCGGCGATCTGGGTGCGGCGCTGGCCCTCGGGCTTGGACTTGCCGAACAGGTTGCGCACCTCCTTCAACTGGTCCGCGATGCGCGCCCATTGCACGCGCTCGTCGGCCAGCATCGCCTCTAAGCCCTGGCGTTCCTCCAGCAGGGCGTCGCGTTCGGCGCGCAGCTCTATCTCTTCCAGCTTGCGCAGGGCGCGCAAGCGCATGTTCAGGATCGCCTCGACCTGAACCTCGGTCAGGCCGAACTCGGCCATCATCACGGCCTTGGGCTCGTCCTCGTGGCGGATGATCTCGATCACGCGGTCGAGATTCAGATAGGCCACCAGATAGCCTTCCAGCACCTCCAGCCGAGCGGCGATCTTGTCCAGCCGGTGATTGGCGCGCCGCACCAGCACCTCGCGCCGGTGGTCCAGGAAGGCGCGCAGCACCTCCTTGAGCGAGCAGACCTTTGGCACGCGCCCGTCGATCAGCACGTTCATGTTCATGCTGAAGCGGATTTCCAGGTCGCTGACGCGGAACAGCGCGGCCATCAACTGCTCGGGATCGACCGTGCGGGCCTTGGGCTCCAGCACGATGCGGATGTCCTCGGCGGATTCGTCGCGGACATCGGCCAGGATCGGGACGCGCTTGGTCTGGATCAGTTCGGCCAGCCGTTCGATCAGCTTGGACTTCTGGACCTGGTAGGGGATCTCGGTCACGACGATCTGCCACAACCCCCGGCCCAGATCCTCCTGCATCCAGCGGGCGCGCACGCGGAAGGCGCCGCGTCCGGTGCGATAGGCCTCGGCGATGGTGTCGCCGTTTTCCACGATCACGCCGCCGGTCGGAAAGTCCGGCCCCTTGACCAGCGCGGCCAGCGTGTCGTCGCGCGCGTCGGGCGTCTTGATCAGGTGCAGGCAGGCGTCGATCACCTCGTGCAGGTTGTGGGGCGGGATGTTCGTGGCCATCCCCACAGCGATCCCGGAGGTGCCGTTCGCCAACAGGTTCGGGAAGGCCGAGGGCAGGACCACGGGTTCCTGCAAGGTGCCGTCATAGTTCGGGCGGAAATCCACCGCATCCTCGGACAGCCCGTCCATCAGGCTTTCCGAGGCCTGCGCCAGCCGCGCCTCGGTGTATCGGGCGGCGGCGGGGTTGTCGCCGTCGATGTTGCCGAAGTTCCCCTGCCCGTCCACCAGCGGATAGCGCATGGCGAAATCCTGGGCCAGGCGCGCCATCGCGTCATAGATCGCGGCGTCCCCGTGCGGGTGATAGTTGCCCATCACGTCGCCGGTGATCTTGGCCGACTTGCGGAAGGCCCCGTTGGGCGCCAGCCTAAGTTCGCGCATGGCATACAGGATGCGGCGATGGACCGGCTTCAGCCCGTCCCGCGCATCGGGCAGCGCCCGGTGCATGATCGTGGACAGGGCATAGGTCAGATACCGCTCGCCGATCGCGCGGCTGAGAGGTTCGGTCTGGGTGTTGTCGGCGGGGTCAATGGGCAGGCTGGACATGGCCCACCAGATAGGGCGCGGGGCGCGCGCGGTCCAGCGTGAATCGTGGAACGGCCGTCCGGGGATTGGCGTTGCAGTGCGTCATGGGTTAACAAGATCCCGAAGGGTCGGCAGGGGGCGGTGATGATCAGACTGGGCGCGCTGATGCTGGCCACCCTGGCCGGGCTGTTCCTGGTCCTGTCGGTCTGGGGCGAGGGCAACCTGCGCGCCGAACGCCGCCCCGTTCCCCCGCCGCAACCCGCCGCGCAGGACGAAGGCGCCGCGCCGTCCCCCGTGCCGCCGCCCGTCACCCCCGCCGTGGTCCAGGCCGCGACGCAGACGCCCCCGCAGGTGCAGCGGTTTCCCGGCCCGGCGCTGCGCCCCTCGCCCGAACACGCGGGCGAGGCCCCCGCCGCGCCCCTTCCCGAAGGCCCGGTGCTGTATGTCACGGGCGAGCGGGTGAACATGCGGGCCGGGCCCTCGACTGGGGACCGGGTCGTCACCTCGCTGGGGCGCGGGGCGGCGGTCCAGCCGCTGGGGCCGACCGATGCCGAATGGGTGAACATCCGCGACGCCGCTGGCCGCACGGGCTATGTCGCGAACCGCTTCCTGTCGGCGGACGCCCCGTGAGCAGGCGCGTCCTGATCACCGGCTGTTCGTCCGGCATCGGGCTGGATGCCGCACGCCGGATGCAGTCGCTGGGCTGGCAGGTCGTGGCCACCTGCCGCAAGGACGCCGATATCGCCGCCCGCCGGGCCGAGGGGATGGAGTGCCACCCCCTGGAACTGTCCGATCCCGACAGCGTGGCCCGGCTGGCCGACCGGGTGCTGGCGGACGGCCCGCTGGACGCCCTGGTCAACAACGCCGCCTTTGCCCTGCCTGGCGCGGTCGAGGACATGCCCCGCGGCGCGCTGCGGTCCATCTTCGAGGCCAACCTGTTCGGCACCCATGACCTGACCGTCCGCCTGATCCCGCATTTCCGCCAGCATGGGGGCCGGATCGTCAACATCAGTTCGGTCCTGGGGCTGATCGGCATCCGCTGGCGCGGCCCCTATGTCGCGACCAAGTTCGCGCTGGAAGGGCTGACCGACGTGCTGCGGCTGGAAATGGCGGGCACCCCCGTCAAGGTCATCCTGATCGAGCCCGGCCCCATCGCCAGCCGCATCCGCGCCAACGCCATCCCGCATTTCGAGCGATGGGTGAACTGGCAGAACAGCGCCCGGGCCGACGAATACCGGGCCGGCCTGCTGAAGCGGCTTTACGAACCATCCGGCAAGGACCGGTTCGAGCTGCCCCCTTCCGCCGTCAGCGACCGGATCGTCCACGCGCTGACGGCGGCGCGGCCCCGGCCCCGTTACTATGTCACCACGCCCACCTGGATGTCCGGCACCGCGCGCCGGCTTCTGCCCACGCGCGCACTGGACTGGTTCGCGCGCCACGGCTAGGGTTCCGGCCAACGAAAGGCAGCACGCATGACCGACAGTCCCCTGTTCTATGTGATCGCGCTGGTGATGCTGGCGGTGCTGGCAATCCTCGCCACCGGCATCGGCGGCTTCGCCAAGGGCGGCGAGTGGAACCGCAAGCACGGCAACCGGATGATGCGCTGGCGCCTGATCGCGCAGGCCGTGGCGGTGGCGCTGATCATGCTGTTCGTCTGGCTGGGGGGCCGCTGATGGTCGTCCTGAACCGCATCTATACCCGCACCGGCGACGGCGGCGACACCGCCCTGTCCGACGGCAGCCGCGTCGCCAAGCACGATCCGCGCGTCGAGGCCTATGGCACCGTGGACGAGCTGAACGCGACGCTGGGCCTCTGCCGGTTGCACGCGGCGGGCGACCTGGCCGACCGGATCGCGGTGATCCAGAACGACCTGTTCGACCTGGGCGCCGACCTGGCCCGTCCGAACATGGCCGCCGACAGCCAGGCGGGCTATCCCGTGCTGCGCATCATCGACGCCCAGGTCACGCGGCTGGAGACCGAGATCGACGCGATGAACGCCGCCCTGAACCCCTTGCGCAGCTTCATCCTGCCGGGCGGTTCCCCCTTGGCGGCCCATCTGCACCTGTCGCGCACCGTGGCACGCCGCGCCGAACGCCGGACGACGGATCTCGCGACCGGCGGCGACGTGAACGGGGCGGCGGTGCGGTATCTCAACCGCCTGTCGGACTGGCTGTTCGTGGCGGCGCGCATGGCCAACAACGGCGGGGCCGACGACATCCTGTGGGTTCCCGGGGCCAGCCGCTGAAGGCCGCCCCCCTTGCTGTCCGACGCAAACGCAGCGTCGAAAGGCGCTTTTGTCTTGTGTCGCGCGCCGATCCCTCGGTAACACTGCCCCCGACAACAGACACAGGGGAGCGCACTCCATGAAGATCCTCGTGCCCGTGAAGCGGGTGATTGACTACAACGTGAAGGCGCGGGTTCGCGCAGACGGGTCGGGGGTTGACCTGTC
>NZ_JAFLRK010000033.1 GCF_017315735.1 Paracoccus shandongensis
CGGCCCGCTTCCCCCGACCGCGCCGCGATCGAGGCTGCGGCCGCGCGTGCCGAAAAGCCCGGCGTGGCGGCGGGCCCCCGCCGCACCGACCGCGTGCGCCGCGACGTGGCCGGCGACAGCGATGCCAAGGCCAAGGCCAAGGCCGAGGACAGCCGCCGCACCGGCCGCCTGTCCCTGAACCAGGCGCTTGACGGCGAAGGCGGCCGCCAGCGGTCCATGGCCGCGATGAAGCGCAAGCAGGACCGCGCCCGGCAGAAGGCCATGGGCAACGTCCGGCCCGAAAAGCAGGTCCGCGACGTGCAGCTGCCCGAAACCATCGTGGTGTCGGAACTGGCCAACCGCATGGCGGAACGCGCCGCCGATGTGGTCAAGTCGCTGATGAAGATGGGCATGATGGTGTCCATGAACCAGGCCATCGACGCCGACACCGCCGAACTGGTGATCGAGGAATTCGGCCACAAGGCGGTCCGCGTCTCGGACGCCGACGTGGAACAGGTCATCGACACCGTCCAGGACAAGGCCGAGGATCTGCTGCCCCGCCCGCCGATCGTCACGATCATGGGCCATGTGGACCACGGCAAGACCTCGCTTCTGGATGCGATCCGCAAGGCGAACGTCGTGTCCGGCGAAGCGGGCGGGATCACCCAGCATATCGGCGCCTATCAGGTCAAGACCGACTCGGGCGCGGTGCTGACCTTCCTGGACACGCCGGGCCACGCGGCCTTCACCTCGATGCGGGCGCGCGGCGCGCAAGTGACCGACATTGTCGTGCTGGTGGTTGCCGCCGACGATGCGGTGATGCCGCAGACCATCGAGGCGATCAACCACGCCAAGGCGGCCAAGGTGCCGATGATCGTGGCGATCAACAAGATCGACAAGCCCTCGGCCGATCCCGACCGGGTGCGCACCTCGCTGCTGCACCAGGAGGTCGTGGTCGAGAAGATGTCCGGCGACGTGCAGGATGTCGAGGTGTCGGCCAAGACCGGCCAGGGCCTTGACGAGCTGCTGGAAGCCATCGCCCTGCAGGCCGAGATCCTGGAACTGCAGGCCAACCCCAACCGTCCTGCCCAGGGCGCCGTGATCGAGGCCAAGCTGGACGTGGGCCGTGGCCCGGTCGCGACCGTCCTGGTCCAGAACGGCACGCTGAAGCGCGGCGACATCTTTGTCGTGGGCGAACAGTGGGGCAAGGTGCGTGCGCTGATCAACGACAAGGGCGAGCGCGTGGACGAGGCCGGGCCCTCCGTCCCGGTCGAGGTTCTGGGCCTGGACGGCACCCCCGCCGCGGGCGACGTGCTGAACGTGGTCGAAACCGAGGCGCAGGCGCGCGAGATCGCCGATTACCGCATCCAGCAGACCAAGGACAAGCGCGCCGCCGCCGGTGCCGCGACCACGCTGGAACAGCTGATGGCCAAGGCCAAGGCCGATGAAAGCGTGTCCGAACTGCCGGTGGTGGTGAAGGCCGACGTGCAGGGTTCCGCCGAAGCCATCGTGCAGGCCCTGGAAAAGATCGGCAACGAGGAAGTGCGCGTCCGCGTCCTGCATTACGGCGTCGGCGCGATCACCGAATCCGACGTGGGTCTGGCCGAGGCGTCCAAGGCCCCGGTCATCGGCTTCAACGTCCGCGCCAATGCCCCGGCCCGCAACTCGGCCAACCAGAAGGGTGTCGAGATCCGCTATTACTCGATCATCTACGACCTGGTGGACGACATCAAGGCGGCGGCCTCGGGCCTCTTGTCCAACGAAGTGCGCGAGAACTTCATCGGCTATGCCGAAATCCGCGAAGTCTTCCGCGTCACGGGCGTGGGCAATGTCGCGGGCTGTCTGGTGACCGAAGGCGTGGCGCGTCGTTCGGCGGGCGTGCGCCTGCTGCGCGACAACGTGGTGATCCACGAAGGCACGCTGAAGACCCTGAAACGCTTCAAGGACGAGGTGAAGGAAGTCATCTCGGGCCAGGAATGCGGCATGGCCTTCGAGAACTACGACGACATCCGCAAGGGCGACATCATCGAGATCTTCGAGCGCGAGGAGGTCGAGCGCAGCCTGTAAGGCGGCGGCTCGATCGGCCCGGAATGGAAAGGGGCGGCCCGATGGCCGCCCCTTTTGTTTGTCGTGGTGCCTTTGGTTCAGCGCGTGACCGGCTTTCCTTCAAAGGTGCGTTTGCCGATGCGAACGACCATGTTCCCGTTGGGGGCCAGACATTCGAAAAGCCCCTGGACAAGAATATGGCTGCCGATGGAGATCGTGCGAATCATGTCAAGCCCTCTTGTTCCCTCTGGCTTCAGAGTGGCATGAAAGCGTTCACAAGGAATTAACGAAGCGGCGATCTACGACATTTTGCGGGCAGTTTGGAAAAACGGCCCGGATTTGCGACTTCAAAGCCACATCTGCAACATCGGGATCAGCGGCACGTCGGCTGGCGGCATGGGGTAGTTGCGCAAATCGGCGGCACGGACCCAGGCCAGTTGCTGCCCTTCCCGCGGATGGGCGATTCCCTGCCAGCGGCGGCAGGCGAAGACCGGCATCAGCAGGTGGAAATCGGGATAGCCGTGGCTGGCAAAGGTCAGGGGCGCCAGGCACGAGGTCCAGGTGTCGATGCCCAGCTCCTCGTGCAGTTCGCGGATCAGGGCGGCCTCGGGCGTTTCTCCCGGCTCGACCTTGCCGCCGGGAAATTCCCACAGGCCCGCCATCGACTTGCCTTTCGGGCGCTGCGCCAGAAGCACGCGCCCGTCGGCGTCGATCAGCGCCACGGCGGCGACAAGGACCGTCTTCACGACCGATAATCGGCGTTGATGTCGATATAGCCGTGGGTCAGGTCGCAGGTCCACACCGTCCGCGCGCCCTGCCCCAAGCCCAGATCGACGGCGATCACCAGATCCTGCCGCTTCATGTAGGCGCTGGCCCTGGCCTCGTCATAGGAGGGCGAGCGCCAGCCGTTTTCGGCCAGGACCATGTCGCCGAAGCGGATGGTCAGGCGGTCGCGGTCGGCCTGCGCCCCCGACTTGCCGACGGCGGCAACGATGCGGCCCCAGTTCGCGTCCTCGCCCGCGATGGCAGTCTTGACCAGCGGCGAGTTGGCGATGGCCATGGCGACCTTGTGGGCATCGGCGTCCGAGGCCGCGCCCGTCACCTGCACCTCGACGAATTTCGTCGCGCCCTCGCCGTCGCGGACCACAAGCTGCGCCAGGTCGCGCATGACGCCGTGCAGGGCGGTCACGAAGGCCGCGCCCACGCCGCTCTCAAGCGACGTGATCGGCGCGGCAGGGCTGCGCCCCGTCGCCGCCAGGATCAGCGCGTCCGAGGTCGAGGTGTCGCTGTCCACCGTGATCGCGTTGAAGGTCGTGTCCAGCCCCGACGACAGCGCCTGCTGCAACAAGGGCGCGGCGATGGCGGCATCGGTGAAGACATAGACCAGCATCGTCGCCATGTCGGGCGCGATCATGCCCGATCCCTTGGCGATGCCCGCGATGCGGATCGGACCGCCCTCGCCTTCGATCACCGCCGAGGCCCCCTTGGGGAAGGTATCCGTCGTCATGATCGCGCGGGCCGCGTCGGCAATGCCGCCCGCGTCCAGCGATGCCGCCAGAGCCCCCACGATTGCGACGATCCGGTCATGGGGCAACGGTTCCCCGATCACCCCGGTCGAGGACGAGAACACCCGACCCGCCGGAACGCCCGTGGCCCGCGCCACCGCGCCCGTCACGGCATCCACCGATTCCTGGCCCTGCGCGCCGGTGAAGGCATTGGCGTTGCCGGAATTGACGATGATCGCCGCGCCCTCGGGCGCATCGCCGCCCCCGGCCAGCTTGGCCTGGTTGTCCAGGATGCAGGCCGCGCGGGTGGACGACCGGGTAAAGGCCCCGGCCAGGGTCGATCCCGGCGCGATGCGGATCAGGGTCACGTCGGTGCGGTCCTGATACTTCACGCCTGCGGCACCGCTGGCGAATTCGACGCCCGCGATCACCGGCAGGTCGGGAAAGCGCGCGGGCGCCAGGGGCGAGACGGAAAGCCCGGCCTTGCCCATCATTCGGCCTCCAGCAGATCGGTCTTGCCAAGCCATGCGGGGTCGATGCCTTCGGTCTTCTCGACCGTCGCCTCGCCGGTCAGGCGCTGGATTTCCGCCTGCACCTTGTCGCGCAGCACCATCTGGCTGATCTGGTCGCGCACGTCCTCAAGCTTGGGGGCCTCGCGCATCCGCGTGTCGTTCAGCTTGATGACGTGCCAGCCGAATTCGGTCTGCACCGGATCCGAGATCTGGCCCTTTTCCATCCCGGCCACCGCGTCGGCAAAGGGCTTGACCATCTGGTCGGCGGAAAACCACCCCAGGTCGCCCTTGTTCGGACCGCTGGGCCCGGTCGAGTTCTGCTCGGCCAGCGTGCCGAAATCGGCGCCGCCGTCCAGCTGGGCCTTGATGCCCTTCGCCTTTTCCTCGGTATCGACCAGGATATGGGCGGCGGAATATTCGGTCGTGGGCTCGGCTGACGCGAACAGCCCGTCATAGGCGGCCTGGATTTCCTGATCCGTGGGCTGGGCCTTGGTCACCTCGGCGATGGCGGCGGCGGCCAGCGT
The DNA here is from genome assembly GCF_017315735.1 of Paracoccus shandongensis. GTDB lineage: Bacteria > Pseudomonadota > Alphaproteobacteria > Rhodobacterales > Rhodobacteraceae > Paracoccus > Paracoccus shandongensis. Next base: position 4,567 of record NZ_JAFLRK010000033.1, read on the forward strand.
GTTGCGGCGCTGGATTTCCAGCTGCGCGCGCACGCCGGCGCTTTCCTTGCCCGCACCGGCCACGGCGGTCTGCTGGATCAGCTGGTCCAGCATCATTTCATACAGCGCGGCGTCGCCCATGGCGGCCATCTGGGGATCCTGGGACGCGGCTTCCTTCATCACGATCATCTCGCCCAGGGTGATGGGCGTGCCGTTGACGGTGGCCACGACCGTGTCGGCGCCCTTGTCCTGCGCCAGGACGGCCAGCGGCGCGGCGGCCAGAAGGGCGGCCAGGATCGAGGTCTTCAGCATGGGGATTCCTTCGCTCAGAGCGGCCCATGCACGGGCCAGCGTTGACAGTGGGGCAGGCGAGGCATAGATCCCGGTCCAACTCCGTGGAAGGCGCCGCCGCCGCTTTCGTTCAGGCCCCTGATACGGCAATGCGGCAGGTCGCGGCAAGTGGGCCCGGCCGGATACGCCTTTCCCAACAACGTGATTGCGAAGGTCTATATGCTCGGCATCGGTAATCTGGCGAAGAAGGTCTTTGGAAGCCCCAATGACCGCAAGGTCAAGGGAACGCGCGGGCTGGTGGCCCGCATCAACGCGCTGGAGGATCAGTTCCGCCCGCTGTCTGATCAGCAACTGGTCGAGAAGACCCGCGAGTTCCAGACCCGCGTGGCGGGGGGCGAGAGCTTGGACGACATCCTGCCCGAAGCCTTCGCCAACTGCCGCGAGGGCGCGCGCCGCGCCCTGGGCCTGCGGGCCTTCGACGTGCAGCTGATGGGCGGCATCTTCCTGCACCAGGGCAACATCGCCGAGATGAAGACGGGCGAGGGCAAGACCCTGGTCGCGACCTTCCCGGCCTATCTGAACGCGCTGACCGGCAAGGGCGTCCATATCGTCACCGTCAACGACTATCTGGCGAAACGCGACGCCGACTGGATGGGCAAGGTGTTCCGCCAGCTGGGCCTGACCACGGGCGTGGTCTATCCCTTCCAGCCCGAGCCCGAGAAGCGTCAGGCCTATGCCGCCGACGTGACCTATGCCACCAACAACGAGCTGGGCTTCGACTACCTTCGCGACAACATGAAGGGCAGCGTCGAGGAAATGGTCCAGCGCGGCCACAACTTCGCCATCGTGGACGAGGTGGACAGTATCCTGATCGACGAGGCGCGCACGCCGCTGATCATTTCGGGCCCGTCGCAGGACCGCAGCGAGCTGTATGTCACGCTGAACCAGTACATCCCGCTTCTGACCGAAGAGCATTACAAGCTGGACGAGAAGGCCCGCAACGCCACCTTCACCGAGGAAGGCAACGAGTTCCTGGAAACCCGCCTGCAGGCCGACGGCATTCTGCCCCCGGACCAGACGCTGTATGACCCGGAATCGACCACCATCGTCCATCACGCCAATCAGGCCCTGCGCGCCTGGAAACTGTTCAACAAGGACCAGCACTACATGGTCCGCGACGGCGAGGTGATGCTGATCGACGAATTCACCGGCCGGATGATGAAGGGCCGCCGCCTGTCCGACGGTCTGCACCAGGCGATCGAGGCCAAGGAAGGCGTGACCATCCAGCCGGAAAACGTCACGCTGGCCAGCGTCACCTTCCAGAACTACTTCCGGCTTTACAACAAGCTGGCGGGCATGACCGGCACGGCGGCAACCGAGGCCGAGGAATTCGCCGAAATCTACAAGCTGGGCGTGGTCGAGGTGCCCACCAACCGGGGCGTCGCGCGCGTGGACGAACACGACCGCGTGTATCGCACCGCGGCCGAGAAATACGCCGCCGTGATCGAGGCGATCAAGGACGCCCATGCCAAGGGCCAGCCCACCCTGGTCGGCACCACCAGCATCGAGAAATCGGAAATGCTGTCGGCCATGCTGCAAAAGGAAGGCATCCCCCACAACGTCCTGAACGCCCGCCAGCACGAGGCCGAGGCGCAGATCGTGGCCGACGCGGGCAAGCCCGGCGCCGTCACCATCGCCACCAACATGGCCGGGCGCGGCACCGACATCCAGTTGGGCGGCAACGTGGAAATGAAGGTGCTGGAGGCGCTGAAGGCCGACCCCGAAGCGAACCCCGACGACATCCGCGCCCGGATCGAGGCCGAACACGCCGCCGACAAGGAAAAGGTTCTGGCCTCGGGCGGGTTGTTCGTGCTGGGCACCGAACGCCATGAATCCCGCCGCATCGACAACCAGCTGCGCGGCCGTTCGGGGCGTCAGGGCGACCCCGGCCGGTCGCTGTTCTTCCTGTCGCTGGACGACGACCTGATGCGGATCTTCGGCTCCGAACGGCTGGACAAGGTCCTGTCCACCCTGGGCATGAAGGAAGGCGAGGCCATCGTCCACCCCTGGGTCAACAAGTCGCTGGAACGCGCCCAGGCCAAGGTCGAGGGCCGCAACTTCGACATCCGCAAGCAATTGCTGAAATTCGACGACGTGATGAACGACCAGCGCAAGGCGATCTTCAGCCAGCGCCGCGAGATCATGGACAGCACCGAGGTGGGAGAGATCACCGCCGACATGCGCCACCAGGTGATCGACGACCTGATCGACGAACACATGCCGCCGAAATCCTATCCCGAACAATGGGATCTGGAGGGGCTGAAGACCGCCATCCGCGAACGGCTGAACATGAACCTGCCCGTCGCCGACTGGGCGGCCGAGGAAGGCGTGGACCAGGACATCATCCGCGAACGGATCGAACAGGCGACCGACACCTATCAGGCGGACAAGGCCGCCGCCTTCGGTGCGGAAAACATGCGCCAGATCGAAAAGCAGGTGCTGTTGCAGATGATCGACGGGAAATGGCGCGACCACCTGCTGACGCTGGAACACCTGCGGTCGGTCGTGGGCTTCCGCGGCTATGCGCAGCGCGATCCCCTGTCCGAATACAAGACCGAGGCCTTCCAGCTGTTCGAGACGATGCTGGACAGTCTGCGCTTCGACGTGACGCAGCGCCTGGCGCAAATCCGCCCCCTGACCGAGGCCGAGCGCGAGGACATGCTGCGCCAGATGGCCCAGCAACAGAAGGCCGCGCAGGAACACCTGACCATGGAACACGGCGCGGAACGCCAGTCCGACGATGACGCGGTGACGCCCGAACCGCTGGTCCAGGGCTTTGACGAACAGGATCCCGCCACCTGGGGCAACCCCTCGCGCAACGACCCCTGCCCCTGCGGGTCCGGCAAGAAGTTCAAGCATTGCCACGGCGCGATATGACCGTGCGTCCCGTCGCGGCCGGCGGCTTGGCGTCCCCCCTTGCCCTGGGGGATTAGCCGGTGCTGGATTTCGGTGGGCTCGTCTATCTCGATGTCCAGAAGACCGGCTCGACCTTCGTCACCGCTTTCCTGAGGGCGGCGTGCCGCCTGCCCGAGCGGCGGTTCAGCCAGCATCGCCCGGTCCGTTACGATTATGATCCATCGGCGGTTCATGTCATCTCGGTCCGGGATCCGCTGGCGCAATACCTGTCGCTTTACCGATACGGGCTGGATGGCCGGGGCGGGCTGCACCACCGCCTCGTCCAGCTCGGCTGCGGCGAGATTTACCGGCCGACCCAGGACGGGTTCGAGGAATTCGTGCAGATCCTGCTGGATCCCGAATACTCGGGCGCGCTGCATGACGACTTCGTGGCCCCGGCCAAGACCCTGGGCATCGGCTTCATGACCTTTCGCCACCTGCTGCTGGCCTTGCGCTGGCCCCTGGCGACGCTTGCCGACACGCCGCCTGATGCGCTGTTGGGCCGCTACCGCAAACGCCGCATCTGGACCGACGTGCTTTGGCAGGAAACCCTTTCCGACGACCTGCGCAAGCTCGTCGCGCGCTACCCCGATCTTTTCGATCCCGAAAAGGCCGAGGACTTCCTGGTCCGAAACGACAAGATCAACATCGCGGAAACCGCAGGGGGCTTGCAAGCCACGCTTGGGCCCGACACGATGATGAAGCTGTGCCGGCGTGAGCACCTGCTTTACCGCAAGTTCTATCCGCACAAATATCAGCGCCTTGTGGCGCAGTTCAGCCCGCAGCCTTGATCGGCTGACCCCAGCCGGTCAGGCCCGCAAGGTGGGGTTCCCTCCCGCCAGCCCCCTAATCAAACCGCGCCGGAAGCCCCCACCCGCGCAGCAGTTCCCCCGCAGCCATCGGCTTCTTTCCCGACCGCTGCGCCTCCAGCACCTCGACCGCGCCGTCCCCGCAGGCGACCGCAAACCCCGACAACACCTGCCCCGGCGCCCCCTGCCCCGCGACAACGCGGCTGCGCAGCAGCTTTACCCGCTCGCCCGCGATCTCGCACCAGGCGCCGGGAAAGGGCGACAGCCCCCGGATCAGCCGGTCCACCTCGACAGCCGGGCGCGACCAGTCCACCCGCGCCTCGGCCTTGTCGATCTTGGCGGCATAGGTCACGCCGTCTGCCGCCTGCGGCACGGTGGGCAAGGGCAGCCGGTCCAGCACGTCGACGACCAGCGCCGCCCCCATCACGGCCAGCCGGTCGTGCAGGTCGGCGGTGGTTTCCTCGGCCCCGATCCCCGTCCGGGCACAGGCCAGCACCGGCCCGGTATCCAGCCCCGCCTCCATCTGCATGATGGCGACGCCGGTTTCCGCATCCCCTGCCATCACCGCCCGATGGATCGGCGCCGCCCCCCGCCAGCGCGGCAGCAAGGACGCATGGATGTTCAGGCACCCCAACCGGGGCGCATCCAGCACCGGCTGCGGCAGGATCAGGCCGTAAGCCACGACCACCGCCACATCGGCCTGCAAAGCCGCAAACGCTGCCTGCTCATCCTCGTCCCGCAGCCGCAGCGGCGTGCGCACGGCGATCCCCCACTCCTCCGCCGCGCTCTGCACCGCCGAGGGACGCGGCTTCTGCCCCCGCCCCGCCGCCCGAGGCGGCTGCGAATAGACCGCCACCACCTCATGCCGCGCCGCGATGGCGCGCAAGGCGGGCACCGAAAACTCGGGCGTTCCCATGAAGATCACGCGCATCCTGCCTCCTGCATTGGACCATAAATATCCCGGGGGTCCGGGGGCTGGCCCCCGGCTTTCCTAACGCCGCGCCAGCTTCGCCGATTTCGCGACCAGCATCTTGCGCCGCAGGGGCGACAGGTGATCGACATAGACCCGCCCGTCCAGATGGTCGATCTGGTGCTGCACGCTGGTCGCCCAAAGCCCGACGAAATCGCGTACCTCGACCTCGCCCGCGTCGTTCAGGAACCGCACCGTCACCGCGCGGGGGCGGCTGATGGGGGCAGAGACGCCGGGCAGGTTGGGGCTCGCTTCCTCATGGCTGCGGAACTGGACGCTGGCGTGCAGCACCTCGGGATTGGCCATGCGCACCGCCTGCCCGCGCTTGTCGGACGCATCGACAACCGCCAGCCGCAGCATGATCCCGATCTGCGGCGCGGCCAGGCCCACGCCCGGCATCGCCTCCATCGTGTCGATCATGTCGTCCCAGATCATCCGCACCGTCTCGGTCACGGCCTCGACCGATTCGGCCGGGATATGCAGGCGGCGGTCGGAATAGGGCAGAAAAGGACGGACAGTCACGCGCGCCCCTTTTCCCGCTTCAGCTTGACCATGCGGCGGGTGATCATCTGGCGCTTGATCGCCGACAGGTGGTCGATGAACAGGACGCCGTTCAGGTGATCCAGCTCGTGCTGCGCGCAGGTCGCCCACAGCCCGTCGAACTCCTCCTCATGCGTCTTGCCGTCCAGGCCCAGCCAGCGCAGCCGCACCTGTTTCGGCCGCGTCACGTCGGCATATTGGTCCGGGATCGACAGGCAGCCTTCCTCATAGGTGTTCTGCTCCTCGGACGACCAGGTCACCTCGGGGTTCACCAGCACCAGGGGGCGGCGTTCTGCCTCGGGGTCGCGGGTCGCGTCCATCACGAAGATGCGCAACAGGACGCCCACCTGCGGCGCGGCCAGGCCCACGCCCGGCGCGTCATACATGGTGGCCAGCATGTCGGCGGCCAGGGCCTCGATCTCGGGCGTGATGCGGGCGACAGGCGCGCAGACCTTCTTCAGGCGCGGGTCGGGATGGATCAGGATGGGGCGCAGGCTGCTCATATCCGCGATGTAGGGCAAGGCTTCACCATAAGCAACAAGCGGCGTATGCAAGGGGAAAACAGCGCGCAGGCAGGACCATGGAACCCGATTTCGACCAGATCATCGACCGCGTGGGCACCCGATGCTCCAAATGGGACGACATGCAGACGGCCTATGGCGTGTCGCCGGACGACGGCGGGCTGGCGATGTGGGTCGCGGACATGGACTTCCGCCCCCCCGCCGCCGTCCAGCGCGCGGTGGAATCCGTGGCCGCCCATGGCATCTATGGCTATCCCGGCGCGAACCCGCCCTATCTGGATGCGATCCGCTGGTGGATGGACAACCGCCACGGCTGGCAGATCGACACCGGCTGGATCCTGACCTGCGCGGGGCTGGTCAACGGCGTGGCGATGGCGCTGGACGCCTATACCCAACCCGGCGACGGCGTGATCGTGATGTCGCCCGTCTATCACGCCTTCGCCCGCGTCATCCGCGCATCGGGCCGCGAGGTGGTGGAACTGCCGCTGGCGCAGGACGATGGCCTCTACCGGATGGACTGGCCCGCCTGGGAAAGCCGCCTCACGGGCCGGGAAAAGCTGCTGATCCTTTGCTCCCCCCATAACCCCGGGGGCCGCGTCTGGACGCCCGAGGAACTGCGCGAGGTCGCCGATTTCTGCATCCGCCACGACCTGATCCTGGTCTCGGACGAGATCCACTGCGACCTCGTCATGCCCGGCCACAGGCACAGCGTCACCGCCACCGCCTGCCCCGACATCGCGGACCGGCTGGTGACGCTGACGGCGGCCACCAAGACCTTCAACATCGCGGGCGCCCATATCGGCAACGCCATCATCGCGGACGAGGGCCTGCGCAACCGCTTCAAGGCCGCGCTGATGGCGCGCGGCATCTCTCCGGGCCTGTTCGGCATGGACATGGTGACGGCGGCCTATTCGCCCGAAGGCGCGGCCTGGGTGGATGCGCTGGTGGATTACCTCGACGGCAACCGGCGGCTGTTTGACAAGGGCATCCGCGCAATTCCCGGCCTGCGGTCCATGCCCCTGCAGGCGACCTACCTGTCCTGGGTCGATTTCGGGGGCACCGGCATGGCGCCCGCCGAATTCACCGCCCGGGTCGAGAAAAACGCCCGCATCGCCGCCAACCACGGCGCGACCTTCGGCACCGGCGGGGAAACCTTCCTGCGCTTCAACATCGCCACCCCCCGCGCCCGCGTGGCCGAGGCCGTGGAGCGCCTGCAACAGGCCTTTGCCGACCTGCAATGAGGGGACTTGCGCGGCTTTTCTCGGCCCTGACGCTGCTGGTCCTGCTGGCGGCAGCCTGGCTGATGCTGGCGCCGCAGCCGCAGCGGCCCGTGCCACCCCCCGCCACACCCCTGACCGGCCCGGTGGACCATATCGTGATCCAGAAATCCGCCCGCCGCATGACCGCCTTCCGCGACGGCCAGGTGCTGAAGACCTATCCCATCGCGCTCGGCTTCGCGCCCGACGGCGACAAGCGCCAACAGGGCGACGGCAAGACGCCCGAGGGGCGCTTCACCATCGACCGCGTGAACCCCAAAAGCGCCTATCACCTGTCCCTCGGCCTGGATTACCCCCGCCCGCAGGACCGCGCCCGCGCGGCGGCCCTGGGCGTCGATCCCGGCGGCGACATCTTCATCCACGGCCAGCCGAACGAACGGCCCGACGGCGAAACCCTGCCCGGCGACTGGACGGCGGGCTGCATCGCGATATCGGACAGCGACATCCGCGAACTCTTTGCCGCCGCCCGCATCGGCACGACCGTTGAAATTCTGCCCTGAGACGACCCTTTCACTTTGGTCCAAATATCCCGCAGGGGGTCCGGGGGACGCGAAGTCCCCCGGCGTTGCAATCCCGCGCCCCTGCGATCATATAGGGGCGCAAACCCGAACACACCCGAAGGCACACCCCGCATGGTCTATCTGGATTTCGAAAAGCCGCTTGCCGATATCGAGGGCAAGGCCGAGGAGCTTCGCGCGCTGGGCCGCAAATCCGAAAACACCGTGGATGTGGAAAAGGAAGCGGCGGCGCTGGACCGCAAATCCGCCGACCTGCTGCGCGACCTTTACAAATCGCTGGATCCCTGGCGCAAGACACAGGTCGCGCGCCATCCCGACCGCCCGCATTGCCGCGACTATGTCGAGGCGCTGTTCACCGAATACACCCCCCTGGCGGGCGACCGCGCCTTTGGCGACGACCATGCGGTGATGGGCGGTCTCGCGCGCTTCAACGACGCGCCCTGCGTGGTGATCGGGCACGAAAAGGGCAACGACACCAAGACGCGCATCCACCACAACTTCGGCATGGCCCGCCCCGAAGGATACCGCAAGGCGATCCGCCTGATGGATCTGGCGCACCGCTTCAAGCTGCCGGTGATCACGCTGGTCGATACCCCCGGCGCCTATCCCGGCAAGGGGGCCGAGGAGCGCGGCCAGTCCGAGGCCATCGCCCGCTGCACCCAGAAATGCCTGGAAATCGGCGTGCCCTTGGTCAGCGTCATCATCGGCGAGGGCGGGTCGGGCGGCGCGGTGGCCTTCGCCACGGCCAACCGCATCGCCATGCTGGAACATTCGATCTATTCGGTGATCTCGCCCGAAGGCTGCGCCTCGATCCTGTGGAAGGACGCCGAGCGGATGCGCGACGCGGCCGAGGCGCTGCGCCTGACCGCGCAGGATCTGAAGAAGCTGGGCGTGATCGACCGCATCATCGCCGAACCCGTGGGCGGCGCGCAGCGCGACCCCGCCGCCGCCATCAAGGCCGTGGGGGACGAGATTGCCGCCATGCTGTCCGACCTGACCGGCAGGAAACCCGCCGACCTGATCAAGGACCGCCGCCAGAAATTCCTGGACATGGGCGCGAAAAGCCTGGTCGCCTGAGGGTCAGGCCACCGCCGCCGTTTCGCCCTTGAACCCCGCCTCGGCCATCAGGCGGTCGGAATGGGTCTCGACCTCGGCCTCAAGCCGGGGGATGAAGCCTTCGGACGGAACCTCGGGGGGCAGGACCGGCAGGAACTCGACCACGGCGCGGCCGGGGCGGATGCCCCATCCCTTGCGCGGCCAGAACAGGCCGGTGTTGACCGCGACCGGCACGACCGGCAGGCCGGTGGCCGCGCGGATGGTGCTGACGCCGTGCTTGTAGGGGCGGCGTTCGCCCGGCTTCGTGCGCGTGCCCTCGGGATAGATGATCAGCTGTCCCAACCCCTCGCCCGCAAGGCGGCGGTTGATCTCGCCGGAAATGGCGCGCATGGCGTCGCGGCCCTTGGTGCGGTCGATGGGGATGCAGCCGGTCTTCCAGGCATACCAGCCCATGATCGGCACGCGCATCACCTCGCGCTTCATGATGAAGGCGCGGCGGGGGACGGCATGGGCGATGACCAGGATGTCCAGGAAACACTGGTGCTTGGCGGCGATGATGCAGTCCTCGGTCGGCGGGGTGCCGCGGATCTCGCAACTGACGCCCAGATGCAGCCGCGCGGCCCACAGCATGTAGCCGATCCAGCGCGTCGCCACCCGGTTCGCGCCCGCCCGGCCATGCCGCAGCAGTTCGGGCAGGCCCAGCAACCCGATCACCACGGTGGCCCCCGCGACATGCAGGTAGTAAAGCGCGTTCTGCACGTATTGCCAGGCCGTCAGCGGGCCGGGCACGGGCGAGGCCGCCCGCCCCGTCACGGCCCGCCCGCTCATCGCACGGCCCCCAGCATCTTCAGCGCCGCCCAGCGGGTCGCGAAGAACCCGACGGCGGCGGCCACGACCGGGATCAGCAGCGGCAGCAGCCAGCCCCATCCCTGAAAGCCGAGGCCCGTCAGGAACCCGCCCGCCGCGTCCATCCCCGGCAGCATGGCGATGCCTGCCATGCCGCAAAGCGTGCCGGCCATCGCGCCGATGGCCGCCCGCTTGGTGAAGCGGCGCACGAAGGCCGTGGCGATGGTGATGTCGCGCGCCCCGATCAGCCGCAGCACGCGGATCACCTGGCCGTTCGCCGCCAAGGCCGCCTTGGCCGCCAGCGTGATCATCGACGCGGATGCCGCCGCGATCAGCAGCAGCGACACGATGCCCAGCACCCGCAGCCGGTTGGCCGCCGTCACCAGCGGACGGCGCCATTGGGTATGATCGTCCAGCACCGCACCGGGCGCCTCGGCCTCCAGCCGCAGGCGCAGCCCTTGGGCGTCGAAATCGTCGCCCGCGACCGGCAGCTCGATCAGGGCGGGCACGGGCAGCGCATCCACGGGCATGTCAGGGCCGAACCAGGGTGCCAGCAGCCCGGCCACCTCGTCGGGGGGCAGCAGGCGCGGCTGGCCCGCCCCTGGCGTCGTGGACAGCACCTGCATCGTGGCCCGGGCCGCCGCGTCCTGTTCGCCCATGGGCGCGCTGACGCGGACCGTCACCGACCCCGCCAGCTCGCTGGACCAGCGTTCGGCCAGCCGCCCCGTCGCCAGCGCCAGGGCCAGCGCGAAGACCGCCAGGAACGCCATCGCGCCCGCCGAGAACAGCGTCAGTTGCGCCGTTACGCCCGTGGGCGGCACGATCCGGTCCCCCGGCCCGCTGTCGCGGATCAGGCCCTGCCACAGCGCCCTCAGGTTCAATGCGCGAAAATCGGTCCCCATCACAGATCTGCCCCCGCCAGTTGCAGCGTCCCGTTCGCGATCCGCAGCACCCGCGCCGAGACCTGCGCCTTGGTCGAACGGATCAGGTTCAGGTCATGGGTCGCGACCAGCACGGTCTTGCCCGACTTGTTCAGCTCGATCAGCAGTTGCATCAGGCGCATCGACATGTCCCAGTCCAGGTTGCCCGTGGGTTCATCGGCCAGGATCAGGTCGGGCGACAGGATCACCGCGCGCGCCAGCGCCGCCCGCTGCCGTTCGCCCCCCGACAAAGACGGCGGCAGGGCGCGGGCGTGCTGGGTCAGGCCGACCCATCCCAGCAGGTCGCGCAGCGCCTCCATGTCCACCTCCTGCCCGGCAACCGTCAGCGGCAGGGCCAGGTTCTCGGCCACGGGCAGGTGGTCCAGGAACTGCGTGTCCTGATGCACGACCCCGATCCTGCGCCGCAGGTCGGCGATGCCGTCGCGCGACAACTGCCGCACATCCTCGCCAAAGGCGGTCATCTGCCCCGTCGTGGGCAGCAGATCCGCATAGCACAGGCGCAGAAGCGTGGTCTTGCCCGACCCCGAGGGGCCGGTCAGGAAATGGAACATGCCCGACTGCAGCGTCAGCGTCATATTCGACAACAGCTCGGTCCCGCCATAGCCGAAGCCGACATCCCGCATCTCGATCAAGCGCCGTTCCTTTCCTGCTTTCCGCCCCCGCCCGGCTTGGAAGCCGGTTCCGCGCTTGATAGAACAGCCACAAGGCGAATGCGAGGGGTCGGGATGGCGGAAATACGGTTGATCTGTCCGGGCTGCGCCGCGGAATACCGCCTGCCCGACACCGCGATCCCCCCCGAGGGGCGCGAGGTCGAGTGCAGCGCCTGCGGCCATGTGTGGTATGCCACGGCCCAACCCCCCAGCCTTCCGCCCGCAGGCGACCCGCCCCGCCCCTCGGCCCCGGCCGAGGACCAGCCCAGGTTGAGCCGCCCCCTGCCCGCGTCCGTCCTGGACATCTTGCGCGACGAGGTCGAACACGAACGCCGCGCCCGCGCGGCCGAGGGCGAGGCGGCCCCCCTGCCCGCCTCGTCCGCCCTGCCCCGCGTGGGGCTGGACCCGGAATGGCCCGCCACGACCATCACCACGGCCATCACGCGCCATGTCGATCCAAGGCCGGTCGCGCCCGTGCCTGCACCGGCCAGTCCCGCACCCGCGCCCGCACAACCCATGCGGACGGAACCGGCAGAACCCCTGCCGCAGGCGGAACGCCCCCTGCCGGACCAGATGTCTTCCCCTGCGCCGGTTCCTGCCTCGTCCCCCGCGCGCACGGGCTATGCGGCAGGCTTCGGCCTGGCCGCCATGCTGGCCGCCGCCTGCGTGGCGCTCTACCTGCTGGCCCCGGCGTTGTCCAAGCAAGGTTCCCTGGGCGAGGGGCTGATGCAGCTTCGCGGGCAGGTGGACGAGGCGCGGCTGTGGCTTCAGGACCGCGTGACCGGGCCGGCCCGCTGATCAGAAGCGGTCCAGCAACCGGCCCAGGTAATCGCGTTCCGCCTCGGGGCGTTCGGGCTGGCCGCTGCGGCGGCGGATTTCGTCCAGCAGGTCGCGGGCGCGGCGCGCGGGATCGACGCCCTCGGCCAGCGGGTCGCCTCCGGCGATGACATTGCCGTTGCCGTCGCGCTGGCGGCCCAGCGGATCCAGGGCGGGGCGCTGGTCATAGTTCTGCCCCTGGGCACCCGCACGGTCGCCGCCGCCGGGTTGCCGGCCTTCCTGCCCCTGCTGCTGTCCTTGTTGCCCCTGCTGGCCCTGGCTTTGCCGGTTCAGCATGTCGCCCAGGGCGCGCATCCCCTCGCGCATCGATTCGATGGCATCGGCCTGGCGCTGCAAGGCGCCGCCGGTATCGCCTTCGCGCAGCGCCCGTTCGGCATCCTCCATCGCCCGGCCCGCCTCGTCCAGTTGCCGCCGTGCCGCGTCGCCGCCCTCGGACCCCTGGCCCGGCAGCAATCCCTGCTGCTGGCCCAGTTGATTGCGCAACTGGCGCTGGCGGTCGGCCAGTCCTTCGGCATTGGGCGAGGGCTGGCCCATCTGGCCCTGGCCGAACTGGTCCTGCATGTCCTGGAAGGCCTCGTCCGACAGGCGCTGCTGTTCGCGCAGGGTCTCGGCCAGGCGGTTCATCGGCTGGTTGCCGCTGCTGCCCTGGCCCTGCCCTTCGCCGCCCTGGCCCTGCCGGACCTGCAGGTTTTCCATCATGCGGTTGAACTGTTCCAGCAATTCCTGCGCCTCGGCCATGCGGCCCTCGTTCATCAGGCGCTGGATTTCGTCCATCATCTGCTGGATCTGGTCGCCGGTGATCTGCTGGCCCTGCTGTTCCCCGGTGAATCGTTCCGCCGGATCCTGCTGCCCTTGTTCCGCCAGCATCTGCGTATAGGCATCCGTTGCCTCTTTCAGCTCATCCATCAGGCGCTGGATTTCGTCGGGGCTGGCGCCGTTGCGGATCGCCTCGGACAGCTTTTCCTGCGCCTGGCGCATCCGTTCCAGGGCGTCGGACAGCCCGCCATCCTCAAGCTGGATCGCGGCCTGCCACAGCGCCTCGGCCAGGTCGTCGCGGGCCTTGTCGGTCAGCCTCTCGCCCTCCAGCAGCGTGACCGCGCCGCGCAGTTCCAGATACAGCGGCTGTTCGACAAATCCCTGGGGCTGCCAGGTCACGGCGCGCAGGATCTCGGCGCTGCGCCCGGCATTCTCGCGCGACCACAGCAGGTCGCGCCGCATCTCGATCAGCGCGGCGGCCAGGGGGTCGAAGAAGCGCCGCCCCGGCAGGACGGTGCGCATGGGTTCGGCCTGGCCCACCTGCTCGATCCCGTCCAGGGCGCGCAAGCTGACGCTGACCGGCAGGTTGGCCCAGGGGTGGCGCGACAGATCCTCGGTCAGCTGGCCCTTGACCTGGTGGCGGTCGCCGCGCGGCAGGGGCAGGGCCAGTTCGACCGGCTGGCGCGGCTCGGGGTCGATGGCCAGGCCGAAGCGGCGGTCCACGGCGGCCAGATCCAGCGCGATCACCGCCTGGCCCGAGGCGACGCCGTGATCGTCGCTGGCCTCGAAATCCTGGACCATCCGGCCGTCCGCGCGCCGCACCGGAGCGGCCCCGGCCCGGATCGCCGGGGCATTGTCAGGCAGCACCGTCACGTCCAAGCGCCGCCCGGCGACCTCGATCGCGCCCGACTGCTCGGCCCGGAAGCCGGGGGCCTGCGGATCCTCGCCGATCGCGGGGCCGATGTCCTGCGTGACGGTTGCACCGTTTCCATACAGGCGGAAGGTCACGGCGCTGCCCTTGGGCAGGTCCAAGGGCTGCCCCTCGGCCAAGGCGTTCAGGTAGATCGTCGGGCGGCGGGTATAGGCCGGGGGTTCGGCCCAGCCTTCCCAGCTTGGCCCCACCGGCACCGCATCCGCCATCGGGCGGGACACGGTCGCGGCCAGGGCCTCGATCCCCTGCCCCATCTGCGCCGCACCGCCAAAGACCAGCGCCATGACCAGGGCCACCAACCCCGCCAGCCGCAGGGCAAAGGGATCGCGCCGCGCCAGCCCCGCATCGGGGCGAACCGCCTGCGCAAAGGCCGCGCGCGCCTGCATCTGCATCAGATGCGCCTGCCACAGGGCCCCTTCGCCGCCAATGGCCGCGTGGTCCGACAGCGCCGCCAGGGGCCGCCCCGGCAGGGTGCGGTCCAGCCGGTCCAGGGCATCCGCCATGCGCACCCGGCGAAAGCGCATCCCGCCCCGGACCGCCACGCCGACCAGCACCAGCAGCACGGCGCCCGCCAGCCAGGGCAGCACCGGCCCGGGCACGGCGGCCACAACGCCAAGCGCGAAGGCGGCAAAGACCAGGGCCAGCACGGTGGCCAGCGGCCAGAAGGCGCGCGCCGCCTGTTCCCACACCATCCCCCAGCGGGTCAGGCGCAGGGCGCGGGCGACAGGCCCCTTCTTCTTCATGAAAATATCCCGGGGGTCCGGGGGCAGCGCCCCCGGCTGCGACGTCACATCGGGGTGCCGCGTCAAAGCCATTCCGGGATGCTATCCCGGGCCAGCATTTCCTCAAATGTCGGCCTTGCCCTGATGACGGCGAAGTGATCGCCGCTGACCAGGACCTCGGGCACCAGGGGGCGGGAATTGTATTCCGACGCCATCACCGCCCCGTAAGCCCCGGCCGAGCGGAAGGCGATCAGGTCGCCCGCCGCCATGTCGGGCAACTCCGCGCCCTTCTGGAAGGTGTCCCCCGATTCGCAGACCGGCCCCACCACGTCGAAAGGCCGGACCGATGCGCCCACCGCAGGCTCGACCACCGGAACGATGTCGTGATGCGCGCCATACATGGCCGGGCGGGCCAGGTCGTTCATGGCGGCGTCCACGATCAGGAAGTCCCGTCCCTCGCCCTCTTTCACATAGATCACCTGCGACAGCAGGATTCCCGCATTTCCGACGATGTTGCGGCCCGGCTCGATCTCGATCTCGCAGCCCAGGTCGCCCACCGTGTCGCGGATCACCTGGCCGTATTCGATGGGCAGGGGCGGCGCGTTGTTGTCGCGGCGATAGGGGATTCCAAGCCCGCCCCCCAGGTCCAGCCGCGTGATCGCATGGCCGTCGGCCCGCAGGGCGCGCGTCAGGTCCGCGACCTTGGCATAGGCCGCGCGGAACGGGTCCAGGTCGGTCAACTGGCTGCCGATATGCACGTCCACGCCGACGACCTGCAAACCGGGCAGCGACGCCGCCTCGGCATAGACCTCGCGCGCCCGCGCGATGGGAATGCCGAACTTGTTCTCGGATTTTCCCGTGGCGATCTTCTCGTGCGTTTTCGCATCAACGTCCGGGTTCACGCGGACCGCCACGGGCACCACGGCGCCCATGCTGTCGGCCAGCGCCGACAGCGCGCGCATCTCGGGCTCGCTTTCCAGGTTGACCTGGCGAATCCCGCCCTCGATGGCCTGCCGCATCTCGGCCAGCGTCTTGCCCACG
Source organism: Paracoccus shandongensis (assembly GCF_017315735.1). Classification (GTDB taxonomy): domain Bacteria; phylum Pseudomonadota; class Alphaproteobacteria; order Rhodobacterales; family Rhodobacteraceae; genus Paracoccus; species Paracoccus shandongensis. Next base: position 20,207 of record NZ_JAFLRK010000033.1, read on the forward strand.
CCGGAAAAGACGATCCGGTCGCCGGGCACGCCAGCAGCCTTCGCCCGCGCGTATTCCCCGCCCGACACCACGTCCATCCCCGCACCCAGATCGCCCAGCAGCTTCAGCACCGCCAGGTTGCTGTTGGCCTTGACGGCAAAGCAGACGAGGTGATCCGTCCAGTCCAGCGCCTGCCGGAACAGGCCGAAATGCCGCGTCAGGGTGGCCGCCGAATAGACATAGACCGGGGTGCCGACCTGGGCCGCGATGCGCGACAGGGGCACATCCTCGGCATGCAGTTCGCCGCCGTGGTAGTTGAAATGGTCCATTAAAGCTCCGTGATCACGCCCATGGTGGCGTGCCCGGAAATCGAGACGTTGGATTTCGGCGCAGTCTTGGGCGCCGTCGGACGCTCGGGCGGGCCATCGACGCCGCAGGCCGCCAGGGCCGCCACCGCCAGAATCGCCATCCATTTCATGCCAGTTTTCCTTTCCAGCGGGTGATCTGCGCGCGCACCTGATCGGGCGCCGTGCCGCCATAGCTTTGCCGCGAGGCGACGGAATTGTGAACGCCCAAGACGCCGAAGACTTTATCGGTGATCCCCGCATGGACCCCCTGCATGTCGGAAAGCGTCAGGTCGGGCAGGTCGCAGCCCTTGCGTTCCGCCAAGGCCACCAGCGACCCGGTGACGTGATGGGCGTCGCGGAACGGCAGGCCCAGTTCGCGCACCAGCCAGTCGGCCAGGTCCGTCGCGGTGGAAAAGCCCGCCGAGGCCGCAGCCTCCATTTTCTCACGGTTGGCGGTGAGATCCGACAGCATCCCGGTCATCGCGGCCAGCGCCAGCATCAGGCTGTCGGCGGCGTCGAAGACCTGTTCCTTGTCCTCCTGCATGTCCTTGGAATAGGCGAGCGGCAGGCCCTTCATCACCGTGAACAGCGCCACCGTCGCCCCCAGGATGCGGCCGATCTTGGCGCGGATCAGTTCGGCGGCGTCGGGGTTGCGCTTCTGCGGCATGATCGACGACCCGGTGGACCACTTGTCCGACATCGACACGAAGCGGAACTGGGCGGACGACCAGATCACCAGCTCTTCCGCCAGCCGCGACAGGTGGACGGCGCAGATCGAAGAAGCCGACAGGAACTCCAGCGCGAAATCGCGGTCGGACACCGCGTCCAGGCTGTTGGCCATCGGCGCGTCAAACCCAAGCGCCTCGGCCGTGGCATGGCGGTCGATGGGATAGCCCGTCCCGGCCAGCGCCGCCGCGCCCAGGGGCGATTCGTTCATCCGCCGACGCGCGTCCTGGAACCGCGACAGGTCGCGGCCGAACATCTCGACATAGGCCATCATGTGATGGCCCCAGGTCACCGGCTGCGCGGTTTGCAGATGGGTGAAGCCCGGCATGACCCAATCCGCCCCCGCCTCGGCCTGCGCCAGCGCGGTGCGGATCAGCGCCCGCAGCGCGTCGATGGCCGCGTCGCACTGGTCGCGCACCCACAGCCGGAAATCCGTCGCCACCTGGTCATTCCTGGACCGCCCCGTGTGCAGCCGCCCCGCCGGTTCGCCGATGATCTCCTTCAACCGCGCCTCGACATTCATGTGAATGTCTTCCAGTTCGGTCCTGAACGGAAAATCCCCCGCCTCGATCTCTGACAAGACGGTGAGCAGGCCTTCCCTGATCGCCTGCGCGTCGCTATCGCTGATGATGCCTGTTGCTGCCAGCATCGCCGCATGGGCCCGGCTGCCCCGGATGTCCTGGGCGTAGAGCCGCCGGTCGAAGCCGATCGAGGCGTTGATCGCCTCCATGATCGCGTCGGGACCTGCGGCAAAGCGCCCGCCCCACATGCTGTTGGCGGCATCCTGTTGCGGCCGGTCGGTCATTCTTGCGCCCCTCGGAGGTCTTCATGCTGCGTTCCGCCCTGCTTTATACGGCCCTGCTTTTCGGTGCAAACGCCGCCTTCGCGGGCCCGGTGGACTGGCAGGCCGCGAAGGACGCAGGCCTGGTCAAGCTGGTCCCGGCCGAGGAACCGGCGCCCGTGTCCGACATCGCCTTCACCGATCCCGAAGGCGGGACGCACAGCTTGGCCGACTACAAGGGCAAGGTGGTGCTGCTGAACTTCTGGGCCACCTGGTGCGCCCCCTGCCGCGAGGAAATGCCGTCCCTGGATGCCCTGCAATCCGAGATGGGCGGCGAGGATTTCGAGGTCGTGGCCATCGCCACGGGCCGCAACGCGCCCGAGAAGATCGACAGGTTCTACGCGGAAACCGGCTTGCAGAACCTGCCCGTCCTGCTGGATCCGCGCCAGCAGCTTGCCCGCGCCATGGGCGTGGTGGGCCTGCCCGTGACGGTCCTGATCGACCGCGAGGGCCGCGAGGTCGCCCGCCTTCTGGGCGAGGCTGACTGGACCAGCGAACCCGCCAAGGCCGTCATCCGGCAGCTTGTGGCTGACTGAGCGCGGCGTGGCGGTGGCAGGTGGTGACGTGGTCGTTCACCATGCCCGTCGCCTGCATGAAGGCATAGGTGATCACCGGCCCGCAGAAGGTGAATCCGCGCTTCTTGAGGGCCTTCGACATGGCGGTCGATTCGGGGGTGGCGGTCGGAACCTCGGCCATGCTGGCGAAGCGGTTCTGGATCGGCTGGCCGCCCACGAAGGACCACAGCCAGGGCGCGAATCCCTGTTGTTTCTCGATCTCCAGGAACAGCCGCGCGCCCTTCACCGCCGATTCGATCTTGCCGCGATGGCGGACGATGCCGGGGTTCCGCAAGGCGCGGTCGATGCGCGCCGCGTCCCATCCTGCCACGCGTTCGGGGTCGAAGCCGTCGAATTCTTCACGGAACGCCTCGCGCTTGCGCAGGATGGTGATCCAGGACAGGCCCGCCTGGAAGCCGTCCAGCACCAGCTTTTCCCACAAGGCGCGCCCGTCGCGTTCCGGCACGCCCCATTCCGTGTCGTGATAGGCGACATACAGCGGGTCGGTCCCGCACCAAGGGCAGCGGTCGGTGATCATGCGTTAACCCTTACTCCAGAAATCCCTGCGCGTTTACGGCAAATTAGGCGATTATCGCTATCAGGAAACACGGAATGATTGCGTGATAAGGGGTTGACGTGACCGACGCGAACCTGCCTGGCAAAGGCTCTCCGCTGGAATTTGCGATGGACCAGCAAAGCAGGCTGACCATGCCCTCGGTCCGGCTTGCGGTGGAAAAGGGAAACGGCGTGCTGGCCTTCCAGCCCGTCGTGCAGGCGCAGCGGACCAACCGCCCGGCCTTTTACGAAGGGCTGATCCGCATCATCGACGATTCGGGCCGCATGGTGCCCCTGCGCGACTTCATGCCGGTGGCGGAAACGACCGAACTGGGCCGGCAGATCGACTGTCTGGCCCTGTCGCTGGGCCTGAAGGCCCTGTCCGAGGAGCCGTCGCTGCGCCTGTCCATCAACATGTCGGCGCGGTCCATCGGCTATCCCGAATGGATGCATATCCTGCGGGGCGGGGTCGCCGCCGATCCCCAGGCCGCCGAACGGCTGATCCTGGAGATCACCGAAAGCTCGGCCATGGGCCTGCCGGACGAGGTGAAATCCTTCATGCGCGAGGTGCAGCGTTACGGGATCAGCCTGGCCCTGGACGATTTCGGGGCGGGCTATACCTCGTTCCGGTACCTGCGGGATTTCTGCTTCGACATGATCAAGATCGACGGGCAGTTCATCCGCGAAATCTCGACCCATCCCGACAACCAGGTGCTGACGCGGGCGCTGATGTCCATCGCCCATCACTTCGACATGTTCACCGTGGCGGAAATGGTGGAAACGGCGGACGACGCCAGCTTCCTGATCGACAGCGGCATCGACTGCCTGCAGGGCTATTACTTCGGGGCGCCGACCATCGCGCCGCCCTGGAAATCCCCGCCCTCGGTCGCGCTGCGGTAAGGGCATGTCCGACTTTCCGCCGATCTGCTTGACGCGACGGCACGAACCCGCATCCTGTTCTCGATTCGCCAGCCATCTGGCATCGAGGGAAGGAGCCCGTCATGACCAAAGCCGTTATCGTTTCCGCCGCCCGCACCCCGGTCGGCAGTTTTATGGGGTCGTTTGCCAATACTCCGGCGCATGACCTGGGCGCTGCCGTCCTGGCCGAAGTCGTGGCCCGCGCGGGCATCGACCCGGCCGAGGTCGATGAGACGATCCTGGGCCAGGTGCTGACCGCGGGCCAGGGCCAGAACCCCGCCCGCCAGGCGCATGTCAAGGCGGGCCTGCCGCAGGAATCGGCGGCCTGGGGGATCAACCAGGTCTGCGGGTCGGGCCTGCGCGCGGTGGCCCTGGCGGCCCAGCACGTGATCCTGGGCGATGCCAAGGTGGTTCTGGCGGGCGGCCAGGAAAGCATGTCGATGTCGATGCACGCGACCTATCTGCGCGCGGGGCAGAAGATGGGCGACATGCAGATGGTCGATACGATGATCCGCGACGGGCTGTGGGACGCCTTCAACAATTACCACATGGGCACCACGGCGGAAAACGTCGCGCAGAAATGGCAGATCAGCCGCGACCAGCAGGACGAATTCGCCCTTGCTTCGCAGAACAAGGCGGAAGCCGCGCAGAAGGCGGGCCGGTTCGACGACGAGATCGTGGCCTTTACGGTGAAGACCCGCAAGGGCGACACGGTGGTGGACAAGGACGAATACATCCGTCACGGCGCGACCATCGACGCCATGCAGAAGCTGCGGCCCGCGTTCTCCAAGGAAGGCTCGGTCACGGCGGGCAACGCCTCGGGCCTGAACGACGGCGCGGCGGCGGTGATGGTCATGACCGAGGATGAGGCGAACCGGCGCGGATTGACGCCGCTGGCGCGCATCGCGTCCTGGGCCACGGCGGGGCTTGATCCGGCGATCATGGGCACCGGCCCGATCCCGGCCAGCCGCAAGGCGCTGGAAAAGGCCGGCTGGTCCGTCGGCGATCTGGATCTGGTCGAGGCCAACGAAGCCTTTGCCGCACAGGCCTGCGCCGTGAACAAGGACATGGGGTGGGATCCCGCCATCGTGAACGTGAACGGCGGCGCCATCGCCATCGGCCACCCCATCGGCGCCTCGGGCTGCCGCGTGCTGAACACCCTGCTGTTCGAGATGAAGCGCCGCGACGCGAAGAAGGGCCTGGCCACGCTGTGCATCGGCGGCGGCATGGGCGTCGCCCTCTGCGTCGAACGATAGGCGAAATGGCGCGCAATGATGTTGCGTGCCATCTTCTTGCCTTGTAGCAATATTTCAGGGCCGATTTTCAAGGGAGGGGTTCCATGTCCAAGGTTGCACTTGTCACCGGCGGGTCGCGCGGCATCGGCGCGGCGATTTCAAAGGCGCTTCAGCAGGCGGGCTATACCGTCGCCGCCACCTATGCGGGCAATGACGATGCCGCGAAGGCCTTTACCGAGGAAACCGGGATCAAGACCTACAAGTGGTCGGTGGCCGATTACGACGCCTGCGCGGCGGGTATCCGGCAGATCGAGGAGGAGGTCGGCCCCATCGCCGTGCTGGTGAACAACGCGGGCATCACGCGCGATGCGATGTTCCACAAGATGACGCCCCAGCAGTGGAAAGAGGTGATCGACACCAACCTGACCGGGTTGTTCAACATGACCCATCCGGTCTGGTCGGGGATGCGCGACCGCAAGTTCGGTCGGATCATCAACATCAGCTCGATCAACGGGCAGAAGGGCCAGGCGGGGCAGGCGAATTACAGCGCGGCCAAGGCGGGCGACCTGGGCTTCACCAAGGCGCTGGCCCAGGAAGGCGCGCGGGCGGGCATCACCGTCAACGCGATCTGCCCCGGCTATATCGCGACCGAGATGGTCAAGGCCATCGACGAAAAGGTGCTGAACGAACGCATCATCCCGCAGATCCCGGTGGGCCGCCTGGGCGAGCCCGAGGAGATCGCGCGCACCGTGGTGTTCCTGGCATCCGACGATGCGGGCTTCATCACCGGATCGACCATCAGCGCGAACGGCGGGCAGTTCTTCGTCTGACAAGCCTGTCCCGAACGGCCACGGCCCGCGCTGATCGCGCGGGCCGCCTTGAATCTGTCACCGTTCAACAGATCAGTGGGACAGCCGGGTGATTTCTTCCTTGAGACGAAGTTTCTCGCGCTTCATGGCCTTGATCTGGGTGTCGCTGGCACCTGGGCTTCGCTGCTCTCGTTCGACAGCCTCGGACAGCACCTGGTGTTTCTTGCGCAGTTCCTCGACGTGGGAAGCAACCGACATCGCGTCCTCCTGTATAGGTTGAGTCGAACAGGGGGATTGCAGCACAGGCCCGCGATTCTGTCACTAAACTTTTGTAAAGAATCGGACCAGTGGCGAACCCTTGCGCAGCACCGCCGAGGCCGCGTCCGTCAGGTCCTCGCGGTCGCCCGCATGGGTCGCTTCGCCGTGCATGACAAAGGGCGCCAGAAGCCGCAGCGGCCCCCGCGCGCCCTTTGTGGCTTGGACGATCACCCGCCCCGCCTGATGCCCTGCGCGGCCCGCAACGGGCAGGATCGCCACGGATCCCGCCCGGCCCGACAGGGCGGCCAGGATGGCGTCCAGCCGGTCGGCCCGCTGGATCAGCGTCAAGATGCCGCGGGGCCGCAACCGGCGCAGGCCCGCGTCGACCCAGGCGGCGAGCGGCGTTTCCTCGCACCGGGCCCGGGCGCGCCCGCCATCGGGCGCGGGGGTGCCGCCCAAGAAATACGGCGGATTAGCGATCACATGGTCGAAGGCCATCGTCCGCAATTCGGCAGGCGGGCGGGCCAGATCGCCGGTCAGCACCTGCATCGCCATGCCGTTCACCAGGGCGTTCCGCCGCGCCAGGTCGGCATAGTCCTCCTGCGCCTCCAGCCCCACCAGCCGCAGTCCCGGCACCCGCCAGCCGAGGCACAGGCTTGCCACCCCTGCCCCGCAGCCCAGTTCCAGCACCGATTGCCCCGCCACCGCCGGGCAGGCCGCCGCCAGCATCACCGCATCGGCCCCCGACCGGAAGCCGGCCTTGGGCTGCGCGATCCGCAGGCGGCCGTCCAGGAAGCCGTCATCCGACAGGTCACTCATCCAGGCCGGCATCGCGCAGGATGGCGCGGGCCATGAATTCGTCGCGGTCCGCCACCATCAGCCGCTGCGGCAGGATGCCAAGGGATCCTTCCAGCACGCTCATGTGCTGGTCCATGGGGAATGCGGGGATCCCCTCGTCCTCCAGCAGGGTCAGGGCGCGGGACATGCGGACGGGATCGTTGCTGCGGAACAGTTCTTTCATGGCCGGAACGCTAGGCGGCGGTTGCGCAATTGTCGAGGGCGTGGCAAGGGACGGGCGCGTCAACAGGGGGTCAAGGCCATGGGTGTGCAGGAAAGCGTCCAGAAACCGCTGGACCGGCTGGCAGAGGCGCTGAGCGCCGAGATGGGCGCGGTCAACGTCCTGATCCGCGACCGGATGTCCAGCGAACACGCCCCCCGCATCCCCGAGGTGACGGCCCACCTGATCGAGGCCGGGGGCAAGCGGCTGCGGCCCATGCTGACGCTGGCCGCCGCACGGATCATGGGATACGGCGGCCCCTTCCACATCCATCTGGCCGCGACGGTCGAATTCATCCACACCGCGACCCTGCTGCATGACGACGTGGTCGATGAAAGCCGCCAACGGCGCGGGCGGCCCACGGCGAACCTGTTGTGGGACAACAAGTCCAGCGTGCTGGTGGGCGACTATCTGTTCGCGCGCAGCTTCCAGCTGATGGTGGAACCCGGCAACCTGCGCACGCTGGAGATCCTGTCGAACGCCGCCGCCACCATTGCCGAGGGCGAGGTGCTGCAACTGACCGCCGCCCAGGATCTGCGCACGGACGAGGGGATCTATCTGAAAGTCGTGCGCGGCAAGACCGCCGCCCTGTTTTCCGCCGCGACCGAGGTGGGCGGCGTGATCGCGGGCGCAACGCCCGATCAGGTGCGGGCGCTGTTCGATTACGGCGATGCCCTGGGGATCGCCTTCCAGATCGTCGATGACCTGCTGGATTACGGCGGGGCCACGGAAACGATCGGCAAGAACGTCGGCGACGATTTCCGCGAACGCAAGCTGACCCTGCCGGTGATCAAGGCCGTTGCCCGCGCCACGCCCGAAGAACGCGCCTTCTGGTCGCGCACCATCGAAAAGGGCGACCAGCGCGACGGCGACCTGGACCACGCCCTGTCCCTGCTGGCCCGCCACGGCGCGATGGAGGCCGCGCGCGCCGATGCCCTGTCCTGGTCCGCCAAGGCCAAGGCGTCGCTGGCCAGGCTGCCCGCCCATCCGATCCGCGACATGCTGGCGGACATGGCCGATTTCGTGGTCAGCCGCGTCGCCTGACCCCTGCCCCGCAAGGGCAGGCCGCCCCCGGCTTGCCTTTGGCCTTTCTTTGCCAATTCAGGGGTTTCGCCGCAGGCCATGCACGGCAGGCGGGTGCCCGAAAAACATGCCCTGCCTGTATTTCATGCGGCAGCCGTTCATGAAGCCAAGAAATCGGGCATTCCCCGTTTGCCCCTTTCCCCAGCCTGCCTGACGTCTGTGCAAGCGCCGCAAAGCCCCCCATCAGAAGGCATCGGCGGCGCGTCCGGTGCCGCGTTGAAGGGGATTCGATGATGAAAAGGGCTGCTCCCTTTGTTGCCACTGCCGCGATGCTGCTCGCGGTGCCCGCATTCGCCCAGGACGCTGTTGTCGCGGTTCAGGCTGCCGCTCCGGTCCCGGACAAGGGCGACACGACCTGGATGCTGATTTCCGCCATCCTGGTGATGATGATGACGCTGCCAGGGCTGGCGCTGTTCTATGGCGGCCTCGTGCGGGCCAAGAACATGCTGTCGGTGCTGATGCAGGTGCTGACGGTGTTCAGCATGGTGGCGATCCTGTGGGTGGCCTTCGGATACTCGCTGGCCTTTACCGGCGCGGGCACGGCCGCCGACGTGACCGTCCTGACCCCCTATATCGGCGGGCTGTCCAAGATGTTCCTGGGGGGCGTCACCACGGCGTCGAACGTCGAGGGCTTCAGCGCGGGCGTGGTGATCCCGGAACTGTCCTTCGTGATCTTCCAGATGGCCTTCGCCTGCATCGCATCTGCCCTGATCGTGGGGGCCACGGCGGAACGGCTGAAGTTCAGCGCGATCCTGCTGTTCGTGGTGATCTGGTTCTTCGCCTCATATCTGCCGATGGCCCACATGGTCTGGTGGTGGGGCGGCCCGTCGGCCTATGACGCGCCCTCGGGGCTGTTGTTCAGCCATGGCGCGCTGGACTTCGCGGGCGGCACCGTGATCCACATCAACGCGGGCGTGGCCGGCCTGGTCGCCGCGATGGTCGCCGGTCCCCGCATCGGCTATAAAAAGGAACTGCTGGCGCCCCACAACCTGTCCTTCACCCTGGTCGGCGGCTGCCTGCTGTGGATCGGCTGGTTCGGCTTCAACGCCGGATCGAACCTGGAGGCGAACGGCCTGACCGCGCTGGCCATGATCAACACCGCCGTCGCCACCGCCGCGGGCGTGCTGGCCTGGTCCTTCGGCGAATGGGCCTTCCGCGGCCACCCCAGCCTGCTGGGCGGGATCTCCGGCGCCATCGCGGGGCTGGTGGGCATCACCCCGGCGGCGGGCTTCGTAGGCCCCATGGGCGCCATCGCCATCGGGTTGGTCGCGGGCCTGCTGTGCATGTGGTTCGTGATCAGCATGAAGCCGCGCATGGGCATCGACGACAGCCTGGACGTGTTCGGCATCCACGGCATCGGCGGCATCGTCGGCGCGATCCTGACGGGCGTCTTCGCAGCCCCCTCGCTGGGCGGAACGGGCGTCTTCGATTACGGCGCGAACGCGGTGGCGGAATTCTCGATGGGGGGGCAGGTCTGGAACCAGACGCTGGGCGTGGTGATCGCGATCCTCTGGTCGGGCGTGGTGTCCTTTGTCGCGATCCACATCGTCAAGGCGCTGATCGGGCTGCGCGTCACAGACACCGACGAACGCCAGGGCCTGGACATCACCACCCACGGCGAAAACGCCTATAACTGAGGCCGGTCCGACATGGCGAAGGCCCGGCAGCCGCCGGGCCTTTTTGCCTTGGGCCAAATCACGGATTGGTCAGGGCAATTCCCCCCAAGTGATTCTTCGTGTAGGGTGGCGCGCAATTCGGCCGAAGAACGGCCTTGGGCAGTCACGCAGGCATCCGACGCATGAAACGACCGACCGGCACCCCGAAGCGCACGGGCCGCAGCCCTGTTGCCGACAAGCGCATTCCCGCGGCTGACCCGAAACCCCAGGTCCGCCGCCACAAGGCGCCCCGGCGCGGCAATGTGGTCATGCGCACCATCGCCGGAACCGTCGGCCTGGTCTGGCGCATCCTGTGGGGATCGGCCTGGCGGCTGGCCATGGTCATGGTCCTGATCGTCGGCGGGGCCACCGCCTATTTCTATGCCAGCCTGCCCGAACCCGAGGCGCTGTTCGACGCCCGCGCGCGCGGGTCCGTCACCATGCTGGACACCAACGGCAAGGTCTTCGCCTGGCGGGGCGAGACCTATGGCGCCGTCACCAGCGACAGGATCGCCCCGGTCCTCAAGCAGGCGGTGATGGCGACCGAGGATCGGCGCTTCAACTGGCACATCGGGGTCGATCCGGTCGGCATCGCCAGCGCCATCAAGATCAACATGTCCGAAGGGCGCGGCCCGCTGGAAGGCCATGGCGGGTCCACCATCACCCAGCAGGTCGCGAAGCTTCTGTGCCTGGGCGACACATTCGACCCGATCCGCTGGAAGAACGAGGCCGCGTTCGAGGCTGACTGCCGCGTCACCTCGCTGTGGCGCAAGATCAAGGAAGTGCCCTATTCCTTTGCCCTGGAAGCCAAGTATTCCAAGGACGACATTCTCAACATCTACATGAACCGCTCCTACATGGGCGGCGGCGCGCGGGGTTTCGAGGCCGCGAGCCAGCGTTACTTCAACAAGCCCGCCTCCGACGTGACCGCGTCCGAGGCCGCGATGCTGGCGGGGTTGCTGCAAGCGCCCAGCTATTTCGCGCCGACCGCGAACCTCAAGCGCAGCCAGGAACGCGCTAATGTCGTCCTGGGCCTGATGGGCGAGGAAGGCTATCTGACCGATGAACAGGTCGCCGAGGCCCGCGCCAACCCCGCGCGCCTGTCCCAGGCGGCCGAGGCCCGCGCGGGCGGTTACTTCGCCGACTGGGTGATGGAATCCGGCCCCGGTTTCCTGACCAGCGAGACGACCGAGGACGTGACCATCCGCACCACCTTCGACCCCCGCATCCAGACGGCGGCGGAACGGGCGTTGAAGCGGGTCTTCGCCGAAAAGGTCAGCAACAATTCCAAGGCCGAGGCCGCCGTGGTCGTGATGTCCGCCGACGGCGCGGTGCGCGCCATCATTGGCGGGCGCGACAGCATCGTGAACGGCGCCTTCAACCGCGCGGTCCAGGCCAAGCGCCAGACCGGATCCAGCTTCAAGCCCTTCGTCTATGCCGCGGCGCTCGAGGCCGGCTATGGCCCCGGCGACCGGGTCGAGGACGGGCCTCTGACCATCCGCATCCCCGGCGGCAAGCCCTGGTCGCCCCAGAACTATACCCGCCGCTATTACGGCACCGTGACGCTGACCACCGCGCTGAAGCAGTCGCTGAACACCGCGACGATCCGCCTGCAGGAAACCGTGGGCCGCGACGCCGTGCGCCGCATCGCCCATGACTTCGGCATCGTCAGCAACCTGACCACCAGCCCGTCCCTGGGCCTCGGCGCGTCCGAGGCCACGCTGATGGAACTGACCGGCGCCTATGCGGGCATCCGCAACGGCGGCACCTCGGTCGCGCCTTACGGGTTGGTGGAACTGCGCATCGCGGGCGACGACCAGCCGCTGATGGGCCAGTCCGGCGGCATGGGCGCGCGCGTCATCAGCCAGCGCGCGGCGGGGCAGTTGATCTACATGATGCAGCAGGTCATCGACAGCGGCACCGGCACCCGCGCCAAGATGGGCTCGCGCCCGGTGGCAGGCAAGACCGGCACCACCAGCAGCTATCGCGACGCCTGGTTCGTGGGCTTTTCCGAACAGTATGTCGTGGGCGTCTGGATGGGCTATGACGACAACACGCCCCTGAAGGGCGTCACCGGCGGCGGCCTGCCCGCCGAGATCTGGCAGGCGGTCATGTCCGACATCCACGAGGGCCTGCCGGAACTGCCGCTCTCCACGGTATCCCCCGACGGCAGCGGCATCCTGCTGTCGAACGAGGGCGCGCCGAAGGTCGTGACCTCGGGGTCTGCCGACGACCCGCTGGCGGCGGCGCTGGCGGGGGCGGTCAATTCGGCCAATCCCGCGCCGGGCGTGGCGACACAGGTGACGGCGCCGCAGACGCCGGGCGACAGCAGCACGGCGAGTTCGGACGATGCGCTGAGCCGGGCGCTGAACGGGATTCTGGGGGGGAACTGAGGTTCGCGCCTGCCATATGAGCGCTCTTTGAGCCCTGAGCCCTACTTCCTCGTGCTTGCGTGGCTCCGGGCTTTAATCAAGCTTTGCGCATTCACATTGCGAGGCTAATGGTCTTTAGTCATATCGAGGCGCATCAGGCGAAGGTAATGCCAAGCCGCCAAGATAATCTGGCCGGAAATCGACAAAGGCGTAGATGCATCTGCCAAGCATAGCTTATGGCGGATAGAGGATGAACACCGACTCGGATCAATAGGCTCATGCATTACGCAGCGTGACCATCGTGCCCGAGGTCAGGTGATTTCTGACAGAAGAACGACAGGTCGGAAGGTCAAAAACTTGATCCGGCGCCTTGAGCGGCAAACAAAAACTTCTTACACCACCAAAGGTTGTCATTGAGAGCACCATAGGATCAGCTGCAAAGGTACCCAATCTTGGCAATTCTAGAACTTGACTCTTCTGAATACCACCGAATTACTTACCATGAAAACAATCCTGGAAGCGACAAGCTGCTGATATGCTTTTCCCCTCAGGGAGGAGGAATGGGGACGTCTGGCTTTGGCACGGAATTGTGCGCTAGAAATGGATGGAACCACATCTATGTCGGCAAAGCGCAGCAGAGCAAATTCCGGTCACTGACACTGGACAGGTTTGTAACCGCGGTTTTCCCCATCATAGATGGCCGGGATGTCATGGCCTATGGTTCAAGTGCCGGTGGTTATGCAGCTCTGTATTATGGTGGGGCCATCAATGCTCGTATTCTTTCTGCATGCCCTCGCAATAGTCACCATCCGATCAATTATCGAAAACCTCTAATCAGGCGCTTCGGTGAAAAGGAGATCAAGGAAAAAGCGGAGGCATTTTATCATGTCATAAATCTCTCCGACCTGCCGCGATCGACGCACAATCCTGTTGTTGTTTACGATCGATTGCAGACGAAAGATCATCGCATGGTGCAAAAATGGGTCCTGCCAGCCTATCCCGACTGCAAAATCATCAATGTACCGAATTCGGGGCATAAACCATTGGAAAAACTAAAAAGCGTGGGCGGGGTCTCGCACCTTGTTCGTTCTTTCGTAGCGTCTGTCCCCATTGATCGAGAAAAGTTGAAACATAAGCCGGGCTCGATTGAACGACGATTGGATGATGCTGTTGAGATTTTTGAGGCAGGAGATTTCGACAGATGCGCAGAGCTATTGTGCTTGGATTTGGATATATTGAGGCGTGCAGGCCTTTTCGGTATGTACGTTGAAAGCGTTTTTAGATCAAAAAACCAGGCTCACAAATCGAAATTCTCGTCGAGACAGAATGAATTTGTGGCTCTGAAAGACAAGATGAAACCAAAAATGCGCCGCAAGATTGATTTCATTACTTCCATCCCTTGAACTACCAACCTCCAAGTCAGAAATCCCCGCCTCTTGCGGGGGTTCTGTATTTGCGAAAGCTTCGTAAAGGCGGCACAGGCGCGGTGTCCAGTTTGTCCAACAAAGCGGGCCACAAGGCTTTTAGACAAGATCAGAACAATAGCGCTAGCCAACCCTACCCCGCCGCCTGCAAATCCGCCGTCAGCCCCGCCAGATCCCCCCGCCGCGTTGTCAGCATCGCGGCGATCTCGGCGCGTTCGCTGGCCAGCATGTTCACGCCCTCGATGATGATGTTGAAGAACCTGTCGCGGCCGGACTTGTTCGACACATGCCATTCCACCTCCATGGGCGCGCGGCCGTTCAGATAGGCGACCGAGGTGACGGCGTAGAAGCTTTTCAGCGGGCGCGCGCCCGTCACCTCGATCCTGGATCCGATGAACTCGCGGAACCGCTTGCCGTATTTTCGCCCGATATAGCCCTGGAACGCCTGGGTATAGGCGGCAAGCGCGCCTGCATCAGCCTGCCGCGCGGCGGGGCCGAGCGCGGATCGGGCGATCACGTCCACATCGGCATAGCGCACGAAGATCGATTCAAAGTCGCGATACATTCGGGCGGGTGGTTGGCCCGAGTTGATGACCTGGTAGACCTCGCCCAGGGCGGTGCTGATCAGCACGCTGGCCTGGTTGGCGTCCAGCGCCCAAGCCTCGCGCAGGGGCGCCAGCGCCAGCGCCGCAGCGCCCCCGAACAGGGTCAGGAAACCGCGCCGGTCATTCGGCATAAGGGTCGATGGCGTCGTCCGCAGCATATGGGTCAATGTCGGTTCCCCCCTCGTTCAGTTCATGGCGGCGGTGCATCAGGTAGATCAGCCGCAGTTGCGCATAGCTATCCGCACTGTCCTGCAGCACGCTATCCACCGTGTCGCCGAATCGCGCCCGATCACCGGCTTTTGAGGCCGCGCGCAGGCCAAAGGCCGCCCATGCCGCGTCCCGGTGCAGCAGGTGATAAAGCGGGTCGATCACCAGATCGACGACCTTGCCCGCCGCGTCCCGCTGCGTCGAGGGGCCAAGCACCGGCAGTTCCAGATAGGCGCCCTCGGGGACGCCCCAGACGGCCAGGGTCTCGCCGAAATCGGTGTCGTGTTCGGGCAGGCCGAAATCTGTCCCGGCCGGATCGAGCAGACCGCCGATTCCCAGCGTCGAGTTGACGGCAAAGCGGAAGAAGTTCTTGATCGCAGGCTCGGGACGGCCTTGAAGCAGGCTGTTCGCCACCTTCCCCGGCAGCGACAGGTTGGCGCCCGCGTTGATCACCAGATCCATCGTGCCCGGGCCCGCGCCATCGTTCCCATCGCCAGCCAGCCGGGCGACCGGACCGATCACCCGCTGGTCCACGGCCTTGTTGAAGGCATGGACGCGGCGGTTCTGCGCCTCGAAGGGGTCGTTGACTCGGATGCCGTCCTGCATCACAGGCTTGGACGCGCAGCCCGCCAGGGCCAGAAAAAGGGCCAGCGGGGCGGCAAGGGACAAGGGGCGCAAAGGATCTCCTAACCTTTTTGGCATAGAGCGGGTATAGGAACCGATCAGGATTCGACCGCGGCATTGGGGATCCGCATACTGGCGCTCAGGTCCGGCAGCAAGGCCGCCGGGCAGAACGAGGATGTGATAGATGAGCAAACCGCCTGTATTCCAGGATGGGGCAAGGGAGTTGCGCAAGGCGCGCGCCGCGGGAATGCCGCTGTTTGCGGCGGTTGCGCTGTTTTCCGCCGTGGTGAACCTGCTGATGCTGACCGGGCCGCTGTTCATGCTGCAGGTTTACGACCGCGTGCTGGCGTCGCGCTCGGTCGAGACGCTGACGGCGCTGTTCGTGCTGGTGGTGTTCCTGTTCCTGCTGATGGGCTTCATCGACTTCATCCGCACCCGCGTAATGGGGCGCATCGCCGTCCGCTTCCAGGACCGGATGGAGGGGCGCGTCTTCACCGCCGCGCTGCGCGAGGGGGCGATTTCCGGCGACGAATCGGCGGCGGCGGCCAGCGGAATGCGCGACCTGGACGCGGTCCAGCGGCTGATCGCCTCGCCCGTGCTGCTGGCGGTCTTCGACCTGCCCTGGGCGCCGCTGTTCCTGGCGGCGGTCTATATCTTCCATCCGCTGCTGGGCGTGGTGGCGACGGTGGGCGGCGCGATCCTTGTCTTCACGACCATGGCCAACCGGGTGCTGACCAAGGCGCCCCTGCAACAGGCGAACATCGCCTCGGCGCAGGCGCAGCGCATGGCCGATCTTTACCGCGACGAGGGCGAGGTGATCGGGGCCCTGGGGATGCGCAGCGCGACCTATGCCCGCTGGCGCAAGGCGCGTTCCGAGGCGCAGGAGCAGACGGTGAAGGGTGCCGACCTGTCTTCGGGCTTCACGGTCTTTTCCAAGAGCTTCCGGCTGTTCCTGCAAAGCGCAATGCTGGCCGCTGGCGCCTGGCTGGTGCTGCAGCAGGCGGTGACGCCCGGCGCGATGATCGCCAGTTCCATCATGATGGGCCGGGCCCTGGCGCCGGTCGAACAGCTTGTCAGCGGGTGGCCTGCGGTGCAGGCCGCGCAGGATGCCTGGGACCGGCTGGCCCGTCTTTTGTCGCGCCAGCCCGCGCAGGTCACGCACACCCCCCTGCCCCGCCCCGAGGCCATGCTGGAGGTGCGCCAGTTGTCCGTCGCGCCCCCGGGGCAGAACGTGGCGACGGTGCGCGGCGTGTCCTTCAGCGTGGCGCCGGGCCAGGCGCTTGGCGTGATCGGACCTTCGGGCGCGGGCAAATCGACGCTGGCCCGCGCGCTGATCGGGGCCTGGCCGGTGGGCGCGGGCTCGATCCGCCTGGGGGGCGCGACGCTGGACCAGTATGACCCGGATGTGCTGGGCAACCTGATCGGCTATCTGCCCCAGCAGGTGACGCTGTTCGACGGCACCATTGCCGAGAACATCGCCCGCCTTGCGCCCGAACCCGACCCGGCGCGCGTGGTGCGTGCGGCGCAGGCGGCGGCGGCGCACCAGATGATCCTGGACCTGCCGCAGGGCTATGACACGCGCATCAGCCAGGCGGCCGGGCGGCTGTCGGGCGGGCAGATCCAGCGGATCGGGCTGGCCCGCGCGCTGTATCCCGACCCGGTGCTGCTGGTCCTGGACGAGCCGAACTCGAACCTCGACAACGAAGGCTCGATGGCGCTGAACGCCGCGATCCGGCGGGTCAAGGCGCAGAACGGCTGCGTGATCATCATGGCGCACCGGCCGGCGGCCATCAATGAATGCGAATTGCTGCTGGTCATGGAACAGGGGATCCGCCGCGCCTTCGGGCCGCGCGACAAGGTGCTGCAGGAAATGGTGCAGAATTCCCAGCAGATCCTGAAATCGCAGGAAACCGGCCGCACGGGAGGCGTGTCATGAGCGACGAGGTGAAAAAGCCCGAGGAGGGCCAGACCCCTCCGCCGCGCCCCTCGGGCATCCAGACGGGGATCCTGTCCAGCCGCATCGGCGCGCCGGTCGAGGGGCCGATCCCCGGCCCGACCGTGCGTCCGGCCGTGGCTGCGGCCCCGGTTCCCCCGGCGCCTCCGGTCCAGCCGCCCGCGCCGCCCCGGCCCATCGCGCC
>NZ_JAFLRK010000034.1 GCF_017315735.1 Paracoccus shandongensis
CGCCGCGCCAGCCCCCGCCCCCGCGCGGCCCGCGCTGGCGCGGCCGCCCCGGCTCAAGCGGTATTCCTGCGGGGGGCTGGCATGACCGCCACCGCCCCCGCCGCCCCCGTAGATGTCTGCATCGTGGTCGAGGGCTGTTATCCCTTCATCGCGGGCGGCGTGTCGTCCTGGCTGGACTGGCTGATCCGCACGCAGCCCGGCACCACATTCGGGGTGGTCGCCATCGTGGCCGACGAACGCCCCCGCGACATCCGTTATGACCTGCCGCCGAACGTGCGCCACTTCCAGGTGCTGCCGCTTGCGCCCTGGGCCCGCAAGCCCCGGCTGCGCCGCCCGGCGCTGGACGGCGGCCGCCTGGCTGGCCTGATGCACAAGGTGCTGCGCGAAGGCGACCTGGACGCCTTTGACGGCCTTTTGCGCTTTGTGTCGGAACCCGTGCGGCGCGAACCCTTCGGCTTTCTGGACAGCCCCGCCCCGCCGGACTACAGCGACCTGACCGCCTCGCCCGCGGCCTGGCAGGCGATCACCGAATGCTATCGCCGCATCGCGCCCGAGGCCGCCTTCAGCGATTTCTTCTGGGCCTGGCGCAACCTGGCGGGCAGCCTGCTGGCCATCGCCACCGCGCCGGTCCCGCCCGCGCGGACCTATCACGCGATCTCGACCGGGTATGCGGGCCTTTACGCGGTGCGCGCGGCGCGGGCCGCCGGGCGCACGGCGGCGATCACCGAACACGGCATCTATACCAACGAACGCCGCATCGACCTGGTCATGGCCGACTGGATCGCCGACACCATCGACAGCGGGCTGTCGGGCGACGACGGGCGCACCGATGTGCGGCGGTTCTGGATCGACACCTTTGAATCCTTCGCCCGCATCGCCTATGACGGCTGCCAGCGGATCACCACGCTTTACGGCGCGAACCAGTCCTTCCAGCGGACCCTGGGCGCGGCGGAATCCAAGCTGCAAGTCATCCCCAACGGCATCGCGCTGGAGAAATTCGACGCCATCCGCCCGCAGAAGAACCGCCGCCCCACGGTGGCCCTGATCGGCCGCGTGGTGCCCATCAAGGACATCGAGGCCTATGTCGCCGCCGCCGCCATCGTCCGCCGCGCCATTCCCGACGTGCAGGTGCTGGTGATCGGCCCCACCGACGAGGACGAGGATTACTTCGCCCTCTGCAAGCGCCGCGTGGCGGAACTGGATCTGACCGAGACGGTCCTTTTCACCGGCAAGGTCAACATCATCGACTGGCTGCCCCGGATCGACGTGCTGGTGCTGACCTCCATCAGCGAGGCGCAGCCCCTGGTCCTGCTGGAGGCCGGGGCCGCGCGCATCCCCTGCGTGGCGACCGATGTCGGTTCCTGCCGCGAGATCATCGAGGGCGCGCCGGACGAACACCCGAACCTCGGGCTGGCCGGGCGCGTCGCGCCGCCCATGGACGGCCCCGCCATCGGCCGCGCCATCATCGAGCTGATGGCCGACCCCGCCCTGCGCGCCGCCTGCGGCGACATCCTGCGCCGCCGGGTCGAGACCTATTTCACCTCGGAAATCTCGGCCGCGCGCTATGGGGCGCTGTATGAGGAGCTTGTCGCCTGATGGCCCGCCTCGGCCGCCTGCACGAGTGGCTGCGCGCCCCCGCCGAAGACGCGGAATGGCTGCTGGCCGATCCGCTTCTGGCCTCGGTCCGCCGCTTCGGGGCGGCGATCATCGTGGCCGCCGGGCCCTGGCTGGTGTCGGTGGTGGCGCTGGCGATCATCTCGGTCACAATGACGCCGGTGATGGGGTTCGCGGCGGTCGAGGATCTGCGCCTGACCGTGGTCTATGCCTTCTGCATCGCCCCCCTGGTCGCGGGGCCGGTGGGCGCGGTGGCGGCGCGGCGCATCTCGGCGGCGGTGGATGGGGGCGACACGGCGGGCGTGCCGGACCTGTTCCTGGCGGCGGCGGCGCTGTCGGGGCTGGTCGCCCAGGCCGTCGCGGTGGCGGTCTGCCTGATCCTGGGCATCGGGCCCGCGGGGGTCGCGGCGGGCTTTGTCTTCCTGACGGCCACCGCCGCGCTGCTGTGGACCAGCTTCGCCGTGCTGGCGGCGGTGCGGTCCTATGGCTTCCTGATCGCGGCCTTCACGGGCGGCATGGTCCTGTCGGTGGCCTGCGCCCTTCTGGCCGCCGTCCGCGCCCCCACGACCGAGATCCTGATCTGGTCCTTCGCCGTGGGCCTGTCCTTCTGCGTGGCCCTGTCGATCCGCTTCATCCAGCGGCGCTTCCCGTCGGATTACGGGGCTTTCGCGCAAACGGTCATGGACCTGCTGGCCCAGCTTCGCGCCGGCGCGGTCCTGTGCGCGGGCGTCTTGTTCGCCATCTGCGGGGTCTGGATGGACAAGTGGGTCTTCTGGTTCGGGCCCCAGGGCGTCCGGTCGGCGGCGGGCTTCCTGCATTCCAGCCCTTATGACAGCGTCATGTTCCTGGCGCATCTGTCGGTCATCCCCACCTATGCGGCGCTTTTGGTCTTTCACCATGGCGACCTTGTCGCCGTGATCGAGCGGTTCAAGGCCGCCATCGAGGCCCGGTCCACCTATGGCCTGATCCGCGCCCGGCGCGAGGATCTGGAATGGGTGGCCTGGAACGGGGTGGGCACCATCGTCTCGGTCCAGGCGGCGGTGACGGTGGGCCTGGTGCTGATGTCGCCGCTGCTGGCGAAATCGCTGGATTTCAGCTTCGACCAGTTCCTTATGCTGCGCGTCGGGCTGATCGGGGTGTTCTTCCATTCGGTGATGTTCCTGTGCTGCGCGCTGCTGCTGGTCGCCAACCGCGCGCGCCATTTCGCCATCATGCAGGCGGCGTTCCTGCTGCTGAATCTTTGCATCAGCCTGGTGCTGCACGCGGTGATCGGCATGTCGGCCTATGCCTTCCTGGCAAGTTCGCTGCTGGCAGCGGCGGGCGCGTTCTATGCGTCCTACAAGGCGCTGAACGCCTATGACTATGACTTTTTCCTGGGGGAAAACGATTCCCTTTATCGCGGGTGATTCGGGCGCGATTCGGCGATGCGCCGATCCCATAATCCTCAAGTTGTGTGATTGCCGAATTAATATCTTCATGATTGACACGCGCGCCGGTTAATTCAAGGGCCCTTGAAAACCGTTTGCCGATAATTCCCTGTTCCGCCAGTGATATTAATACCCTGTCATAATCAATATAAAATCGATGACAGGGCTATTCTGCGGCGTTAACCTTTGTTCCCAAGGGATTGGATTTCAACCAAACCCCTTGTTTTACGATTTCGCGTTTCACGCTTGACCGGGGGACACTATAAACCATGGACTCCTCTGCCCTGATCCTGCTCGACCCCAACGAGTTGCGGACGGCGGCCTTCGCGGCCTTTCTGGAACCCTGGGCGCGGCAAGCCGGAACCGGCCTTCATGTCGTCCATGCCCTTGAAGGCCTGGCCTCGTTGCCGGGCCAGGGCGCGCCGGCGGCCTGTCTTTATTCCATCGGCGGCCTGTCGCTTCACGACGAGGAGGTCGGCCAGACCATCGAGCGGCTGCACGCCCTGTTCCCGGACAGCCCGCTGGTGGTCTTTTCGGACGTTCCCGACAGCCAGGAAATCGCCATGGCGGTGTATCTGGGGCTGCGCGGCTTCATCCCGACCACCATGCCGTCCCATGTGGCGCTGGCCGCGATCCAGTTCATCCTGAATGGCGGGACGTATCATCCCCATTCGGCGGCGGCCGCCCGGCCGGCGGCGCAACCGGCCTCGGCGATGATCCGGCATATCGACGACCACCGCACCCCCCGGGCCACGGCGTCCGGCGCGGCCCCGGCGGCATCGTCGCGCCCGTCGCCCATCCAGCGCCCGGGCGGCGACCCGGCCCTGGATCCGCTGACCAAACGGCGCCATATCGAGGTTCTGGAGTTCCTGGCCCAAGGCGAAACCAACAAGGAAATCGCCCGCCACCTGAACCTGACCGAGGCCACCATCAAGGTCTATGTCCGCGAGCTGATGCGCCATTTCGGGGCCAAGAACCGGATGCAGGTCGCGCTGAAGGCATCCGCCGCCTACGAGGCCGAGGCGGCCCCCGCCACCCTCAGGGATCTGCCCCCGCCGCCCATGGCCGGGGTCTTCTCGGGGGCGGGCGCCCGGTGATCGGGGGGCCTCAGGCGGGGGCGCGGCCCACGCGGGCCAGCAGGATCACGGGCAGGATGCCCACCGCGACGATGGCCAGGGCGGCGATGGCCGCTTCCTCATAGGTGCCGCGGGCGGCCTCGCCGTAAAGATGGGTCGCCAGCGTCTCGAAATTGAGGGGGCGCAGCAGCAGGGTCGCGGACAGTTCCTTCATGCAATCGACGAAGACCAGCAGCCCCCCTGCCGCCAGGGCCGCGCGCGACAGCGGCAGGTGGACATGGCGCAGCGTGCTGCCGATGCCATGGCCCAGCGTGCGCGCCGCCTGGTCATAGCTGCGCGGGATGCGGGTCAGCCCCGCCTCGACCCCGCCGATGGAAATCGCCAGGAACCGCGCCAGATAGGCATAGCCCAGGGCCAGCCCCGACCCGATCAGCACCAGGCCGGGGTCGATGTCGAAGGCCGCCCTGGCGGTGCGCCCGATCCAGCGGTCCAGGCCGCCGGCGGCGATCAGGATGCCAAGCGCCAGGATCGTCCCCGGCATGGCATAGCCCAGGGACGCGACGCGGTGGATCGCCCCCATGCCGCGCTGCGGGAAAAGCCGCGCGGCCAGCGCCACGACCAGCCCGCAGGCCAGCACGGCAGCGGTGGCCAGGGCCGACAGGACAAAGGTGTTCTGCGCCTCGGCCCAAAGGCGGGGTGACAAGCCCGCGAACCGGAACCGCTCCCACGCCTCGACGGCCAGATAGGCGGCGGGCAGGACGAAGCCCAGCACCACGGGCAGCAGGCAGAGGCACAGCGCCCCCCAGCGGGCGGGCCCGGCCAGCGGCTGGCGGGCCATGGGGCGGGCGCGTTGCGCGCTGACGGAATAGCGTTGCTTGCGCCGCGCCCATCGCTCGATCGAGATCAGCGCGACCACCAGCACCAGCATCGCCAGCGCGATCTGCGACGCCCCCGCCAGATCCGACCGCGTGACCCAGGTCGTATAGACGGAAATCGTCAGCGACCGCACGCCCAGGAACTCGGACGCGCCGATGTCGTTCAGCGTTTCCATCAGCGCCAGGCTGACCCCCACGGCGATGGCGGGGCGCGCCAGCGGCAGGGCGACGCGGTGGAAGATCTGGCGGCGCGTGGTGCCGAGGGTATGGGCGACCTCGACCAAATTCGCGGCCTGCGTCAGGAACATCGCCCTGACCGGCAGATAGACATAGGGGTAAAGCACCAGGCCCAGAAGCAGGATCGCCCCGGTCATGGACCGGATGTCGGGCAGGCGGAAATCGCGCGGGCTGTCGTAACCCAGCACGGCGCGGATCGCCGACTGGAACGGCCCCAGCGGATGCAGCATGTCCAGATAGGCATAGGCGACGATATAGGTGGGCACCGCCAGCGGCAGCAGCAGCGCCCATTCCAGCATCCGCCGCCCCGGGAAATCGTAAGCCGTCACCAGCCAGGCGACGCCCGTGCCGATCCCCGCCGTCAGCACGCCCACCCCCGCCATCAGCAGCGCCGTCTGCGCCAGCGCATGGGGCAGGACATGGCGCGCCAGATGCGACCACAGCCCGTCCGATCCCTGCGCCGCCTGCCAGCCAAGCGCCAGCACCGGCACCAGGACCAGCCCCGCGATCACCAGGCTGGCCGCAACCCAAGACCCCCCGCGCAGGCGGAGGGCCGGAAGTGTCGGCAAAACGGAACGGCGGCGGGGCCCGGCCCCGTCAGTTGTCAAAGCCAACGCGATCGACCAGTTCGCTGGCCTGCTGGCGGTTCTTCACGATGTCGGTCAGCGGCAGCGGATCGACCTTGAGGTCGCCGAACGAGGCGATGATCGGGTCGATGGCCGCGCCCGCCTTGACGGGGTATTCGTAATTCGCCTCGGCATAGATTTTCTGCGCCTCGTCGGAGACCAGGAATTCCAGCAACTGCACCGCCTGGTCGCGGTTGGGCGCGTGTTTCGCCACCGCCGCGCCGCTGATGTTGACGTGGGTGCCGCCGTTCTCGAAGGTGGGCAGGATCACCTTGATCGCCTCGCCCCAGGCCTTCTGGTCCTCGCCCCCCTTGCCCGACCGCATCAGGCCCACGTAATAGCTGTTGGCGATGGCGATGTCGCAGATGCCGCCAAGAATGTCCTTGGCCCCGTCGCGGTCGCCGCCGCCCGCCTGCCGCGCCAGGTTGGTCTTGAGGCCCGTCAGCCATTCTTCCGTCGCCGCCGCGTCGTGATGGGCCATGAAGGCGGAAAACAGCGCGGTGTTGTAGGGGTGCTGGCCGGACCGGATGCAGATGCGGCCCTTCCATTCGGGATTGGCCAGATCCTCGTAGGTGATGGCGTCCAGGTCCAGGTCGCTGGCCGCATAGACCACGCGGGCGCGCATCGACAGGGCGAACCACTGGTTGCCGGGATCGCGCAGGTTTTCCGGCACCGCCGCTGCCAGCACCTCGGATTCGACCGGCTGCGTCAGGCCCTTGTCCACCAGGTCGGCCAGGTTGCCCGCATCCACCGCCATCAGCAGGTCGGCGGGCGAGCTTTCGCCCTCGGACGCGACCCGTTCGGCCAGCCCGTCCTTGAGAAAGACCGTGTTGACCTTGATGCCGGTGGAGTCGGTGAAGGCCGCCAGCAGCGGCTCGACCAGGCCCGGCTCTCGCGAGGTGTAAAGGTTCAGTTCCTGGGCCTCGGCCGCGCCTGCGGCCAGGCTGGCCAGGACAATGACGGATGCAAGTTTCATGATGTCCCCCAAGGTTGCCGGCAAAGACATAGGCCAGGGGGCGACGGTTAGTCTAGTGTTTTTCTCAGCTATCCGGCTGGACGGCGGCGGCGTCCCGCCCGTCGTCGGGAAAGACGTGGATCTGCGCGCCGTTCAGTTGCAGGCTGACCTTTTCGCCGACCGCCATGGGGATGCGGAAATGCGAATGCATCCGCAGGGTCTGCGCCAGCGGATGGACCATGATGTCGATCTGTTCGCTTTCGCCGGTAAAGGTCTTGGCCACCACGCGGGCCGAAATGCCCTGCCCGTCGGGCCCGATGGACAGGGCCTGCGGGCGGATGCAGGCCAGGGCCAGCGCGCCGTCGGGCAGATCCAGGGGGGCCGGGAAGGTGCCGATGGGCGTTTCGATCCGGCCCCCCGACCAGATGCCGGTCAGGCGGTTGCAGGGGCCCATGAACTCGGCCGCATAGGGGGACCGGGGGCGGTCATAGATCTCGAAGGGGGTGCCCACCTGCTCGATCCGGCCCGCGCGCATCAGCACGATCAGGTCGCCCACCGACAGCGCCTCTTGCGGGTCGTGGGTGACGATGATCGCGGTGGTGCCGGTCCGGCGCAGGGTGTCCACCGTTTCGCGCCGCACCTTTTCGCGCAGGCCCTGGTCCAGGTTGGAAAACGGCTCGTCCATCAGCAGGATCGCGGGTTCGGGGGCCAGCGCCCGAGCCAGCGCCACGCGCTGCTGTTCGCCGCCCGACAGGGAATGGGGGTAACGGTCCAGCAGATGCGCGATGCCGATGCGTTGGGCCACCTGCGCCACGCGCGCGCGGCGGGCGGGCCCGGGCAGGGCGCGCAACCCGAAGGCCAGGTTGTCCGCGACCGACAGGTGCGGGAACAGGGCATAGTCCTGGAACATGAAGCCGATCCGGCGGTCCTCGGGTTCCACGAAGCGGCGGGGGCCGACGATTTCGGCCCCGTTCACGCGGATGCGGGCGCCGGGATCGGGGCGGTCCACGCCGGCGATGATCCGCAGCAGGGTCGATTTGCCGCAGCCCGATTGCCCCAGCAGGCAGGTGATCCGCCCCGCCGGGATCGCCAGCGAGATGTCCGACAGCACCGCCCTGCCATCGAAATGGCGCGACAGGGCTTCAAGCTCCAGCGAGGATGCCGGTTCCATGCACAGCCTTTCCGTTCGCGGCCACGAGCGGGCCCGCCCTTCGGTGCTTATGCGATCCGGGGGGCGTTCTCCAGCCCGGGCGTGCAAGGAAACCTGCCGAGGGTTGTGCCGCGTCCTTGCGGTTTTATCCCGCCCGGGTCTGCCGGGAATTTGCAATGAAACAATCGTGGTTTGACGTGATCCGATGGCACAAAACCGCTTGGGATTATCCTTTCGGCGGCAATTGCTCATCAAGCACGATCTCGATTTCATCCTGAAGCAGATCAAGATCGCCGAGGCCCATGCCGCTGGCACGCCGCTGGATGAAATCCGCGTGAACGCCCAGGGCAACGTGGTTGCGACCGGCGGCACGCTGGCCATCAGCAACCCGCTGGTGCCCTAGGGCCTGCGCACGGTCGATGGCAGCTGCAACAACCTGACCAAGGGGCGCGAGGAATGGGGTCCGGCCGACCAGCCCTTCATCCGCGTCACCCAGCCGATCTGGCGCAACGAGGCCCATGACGAAATGCCCATGGAGGGCTATCTGCCCGGCAACAACAACAACTACGGCGCGCCCAGGACCGAGGGCGTGGTGGATGCCGATCCGCGCATCATCTCGGACCTGATCGTGGACCAGACGCTGGGCGATCCGGCGGCGGTTTATGCCGCGCTGATGCACGCGGGCCGCCCCTAACCCAAGCGCAGCTGGCCGCCATCCACGCCGGCCTGGCCGATGCCGCGACCGGGGCCATCGTGCGCGACATGACCGCGCAGATCGGAAACGAGATCGACGAATTCGTCACCCATACCTTGCGCAACCCGCTGGTCGGCATCCCGCTGGACCTGGCGGCGATCAACATCGCGCGGGGCCGCGACGCGGCCATGAACCTGGTCTTCGGCGATGGCGATGACAGCGACGGCGTCACCATCCGGGGCGTGACCTATACCGACCGGAAAGACTTCCTCAATGCGACGGGGGCCTATGCGGGCGGCAAGCTGGGCGGGCTGGAAGATGTGGACCTGTGGATCGGCGGCCTGGCCGAGAAGCACCCTGACGGCCAGCGACCTCATCCTGTAACCGGGGCGAAGGAACCGCCGCAAAGACCCGGGCCGGGGGCGCCGCATCGCGCCCCCGGCCCGGCCATGCGTCAGGCCGAGGCGACCGCCCGCTGCCCCGCCCCCCGGCCGATCCCCGACACCGTGATCGCCGCCGCCGCCAGCGCGGCAGGCACCGCCAGTACGCAGAAGATGGTGGTGAAATCCCAGCCAAAGCCCAGCAGCACCCCGCCGATCGAGGATCCGAGGATCGAGCCCAGGCGGCCCACCCCCAGCATCCAGCTGACCCCCGTGGCCCGCATTGCGGTGGGATAGCAGGTCGGCGCATAGGCATTGAGCCCGGTCTGCCCGCCGCTCATGCAGAAGCCGACAAGGCCCACCGTCAGCGCCAGCAGCGCCGTCTGCAACCCGCCCATGCCCAGCAGGATCAGCGCGCCGCCGCCCAGCAGATAGGCCAGCGCGATGGACCGGGTGGCGCCGAACCGGTCCATGGCCAGCCCCACCAGGATCGCGCCCGCCGTGCCGCCCAGCTGGAACATCGCCGTGACATTGGCCGCGCGGTCCACCGGCAGGCCCGCGTCGCGGATCATCGTGGGCAGCCAGCTTGTCGTCAGATAGATGACCAGAAGCCCCATGAAATAGCAGACCCACAGCGCAAAGGTCCGCAGCGCGAAGGGCCTGGTGAACAGCGCCGCCACCGGCTGCCTGGCGGCCAGTTTCTCCTCGGCTAGGGCAAAGCGCGATACGCCCCCCAGATCCGCGCCGATGACGCGGCCCAGGACCCGGCCCACGGCGGGCATCGGCCGCCCGCGCACCACCATGAAGCGCGCCGATTCCGGCAGCGCGAACAGCATCACCAGCCACAGCGCCAGCGGGATCGCCGCGCCGAAATGCAGCACCGACTGCCAGCCCCAGCGGGGCAGCATGAAGGCCGCGATGAAGCCGATGATGGCGGACCCGAGGTTGAAGCCCGTGAACATCGCGGCCAGGATGAAGGACCGCGACCGCTGCGGGACGTATTCCGACAACAGCGTCGTGGTGTTGGGCATCGCCGCCCCCAGGCCAAGCCCGGTCGCAAAGCGCAGCAGCGCCATGTCCGTGGGCGTGCGGGCCAGCGCCGTCAGCCAGGTCATCACGCCAAAAGCAAAGACCGAGGCCAGCAGCACCTTGCGCCGCCCCAGGTAATCCGAGGACGAGCCCGCGAAGATCGCCCCAAGCGCCAGCCCGATGGGCGCCGCCGCCATCACAAGGCCGAAGCCCGCGCGCGAGATGTCCCATTGCTCGATGATGGCGGGGGCCAGGAAGCCCATGACCGCCACGTCCATGCCGTCGCAGAAGACGATGGCAAAGCACAGCGCCGTCAGCATCCATTGCCGCGACGACATGGGCCGCGTGTCGATGAACGACTGTATCTCAAGGGTGTCAGAAGTCTGCATGAAGTCCTCCTCTTGCGGGCACGACCCTCCGGCCCGGAACGATCCACCCTGGTGTGTGACCTCCCGCCTCTCTCCCCGAGGCGGGGTTTTGCCTGACCGACCATGCCGGACCGGCGCGTCAGGGCCTATTGCGAAACCGGGCCATGTCCATAAGTTTTGGCTATGGCACGGGTCGCGCAACTCTCATGGGAAGACCCATCCGTCCATGATCTTGCGGGCGGTGCGCAGGGTGCCTGCGCCGGTGACGGTGCCTTGGGCGTCCTGGTCGACCAGCACTTCGGCGGCGCCGGTCGGGTGTTCGATGAGGAAGCGGTTGTTGGTGGGCAGGTGCGCCAGATCCGCCGCCGGGCTGCCGGGCAGGGTGCAGGCGGTGGCGACGCTGACGGCGGCAAAGACGCCGATGGACGCATGGCAGCGATGCGGGATGAAGCTGCGGGTGGCGATGGTTCCCCCTGCCGTGGGGGCCGAGACCAGCGTCATCTTGGGCACGGATTTCTGCGCCACGTCGCCCAGCTTCATCAGCGGGCCTGCCTTCAGGCGGATTGCCTCGATGCGGGCCTTCAGGGCGGCATCTGCGTCCAGGGCGTCGCGGCTTTCCTGGCCGGTCAGGCCAAAGTCGCTGGCCCGCAGGATCACGCAGGGCATCCCGTTGTCGATCAGCGTGCAGGCCACGCCCTCGATCACGTCCACCGCCCGCCCGGTGGGCAGCAGCGCCCCGCACATGGATCCCGCGATGTCCTGGAACATCAGCGGCACGGGCGCGGCCGTCCCCGGCACCCCGTCGATGCGCGCCTCGCCCGCATAGGTCACGCGCCCGCCCGGCGTCCGGACGCGGGCCAGCGCGACCTCGCCCGTGTTCAGCATGTGGATGCGCACGGGGGTCTCATGGTCCCGCGCCGCGACCAGGCCGCGCTCGATGGCGGCGGGGCCGACGCCCGCCAGGATGTTGCCGCAGCCCTGCGCGTCCGACACCAGCGCCTGGTCTACGAAGACCTGCAGGAACAGGTAGTCCACATCCGCGTCCGCGCGAGAGGAGGGCGACAGCACCGCCACCTTCGAGGTCAGCGGATCCCCCCCGCCGATGCCGTCGATCTGGCGCGGATCGGGGCTGCCCATGATCCGCAGCAGCAGGGCGTCTCGCGCGCGGGGGTCGGCGGGCAGGTCGCGGGCCAGCAGATAGGCCCCCTTCGAGGTGCCGCCCCGCATCCACAGGCAGGGAATGCCGTCGGTCATGGCTTACTCCACGGGGGTAAAGGGCGTGAACAGGTCGGCGCCGGGCCAGTCGCGGGTGGCGACGATGGCCGCGTCCGGGCCGCGGGTCCAGCTTTCGGCGCGGGTCGGGTCGGCGCCGGGCTCCAGCGCGGCGGTGGCGGGCCAGGGCCAGACCGGGCGCGTCATGGGGGGCAGGGGCGCGACGCCCAGATCCGTCATGGGCGGCATGGCGGCGCGCGCTTCACCGCCGTCCGGCTGGCCGAAGCTGGAGGTTTCGGCGGTGCTGGCGGTCAGGATGGCGTCAGGCGCCGTGCCGCCTTCGACCCAGGCCATCATCGGCGTCAGCAGGTCCAGGTTGGACGGCCCCTGCCCGCCGCCGCAATGGCCGACGCCGGGCAGCAGATACAGGCGCTCGAACCCCGCGACGGTATCGGCGCCCATGGTGCCCAGCATCCCCTTGTGCAGGGCCAGGGTGTTGGCGGGGGCGATATGCGGGTCGGCCAGGCCATGCCACAGGATCAGCTTGCCGCCCGAGGCCTGGAAGGCCGAGAGATCCGGGCTGGTCGCGTCGAACAGCGCATGGCGCGCGCGCAGGTCGTCCAGCGTGGCCGTGGTGAACGCCAGATCGTCCAGGGTCATGTCGGGCCGGGCGGGATCAAAGGCCAGATAGCGCAGCACCGGATCCGCGATCATCGCGCTGAAGGGCTGCCGGTCGGGACTGTCGGGCACCAGGACGCCCTGCCAGTTCAGCTCGGACCCCGGCAGTTGCTGGCCGGGCGTCAGCGGCGCGCCGGTGGCCGTGTCGCGCGGGCCGTCATAGACCTTGGCGGCGACGGCGGCCTCGGGCGCGGTCAGGCAGTCGCCGGCCTGCCCCTCCTTGCAGACCAGGGTCGCGGGGTCGAAGGCGCAGGCGGCGGGCTGGCTGATCAGCCCGTCCCGGGCCCCGTCCGTGCCGTCGCAGGCAGCGATCACGGCGCGGTGCAGCAGGGGCAGCTTGTCCGACAGCAGGATCGGCTTGCCGTCCGCGCCGGTGTTCGCGCGCGCCAGCCAGCCGTGATGCAGGGTGTTCTGGACCTGGAACAGCATGGCGGGCGCGCCCGCAACGATGCCGTCGAAGTCGTCGGGAAAGCGCATCGCCTCCATGATCGCCTCGCGCCCGCCGTCCGAGCAGCCGTTGAAATAGCTGTATCGCGTATCCTGGCCGTAGAAGGCGCGGATCAGCGCCTTGGCGGCCAGGGCAGTGATGTGCTGGGCGCGCCAGGCGAAGTCGCGGCGCTGCCCGTCGTCCAGCCCCCATTCGCCCCCTTGACCGGTGTGACCCATGTCGGTGGCGGCCATGACGAAGCCGCCGTCGTTCAGCACCGTGCAGCCGCTTGACGCACCCGATTGCAGCGTGATCCGCCCGCACAGCCCGCCGCAGCCGACCTGGAGGTAACGCTGCGTCCAGGTCTCCAGCGGCAGCAGCACCTGGAAGGTCACCTGCGGCGCAAGCCTGCCGGTGACGGAACAGACGGGGATGCCGTCGCTGGTGGTCTGGGTGGCTTCGGTGACGGTGCTGCCCTCGCCGCCAAGGACGGTCAGGTCGATCCGGGCCAGGTCCGCGCAGGCCATGACCGGGGCGACCGGGGCCAGGCCGGCGGGGGCGGCGCTTGCTGCCAGGGGCAGGCCCAGGATCAGCGCGGCAAGCGCCAGGACCCTAGACATAGCGCAGCCCCTTTTCCTCCAGCCGCCCGCGCATGTCGTAGATGTCGAGGCCCAGTTCCCCCGCAGCCAGGCGCTGGCGCTTGGCTTCCTCGGCCTCCATGCGCTTGCGGGCCGCGGCCAGCACCGTGTCGGCATCCGCGCGGCGCACCACGCAGACGCCGTCGTCGTCGGCCACGATCACGTCGCCCGCCTCGACCAGCTGGCCCGCGCAGACGACCGGCACGTTGACGGACCCCAGCGTTTCCTTGACCGTGCCTTGGGCACTGATGGCGCGCGACCAGACGGGAAAGCCCATCTGGGTCAGGTCGCGGATGTCGCGCACGCCCGCGTCGATCACCAGCCCCCGGCAGCCCCGCGCCATGGCCGAGGTCGCCAGCAGGTCGCCGAAATAGCCGTTGTCGCAAGGCGAGGTCGGCGCCAGCACCAGGATGTCGCCCTCCCGCAACTGCTCGATGGCGACATGGACCATCCAGTTGTCGCCCGGAGGCGCGCTGATGGTGACCGCCGATCCCGCGATGCGGGCGCCGGGGTAGATCGGGCGCATGGAACTGGCCAGGCAGCCGATGCGGCCCTGCGCCTCGTGGACGGTGGCAACGCCTGCCTCGGCCAGGCCCGCGATGGTGGTGGCGCTGGCGCGCTGGATGGTCTGGACGACTGTCGCCATGGTGTCAGCCTTTCTTCACCGGCGGAGTGCCGTGGGTGTGGAAGGTCTCGATGGTCTTCAGGCCCCAGGCCTGGCCCTTCTTGCGATCCGCCTCGGTCCAGACGACGGGCTGCCAGTCGGGGGCCAGGATCAGGCGCGCGCCGGAATTGGCCAGTTCCACCCGGTTGCCCGCCGGTTCCCAGACATAGAGGAAGAACGTCCCCTGGATGGCGTGCTTGTGCGGCCCCGTCTCGATATGGACACCGTTCTGCAAAAAGATGTCGGCGGCGCGCAGGATGTCCTCGCGCTGGTCGGTGGCGTAGGTGACGTGGTGCAGGCGCCCCTGGCCTCCGCCATGCTCCTCGGTGCAGGCGAGGTCGTAGGTCTTGTTGTTGACCGTGAACCAGCAGCCGCCGATGCGCCCGTTGTCCAGCTGGATGTATTCCGTGACCCGGCTGCCCAGGCAGGTTTCCATGAAGCGGCGGAACTCGGTCACGTCGCTGGACAGCAGGTTCAGGTGGTCCAGCCTGCGTGGTGCTGCGCCGGTGAAGGCGCTGGCGGTGTTCTTCAGGGCCGCGCGTTCGGCATCCTGCCGGGGCTGGTACCAGACGGTGTCGTAATAGATCTCGAAGACATGGCCGAAGGGATCCTCGAAGCGGAAGGCGCGGCCGTGGCTCTGGTCGCCCTCGATCCAGCCGTGAACGTTGTAGCCCGAGGCCTCGATGGCCGCGACCCGCCGCTCCAGCGCCTCGGGCGAGGCGGCGCGATAGGCGATATGGCCCACGCCCGTCCGGTCCGCCCGCGTCAGCTTCAGGGACGCATGTTCATAATCGTCCCACGCCCGCAGATAGGCGCTGTTCTCGTCCTGTTCCGACAGCGTCAGCCCATAGATGCGGGTGAAGAAGTCCAGGCTTTCCTCGAAGCGGTCGGTCAGCATCTCGACATGGGCGAGATGGGCGATG
Organism: Paracoccus shandongensis; assembly: GCF_017315735.1. Taxonomy (GTDB): domain Bacteria; phylum Pseudomonadota; class Alphaproteobacteria; order Rhodobacterales; family Rhodobacteraceae; genus Paracoccus; species Paracoccus shandongensis. Next base: position 14,974 of record NZ_JAFLRK010000034.1, read on the forward strand.
TCGAAGCAGTGTTCCATCAGAGTTCATCCACCGTGCGCGGGAAAACCGACTGGAAGCCTTCCGCATATGTCGCCTTGCGCCCGCCGGACTGCCCGCCCGAATTGCGCATGAAGTGGTTGGCGCGGTTCTCGGCCACGCGGGTGTAATACTCCCACAGGTGTTCCTGGCCTGCCATGCACTCGATGGCGGCGCGCTTGCGGTCCCAGACGGGGGTGATGTCCAGGAAGGTGTCGGGCTTCCAGCCCATCTGCTCGGTCTGGTGCGGCTCGAAGAGATACAACTGCGGCGCGCCCAGCACCTTTTCGCCCGGGTTGTGGCCCCAGGCCTGGGCGATCATCCGGGCCTCCAGCGCCACTTGCGTCGCATACATGTGGTCGGTGTTGTAGGGATCATACTGGCTGTGGCTCAGCATGAAGGCGGGCTGGACCTTGCGGATCACGTCCACCAGCCGGAACTTGTCGTCGGGCGTCAGGTGCAGGGGATAGTCGCCCAGGTCGAACTCGATCAGGTCATGGACACCAAGCGCGGCGGCGGCCTTTTCCGACTCCTTGCGGCGGGCGGATTTCACCCGCTCCAGCGTCATGCCGGGTTCCTTCCACAGCCTGGCGCTTTCGCCCCGCTCGCCGAAGGACAGGCAGACGACGGTCACCTCGTAACCCATCCGGGCGTGCAGCGCGATGGCGCCCCCGCAGCGCCACACGAAGTCGGCGGCATGGGCCGAAATGACAAGGGCGGTCTTGGCGTCGGACATGGTCCCCTCCTGAAACGTTGGCGGGAATTTGGCCGACAGGGGCGGGACCGGCAAATCCGAAGCGTGCCGGAAGGCATAAGTTTATGCTATGACGGCGCGGTCTTGGCCCCTTCGGGCGGGTGCAGGCCCGCCTGGACCAGCCGGGCCGCCGTGTCGCGCAGCAGGTCAAGAAAGGCGCTTTGCGCCCGCGTCGGCTCCCACCCGGCGCGGGTGGTGATGCCGATGGGCCGCATGGCATGGGGCAGGCGCAGGGGCAGGATCGCCAAGGCGTCGGCCTCGATCTCGGCCTGCATCCGGGACAGGCCGCCCAGGTGATCGCCTTGGCGCAGGATCTCGCGCAGGGTGATGACCGAGGATGTCTCGATCACATCGGCGGGCGGATGACCGGCGAAGGCCGCCTCAAGGATGGCGCGCAGGGGCGTCGACCGGCGCGGCATCACCCAGGGGCAAGAGGCGAGCGCCCGGATATCCAGCCCGGCCCCCCGGGCCAGGGGGTGATCGCGGCGGGCCACCACCACCACCTCGTCGTCGAACAGGCGTTCCTGGGCGATGTCCTGGATGGGGCTTGGCAGGCGCAGGGCGCCCAGCATCATGTCGATCTCGCCCCGGCGCAGGCCGCCCAGCAATTCGTCATAGCGCCCTTCGATGACCTGGAAGGGAAAGCCGGGGCGCGCGCGCCGGAACGCCAGGATCGCGCGGGGCAGCCAGCCCGACCGCGACAAGGGCAGCGCGCCGATCACGATGCGCCCGACCTCGCGCCCGCCCAGGGTGGCCAGGTCGGCCTCGGCCTGGTCCAGTTCCGCCATCGCCAGCCGCGCGGCCTGCGCCAGGTGCAGCGCCGCCCGGGTCGAGATCAGGCCATGGGCCGTGCGCTGGAAGAAGTCCGTGCCCGCCGCCTGTTCCAGCATCGTGGTCGAGCGGTGGACGGTGGGCTGCGCCAGCCCCAGGCGATGCGCGGCCAGGGTGAAGTTCCCGGTCTCGGTCACGGCGATCAGGGCCGCCAGCTGCGGCCAGGTGGCCTGGACGCGCACCGCGCGGTCCATGTCGGCCATGGCCCCGTCCAGCATCCGCAGCGCGCGGGCGGCGCGCCGGTGCAGCATCTCGCCCGCCTCGGTCAAAAACAGGCCCTGGGGGCTGCGCCGGAACAGCGCATGGCCGCTGTCGCGCGCCAGCTTGGCCATGGCCTGCGTGACGGCGGGCTGAGAGACATGGCTGTCCGCCGCCGCCTGCGTCACCGAATGGCTGCGCCCAAGGGCCAGGAACATCCTCAGATGGCGGATACTGGCGGTCATCGGCCCTTCCCTGCTGGCGCGCAGGTTACGGCCGCCCCGGCGCGCGGGCAAGCGGCGTTCCCCCTTGGGCGGCCAGGTCGATCACGCGCCCGGCGGTCCGGCGGATGAAATCGGCATCGTGGCTGACCAGAAGCACCGCCGCGCCGCGCGCCGCCTCGGCCCCGATGGCCGCCTGAAGGCGCGCCCGGTAAAGGCGGTCAAGCCCGCGCTGCACCTCGTCCAGCAGCAGGACCGGCGGGCGATGCGCGATGGCCGAGGCAAGGCCGACCAGGCGCCGCGCCCCCGCGTCCAGGTCCAGCGGATGCCGCGCGGCAAGCGCCCCTAGCCCCAGTTGCGCCAGCGCCTGCCGGGCGACCGCGCGCGGATCGGGCAGGCCCAGCATCCGGGGCGTCACCGCCACCTCGTCCTCGACCGTGCTGCACAGGACATGGCGGTCCGCGCTTTGCATGACCGCGCCGATCCACCCCTGCCCGGCGATCACGATCCTGCCGCGCTGCGGGGTTTCCAGCCCGGCGATCAGGCGCAGAAGCGTGGTCTTTCCCGACCCGTTCGGCCCCACGATCGCGGTGACGCTGGCCCCGGGAAAGGCCCCGTCCAGCCCCGCGAAGATGCGGCGGCCGTCGGGCCAGGCGAAATGCAGATCCTCGACCCGGATCACGGCGCGGGCCCCGCATCGGGCAGCAGGATCGCGGGCGGCAGGGGGGCGGTCCGCAATTCTTCCCCGGTCAGGGGCGCGCCCAGGCTGCCCGCGTCCAGGATGCGGAAGCGGCCGATCAGGCCCGCCATCCAGTCGAAACAGCCGATATCCAGCACGACCACCGCCATCCGCGCCGACAGCGCGCCCAGATGGCCCGCCAGCCTGTCGCGCGTTTCCGCGTCCAGGTCGGTCATCGGCTCGTCCAGGATCAGCAGCCCCGGGCGCATCGCCAGCGCCCCGGCCAGGACCACGCGCTGCGTCTCGCCCCCCGAAAGCCTGCGGCAATCGCGGTGGGCCAGGGCGGCCAGATCCAGCAGCGCCATCGCCTCGTCCACGCGGTCGGCGATGGCGGCGGGGGGCAGGCCCAGGTTTTCCGGGCCGAAGGCGATCTCCTCGCGCACGGTGAAGGCGCGCCCGCTGAGTTGCAGATGCGGGCGCTGCGCGACGCATTGAACGGCCGCCACCCGTTCGGCGCGGCCGAGCGTGCGCCAGTCGCGGCCGTCGCAGGTGACGGTTCCCCGCCCCTCCAGCCTGCCGCCCAGGCAGCGGCCCAGCGTCGTCTTGCCCGAGCCGTTGCCGCCCAGGATCGCCAGCCGGTCGCCCGGCCCCAGGGTCAGGTCGACGCCCGTGAAGACCTCCGGGCCCCCCGGCCAGGCGAAGGCAAGGTCGCGGAAGGCGAAGATCACAGCAGCAGCATCCCGAACTGCACCAGCGCCAGCCCCACCAGCCCGCGCCGCAGCCGGACCTCGGCCCGGCTTTCCACCGGCGGGTCCAGCAGGCTGCGGCGGGGCAAGGCGCGGAAGCCGCGCATGTCCAGCAGTTCCGCCCGCATGGGCGCGTCGGTGATCAGGTTGCGCACCAGGGGCGTGGTCATCGCCCCCAGATGCCGCAGCCGCCCCCGGATCCCCCGGCCCCGCAGGCCGCGCAGGTGCAGGCTGTCGCGGACCTGGCGGATTTCCTCGGCAATCGCCTCGATCATGGAAAGGGGGGCGGTCAGAAGATAGGACACGGTCGGCGGCAGCCCCGCCGCGTCCAGCGCGCGGGCCAGATCGCCCGGGCGGGTGGTCATCACGAAGACCAGCCCGGCGGCCAGGATCAGCGAAAGGCGCAGGAAGACCAGGGCGGCATGGGCCATCCCCTCGGGGTAATAGGCCAGCGCGCCAAGCCGCGCGGGCGCGCCGCGCGGAACCAGCATCCCCTGGACGATTGCCAGCGCGATCCCCGTGGGCACCATCAGCGCCCCGACGCGGGCCAGCAGGATGCGCCCGATCCCCAGCAGGAACCCCCCGGCCAGGGCGGCGGCCAGCCCCGCCAGCAAAACCGGCGCGGGCCACAGCGGCAGCATGGCCGCCACCGCCAGCACCAGCGCAAGCTTCGTCAGGGGGCTGGCGCAGTGAAAGCTGCGGCGCGCCGCGTCCGGGCCCATCGGGTCAGGCGCGCGAATGGCCCAGATAGGGCCAGTCTGACAGGCTGCGCGCGGGCAGGCCCCGCAGGATGGCCCAGGCCAGCACCGCCGTCGCCACCTTGTCGATGATGTTGCTGCCGATCACCGTCACCAGGACCGAGCCGAACAGGCTTTCGCCCACCTTCAGCAGATAGGCCACCGCGAAATCCGCGCCGCTGCCGGTGACGCCGCCGAACAGGAAGATGCGGATCGGCACCGCCACGACCGACAGCGCGACGGCGATGACGACGCCCGCCACCGCGGCCCGCCACCAGCTGCGGAACATCCCCGCGCGCGCCAGCAGCCCGGCGGCGACCCCGACCACCAGCGCGACCGGCGCGAAAAAGGCCGCCGTCGGCCCCTGGATCAGCCCCCAGATCAGGTTCGTCAGCAGCCCGGTCAGCCCGCCGATCACCGGCCCGCACAGGACCGCGGCGACCACGGTGCCCAGGGAATCCAGGAAGATCGGCAGGTTCAGAAAGGACACCGCCTGGCCAAGCGCCATGTTGAGCGCGATGCCGATGGCGCAAAGAACCAGCGCGCGGCTGGACAGGACGGAAGGGGACATGGGACACGATCCTTGGTTACGCGACAGGACGGACGACCAGCTCGTCATAGCCTGAAAGCGCGCAGGGCTCTCGGGCAAAGGACAGGCGGTCCAGCAGAAGAAGAACGATCTCGGCCGTGGTATAGACCGATGATCCCGGCAGCAGATGGCCCCCGAAGGCCCGCCCCTCGCCATCCGCGATGGTCAGGTGCAGATGCTCGCCCCCGGGGTCGATGGTTCCGGCCAGCGTGGTGATCTCGAAATGGCCGGCATAGCGGGTGCCTTCGGGCTTGTCGGCGTGGCGGATCAGGACCGAGGTCAGGCTGCCCACGCAGGTGACGACCGCCATCGCCGCCGCCCCGGTCCGGCGCTGGACGGCGCGCAGGCCCGCGATCAGGTCGGCGCCGGGTTCCAGTCGGACGGCGACAAAGCGGCCCGGGGATGTGGGGTCGGCGGATGGAAACATGGGTGCCATTCTCCGGTCGAACGGGGTGAGATGGGGATGGGGTGCACCCATGGTCCCGGCAAGGAACCTTCTGGCCGATCCCCCCAGGGCAAGTCAATCATCCCCGACAAGAAGCGCCCGGCCCCGCCGATCCTGCCGCCCTCGACATGGGCGCAGGCCCCTTCCCCCCGGGACTTCTTCTTCACCCAAATATCCCGCGGGGGTCTGGGGGCGCGAAGCCCCCAGCCTGACCGCGCCTCACCCCATGACCTTCGCCAGCGCCCCGTCGATCACCTCGGTGATGCGGTCGATGTCGGCTTCCGTGGCGATCAGCGCGGGCGAGAGGCACAGCGTGTTGTTCAGCCCCGGCAGGGATCGGTTGGTGGCGCCGATGATCACGCCCTGGGCCAGGCACTCGGCCACCACGGCCTGCACGCGGCGTTCGTCCAGCGGCTCGCGGGTCTGCCGGTCCGCCACCAGCTCGGCCCCGCAGAACAGGCCCTTGCCCCGCACCTCGCCGATCACCGCGTGACGCTCTTGCAACACCCGCAGGTTTCCCATCAGCCGCGCGCCCATGGCCACCGTGTTCTCCAAGAGGCCCTCGTCCTCGATGATGCGCATGTTTTCCAGCGCCGCCACCGGCCCCGCCGTGCAGCCGCCAAAGGTCGAGATGTCGCGGAAATAGCCCAGGGGATCGCTGGCGTCGTCCTTGAACTGCTCGAACACCGCCTCGGTCGTCACCGTGCAGGAAATCGCCGCATAGCCCGAGGCCACGCCCTTGGCCATGGTCACGATGTCGGGCTGGACCCCGTAATGCTGGTATCCGAACCAGGTGCCGGTGCGGCCAAGCCCGCAGACCACCTCGTCGATATGCAGCAGCACGCCGTATTTGCGGCAGATCTCCTGCACGCGCGGCCAGTATCCCTCGGGCGGCACGATCACGCCGCCGCCCGCCGTGATCGGCTCCAGCACGATGGCGCCCACGGTGTCGGGGCCTTCGCGCAGGATCGCCTCCTCGATGGCGTCCGCCGCGCGCTCGCCATAGTTCGCCACGTCCCACTGCTTGCGGTATTCCAGGCAATGGGGCACGCGCACGAAGCCGTCGGGGTAGGGTCCGTATTGCGCCGCCCGCTGGTCCTGCCCGCTGGTCGCCAGCGTGCCGATGGTGGTGCCGTGGTAATCGCGGTCGCGGTAGAGGATCTTCCACTTCTTCCCGCCATGCTGCCTGTGGGCGATCTGGCGGACCATCTTGTAGGCCTTCTCGTTGGCCTCGGACCCCGAGTTCGAGTAATAAACCCGGCTCATCCCCGGCATCTTCTGGATCAGCCGTTCCGCGAACAGCGCCGCCGGGACGTTGCCCGCAGCCCCCGCATAGTAGTTCAGCTTGACCAGCTGGTCGCGCACCGCATCGGCGATGCTGGTCCGGCCATAGCCCACGTTGACCGTCCACACGCCGCCCGACACCGCGTCCAGGTATTCGCGCCCGGTCACGTCCCACAGCCGCATCCCCTTGCCTTCCACGAAGACGCGCGGGTCCACCGTTTCATAGGGCTTGTGCTGGCTCAGGTGGTGCCACACATGCGCCCGGTCGGCGGAAACCACATGCGACAGGTCGTTCGGGGGAAGGTCGAGGGACATGGAAAGGGGCTCCTGCAGGCTGGGGCCCGCCGCGTCGGGACGGGCAGCGATACGCCCGATTGTCGCGGGGAAGCGCCCTCCGATCAACGGTGATTTCCTGCACGAAGCAGGTTGTTGATTTCACGGCGCTCGGGCACACTCCGCTTCGGATAGGAAGCAGGTGAGCGATGGGCAAGCCGCAGGACGACTCCGAGGACCGGCTGGTGGCGATGCGCCTGCGCGTGGTGCGCCGCGCCAAGGGGCTGTCGCAGCGCGAACTGGCGCGGCGCGCAGGCGTCGGCAGCGGCACCATTTCCCAGATCGAGTCGCTGTCGCTGAAACCCTCGGTCTCGGTCCTCAAGCGGATCCTGGACGGGGTGCCGATGGACCTGGCGACCTTCTTCAGCTTCGAGCTGCCCCTGGACCAGGACCGGGTGTTCCGCCGGGGCGAACACGTGAACATCGGCGCGCCGGGCATCCGCTATCTTCTGCTGGCCGCAGGCCGTCCCGGGCGCAACATCCAGATGCTGCACGAATTCTACGAGCCCGCCACCAGTTCCGGCCGCCATGTCCTGTCCCACGCGGGCGAGGAATGCGGCATCGTCATCCGCGGCACGCTGGAGGTGACGATCGGCGACGAGGTCCATGTGCTGAACGCGGGCGACGGCTATTATTTCAGCAGCACCCTGCCCCACCGCTTCCGCAACACCGGAACCGCCGTCTGCGAGGTCGTCAGCGCCTGCACGCCCCCCAGCTTCTAGCGTGGGCGGGGGCATCCGGTTTTCCGCAAGCCGTGACATGACGTTACTTTTTAAAGGCTTGTTTGACGGCCGGAACCCTTGCATCGTGCAGGGACCGGCGGAGGGCCAAGGGGACGCCGGCAAGAATGATGACCCGGGAGGAAAAATGGACAAAATGCTACTCGCGGCCACAACGGCCGGCCTTTTCGCGATGCCCGCCATGGCCGAGGTTTCGGACGGCGTGGTCAAGATCGGCATCCTGAACGACCAGTCGGGCGTGTATTCCGATTTCGGCGGCAAGAATTCCTATGAAGCGGCCCTGATGGCGGTCGAGGATTTCGGCGGCAAGGTTCTGGACGCCCCCATCGAGGTCGTGACCGCCGACCACCAGAACAAGGCCGACATCGCGTCCAACATCGCCCGGCAATGGTATGACACCGAACAGGTGGACAGCATCATGGAGCTGACCACGTCGTCCGTGGCGCTGGCCGTGCAGGCGCTGTCGCGCGAGAAGAAGAAGGTCACCATGACCACGGGGGCCGCGACGACCGAACTGACCGGCGCGCAATGTTCCCCTTACGGCTTTCACTGGGCCTATGACACGCACGCGCTGGCCGTGGGCACCGGCGGCGCGCTGGTGCAGGAAGGCGGCGACAGCTGGTTCTTCCTGACCGCCGACTATGCCTTCGGCTATTCGCTGGAGGAACAGACCAGCGCCTTCGTCAAGGAAAAGGGCGGCTCGGTCGTGGGATCGGTGCGCCACCCGCTGGCCTCGACCGACTTCTCGTCCTTCCTGTTGCAGGCGCAGGCCTCGGGGGCGAAGGTCATCGGGCTGGCCAATGCGGGCGCGGACACGCAGAACGCCATCAAGCAGGCCGCCGAATTCGGCATCACCCAGGGCGGGCAGAAGCTGGCGGCGCTGCTGTTCACGCTGGCCGACGTGCATGGCTTGGGGGCCGAGGCCGCGCAGGGCCTGAACCTGACCGAAAGCTTCTACTGGAAGCGCACGCCCGAGTCCGAGGAATTCGGCCGCCGCTTCATGGAACGCACCGGGTCGATGCCCAACATGATCCACGCGGGCACCTATTCGACGGTGATGTCCTACCTGAAGGCCATCGAGGCCGCAGGCACCGACGAAACCGAGGCCGTCGCCGCCAAGCTGCATGAACTGCCGGTGAACGATGTCTTCGCCGAAGGTGGCAAGGTCGGTCCCAACGGCCGCCTGATCAAGGATGTCTATCTGATGGAGGTGAAGAAGCCCGCCGACATCACCGAGGACTGGGATTACTACAACGTCCTGGCGACCATCCCGGGCGACCAGGCCTTCCTGGACCCGGCGGAAAGCGGCTGCCCGCTGGTCACGCAGTAAGGCGCGCCCATGACCGTTGCGCCAGTCCTGACGCAAACCGAGCCGCGGGTGGTCCTGTCCGCCCGCGGCCTTGGCAAGGATTTCGCGGGCTTCACCGCCGTCAACGATGTGGATCTGGACGTGGAACACGCCCGCATCCACGCGCTGATCGGCCCCAACGGCGCGGGCAAGACCACGGTCTTCAACCTGCTGACCAAGTTCCTGCAACCCACGCGCGGCACCATCACGCTGCGGGGCCAGGACATCACCCGGGAACGGCCCGACAAGGTCGCGCGCATGGGGCTGGTGCGGTCCTTCCAGATTTCCGCCGTCTTCCCGCACCTGACCGTGCGCGAGAACGTCAAGGTCGCGTTGCAACGCCCGGCGGGACTGGCCGTGCAGTTCTGGAAGCCCTTGTCCGCGCTGGACCGGCTGAACGGGCGCGCCGACCAGTTGATCGACCACCTGGGCCTGACGCCATACCGCGACCACCGCGCCGCCGACCTGTCCTATGGCCGCAAGCGCGTGCTGGAGATCGCGACGACGCTTGCGCTCGACCCCCAGGTGCTGCTGCTGGACGAACCCATGGCCGGCATGGGGCAGGAGGACGTGCGCATAGTGGCCGAGATCATCCGCGACGTGGCGCAAACCCGCGCCGTGCTGATGGTCGAGCATAACCTGAACGTGGTCGCCGACATCTGCCACCACGTCACCGTGCTGCAACGCGGAGAGATCATTGCGACCGGGGATTACGCCACCGTGTCCGCCGATCCCCGCGTGCGCACCGCCTATATGGGAACCGAAGGATGACGGCCCCGCTTCTGGAAACCGCCGGGCTTCAGGCCTGGTACGGCGAAAGCCATGTGCTGCACGGCGTGGACCTGCACGTCAACGAAGGCGAGATGATCTGCATCCTGGGCCGCAACGGCATGGGCAAGACCACCACCCTGCGCGCGATCATGGGCATTTTGCGCAAGCGCACGGGCCGCATCAGTTTCGCGGGCCAGGACATGATGAACGTCCCCCTGCACAAGACCGCCCGCGCGGGCCTTGGTTTCGTCCCCGAGGAACGCGGCATCTTCGCCACCCTCTCGGTCGAGGAGAACCTGATGCTGCCGCCGAAGGTCGCCGACGGCGGCATGTCGGTGGCCGAGATCTATGCCCTGTTCCCGAACCTGCTGGAACGCCGGAACAGCCCCGGCACGAAGCTGTCGGGGGGCGAACAGCAGATGCTGGCCATGGCGCGCATCCTGCGCACCGGGGCGCGCTGCCTGTTGCTGGACGAACCGACCGAGGGGCTGGCCCCCGTCATCATCAACGCCATCGGCGACGTGCTGCGGCAGTTGAAACAACGCGGCATGACCGTGGTGCTGGTGGAACAGAACTTCCGCTTCGCCGCCACCGTCGCCAACCGCTTCTATCTGATGGACCATGGCACCATGACCGCCGAATTCCCGGTTTCCGATCTGCCGAACCGGATGGACCTGCTGCATCGGGAACTGGGGGTGTAACCATGACCATGATCTTCGGCATCCCCGTCCAGGCGCTGATGGGCCAGCTTCTGGTCGGGCTGATCAACGGCAGCTTCTATGCGCTGCTGTCGCTTGGCCTTGCGGTGATCTTCGGCCTCTTGCGGGTGATCAACTTCGCCCATGGCGCGCAATACATGCTGGGCGCCTTCACCGCGCTGCTGCTGCTGACGGTAGGCGGCGTGAACTATTGGCTGGCGCTGGTCCTGGCCCCGCTGATCGTGGGCCTGTTCGGCGCGGTCATCGAACGGACCATGCTGTCGCGCCTCTACAAGCTGGACCCCCTTTACGGGCTTTTGTTCACCTTCGGCCTGGCGCTGGCGATCGAGGGGACGTTCCGGTATTTCTACGGCGCATCGGGGATGCCCTATGCCGCGCCCGGCGCGCTGACCGGGGCGGTGAACCTGGGCTTCATGTTCCTGCCCGTCTATCGCGGTTGGGTGGTGGTCGCCTCCCTGGTCGTCTGCCTGGGCGTCTGGTTCCTGATCGAGAAGACGAAGCTTGGCGCATACCTGCGCGCGGCGACGGAAAACCCGGTGCTGGTGCAAAGCTTCGGCGTGAACGTGCCCTTGCTCTTGACGCTGACCTATGCGCTTGGCGCGGGGCTTGCGGCCTTTGCGGGGGTGCTGGCCGCGCCCGTCTATCAGGTCAGCCCGCTGATGGGGTCGAACCTGATCATCATCGTCTTTGCCGTGGTGGTGGTCGGCGGCATGGGGTCGATCCTGGGGGCCATCGTCACCGGCTATCTGCTGGGCGTGGTCGAGGGGCTGACCAAGGTCTTCTACCCCGAGGCGTCCAACATCGTGATCTTCGTCATCATGGCGATCGTCTTGATCCTGCGGCCCGCGGGCCTTTTCGGAAAGGATGCCTGACATGGCCGGCAAAGCCGAACCCATCCCCACCGATCATGTCGCCATCCACCCCAGGGCCGGGGCCATCCAGCTTGCGCTGCTGGCGGTGATCGGGGCCGCGCTGCTGCTGGCGCCGCAGTTCCTGTATCCGATCTTCCTGATGAAGCTTCTGGCCTTCGGGCTGTTCGCGGCGGCCTTCAACCTGCTGCTGGGCTATACGGGCCTGCTGTCCTTCGGCCATGCCACCTTCTTCGGGGGCGCGGCCTATTTCACCGCCCATGCCGTCAAGGTCTGGGGCTGGCCGCCCGAGGCCGGGATCGCCCTGGGCGTTCTTGGCGCGGCGGCCCTGGGCCTGGTGATGGGCGCCATCGCCATCCGCCGCCAGGGCATCTATTTCGCCATGATCACGCTGGCCTTGTCGCAGATGTTCTTCTTCTTTTGCCTGCAGGCGGGCTTCACCCATGGCGAGGACGGCATCCAGTCCGTCCCGCGCGGCCGCCTGTTCGGGATCCTCGACCTGTCCGACACCATGACCATGTATTACTTTGTGCTGGCGGTCTTTGTCCTGGGCCTGCTGGTGATCTGGCGCTTCGTCAATTCGCCCTTCGGGATGATCCTGAAGTCGATCCGCGAAAACGAACAGCGCGCCATTTCGCTGGGCTATTCGGTCAGCCGCTACAAGCTGGGGGCCTTCGTAATGTCCGCCGCCCTGGCGGGGCTGGCGGGCGGCGTCAAGGCGCTGATCTTCCAGTTCGCCACCCTGACCGACGTGTCCTGGCAGATGTCGGGAGAGGTGATCCTGATGACCCTTCTGGGCGGCATCGGCACGCTGGCGGGGCCGGTCGTGGGCGCGGGGCTGGTGGTGACGTTGCAGAACTACCTCGCCACCTCGGACTTTCCGGTGACGATCATCACGGGCGTCGTGTTCATGGTCTGCGTGCTGGTCTTCCGGCGCGGGCTGGTGGGGGAATTCTTCGCCAGCAGGCTGGGCCGCAAGCTGGGCTTCCGCGCGGAAAGCTAGGCCCCCGCCAGCCGCGCCGGATGGCCCGCCAGCCGCAAGGGGGCGGCGTCCAGGCGCGCGGCCTCGGCCGCGTCATGCGTGACCAGGACCAGCCCCGCGCCGCTGCGGTCCAGAAGCCGCGCGGTCAGGTCCATCATCCGGCCCGCCGTGTCGGGGTCGAGGCTGGCGAAGGGCTCGTCCATCAGCAGGATGTCGGGTTCGGCGGCAAAGGCGCGGGCCAGCGACAGGCGGCGCTGCTGGCCCAGGGACAGCTGGCGGGGAAACTTGTCCTCGTGCCCGGCCAGCCCGACTTCGGCCAGCAGGGCGCGGGCGGCGGCCTCCGGGCAGCCCGTGGGCAGGGTGATGTTGGCCGCCGCCCGCCGCCAGGGCAGCAGGGTGGGTTCCTGAAAGACCATCGCCAGCCGTTCCCGCCGGTCCAGCCGCCCCTGGAAATCGCGGTCCAGCCCCGCCAGGATGCGCAGAAGCGTCGATTTGCCGATCCCCGAGGGCCCCAGGATCGCCACCCGCCGCCCGCGTTCGACCGACAGGTCCAGCGCGCCCAGGACCGGGCGTCCGGCAAAGGATTTTCCCGCCAGCTCAAGCCTCATCGCGGCGCCAGCGGTTCGCCCGCCCCTCCCACGGGCGCAGGACAAGAAGGTCGATCCCCAGCATCACCGCGACAAAGGCCAGCGCCCAGGCCAGCACCCCCGCCACGTCGAAGCTGGAAAACAAGAGGTGGATCTTGAACCCCACCCCGTTCGAGCGGCCCAGGAATTCCACCACCAGCACGATCTTCCAGATAAGCGAGATCCCCGCCCGCGCCGCCGCCGCGACATGGGGGGCAAGCTGGGGCAGCACCACATGGCGCAGCCGCGCCCAGGGCCCCATGCGAAAGGCCCGCGCCATGTCGTCCAGATCCGGGCGCAGCGCGCGGCTGCCTTCGCGCAGCATGACGGTGGTCAGGGGGATCTTGTTCAGCGCCACGGCGGTTACCGCCGCGACCTCGTTCAGGCCGATCCAGACATAGGCCAGCACGATCACCACCAGCGCCGGGATGTTCAGCGCGATCACCAACAGGGGGTTCAGCCAGTGGTCCGCCGTCCGCGACCGCCCCATCCACAGCCCAAGCGCCACCCCCGCCGTCATGGCGATGGCAAAGCTGGCCGCCACCCGCAGCAGCGTCGCCCCCGCGTGCAGCCACAATTCCCCCGACGCCGCCAGCGCCCCGATCCGCCCCGCGACCGCCAGGGGCGAGGGCATGGTGCGCGCATCGCCCGCCCAGGCCGCCGCCGCCCACCACAGCGCCAGCAGCAGCAGGACCGACGACAGGCCCGGCACCAGCCCGGGGCGCGGGGGGACCGTCCTATTCACCTTGCCAGAACAGCCCCTCCGGCAAGGCGGTCAGCCCGCCGGTCAGGTCGGCGCCGCCCAGGTCGGCCAGCACGGAAAACAGCGCCTGCGCGTCAGCGGCATCGACCGGGCCTTCCGGCGGGATCCCCGCCCGCCAGCCGTCGCGCAGGGCGGCGAATTCGGCATCCGAGGCGGCGTTCATCAGGGGCCGCAGATCCTGCCAGGCGTCGTCGTCGGTGGCCAGCAGTTCCTTGGCCTGGCGCGAGGCGCGCGCCAGCCCGCGCGCCAGCGCCGGATTGTCCGCGATCCAGCCGTCGCGCAGGACATAGCCCAGCAGGGGCGTGTCGGGATCCAGCCCCAAGCCCTGGGCTGCCTCTGCCACGCTGACGATCCGGCGCATCCCGCCCGCCTCCATCACCGCCATGAAATGCCAGAAGGTGATCGCGCCATCGACCTCGCCCGTCTCGGTGGCGTGCTGGATCATCGGGGGCGCGCCGAAGACCTGCTCGGTCACCTCGGCCAGGTCGTGGCCGGTTTCCTTGCGGTGCCAGGCGCGCAGGATCAGCCAGCTCTTGTCCAGGGGCCCGCCCGCGATGCCGATGCGCCGGCCTTCCAGGTCGGCCAGCGTCCGGGCGGGGCTGCCCTGCGGCACCACCAGCCCGCCCACGGCGGTCGAATAGGGCCAGAATGTGAAGGGCGCGCCCCCCGCCCGCTGCACCGCCACCCAGATCCAGTCCGAGACGATCGCATCGACCTGCCCGCCCTGCATGGCGACCTGCGTGGCGGGATTGCCTGCCAGCGCCAGGGTGCGCAGTTCAAACCCGTTCCGGCGGTCAAGGCCCCGGTCGCGGATGGTCTGCAGCTCCCAGGTCACCGTGCCGTTTTCAAGAACGCCGATGGTGATCGGGGGCAGGTCCGCCGGTGCCTGTGCCGCGCCGGACCCGGCCAGCGCCAGAAGCCCCACGGCCAGCGATGCGATCCGGCCCCGCCACGTCACGCGCATGGTTTTTCCCCCTGGTTTCATCGCGCGGGCAGCGTGGCACGGCCCGGGGCCGTCCACAATCGCCCAGAAGTCGCAGCGCCATTCGGGTTTTCTTTCGGGCCTCTTTCAAAAAACCGCCCGTCGTCCTTTCGCTATGCCGCGAAAGACGGCGCAATTCCCGGCGATCAAACCGCCGCGCCGCTTTTGCAAGGGCTCGCCGGTTCAGATCGCGAAATCGTCCAGCGACTTTCCGGCCGCCAGGGCCTCGACGATCCAGCCCGGCTTGCGGCCCCGGCCGGTCCAGGTCATGGCGGGGTTTTCGGGATGGCGGTACCGGGCCTCGCCGGGGCTGCGTTTGCCGGGCTGCGCGGCGATCATCTCCTCCAGCGAGGAAAAGCCTGCGGCCCGGGCAATCTCGGTCGCCTTCTGGATCGCCTGTTTCTTTTGGCGGCTTTCGTAATCCGCAATGGCCGCCGCCGATTTCCGGTTGATCTCTTTCAACTGGTCCAGCGTCAGTTCATTGTAATTGATGTCCATGGCAGTCCCCCTGATGATTTTCGCCACCGATAATCCAGGGACCGCCCTTTGGAAAGGCTTTCAAATAGCGCCGCCAATCGGCCATGCAGAAAGGCCCCGGAAAGCGGGCGGATAATGCAGTATCGTGCAAAGGGGAAACGATGCCCGCTGTTCCTGGACGCCGCCGCGCTTCAGGCGCGGGTCCGGGGGGCGGCGTCCTTCAGCGCCCTGGCAAGGCGGGCGCCGTCCTGCTGCGCCGCGTCCAGCAGCTTGCGGGCATAGTCGCTCTGGACGGCGGCGGCCTCGGTCGGCAGGTGGACATGGGCCAGGTTGCGCAGGCATTCCGCGCGCAGCTCGGCCATCCGCGCCAGGCCCAGCAGCGTTTCGCGCCACAGAACCTCCTGCATCCGCAAGGGCCACAACAGCGCCTCGGGCAGGCTGTCGGCCATCCCCGGGACATCCGGCAAAGCGGGCCTGTCCGGCCCTGCGGTCTTGTGGTTTTTCATGTCCATGATCCTGCTGCTGAAGCGCCAAGGATAGGACCGCAACCGTCCGCGCAGCCTTGATGCATGTCAAGACAGGTCAGCGCCGCCTCAGCCGCCCTGCCCCGCCTCGACCCGCACCCCCGTGCCGCCCGCGCGGCGGACGGCGGTGCGCAGCCGCTCCAGCAGATGGGTGCGCAGATAGGCGGCGTGGAACCGGCTGGGGGCGACCAGCAGCAGGCAGCCTCCCTCGACTCCGCCATCCACAAGGCCCGCGAACCAGGCGTCGAACAGCGCCCGGTCCTCGGCCGCCAGATGCGCGCGGGCCGCGCCCCACAGGCCCTCGGCCGCCGCGACCTCGGGGCGGCGGAAGGGGACCACGGTGCGGTCGGGGGCGGGCGCGTCACCCTCGCCCCCCATGCGGGCCACATAGTCGGGCCCGATATTCGGCCAGGCGGGGCGGCTGTCCAGCAGGATGCGGTCCAGATCCAGCCCCAGGATCGACACCCGGCCCCGCGCCCCCTGCCGCTTGACGGTGATCCAGCCAAGCGCCCGCAGCCGTGCCATGTCGCGCTTGACGGTGCGTTCGTCCACGCACCACAGCCGGGCGATCTCGCGCTGGCCCACCACCAGCTCGTCCGCCTGCCAGTTGTAGCGCGTGGTGATCAGCGCCATCAGACGCAGCACCAGCCGCTGGTCGGCCGGATCGCCGGCCAGGGCGTGGGCCATCATGGCCGACAGGATGTCGTATTTCTTTGCCGCCGCCTCTCGGCCGACGGCACGGATCCGCTGCATCGCCCTTGTCCCGCCTTGTGTTCGAACTGCCCCTGCGGTGACGCCCTTCCTGTTTCCAAAGGCCGCTTCAAACGCTTTTCGTCATCGCCCCCTCATTTGCGTCCAGCCTTTCGATTCTGTCAAGAGATTCGGCCCGTTGCGCATCTGCCGCCCGCTTGATGCAGGAAAGAAATCGGTATCATTGGTATAGGGGGACATACAGCGTGTCCCCCATTTGGACGCTGATGTCCCCCAATCCCTCGAGGCAGCCTGCCGGCTGTCCCCCAATTATTGTGTCCCGTGCCGCAACGCCCCGCGCGCGCTGAATGACCGATTCGCGCAACGGCTGCTGCGCTTGTGCTAGACTGCGCCTTCAGTGAACTTGCCTTTTGCCAAGAACGCAAATCCAGCGTAAAAGCGGAGCAGACGACGATCAGCGTCCTTTGCGACAGGCCCATGATGTACACGCACCAAGACCTTTCCCGCCTGCAGGCCCAGTCCCTGAAGATGCAGGGATGGATCCGCCGCCAGACTTTCAGCCCGGACAACGAAAAGACCCTGCGCCGATTCTCAAGCTGGGAGGTGGCCGAGCTGATCTTCCGCATGAACCAGTCAACCTTCCGGGGCAAGCTGGCCGCCGACCCGAACCTTCCCGGCGGGGAAGTTGAGGAGGACGGTCGCCAGCGGTGGTTTTCCTTGGACGAGATCAATGAACTGCGCCGCCGCATCCGCGTCAGCAAGAAATCCCTGATGCCGCCGCGCCCGGCGAACCGCCGCGCCTTCCGCGCAGCCATCGCCAACTTCAAGGGCGGCGCGGGCAAGTCCACGGTGGCCCTGCATTTCGCCCATGCCGCAGCCCTTGACGGATACCGGGTGCTGGTGGTCGATTTCGACCCTCAGGCCACGCTGTCCCATTCGATGGGCCTGAACGACGTGGGCGAGGATCACACCGTCTGGGGCATCATGGCCCGCGACCTGGAGCGTGAAACCGACCGCATGAACGCCGCCGCCGAAGGCGCCGAAAGCGGCACCGCCCTGCCCCGGCGCAAGCTGCCTGCCTCGATCCGCGACATGGGCCTCGGCTCGCTGCGTCCCGCCGACTTCATCAAGCCGACCGCCTGGCCCACCATCGACATCGTGCCCAGTTGCGCCAACGCGGCCTTTGTGGAATTCGCAAGCGCCCAGTACCGGCACCTGAATCCCGAATGGACCTTCTTCGGCGCCGTGTCCCGATTCCTGGACAGCCTGCCGGACGATGCTTACGACCTGATCCTGTTCGACTGCCCGCCCGCCATCGGCTATCAATCCATGAACGCGGTCTTCGCGGCCGACATGCTCTATATCCCATCGGGCCCTGGCTATTGGGAATACGACTCGACCACCAGCTTCATCGGCCAGTTGGCCGAGGCGCTGGAGGATCTGTCCCATGGTTTCGAAAACTTCCCCACAGGGAAGATCGCCCTGCCCAAGGCCTTTGCGGATATCCGCTTCCTGATGACGCGGTTCGAACCCGCCAACGAATTGCACCAGGCCATGCTGGGCGCCTTCCGCCAGGTCTTCGGCGACCGCATGGCCCGGCATCCCATCGAACTGACCCGCGCCGTCGAACAGTCGGGGCGCTTTCTCAGTTCCGTTTATGAAATCGACTATCGTGAGATGACGCGCGGCACCTGGCGGCGCGCGCGCGCGACCTTTGATCAGGCTTACGAGGAATTCCGATCCCATGTGCTGGCTGCCTGGGACAAGCTGGAGGACAATGCATGACCCGCAAGCGCCGCATGTTCGAGATCGAGGTTCCCTCGGATGAAGCCGAGGTCTTCCCCGCGGGGAAGGCGGGGGACACCCCGCAGCGCCGTGGGCCCATGGCGACCGCGATTGCGGAAACCGCCGAATCCACCCGCGACCGCGCCCTGCTGGAAGCCAGCATCCGGGCCGAAAACGATGCCCTGGCGCAGGAACATGTGCGGCTGAAGCGCGCGGGCCTGATCGTCGACCTGATCCCGCTGGACGCCATCGACACCCACAAGCTGATCCGCGACCGCGCCCCGGCGGCGGATTTCGAGCTTGCCGAGCTAGTGCAGTCGATCCGCGACATCGGCTTGTCGAACCCGATCCGGGTCGAGCCGGGCAGGGACGGCCGGTACGAGCTGATCCAGGGCTGGCGCCGCCTTTGCGCCTTCCGCAAGCTGCTGGAGGACACCGGCGACGCAGAGGCCTGGGGCCGCATCCCGGCGGGCATCGCCGCGCGGGGCGACGCGCTGGAACAGCTTTATCGCCGCATGGTCGATGAGAACATGGTGCGCAAGGACATCTCGTTTGCCGAGATGGCGCAGCTGGCCCTGCATTACGCGATGGACCCGCAGACCGCCGAGCACGATCCCGACCGCGCGGTGGCGGTCCTGTTCAAGTCCGCCGGATACCAGAAGCGCAGCTACATCCGCAACTTCATCCCCTTGGTCCAGGCCCTGGGCGAGGTGCTGCTTTATCCCCAGGAAATCCCCCGCGCCCTGGGCCTGTCCTTGTCGCAGCGCCTGGCCGAGATGCCGGGCCTGGCCGCCGCCATCGCCGCCGAGTTCAAGGATTGGGACACCCGCTCGATCAAGGACGAGCTGGACGTGCTGCGCCGCTTCGCGGGGCAGGGGGCGGACACCCCCGAGGACAGCCCGGCCGAGGCCAGGCCCCCGCGCCCCGCCCTGCCCGAGGGCCGCGCCAAGACCACCTTCCAGATCCCGCGCCCCCAAGGGAACGCCAAATGCACCGCTGCCAACGGCCGGCTGGAGATCCGCCTGCCGCGCGACTTCACTACCGTGGACCGACGCAAGCTGGAAGCGGCGGTCGCGGCGCTTCTGGACCAGATCGGCTGAAGGCAGGGGCCCTACGCCCCTCCCGCCCCGCCGATCATGCCCCTTTTCTCGGCCCGTTGCAGCAGCAGCCGCACGGTCGAGGGGAACCACTTGCCATTGCCGCGCGGCGTGCGCTCGCGCATCTGCTCCAGCCGCGTGGCGATGCCCGCCAGCGTCAGGTCGGGATCGGCGTGCCGCATCCCCGCCACGATCGCCAGCAGCCGCTCGCCCGCCTCGCGCCGCGGCGCGCGCTCCAGCACGGTCTCGGGCAAGAGCCCGTCGCGCACATAGCGCCGCGCGGCGCGCTTCAGCCGCTCCACCGACCAGGGCTGGCCCGTCCGGGCGCTGACAAGGCGCGCCAGGTCGTCCCAGGCCATCGCCGGGCGGTGGCGGCGCACCACGGGCAGCCAGCCCTCGGCTCCAGCCTCGAGCTTGCGGAAATAGCCCTCGTCGCGCGCCAGGCGCAGCTTGCGGATCGCCTCGCGGTCGCCCGCCCGCAGCGCCGGATTGCCGCCCACCCGCCCCTGGGCGCGGGCCGAGCGCAGGCCCGCCTTGGTCCGCTCGCGGATCAGCGCGCGTTCCAGCTCCGCCACGGCCCCCATCACCTGCAGCGAGAAGCGGCCCTGCGGCGTGGCCGTGTCGATGGGATCGCCCAGCGAGCGGAAATGCGCGCCGCGCGCCTCCAGCGTCTCGATCACCTGCAAGAGATGCGAAAGCGAGCGCGCCAGCCGGTCGAGCCGCACCACCACCAGCGTGTCGCCGGGCCGGATGGTGGCCAGAAGCCGCGCAAGCGCCGGGCGGGTGCGGTCGGCGCCCGAGGCGTGCTCCTCGTGGATCAGGGCGCAGCCCGCCTGACGCAGCTCGGCCAGCTGCGGATCAAGGGTCTGTTCGAGGGTCGAGACGCGGGCATAGCGAATGAGCGGCATGAGGAGGGCTCCAGGAGGGGGGCGGATGGGGGTTTATACACATTTGTATCGCGCAAGGAAACGGCCGTTTGAGAAGGTCTGAGATGGGGTAAATTATTAGGAGGGCTATGCCAAACACACAATGTTTGCTGGCGCTTTCTACTGTCTGCAGGTGCCCCCTCAGGATCTTTCAACGTGCTGCTCGCTTCGCGCAAGGCGCTGTTGGCGTCGAGCAGCACAGAAATTCAGCTTTGTCAGGTAAACCGCAATAATCTTATTATTAGCGGTCGTAAGGAAAAATCGCTAGTTAATCCTTATCACAAGAGAGTTGATCTGGAGTCAGGCTACCCGCCGACGGAGTCAGAGAGGAGCGAGAGACAGCCGACTTGTCGTGGCCAAGATGCTCGGAAATCCGCCTTGGTCATGGGAGGGGACGAAAGCGGGCGGACGTCCGGGCGAACTCGGTCAAGGCGATACGCCTGGCTACGAGGTTCGGCAGAGAGATGCACCGGTGGCCATGACAGATTGCCCATGCGGCTTGCATCTTCCCGGCCTGAACGCCACACCCTGCCATGTGCCTCGGTTTCCGAACCCCCGCCGAGGTCTTTACGGCCAATCTGACGGGACGCGGCTTCAGACGCGGGAAACTCTTTCGGCACCCAAGGTCGCCTCTGGGGCCAGCGCGCCCAGGCTGTTTCAAGAAGCCGCCAGCGTCATCGCCAAAGGGGCAGATCAGGCGGATGGCGCGACGAAGGGTTTCCGGCCCATCGTAACCTTCATGACGCGAAGACGAGCGGGAACCGCAAGACCGCGTGGGAAAGCCCGTGACAACAAAGGACGGTGCCTGTCATGCCCCACAAGGCGCCTGGCGCGAAAGGGTTGCGGCAGGGCCGCCGTCCTGTCCTGCACGCGCTGCCCGGGCCTGCGTGGCGTCGCGTTGCGGCTGGCGGTTGTTCATCGGCGTCATGGCGCGCAGGGCCGCCGGGCCGGGCGGGGCAGGGGGAACCCCCCGGGAACGGCGGCCATGCCCTACCGCTCGGGCGTGGGGGTCCGGAAGATGCGGGTCTTGGCGAAGACATCCTCCAGCCGGTTCAGGCGGTCCTGGACCTGATCGGCGCAATGGCCCTGGACGCGGCCCAGCAGCGCCTCGACCAGCATGAGGATCGTCACCGTCGAATCCCAGGCCGCCGGCATGGTGATGCGGCAGGGCAGGATGTGGTGCGCATATCCCGCGGCGGGGGACAGCCCGTGGTCGGTGACCAGCACGATCCTTGCGCCCTGCCGCGCCGCCAGTTCGGCCATGTGGATGGCGTTGGCCTCGTATCGGCGGATGTCGAAGATCACCACGACATCCCCCGTCCGCAGGTCCAGAAGCGCCTGCTGCCAGCCGGTCGGGTGGTCCGAGACACAGGTGACCCCCGGCCGGATCACGCGCAGCAGCGTCGCCATGTAGCCCGCATGGGCATGGGTCAGCCGCCCCCCCATGATGGCCACGTGGCGGCCCGGGTCGGCCAGAAGGGCGGCGGCCGCGTCGAATTCGGGGGCCGCGATCTGGTCCAGCGTCATCTGGATGTTGGCGATCGCCTGCGCCGCGAAGGCCTGCATGGGATGGAGGCGCGGCGCCTGTCCGGGCAGAGCGGAAGGCGCGGCCAGCAGGCGCCCCACCTCGGCCCGGAGCGCGGCCTGATAGTCGGCATAGCCCTTGAAGCCCAGCTTCTGCACCAGCCGGACGACGGTCGGCGCCGAAACCTCGGCCGCGCTGGCCAGCATGGTGATCGAGCCCAGGGCCGACATCGGGAAATGCGACAGGATATGCGTCGCCGCCTGCCGTTCCGCCCGGGTCAGCGACGGAAGGCTGGCGCGCATCCGCTGTTCGATGGTCACGACGCCCTCCGGGTTCTGGAACGATCCTGTCAGAAACGAATGAAATGAAAAATTCTTGACAGAACGCAAGATCCAAGAGGACGCTGGTCCAAAAACAGGGAGAAGAATCGTGGCCTTGCCGCCATTTCCGCGCGTTTCCGCGCCCGATGTCCTGTTGCCGCAAGGGGGCCGCTGATGCCGGCCCTGGCCCTTGGCTTCGTGCGCCTGGTCGAGGCGGTCAACCGCCGGGTCGGGCGCATGGCGCTGTATCTGCTGTTCGTGCTGGCGGGGGTGCTGGCCTGGTCGGTCATCGCCAAGGCCTTCTTCCGGCCCGCCTTGTGGACCCAGGAAATGGCGCAGTTCACCATGATAGCCTATGTCGTGCTGGGGGGCGCCTATTCGCTGATGGGGGGCGCCCATGTGCGGATGGACCTGCTGTATTCCCGCTGGTCCGCCCGCAGGCGCGCCGCCGTGGACTGCGTGACGGTCCTGGCCCTGATCGTCTTTCTGGGCACGATCCTGTGGGGCGGGATCGAAAGCACGATCTATGCCCTTGAGATCGGCGAGCGGTCGCGCACCGTCTGGCGGCCCTACATGGCGCCGGTCAAGATCGTGATCTGCGCGGGCACCTTCCTGATGCTGCTGCAATCGGTGGCCTTCCTGATCCGCGACATCGCGACCCTGCGCGGCACCCCCATCCCCGAAGGGCGGCTTTGATGTCCCATGAGATGATCGCCATTTCGATGTTCCTGGGCATGCTGGCCCTTTTGATCACGGGCCAGAGGGTCTTTGCGGGCATCGGCTTTGTCGCCGTGATCGCGGCGATCGCGCTGTGGGGGGACCGGGGCGGATACGACCTGGCCTTCACCAGCGCCATCAAGCTGATGAACTGGTTTCCGATGCTGACCCTGCCGATGTTCGTCTGGATGGGCTATGTCATGTCGGAAACCCGCATGGCCGACGACCTTTACCGGATGTTCCATGTCTGGTTCAGCCCGGTGCCGGGGGGCCTGGCGGTGGGAACCATCCTGCTGATGGTGCTGGTGTCGGCGATGAACGGGCTGTCGGTCGCGGGCCTTGCCATCGGCGCCACCATCGCCCTGCCGGAAATGCTGCGGCGCGGTTACGACAAGGTGATGGTCACGGGCATCATCCAGGGGGGATCGTCCCTGGGGATCCTGGTGCCGCCGTCCATCGTGCTGGTGCTTTACGCAATGATCGCGCGCCAGCCGGTCGGGCATCTGTGGCTGGCGGGCGTCTTTCCGGGCCTGCTGATGGCGGGGCTGTTCATCGTCTATGTCCTGATCCGCTGCGGGCTGAACCCGCGCCTTGCGCCGCGCCTTTCGGCCGGGGAACGGGCGGGCATCACCTGGGGCGAAAGGCTGCGCCTGCTGCGCGCGGGCATCACCCCGCTGGTCATCTTCGGCGCGATGATGGGGCCTTTCGTCACGGGCCATGTGAGCCTGGTCGAATCGTCCGTCATCGGGGCGGTCATCGCCTCGCTGGTGGCGGTGTTCAAGGGCCGCTGGACGCGGGCCATCTGGGAAACCTGCCTGCGCGGGACGCTGAACGTGACCTGCATGTTCATGTGGATCCTGCTGGCGGCGCTGGCCTTTGGCGCGGTCTTCGACGGCCTTGGCGCGGTGCGCGCGATCGAGTCCTTCTTTCTGGACGACCTGGGCCTGACGCGGTGGCAGATCATCATCCTGATGCAGGTGTCCTTCCTGATCCTGGGGATGTTCCTGGACGACACGGCCATGCTGGTGATCGTCGCGCCGCTTTACATCCCGCTGGTCCGCGCGCTGGAATTCGACCTGATCTGGTATGGCGTGCTGTACACGATCACCTGCCAGATCGCCTATATCACGCCGCCCTTCGGCTATAACCTGTTCCTGATGCGGGCGCTTGCCCCGGATCATGTCAGCCTGGGCGACATCTACCGATCCATCGTGCCGATCGTCGGCATCATGATCCTGACGCTGGCGATCATCATGGCCTTTCCGCAGATCGCGCTGTGGCTGCCGGGGCAGGTTTACGGACAATAAACAACAGGGCGGTGAACCGCCCCTTTCCCCAACACATCGGAGGTTCGGATGACGACAAGACGCAAGTTCCTGATGACCGCCCCCCTGGCCGCAGGGGCCGCCACCCTGGCCGCGCCCGCCGTCCATGCCCAGGGCGCGCCGATCCGCTGGCGGATGCAGACCTATGCCGGCGCCGCCTTGGGCGAGCATGTGGTCAAGCCCGCCATCGACCGCTTCAACGCCATCGCCGAAGGCCAGATGCAGATCGAACTGTATTACGCCGACCAGCTTGTCCCCACGTCGGAACTGTTCCGCGCCATGCAGAACGGCACCATCGACGCGGTGCAATCCGACGACGATTCGATGCAGTCGCCGACCGAGGTGACGGTCTTCGGCGGCTATTTCCCCTTTGCCAGCCGCTACAGCCTGGATGTGCCGGTGCTGTTCAACCAGTACGGCCTGAAGGAAATCTGGGAACAGGAATACGCGGCGGTGGGCGTCAGGCACATCTCGGCCGGGGCGTGGGATCCCTGCCATTTCGCCACCAAGGAACCGATCAACAGCCTCGCCGACCTGGAAGGCAAGCGGGTCTTTACCTTCCCGACCGCGGGCCGCTTCCTGTCGCAATTCGGCGTCGTGCCCATGCAATTGCCGTGGGAGGATATCCAGGTGGCCCTGCAGACGGGCGAACTGGACGGCATCGCCTGGTCGGGCATCACCGAGGATTACACCGTCGGCTGGGCGGACGTGACGAAATACTTCCTGACGAACAACATCTCGGGCGCGTGGATCGGGCATTTCTTCGCCAATGCCGACCGCTGGGCCGAGGTGCCCGACAAGCTGAAGATGCTGATGGAGGTCTGCTTCGAGCAGTCCCATTACTATCGCCAGTGGTGGTATTGGGGCGGCGAGGCCGATCTGCGCGTGAACGGTCCCAAGCTGCAACTGACCTCGATCCCGGACGCTGAATGGGCCACGGTCGAGGAAAAGGCCCGCGCCTTCTGGGACGAGATCGCCGCCGAATCCAAGGTCAAGGCCAAGGTGGTCGAGATTTTCAAGAAATACAACGACGTGATGGCCAAGGCGGGCCGCCCTTATCGCTATAGCTGACGCCGCTGCCGCCGGGTGCCGATGCCCGGCGGCGTGATCCCTGGGATTGGACGATCATGCCTGCAAACCTGACACTCGACAGCCTGAAAACGGCCTTTGACGGGGGCGACATCGACACCGTGCTGGTGGTCTTTCCCGACATGCAGGGCCGCCTGATGGGCAAGCGTTTCCACGCCGGCTTCTTCCTGGACGGCGGCCACAGGGAAACCCATTGCTGCAACTATCTGCTGGCCCTGGACATGGAGATGAACACCGTGCCGGGCTATCGCAGCGCGGGATGGGAACAGGGCTATGGCGATTACGTCATGCGCCCGGATCTGACCACGCTGCGCCGCCTGCCCTGGCTGCCGGGCACCGCCATGGTGATCTGCGACCTGCTGGACCACCACACGCACCAGGAAATCGCGGTCTCGCCCCGCGCGATCCTGAAGCGCCAGGTCGCCCGCGCGCGCGACATGGGCTTCGACGCGATGATGGCGACGGAGCTGGAATTCTACCTGTTCGACAACAGCTATGACAGCCTGCGCGGCGGCATCACCGGGCTGGTGCCGTCCTCGGGCTATAACGAGGATTACCACATCCTCCAGACCACGCGCGAGGAAGACGTGATGCGCGCCGTCCGCAACCACCTGTATGGCGCGGGCATCCCCATCGAAAGCACCAAGGGCGAGGCCGATGCGGGCCAGGTCGAGGTGAACCACCGCTATTCCGACGCGCTGGACGCGGCGGACAACCACACGATCATCAAGCAGGGCGTCAAGGAAATCGCCTGGTCGCGCGGCAAGTCCGTGACCTTCATGGCGAAATACGACACCGCCAAGGCGGGATCGGCCGCCCATGTCCACCAGTCGCTGTTCCAGGGCGGCAAGCCCGCCTTCCACGACCCGGACGACGGCCACGGCATGTCGGCCGTGATGAAGCATTTCCTGGCGGGGCAACTGGCGGGGGCCGACCAGATGATGGTCTTCCTTGCGCCCTATGTGAACAGCTACAAGCGGTTCTGCACGGGGCTGTTCGCGCCCACCAAGGCCGTCTGGTCCTGCGACAACCGCACCGCCGGTTTCCGCGTCTGCGGCGAGGGGACGGGGGCCGTGCGCGTCGAATGCCGCATCCCCGGGGCCGACGCCAACCCCTATCTGGCCTGCGCCGCGCTGCTGGCCGCCGGCCTTGACGGGATCGAGCGCAAGCTGGAGCTGGAACCGCCGATGCAGGGCGACATGTACCGGGCCGAAGGCGTTCCCGAAGTGCCCCGGACCCTGCGAGAGGCCGCCGAACGGCTGAAAACCTCGGACCTTTACCGCCGCGCCTTTGGCGACGAGGTGGTTGACCATTACCACCACGCCGCCGAATGGGAGATCGCCGAGACCGACCGCATCGTCACCGACCACGACCTGCGCCGATTGCTGGAACGCGCCTGACAGGACCGACCATGAAAGACATAGACCTGATTTCCCCCATCGACGGATCGGTGCTGGTCCGGCGCACGCCGCTGGACCCTGACGCCGCCCGGGCCGTCGCCGCCCGCGCGCGTGCGGCACAGGCGGACTGGGCCGCCCGCCCGCTGGAGGACCGCATCGCCCGGGTCAAGGCGGGCGTCGCCGCGCTGACCGCGATGAAGGACGACATCGCCACGGAACTGGCCCGGCAGATGGGCCGCCCCATCCGCTTCGGCGCGGGAGAGATGGGCGGCGTCAACGCCCGCACCGACTACATGGCGGACATTGCCGCCGAAACGCTGGCCCCGAAGGTCATCGAGGACAGCGCCAGCTTCCGCCGTGTCCTGGCGCGCGAACCCGTGGGCGTGGTTTTCGTGATCGCGCCCTGGAACTATCCCTTTCTGACGGCGATCAACACGGTTGTTCCCGCCCTGATCGCGGGCAATGCCGTGGTGCTGAAGCACGCAAGCCAGACCCTGCTGGCGGGCGAACGGCTGGCCCAGGCCTTCCACGAAGGCGGCGTGCCGCAGGACGTGTTCCAGAACATCGTGCTGGATCACGCGGCCACCGAAGGCCTGATCGCGGCGCGGGCCTTCGATTTCGTGAACTTCACCGGATCGGTCGCGGGGGGGCGTGCCATCGAACGGGCGGCGGCGGGCACCTTCGTGGCCCTGGGGCTGGAACTGGGCGGCAAGGATCCGGGCTATGTCCGCGCCGATGCCGACCTGGACGCGGCGGTGGAAGGCCTGATGGACGGGGCGATGTTCAATTCCGGCCAGTGCTGCTGCGGGATCGAACGGATCTATGTCCATGACAGCCTCTATGACGCCTTCGTGGAAAAGGCCGTGGCCTGGGTGAACGCGCTGAGACTGGGCGATCCGCTGGACCCGGCCACCACGCTTGGCCCCATGGCCCATGTCCGCTTCGCCCGGACTGTCCGCGACCAGGTGGCCGAGGCCGTGGGGCAGGGCGCCCGCGCGCTGATCGACCCAGGCCTTTTCCCGCAGGACGACGGCGGCGCCTATCTGGCCCCGCAGGTGCTGGTGGACGTGGATCATTCCATGCGCGTCATGGTCGAGGAAAGCTTCGGCCCGGTCGTGGGCATCATGCGCGTGCCGGACGACGATGAGGCGGTGCGCCTGATGAACGACAGCCCTTACGGCCTGACAGCCAGCATCTGGACGTGCGACGCCGATGCGGCGGCCCGCATCGGCGCGCGGATCCAGACCGGCACCGTCTTCATGAACCGCGCCGATTATCTGGACCCGGCGCTCTGCTGGTCGGGCTGCAAGGACACCGGGCGCGGCGGCAGCCTGTCCTGGCTGGGTTATCTGTCCGTGACCCGCCCGAAATCCTATCACCTGAAAAGGGCGTGACATGACCCAAGATGTTCCCAACCGCAACTGGTCCTATCCGACCGCCATCAAGTTCGGCGCGGGCCGGATTTCGGAACTGGCCGACCACGCCCGCGCCGCGGGCCTGTCCCGCCCGCTGCTGGTCACCGACCGCGCGCTGGCTGCCCTGCCCATCACCGCCACGGCCCTTGACGTTCTGGACCGCGCGGGGCTTGGGCGGGCGGTCTTTTCCGACGTGGACCCCAACCCGACCGAGGCCAACATGCAGGCGGGCATTGCCGCCTATCAGGCGGGCGGGCATGACGGGGTGATCTGCTTCGGTGGCGGATCGGCGCTGGATCTGGGCAAGATGATCGCGCTGATGGCCGCGCAGCGCCCCGGCCTGTCTGTCTGGGATCTGGAGGACGTGGACGACTGGTTCACCCGCGCCGACGCGGCTGCCATCGCCCCCATCGTCGCCGTGCCGACCACCGCCGGGACGGGCAGCGAGGTCGGGCGCGCGGGCGTGCTGACCAATTCCGAAACCCATCGCAAGAAGATCATCTTCCACCCCCGCCTGATGCCCACGGTCACGATCTGCGACCCCGAACTGACCGTCGGGATGCCCGCCCCCATCACCGCGGGCACCGGCATGGATGCCCTGGCGCATTGCCTGGAGGCCTATTCCTCGCCGCACTATCACCCGATGAGCCAGGGGATCGCGCTGGAAGGGATGCGGCTGGTCTTCGAGAACCTGCCGGTGGTCTATCGCGACCCCGGCAACCTGATGGCCCGCGCCCACATGATGAGCGCGGCGTTGATGGGCGCGGTGGCCTTCCAGAAAGGCCTGGGCGCGATCCATTCGCTGTCCCACCCGGTCGGCGCCGTTTACGGCACCCATCACGGCACCACCAATGCCGTCGTGATGCCCGCCGTCCTGGAGTTCAACCGCCCCGCCATCGAGGACCGGATCAAAGCCGCCGCCGCCTATCTGGGCATCCCCGGCGGCTTTGACGGCTTTCGGGCCCGGGTCGTGGCGCTGTGTTCGGACCTGGGGATCCCCAAGGGGCTTGCCGCGATGGGGGTCCAGGCGGACCGCCTGGACGAACTGACCGCGATGGCCCTGGAAGACCCGTCCTGCGGCGGCAATCCGGTCGCGATGACCGCCGGGAACACCCGGGCGTTGTTCCAGGCGGCCATGGGGGACGGTTGAAGGGCTTCACCGGCGCGCAGCCGATCCGCAAGGCCTTCGGCGCGGAACGGATCCCGGGGATGATTTGCGGTCGGGCGACTGAACCGTTGCCCGCCTTCGCTCGTTGGCCCCCGACACCATGCGGGGGCAGGCATGACCATGACGCCAAGATGGCCGGAACGGCTGTGGCTGGTGCGCCACGGGCAAAGCGCGGGCAATGTGGCCCGCGACAAGGCGCACGAGGCGGGACAGCGCCGCATCGACCTGAGCGCCCGCGACGTGGACATCCCGCTTTCGGATCTGGGGCGCGACCAGTCGCGCGCCCTGGGGCGATGGTTCGCGGAAGGCGAGGAAGGCGCGCGGCCCAATGTCCTGATGTGTTCGCCTTACCTGCGCGCGCGGCAGACAGCCGAGATCTTTCGCGACGCGGGCGGTTGCCGGGCCAGCCTACCCCTGCGCCTGGACGAGCGCCTGCGCGAAAAGGAGTTCGGCATCCTCGACGGGCTGACGACCATGGGCGTGCGCACCGAGGAACCGCAGCAGGCCGAGCTGCGCCTGCTGCTGGGCAAGTTCTACCACCGCCCACCCGGCGGCGAAAGCTGGTGCGACGTGATCTTCCGCCTGCGCTCTCTGCTTGACACCGTGGGGCTGCACCATGGCGGCTGCCGGGTGATGATCGTGGCCCATCAGGTCGTGGTGCTGTGCCTGCGCTACATCATCGAGGGGCTGACCGAGGAGGAGATCCTGGCCATCGACGCGGAAGGGGACGTGGCCAACTGTTCGATCACGGAATACCGCTTTGCCGAAACCGGGGAAGGCGACGGAGAGATGAAGCTGATCCGCTACAACACCATCGCGCCAATGGTGGCCGACCAGACGCCCGTCACCTCGAACCCCGACGCCATCGCGGGAAGCAGGGGATGAGCGGCGCGCCCACCCCGCTGGACGCCGCATGGCTGCGGGCCCATCCGCTGCCGGTTCATGATGATGTCGACAAGAACGAACGCGGCCGGGTGCTGCTGATCGGCGGCTCGGCACGGGTGCCGGGCGGGGTGCGCCTGACCACCGAGGCGGCGTTCCAGTCCGGCGCGGGCAAGGTGCAGCTGGCCGTGCCGGACATGCTGGCGATCCCCCTGGGCGTGCTGCTGCCCGAGGCGGGGATCTTCGCCCTGCCCACGGACAAGGCCGGCGATATCGCGGGCACCGGCCCTGTGGAACCCCTGCTGGAGAGTTGCGACTGCCTGGCGATCGGCCCGGCGATGGGGTCCGCCGATGCGGCGGGACGGATCCTTGATGCGGTCCTGCCGCGCACGGACGCGTGCAGCGTGATCCTTGACGCGGCCGCCGTGGCCGCCGGCCATGACCGGATGGCCCTGCTGCGCCGCATGGCGGGCCGCCTGATCCTGACCCCCCATGCCGGAGAGATGGCGGCGCTGACCGGGCAAGACCGGGACGCGGTGACGAAGGACCGTGAAAGGATGCTGGTGCGGCTGGCCGGGGATCTGGGCGCGGTGGTGCTTTTGAAGGGGCCGACGACCATGCTGGCGAACCCGCAGGGCGACATCGCGCTTTACGGCGGCGGCGGCGCGGGGCTTGCCACCGGCGGTTCGGGGGATGTGCTGACCGGGATCATCGCGGGGCTGAGCGCGCGGGGTCTTGGCCCCTGGGAAGCCGCCTGCTGGGGCGTCTGGCTGCACGGCGAGGCAGGCCGCAGATTGTCCGAACGTCACGGGCCGATGGGTTTCCTGGCGCGCCAGCTTCCCGCCGAGACGCCAAGCCTGATGCGCGGGTTCTGATCACCGGGGCGCCGGTGACGCGGAACCGGCCGGGCGTGCCATGCGACGGCCCCATGGGCTGCGCCGAAAGCCGCAGGCACCGGCTGGACCTGTCGGGCGGGTTCAAGGGCGGCACCGGGATGCACCGGCGGCCTGCAAAGCAATGCGCAGCGAATTCCTGTTGCGCAAGGAGACGGGGGCAGGAAGCGATCCGGCACCGATCCCGGAAACAAGGCCTCTGACCCGGATGGGGCCTGAACGCCCGTCGTCAAGCACGCCTCTGGTTGCCGGGCAAGTTGACCGCTTGTTTGCTCGCCCGCAAAGACGGGCCCCTGCGTCCGGGCGATGCTGGCGCTCTGCAATCCGGGGCCCTTTCGCATGATCGGCAAACAGCTTTCCCGTTGGACGCTGGCGTGGTTCGCCTCGGCCCTGGCGTTTCTGGTTGTCTCGCTTGGCGCGGCGGTGGCCGGGGCGGGGGGGCCGGGCGATTGGTCGGGCGGGGCGGGGCTGGCGGCCGTGCATCTCTTTGCGCTCGGCTGGCTGTGCCAGATGATGCTGGGCGCGCTGATCCAGTTCACGCCGGTCTTGTGCGCGCGGCCCCTGGCGCGGCCCGGGCTGGCGCTGCCCGCGCTGCTGCTGACGGGCATTGGCACGGCCATGCTGGCCCTGGGGTTCCTGGCGCTGGACGGCGGGGGGCCCGGGCAAGGGTTGCTGGCAGGGGCGCCCGTGGTGCTGGCAGGGGCCTTCGGGCTGGCCGGCGCGATGCTGGCGCCGACGCTGGCCGCCGCCGGGGGC
>NZ_JAFLRK010000035.1 GCF_017315735.1 Paracoccus shandongensis
TCCTGGCCGTCCTCGGCCCAGCCGGTCCGGCCCGCGCCTGCACCCCGCACGCCAGCAGCACGTTCTGCCCCGAGGCTTGGGTTGCGCAACCGACCGGGGGGCGCGATACGGATGGGCAAGGCTTCGGGACGGACCCGGCCTTCGCGGGGCAGGACGGCATCCATGTCGAAGGGGCCGTCGTGATCGACGATCCGCCGCCGGAGGCCGACGGGCAGTTGTGAGGGCGGCGGGCCGCTGGCCGGGGTGCAGGCTTTCCTCTGCACGCAGCCGCTCCTTGTGCCCGGCCGCGCCGGGCGATCCGTCTTGCCCCCTCGGGGTCCATGACCATCCGCAGGTCGAGGCTGGCGGCGATGATGTCGCCCTGCGGCTCGACGATCTGCACGCTTCGGGATGATCTCCAGCCCGAAAAGAATGGCGTCCCGGATGGCGGCCAGGGGCAGTCGCAGCGCCAGCGAGACCGGGAACCTGTTCACCGAGGACAGGTAGATCAGCGTCCGCAGGAAATCGCTGAGCGTCCACATGAACTGGAACAGCGCGACCGAGATCGGCGCGGGCGTCAGCATCGGCACCACGATGAACAGCAGCACCTGCCAGGACTTCGCGCCGTCCACGCGCGCGGCTTCCTCCATGTCGCGGGGGATCGACCGCAGGAACTGCACCGGCATGAAGACGAAGAACGCGTCCCCCGCAAAGGCCGAGGGCAACCACAGCGGCAGAAAGGTGTCCAGCCAGCCCATTCCGGAAAACAGCAGGTATTGCGGGATGCGCGTCACGCCATTGGGCAGCAGCAGCGAGGCGATCAGGATCTTCTTGCCGGGAAAGTCGAACCGGGCGAAACCGTAGGCCACCGCCGCGTGGGAGATCACGGTAAAGACCGTCTTCGGCAGGATGATCAGGAATGTGTTCCAGAAGAACCGCCCGAAGGTACAGAGGGTCGAGGTCCGCCATCCCGCGATGTAACCCGACAGCGTGGGGTTCTGGGGAATGAAGCCGGCGAGGCGAAGATCTCCTCGTTCGTCTTGAAGGACGCGCGTCACCAACTATGGCGGCGGCAACACCAGCGCCAAGGTCATGGAGACCGATCCGCTGACGGGCGATCCGGTCGAGGTGCTGTGGGTCAAGGGTTCGGGCGGCGACATCGGGTCGATGGGCATGGACGGCTTCGCCACGCTGTACATGGACGCGTTGCGCGCGCTGAAGGCCAAGTATCGCGGCCCCGCGCATGAGGACGAGATGGTGGCATACCTGGCCCATTGCACCTTCGGGCTGAACCCGCGCGCGGCCAGCATCGACACGCCGCTGCACGCCTATGTGCCGCGTGCCCATGTCGATCACGTCCATTCGGATGCGATCATCGCCATCGCCGCATCGGTCAATTCGCGGGAACTCACGCGGCAGATCTTCGGGGACGAGATCGGCTGGCTGCCCTGGAAGAAGCCCGGCTATGAACTGGGGCTGTGGCTGGAAAGGTTCGCGACCGAGAACCCGCAGGCCAAGGGCTGCGTGCTGGAAAGCCACGGGCTGTTCACCTGGGCGGATGATGCCAAGGAGTGCTACCTGACCACGCTGGCGATCATCAACAAGGCGGCCGACTGGCTGGACCGCACCACCGGCGGCAAGCCCGCCTTCGGGGGCGCCGCCCGTCCCACCCTGCCGCCCGCGCAGCGCCGCGACATCGCCGCGCGGCTGATGCCCGCGATCCGTGGGCTGATTTCCAGGGACCGCCACAAGGTCGGCCATTTCGACGACGGGGCTGCGGTGCTGGAGTTCGTGGGGTTCGCGATGCTGGAGACGCTGGCACCCTTGGGCACCTCCTGCCCCGACCATTTCCTGCGCACCAAGATCCGCCCGCTGGTGGTGGATTTCGACCCCGCCAACCCAGACCTGGACGCGACGATGGCGGGCCTGGAAAAGGCCGTGGCCGATTACCGCGACGATTACGCCGCCTATTACGACCGCTGCAGGCACCCCGACAGCCCGGCCCTGCGCGATCCGAACGCGGTGGTCTATCTGGTGCCCGGCGTCGGCATGATCACCTTTGCGGCGGACAAGGCCACGGCGCGGATCTCGGGCGAGTTCTACGTCAACGCCATCAACGTGATGCGCGGGGCGTCGGCGGTTTCCACCTATCAGGGCCTGCCGGAACAGGAGGCCTTCGACATCGAATACTGGCTGCTGGAGGAAGCGAAGCTTCAGCGGATGCCGAAACCGAAATCGCTGGCGGGCCGGGTGGCGCTTGTCACCGGCGGCGCGGGCGGGATCGGGGCGGCCACGGCGGAACGCTTCCTGCGCGAAGGGGCCTGCGTGATGCTGGCCGACATTGATGAGGCCGCGCTGAAGACAGCCCATGAGGGGCTGGCAAAATCCTTTGGCCGCGACGTGGTGCGGTCGGTCCCCATGAACGTCACCGACGAACATCAGGTCGCGCGCGCCTATGCCGAACTGGCGGTGGAATTCGGCGGCATCGACATCCTGGTGTCGAACGCGGGCATCGCCTCGTCCGCGCCCATCGAGGACACCTCGCTGGCCTTGTGGAACAGGAACATGGACATCCTGTCCACCGGCTATTTCCTTGTCTCGCGCGAGGCGTTCCGCACCTTCCGCGCCCAGGGCATCGGCGGGTCGGTGGTCTTCGTGGCCTCGAAGAACGGCTTGGCCGCCAGCCCCAACGCCAGCGCCTATTGCACCGCCAAGGCCGCCGAAATCCACCTGGCCCGCTGCCTCGCCCTGGAAGGGGCCGAGGGCGGCATCCGCGTCAACGTGGTTAATCCCGACGCAGTGCTGCGCGGCTCGCGCATCTGGGAAGGCGAATGGCTGGACCAGCGCGCCGCGACCCACGGCACCGACAAGGAGGGGTTGGAGGAGATGTATCGCAAGCGGTCCCTGCTGAAACGGTCGGTCCTGCCCGAGGACATTGCGGAAGCGGTCTATTTCTTCGCCTCGGACCTGTCGGCGAAATCGACGGGCAACATCCTCAACGTGGACGCGGGCAACGTCCAGGCCTTCACGCGGTGACCGCCATGATCGACAGGACCATCATCGAGGCCGGAAACGCCGCCCGCACCGCCGACCTGACCGCCGATTACGACGCTCTGGGGGCGCGGCTTGCGCGCCGGGGCGTGGACATCGAGGCGCTGACCACCCGCGCCATGGGGTTCGGCGTGGCCGTGCCAAGCTGGGGCACCGGCACCGGCGGCACGCGTTTCGCGCGCTTTCCCGGCGCGGGCGAACCGGCGGGCATCATGGACAAGCTGGAGGATTGCGGCGTGATCCATGCGCTGACCGCCGCCACGCCGCGCGTCAGCCTGCACATCCCCTGGGACAAGGCCGACCCCGCCCTGCTGGTTGAGAAGGCGGAAGAAGTCGGGCTTGGCTTCGACGCCATGAACTCCAACACGGCTCGCTGTCCCACACCGACGCCGCGACCCGCCGGCAGGCCATCGAGCATAACCTGGAATGTATCGAGATCGGCCGGGCCATCGGGTCGCGCGCGCTGACGGTCTGGATCGGCGACGGGTCGAACTTTCCGGGCCAGACCAGCCTGTCGCGGCAGTTCGACCGTTAT
Organism: Paracoccus shandongensis; assembly: GCF_017315735.1. Taxonomy (GTDB): domain Bacteria; phylum Pseudomonadota; class Alphaproteobacteria; order Rhodobacterales; family Rhodobacteraceae; genus Paracoccus; species Paracoccus shandongensis. The sequence continues at coordinate 3,566 of NZ_JAFLRK010000035.1, forward strand.
CTGGACTCGATGAAGGCGATCTATGCCGGGTTGCCCGACGATTGGCGGCTGTTTTCCGAACACAAGATCTATGAACCCGCCTTCTATTCGACCGTGGTGCAGGACTGGGGCACCAGCCTGATGACCGCGCAGGAACTAGGCCCCAAGGCGCAATGCCTGGTGGACCTGGGCCACCACGCCCCTAACGTCAACATCGAGATGATCGTGGCCCGCCTGGTCCGCGCGGGCAAGCTGGGCGGCTTCCACTTCAACGACAGCAAGTATGGCGACGACGACCTGGACAGCGGCACCATCGAGCCCTTCCGCCTGTTCCTGGTCTGGAACGAACTGGTGGAACTGGAAAACACCCCCGGCCTCGACCTGGCGCACATGATCGACCAGAGCCACAACGTCACCGACCCCATCGAAAGCCTGATCGTCTCGGCCGTGGAAATCCAGCGCGCCTATGTGCAGGCCAGCCTTGTGGACCGCGCGGCGCTGGCGGGGTTCCAGGCGGACAACGACGCGCTGATGGCGGCGGCGACCCTGCGCACGGCCTTCCGCACGGATGTCGAACCGATCCTGCAAATGGCGCGGCTGCGCGCGAGCGCGGCGATCGACCCGATCGCCGCCTATCGCGCCTCGGGCTGGCGGGCGCGGGCGGCCGAGCGGCGGCCCAGGGCCAGCGGCGGGGGCGGCGGGATCGTCTAGGAACGACGGCGGAACGCACCGGACCAGCCACCACCCGCATCGCGCGGGCGGTGGCTTTTCTTGCTGTCGCCCTCAGCCGATGATCCGCACGAAGGTGCCCGAGGGGCGCATCACCGCATCGACCTTGGCGGGGTCGGTGTGGTAATAGCCGCCCAGATCGGCGGGCTTGCCCTGCCCCGCCGCCAGTTCGGCCACGATGGTGGCCTCGTTCTCGGCCAGGGCCTTGGCGATGGGGGCGAAGTGGCGGGCCAGATCGGCGTCCGCCGTCTGCGCGGCCAGCGCCTGCGCCCAGTACAGCGCGAAATAGAAGTGGCTGTCGCGGTTGTCGGTCTGCCCGGCCTTGGCCAGGGGCGAGCGGTTGTTGTCCAGCACGCCCTGGGTCGCGGCATCGACCGCCTCGCCCAGGATGCGGGCCTTGGCGTTGCCCGTGGCCTCGGCCAGGAACTTCAGGCTTTCGCCAAGCGCGCAGAACTCGCCCAGCGAATCCCAACGCAGGTGGTTTTCCTCCATGATCTGCTGGACGTGCTTGGGGGCGGAACCGCCCGCGCCGGTCTCGAACATGCCGCCGCCGTTCATCAGCTTGACGATGGACAGCATCTTGGCGCTGGTGCCCAGTTCCAGGATCGGGAACAGGTCGGTCAGATAGTCGCGCAGGACGTTGCCGGTGATGGCGATGGAGTTTTCGCCCTTGCGGATGGTTTCCAGCGACAGCCGGGTCGCCTCGCGCGGGGGAAGGATTTGGAACCTGTCCGACACGCCCTCGGCTCCCAGGATGGGGGTGACGTATTTGATCAGTTCCGCGTCATGGGCGCGGTCGGCGTCCAGCCAGAAGATCGCCTGGCACCCCTCGGCCTTCTGGCGGGAAATCGCCAGCCGCACCCAGTCCTCGATGGCCGCCTGCCGGGTCGAGGCCGCGCGCCAGATGTCGCCCGCCCGCACCTTGTGCCGGTGCAGCACGTCGCCATTGGCCAGCACGATTTGCACCGTGCCGTCATGCGGGATCTGGAAGGTGGTCGGGTGCGATCCGTATTCCTCGGCCTTCTGGGCCATCAGGCCGACGTTCTGCACCGTGCCCGCGCTTGCCGGATCCAGCGCGCCGGTTTCCTTGAAATAGCGCACCGCTTCCTCATAGACCGCGGCGTAAGAGCTGTCGGGGATCACGCAGTTGGTGTCCGCAGCCTTCCCGTCCGGCCCCCACCCCTTGCCGCCCGCGCGCAGCAGCGCCGGCATCGAGGCGTCGATGATCACGTCCGAGGGCACATGCAGGTTGCTGATGCCCTTGTCCGAATTGACCATGTACATCGGCGGCCGGTCGGCCAGGACCGCGTCGATCTCGGCCCGGATGGCTTGCCCCCCGGGCATGTCGGCCACCCGCTCCAGCAGGGTGCCGAGGCCCGAGTTCGGGTCCACCCCCGCCGCCTCCAGCGCCGCGCCATGCTTGTCGAACACGGGCTTCAGGAACTGCTTCACCGCATGGCCGAAGATGATCGGGTCCGACACCTTCATCATCGTGGCCTTCAGGTGGATCGAGAACAGGATGCCCTCGCGCTTGGACACCTCGATCTGTTCGGCCAGAAAGGCGTCCAGCGCCCGGGCCGACATGAAGGTGGCGTCCACCACCGTGCCTGCCGGATAGGCCACGCCGTCCTTTAGCACGGTGACGGACCCGTCATCCGCCACCAGCTCGATGCGCGCCTTGCCGGCCTGCGCTTCGGACAGGGTGGCCGAAATCTCGTTCGTGCGGAAATCGTCGCCCGACATGGTGGACACGCGCGTCCTGCTGTCCGCCGACCACGTGCCCATCGAATGGGGGTTGGCCTTTGCATAGTTCTTGACCGCCACCGCCGCGCGCCGGTCCGAGTTTCCTTCGCGCAGCACCGGGTTCACCGCCGATCCCTTGATGGCGTCGAAGCGGGCGCGGATGTCGCGTTCCGCGTCGGTCGCCGGTTCCTCGGGATAGTCGGGGATGTCATAGCCCTGGGCCTGCAATTCCTTCACCGCCGCCACCAGCTGGGGAACCGAGGCGCTGATGTTGGGCAGCTTGATCACGTTGGCCGTGGGCGTCTTGACCAGTTCGCCCAGTTCCGCCAGGTCGTCGGACTGGCGCTGCGCCTCGGTCAGGCGTTCGGGGAAGGCCGCGATGATCCGCCCGGCCAGCGAGATGTCGCGCGTGCCCACCGTGATCCCCGCCGCCAAGGCAAAGGCCCGGATGATCGGCAAAAGCGAGGCCGAGGCGATTTGCGGGGCTTCGTCAACCTTGGTGTAGATGATGTCAGGGGCGGGCAGATCAGCCATGTCGTGAACCTGTCTTGCAAAAGGTGGTTTCGGTATCCGTGCCTTAGCAGAGGATCCGGGCGGCGTCAGCGCCCCACCGCACCCGCCACGCGGTTTCCTGCGCGCGGGCCGCGATGGCAGGGGCCGCCCGCGCGCCCCTCGGGGCGACGATGCCGAAGACGGCGTCAGCAGGGCACGCGATCAGGACGCCCCGCCCCGAAGCCCGGCCAGAGAGGCCCAAGACGCAGCCGCTGACGGCCAGCATGACGGTGAGGGCTGTCACAGGCGTCAGGGACGGGGGCATCGCGCGTTCGCGCCGCGGCAGGGCTCAGACCACGGTGACCGTGATGTCGTCCACGCCCTCGACATGGCCGGTCATCACGTCGCCGCGCACCACCGCGCCGACGCCCGCCGGGGTGCCCGCGAAGATCACGTCGCCGGGGCGCAGCGCGAACAGGCGCGACAGATGGGCGATCATTTCCGGCACCTTCCAGATCATCTGGTTCAGGTCGCCTTCCTGGCGCGTCCGGCCATTCACGGCAAGGCGGATCGCGCCCTGCGCGGGATGGCCCACCTCGGACACCGGGTGGATGGCCGAACAGGGGGCCGAGGCCTCGAAGGATTTTCCCGTTTCCCAGGGACGGCCCATCTTCTTGGCCTGGCCTTGCAGGTCGCGCCGGGTCATGTCCAGGCCCACGCCATAGCCGAAGACGCAGTCCAGCGCCTTGTCCAGCGGGATGTCGGTGCCGCCCGATTTCAGCGCCACGACCAGTTCGATCTCGTGATGCACGTCGTTCGTTTCCGGGGGATAGGGAAAGTCCTTGCCGGGCGGAAGGATCGAATCGGGGTTCTTCTGGAAGAAGAAGGGCGGTTCCTTGTCGGGGTCGTGGCCCATCTCGATGGCGTGGTCGGCGAAGTTGCGGCCCACGCAATAGATGCGGCGCACGGGAAACAGCTTGTTGCTGCCCGCCACCGGGATGGTGGGCGTGGGTTCGGGCGCAAAGACATAATCGGCCATCGGGGTCATCTCGTTCATCATCTCGCTCCTGCGGAGTATGCGATGCGTTTCTCGGCGTTTTCAACGATCGCCGGCAGCACCATGGCGGCGGCGAACAGGATGATCTTGCACAGGATCGTGGCGGGCGAGGCGCCATGGGGCCGCGCCCTGTCGATGATCCTGACCCGGCCCATCATCACGCCCAGGGGCACGCCACGCCGACGGCAAGCCGCCTGGCCGACCAGGGCATCCCCTTCGACGCCGCGCGGTCATGGTCATCCTGCCTTTCCCTGGCGAACTCAGGGGAAGGATTGACCATGATGCCGGTCCTGTCCCGAAAGCGCCTTGAAACATTCCTGAATCCGTCAGCATGGCGCGACGCTACAGCGACACCTCGCGCCGGTCGGCGTGGCGGCACAGCCATCGCCGCACCTGCCATTCGGGGTGATCCTGCTGCCAAGGGGCAAGGGCGGCCTGCCCGCTGATCGTGCAGGTCATCAGCGACACCTCTCGGCCGTCGAACAGAAGCGAGAAGTCCTTGCAGACCGGCCCGGTAGTCAGGCAGGCCGAGATCAAAAGCTCGATCATGATGACAATCCTTGATGACAACGCATGGGTCATGGCTGGCGCGATCCAGCCACGGGGCCAAGGATCGGCCACCGCCGGGGCCGGTTCATCCATCAGATGATGGAAAGCGGCGTTTCCGGCGCCCAGGCCTGGCCGATCAGGTCCAGCACGGCGCGCCACTGCACATGCGCGACCAGCTCGCCCTCGTCCGGCCAGGCGACGCAGCGCCAGCCGGGATACAGGGCGCAGTATTCAAGCGCGGTCTCGAAGGGCGCGTTGCCGTCCTGCTCGCCATGGATCAGGGTGACGGGACAGGCGACATGGCCCAGATCCCCGGGCCAGTCCTCGTGGAACAAGGGCAGTTCGGTGCAAAAGGCGGTTTCCGACCAGGGCTCGGCGAAAAATGTCTTGTCCACCCCGTCGCGGAAGGCCGCGGCGACCTCGGGGTCGGCCATGGCGCGGGCGTCGGCGGGGATGCGCGCCAGGATCCCGCGCAGATAGCGTTCCAGCCCATAGGTCGATATGACGACCCTCATGCTGCGGATCAGGAAGGGCAGCACCCTGGGGCTGTAGCGGGCGCAGGTGCGGGTGAAGCGCGCGATGGGGATCAGGCGGCGGTATTGCGTGTCGTTCAGGATCGGAAAGCCCGCGCCGATGGCGAAGACGGCCCGCACAAGGTCCGGCGCGGCCCGCGCCAGCATCAGCGCGATGCGGATGTCGTGGCCGGGGGCGACCACCACCGCCGATCGCAGGCGCAACTGGCGCATCAGCGCGCGCAGGTCGGCCACGGCGATGTCGAAGGGGTGGCTGCCCGGCGGGACGGGATCGCTGCCGCAATAGCCTGCGCGAAAGGGCACCATCACCCGCAGCCTGCGCCGGGCCATGTCGGCCTCGGCCGCGCGCGGCAGGCGCCACAGGCCATAGTTCGACTGCATCCAGATCACCGGCCGCCCGGCGGGATCGCCGAAGCTCAGCACCTCCAGCCGCCGCCCGTCCGGCATCCGGTGGAACCGCTGGTGGGGCGCGGGCGCGGCGAGGGGGCGCGGGGGTTCGGCTCCCGCCGGGACCGACTGCGCCAGCACCATCGCCAGGCGCATCAGTTCCGCCTGGCTGCGGGCGCCGGTCTTTTGCAGCACCGCGTGCAGCTGCGACCGCACGGTGCCCGCGCCGCGCCCCGTGGCGGCGGCGATCCCCGCGACGGTGCCGCCCCCGGCCAGCCTGCGCATCACCTCGGTCTCGGCCCCGGTCAGCCTGAAGACCCGCGCCAGAAGATCGGACACCCCGGGGGGCCAGGCGAACTCGCTGGTCACGGCCAGCACATGGCGGCGGCTGCCCGTGTGCGGCATGGCCTTCAGATGCACCAGGACCGCATGGTCGAAGCCTGCCGGACAAAGCCGCAGGATATCGTCGGCGGGGGTTCCGGCCGCGATCTGCGCCAGGCGCGTCGTCAGGATGTCCATGTCGGCGGCGTCCAGCGCCATCCGGCGGACCGAGCCGCCGGGGCACAGGCCGAACAGCCGGGCGGCCCCGTCGTTCGAGGCGACGACCGTCCCGTCCCCCGCCAGCACCATCGCCGCCCCCAGCATCGCCGACAACAGGTCGTTGGCCCGGCGCAACTCGGCCGCCTGCAACTGTTCCAGGATCTGCAGCACCCCGGCGATCTGGTGGGCAAAGGCGGGGCCCGCGAATTCCGCAAGGCGCGGCTGGCTCATGCCCGCGCGTTCCATCTGCGCGTCCCAGAGGGTGATCAGCTCATCGACACGCTCGGGACTGACCGAGGCATCCAGAAGATGCTCGACCAGTTGCCAGGATCGAACCCTGTCCTCCATGGCGCCCCCCTTGGGAAAGTGTCCCACCGACGGGCCGCCCGATCAACCGCCCATGGGGGCGGCCATGGGCGGCCTTAGGCCAGAAGATCCGACAGGGCCATGGCGTTCGGTCCCGCGACGCCCCATCCCGTCGGCTCGTCCACACCCAGCAGGACGATGGTGCCCGAATTGCTCAGGGTCAGGATCGTGTCGGTGTCGCCGTCCCCATCCACGTCCTTCCAGCGGCTTGCGCTGACCCGCAATCCGCCGCCAAGCACCAGCCGATCCTCGCCGACCGTAAAGTCCCGGACCGTATCGGCCGAGGGGCCGTCGGCTGCGCGGAAGATGAAGTAATCCGCGTCCGACCCGCCTGCCAGAAGATCGGCCCCCGACCCGCCCCAAAGCCGGTCGCTGCCCGCCGCGCCGCGCAGATGGTCGCTGCCCGACCCCCCGTCCAGCCTGTCGTCCCCGTATCCGCCGTAAAGGTAATCGGCCCCGTCCAGCCCGAAGATCCTGTCCGCGCCGTCGCCGCCCCACAGAAGATCCCTGCTGTTCGTTCCCGTCAACCTGCCGCCCGCATCCTGCGCAAACCTGATCGCCATCGCAGCCTCCTGTTGCCTGAAGCCTCTGGATGGGCCGACGGTGATCCCCCGTTTCAGGGCGCGCATCCATCAGATGATAGAGACGCCTTGCCTTTCCTCATGCGGAAATGCCGTTCGCGCCCGGGGCCGCCTGCACGGACGCGGGCTGGACCCCCAGGCCGATCAGCAGCGTGTTGCTCCGGGTCAGCACCAGCACGATCATGCCGGTTTCCAGCGTCACGATCAGCGGATGGATCTCCAGCCCGCGCGACAGCGCGCCAGTGAGCGCGCCGCTACGCAGGATTGTCAGCGTCAGGTCGGTCAGGATCAGCACGCGGGGATCGCGGGCGACCGCACGGGCCAGCACGACCAGTTGCTGCGCGGCCAGGGGCAGCGTGCCCGCCGGGGCGTCAAGGTCGATGGAGGTGCGGGCGAACCGGGCCAGCACGGCGGCGGCCCGGTGGCGGTGACGGACCCCGCCGCCGGGACGAAGGGGATGCCCGCGCCGCGCGCCGCCTTGATGGCGTCGTCAAGCCCGGTGGCCACAGTCCTTGTCGATGAAGGACCGGATCTGGTTGGTCTGCTGGCCCACGTCTTTGTTGAAATCCGACACGGCGAACTCCGACACGACGCCTTCGGCGATCAGCCCCCGACCGGCGCAGATCAGGGGTGACGCCCAGTCACCGTGCCGCAAAACTGTCCCGGAACAGGCGGTTGATGTCGTCAATCACCGGGCCTGCGCCGTCCCACGCCGTCAGTCCGTCGGTGACGCGCTGCGCGGCGGCCTGCTGGAAGGCCATGGCGCCGTCGTGCCGGGGGCGCAGCCAGGCCCCCTCATGGGTGGCGCGGGTCGCGCGATAGGTGTCGGCGGTGGCGGCATTGACGCGGTCGTCCTCCCACGCCGCAGCCAAGCCGGGCTGGCCGCCGGACGCGGCATAGGGGCCGGTCTGCGCCTCGGGGCCCGCGATCCAGTAGGCGAAGTCCATCGCGGCCTCGCGGTGATCCGAGAAGGCCGAGACCGCGATCCCCGTCCCGCCAAGCGCGGATCCGACCGGGCCGCCCGTGCCCGCCACCGGCATGTCGGCAAAGCGGATCTGGTTCGGCCGGAACCCCGGGATCGCATAGCTGACATAGCAATAGATCAGCGGCGCGCAGGCGATGGGGGATCCGGGGCGGGCCATCTCCTCGAAGACGGCGATGGGGTCCATGCCTGCGCAGGCGGGATCCACCAGGTCGGCCAGGCCGCGCAGCATCTGCCAGACGGCGGCCCCGGCCTGCGGGCCGATCAGTTGGTCCCCCGTGACCTGGCAGGGCGTCCCCAGGTTGCCCGCCAGCGAATACAGGCACATCAGCGAATGCGGCGGACGCAGGGGCAGCATCACGCGGCCTTCGCGCGCAAGGTCCATGACCTGCTTCCAGGTCGCGGGCGCGCGGTCCAGCAGGTCGGGCCGCCAGGCCAGGACCTGCGTGGCGGCGTCGATGGGAAAGCCCCATTGCCGCCCCTGCCAGCGATAGCTGGGAAAGGACGGCCCCACGCTGCCCGCCGCCAGGGCGGCGAACTCGGCCTCTCGCCCCGGCACGTCCAGGGGCGCAAGGCAGGTCTCGCGCGTGATCTGGCCGACATGGGGATGGTCGATGACGATCAGGTCATAGGCGCGGGCCAGATCCTCGACCGGATAGCTTTCAAAATCCTGAAGCGAGCGTTGGTCCCAATCGATCCGCACGCCCGTCCGGTCCGCCCAGAGGGCCGAACAGGCCACCATCGGATCATGGCCCCGCGGATGGTTCCAGGTCATGCCCTTCAGGACCGTCACAACCCGAACTCCTTGCGGATGGCGGCGCTGTGGGCGCCGATCAGGGGGGCCGCGTCCCGCACGCGGGGGCGCTGGCCGTCCAGGCGCAGCGGCAGGCGGGTGGTGCGGATCGACACGCCGTCGCCGCGCGTCACGGTTTGCAGCATGTCCAGCGCCGCAAACCCCTCGGACGCCATCAGTTCCGGCCAGTCCAGCACCTTGGCGCACCAGATGTCCGCAGGCTCCAGCACGGCCAGCCAGTCGTCCACGGTCCGCGTGGCCACAGTGGCGGCGATCAGGCGCTTGATCTTGTCGCGTTCGGTGAACCAGCTTGCGGGGTCGTCGCGATAGGGGGCCAGGTCCGCGATCCCCATCAGGTCGGCCAGCTTCGCGATGGGCGTCATGGCGATGGCCAGGAACCCGTCACGGGCCTGGTAAACGCCGTAAGGCGCCGACAGATAGGCGTGCGCGCTGCGGAAGGACGACCGGCGCGGGGGGCGTTCGCCGTCGTTCAGATAGGTGGTCAGAACCTCGAACTGGAAATCGACCAGCACTTCCAGCAGGCTGGTCTGCACCTGCATCCCCGTCCCGGACACCCCGCGCCGCACCAGCGCCGCCAGGATCCCCTGGCAGGCGGCCGCGCCCGCCAGCATGTCGGCGATGGCCAGGCCAAAGGGCACCGGGCCCTGATCCTCGTCCCCGTTCAGCCACATGGCGCCCGACCGCGCCTGCGCCAGCAGATCCTGCCCCGGCCGCGCGACCCAGGGCCCCTCATCGCCATAGCCCGAAATCGAGGCATAGACGAGGCGCGGGTTGATCGCCCGCACCGCATCGTAATCCAGGCCCAGCCGTTCGATGACCCCGGGCCGGAAGTTCTGGATCAGCACGTCCGCCTGGCCGATCAGCCGCTTCAGCGCCCCCAGGTCGGCGGGGTTCTTGAGGTCGATGGCCAGGCTTTCCTTGCCCCGGTTGATGGCGTGGAAAATGGTCGAATCCCCGCCGATTTCCGTGTCCGACAGATACAGGCGGCGCGACAGGTCGCCCCCGTCGGGGCGTTCGATCTTGATGACGCGGGCGCCCATGTCCGCCAGCCGCAGCGAACAATAGGGCCCCGACAGGAACTGGCTCATGTCCAGCACGGTCAGGCCGTCCAAAGGCAGGCTTGCGAGATCACTCAACCCGGTCTCTCCCCAGGCATTGGCATTTCGTTGGTAAATGACACTTTCATTTATGGAATGTTTAGGCAAGCGCCAATATGGGCGCGGCGCATGAAAATGCCCCGGCCGCAAGGACCGGGGCGAAGGGCATGTCGGCAAGGCGTCAGGCGGATGCGGGACTGCGCGAGATTTCCTGCCCCGTGGCGATCAGCATCTTCAGCACGGTTCTGCGGTCCAGGGCGTCGGGGCGGTCCAGACGCGCGACAAAGGGACAAGTCAGCGCGGCCAGCACCCCGCCGTTCGCATCCAGGATCGGCACCGACAAGTTCCAGACGGCGGGGGTCTGCTGGCTTTCCATGGCCTCGTATCCCTTGGCGCGCACGGCGGCCAGGCGCGCCTCCAGGTCGGGCGGGGGGGTCTCGAAGGGCAGGGCCTCGTGTTCCTGGAACATCAGCGCGCGCTCCTCGGCCGAGGCATGGGCCAGGATCACGTGCCCCGAGCCGGAATTGACCAGCCCGATCCGCGCGCCCACGCGGATCGTCAGGCCCCAGTATCCTGCCGCCTCGACCTGCGCGATGACCACCAGGTCGCCCCGGTCATAGCGGACCAGGTGGCAGGCCTGTTCGGCCTTGTTGGTGAAACGGCGCATGGGGGGCATCGCCTGCCCGACCAGGCGGCGGATCGGCGGGCTTTGATGGGCCAGCAAGAACAGCTTCATGGTCAGGGCATAGCTGTCGCCTTCGCGCGCAACATAGCCGCGCCGGGCCAGGCGGTCCAGCATCCGGTAAAGCTCGGTCGGGCTGCGGTCCAGGGCCTGCGCGATCTCCTTCAGGGTCATGCCCTGTTCGGATGCGGCCAGCAGTTCCAGCATGTCCAGCCCCTTGTCCAGCGCGGGGGCGCGATAGCGGCCTTCTTCTTCGGGGTCGGACATCGCTTTTCCTTCAAAGGCTGGGCAGGGATGCTTGACGATTGACCCCTTGGGGTCAATCGCGTTCAAGTGCAATCGTCGTTTTCACGGATGGAACGCAAGATGGCGCGGAACCTGCTTCTGTTCGTCGGCACGCTGAACCGCGAGACGCCCTATTTCCAGGGCGCGCGCGGGAACGGGCTGCGCGTCCTTTCCCTGGACGAGGCGACGCTGGAGGCACGGGATCTGGCCGGATGGCCGCATGTGGAAAACCCGACCTTCCTGTCGGTGACGCCCAACGGCGCCCGCATCTATGCCAATTCCGAGGTGGCCGAATGGCGCGAAGGGCTGGTGACCGCCCTGGCCTTCGACCGCGCGGCGGGGCGGCTGGAGTACCTGAACTGCCAGCCGACGCTGGGCAGCATCGCCGCGCATAACGTCCTGTCGCGCGACGGGCGGCGCCTGTTCGTCGTCAACTATACCGTGGGCGAGGGCGGGCCGGACCAGTCGCTTGCGATGTTCGACCTGCTGCCGGACGGGCGGCTGTCGCCCGCCACCGCCAGCGCCGCCCACAGGGGCCGGGGCCCGGATCCGCAGCGGCAGGAACGCGCCCATGCCCACAGCCTGGCCGAGATGCCCGGCGGGCTGCTGGTCGTCGCCGACCTGGGCTGCGACCGGCTGGTCAGCTATCGCGCCACAGGCAACGGATTGCAGCGGATCGCGGAAACGGCAACCGCGCCCGGCGCGGGGCCGCGTCACATGGCCACCTTCGGGCATCTGGTCTTCACCGTGAACGAACTGGATTCGACCGTGACCGCCCACAGGCTGGATCCCGGCACCGGCGCGCTGGCCCCCATCGACGTGCAGCCCACGGTCCCCGAACAGGCGCGGTCCGGGAACCATTGCTCGGACATCGCGGTCACGGGCGACGGGCGGTTCCTGTATGCGGGCAACCGGGGGCATGACAGCGTGGCCGTCTTCGCGGTCGAGGGCACGGGGCACCTGAGGCCCTGCGGCACGGTGCCGTCCGGCGGGCGGACGCCCCGCAACCTGGCCCTGACGCCATCGGGCCGTCACCTGCTGGTCGCCAACCAGAACAGCGACCGCATCAGCATCCTGGCCCGCGATGCCGGTACCGGCGCGCTGACCGACACGGGACAGGGCATCGCCATCGGCACCCCGATGTGCCTGAAATTCGCCGCCTGATGAAGGCCGGGGGCAGCCGCCCCCTGCCCCCCCCCCCTTCAATCGTCGTCGATGCAGACCTGGTGCTGCTCGCCCAAGCCTGCGATCCCCAGGCTGACCCTGTCGCCCGCCTTCAGGTAACGCGGCGGCTTCATGCCCAGGCCGACGCCCGGCGGCGTCCCGGTCGAGATCACGTCGCCCGGATGCAGCGTGAAGAACTGCGACAGATAGCTGACCAGATAGGGGATCTGATAGACCATCGTGGCGGTCGATCCGTCCTGGACCCTTTCGCCGTTCACCGTCAGCCACATGTGCAGGTCATGCGGATCGGCCACCTCGTCCCGCGTGACCAGCCAGGGGCCAAGCGGGCCGAAGTTGTCCGAGGACTTGCCCTTGGACCATTGGCCCGAACGCTCGGTCTGGAAGGCGCGCTCGGACACGTCGTTGCACACGCAAAAGCCCGCGACATGGTCCATGGCGTCGGCCTCGGCCACGTATTTCGCGCGCTTGCCGATGACAAAGGCCAGCTCGACTTCCCAGTCGGTCTTTTCCGATCCGCGCGGGATGATGATGGGGTCGTTCGGGCCGCAGATCGCGCTGGTGTATTTGGCGAAGATCACCGGCTCGGGCGGAACGGCCATGCCGGATTCGGCGGCGTGGTCGGAATAGTTCAGGCCGATGCAGATGAACTTGCCGATCCCGCCCACGCAGGCCCCAAGGCGCGGCTCGCCCCCGACCAGCGGCAGGGTGTCGGGGTCGATCGCGGCAAGGCCCGACAGCTCAGCCAGCACGTCGCCCGCGATGTCGGGCACATGGGCCGACAGGTCGCGGATGCGGCCCCCGGCGTCGATCAGGCCGGGCTTTTCAGACCCGCGTTCGCCATAGCGGACAAGTTTCATGGGGGATCCTTTCGTCAGATGGTCCAGCCGCCGTCGATGGCGATCAGCTGTCCGGTGGTATAGGCGGATTCGTCGGCGGCAAGATAGGTCACCAGCGCGGCGATCTCCTCGGGCGTGCCGATGCGGCCCATGGGCTGGCGCGCGATGAAGGCGGCAAGGGCCGCTTCGTAATTGCCCGTGTCGCGCAGCCGCTGGTGCATCGAGGGGCTGTCCACCGTGCCAGGGCAGACCGCGTTGCAGCGGATGCCCTGCTTGACGTAATCCTGCGCGACGGCCTTCGTCATGCCCCCCACGGCCGCCTTGGAGGCGGAATAGATGAAGCGGTTGACCGGCGCCGTGATCGGCCCCGCGACGGACGCCATGTTGATGATCGACCCCGCCCCCTGGGCGATCATCCCCGGCAGCACGGCCCGCATCATCCGGTACATCGTCTTGCAGTTCAGGTCGAAGGCGAAGTCCCATTCGGCCTCGGTCGAGGCCAGGATGTCGCCCGCATGGACCACGCCCGCGCAGTTGAACAGCACGTCGATGCGCCCCGCGTCCCCCACCGTCGCCGCGATGGCCGCCGGGTCCAGGACGTTCAGAACCCGCGTCGCGATCCCCTGGCCGCCCAGGTCGGCCAGCAGGTCGCCGTTCACGTCGGTCGCCAGAACCTCGGCCCCTTCGGATGCCATGCGCAGGGCGGTGGCGCGGCCGATCCCCTGGCCCGCGGCGGTGATCAGGGCGCGCTTGCCCGACAGTCTTTGCCCCAGTGATCCTTGCATTGCGTGATCCTTCATGCTGCGCCCGGCAGGCAGGCCGGGCCGATCGGTTCGAATGACTTGTAGGTCAGGATGAATTCGCGGTGGCCCAGTTCCTCGGACTTGGTCTGCCGCCCGCCCGCGACGGCCAGCACCAGGTCGCGGATCTCGCGGCCCACCTCGTCGATGCTGCGCCGGCCCTCGATGATGTCGCCGGCGTTGATGTCCATGTCCCCGGCCAGAGCGCGATAGGTGTCGGGGTTGGCGCAGATCTTGATGACGGGGGAAATCGCCGATCCGACCACCGACCCGCGCCCGGTCACGAACAGCGACAGATGCGCGCCCGACGCGATCATCTCGACGATTTCGGCGTTGTCGCTGATGTTGGGAAAGCCGAAGCGCACCTCGCCGTCGGGCACCACGTCCATCAGGTAAAGCCCGCCCCCGGGGGGAATGTCGCCCGGCTTGATCAGCCCACGGATCGGGCTGTCGCCGGACTTGACATAGGCGCCCAGGGACTTCTCCTCGATGGTGGAAAGACCCCCGGCGGCATTGCCCGCCGCGAAGGATCCGTATCCCAGCGTCGCGTAATAGCGTTCCGCCTTTTGCACGCTTTCGCGCAGCACCTGCCCCAGTTCCGGTGTCACCGCGCGGCTGGCCATGATGTCCTCGCAGCCGATCAGCTCGCCCGTTTCCTCGAAGATGCAGGCCGCGCCTTCGGCCACCAGCAGGTCGAAGGCGCGCCCCGCCGCCGGATTGCCCGAGATCCCCGAGGTGCCGTCCGACCCGCCGCAAACGGTGCCGATGACCAGATCCGACACGGCCATGGGAACGCGCGGCACCCGGGCGATCCTCTCCAGCGCCTGCGCGACCCAGTCCACGCCCGCCTCGACGGTCGCGCGGGTGCCGCCTGCCTTCTGGATCACCAGCGTTTTCACAGGCCTGCCTGACGCGTCCACCGCATTGGCCGCCCGCACCTTGTCGAAGCTTTCGCAGCCCAGGCTGACGAACAGCACCGCGCCGACATTGGGATGGGTGCAAAGACGCTCCATCATGCGGGCGGCGTATTCGTTGGGAAAACAGCCCGGAAAGCCGATCAGCTGCACGTCGCGGTCGCGGAAGCGGGCCACGATTTCCGCCGCGACGAAATGCGCGCATTCGACCAGATAGGCCACCACCACCGTGTTGCGGATCCCCTTGCGCCCGTCCGCGCGCAACCAGCCCTGCATCATAGCGACACCCCCGCCGACAGGCCGTCCGCATCCTGCAACGCATGCGTCGCGGTATAGGCGGAACGGATGTTGTGGACATGCACATGCTCGCCCGCCGCGATCTCAGTGGTGGCGATGCCGATGGGCATTCCGTATTTCAGGATCACCGCGCCCGCCGCGATGGGGTGGCGGGCGATCTTGTGGGCCATGGGGATCGGGCGCGACAGGATCACGGTGCCGCCTTCCAGCGCGACGGCCAGCCCCTCGGGCGCATTGGCGCGGGCGACCAGCACGTTGTCCTTGTCCGACAGCAGAAGGAACGGCCCGGTCATGGCCGCATCTCGACCATGTAGATGTGGTCGGCGACCAGCGCCGTTTCGCCCGTCTGCTTGGTGACGGTCAGGCGTTCCACGACGCGGCCGTATCCGGGGCGGTTTGCCATGGGTTCCTTCGCGATGATCCGGACCGCCGAACGGATGGTGTCGCCTATGAAGACCGGCTTGACGAAGCGCATCCGGTCATAGCCATAGGAGAATGCCACCGGGTTGATGATCGTCGCGGTCAGCCCGACGCCGATGGTGAAGACCATCGTTCCATGGGCGATGCGCTGGCCGAAAGGCAGCGTCCTGCAGAACTCGGCGTCCAGGTGGTGGGGGAAGAAATCGCCCGAATGGCCCGCATGGACCACGAAGTCGGTTTCGGTGATGGTGCGGCCCACCGTGGTGCGGCCCTGCCCGATCTCGTAATCCTCGAAATAGGTCGTCTGTTCAAGCATCGGGGGAAGTCCTGATCGGATGCGCCGGTTTGGCGCTGCTGTCATAGGCGGCCTCGACCAGGGCCATGGTGTGCCAGGCATCCTCGGCGCTGCCTTGCAGGGCCGGGTCGTCGCCCACGGCAAAGCGCATCACCTGCGTCATGCGGCCCCTGAAGGCGTCGGGGAACCAGTTGCCCGCCAGAGGCACCTGCTGCCAGTCGCCGCCGGTGTTCAGCCACAATTCGTCCGGCTCGCCCCTGGGATAGTCCAGGTTCACGCCCAGCTTCATCCAGGCCGCGCCTTTGGTCCCGCAGATGCGGAACTCGCAGGCCTGGAATTTCCGGCCGAAGGCGTGGTTGTGGTTGACCGACAGGGCCGCCCGGATCCGGTCGCCGTAATCCAGGATCATCGCCGTGCGGGTGTTCGACACCGTGGAGGACGGATGGCCCATCGTCCTGGCATGGACGCCCCGGGGGTTGCCCAGCAGGTCGCGGACCAGATCCAGATAATGGATCGAATGCAGCAGGATTTCCACGCGCGGCAGGTCGGCCAGGAAGGCCCACAGGTGCCAGGGCGTGTCCAGCGCCAGCCAGGCGTCGAAATCGACGATCTCGCCCAGCATCCCCCGGGCCACGGCATCCTTCAGCGCCAGCGCCATGGGGGCGAAGCGCAACTGGAAGTTCACGGCGGCCTTCAGGTCGCGCGCCCGGCAGAGGCGGAGGATCTCGGTCGCCGCCGCCAGGTCGCTGCCCATCGGCTTCTGGATCAGCACCACCGCGCCGGGGGGAAGCTGTTCCAGGATGCCGGGAATGGCGGCAGGCGGCACGGCCAGGTCATAGACCGCCCCCGTGCCAAGCGCCACGGCCTGTTCCACGCTGGCAAAGGCATGGCCCAGCCTTGCGGCCTTGTCGCGGTCGGGATCGAAGATGCCCGCCACGGTGAAGCCCGCCGCCTGGTAGGCGGGCAGATGCGCGTCCCCCACGATGGATCCGGCCCCGAAGATCACGATGGGCAGGCTGCGCGAGGGCGCGGCGACAGTCTGGCGCAGGTCAGTCGGCATGAAAGACCTCGGCCATGGCGGCCCACCATTCGCCGTCCGCGCGGGTGTCAAGCGGGCGTTGCAGGGGCTTGTTGACGGCCCACCACCGCTGCGTTTCCGGGTCTTCGGCCATGCGGGCCATGTCGGCGTCATAATCGCTGCCGTGGTACTCGAAATAGGAAAACAGCAGGTTTTCCGGTTCCTTGAGGAAGATCGAGTAGTTGCGGATATGGCAATCTGCGATCTTGTCCAGGACGGCGGGCCAGACGGCGGCGTGCAGGGCGCGGTATTCGGCCTTGCCGTCCTCGGACAGGGCGATGAGGGATGCGTAGCGCTTCATGCGGGATCCTCCGTGACGGTCAGGCGCGATCCTTGCATGGTCCGCGCGCGCAGGCTGTCGTGGTCCCAGGCGATGCCCAGGCCGGGCGCGGCGGGCGCGATGGCCATGCCGCCGTCGCGCGCCATGGGGGCGGCGATGTCGTCCAGCTGCGGGATGTATTCCAGCCAGGGGGCGTTGGGCACCGCGCAGACCAGGCTGACATGGATTTCCATCAGGAAATGCGGGCAGATGGACAGGTTGTGCGCCTCGGCCAGGTGGGCGACCTTCAGCCAGGGGGTGATCCCGCCCACGCGGGCCACGTCGGCCTGCACGATCCCGCAGGCGCCCGCCGCGATGTAATCCGCGAACTGGCCCGGCGAATACAGGCTTTCGCCCACCGCGACGGGCACGCGCGACTGGCGGGCCAGGCGGGCATGGCCCGCGATGTCGTCGGCGGGCAGCGGCTCCTCGAACCAGGCGATGTTCAGCTGCTCCAGCAAGGGCAGGCGGCGCGCGGCCTCGGGGGCGGTCATCGACTGGTTGGCGTCGGTCATGATCTCGTAATCCTCGCCCAGGGCCGCGCGCACCGCCGAGAGCCGCGCCGCGTCCCCCGAGACCGTTGGCGTGCCGATCTTGATCTTGGATCCGTGGAAACCCGCCTCGCGCATCGCCAGCGCGTCGTCGACCAGGGCGGCGGGTTCCAGGTGCAGCCAGCCGCCCTCGGTCGAATACATCCGCACGGCGGATTTCGCCCCGCCCGCCAGCACATGCAGCGGCAGCCCCGCGCGCCGCCCCCGCAGATCCCACAGCGCGGTGTCGATGGCGGCAAGGGCCAGCGACATGATGGGGCCCACCGCCGTCGCATGGCTGCGAAACAGCAGGCCGCGCCAGACCTGTTCGATCATGTCCCCGTCGCGGCCCATCAGCGCGGGCAGAAGCGTGCGTTCCAGCAGCGACAGGACCGCGTGGCCGCCATCGCCGATGGTGTAGGAATAGCCCATGCCCGCCGCGCCATCGGCGTCGGTCACGCGGACGAAGATCGTTTCCTGGGACTTGAAGCTCTGGATCGCGTCGGTGCGGCGCACCCGGGGTTCCAGATCGACAAGAAAAGCCTCGGCGTGGACGATGCGGGCCATGTCACATCCTCAGGCTGACGCCGCTGTCGGCGTCGAACAGGTGGCACTTGTCCAGCGCGATACCGAAGCGCAGCCGCTCGCCCGGTGTCACCGGACGCGGGTTCAGCATCTTGGCCTGGACCTCGGCCCCCGCCAGGGTGGCGAACAGCAGGGTTTCGGTGCCCAGAGGCTCGGTCAGGGTGACGGGCATGTCCACATGGGCCATGTGGGCGGTGGGGGGCAGGGAATGCCCCTCGGGCATGATGTTGTCGGCGCGGATGCCCAGATGGACGCGGCGGCCGTCCGCCACATGCAGGCCCGGCGGCACCGGGACCGCGGTGCCGTCGGCCAGCACGACCCGGCCCCCCTGCACGGTCCCCGGCAGCAGGTTCATCGGCGGCGATCCGATGAAGGTCGCCACGAAGCTGTTGGCGGGATCCTCGAACACCTCCAGCGGCGTGCCCACCTGCACGATATGGCCGTCGCGCATGATGACGATGCGGTCGGCCAGGGTCATCGCCTCGACTTGGTCATGGGTGACATAGATCACGGTCGAGCCGACCTTCTGGTGCAGCTTCTTGATCTCGACCCGCATCTGGGTGCGCAGCTTGGCGTCCAGGTTCGACAGGGGCTCGTCGAACAGGAACACGTCGGGATGGCGAACGATGGCGCGGCCCATGGCGACGCGCTGGCGCTGCCCGCCCGAAAGCGCGCCGGGCTTGCGGTCCAGAAGCGGCGTCAGCGCCAGGATGGCTGCGGCCTCGTCCACGGCCGCATCGATCTGGGCCTGCGGGCGCCTGGCGATCTTCAGGCTGAAGCCCAGGTTTTCGCGCACCGTCATGTGCGGGTAAAGCGCATAGTTCTGGAACACCATCGAGATGTTGCGGTCGCGCGGCGGCAAATCATTGACCACCCGGTCGCCGATCACCACCTGGCCGTCCGATATCTCCTCCAGCCCCGCGACCATGCGCAGGGTGGTGGACTTGCCGCAGCCCGACGGGCCCACCAGCACCACGAATTCGCCATCGGCGATGTCGAGGCTGATGGAATGCACGACATCCAGCGCGCCATAGCGCTTGACGACGTTTCTCAGGTGAACCTGGGCCATGATTATCCTTTCACCCCGCCAAAGGTCAGACCGGCGATCAGGTGTTTCTGCACGATGAAGGTCAGCACCAGCGCGGGCAGGATCATCAGGACCGCCAGCGCGCACATGCCGCCCCAGTTGAGCGTGAATTGCGAGGTGAAATCCAGCAGCCCCACGGGCATGGTCTTGGAAGTGACCGACCGCGTCAGCTGGCTGGCCAGCGCGTATTCGTTCCAGCTGGTCAGGAAGGCGAAGATGCCCGCGGATGCGATGCCCGCGCGGGCCACCGGGAATTCGACCTTCCAGAAGGCCTGCCAACGGGTGCAGCCGTCGATCTCGGCGGCCTCGGCCAGTTCCCTGGGCACCTGCCGGAAGAAGCCGTCGATCAGCCAGATCGTGAAGGGCACGTTCATCGCCACATAGACCAGGATCAGCCCGAAATGCGTGTCGATGATGCCGGTGCGCCCAAAGATGATGAACAGCGGCAAGGACAGCGCGACCCCGGGCACCGCGCGCGAGGCCATCAGCACCACGAAGGCCGTGGACTTGCGCTTGAACCTGCAGCGCGCGAAGGCATAGCCGCCCGCCATGCCCACCAGCAGCGCGATCAGCGTCGAGGTGACCGACACGATCAGCGAGTTGCGGAAATAGGTCCAGACCGGGACGCCGCCTTCCCCCGCGCCGCCGAACATGGCGCGGTAATGGTCCAGGTTCAGGTCGTTGGGGATCCAGACGGGCGGCTTGGCCATGATCTCGACCGTGGGACGGAACGAGTTCAGGACCACCCACAGCCCCGGCAGGCAGATGACCGTCATGGCGACGAACAGCCCGATCAGGTGGCCCGCGCGCAGCAGGCGCTTGTTCAGGCGGTGGCGGGTGACGCTGGCCATGTCAGTCCCCCATGCCCAGGTCGCGCCGGGCGCGTTGCAGCTTCAGGAAGAAATAGACGGTAAAGGCGATGGACAGCAGGATTGCGACATAGCCCATGGCATTGGCATATCCCATGCGCGCGTCGACATAGCCGGTGCGCCCGATCAGCGTCCACAAAAGCTCGGTCCGGCGCGCGGGGCCGCCGTTGGTCATCACCTGCACGATGTCATAGGCCCGCGCCACGTCCAGCGACCGGATCGCCATGGCGATATAGATGAAGGGCATCAGGAAGGGCAGCGTCACGAAGCGAAAGCTTTGCCAGGGTGAACAGCCATCGACCTTCGCGGCCTCAAGTGGGTCTTGGGGGATGGCGTAAAGCCCCGCCAGGATCAGGATCGCGAAGACCGAGGTCGAGGTCCACACCTCGGCGCAGATGATCGCGAACAGGGCCAGGTTGCCGTCGACCAGCCAGGGGATCGCCCGATCGGCCAGGCCCAGCGATTGCAGCGCGTTGTTCACCAGCCCCACGTTGTCGTTGAAGATGAACTTGAACTGGAACCCCACCAGAATGGGCGAGAACATCATCGGAAACATCATCGCCGTGCGCAGCAGCCGCTGGCCCTGCGTGACCTTGGACACCATCAGCGCCAGGCCAAGGCCCAGCAGCATTTCCAGGTTCAGCGCGACCGTCAGCAGCAGCACCGTGCGCCCGAAGGCCGCCCAGAAATTCGCGTCCGTCAGCGCCTTCTGGTAGTTGAAGGGAAAGTTCACCTTCCACAGCGTGTCGGGCCGCGTCAGGTGATAGGGCGTGAAGCTGGAATACAGCGACAACAGCAGCGGAACCAGCACCACCGCCGCAATGATGATGAAGGCCGGCAGCAACAGGACCAGCCAGGGGGGCAGCTTCACGCGCGTCATCGGATTTCCGTGCTTGGGCGGGCCATGGGGCGGCGCATGGGGCCGCCCCGCCTTGCGTCAGTAAACGCCGTTTTCCTGCATCAGCTCGTCCACCGCGTCGGAGGCATCCGCCAGCGCCTGTTCGGCGGTCTTGTCGCCCAGGATCGCGGCCTGCAGTTCGGGATAGACAAGGTTCGTGGCCTCGATCCAGTAGGGGGTCGGGGGCACGGCAAAGGCGGTCGCGGCGGTTTCCTGGAAGGCGGCCAGAACCTCGGACCTGTAGGGGTCGTCCTTGGCCTGCGCGATGACGTGGTCCCAGACCGCCGTGCGCGAGGGCAGCGGGCCTGCCGCCGCTTCTAGCTTCTGGCTGTCCTCGTTGGTCAGGAACGCGACCAGCGAGGCGGCGGCCTCCTTGTCGGGGCAGGTCTCGGTCACGGAAAAGCCGTGGAAGCCCGACCAGCCGGAGCGCACGCCCGCCCCGCCCTTGGGCGCGGGGGCCACGCCCACGTTGCCCGCCACCTTCGAGGATTTCGGGTCGTTGAAGAACCCCGACCAGCCCGGCCAGTCCAGGTTCAGCGCCACCGTGCCCGAGGCGAAGCCGTTGCCCAGGTCGTCCCACAGATAGTTCGTGGTCCCCGGCGGCACCGCGCCCGCCTTGTAAAGATCGACGAACCATTGCAGCGCCTTGGCCCCTTCGGGCGAATTGAAGGCGGGCGATCCGTCCTCGTTCAGGAAGGTGCCGCCTTCGGCCACCAGCAGTTCATAGAAGCGGCCGACGATGGCCTCGTCCTTGCCCGCGAACTGCGTGCCATAGAAGTTCGGCGGGGCGGCGAAGAACTCGGCCTGGTCCCTGACCTGCGCCCAAGTTTCGGGGACGGCCAGGTCATAGCCGTATTTGGCCGCAAAGGCTTTCGCCTTCCCGGCATCCTCGTAAAGCGACTTCTGGTAATACAGGGCCGACACGTCGAACTGCGCGCGGGGCAGCATGACCAGCCGCCCGTCCAGCGTGGCGGCGGCGATGTTGCCGGGCACGAATTCCCCGACCGTTTCGGCGGGAACCAGCGGCGTCAGATCCGTGAACAGCGTCGGATATTGCGAGGCGAAGGACGAATGGTTCGAGCCCACGCACCAGCCCACCGTGCCCGCCGCGATGTCGGCCTTGTATTCCTTGTCCAGCTCGAAATGGTTCTTCTGGCTGATGATGCTGACCTTGCCGCCGGTCGCCGCTTCCCAGTCCGCGATGCGCGAATAGAGCGCCTCGTACTGCTGGCCGCCGATCAGCTTGGCCTCGATGGTGGTGCCCGCGAACTGGTCCTGCGCGGCCGCGCTGCCCGCCGCCACGATTGCCAGCACGCTGGCGGATGCGAATCTTGCCATTGACCTTCCCCCCCGAACTGCCGACCCCTCCCCCGAGGCCAACAATTTCATATACAGAATTATGTTTCATGACTAAACGGAACTTGAGGCACCAAGTCAAGCCATCTTCGGGAGGGGGCGATGATCTTCGACACGCATCTGCATCTGATCGACCGCAAAAGGCTGCGGTATCCGTGGCTTGGCGGCGTTCCCGCGCTGGACCGCGACTGGACGCTTGCCGATTACCAGGCCACGGCACGGCGGGTCGGCATCACCGGCGCGCTGCACATGGAGGTGGATGTCGCCGAACCCGACATCGCCGGGGAAACCGCCTGGGTGGCGGCCATGATGGCGCAGCCGGGCAGCCTGATCCGGGGCGCGATCAGCGCCGCGCGTCCTGAATCGCCGGGCTTCGCGTCCTGGCTGGAGTCGGTGGACCGCCGCACCGTCAAGGGCGTGCGCCGGGTGCTGCACGTGATGCCGGACAAGCTGTCGGAACAGCCCCTGTTCCGTGACAACATCCGCCGCCTGGGCCGGGCCGGGCTGCCCTTCGACCTTTGCCTGCAGGCGCGGCAACTGGCCCTGGGGACCGCCCTGGCCGATGCCGCGCCCGGCACCGTCTTCGTGCTGGATCATTGCGGCGTTCCCGACATCGCGGGCGGGGCGTTCGACAGCTGGGCCGCGGACATCGGGGCGTTGGCCGAACGCCCGAACGTCCATGTCAAGATGTCGGGCATCACCGCCTATGCGGGGACCGGCTGGACCCTGGAAACCCTGCGCCCCTGGGTGCGGCACGTGATCGACTGCTTCGGCTCGGGCCGCGTCGTCTGGGGATCGGACAGCCCGGTCTGCACCCTGCAATCCTCGCTGCCGGAATGGGTCGCGGCCAGCCATGCCCTTCTGGCCGATTTCCCGGACCATGAACGGAGCGCGATGCTGGAAGGCAATGCGCGGGAAATCTGGGGGATCCCCTCTTGATCTGCGGGCAGGACATGGCCCCGGAACAACCATGCGCCCGACCGGCTTGCGGCGTCTGGCTTCTTCGGCAGACCGGCGCTATGGTTGCGCCATGACCGAAACCCTGCCTCCCTGCCCGGAATGCTCCTCCGCCTATACCTACGCGCTGGAGGGGCTGTTGGCCTGCCCGGAATGTGGCCATGAATGGCCGGCGCGCGCGCCCCAGGACAGCGGCCCCGAGGTGCGCGACAGCGTGGGGAACGTCCTGCGCGACGGCGACACGGTCACGGTGATCAAGGATCTGAAGGTCAAGGGCTCGTCCTCCACCGTGAAGGTGGGCACGAAGGTGCGCGGCATCCGCCTGGTTGCGGGAAACCACGACATCGATTGCAGGATCCCCGGCATCGGCCAGATGGGGCTCAAGTCGCAATTCGTGAAGAAAGTCGCCGAATAGACGCGGGCCCCGGGCCTTGGGGGATGCAGTCTCAGCGCCGCTTCCCGGGCGCCCTGGTCACCTTGTTCCCACGCGGCCCGGACCGCAGGGGGGTGTTGCTGCGGTTCTCCTCGGCAAGCTTGCGCCAGCGTTCGACCCGCCCCCCATCAAGCGTCCCCGCAGCCACGGCCGCCAGGACCGCGCATCCCGGCTCATGCGAATGGGTGCAGTCGCCAAAGCGGCAAAGCGGGGCAAGCTCGGCGATCTCGGCGAACAGCACGTCCAGCCCCGCCGCGATGTCGCTGACATGCAGCGTCCGGATCCCCGGCGTGTCGATGGCCCAGCCACCCCCGGCGATCGCGTGGAGCGAACGCGACGTGGTGGTATGGCGGCCCTTGGCGTCCGCCTCGCGGATGCTGCCGGTGGGCTGCGCCGCCTCGGGCGATTTCGCCGCAAGCGTGTTGAGCAGCGAGGACTTTCCCACCCCGGACGAGCCGACAAGGGCGATCGTCCGGCCCGCGCCGCACCAGGGCGCCAGCGTCGCCGCCGCCTCGGGCGACCTGGCATTCAGCGTCACCACCCGAAGGCCGCGTTGCAGGCCTGCAACCTGCCTGAGATAAGGCCCGGCATCGGGCACCTGGTCGGCCTTGGTCAGGACGATCACCGGCGTGGTGCCGGCCTCGTTGGCGAATGCCAGATAGCGTTCCAGCCGCGCCGCGTTCAGGTCGTCGTTGCACGAGGTCACGATGAACAGCGTATCGACATTGGCCGCAATCAGTTGCGGGGTCCGGCTTCCCTCGGTGCGCCGCTGCAACAGGGTTTTCCGCTCTAGCCGGCGGACAAGCATCCGGGTATCGGGTTCCACCAGAACCCAGTCCCCGACCGCATAATCGCCCGTGTTGGCGTGGACGGGAAGCGGCAGCCTTGCGGGGCCCGACGGGGACTCGGCGGTCATGCGGGCGCGGTGAACCGTGGCGATGCGCATCGGGGCCAGGCCCGTCTCGGCCGGGTCCAGCTGGTCGTCGAAAAAGGCCGACCATCCGAGGGTCGCGAGGGTCGCGGATGCCTGGTCTGATGAATGGGTCACGATCCCCTGAATGGGCGCAACATCCGCCTGTTGCAAGCCCTTCCCTGAAGACGCCCGCGTTTTCGGGTTTTCCCAAAGCGCGCGCCCCCGCGCGACGAACAGCCCCCGCAAGGTCCGCCGCGCCATGCCGAAGACGTGTGTATCCATCGCGGGCGCGAAGGCCTCATCGGCTTCGGGCGCGGCCTTGACCGCCCCTTGCTGTCGGACAAGGCGGGAAAGGCTGAAGCGGCGGCTGCCTTGCAACGCCTGCGGGACGGCATGTCCTTGGTCGCACCAGGCCAGAGAACGGCGTGGCCGCTGCGCGTCGCATGGACTATCGGACGGCCAGGGTGTAAGAATCCCTGATGCGATGTGCCAAGATGACCCAGATCCTGCGAGAGTGCGCGGCAAGCGGCGTCGCATGAGGGCATGGCGCTGGCCTGCGCCAAGGGCAAGCTGCGCGGCGGGACGCCGAAGCCGTCGGACCGCCTGGAAGAAGGAGTTGCGCCGCATGTACGACCCCGGCCATCATTCCACCGGCGACCTGGGCAAGGTGCTCTCGACCCCGCGTCCGGCCCCATGCCGCGCGGGGAAACGGCGGGCGGTGGCGTGATGGCGGATGACCCGAAGCCCCCGCGCCCGCCGTCGCTGAAAAGCCAGACCCGGCAATCGAACTGGCGGCGCACCAACCTGCCCAAATACATGGCCCACCTGGCCGTCCAGCGGGCGCTTGTGTCGGGAACGCTGGAAAAGCAGGGCTGCGAGGTTTGCGGCACCGCACGGGTGGACGCCCATCACGACCGCTATGACGAGCCCCTGAACGTCCGCTGGCTGTGCCGCCGCCACCACGTCAAGCTGCACCATTACGGCGAGGACATGTTCCCCGTCGGTCCTTCCCCGGCAAAGGGCCCCTTTGCCGAGGAGTGACGGCCGGGAAACCCCGGCGGGCGCCCCCTCAATGGCTGGTGCCGTCGGAAAAGGTGATCTTGTTCCAGACGTTGTATTTCCCCGAAGGCTTGCGCATCGGCAGGCGCTTCACCTCCTCCAGCGTTTTGGCGTCATAGACGACCAGGGCGCCGTCGTCCTCCCAGATGGACACAAGGGCGTATCTGCCGTCGCGCGTGAATTCGGTATGGGCGGCGGTCTGGCCGGGGGCGGGGGTCAGGGTCCGGACGATTTCCAGGCTTTGCTTGTCGATGATGTGGATTTCGTCCTTGCGGTCGCTCATGAACACGTCCGCCCAGACATAGGGGGATGTCTCGTGGCTGCGCAGGAAGAAGCCGGGGCCGTGGGTGGGGATCTGCTTGACCAGTGTCCAGTCGGTCATGTCGATCACCGACAGCACGCCTTCGTTCAGGTGGGGCGTGGCCATGACCTTGTGGCCGTTTCGGTCCCAGGTGATCCCCGACCCCAGATGCGGCATCCCGGGCAGCGGCAGTTCGGCCACCTTGCCGCCGCTGGTCAGGTTGATGACGACGCCCTTGGTGCCCTCGCGGTTGGTGCCGATCAGGTTCCTGTAGCCGGGATCGAAGAAGAAATCGTCCAGCGGTTCCTGGGTCGGGATGCGGCGGCGGGCGAACAGGCCCCGTTGCGCGCCAAAGGCCTCGGTCGCGCCCTTTTCATAGCTGTGGACATAGCCGTCGTGAAAGGGACCGGCATCCGGATCGGTCGCGATTTCCCAGATCTCGGGGGCGTCCTTCAGGGCCAGGATGAAGCTGCGGCGGTCGGGCGCCTGGTAAACGGCGCTGACCCGGCTGGGGGTGCCGTCGCGGGCCGCCACGTCGATCACGCGCACGGGTTCCAGCGTGTCGGTGGACAGGATCGTCAGCGTCTGCGGCAGGTAGTTGGCCACCGCCAGCCACTGGCCGTCATGGCTCAGGGCGATGTTGCGGCTGTTGAGACCGGCGCGGACGCGGCCCACCTCGGCCAAGGACCAGATGTCGTATTTCTGCACCCAGCCGTCGCGCGACATGATGAAGACAAAGCGCCCGTCGGGCGAGAACTTGGGCCCGCCATGGACCGCATAGGGGGTGGGAAAGCGGTCCAGAACCTCCAGCCGGTCGCCGTCCAGGACGCTGACATGGTGATCGCCGGTTTCCACGACCAGCGTGATGTTCAGGGGATCGGCGTCAAAGACCGGCGCGGCGGCGGGGGTATAGCCGGGGGCCATCGCGCGGCTGGCCCCGATGTCGGCGGTGGTCCAGGTCGGGCTTTCCGCCAGGGGCGCCTTGAGGAAGGCCACCAGGTCGCCGATCCGCTGCGCCGACAACTGGTCCTTGAACCCCGCCATCTGCGTCAGGGGGCGGCCATGGGCGATCACCTGGTCGATGCCCCGGACCCGCCCCAGCGTTTCGGGGATCAGCGCGGGCCCGGTGCCGCCCAGCCGGTCCGCGCCATGGCAGGCGGCGCAATGGGTGGCGAAATCCTGCGCCGGATCCGCCAGCGCCGCCGCCGAGGCCAGCAGCAGGGCGGCCAGCAGAAGGCCCCCCCTAGAAGAAACGATGCGCTGGATCATGGCTTTTCCCCCGGAACGGCGTGACGGCAAGGCGGTCGGGGGCACCCTCGACCCCGATTTCGGCATTGGACAGATAGCAGGCGGGATCCTCGGCCCAGGGGTCGCCGGTCAGTTGCAGGGCGCGGATGCGGGTGTTGCCGCCGCACACGTCCTGGAAGGCGCAGGCCCCGCAGCGGCCCTTCAGCGGGCGGGGGCGCGTGCGCAGCGTGGCCAGCATCGGGTCGTCGCCGGTCCACCACTGGCTGAACGGCTTGTCCTTGACCGATCCCACCGTATAGTCCGACCAGTAGGTGTCGGGATGGACCCTGCCCTGCGGGTCGATGTTGGCGACGCCCAGGCCGCTGGAATTGCCGCCCCAGGCCGTCAGGTGATCGCGGAGATGGGCCACCGCGCCCGCGTCGAAGGTGCGTTCCGCCCAGCGGATGAACCACACCGCGTCGGCGTCGTTGTTGCCGGTCACGATCTCCAGCGGGCGGCCCCCGGACAGCGCGTCCCACCCCCGTTCGATCAGCAGATCCATCGCGCGTCGGGTATGGGCGTGTTCCTGATCTTCGCCCCGGTGCTTGTCGCCGCGTCCGGCATAGACCAGGTGCGACAGATAGAACTTGTCCACGCCCTCGGCCTCGCACAGGTTCAGCATGGCGGGCAGGTGATGGGCGTTGTCGCGGGTGATGGTATAGCGCAGGCCCACCTTGACGCCGCGCGCCTTGCAGGCCCGGACCCCGGCCAGGGCATTGTCGAAGGCCCCCTCGACCCCCCGGAACCAGTCGTTCACCGCGCCGATCCCGTCCAGGCTGATGCCCACGTAATCGAAGCCAAGCGCGGCCACCCGGTCGGCCACGCCCGGTTCGCCCAGCTTCGTGCCGTTGGTGGACAGCGACAGGTGGCGGAAATCCAGCGCCCGCGCGCGTTCGGCCAGATCCCAGAAGTCAAAGCGCGACAGCGGCTCGCCCCCCGACAGGATCAGCGCGGGGATGCGGAAGGCGGACAGGTCGTCCAGCACGGCCATGGCTTGGTCATGCGTCAGCTCGCCCGGAAAGACGTGGTCCGACGACACCGTATAGCAATGGCGGCACTTGAGGTTGCAGGTGCGCGTCAGGTTCCAGATCACCACGGGCTTGACGCTGCCCGGACGCCCGCGACGGAGGACCGGGGTCGGGTCCAGCAACTGGCGCATGTATTGGGTCAGGCGGAACATGGCGTCCCCTTTCAATCGTCGCGCAGGCGCAGCCCGGTCTTTTTCAGGATGCGCGTGGAATACAGGATGTCGTGGCCCCGGCAGGCGTCGCCCAGGATCGCGGCGACCCGGGCGCGCTTTTCCTCGACCTCGGACCGGCTTTCGCCATGCAGCATGGCGAACAGGTTGAAGGGCCATTCGGACAGCGCCCGGGGCCTGCGATAGCAATGGGTGACGAAGGGCAGCGCCCCCACCTGCGCCCCCAGGTCCGAGACGCGGTCGTCCGCCACGTCCCACACGCTCATCCCGTTGGCTGTCATGCCCAGGGCATAGTGGTTCGGCGCCAGCGCGATGCGGCGGACGG
Source organism: Paracoccus shandongensis (assembly GCF_017315735.1). Taxonomy (GTDB): domain Bacteria; phylum Pseudomonadota; class Alphaproteobacteria; order Rhodobacterales; family Rhodobacteraceae; genus Paracoccus; species Paracoccus shandongensis. Next base: position 32,324 of record NZ_JAFLRK010000035.1, read on the forward strand.
CGCCGCGATCCTGCAGGGCGGCCAGGCGGGCGATCACTTCGGCCTCGGTCAGGCCCAGGGCCGCGGCGATGTCGGCATAGGGTTCGGGGACCAGCGGCAGCCCCGCTTGCGTGGCCTGCACGATGCGGCGGTCGATTGCGTCCAGCGTCATGCCTGCACCCGGAAGCCGATGAAGTATTCTTCCAGCTTGGGAAACAGCATGACCCTCAACCCCGTCTCGTTCTCGATGGCGCGGGCGGTGCGGTCGATGCCGTCGGGCGTATCGGTGGCAAGGACGAACCACATGTTCAGCGCGTGCGTGCGTTCATAGTTATGCGCGACCTCGGGATGCGCATTGACCTGGGTCATGACCGTATCGAAACAGTCGGGCGGCACGGCCATGGCGCAAAGGCAGAAGGCCCCGCCCAGGGCGGCGGCGTCGAAAAAGGGGCCGAAGCGGGTGATCGCGCCCAGGTCGCGCAAGCGCGTCAGCCGGGCGATCAGGTCCGCCCCGGCGATGCCAAGCGCCGCGCCTGCGTCGTCAAAGGGGCGCGGGGTCAGCGGAAAGCCGTCCTGCAAGGCGTTCAGGATGGCGCGGTCGGTCGCGTCCAGCGCATCAGACGGCAGGACGGTGCGGAGGGGACGGGTCATGCAGCCTCGATCAGCGCGCCGCGCTGCTTGAAACACTGGGTGGAAAACAGGATCTTGTGGGGCGCGCCTGCCAGTTCGGGCAAGACGCGGGCGCGGTCCAGGACCGCCAGCGCCTCGGGGCGGGACCGGGCGTGGATCATGCAGAACAGCGGCCAGTCCCAGAGATCCGGCACCGTGCGGCGCTGATAGCACAGCGTGACGCCCGGCACCTGCGACAGCGCGCAGCCTGCGGTTTCCACGCAGGGGGGCCGCCAGACAACCATCGCATTCGCCGCCCAGCCAAGCGCGCGATGGCGCACGATCACGCCCACGCGGGTCAGGATGCGGGCATGGGCCAGCGCCGTGATGCGGGCGATGACCTCGGCCTCGGGGCGGCCAAGCCGCGCCGCCAAGGCGGCGAAGGGGGCGGGCACCAGCGCCAGCCCCTCGGACAGGGCCTGCATCAGCGGGCGGTCGTCCTGGCGCAGCGCCGCCATGTCGGGGGCGCGGTCAGGCGGCAGGGGCTGGCGGGGACCGCACAGGCGAAAGCCCAGGTCGATGTTGAAGGGCCGCACCAGTGGCAGGGACAGCACGGGCAGGCCCGAGGCGCCCTCGATCCGCGACAGCGTTGCCGCAAGGCCCGCGTCCGATGGCGCGGTGGCGACGAACCACAGGTTCCAGCGATCCTCGCGCAGGTAGGAATGGTTCACGCCCGGCTCGGCCCCCACGATGGCGGCGACCTCCTCGATGCGCGCCTCAGGGACCGCCAGCGCGGCCAGGGTCGAGGCGCCGGCCGTGTTGGGGCGGCAGGTGGCCCCCACGCGGCTGATCCGGCCGCAGTCCTGCAGGCGACGCAGGCGGTCCAGAACCTCGGCCTCGGTCGTGCCCAGAACATCCGCCATCGCGGCGAAGGGGCGCGGAACCAGCGGCAGGTCGCGCTGGAAATCGTCCAGCAGCCGCGTGTCCAGGCAATCGGGCGACAGGTCCGTCATAGCCCGGTCCGATGCGCGCGGACGGTGAAGAAGATGCCGGACGGGGCCTGCGCCCCGATCTCGCCCAGCTTTTCGTAGGTGCGGGTGTCGTAGATGACGACGCGGTTGTCGTCGCGGGCGGACAGCCAGACCTCGCGCCCGCGCGGGGTGAACTCCATGTGAAGGATCCCCGCGCCGGGGTGCAGCGTCCGCTTGACCTGCCGTGTCAGGCTGTCGATCACCTGCACCGCGCCGTTGTCGGGGGTGGCGAAGTTCACCCACAGTTCCCGCCCGTCGGGGCGGGCGGTGACGAAGACCGGCTGGCCCGCGACATCCGTGCGCCCGGTTTCCTGCCCCGTCGCGGCGTCGGCCCACAGCACCTGGTGCAGCCCCACGGCGGGCAGGGCATAGGTCGCGCCCGCCAGCGTCCAGCCCTGCAGATGCGGCATCTTGTAGACCGGCAGGTCGGGCTGGTTCCGGCCGTAATCGGGCAGGATGCGGCGGGGCGTGGGGGGATCCTGCCACAGGTCCAGCGTGGTCAGGCCCTTTTCGCCGAACAGCCCGACGATGAAGGTCCGCCCGTCCGCCGTCATCAGCGCGTCATAGGGATTGGCGCCCACGCCTTCGATGCGCGTGACCCGGGGGTTCGCGGGGTCGACGGAATGGTCCAGCACCCAGACCTCGCCCGTGTCCCAGGTGGCGACGGCAAAGCGCGATCCCGGCGCGTCGGCCAGGCCCACGGTCTTCGATCCCATCGGCACGTCGGCCACGGGGTCCAGGGTGCCTGCGTCAAAGACCTTGACCCCGCCGGGTTCGTAGTTCGACACCGCCACCAGCCGCCCGTCGTCGGAAATGGCCCCGCCGATGGCGTTCCCGGCCTGCACCACGCGCTTGTCCAGCCGGCAGGCCAGGATATCCACCTTGGACAGCCCCCCGTCGCGCCCGAACACATAGGCGAAGCGTTCGTCGGGCGAAAACGTCAGCGAGGCATGGGACAGATCCCCCAGTCCTTCCACCCGGCACAGCGCCGCGCGGTCGGACTGGTCCACCACCAGGACCGAGCCCGTGGCCCGTTCGATCACCACGCCCAGGTCGCCGGTGCCGCGCGGTTCCCCGGCGGGCGCCGCAAGCGGCAGCACCAGCGCAAGGGCGGTCAGGCAGGCGCGGATCATTCGGTCTTCTCCTTCAGCAGGTATTCGGCGATCCACTGCGCCTCGGCGGGGGTCAGCAGGGGACGCCAGGGCGGCATCGCGGTGCCCGGCACGCCGTCAAGGATGATCGCGGCCAAAACCCCGGGATCGCGCCCGGCCAGGGCCCCGGGGGTGATGGGACGGCCAAGGCCGCCCTTCATGGTCAGCCCGTGGCAGGATCCGCAGTCCTGGACCACCATGTGTTCCAGCTGCGCCTGCCGTTCGGAGGCGATTCCCAGGGCGGCGCCGGCCATGGCAAGGGCCGCGATCACCACGGCCTCAGCCATGGCCCACCACGCGCAGATGTGCCCCCAGCTTGCGCGGCAGCGGCAGGGCCGCGCTTGCGTAAAGCCCGGCGACATGGCCGACGATGAACAGCACCGGCGCCTCAAGGGGCGTGCGGGCCAGGTCGGCGCCGATCTGCGCCAGGGTCGAGGGCATCCGCATCTCTCTCGGGGTGGTGGCATGGGCCACGGCCAGCACCGGCAGGTCGACCGGCATCCCGGCGGCGATCAGCCGGGCGGCGATCTCGGCCATGTTGGCCGCGCCCATATAGACGACCAGCGTGGTGCCCGGATCGGCGAGCCCCTGCCAGTCCAGATCCAGCGCGGCGTCGCGCGCCCGGTGGCCCGTGACATAGCGCACCCCCGTCGCAAGCCCGCGATGGGTCAGGGGCACGCCGGTCGAACAGGCGGCCCCCTGCGCCGCCGTGATCCCGGGCACATAGGCATAGGGGATCCCGGCGGCGGCCAGGTGTTCGGCCTCCTCGGAACCGCGGCCGAAGATCAGGGGATCGCCCCCCTTCAGGCGGATCACGTCATGGCCCTCGCGGGCCAGGTCGGCCAGCATCCGGTTGATCCGGTCCTGCGGGACGGAATGAAAGCCCGCCGCCTTGCCGACCGGGATGCGGCGGGCGGCGGGGGGGGTCAGCGCCATGATCTCGGGGCTGACCAGGCGGTCGTGGACCACCACGGCGGCCGCCTGGATCAGGCGCAGCGCGCGGACCGTCAGAAGGTCGGGATCGCCCGGTCCCGCGCCGATCAGGTAAACCTTGCCCGCCATGTCCGTGGTCCCTTGCGTCAAAAGGCTGGGGTGAGGGTCGGGCGCGCGGCGCGATGGCCCGCGCGCCCGACTGGCGGTCAATAGATGTCGCCCTGGGTGTTCTTGACGTTGAACTTGCCCGTGGGCGTCACAAGGCGCGGATCCTTGATGACGTGCTTCAGTTCCAGCGTCTTGTCGTCCACCACCACGATGGCCGATTCTTGGTCCTTGCCGTTCCAGACCGAGAACCAGATTTCCGTGCCGTCCTTGTTGAACTCGCCCTGGACAACGCGCGGCTGGCCCTCGGCGATCCCGGCCCATTCGGTGACGGGCAGGGTGACGATCTCGGGGTCGGACCCGTCGCCCTTCATCGCGTCGATCTTGAACACCGCGACCGACCCGGAAATCGAGGGTTCGGGGTTCAGCGTCGCGTCCACATACAGGTGGTTCGACCCCGGATAGGTCTTCACGAACAGCGATCCGCCTCCAAGCGCGGGGAAGCTGTCCACGATCTTCCAGGCGTTGTCGGGATGGCCTTCGGGATCGGTGCCGATCAGCGCCACCGAATCGTCGCCCAGGTGCGAGGTCGCCCAGACCGGCCCGAAGGTCGGATGGGTGAAGTTCGCGCCCCGGCCCGGATGCGGGGTTTCGCCGCCCGTCTCGGTGATCGCCTCCAGCTCTCCGTCCTTGGTGTCGATCACCACCAGCTTGCCGCGCGCGTTGGCCGCCGTGATGAAATACCGCTTGGTGCTGTCCAGCCCCCCGTCGTGCAGGAAGCGTTCGGCCTCGATTTCCGTGATCTTGAGGTTCTTCAGGTCGGTATAGTCGACCAGCTGGATCTTGCCGGTTTCCTTGATGTTGACCAGGAACTCGGGCCGGAAATGCGACGACAGGATCGCCGCCACGCGGGGTTCGGGGTGATAGGTCTGTTCGTCATAGATGTTGCCGCGCGTGGACACGATCTTCAGCGGCTCCAGCGTGGCGCCGTCCATGATGACGTATTGCGGCGGCCAATAGGCCCCGGCGATGACGTACTTGTCCTCCCACCCTTCCATCTTGGATGTCTCGACCGACCGGGCCTCGGCGCCGATCTTGATGGTGGCGACGATGGAGGGATCTTCCATCCACAGGTCGATCATGTCCACCTTGCCGTCGCGCCCGATCACCAGCAGATAGCGGCCCGATGCCGACATGCGGCTGATATGGACGGCATAGCCGGTGTCCAGCACCTTCTTGATTTCATAGCTGTTGCCGTCGATCAGCGCGATCTGGCCCGCGTCGCGCAGCGTGACCGAGAACAGGTTGTCCAGATCCCAGTCGTTCATCTTCTCGGCCGGGCGATCCTCGGGCGGGGTCACGACCTGCCAGGACGCCTTCATCTCGGGCATGCCCCATTCGGGCGGGCTGGCCGGATCCTGCATGACGTATCGGGTCATCAGGTCCACCTGGCGTTCGTCAAGCTGCCCCGAGGTGCCCCAGTTCGGCATCCCGGCGGGCGATCCGTATTCGATGAAGGTCTTCAGATAGTCATAGCCCAGCTCGCGCGTCAGGTCGGGCGTCAGCGGCTTGCCGGTCGCGCCCTTGCGCAGCACGCCATGGCAGCCCGCGCAGCGTTCGAAATAGATGGTGTTGGCCTCGTCGAACTCGGCCTGGGTCATGGCGGGCACGCCCTCGGGGGCGCCGGGCACGGCGATCCTTTCCTGGCCCAGCGTGGTCAGCGAGGGCTCGTACTGGTCCTGGGGCTTCGAGGTGTGGTCCTGGATGTCGGACTTCGTTTCAGCCTGTTCCTGGCTGGGCAGCCGGGCGCCCTCGGACCGGGGCAGTTCCTGCACCTCGGTCTCGGGACCGGCCTTGGGGCCGGTGACCTGGTTCAGGTCGGCATTGTTTTCAACGGTGGCGTCCGGGGCAGGGTCGGCGGCCGGGGCGCCGGCGGTCTGGGCCGCCGCCAGGCCGGCGCTGAACACCAGGGCCAAAGCCGCAGACGCCAGAAGCGACATCCTGGCCGTTTTCGCTGGGAACTTCATCATTCTCTCCATCCTGCGGGTGAGGCAGGGGGGACGTTAACAAGGGCGTGAGGGCTGTCCTTGACTTTGGTTAAGGCCCCGGGGGGGAAACTGCGCAAACCTGCCGGGCGAACGCCTGCTGCGGCGCCTTGCCGCGCCCGAACCCCCGCAGGACGCCGCCGGGACCATCCATGAACCTGCCTGCCCTTTCCCGCCGCATCGCCCGTGCCGCCGCCTGCCTGGCGCTTGCGGTGCTGGCGGCGCAGACCCCCGCCGCCGCAGCGCCCCCCGGCCCCGCCGTGGCCGAG
>NZ_JAFLRK010000036.1 GCF_017315735.1 Paracoccus shandongensis
CCGTCTGGCGCGTCAGGTCCAGCGCCAGCGCGCCCGCCACCTCGACCGGGGCGGCGCGGCCCGCGGCGCGGCGCACCAGGGCGCGGACGCGGGCCACCAGTTCCTCGGTGCGGAAGGGCTTGGGAAGATAGTCGTCGGCGCCCGCGTCGATGCCCTCGACCCGCTCGATCCAGGTGCCGCGCGCGCTGAGGATCAGGACCGGGGTGGTCACGCCCTCGGCCCGCCAGCGTTTCAGCACCGCAAGGCCGTCCATTTTCGGCAGGCCCAGGTCCAGCACGATGGCCCCGTAATCCTCGGTCCCGCCCTTGAACCAGGCGGTCTCGCCATCCGTGGCCAGGTCGCTGCGAAAGCCCAGGGCGTCCAGGGTGGCCGTCAGGTCGGCGGCGATGCGGGGGTCGTCCTCGACGATCAAAATGCGCATGGGCAGGATGCGCATGGGTTTCTAGTCGTCATCGTCATCCTCGGGGTCTTCGTCGCTGACCTCGGTGATTTCGCCGGTGCGGGCGTCCATGTCCACCTCGATCAGGCGTCCTTCGGGGGTCAGCATCTCGAATTCGTATTCGTCGATGCGGCCCTGGGGGTCGAGGTCGATCTCGATGTTCAGCACCTCGTGGGGGAAGGCGGCCAGAAGGCGGGGCATCAGCGCGGACAAGGGCAGGATCTCGCCCCGCGCGACGGCGGCCAGGGCCATGTCGCTGTCGGCCTCGATCTCGAAGGGGTCGGGCGGCGGCTCCTCGGCCCGAAGATCCGGGACGGGCGCAAGCAGCAGGGCAAGGGACAGAAGGGGGGCGCGCATGATGTCCCGTTCTAGCGCGGGCCCGCTGACAATTCCCTGACAGCCCCGGTCAGCGCCGCATCAGGTGGGATGTGCGACAAGTGATTCGTCCAAGGGGCTTCACGGCCCCCGGCAAGAAGGAGCGACGCATGAAGACCCTGATCCCCGCCCTGGCCCTGGCCCTCGCCGCCGGCCCCGTCCTGGCGCAAGAGGCGCGCCCCCTGTCGGCCATCGTCGCCGGGCTCGAGGCGCAGGGCTATCGCATCAGCGACATCGACGTTGACCGCGCCTCCATCGACGTGGAGGCGGTCGCGGCGGACGGGCGGCCCGTGGATCTGCGCGTCGATTCCGGAACGGGCAGGATCCTGTCCGAAACCCCCGACACCTGACATCTGAACCTTGAAAGGATACTGACATGCCTCTTTTTCGTGGAACCAACGGCATCGACCGTCTGAACGGGACCAGCCTGGCGGACCGGCTGTTCGGCCTGAACGGCAACGACCTGATCAATGGCGGGGCCGGCGATGACGAACTGGAGGGCGGCGACGGCCACGACCGCCTGTGGGGCGGCACCGGCCATGACGAGCTGGAAGGCGGCAACGGCGACGACCGCCTGTGGGGCGAGGGCGGCAATGACGAACTGGAAGGCGGGCGCGGCAACGACCGCCTGTGGGGCGGCATCGGCAACGACGACCTGGAAGGCGGTTCGGGCAACGACGTGCTGGATGGCGGCGCCGGGCGCGACCGCCTGGAAGGCGGGATCGGCAACGACATCCTGACCGGCGGCGCCGGGGCCGACGTGTTCGAATTCGAATGGGGCGACGGCCGCGACCGCATCACCGATTTCCAGAACGGCATCGACCGGATCGAGCTGGACGATTTCAGCCGCGCCCAGGTGCAGCAGGTCATCAACAGCGCCCGGCAGGACGGCGACGACCTGGTGCTGACCCTGTCGGCGGGCAATACCCTGGTGCTGGAGGATTTCCAGAAGGCCGACCTGGGCCTGTCCGACTTCACCTTCTGAGGCTGGAACGGCCTCGGACGACCGGCCGCGGGATGTTCCGCGGCCGGTTTGCGTTCATGCCCCGGCGGCCCGGGTCTTGCGGTTCCAGCGGATCGAGGACCAGAGCGACACCCCGATCAGCGCCGCGCCGCCCAGGCCGGTGATGACCTCGGGGATGTGGACGAAGGATTGCAGGAACATGATCACCGACAGCGCGATGATGGCATAGAACGCCCCGTGTTCCAGGTAACGGTATTGCGCCAGCGTGCCCTTTTCCACCAGCATGATGGTCATCGACCGCACATACATGGCCCCGATCCCCAGGCCGATGGCGATGATGAACAGGTTCTGGGTCAGCGCGAAGGCCCCGATCACGCCGTCAAAGCTGAAGGACGCGTCTAGCACCTCCAGGTACAGGAACGCCCCCAGGCCGCCCTTGGCGCCCGCCACCAGCGTTTCCTGGGTGCTGTCCAGAAGCCCGCCCAGAACCTCGACCAGCAGGAAAGTCAGCAGGCCCCAGATCGCGGACTTGAAGAAGACCTCGGATTCGACGGGCTCCAGGAAGCGCGAGAAGACCAGGATCAGCGTCAGCACGACCGCGACCTCGATGCCCCGGATGGTGGCGTATTTCTGCATCCTGGCTTCCAGCCAGCGGACCCAGTGGACGTCCTTTTCATGGTCGAAGAAGAAGGACAGGCCCACCATCATCAGGAAGGTGCCGCCGAAGGCCGCGATGGGCAGGTGGGCGTCGTGCATGATGCGGGCGTATTCCTCGGGGCGGGCGGCGGCCAGCACCACGGCCTGCCACGGCCCGATCTTGGCCGCGATCACCACGATCAGCAGCGGGAAGACGATCCGCATCCCGAAGACGGCGATGATGATGCCCCAGGTCAGGAAGCGGTGCTGCCATTCGGGCGTCATCTCCTTCAGCTTGTTGGCGTTGACGATGGCGTTGTCGAAGGACAGCGAGATTTCCAGCACCGCCAGCACCAGGCAGATGAAGAAGATGGTCAGCATCCCGCCGGCCGTGCCAGTCATCTGCCAGCCCAGGAAGGCCCCCAGGACCAGGCCCACCGCCGTGACGACGAAGGCCCAGGTGAAATAGCGAAGAAGCGGCCGGGCGTCCGTGCCGGGGCCTTGCGAAGAAAGTCCGTTTTCCATGAGAAAAGGGTCCAGGCGGCTGGTTCAGGATCAGTGCCGACATCGCGGATGTGCCGCCACATCCGCCAGAGGGGCCCGGTCACCGGTCTGTGTCCGCAGGGATGCGGATGGGGGTCTATACATTGCCGATGCCCGTCGCGCCACCACAATGGCGCGCGATCGTGCAAATCCGGCGCAGGGGGGCGGACGGCCCTTGCACGGGCCTCCCGCCCCGGGCCGTGCTGGCGGCGCGGCCCCGTCTCCCACCTTCTGCCGTCTTGCCGATCGGCCCGAACCGCGAGATCCTGACATGATCTGGTCATCGGAGGAGAGGGCCATGGCAAACACCCAAGACGTGCTTATCCATCCCGCGGTCGATCACGGCATCCGGCGGGGCAACCCGGATTTTTCCGGCGGCGTCCTGACATGTCATTGCGCCACCAGGCCCGTCAAGGTCCGGGTGGGCGCACAGACGGCGCACAACCATGTCTGCGGCTGCACCAAATGCTGGAAGCCCGAGGGGGCGATCTTCAGCCAGGTCGCCGTTGTGTCGCGCGACGCGGTCGAGGTTCTGGAAAACGGCGACAAGCTGCAGGTGGTCAACAAGGACGCGCCGATCCAGCGTTACGCCTGCCGGGATTGCGGCGTCCACATGTATGGCCGGATCGAGAACAAGGACCATCCGTTCTACGGCCTAGATTTCGTCCATACCGAACTGTCGTCCGAGGACGGCTGGTCGGCGCCGGAATTCGCGGCCTTTGTCAGCTCGGTGATCGAATCCGGCGTCGATCCGTCGCGCATGGACGGCATCCGGGCGCGGCTGCGCGAACTGGGGCTGACGCCTTACGACACATTGTCGCCGCCGCTGATGGACGCGATCGCGGCCCATGTGGCCAAGCGCCAGGCGAAACCCGCGCCCGCCGCCGCGAACCGAAGTGCCGCCCCCGCGCCTGCACAGCCAACGCCGGACGCATCCCCCGCGCGCCAGCCCCATCCGGCCCCCCCGCCGCCCCTCGCCGCAGGCGGGTCGATCTTCGCCCGGTTGCTGGACAAGCTTCTGGGCCGTGGCCGGTGACGGGGTAAGGTTCATCACGCGGGACGCCGGAACGGGCTTCGGCGGCGAACAGAAGCGGCGCGGAACAGGCGTCGGGGGACGTATGTCCCTTCAAGTGCGCTTGCCGACCGGCTAAGGGGGCATCTTTTCCAAAGACAGGATCCCCGACATGCTTCCCTGGATAGAATTGGCGACGGCGGTCGCGCCGGACGGGGATGCGCTCAGGCTTCTGCGGCGGGGGGACGAGTTCTCGATCCGCCTCCAGGGCGGCAACGAACTGATGAACAGCCGGCTTGGCCATTCCGAGGAGGCGCTGGCCAGGCTGGCCCTGGGGGGCCTGGCCGGCCGGCGGGGCCTGCGGGTGCTGATCGGCGGGTTGGGAATGGGGTTCACCCTGCGCGCGGCCCAGGCCGTGGCGCCCCCCGATGCGCGCCTTGTCGTGTCCGAGATCGTGCCCGAACTGGTCGGCTGGGCCGGGCAGCACATGGGGGCCGTCTTCGGGGCCTGCCTGTCGGATCCGCGCGTCACGGTCGAGACGCGCGATGTCGGCGCCATGATCCGCGAGGCTGCGGGTTCCTTCGACGCCATCCTTCTGGATGTGGACAATGGACCCGACGGCCTGACCCGCCCCGGCAATGACGCCCTTTACCAGGAGGCCGGGTTGCAGGCTGCACGCCGGGCCCTGGCGCCCGGGGGCGTTGTCGCGTTCTGGTCCGCGGCAGCCTCGGGGGCCTTTTCGCGGCGGTTGTCCCGCTGCGGCTTCGACGTGACCACGCATAGCGTCCGCGCCAGCAGCGGCAAGCGCGGCAACCGCCATACGATCTGGATCGCGGCCCGCCCTGGCTGATCGGGGGCTGGCCTGCGACGGCGCGGCGCCGTCGCGCTTGGTGGGAACAGCGGTTCCGGCCGATGGCCGGGCTGGTCGGCACAGTCCCGCAGCATCAAGGCGGTGCGCCGGTCGATCCCCCCGTCCATGAACATCCTGACAAAGCCCGAACCGATCCAGTCACCGTCGAAATCCGCCGCCATGGCCGCCGCGCGGTCAGGCGCAATGCCCCGTGCCCCGCAGGACCGAAAGCCCCCGGCAGGCGATCCGGATCAGGAACATTGCCGCAGGGTCGCGGTTGGCCTTCCGACAGATCGAAACGCCGGTTGCAAAGGCCCGCGCCCGCCGATCCGAGCCCGGAGGCCGTGGATGCCCTCAGCCCCGGGACCGGCACATCTGCGCCGCCGCCTGCAGGACCAGGCGGAAGCCCATCGGCTTGCGGATCCGCCCGATGTCGCGGAACCGCGCGGGGATCATCACGTCGTCATAGCCGGTCACGAACATGAAGGGGATGGCCCGCGCGCGCAGGGCGTCGGCGACGCTGAACTGCGTGCCATGGCCCAGGTTGATGTCCAGAAGCGCGCAGGTCGGCGCCTCGGCGGCGATCAGGGCCAGGGCCTGGTTCTCTTGCCCGACGGGCCCCAGCACCGTGGCCCCGGCGTCGCGCAGGGCGCGCTCGGTGCCTGCGGCAAGAAGATAGTCATCCTCCACCACCAGGATCCGGCATTCGCGAAGAACCGCCGCGTCGGGCGGAGCCGCCCGGTCCGGGATGCCGCTGTCCCGTCCGGAGGGAAGATCCAGAGAGCAATAATGCCCCTCCGGCTGGAAACCGGGATCCCTGCGGCCCTTCAGGTCGAAGGGGTGGCGCTGGTCCGGCAGGCCCGCCTTGACGCCGCGCCCCTGGCCTGGGTTGGGAAAGGATCCGCGATCATGGGACATGTCTGGCTCGCTTGTGCAGAAATCAGTGTGCCTGAACCGGCGCGGGGCGCGCTTGTTCCAGGAAGGTGCCGCGTTCCGTGGCGGGAACGCCGCAGGGCAAGGAAGCCCGGCAGGAACATTCGCCGGGGTGACGCGTTCCTGGGGCAGCACCGCCAGGGAGGACGAGATGATGGACAGTGACCGGATCAGCCAGCGCGCCCATCGGATCTGGGAAGCGGAAGGCCGCCCCGAGGGCCGCGACGCCCAACACTGGGCGCAGGCCCAGGAAGAACTTCGCCGCGAAGGCGTCCTGGGCGACGACAGCCTGTCCGACCTGGACGCCGACACGGTCCCGGATGACAACGGCAAGGCCGACGGCCGGATCATCGAAGCGGGCGAGGGCGGAACCGCCGGCGGGTTGGATGAGGCCGAAGAAGCGATCCTGTCGCCGGTCTATCCCGACGGGCGGGACAGGCGCTAGGCTGCGGCCCGGGTGCCGGAGCGCCCGCCGCGGCAAGCGGACCTGTGCGCCTTCGGGGCGTGGGGGATGATGTTCCTCTTGGCCTGCCGGGCGAGGGCGGGCGGACCCGGCCGATGAAGACCCTCTGAGTCCCCGGAAGGACGCGCAAGGGCCATCACCTGGGCCTTGCAGCGCCGCCACCGGATTACGCCCCGAATGACGCATTCCAGCATCCTCGCAGTTTTGCCTGCGCCAGGGCAGGACAACCCTGTCCGCGAAACTCTGGCCGGGCAGTGGCGGCACCGGCGATGCGGCCCCCCGGGAACCAACGGCGGCGTCCCGCGCGTTCCACCGCAGCAAGGCCCGGGCCGCGGGAGCCATGCACCCCGGCAGCGTCGCAGCGGCAGCAAAGGAACACCCCATGTCACCACAGGACCGCCGCGCTTCCCGCACCGATCTGGGCAGAGGCGCGGAAACGCCCGCGGACATCCCCGCCCCCGGATGGAAGCAGATCCTGTGGCGGGTCAAGGACGAGATCTCGCGCGACCACATCTCGGTCGTGGCGGCAGGCATCGCCTTTTACGCGCTGCTCTCGATCTTCCCGGCCATCGCGGCGCTGGTGTCGATCGCGGGGCTGTTCCTGGATCCGGCGGACATCGCGGGCCAGCTGGAAACCGTGGTGGCGATGCTGCCCGAGGAAGCCGCCGGGATCCTGCAGGACCAGGTCCTGAAGGTCACGGGCGGCAGCCAGACCGGCACGGGCCTGGTGGCGGCGTTCGGCGTGGCGGTGGCCCTTTACGGCGCGATGAAGGGCGTGCTGACGCTGATCGAGGGGCTGAACATCGCCTATGACGAGGAGGAAACCCGGGGCATGGTCAGGCTTTACCTGACGGCCCTGGCGATCACCGTCTGCGCGGTCCTGGGCACCGCCGCAGGCCTGGGGCTGGTGGTCCTTCTGCCCTCGCTGGTGGCTTTGGGGCATCTGCCGCCGGTGCTGGAAACCGCGATCACCATCCTGCGCTGGCCCTTGATGGCGGCCCTGGCGATGCTGGGGCTTGCCGCGATCTATCGCTTTGGCCCGTCCCGCGCGGAACCGAAATGGCGGTGGATCAGCGTGGGCGCGGTTGTGGCGACGACGCTGTGGATCGCGGGCACGGTCGGCTTCTCGATCTATGCCCGGAACTTCGGCAGCTATACCGAAACCTATGGCACCCTGGGCGGGGTCATCGTGCTGCTGACCTGGATGTGGCTGTCGGCCTTCGTGATCCTGGGCGGCGCCGAACTGAACGCCGAGATCGAGCAGCAGACGGAAAAGGACACCACAAGCGGCGCGCCCCTGCCCATGGGCCAGCGCGACGCCGTCAAGGCCGACACGCCGCCCCCGGGCGCGCCCGGCCGGCCGGAACAGGGCCAGGGCGTGCAGGGCCAGGACCGGAAGGCCGGAAGCGGCGCCGCCCCCTCCTCGGCCACGGCCGACCTGTCGCTGGCGATGGTGCTGATGGGCAGCGCCGCCTGGAAGCTGCTGCGGCGAAAGGGCTGACAAGGGCCGGTCAGGGAAAACCCAAAGCCCATGGCTTGATCTTCGGCCCGCCACCGGCTTTCCTGCCGCCGGGCCATCGTCGGCCCGGCAGGGGACGGCAAGATGACAGCCATGGACGATTTCCGCTCGGACACCGTGACGCGGCCGGATGGCGCGATGCGGGCCGCCATGGCCTCGGCCGAGGTGGGGGACGCGGTTTACGAGGACTGCCCCACCACCCGCAGGCTGGAGGCCATGACGGCCGAGCGGCTTGGCAAGGAGGCCGCGCTGTTCTTTCCCACCGGCACGCAGTCGAACCTGGCCGGGCTGATGGCGCATTGCGGGCGGGGCGACGAATACCTGGTCGGGCAGATGGCCCATACCTTTCTTTACGAAGGGGGCGGGGCGGCGGTGCTGGGCTCGATCCAGCCGCAGCCGCTGCCCAATGAACCCGACGGGACCATCGCCCTGGCCGCCATCGAGGGCGCGATCAAGCCCGACGACATCCACCATGCCCGCACCCGGCTGCTGACGCTGGAGAACACCTTTGCCGGCATGGTGCTGGACCCTGCCTATCTGGGGGCCGCGACGGGTCTGGCGCGCCGCCATGGCCTGGGAACCCACCTGGACGGGGCGCGGCTGATGAACGCCGCCGTCGCCCTGGGCTGCGGGGCGGACGTGCTGGCGCGGGGCTTCGACACGGTCTCGCTGTGCCTGTCGAAAGGATTGGGGGCGCCCGTGGGGTCAGTCCTGGCGGGGCCGGGGGATCTGATCGGGGCCGCGCGGCGGTTGCGCAAGATGCTGGGCGGCGGGATGCGGCAGACGGGCATCCTGGCCGCCGCGGGCATCCACGCGCTGGAACGCAACGTCGCGCGGCTGGCCGAGGATCATGCCCGCGCCGCGGGCCTGGCCGGGATCCTGGCGGGCTTTCCCGAACTGGGGTCGGGGCCCGCGCGGACCAACATGGTCTTCATGACCCCGGCCGGCACCGACGTGGACACCTTCCGGCGCTTCCTGGCCGGACGCGGCATCGCCGTCGGCGGCCGCAACGGCAGCCTGCGGTGGGTCACGCATCTGGATGTGGACGACGCCTCGCTTGACCGGGTCCGGGCCGCGTGCGAGGACTATTTTTCCGGGAACGGGCGGGGGCAGGGCAGCAATACGGCCTGAGGTTTTGGCGGTCTGCCGGTGCCGGGAACGGCCCGCTGCCGGTCGCGCCTGGTTGAAAGCCCGAACCTTCGCCTAGACCAGTTCGACCTCGATCCCGTCCAGGGGCAGGCCCTTGAAGCTGGCCTGCCATGTCTCGCCGGGGCGCACGGGCAGGGCTTGCGTCAGGGTGCCGGTTGTCACGAGGTCGCCTTCTTTCAGGCCAGCCGCATCGGGCGTGCGCGCCAGCAGGTCGGCCAGATGGCCCAGGGCCACAAGAGGCCCGCCCCCCAGGACATTGCGCGCATGGCCCGTGTCGGCCACCACCCCGTCCCGGCGCAGCGTCGTTTCCAGCCCGGCAAGACCCACCACCCAATCCCCCCGGTCCCCGGGCGACAGATCCCGCATCGGCCCGTGCAGGAAGGCGCCGTGCAGGCCAAAGGCCGCGACGGTATCGGCCGCCTCGAACCGCCAGCCGGCAAAGATCGACTGCACCATCTCGAAGCCCGCGCAGACCCCGGACACGCAGGCGATCAGTTCCCCGGGGGTCATTCCCTGTTGTGGCGCGGCCGCAAGGCGGAAAGCGATCTCGGGTTCGATGCGCGGCTCGACCAGATCCGCCGTCCGGAACGGCGCGCCCAGCGGCCGCACGGTGCTGTCATACATCGGCCCGAAAATCGGGGCGGACACATTGAACCGCTGCCAGATCGTCATGTTCGTGAAGCCGATCTTGCGCCCCACGGGACGTTCGCCGCGCTGCGTGCGGGCGGTTTCGATCAGCGCGCCCAGGCGATAGGCCCGCTTCATCGACAGTCCGCCGGGCCGTGATGTCAAAAGGGGGATCTGCCGCCGCCCGGACAACGTGCCCAGGATCTCGTCGGCAAGGTCTGCATCATCGGGCATGGCGCTGGTCCTGTCTGGTCATGCGCCGATCTGGATCACAGCGGCGCGGGCGGCGCAAGCTACCCCGCCCGGGGCAGCGTTGTCCTTGCGGCGGGCCGGGCAACACCGTCCCTTCGTGCGGCGCTTGACAGGCCGGGGCGGCGGGCCTTCCATGAGAGGAACCATCATGGAGAACCTGCCAATGTGCACGGCATGCCTGATCGAGGACGTCAAGACCCACATGCTTTCGCGCCGCAGCCTTTTCACCGCGGCGGCGGCCACCGCGACGATGGGAGCCGCCGCGGGCGTGCTGGGCGCGCGGCCTGCCCTGGCGCAGGCGACCGGGCGGGTCGTGGACCTGACACATGCCTATGACGGCGACTTCCCCACCTTCGACGGCAAGCCCGGCATTCTCTACGAGGTGGACAAGAACTTCGAACCCGACGGCTATCACCTTTTCAAGCTAACGATCTTTGAACACACCGGCACCTATATCGACGCCCCGCTGCATTTTTCCCCCGGCGGAACGGCGGTCGATGCCCTGCCGGTCGAAAGGCTGATCGCACCGCTTTGCGTGCTGGACATCTCGGCCAAGGCTTCCGAGGATCCGAATGCCACCGTCGAGCCCGCCGACATCGAGGCCTGGATCTCTGCCAATGGCGCGATCCCGGCAGGGGCCTGCGTGGCCATGAACTCGGGATGGGCGGCCAGGATGGGCGACCCGTCCTGGCGGAACGGGCCCGACGGCACCCTGGCCTTTCCCGGTTTTTCCAAGGCGGCAACCGATCTGCTGGCCGAGGCGGGCGCGGCGTCGATCGGCGTGGACACCCTGTCGCTCGACCCGGGAAATTCCGCCGACTTCGCGGTGCATCATTCCTGGCTGCCCTCGGGGCGGTTCGGGATCGAGGGGCTGGCCAACCTTGACCAGCTTCCCGCTGCCGGGGCGACGATCTTCATCGGCGCGCCAAAGCATCGCGGCGGCACGGGCGGCCCTGCACGGGTGATGGCCCTGATATAGGACGCTTGCGACGGCCACAGGCAAACCTTAAGGCGGCGACAGAACAGGTCTGCAACAAGCACCCGATCAGGGCAACACGGTCACCATCGCCCGGCGCGGCCCCCCGCCTGATGCCGGACACGGATCCCGCCAAAGCCGTTGTCCGCGATCTGGCGCGCAGACTTCGGCTGGCCCTCCCTGACGCCCCGTATGTGACGTTGGCCGCCCATGCGGACCACCAAGGGCTTCGTTCGCCCCAGACCGCCTCAGACGGCCGCCGCCCGCGACGCCCTGCGGCGGGCGACGCGTGCCCGGATCGCATCGACATCGGTGACGGGGGTCGCGGCGAACAAGGCCTGCGTATAGGGATGGGTCGGGTTGGAAAAGATCGCGTCGCGCGTTCCCTGTTCCACCGCCACGCCTTCGGAAATCACCATCACCTCGTCGGCGATATAGCGGACGACCGACAGGTCGTGGCTGACGAAGACATAGGTCAGGCCCATCTCGTCCTGCAAATCGGCCAGCAGGTTCAGAACCTGCGCCTGCACCGACAGATCCAGCGCCGAGACGGGTTCGTCCAGCACCAGAAGCGAGGGGTTCAGCATCAAGGCGCGCGCGATGGCGATGCGCTGGCGCTGCCCGCCGGAAAACATGTGCGGATAACGGTTGTAATGTTCCGGCAGCAACCCGACCTTTTGCAGCATCGCGCGCGCCCGGTCGCGGCGTTCCGCGGCGGGAACGTCGGTGTTGATGACCAGGGGTTCGGTCAGCACGTCGCCGATCTTCTGGCGCGGGTTCAGGCTGCCATAGGGGTTCTGGAACACCATCTGCACCTTGGACCGCAACTCGGGCCCGGGGCGGCGGGCGTCGATGTCCACGCGCTGCCCGTCGATCAGCAATTCGCCCCCGGTGGGCGCGTCGATCAGGGCGATGATGCGGGCCAGCGTCGATTTGCCCGACCCGGATTCGCCGACGATGGCCAGGGTCTTGCCCTTCTGCACGGCAAAGTCGATGCCCTTGACCGCGCGGACATTCCTGGCCCGGCGCAGCATGGTGCCCGGGACGTGGTAGTCGCGGACGATGGCGCGGCCTTCGACGACAGGGGTGATTGCGGGGGTCATCGCGGGGGTCATCGCACGGCCCCCCCTTCGAAGAAATCCGACACGGTGGGCAACCTGTCGCCCGTCGCGTGTTCCGGCAGGGCCGACAGCAGCGCGCGGGTATAAGGGCTTTGCGGGTTCTCGAACAGGTCCAGCACGTCGGCCTCCTCCATCTTGCGGCCCTTGTACTGGACCACCACGCGGTCGGCGGTTTCGGCCACCACGCCCATGTCATGCGTGATCAGGATCAGGCCCATGCCGTAATCCTCCTGCAGGGACATCAGCAGATCCAGGATCTGCTTCTGGATGGTCACGTCCAGCGCGGTCGTGGGTTCGTCCGCGATCAGCAGCTTGGGGTTCGAGGCGATGGCGATGGCGATCATCACCCGCTGGCATTGCCCGCCCGACAACTGGTGCGGATAGGATTTCAGCTTCTCCTCGGGGCTCGGGATGCCGACCGCGCGGAACAGTTCCAGCGCGCGGGCGCGGGCGGACTTGCCCGAAAGGCCCAGGTTGAAGCGCAACACTTCCTCGATCTGGAAGCCCACGGTGAAGGACGGGTTCAGGGAGGCCACGGGTTCCTGGAAGATCATCGTGATGTCCCGCCCGATCAGGCGGCGCCGCTGGGCGTCGGACATCGCCAGCAGATCCTGGCCGTCATAGGTCATCTCGTCGGCGGTGACGGTGGCGGTGTCGGGCAGAAGGCCCATCACCGCCAGCATCGACACCGACTTGCCCGACCCGGATTCGCCGACGATGGCCAGAACCTCGGCCCGGTCCACGGACAGGTCCACCCCGTCCACGGCGGTGAAGCTGCCGGTGGCGGTGGCGAAGCGGACGGTCAGGTTGCGGATGGTCAGAAGGGACATGGATCAGCTCCGCTTCAGCTTGG
Organism: Paracoccus shandongensis; assembly: GCF_017315735.1. Classification (GTDB taxonomy): domain Bacteria; phylum Pseudomonadota; class Alphaproteobacteria; order Rhodobacterales; family Rhodobacteraceae; genus Paracoccus; species Paracoccus shandongensis. The sequence continues at coordinate 12,713 of NZ_JAFLRK010000036.1, forward strand.
GGTCCAGCGCGTCGCGCAGCCCGTCGCCCATCATGTTGATCGCCAGGACCGAGACCAGGATGGCAAGCCCCGGGAAGGTGACGACCCACCAGGCGCGCAGGATGAATTCGCGCGCCTCGGCCAGCATGGTGCCCCATTCGGGCGCGGGCGGCTGCGCGCCCATGCCCAGGAACCCCAGGGCGGCCGAATCCAGCACGGCCGAGGAGAAGGACAGCGTGGCCTGCACGATCAGCGGGCCCAGGCAGTTGGGCAGGATGGTCCTGAACATCAGGCGCAGGTTGCCCGCCCCCGCCACGCGCGCGGCGGTGACGTATTCGCGCCGCATCTCGCCCATCACGGCGGCGCGGGTCAGGCGGGCGAAATGGGGCTGATAGACGATGGCGATGGCGATCATCGCGTTGGTCAGGCCGGGGCCCAGGACCGCCACCAGCACCAGCGCCAGCAGCAGCGAGGGGAAGGCCAGGATCACGTCCATCACGCGCATGATGACCGCATCGACCCAACCGCGGAAAAAGCCCGCGACCAGGCCGATGATCACCCCGCCCACCAGGGCGATCGCCACCACGACGATGCCGATGAACAGCGAATACTGCGCCCCGAAGATCAGCCGCGACAGCATGTCCCGGCCCACCGCGTCGGTGCCCAGCAGGAAATCGGCCCGGCCGCCCTCTTGCCAGACGGGCGGCAGCAGGAAGGCGTCGCGGTACTGGACGGTCGGGTCGTGCGGCGCCAGGACCGGCGCGAAGATCGCCGTCAGCACCAGCAGGATGAACACGAACAGCCCGGCCACCGCCCCCCGGTTCTGGCGGAAATAGAACCAGAACTCGGCCAGCATCTGGCGGCGGATCGCGCCGGTGGACAGGGGTGCGGTATCGCTCATGACGCGCGGATCCTCGGGTTGATAAGGCCATAGGTCAGATCGACCAGCAGGTTCACCACCATCACCAGGCCCGCGATCAGCAACAGCCCCGACTGCACGACCGGGTAATCGCGGCGGGAAATGGAATCGATCATCCACTTGCCGATGCCCGGCCAGGAAAAGATCGTCTCGGTCAGGATCGCCCCGGCCATCAGCACGCCGATCTGCAAGCCGATGGTGGTGACGACCGGGATCATCGCGTTGCGCAGCGCATGAACGCCGATCACCCGGCGGCGGGGCATCCCCTTGGCGCGGGCGGTGCGGACGTAATCCTCGCCCATCACCTCCAGCATGGCGGACCGGGTCTGGCGCGCGATCACCGCCAGGGGCACCGTGGCCAGCACGATGGACGGCAGGATCAGGTGGCTGACGGCGGACCGGAACGCGCCCTCCTGTCCCGACATCAGGCTGTCGATCAGCATGAAGCCGGTGCTTTCGGGGAAATAATACATCAGGCTGATGCGGCCCGACACCGGCGTCCAGCCCAGGACGCCGGAAAAGAGGATGATGAGCAAGAGCCCCCACCAGAAGATCGGCATCGAAAAGCCCACCAGCGCCGAGGTCATGGACACCTGGTCGAACCAGCTTCCCCGCTTTATCGCGGCCAGGACGCCCACCGGCACGCCGATCAGCGTGGCGATCAGGATCGCGCACAGGCCCAGTTCGACCGTCGCCGGGAACAAGGCCAGGAATTCCGTCAGCACCGGCTTTTTCGTGACCAGCGAGTTGCCGAAGTCGCCGTGCAGCAGGCGTCCCAGGAAGTCGAAATACTGCATCACGACCGGCTTGTCGAAGCCCAGCTGCGCGCTGAGTTCGGCGTGCCGTTCCGGCGAGACGCCGCGTTCGCCCGCCATCAGCAGCACCGGATCGCCCGGCAGGATGCGGACAAAGCCAAAGGCCACGATGGTGATTCCCAGGAAGGTCGGGACCAGGTAAAGCAATTTGGAAAGGAGGAAGCGGACCATCTGCCTTGTTCCTTTGGGAACGCGCGGGCCCTCAAGCCCGCGCGTTCGTTTGTCAGACAATGTGAGGCAGGCTTATTCGGCCAGATCCACGGTTTCGAAGGTGAAGTCGCCCAAGGGGCTCATCACGAAGCCCGTCACATCCGCCCGCATCGGCACATACTGGGTCGAATGGGCGATGGTCAGCCAGGGGGCCTGGTCCTTGAAGATCACCTGCGCCTGTTCGTAAAGCTTGGTGCGTTCCGCCTGGTCCGAGGTCACCTTGGCCTGTTGCAGCAGGTCGGAAAACTCCTCGTTGCACCAGAAGGCGCGGTTCGCGCCGCCTTCCTTGGCCGCGTCGCAGGACAAGAGAACCGACAGGAAGTTGTCGGGGTCGCCGTTGTCGCCGGTCCAGCCCAGGATCACCGCGCCGTCGCGGCCCGGTTCCATCGACTTCTGCAGGTATTCGCCCCATTCATAGGACACGATCTGCGCGTTCACGCCGACCTTGGACAGGTCTTCCTGCATCAGTTCGGCCGTGCGGCGGGCGTTGGGCATGTAGGGCCGCTGCACGGGCATGGCCCAGATGTTCATCGACAGGTTGGTGACGCCCTCGGCCTCCAGCATGGCCTTGGCGGCTTCGGGGTCGTAGGCGTCGTCCTGGACCGCGTCGTTATAGGACCACATGGTCGGCGGGATCGGGTTCTTGGCGGGTTCGGCGGCGCCCTGGAACACCGCGTCGATGATGGCCTGCTTGTTCACGGCCATGTTCAGCGCCTTGCGGACCTTGGGGTTGTCGAAGGGCGCGACCGTGGTGTTATAGGCCAGATAGCCCACGTTCAGGCCCGGCTGCTGGTCCAGCTTCAGGGTGGAATCCGCCTTGATCGACTCCAGGTCGGCGGGCGAAGGATAGGGCATCAGGTGGCATTCGCCGGCCTTCAGCTTTTGCAGCCGGACCGAGGCGTCGGGCGTGATCGCGAAGATCAGGTCGTCGATCAGGGGCGCGGTGCCCCAGTAGTCGGCGTTCTTCTGGTACCGGATCACCGCGTCCTTCTGATAGGCCACGAAGCGGAACGGCCCCGTGCCGATGGGCGCGTTGTTCAGGTCTTCCTTGGCGCCCGCCGCGTCCAGCGCGTCGGCGTATTCCTTGGACACGATCGACATGAAGGGCATGGCGATATTGGCCAGGAACGGCGCCTCGGGGTGGGTCAGCGTGATCTTGACGGTATAGTCGTCCACCTTCTCGACCGACTTCACCAGGTTCGGCATGTCCATCGAGGTGTAGTATTCATAGGTGATGCCGGGGATGTACTGGTGCCACGGATGGCTGGCATCGCCCTGACGCTGGAACGAGAAGACCACGTCGTCGGCGTTGAAATCGCGGGTGGGGGTGAAGCGGTCGTTGGAATGGAACTTGACGCCCTGGCGCAGCTTGAAGGTATAGACCGTCCCGTCCTCGGACACGTCCCAGCTTTCGGCCAGGCCCGGCTCGACCTCGGTCGTGCCCTTCTTGAACTCGGTCAGGCGGTTGTAGACCGGGTGGGCCGAGGCGTCGAAGGTCGTGCCCGCCGTGTAGGGCGAGGGATCGAAGCCCTCGGGCGAGGCTTCCGAGCAATAGACGAAGGTCTTGGCTTCGGCCACGGCGGTGGTCAGCGCCAGCGCCGACACGGCCAGAAGGGCATGGGACAGGTATTTCATGCGGACTGATCCTTTCGCTCTCTGTTGATCCTGTGACCGCGTTCGCCCAGGGGGATTCGCGGTGCGTATTCTTCAGGCATACACCCGGCCGGGATGATTGTTCCACCAGCAACGACCGTGACGATGCGTCGCTGCTTCAAACCACAAGCCGTATACAAGGTCAATCTTGCTTACCAAACGGCTGGTCCAGGTCACCGGCAGGCGGGCTGAACCAGCGCGGCCCCTTGTCGGTCATGTGGACGATATCCTCCAGCCGGATGCCGCATTCGCCGTAAAGGCACAGCATCGGCTCGATGGAAAAGCACATGCCCGGTTGCAGGGGCGTGCGGTTGCCCTTCACGATCCAGGGTTCCTCGTGGATGTCCAGGCCAAGGCCGTGGCCGGTGCGGTGCGGCAGGCCGGGCACCGCATGGCCCGGCCCGAAGCCTGCGGCAACGATCACGGCGCGGGCGGCGGCGTCCACCGCCTCGCAGGGGGCGCCGATCGTTGCTGCGGCAAAGCCCGCGGCATGGGCGGCCTGTTCGACCTGCCACAGCCGCCTTTGCCGCGCGGTGGGCGTGCCGAAGACATAGGTCCGGGTGATGTCGGAGCGATACCCCTGCAGCGTGCCGCCCAGGTCCACCAGGACCATGTCGCCGTCCCGCAGGGTCTGCGGCCCCGGCACGCCATGCGGATAGGCCGTCGCCTCGCCGAACTGCACGGCGTGGAACAGCGGCGCCATCCCCGAGGCTTGGTGCGCGGCGTCGATGAACTGGCCGATCTCGGTCGTGGTGATCCCGGCGCGCAACCCGCCATGGACCGCGCGCTGGACCCGCCAGCTGACATCCATCGCGGTCTGGATGATGGCGATTTCCTCGGGCGACTTGATCTGCCGCAGCCCGGCGATGAGGTCGGTCGCCGGAACGACCCGCCCCCCTGTCGCCCCCATCATCCCCGATGCGAAGCGGAACGGCGTCGCCGGATCCAGCCCCAGGCCGCGTCCCGGCAGCCCGTCCAGGTACCGCGCGACCAGCGCAAAGGGATCCTCGTCCTCCTCCCACATCAGCATGGGGCCGGGGATGCGCAGCAGTGCCTTAAGCTTGGGGGCCTCGAAGACCGGGGTCAGATAGGCGGGCGGACCTTCGGCGGCGACCAGGGCGCCGTGGATCCGTTCGGACAGGCCAAGCCGCAGCCCGGTGAAATAGGTCAGCGAACTGGAAGCGTCCAGCCAGACCGCCGCCAGCCCCGCCGCCCGGATCCGGGCCTGCAGGGCGGAAAGCCGCGTCCGATACGCCGCGACAGCGATGGGCGCGGCGGAAACCGGGTGAAACGATGCCAGGGCGCGGTCAAGATCGGGCTGCGCGGTCGTGGGGGTCATGCTTTCTCCGGGCGCGGGACTGTCCGGGCCGGGATAATCACGACCTGCCCGATGGGCGCAAGACCGCGCATCGGCCCGGCGCGACAATGCCGCGATCCTTTCCGGCTAAGCGGCAAAGCGGTGGCAGGCAAGGATTTGCCATCTGGCCCGATAAGCAGGCGGAAACCGGCCTATTAAGTTATTCCCCGGGATCAACTCCCTTATTTCCGATCAATAAAATAATGACGCGATTGATCTTTGATTTGTGGACAGGTTCCAGAACCCGCATCATCATCAACTCTGGTGATAGGTTTTCAGGGCGACACACGCGATGCGTGCCAAAAACCCATGGCATTGCGCCATGCGGCATCCACCGCCCCAGGTTGCCGAACAGGGAGATTCAGAAATGCCGACCCCTTTCCAGAACAGCGAAGACTGGTGGATCAACGACCAGATGCCCGACAATCCTTTCGGCAAGAGCGAGGATTACGACGCCTTCCTGGATTACCTGGGCGCGCTGAACCGCAGCCTGACCCCCGCCATCGCGGCCGAGCCGCTGCGGATCAACCTGTCCGACCTGAACGACCATCCCGGCTACAAGGCCGCCGCCGTCGGCGCGCTGGCGCTCTGGTCCTCGGTCACGCCCTTGCGGTTCGAGATCGTCGATGACGCGCCCTTCAATGACGCGACCGACTGGATGGAGGTCGTCAGCCCCGAACTGGGCGAGGAAGACGACGGCAGCGCCTATTCCGCCAACCGCTATGTCAGCATCGGCCAGCGGTTCCACGACACCGAGCCGGACAAGACCGCCATCGGCGGCTATGTCTTCGATTCCTTCATTCACGAATTCGGCCATGAATTCGGCCTCAATCATCCGGGCCTTTACAATTACAGCGGCCCCGGGGGCGTGCAGATCAATTACCTGAACAACGCCACCTGGATTTACGACCGCCAGCAATACAGCGTCATGTCCTATTTCGACGGCATCGACGTGGGCGAGGAAAGCCGCTGGTCGGCATCCACCCCCCTGATGGCGGATATCGAGGCCGTGATCCGCCGCTTTTTCTCGACGGTGGATGCGGACGGGCAGCGGACCTATCAGACCATCGACCTGAACACCGGCGACGACGTTTACGGCTTCAACGGCACCGTTTACGGGTATGCGCTGACCGCGTCGGGGATGCAGCACGACATCGGCTTTGTCATCCACGACACCGGCGGGAACGATACGGTGGACTTTTCCGGCTCCACCGCGGGCACGATCCTGGATCTGCGCGCGGGGCAGTTTTCCAGCGTGAACGGCCACAGCAACAACGTGGCGATCTTTGCGGGCCACAACGCCGATCCGACGGAATATCATATCGAAAAGGGCATCGGCAGCCGCTTTGCCGATATCCTGATCGGCAATGACGGAAACAACGTCCTTGACGGGCGCGGCGGCGCCGACCGCATGGCGGGCAATGGCGGCGACGACATCTATTTCGTGGACTCCGCCGATGACATCGTGCGCGAGGACACGGGCGGCGGCAACGACACGATCATCGTGCTGGCCGAGGGCCTGGACCTTGGCACCGTCGCCAATGTCGAAACCATCATCCAGTCCGGCGGCACCGTTCCCGAGCTGCAGGATAACGGCGACGACGCGGGCGGGGGCGGCCTGCCCCTGGACAGCATCCTGGTGGGCGGCGCGGGCGGCGACACCCTGGACGGCGGCGCGGGTGGCAGCACGATCCTTGGCCTTGGGGGCGACGACCTGATCACCGGCGGGCGCGATTCGCTGGCCAGCCGCGACATCAACAACACCATCCCCGTGGCCGACCTGGACGACCAGACCGAAAGCGACGACGGGGACGACGCGCTTTATGGCGGGCGCGGCGACGATACCATCTTTGGCGGCGCGGGCGACGACACGCTGGACGGCGGCGCGGGCGACGACCTGCTGCTGGGCCAGGACGGGGTCGATGTGTTCCGGGGCGGCGCGGGCAGCGACACGGTCGATTTCAGCCGGGAAAGCCCCTTCCAGCTTCTGGTCAACCTGGAAACCAATGTGGCCAGCGGCGGCACGGCCTCGGGCGACACGTTCTTCGGGATCGAGAACCTGATCGGATCGGACGACCGCATCGACCGCTTCATCGGCACGGCGGCGGCCAACCATTTCCGGGGCCAGGGCGGCGGCGACTATTTCAACGGACGCGGCGGCAACGACCTTCTGGACGGCGGCAAAGACGGCGACATCCTGCATGGCGAGGGCGGCGACGACACGGTGATCGGCGGCGCGGGCCAGGATTATCTGGACGGCGGCGCGGGGACCGACACGGTCGTCTATGCGGGCAGTTCTGCCGCGGTCCGGATCGACCTGGCCCAAGGCACGGCCAGCGGCGGCGATGCGGACGGGCCGGTGCAGATCGTCGGGCGCGGCACGGTCATCCGCCACGACATCCTGGCTGGGTTCGAGAACGCGGTGGGATCCTTCCACGACGACCGGATCGGGGGCAACGCCGCGGCGAACGTCCTGTCCGGCGGTTCGGGCGACGACACCCTGTCGGGCGGCGGAGGCCGCGACAGGCTGGTGGGCGGCGCGGGGCGCGACACGGCCGATTACGCCGATGCGCGGGCCGGGCTGCGCATCGACCTGGCGCAGGGCCAGTCCGCAGGCGACACCTATGTCTCGGTCGAGGATGTCGCGGGCTCGGGGTTCGACGACAGGATAAAGGGCGATGGCGCGGCCAACACCCTGACCGGCCAGGGCGGGGACGACGACCTGCGGGGCGGGCGCGGCGACGACACCCTGCTGGGCGATTACGGCGACGCGGGCAAGGGCATCCCGCGCCCGGGGATCGGCAGCGGCTATGCCACGCTGGGGCCCGAGGCCACGAACAACGCCATGGCGACGGCCTTCGATCTTTCCGACAACTTCTCGCTGACGGCGGACCCCGACATCTTCGATTCGACCACGGTCCTTCATACCACGGTCAACGCCACCGGGAATGGCCAGGGCGGCTTTTACAGCATCGACCTGGCGGCGGGCACGGTCATCACCATCGACATCGACGCCATCGCCGATCCCGATGTCCACGACAGCTGGGTCAGGCTGCTGGACAGCGACGGCAACATCGTCGCCCAGAACGACGATGGCGGCGGCGATCCGGGTTCGACCAGCAACCGCGATTCGTCCACCGTCTTCACGGTCGCGGAAACCGGCACCTACTATATCGTCGAAGGACGCTGGTCGCCCGATGCGCCGGGGGACGGCTGGTCCGAAGCTGTTCCCGCAGGCTCGACCTACAAGCTGAACGTGTCGGTCGAGTTCCCGCCCGAGCCGGTCCGGCCGGGCATTCCGGGCCAGGACACGCTTCGCGGCGGCGCGGGCAGCGACCTGCTGGACGGCGGGCTGGCCGCCGACACCCTGATCGGCGGCGCGGGAGAGGACAGCTTCCGTTTCTCGACCGCGCTTGGCGGCGGCAATGTCGACCGGATCGCGGATTTCGACGTGGCCGACGACCTGATCGTGCTGGCCGGGGACATCTTCGACGGGATCGGCGCGCTTGGCGCGCTGGCCTTCGGGGCCTTTCACAGCAGTTCGACAGGCGCCGCGCAGGATGCAGGCGACCGCATCCTTTATGACAGGGACGACGGCATCCTGTCCTATGATGCCGACGGCTCGGGCCGGGGGCAGGCGGTCGCCTTTGCGCGGCTGGACGCGAACCTGGGCCTTTCGGCCGAGGATTTCCACGTCGTCTGACAAGGCCCGGCCGGGCTGAGGCAGGAAGGGGAACAGGATGAAGCGGCTTGCAGACCGCCGCACGGTATTGCTGGCCGCCGCCGCGGCAGTTGCGGCGGGCGCCGGGGCCGCGCCCGCCCTTGAGGTCAGGATAGGCTTCGAGGGGGGCGGGTTTGTTCCAAAGGGCCGTCTGGCCGTCTTTCTCGACGGTCCCGGCGGGCAGGACCAGGTGCGCCATCCGGCTGCAAGGACGATGGCCAAAAGCGACGGCGGATCAAGAACGATCAGCGTCTTTCTGTCCCTGCCGCCGGGCACCGACCCGTCCGTGCCGCAGCGGATCGTCGCCCGGTTGCAGCGCGCCGACGGCTGGCTGCTGGCGCGGGGCAGCGCGCGGCGCGACGGCGGCGCACCCGTCTTCGTCACCCTCTACACCGTCATGCGCTGAAGGCATCGGCGGCCCCGGTCAGTCATAGCCTGTCATCTCAAGATAGCCCGTGCCGCCATGGCTGCCCGTGATCGTCACCGGCCCTTCCCAGTAGGGCACCGAGGTCTGCATCCAGGCGTCGGGGTTCATGGCGGTCACGGTCACATCGACGCCCCGTGCGGGCAGGCTGACCTGCCATGTCGTGGGCACCTGCCGCCCGGCAACGCCGTGGCGGACCAGCGGCGTGGCGGCGAAGGCCCCGTCGGCAAGGGGGGTGGCCTGTCCGTCCGCGGCAATCCAGGTCGCCGCCGTATAGTCCGTGGCGCCGCGCAGCACGAAGCCCATCAGCTTGTTGCCATCGTCGAAGGACAGCGAAAACCAGTCCCATCCCCGCTGATCCCCCGCCAGCGGCTGCGAGGACCATTCCCGGTCCAGCCAGGCCGTGCCGGTCACGGGAACCGCGCCCCCCGGCAGGGTCAGCGTGCCGGACAGGCGGAAGAAGGGCTGCGAATAGTAATGGCTGGCCTGCCCGGCGGCGGACTTGACCGAATAGCCGCCCTGCCCGTGCAGGACCAGCGGGCCGGACGCGCGCAGCCGGACATCATAGGCGAAATCGGTCCCCGAGGCCGTCAGGCGCAGGCTGTCCAGATCCGGCCCCTCCATCGCCCAGTCGTCGATCCAGGCCAGGAACGGATCGGCCCGCACGCCAGCCTGGCCGATGCCGCCCCGGGCAAGACGCTCGGCCACATGGTGGGCATCGGGCGTGGTGACGGCCGCATGGCCCATCCAGAGCTGCGGCGTGTCCCATCCCGCGCCGTCGCGCGGCGCCAGGGCCGATCGGAACAGCGTCCATTGCAGGCCATAGGGCGTGCCGTCCGGGCCGGTCATGTTGGCGGTCAGATACCACCATTCGATCCGGAAATCGGGGTGGGGACCATGGTCGGCCGGAAACCGCAACGCCTTGCCGGGGACGGGCTGCGCGAAATCCCCCGCGCTTGTGCCAAGGCCCGCAAAGCCCTGCGCCAGCGCCGCGACCGGGAAAAGCAGCAGAAAGGCCAATACCTTAGCGTTCATGCCGGAACACCCCCAGAAGTTGCGCGGGGGGCGTGCGCGACAGCCGCCATGCGGGCCACAGCGCCGCGATCGCCGCCGCCAGCAGGGTCAGCATTCCAAGCCGCAGGTAATCGAGCGGGAACAGATACATCGGAAGCCGCCAGCCGAAGGCCTCGACATTGACGATGGCCAGCAGCGCCCAGGCCAGCGCCAGTCCCAGCGGCAGCGCCAGCGCCCCGGTCAGCGCGGCCAGCACCAGGGCGCGCAGCAGATCCAGCGCGGCCAGCCTGCGCCGCGTCAGTCCCAGGGCCCAGACCGGCGCCAGTTGCGGCAGGCGCATCGCGGCCAGCGTCAGCAGGCTCATCAGGATGGCAAAGCCCGCGACCGCCAAGGTCAGCACGTTCAGCGCGGCGGTCACGGTGAAGGTCCGCTCGAAGATGGCGAGAGAGGCGGCCTTGACCGCCGCCTGGTCGATCATCGCGCCCTCTGCCACGCCGGCCTCGGTCCGCAGGCGATCGCGCAGGGCCTGGACGCGGCCAGGATCGACGCGCAAGCCGAACTGCTGCACGGCGGCATCCGGGAACAGGTCGCGAAACAGCCCCTCGGCCAGGACGACCTGCCCGACCGGGTTGCCGTAGTCGCCATAGATGCCCAGCACCGGAAGGGTGGCGTCCGGCCTGCCTGAGGCCTGGCCCAGCGGGATCCCGGCGCCCAGGTCCAGCCCTGCCCGCCGATACATCTGTTCGTTGATCAGCGCGCCTTCACCCCGCGCCAGCCGGTCCCAGACATCGGGGACCGCGCGCAAAAGCCGCCAGTTGTCGCGATAGGTGGCATGATCGCGCAGGCCCATGATCTGGGCAGGCATTCCGGCGACGGGGCGGTCCACGCTTGGCCGGGGCAGGATCGCATCGGCGTGCCGGGCGGCGACGGCGGCGATGGCGTCTGCCTGCGCGGGATCCTCGACCCGGACATAAAGCTCGGCCGCCAGCCGCTGGTCCAGGAAGCCGACAAAGGTCAGCCGGAACGAGGACACCATGGTCGAGACGCCCACATTGGCCGCCATGGCCAGCATCAAGGCCATCAGGGCCAGCGAAAGTCCCGGAACCTGCTGGCGCGTGTCGGCCCAGAACCACTGGGCCACCGGCGCCCTTGCGCGCCTTTCGGCCCCCGCCAGCAGCAGCGCCAGCACGGGGGGCAGGGCCAGCGCGCCGCCGATCAGCAGGGCCGCCAGCATCGCGAACCCGGCCAGAAGCCCTTGCCCCCGAATCGCCAGGACTGCCGCCACGGCCAGCAGCAAGCCCGCCGCCGCCGACTGTCTTCCCTGGCGGCGGGACATGCCAAGCGCGCGCGCATGCGCCCCGCCCAGCAGCGGCATCCGCGCCAGCGACCACAGCGCGCCGCTGGCGGCGACGGCCGTGCCGGCCAGCGCGATGGCCAGCCCCGACAGCCACCAGACCGGACGGAACGTCATCTGCCCCGACACCTCCGCCCCATAAAGCCCGCGCAGGGTGGCCGCCACATCGGGCAGCAGGGCCGCCGCGACGACATAGCCCAGGGCCACGCCGATCATGCCCGCGACAAGGGCCAGCACCGCCAGTTCCACGGCCATCAGCGCGACCAGCCGCCGCAGCGGCGCGCCCAGGGCCCTGAGCGTGCGCACCATGGGGCGACGTTGCTCGAACGCCAGTCCGATGGCGCCATGCACGATGAACAATCCCACCGCAAAGGACAGCAGGCCAAAGGCGGTCAGGTTCAGGTGAAAGCTGTCCGTCAGGCGCGACAGGTCGCTGTCGCCGCGGGGCGAGACCAGCGTCAGGCCGGGGGACACCTCGGCCAGCGGACGGCGGGACAGGGGCTGTCCGGCAAGCACGATCAGGCGGTCGATTTGGCCCGGCCGGTCCAGCAGGCGCTGCGCCAGCCCGATGTCGGTGACGGCCGTGCCGGGCGCCACATTGGGGGCAACAATGCGCTGCGCGCCGGTATCATGCAGGCGGGCAAGGGTTTCCTTGCGCGCGAAGACCTGCCCCGGGGCCGACAGGAAGGCCCCCAGGTCGGCGCCGCTTGCGGGGCTGACCGGAACCAGGTCGCCCGGGGCCGTCAAGGGCTCCAGCCCGATGATCCGCACCGGGCCCAAGCGCCCCTCGACCACGGGCGAGACCATCCAGCCCGCCCGCCGCAGCGCGACATAGATGTGCTGGGGGATCGCCCCGCCGCCCTTGGCGGTGATCTGCGCGAACCGGCCTTCGCCCAGGGTCGCGGCGGCGGCCCCATAGCTGGCCCGCGCCTCGGCATTGATCGCCTGCACGCCGGACCACAGGGCCGTCGCCAACGCGAGGCCCACCAGCAGCGTCAGCAGTTGCAGGGGATTGCGCCGCCAGTGGGACGCCAGCGCGGACAGGATGGCGCCGGTCATTCCAGGCGCCCCGCGTGCAGGTGCAACCGGCGCGGCAGGCGCGCCGCCAGCCGTTCGGAATGGGTCACAAGGATCAGGCCCGCGCCGGCATCGCGGACCAGGTCGTGCAGCATGGTCATCACCGTGTCCGCCGTGGCCTCGTCCAGGTTGCCGGTCGGTTCGTCTGCCAGCACCAGGTCGGGCCGGGGCGCAAGCGTCCGGGCGATCGCCACCCGCTGCTGCTGGCCGCCGGACAGTTGTTCGGGGTATTTGTGCAGATGATCGGCCAGCCCCAGGCGATCCGCCAATCCCCGTGCCCGGTCCGCGTCATGGCGTCCCGCAAGCCGCGCCTGGAACGCGATGTTCGCCGCCACCGTCAGCGAGGGGATGAGGTTGAACTGCTGAAAGATCACGCCCACGGTGCCGCGCCGAAGGCCCGCGCGCCCCGCATCGTCAAGCCGCGTCAGATCCGTGCCGTCGATCGCCACCACGCCGCTGTCGGCCGTGTCCAGCCCGCCGATCAGATGCAGCAGCGTGCTTTTGCCCGAACCTGACTCGCCTGTCAGGGCCAGCATCCCGCCCCGCTCCAGTTCAAGGGACACGCCACGCAGCACCGCCGCTGTGGCGCCCGGATAGGTCTTGGTGACGTCGCGAAGGCTCAGCAGCATCGGGTGTCCTTTGCACAAACAGATAAGCCGCGACGGGCCGGGGAAAAGGGGCTGCGTGGGCAGCTTGCCAGCCGCGATCCCTTCGCCGCCTTCACGTCCCGGCCGGCAACGGCAAGCATCCCCGGGGCCGCCCGCTAGCGATGCGGGATGGTCAGCTTGACCCGCAGGCCTTCTGGCCGATAGTCCAGCTCCGCCCGCCCGCCCAGGTCGTATTCCGTGGCAAAGCGGATCATCCGGGTGCCAAAGCCCGTTTGCCTTGGGGGCGAGACCCGGGGCCCGCCTTCTTCCTCCCAGCAAAGCAGGGTGGCCGGGCCGTTCTTGTCGTCCGCGACCTCGGACCAGTCGATCGACAGCCGCCCTTCCGGCACCGACAGCGCCCCGTATTTCAGCGCGTTCGTGGCCAGTTCGTGCAGGATCATGCCAAGCGACATCGCCTGCTTGGGCAAAAGCGCCACGCCCGGCCCTGCCGCCAGCGACAGCCTGCCCATGCCGCCGCGATAGGGCGCCATGACCGCCCCCACCAGATCCCGAAGCGTCCCCGAGGCCCCGGTCCGCGACACCTCCAGGGACCGGCCCAGGGCCTCGAAGCGTCCCAGGAAGTCATCGCGGTATGCCTCGGCGCTGCGTCCGCTGACGGCGGTATGGGCGGCAAGCGCGCGGGTCACGGCCATCAGGTTCTTGATCCGGTGATCCAGTTCGCCGATCAGGATGTCCTTCTCCTCCTCGACGCGGCGCCGCTCGGTGGCGTCCACGATCGACAGCAGCAGGATGCGCCTGCCATGCTCGGGATGCTGCAAGCGTTGCGCGCTGACCAGCATGGTGCGCAAGCCGACCCGCGGGAAATCCGCCCGCACCTCGTGGTCGATGATCGCGGCGCTTTTCGGAATGACATCTTCCAGAAGCCCGCGCAGTTCCGGGATGTTCCACTGGCCATTCCCCAGGTCCGGGAAGGGCACGCCGATGGTATCGTCCCCGCTGGTCTGGAAGGTCCGGTAGAAGGCGGGATTGGCGCTGATGACCGTCAGGTCGCCGTCCAGCACCAGAAGCGGATCGCGCAGCGTGTTCACGATGCCGATCGCCTGGACATGCGACCCGCGCAACAGGCGGTAAAGTTCATCAAGATCCAATCGCGCCTCCAGGAACATGGCAAGGCAGGGTTGCAGACGGCCCGTCCGGCTGGACAGGTCTGGACCGATCCAAGGTTTCAATGACCCGGACCATAGGCCCGGTTTTCGGTCTTGGCCATTGCGGATCCAGGACTTGCCGCCCTTGCCGGATCATGACCGGGGGAATGAACATCCGGCCGCCATGAACAGGGCGGCCCCGGCGGGCAAGGGCCAGGGTGAACCGTCGGCTGTTCGACATGCAGACCCGGGCCCGGCCTTGCGACACCACCCGCGTGCGAAAGCTCACCCCCGCCTTGCCGAAGCAAGGCGGCGCACGGAGACGGGCTTTTCGGTCAGCGGCACGTCGGCATAGGCGGGCGGGATGGCCCGGATGTCGTAGCCCGTGGCGAAAAGGAAGGGGATGCCCATCTGGCGCAGAAGGTCGGCTATGGGCCAGGCCATCTCGCCTTGCAGGTTGATGTCGAGGATGGCGAGGCAAGGCGCAGGCCCGGCCCGCAGCAAGGCCAGCGCCCTGGCCACGGTGGGCGCCGGGCCCAGGACTTCGGCGCCTTCGCGTTCCAGTTCCTCGCGCAGGTCTTCGGCCAGCATGTATTCGTCCTCGACGACAAGGACAGGCCGGCCCCGGATCGAGGACCAGGGTTCCCCCGGCGGGATCATGTCAGGCATCCTCGTCCTGTGGCAAGGGGCCTTTCCCGGCATGGTTGGACGAGAGAGGCAGCGTGATCGTGCAACGCACGCCCTGGGGGGTCAGTTCATAGGCCGTCTCGGCCTGAAGCTGATAGGGCAGCGCCCGCTCGATCAGTTCGCGCCCATAGCCGTGCCGGGCCCCCGCGCCCTCGGGCCCGGCCAGCGCCACCCCGCTTTCGCGCCATTCGACCCGCAGCCGCCGCGTGCCCTCCGGTCCGGGAACCAGGGCCCACGCGATGTCCAGCCGCCCCTCGGGCCGGGACAGCGCCCCGTATTTCAGCGCGTTGGTCGCAAGCTCGTGCAGCCCCAGGGCCAGCGTCTGCACCTGAGAGGACCGCAGCCGCAGGCCCCTGGGGCCGCGAAGGCTGACCTGCGGGCCGTGGTCGTGCCCGTCGATCACGCCGTGGCCCTTCAGTTCGGTGCGGATGAGTTCGTCGAAGGTGATGCGGTCGCCCTCGCTCAGCCGGGACAGAAGCCCGTTGACCCGCGCCAGCGCCCCCAGCCGGTCGCGGATGCGGCCCCCGAAGTCCTCAAGCGAGGTCGATCCCTCCAGCGTCCTGTTGGTCACGCTTTGCACCACGCCCATGAGGTTGCGGGTGCGGTGCTGAAGCTCAAGGACCAGCACATGCAGCCGCTCGGCGGCGGCCTGTTCGTCGGTGGCATCGTGGCCCACGCCGCCGATGCGGGCGACCCGCCCGTTCTTGTCGCGGATCGGGAAGTCGGTGTTGCGCAGCAGCCGCACCTCGCCATCGGACGGGCGGGTGATCCGGTACTCGAAGGTGACACGCTCGCCCGCCCGCGCCTTTTCGATCTCGGCCCGCGCCCGGTCCCGGTCCTCGGGCACCACCAGGTCCAGCCAGTTGCGCATGGTGTCGCCGCGCAGCGCCTCGTCGCGGCTCAGGCCGTAGATGTTTTCGAAGGCAGGGCTGAGATAGGTCCATTGCAGCGTGTCCGCGTCCCGGATCCACAGCACGTCCGACGACGCCTCGCCGAAGGACCGCAGCCGCTCCTCGCTTTCGCGCAGGGCGGCCTGGGCGCGGGCGCGCTCCACCTCCGACCAGCAGCGCTCGGCGATGCCCTGGGCAAGCGCCACGTCCCTTGGCGTCCAGTGGCGCGGCGCGTGCTGGTTGACGGCCAGCGTGCAGCGCAGTCGCCCCCCAGAAGCACCGGCACGGCCAGGTCGGCGCCGATCGAAAGCTGGACATAGCCCGCCTTGACCTCGGGCGGAAGGCGCGGGTCGGCCTGCGTGTCGCCGACCACGACCGGCAGGCCCGCGCGGTGCAGCGATGACAGCGGCTCCCAGGCGTCCACGGGGAACCGGCCCGCGATGACGGGCACGCCAGGTACATGGACCGAGGCGCCGATGACATAGTCGCGCGTCGCCTGGTCGATTTCCGCCCAATAGGCGCGCTCCACCCCCAGCGTCTCGGCCACCAGCCGGCAGGCGGCCTGGGCCACGGCCTGCGGATCGACAAGTTCGCGCACCGCGTCCGAAAAGCGGACCATGAAGGCGTTGTGTTCGTCCCTTTCGCGCAGCGCCGCCTCGGCGCGGGCGCGCTCGACCGCGGCCCAGGTGCGTTCTGCCGTTTCCCGGGCCAGGGCGACGGCCTTGTCCGGCCAGGACCGGATCGCCGTGTCGCCCACCAGCAGCGTGGCCACCAGCCGCCCATCCTTGACCAGGGGCACCCCCAGCATCGACCGGAAGCCCAGGGCGGTGTAGCGCCCGCGGATGCGCGGGCTCAGCAGCTCGAAGCCGGCATAGTCCGGGGCGTCGAGGATCTCGCCGGTCCGCAGCAGGTCCAGGAACTCGGGGACATCGGACACGTCATGCTCTCCGGCAAGCGAGGGCAGCCCCTCGCGCGTGGCGTCGCGCAGCACGCGCGCCATCGTGCCCGCCTCGTTCCACTCGACATAATAGCACCAGCCCGCATCCAGCTCCTCGCGCAGCAGCGTCGTCGCGGCCGCCTGGATCCTGGCCGGGTCGGCAAGCGGGCGCAGCGCGTCCGAAAGCCTCAGCAGGAAGGCCTGGCGGGCCTCGCTTTCGCGCAGCGCCTGTTCGGCGCGCTTCTGGGCGGTGGTGTTCTGATAGACCAGGGCGACCCGGTCGGGCCCCACGGGCGTGGCGTTCGCCCGGAACCACATCCCCAGCGTCGGGTGATAGTGCTCGGACTCCTTCGGGGTGCCAGAGGCCAGGACGGCCTCGAAGTCGTCCACCCAGACCTTGGTTTCCTCGGCCGAGATCATCTCGGACATCCGCCGCCCGACCGTGTCCTTGGCGTTCCAGCCGACCAGCCGTTCGACGGCGGGATTGAGTTCGAGGTAGCGCAGATCCACGGCGCGGCCCTCCTCGTCGCGGATAAGCTCGTTGACGACAAAGCCTTCATCCATCGTCTCGAACAGCGTGCGATAGCGGGCCTCGCTTGCCCGCAGCGCGGCCTCGGCCCGCGCCTGCTCCATCGCCGCCCAGGTGCGCTCGGCCGCCTCCTCGACCAGCGCGACCTCGCCCGGCGTCCAGCGGCGCGGCCGCGACGACACCGCCATGAGGGACGCAAGCGGGCTTTTCTCTCCGCGCCGCAGGGTCGAGGCCAGCATGGCGCGCATCCCCAGGGCGCCGCTGTTCGCCCGCTCGGCCTCGGAAAGGCCGCGCCGCTCGAAATCGTCGGCCACGACGAAGGTGCCGTGGCGCACCTGGTCATAGGCTTCGGGAAAGTCCGACAGGCGGACCCGGGCCGGAAGGGGCGGCACGCTGTCATTGCCCACCTGATAGGGGAACACCGCCTCGTCATCGTCGGGACGATAGACGGTGATGTAGCAGCGGTCGAGGCCCATGTGGTCGGCCAGCATCCCGATGGCGCGGTTCGCAACCGCGTCCATGTCCGGTTCCGCCCGCAGGGCATCCGAGAACCTGAGCAGGAACGCCTGCCGCGCCTCGCTGTCGCGCAGAACCGCCTCGGCCTGCTTGCGGGCCGTGATGTTGTCGTAAAGCACGACGAACTGGTCGGTTCCCTCGAAGGGCGCCATGTCGAAGGAAAACCATCGTCCCGTGTCGGCCACGAAGCGTTCGATGCGCTCGGGCCGGCCGGTTTTTACGACGCGCTCGGCCATCTCCAGCCAGAACGGTTCGATGGCCGGGAAGATCTCGCTGGCCAGGCGGCCGATCGCCTTGGCCCGGTCAAAGCCGGTCTGCGCCTCGTAGGCGGGGTTGAGATCCAGGTAACGCGCGTCGATGACGCGGCCGGTCCCGTCGCGCACAAGCTGGTTGATGGCAAGCCCCTGGCTGACGGCGTTGAACAACGAGCGGTAGCGCGCCTCGCTTTCCCGCAGCGCCGCTTCCGCGCGTTTCCGGTCGTCGATGTCGATGTTCAACCCAAGCCACTTCCCGATATGCCCGCCCGCGTCCATCATCGGCGCGGCGCGGACGTTGGTCCAGCGCCATCCGCCGCCCGGCGCGCGAAGCCGGAATTCGGCGTTCACCAGCCCCCGCGCGGCGACCGCCTCGCGCCATTGCCGCTCGGCATGGGGGCGGTCGTCGGGATGGACCGCGTCCAGCCAGCCGTGGCCCAGCCACTCCTCGGGCGTCTGGCCGGTATAAGCCCGCCAGCTTGGGCTGTCGGCGACGACGACGCCCGCAGCATCGGTTTCCCACACCACCTGCGTCAGGCTCTCGATCAGCAGCCGATGGCGTGCCTCGCTTTCGCGCAGGACCCTCTCGGCCTCGCGGCGGGCGGTCACGTCCTGGAACAGGATGGCGACACGCCCCGGCGCCTTTGGCGCGCCGTCCCGGGGCGCCTCGTCCGCGTCCGCCATGGGCAGGACCTGGACATCGTACCACCGCCCAAGCGGCGCGACGTGGTATTCCAGACGCTCGGCCATCCCGGTGCGCAGGACACGGTCATAGATCTCCAGCCAGCAGGCCTCGCCGCCCGGCAACGCCTCGCTCCGAAGCCGCCGGTCGAAGCCGGGCGCGCCGGTCAGCCGCAATGCGGCGGGGTTGCCTTCCAGGTAAAGGGCGTCCACGGGCCTGCCTGCGGCGTCGCGGATCAGATCGGCGATGACGAAGCCCTCGTCGATGCTCTCGAAAAGGCGGCGATACCTGGCCTCGCTCGCGCGCAGCCGCGCCTCGGCGGCCTTGCGGGCCGAGATGTCGCGCCAGAAGACCGCAAGCCCCTCGGGCACCGGATAGGCCCGCATCTCGAGCCAGGTCTCGCCGCCGCCCGGCCACCCGTAGCGGTGTTCCAGCGTCACCGGCACCCGGTCCGCCATGGCGCGCTTCAGGAACCGGCCAAGCTCTGTCTCCTCGGTGCCCGGATAAACCTCCCAATGGGTGCGTCCGACGATCCGTGCAAGGGGACGCCCGTCCAGCCGCAGCGCCTCGGCGTTCTGCGCAAGGATGCGGAAGTCGTGGTCCATCAGGCCGAAGGCCTCGTCCATGCCGTCAAGCACGTTGCGCAGCCGCGCCTCGTTCTCGCGCAGCGCGGCCTCGGCCCTCAGCCGGGCGCCCACCTCGACAAAACTCGCAAGCACCGCAAGCACGCCGCCCGCGCCATCCCCCACGGGCACAAGCGTCGCGTCGAAGACTTCGCCCCCGTCCCCCGTGACGGCAAGCGGCATGGCCCGCGCCTCTCCCGGCTCGCCCGCGAAGGCGCGGTCATAAAGGTCCGCCACGGCCGGATAGCTGGGAAAGGCCTGCGGCAGGGACAGGCCAAGAAGGTCCGCCGCGCGGGGCCCATAGAGTTGGGCGGCGGCGTCGTTGAAAAGGAAGGTCCGGCCCGGCCCCACGGCCAGCGCGGCGGGGCGCGGATCGGCCAGCATCATCTCCACCGCGATACGCAGCCGCTCGGGCCAGGTTCCGACGGATCCCAGCGGCGTGGCGCTCCAGCGGTACCTGCGGACAAGGCGGGCCATGTCGCCCTTGCCTGGGGGCCAGGAAGGGCCGGGGTCGCGCAGGGTCATCGGCCAGCCCTCCGAAGGCGAAGCAGGGAGCCTAGTGAACGGGAAGCAAGGTGATCCGTTCCCCGCCCGCCGCCGTCCCCGGAGGCTTGCCATCAGAACGGGGCCGCCGCGTCTTCCCCTTGCCATTTTGTCACCGGCACCAGCCCCCGCGCCCTGGCCTGCGATCAGCACGTCACGGGGGGCCGATCGGCAGGTCGGTTGCCGGAAGATGGGCGTCTGCGTGCCCTCACTCGGCCGAGGCGAAGCGGTAGCCGATGCCCGGCTCGGTGAAGATCAGGCGCGGGGCGGCCGCGTCATCGCCCAGCTTGTCGCGCAGATGCCCCACGGCGATGCGCAGGTAATGGCTGTCGTCCAGATGCGCGGGCCCCCAGACGGTGCGCAAAAGCTGGTGATGGGTCAGCAGCCGGCCCGCGTTGCGCGCCAGCAGCGCCAGCACGTCGAATTCCTTGCGCGTCAGGCGCACCGGCACCCCGGCCCGCGTCACCGTGCGGGCGGCAAGGTCGATGCCCAGGTCGCCATGGGACAGGACCGGCGGCACCTCTCCGGCGCTTCGGCGGCGGGTCAGGGCGCGCAGGCGGGCCAGCAGTTCGGCGGGGGCGAAGGGCTTGGTGACGTAATCGTCGGCGCCCGCGTCCAGCGCCGCCACGATCTCGGCCTCGGCCGAACGGACCGAGACGACCACGATGGGCACGTCGGACCAGTCGCGGATGGCGGCGATCACCGCCTTGCCGTCCATGTCGGGCAGGCCCAGATCCAGCACCACCGCCGACGGCGCGCCGGTCGCCGCGCGCTCGATCCCCTCGCGCCCGCGCGCGGCCTCGTCCATGGCGTGGCCCGCGCCTTCCAGCACGATGCGCAGAAAGCGGCGGATCGGGGCCTCGTCCTCGATCACCAGAAGGCGCAGCGGCGCGGAAGGGTCAGGCATCGGCGTCCTCGGGGGCGGCTGCGGCGGGCAGGATCATGCGGATGGCCGCGCCCTGCCCCCTGGGCGGGGCGATGGCCGCGACGCTGCCCTCGTTAGCCTCCACCATGCCCTTGACGATGGCAAGGCCAAGTCCGGTTCCCGCCGGATGCCCGTCCCCCTGCACGGCGCGGTGGAAGATGTCGAACACCCGGGCGCGTTCCGCCTGGGGGATGCCGGGGCCTTCGTCCGTGACGGTCAGCGCCACGCCGCCCGCGAGCGGTTCGGCAAGGATGCGGATGGTGCTGCCTTCGGGGGCATATTTGGTCGCGTTCTCCAGCAGGTTGGCCAGCGCCTGGCCGATCAGAACCGGATCGACGTTCAGCGCGGGCGTGCCCGGGGCCACGCCGACCTCGATCCGGAAGGGGGCCAGCACGCGGGCCAGGTCGCCGCGCGCGCGCCCGATCAGTTCGGCCACCGCAACCGTCTCGCGGCGCGGCACCAGGGCGCCGTGGCCCAGCCGGGTCATGCCCAGCAGGTTGCCCACGAAACGGTCGAGCCTGCGCGCCTCGTCCAGCGCCCCGGCCAAAAGATCGCGGTTCTGCGCGGGCGTCAGTCCGCCATCCGCCACCGCCGACAGTGCGCCGATCACCGTGACCAGCGGCGTGCGCAGGTCGTGGCTGACGCTGTTCAGAAGCGCCGCGCGCAGCTTTTCCGTCTCGGACGCCAGCCTGGCCCGTTCCAGGTCGCTTTCAACGGCGATGCGTTCCACCGCGACCGCGATCTGGTCCTCGACCGCGGCCAGCAGGCGGCGGGTGTCGGGGTCAAGCCGCCGGGCCGGGTCCAGGAAGCGCAGCCCCACCGCCCCCATGGGCGCGCCCTGCGTGGCAAGCGGCAGGAACATCCAGTCGGCGGCGGGCAGCGTGTCGGTGTCGCGCCCCGCAGGCTGGTTCTGCTGAAAGGCCCACAGCGCCGCCGCCTGCGAGGGGGGATCAAGGCTTTCCTCGATCGCGGGGAAGCCCTGCACCTGTTCCAGCGTCCCGTCCGCCCCCGGCATCAGGATCAGCGAATGGCATTCCAGCGTATGCGCGATATGGGCCGCCGCCG
This sequence comes from Paracoccus shandongensis, assembly GCF_017315735.1. Taxonomy (GTDB): domain Bacteria; phylum Pseudomonadota; class Alphaproteobacteria; order Rhodobacterales; family Rhodobacteraceae; genus Paracoccus; species Paracoccus shandongensis. Next base: position 34,640 of record NZ_JAFLRK010000036.1, read on the forward strand.
CCCACAGCACGTCGTCCGTCGTGGTGGCCGAGGCGATCTTGCGGGCAAAGTCATACAGCGTTTCCGTGCGCATCTGGGTCATGCGCATGAATTCGACCTGCCGCTTCAGCCGCCCGGCCAGGCTGCCCGTGAACAGGGCCGAGACGGTGAAGACCATCAGCGCCACCACCGATTCCTCGGCCGCGACCCGCAGCGAGAAGAACGGCTCGGTGAAGAAATAATTGTAGGCCAGAAAGCCCAGGATGCTGGCGGCGATGGCCCCGGCGGTTCCCGACCGCATCGCCACGGCCAGAACCCCCACCAGATAGATCACCGCCAGCGAGGCGTCGGGCAGGACATGCCACAGGGGCCAGGCCAGCAGCGTGGCCGCGATGGTCGCCAGGACGGGCCGGACCAGCAGGCGCAGCCGGTCGCGCGCGTCCTTGCCGCGCCAGCGCAACCGGGCGGGCGGGGGCGGCGGGGCCGTGCCGGTGGCGG
>NZ_JAFLRK010000037.1 GCF_017315735.1 Paracoccus shandongensis
CGGGCGCCGCGGCCGCGACATCCGGCGCGGCGGCGGCGGCGGAACCGGCCGCACCCGAGGCAAGCGACGCGCCCGCCCCGATGGCCGAGGGCGCGACCACCCTTCCCAACGGCATGGACATCACCCCCGCCGCGCAGGAAAACGGCCGCTGGTACAACGCCGAGGGCATTCCGACCTTCAAGATCGAGAACGGCGTGGTGGATTTCGCGACCTTCAACGGCTTCCGCCGCTATTCCGCCGAATGCCATGTCTGCCACGGTCCCGATGGCGAGGGATCGACCTATGCCCCGGCGCTGAAGGACTCGGTGCTGCGGATGGATTACTATGACTTCCAGGAGATCGTCGCCTCGGGCAAGCAGGACGTGAACACGGCGGCGAACCTGGTGATGCCGGCGTTCGGGACCAACAAGAACGTCTGGTGCTATGTCGATGACATCTATGTCTATCTGCTGGCGCGGGGCACCGATGAACTGCCGCGCGGCCGCCCGGCGGAACGCGCCGACAAGTCCGATGACTATACGGCGCAGGAAGATTCCTGCATGTCGATGTAAGATGGGCGTGCTTCGCTGGCTGGTGGCCGCACTGGTCCTGGGCGCGGTTCCCGCCGCGGCCCAGGTGGCGGATCTGCGGTCCACCACGCAGTTCCGCGTCTGCGCCGATCCCGCCAACGCGCCGATGTCGTCGCGCGACGGGTCGGGGTTTGAAAACAAGCTGGCCCAGGCCTTTGGCGAATGGCTGGGCCTGCCCGTGACCTATACCTGGTTCCCGTCCGGCATGGGCTTCATCGCCAAGACCCTGCGCGAGGGGAAATGCGACGTGGTCATGGGCTATGCCCAGGGCGACGAGCTGGTGCAGAACACCAACCACTACTACACCTCGGTCTTCGGGATCGTGACCCGCAGGGACAGCGATCTGGCCGCGGTCGACCGCCTGACGGATCCGGCGCTGAAGGGCCATCCCATCGGCGTCGTCGCCGGATCGCCGCCCGCCACGATCATGGCCCATGCGGGGCTGGCCAAGGACATGCGCGGCGCCGACCTGTTCGTGGACCGCCGCGTCAAGGATCCTGTGGGCGACCTGATCGCGGGCGTCAAGGACGGCACGCTGGACGCCGCCGTGCTGTGGGGGCCCCTGGCCGGGCCGCGCGTCAAGGACGATCCCGACCTGCAGTTCACGCCGCTGCTGAAGGAAACCGGGGGGCCCAAGATGTTCTACCGCATCACCATGGGGGTGCGGCTGCCGGAACAGGAATGGAAGCGGCAACTCAACAGCCTGATCCGCCGCCACCAGCCCGAGATCAACGCCATCCTGCGCGAAGCGGGCGTGCCCCTGGTCGATGATTACGGCAAGGAGCTGATCCAGTGATCCGCGCGGTCCTGCTGGCGCTGCTGCTGGCGGGGCCAACCGCCGCCCAGGTGCCCGAACCCGACGCCTATCGCGGCGAGCCTTACCGCGCCCCGGTCCCCGCCACCCTGCAAGGCGCCACGGTGATCGACGGGAAGCAGGCCATCCGGCTGCATGGCGAAGGCGTGCCCTTCCTGGACGTGCTGCCCCGCAAGCAGCGCCCCGAGGGCCTGCCCGAAGGCACCGTCTGGCGCGAACCCCCGCACGAGACGATCCCCGGCGCGGTCTGGCTGTGGGACACGGGTTGGGAAAACCTGGCCCCCGCCGAACAGGCCCGGCTGGAGCGCGGTTTGGCCGAGGCCACCAAGGGCGATCCCGCCGCGCCGGTGGTGATCTTCTGCCGCGCCGATTGCTGGATGAGCTGGAATGCCGCGCGCCGGGCCGTGGCCTTGGGCTATACCGCCGTCCACTGGTTTCCCGGCGGAATCGAGGGCTGGCAGGCCGCGGGCGGCGCGCCGCTGGTCAAGGCGACACCTGCCGCCCCGTGAACTGCCCGAAGGCGCGGGGGCCGGGCGGCATGTCGATTTCCGCCGTGATCTCCAGGCTTTCGGCGTCGATCAGGACCAGCGTGTCCGAATCCCAGTTGGCGACCGCCAGCGCCTTGCCGTCGGGCAGGGGGCTGATGCCCTCGGGATAATCGCCGATGGGAACCTCGGCCAGGACGGCCAGCGTGGCGGGGTCGAAGACCGTCAGCGTGCCCGCATACTGGTTGGTGACAAAGCCGCGCCCGCCCGCGAAGGCCACGGCATAGGGATGGCTGCCGGTCGGCACCTGCCCCGTCAGCCTGCCCGCGGCCGGGTCGATCACGGATACCCTGTCGCCCTGCACATCCGCCGTCCAGAACCGCCCGTCGTGGAAGGTGATGCCGAAGGGATGCGCGCCCGCCGTTTTCACGCGGTGCAGCAGCGCCCCGGTTCCCGCGTCGAAGATGCTGACCCCATCACCGTCACGATCCGCCGTCGCCACCATGCGCCCGTCATCGCTGACCGCCACTCCGGCAGGGGCAGCGCCGGTCGGCACGGCCCAGACCTGTTTCAGGTCCGGGTCCAGGCGCAGCAGCCGCGCCCCGAACCAGTCGGTCACGAACAGCCCGCCCCCCGGTGCCACGGCCAGCCCGAAGGCGCCCTCGCCCAGGGCACTGCTGTCGGTCACGCGGCCCGCCTCGTCCAGAACGACAAGCTGGCCGGTATCCGCCGCGATCACATAGGCGCGCCCCGCCGCCGGATCATAGGCCACCGGCGCGGGCTTGCCCCCGACCGGCGTCTGCGCCAGCACAAGCCCCGTTGCGGTATCGACCAGCGTGACCATCTCGGCGTTCTGGCTGGTCACAAAGGCCAAATCCCCCGCCAAGGCGGGGGAGGCCAGCATCAGCGCCAGCGCGGCAAGCCTCACTCGGCCTTGCCGAAGCGTTCGGCCAAGGCATCGAGGCCCGCCTGATAGACGCCGTTCACCGCCGCCATCGCGGCATCGTCGTTCAGGTTGGCGGGGGGATCGTTGTTGGGATAGCCGCGATAGAAGCCACCCTTCCAGGTGACCTCGGCCTTGCCGTCCTTGTCCTTGACCTGCAGGGTCGAGGAATAGTTCGTCACCGGCAGCACCTCGACCGCGACATCGGTGATCATGTACTTGTATTGCCGCTTTTCGGGGTCGATCGACATCAACTGTTCGGTGATGGTCGGATCGCCGCTGTCCGCCTTGAGGTGCAGGACGCGGGTCGACTCCTCGGGGACATCGGCGGGCGCGCCCTCGGGCGTCATTTCGGTGCGGGCAACGGCGGGGTGCCAGCTCATGTCGTCGAACCGGCCGATGACCTGCCACACCTCGTCGGGGGTGGCGTCCAGAACGACGGTCTGTTCGGTCTTCAGCCGCGCCGGTCCATGCGCATGGGCCCCCATGGCGAAGGCCAGCGTCGCGGCGACGGCCAGGCCCAGCATCCTGTGCATCATCTGCGGTATTCCCCTTGCAATTGCAGGACCGACCATGCGCCTGGCCGTGCCTTGCGTCCATAAGACCTTTGACTGATCCAAATCTTCCCGATGGCGGCGGGAACATAAACCGTCTTGTTTCAAGGCCCCCGACGACCCAACATGCGGCCAGGGAGACGCAAAATGTTCAAGGGAATCATGGGACTTCTGGCCGGTGCCTGCGCGCTGGCCGGGCCTGTCATGGGCCAGCAGCCCGAGACGCAGCAGGTCCGCGCCGCCGTGCTGCGTGTGGACGAAACCCGCCTGCCGCCGATTTCCCGGCTGGATCTGCCGCCCGCCGACCTGGGCTTTGCCGGCGCGCGGCTGGCGATCGAGGACAACGACACCACCGGCCGCTTCATGGGCCAGGATTTCGAGGCGGTCGAGGTGACGGCCACCCCTGAAACGGCGGCGGCCGAGATGGACAAGATCATCGCGGGCGGCATCCAGTTCGTCGTGGTGCTGGCCGATGACGCTACCACGCTGGCCCTAGCCGACCAGGCGGGCGACCGGGCCATGCTGCTGAACGCGCGGGCCCGGGGCGACACCCTGCGCGGGGCCGATTGCCGCTTCAACACCATCCATGTCGCGCCCAGCCATGCCATGCTGACGGACGCGCTGGCGCAGTTCCTGATGTGGAAGAACTGGCCCGACTGGCTTCTGGTCCATGGCAGCCACCCCGACGACCAGGCCCTGGCCGCCGCCTGGCGCCGGTCCGCGGCCAAGTTCGGCGCGACCATCGTCGAGGAGCGCGTCTTCACCGATACCGGCGGCGCGCGGGCCACCGATTCGGGTCATGTGCAGGTGCAGGCCCAGATGCCGGTCTTCACGCAACGCGCGCCCGATTACGACGTGCTGATCGCCGCCGACGAAAGCGACATCTTCGCCCCCTATCTGCCCTATCTGACCTGGGATCCGCGCCCCGTGGCCGGTTCCGCCGGTCTGGTGCCGCGCAGCTGGCACCCGGCGATGGAGGCCTGGGGCGGCACGCAATACCAGAACCGCTTCGAGCGCATGGCCAACCGCCCGATCCGCGAGGAGGATTACCAGGCCTGGCTCGCGCTGCGCATCGTGGGCGAGGCCGCGACGCGGACCCGGTCGGCGGACCCGGCGGAGTTGCGCCAGTTCATCCTGTCCGACCAGTTCGACGTGGCGGGCTTCAAGGGGCAAAAGCTGACGGTGCGGGACTGGGACCACCAGGTCCGCCAGCCGATCCTGCTGACGACGGGGGTGCTGACCACCTCGGTCAGTCCGCAGGACCAGTATCTGCACCAGACCAGTGCGCTCGATACCCTGGGCATCGACCGCCCCGAAACCGAATGTTCATTTTGAGAGGTTCCATGAGGCATCTTCTGACCCTCGCCGCCGTGCTGGCGGCCGAACCCGCGCTGGCCAACCGCGTCTTCGTCACCAACGAAAAGGGCAATGACGTGACCGTCCTGGACAGCGAGACGCTGGAGGTCATCGGCACCTATCCGGTCGGCAACCGCCCGCGCGGCATCACCATATCGCCTGACGGAACCGAGCTTTACGTCTGTGCCTCCGACGACAACCTGGTGCGCGTCTTCGACCCGGACACCATGGAGGAGATGCACACCCTGCCGTCCGGTCCCGACCCGGAACTGTTCGTGCTGCACCCGTCGGGCAATCCGCTTTATGTCGCGAACGAGGATGACAACCTTGTCACCGTGGTCGATGTGAAGACCAAGCAGGTGCTGGCCGAGATCCCCGTGGGGGTCGAGCCCGAGGGCATGGGCGTCAGCCCCGATGGCAAGATCGTCATCAACACCTCGGAAACGACCAACATGGCGCATTTCATCGACACCGACACGTATCAGATCGTCGCCAACGTGCTGGTGGACAGCCGTCCCCGTTTCGCCGAATACAACCACGACGGCACGAAACTGTATGTCAGCGCGGAAATCGGCGGCACGGTCAGCGTGATCGACCCGGCCACGCAAGCGATCATCGACAAGATCACCTTCGAGGTTCCGGGCGTCCTGCCCGAGGCGATCCAGCCGGTCGGCGTGCGGGTGACGAGTGACGGGAAAAAGGTCTTCGTGGCGCTCGGGCCGTCGAACCGGGTGGCGGTGATCGACGGCGAGACGGACGAGGTCAAGGACTATCTGCTGGTGGGCCAGCGCGTCTGGCAGATGGCCTTCACGCCGGACGAGAAATACCTGTTCACCACCAACGGCAATTCCAACGACGTGTCGGTGATCGACGTGGCCGCCGAAAAGGTCGTGAAATCCGTCCCCGTGGGCCAGCAGCCCTGGGGCGTCGTGGTCGCGCCGAACTGACGCGGCCCCATCCATCCATTGAAGAAGGAAATCCCATGACCCGTTTGCTGACCGTTCTGATGATCATGGCCGGCTTGACCGTTCCCGCCGCGGCCCAGGATGCCGCGACCCCCGCCGAAGGAACTGCGGCGACCGAGGCCGCCCCTGAGCCTGCTGCGGCCGAGGAGGAGGAAGGCGAGGAGGAGGAAGAAGGCGCGGCCGCCACCACCTATGACGCCAAGGGCAAGTTCGACTATGGCTTTTCCGGCATCATGGCCCGCGACAACCGCACCGATCTGGCGCCGCTGACGCTGGCCTCGGGCAAGCCGGTCGCGGGCGGGGAATACACGCTGAAATCGGGCGGCTTCTACCGCATCGCCATCAACGCCGACGGCAGCCAGGAACTCGCGCTGTCGGGCGGCGACTTCTTCCGCGCCATCTGGATCAACGAGATCGTCATCAACGACATCGAGATCCGCCCCATGGGCGTGCACAGCATCGAATTCGACAATGCGGGCACGGCGGTGATCAGCTTCATTGCGGTCACGCCGGGACGCTATACACTGTCGGTGCCCGGATCCTCGGGCGAAAGCCAGCAGGCCGTGTTCACCATCCAGTAAGGGAAAACATCATGCTGAAATCGATTCTCGGGGCCGCGCTTGTCGCCATGGCCGTGACCCCGGCCTTGGCCCAGGACGACGAAAAGGCCTCTGACCAGGACTTGGCCAGTGTGACCGAAGCCATTGCCAGGATCGGCTGCCAGCCGGGACCGGAAGGGGTCGAAAAGGAACGCGCCGACCTTTACGAGGTGGACGATGCCCAATGCGAAATCGGCCAATACGACATCAAGCTGTCCGGCGATTTCCACCATCACCAGCATGACCCTTGACTGACCGGGCCTTGGGGGCGGGCGATCCGTCTCCATCCACGGACGCGCTGCGCATCACCGGGCTGTCGCACCGCTTCGGCAGCGTTTCCGCGCTGTCGGACGTGTCGCTGAGTGTGCCGCGCGGCAGCTTCACCGCGCTGCTGGGCGTGAACGGGGCGGGCAAGACCACGCTGTTCTCGCTGGTGACGCGGCTTTACAGCAACGTGTCCGGCACGATCGAGGTCGCCGGATACGATGTCCGCCGCCAGCCCGCGCAGGCCATGGCCCGGCTGGGCGTGGTGTTTCAAAGCCGGGCGCTGGATGCCGACCTGACGGTGGCGCAGAACCTGGCCTATCACGCGGCGCTGCACGGGATCGGGCGCCGCGCCGCGCGGGATCGCATCGGCCATGTGCTGGCCCAGGTGGATCTGGAAAGCCGGGCAGGCGACCGGGTGTCGGCGCTGTCGGGCGGCCAGCAACGCCGGGCGGAAATCGCCCGCGCCCTGATCCACCGCCCCGACCTCTTGCTTCTGGACGAGGCGACGGTGGGCCTTGACGTGAAATCACGGGCCGAGGTGCTGGCCCTGACCCGCCGCCTGATCGCCTCGGAAGGGGTCTCGGCGCTCTGGGCCACGCATATCATGGACGAGATCGGGCCCGACGACGACCTGGTGATCCTGCACAAGGGCCGCGTGTTGCAGGCGGGCAGGGCGGCATCCATCGCCGGGCCATCGGGGCTGACGCAGACCTTCCTGTCGCTGACCGGGGCAGCCGCATGACCGACCGCCGCTTTCCCGCATCCGCCTGGGCCACCGCCTTCCGGGGCATCGCCTGGCGCGAAACGCTGCGCTTTGTCCAGCAGCGCGGGCGGTTCCTGGCCGCGCTGGTGCGCCCGCTGGTCTGGCTGTTCATCTTTGCCGCGGGCTTCCGCGCCGTCCTGGGCCTGTCGATCACGCCGCCCTACCAGACCTATGTCCTGTACGAGGTCTATGTGACTCCCGGCCTGGTGGCGATGATCCAGCTGTTCAACGGGATGCAGTCGTCCTTGTCGATGGTCTATGACCGGGAAACCGGGGCCATGCGCACGCTGCTGGTCAGCCCCTTCCCGCGCTGGTTCCTGCTGGGGTCCAAGCTGATGGCGGGGGTGATCGTGTCGATCATCCAGGCCTATGCCTTTCTGCTGATCGCCTGGTTCTGGGACATCCGCCCGCCCGCCTGGGGCTATGTCGCCGTCCTGCCTGCGCTGGTCCTGTCGGGCCTGATGCTGGGGGCCCTGGGGCTGTTCCTGTCCTCGGCCATCCGGCAGCTGGAGAATTTCGCGGGGGTGATGAACTTCGTGATCTTCCCGATGTTCTTCGCGTCCTCGGCGCTCTATCCGCTGTGGCGGATGAACGAAAGCTCGCCCCTGCTGCACGACATCTGCGCGGCGAACCCGTTCACCTATGCGGTGGAACTGATCCGCTTTGCGCTTTACCTTGAAATGAACTGGCTGGCCCTCGGGGTGGTCGCGGGCTGCCTGGCGCTGTTCTTCGGCGGGGCGGTCTTCATGTATGATCCCGCCAAGGGCCTGTGGGCCAGACGGAAGGAGAGGGGATGAAACGCATCCTGTTCGCGCTGATGATCGCCGCCGGGCCTGCATGGCCGGCCACCGGCACCGATCCCGACTGGCCCTGCATCCAGCGGAAACAGCCGCATCTGTCGCTGGGCCAGGTCTGGACCGGGCCGGTCCCGGATGATCGAGTGACGGAACTGGCCCGCGACCCCCGGATCGAGGCGCTGGCCGCCCGGCTGGAACAGCGCCGCCTGCCGCTGGAGGAAGCCGAGGCCATGATCGCGGACTTCGCCAAGGACGCCGACGATGCGCGCCTGACCGCGCTGATGGTGGCGGTCATGGGCAAGATCGAGCCGGACAGGTCCGCCCTGATCGACGGCATCGCCCGCTATGGCCGCAGCCAGGTTGCCATGGCCCGAAGGATCGAGGAACGCCGCGCCCGGATGGCCGAGTTGGAGGCCGCGGCAGAGCCCGATTTCGACGCCATCGACGCGGCCGAAGAAGCCCTGGACTGGGACCAGCGCGTCTTCACCGAACGCCAGCAATCGCTGACCTATGTCTGCGAAACCCCGGTGATTCTGGAACAGCGCGCCTTTGCGTTGGGACGGGCGATTGCCAGCCACCTGGGGCAATAGCCGTCGATTGGCGAAGGCCACCACCTTCGCCACGCGATGAGATCTCTGCCTAGACCGCCAGACCCATAAGGCCCAGCCAGCGATGGCCTTCGCCCTTCAGATGTCAGCGCGGCTTCGGTGCGTCCCAGGGCCGCAGTTCCGCCTCCATCCACGTCCCATGGGCGGCATTCGGAAAGACGATCCAGTCCTCGCCAAAGCGGTCGGCGTGATCCTCGGCCAGCTTGTGCTGTTCGTCCAGGGTCGCGCCCGCGAAGCAGCCGTGGAAATCGTGCAGCGTGTCGCCCAGGTGCAGGATGATGCGGTGGTCGCGTTCCACCGCCGCGCGGCGTTCCGCCTTGGGTGGGCCAAACAGCAGCACCTGGTCCGCCCGGACCTGCGGCAGGCCGAGGCGCGACAGGGTGGCGATGGTCGCCAGCTTGTTTTCCTCGAAGCGGTCGGACACATAGAAGATCGTCACGCCCAGGTCATCGGCCAAGCGGAAGAAGTCGGCGGCGCCCGGCAGCAGATGCGGCGTGCCCTCGCGTTCCCACAGTTTCCAGGTCTCGAACCCGTCCACATGCTCGCCCAGGGTCATGGCATGGGCCATGACGGCGGTGTTGTCGATGATCGTCTCGTCGATGTCGCTGACCACGGCCAGGCCCTGGCCGGTGCCGTTCGCATCCACCGCCGCGCGCAACCGCAGCGTGGCAAGCGCATAGCATTGCCGTTGCAGCGCCTTCACCTCGGCCGAGCGTTGCTGATAACGGATCGCGATGGCGCGTTCCGAGGGGTGATGGCGGCGTGCGTATTCGGTCATCGGCATGTCCCCGGTTTGACACGGCGGAAGCTAGGTCCGCCGCGCCGGAAGGTCAAACCGTGGCCTACCATTCCTCGATGACAGGTTCGGCATCCCATTCGGCCAGGGTGGCCTCGGACCAGGCGCCATAGGCGGCGTTGGGGAAGACGATCCATTCGGTCCCCCATTTGCCGGCTTCCTCGGCCACGGTGGCCTTCTGCTCCTCCAGCGGGGTCTTGCGGAAACGGGCGTCGAAGTCGTGCAGCGTGTCGCCCAGCAACAGGACGATCCGGTGATCGGCGGCCACGATCTCGCGCCGCTCGACCTTGGGCGGGCCCAGCAGCAGCACCGTCTCGGGGCTGACCTGCGGCAGGCCCAGTTCGGTCAGCGTGGCCAGCGTGTGGTCCTTCTGTTCGTCCGCGCGGTCCGAAACATAGCGGATCGCCACGCCCAGGCTGTCGGCATGGTCCAGGAATTCCCTGGCGCCGGGGATCAGCGTGGGCGTGCCGTCGCGTTCCCAGGGCAGCCAGGTGTCCCAGGCGTCATAGGTGTGGCAATCGGCCAGGTCGCGCGCCAGCAGCGGGGTGTTGTCGATCACCGTTTCATCCAGGTCGGTCACGACCGCCAGTTTGGAGGGATCGGCGGCATCCTTGACGGCGGCGTCCAGTTTCTCGGTGGCGATGTTGTAGGCCTGCAGTTGCAGCGCCCGGATTTCCGCCGATTGCTGCTGGAAGCGCAGGCCCATGGCGAACTCTGCCACCGGGCAGTCGGCGGCCGGCGCCTTGGCCTGGGCCGGGCTTGCGGGCGCGGCGGTGTCCTGCGCGGCCGCAGGGCCTGTCAGGGCCGCCAGCAGCGCGCAGCCCAGGATGGTCGTTCGTGTCATCGTCTTTCCCTCCCTTTCCTGCGGTGACGTTAAGGACACAAGGGGGCTGCGGCAATGACGGTCTGCGGGGTTCAGGCCGCAACAGTTGCGGGCAGGCGCGAGGGCGCCTCGCGCACCGGCAGATGGATCAGCGCGCTGAAGGCGCCGACGCCCACGCCCACCCACCAGACCAGCGTATAGTCGCCATAGGCGTCATACAGGCTGCCGCCCAGCCAGACGCCCAGGAAGGAGCCGATCTGGTGGGACAGGAACACGAAGCCGTAAAGCGTCCCCATGTAGCGCAGCCCATAGATATGCGCGACAAGGCCCGAGGTCAGCGGCACGGTCGCCAGCCACAGCGCACCCATCACCAGCGAAAAGACGATGACGCTGGCGGGCGTGATCGGAGCCAGGATAAAGGCCGCCGCCGCGATGGTGCGCAGCGCATAGATCCCCGCCAGCAGGTATTTCTTGGTGTATCGCTTGCCGAGCCACCCCGACAGGATCGAGCCCGCGATATTGGCCATGCCGATCAGGCTGATCGCCACCGCCCCCAGGGCCGAGGTCGTGGTGATCCCGATTGCGGCCAGCGTGCCCATGGGGCTGATCGGCCCGCACATTTCCGTCACCATGGCCGGGAAATGCGCGGTGATGAAGCCAAGCTGGTAGCCGCAGGAAAAGAAGCCCGCGAAGATCATCAGGTATGACGGGTCGCGGAAAGCGCGGTTCAGCACGCTGCCCAGGCTTTCCTCCAGTTCGTGGCGGGGGGCAGGCTTGCCGTCGCCCAGCATCGGCAGGAACAGCAGGCAGGCCAGCACCATCACGCCGAAGATCACGAACACCGTGGGCCAGGCGTAAAAGCCCAGCAGAACCTCGGCCAGGGGTGCGCCGAAGACCTGGCCCGCCGATCCGGCGGCGGTGGCGATGCCCAGGGCTAGGCTGCGGTTTTCCTCGCTGGCGGCACGTCCCACGATGGCAAGGATCACCCCGAAGCCCGTGCCCGCGATGCCGAAGCCCACCATCACCTCCAGCAGTTGCATGGTGGCGGGGGTGGTGGCGAAGGCCGTCAGGATCAGCCCCGCCGAATACAGGATCGCCCCCGTGATGATCGCCCAGCGGTCGCCCATGCGTTCGGCCAGCGCGCCGAAGACCGGCTGGCCGATCCCCCAGGCCAGGTTCTGGATGGCGATGGCCAGCGAAAACTCGGCCCGCGGCCAGCCAAAGTCGGCGGCGATGGGGATCTGGAAGACGCCGAAGCTGGCCCGCAGGGCGAAGTTGATCAGCAGGATCAGCGATCCACCGACCAGGATAGGCGTGAACAGGCGGGACTGGGGCATGGCGGAACCTGCGCGGCGAAAGGTCGCAGCCAGCGTTGGACCCACCCGCCCCGAAGATCAACCCCCCTGCCGTGATGCGACCCATCAACGCCCCTGATGGGATCGCCGCGACCGATCAGTTGCGCCGTGCCATCTCGTTGTTGATCGAGAACTTGGAGGCGGGGATGGACCCGCCCTCGCGCATCTCTCCCAGGATCACGGTGGTCTTCTGGCCGCTGTCGTCGGTCACGACCCATTGGCGCAGCTGCGTGGGCCCGCCCGTGAAGACCATCTGGATATTGCCGTATTGCGGGTTCTGCGGATCCTGCGCGGTCACGACCGTGGCGTTCTTCGATTCCGTATGCGCCGTCACCATGTTCGCGCGGCCCAGGTTCACGTTGGCGTCCAGGATGATCGACAAGGGCGTCTGCGACAGCGGGTATTGCTGCGGCCCGCCCGATTTCGGATCGAACACCGCGACGTTCCCGCCGGACGCCATGACCAGCGTGTTGTCGTTGTTGTATTCGAACCGCACGCGTCCCGGCCGCTGGATATAGACCGTCCCGGTCGAGATCGAGCCGTCGGGATTGACCTGCGTGAATTCGGCCGTCGCGGTCGTCAGGCGGTTCAGATAGCGCGACAATTCGTTCAGCGGGATCTTCTCGGCCAGGGCCGGGAAGGCAAGGCCAAGGACAAGGGCGGGCGCAAGGGCGAGGGATCTGATGTTCATGGCGCCGATCTTATCCTTTCCGTTTCGGGATGCACATCACGTCTGGCGGATGGCACGGGCGGCGAACGCTCTCACGGATGTGAGGGTTCCTGCAACGCGGCCGTTGAACGGAACGCAACGCGAACATATATTCCTGCCATGGCACCGCGAACCTTGCAACAAAAGCTTGCGATCCTGTCGGACGCGGCGAAATACGACGCCTCCTGCGCCAGCAGCGGCACGACCCGGCGCGACGCGCGGGGGGGCGGCCTGGGATCGACCGAGGGCATGGGCATCTGCCACGCCTATACCCCGGACGGGCGCTGCATCAGCCTGCTCAAGATCCTGATGACGAACTTCTGCATCTATGACTGCGCCTATTGCATCAACCGCGTCAGCAGCAACGTCGAACGCGCCCGCTTCTCGCCGGAAGAGGTCGTGACCCTGACCCTCGAATTCTATCGCCGCAACATGATCGAGGGGCTGTTCCTGTCATCCGGCATCATCCGCAGCCCGGACGAGACGATGGCCCAGATGGTCCGCATCGCCCGGACCCTGCGCGTGGATCACGGCTTCAAGGGCTATATCCACCTGAAGACCATCCCCGACGCCGCGCCCGCCCTGGTGGCCGAGGCGGGGCTTTACGCCGACCGCCTGTCGGTGAACATCGAACTGCCCCAGGACGCCAGCATCCGCGAACTGGCCCCCGAAAAGCGCCCCGAGACGATCCGCGCCGCCATGGCCGACGTGCGCCTGTCGCGCGAGGCCGCGAAGGAGAAGACCCATACCGGCAAGCGCCCGCCGCGTTTCGCGCCCGCGGGGCAATCCACGCAGATGATCATCGGCGCGGACGGGGCCACCGACCGGGACATCCTCAAGACCTCGGCCAACCTGTATTCCGGCTATGACCTGAAGCGGGTTTATTATTCCGCCTTCAGCCCGATCCCCGACGCATCCGCCGCCCTGCCGCTGGTCAAGCCGCCGCTCATGCGCGAACACCGCCTGTATCAGGCCGACTGGCTGATGCGGTTTTACGGCTTCGAGGCCGACGAGATCGGCGCCGCCCATCCCTCGGGCTTCCTGGATCTGGCGATCGACCCCAAGCTGTCCTGGGCCCTGGCGAACCGGGCGCAGTTCCCGGTCGATGTGGCGACGGCATCCAAGGAAATGCTGCTGCGCGTCCCCGGCTTCGGCACCAAGACGGTGACGCGGATCCTGGCCGCGCGGCGCAACGGGCCGGTGCGGTATGGCGACCTGCTGCGGATGGGGGCGATCATGTCGAAAGCGCGCGCCTTCGTGACGCTGCCCGACTGGCATCCCGGCGCGCTCACCGACAGCGCGTCCTTGCGCGCGCGCTTCGCGCCCAAGCCCGAACAGTTGCAACTGCTGTGATCCGCGTCGATCTGCCCCGCTTCCGGCGCTTCGATGCCTGGCGCGACGCGGCCCGGCAGTTGGCAACCAACCGCGTGGATGCGGCAAGCGTCACCTGGGCCGATGAGGATACCCCCGCCGGGCTGTTCGGCGCCGATCCCCTGCCGCCCCTCGGCCCGCATCCGGTGGCGGCCACCAGGGATTTCCTCAGCCTCGCCCAGACAGTCGCCAGCCATTCCGATCCGGAACGCTGGGCGCTGCTGTATGCCGCGCTGCTCCGCCTGCAGGACGACCGGGTCTTCATCACCAACCCCGCCGATCCGCTGACCGACCGGCTGGGGCGCATGGCGAAATCCGTGCGCCGCGACATCCACAAGATGCACGCCTTCGTGCGCTTCCACGAACTGCCGGGCGACGGCCCGCGCCGCAGCTTTGGCGCCTGGTTCGAGCCCGAGCATCTGATCCTTGAGGCCGCCGCCCCCTTCTTCGCCCGGCGCTTTGCCGACATGGACTGGCTGATCGCCACGCCCGAAGGCATCGCCCGCTTTGACGGTGCCATTACCTATGCACCCCCCGCGCCGCGCCCGGACTTTCCGGCGGATGCCGGCCACACCCTTTGGCACACCTATTTCGCCAACATCTTCAACCCGGCCCGCATCAAGACCAACGCCATGCGGTCGGAAATGCCGCGCAAATACTGGAAGAACCTGCCGGAAACGGCACTCATCCCCGCCATGCTGGCCGACGCCCCCCGCCGTGTGCAGGCGATGCGCGAAGCCGGGGCCACCACCGCGCCGGGCTTTGCCGCCAAGGTCACGGCACGCATCCGTCAGATCCCCGACGACACCCCGCCCGAAACGCTGGAGGCCGCGCGCCAGCAGGCCAGCCGCTGCACGCGCTGCGAGTTGTGCCACGCCGCGACCCAGACCGTCTGGGGAGAGGGCGATCCCACGGCCCCCCTGATGATCGTGGGCGAAGCCCCGGGCGATCACGAGGATCTGCAAGGCCGCCCCTTTGTCGGCCCGGCGGGGCAGTTGCTGCGGCAAACCATGGACCAGGCGGGGCTTGACCCCGCGCAGGCCTGGATGACCAATGCGGTGAAACATTTTAAGTTCACCCCGCGCGGCAAGCGCCGCATCCACCAGACCCCCAATGCCGGTGAAATTAAGCAATGCCGCTGGTGGCTGGATCTGGAACGCCGCCTGATCCAGCCGCGCCTGACCCTGGCCCTGGGTGCCACCGCCGCCTTTGCCCTGACCGGCAACCGCGCGCCCCTGACCCCGCGGCGCGGCACGGTGGAAACCACGCTGGACGGCGGCCCGGTGCTGATCACCTGGCACCCCAGCCTGATCCTGCGCCTGGATCCCCATCAGGCCCAGGAAGCGCAGGCCCAGTTCACCGCCGACCTGACTCAGGCTGCCCGGATAATGGCCGCCTGACGGCTCTTTCACTTTGGTCCAAATATCCTGGGGGAGTCCGCCTTGGCGGACGGGGGCAAAGCCCCCTACAACGCCCGCCCCGTCAGAAGCCTCGGCATCGGATCGACCGACAGCCCCGCCGCCTGCCGCATGAAGCCGCGCCGCAGGGCGGGCACCGCCGTGACGATCCCCATGCCAATCCCGCGCACAGCGGACAGGACCGGATTGCCGCTGGCAAACAGCCGGTTCACCCCGTCCATGCCAAGCGCAAGGCTGGTCGCGTCGAACCGCCGCCAACCTTGGTATCGTTCCAGCACCAGATCCGACCCGATATCCTCGCCCCGGCGCGCCGCATCGACCAGCACCTCGGCCAGGGCGGCCACGTCGCGCAGGCCCAGGTTCAGCCCCTGGCCCGCGATGGGATGCACGCCATGCGCCGCATCGCCGACCAGCGCCACGCGGTCCGCCACGTAACGTTCGGCCAGCGACAGGCTGAGGGGATAGGTGAAGCGCGCGCCCGCCAGTTCGATCCGGCCCAGATAGTCGCCGAAACGCGGGCGCAGCACGTCCAGGAAGGCGTCGTCGGGCAAGGCAGCGATGGCGCGGGCGTTGTCGCGGGTTTCCGACCAGACCACGCTGCTGCGGTTGCCGGGCAGGGGCAGGATCGCCAGCGGGCCGGTTTCCATGAAATACTGCTGCGCGATGCCGTCATGGGGGCGTTCATGCGCGATGGCCGCGACCAGCGCCGTCTGGCCGTAATCCCATCCCTGCCGCCGGATCCCCGCCCGCGCCGCCACCCCCGATCCGCGCCCGTCCGCGCCGACCAGCAGGCGGGCGCGCAGGCGGCGGCCGTCGGACAGCACGGCCTCGACCCCGCCCGGCGTGACCGCGTGGTCTGTCACCGACAACCCCGGCAAATGCTGCACCTTGCCCGCCATCGCCGCCAGAAGGGCGCGATACAGGAAGCGGTCCTCCAGCATGAAGCCGACCGGGCCTTCCTCGATCTCGGCGCTGTCGAAATGCAGGAAGAAGGGCGCGGCACCCTCGCCGGGCCGGCCTTGGGATGCCTTCACCTGCCGGATCGGCTGGCTGTCGGCGGCCAGCCCTTGCCACAGCCCAAGCGCCTTCAGCAGCCGTTGCGAGGCCACCGCCAGCGCATAGGCCCGCCCGTCGAAATTGTCGCCCGCCCGCGCGTCCGCCGGGCGCGGATCGACCACCGCCACGCGCAGCCCCGCCTGCGCCAGGGCCAGCGCCAGCGTGGGCCCGTTCAGCCCGCCGCCCGCGATAAGGATATCCACATCAGTCATGGCGCGGATCATGCACGGGGACGCGGGGAAGTCCATGCGGCGTCTCGTCCGCCAGCACCGCCGCCAGCCCGCTGCGGTAATCGGGGTATCGCAGCCTGACGCCCAGATCCTCCTTGATGCGCCGGTTCGAGACGCGCTTGCTGTCGGCATAGAAGGACCGCGCCATGGGTGTCATCTCGGCCTTGTCGAAGGGCACCTCGGGCGGCGGCGGCAGGCCCAGCAGGTCCGCCGCATGGGCCAGAACGTCCTGCGGCGGGGCGGGATCGTCGTCGCAGACATTGTAGGCCGTGCCCGGCGCGGGCCGGTCGAGGGAGGCCAGCAGAACCTGCGCGATGTCGGCGGCATGGATGCGCGAAAACACCTGGCCGGGCTTGATGATCCGCCGCGCGGTGCCGTTGCGGACCTTCTGAAACGGCCCGCGGCCTGGACCATAAATCCCGGCCAGCCGGAAAATGTGCAGGGGCAGCCCGGCCCCCTCGGCAAGCGCGCGCCAGTCCCCTTCGGCCCGGATGCGGGCCTGGCCCCGCGCACCAGAGGCGTCCAGGGGGCTGTCCTCGTCCACCCAATCCCCGCCCCGGTCGCCATAAACGCCGGTCGTGGACAGATAGCCCAGCCAGCGCAGCCGCGCCCCCGCCAGGTCGTCGCGGAAGGCCGCCAGCACGGGATCCCCCGCAGGTCCGGGCGCGGCGGAGACCAGGATCGCGTCCGCCGCCGCGATCTCCTCGCGCAGACGCGCGTCCTCGCCGGGCCACAGGATCGGCTCGGCACCTGCCGCAGCCACCCGGCCGGGATCGGCGCGCGTCGTGCCCGCGACAGACCAGCCGCGTTCCCGCAGCAGGGGCGTCAGGAAACCGGCGGAATAGCCATGGCCGAAAACAAGCATCTTCATGACGCCAGCGTAACGGCCCGCGCGCCCCGGCGCCAGACGCTTGCCTGCGGCGGGCGGGGCTGGCAGGGTCGGGGGAAAGCAAGGACAAGAAGAATGGACACGGATTCCCGTTACCTGCCGGTGGAAACGCCCGACGCGCCCGGCCGCCGGCAGTTCACCGACGCCGCCGCCGCCGTGGCGCAGTTGCAGCATCTTTACGCCCAGGCCACCGGCTTCCTGCTGGACCGCTTCACCCGCGCGCTGGAGGGCAACAAGCCCGTCGCCCGCTTTCGCGCCTTCTACCCCGAACTGCGCCTGACCGTGCCGACGCATCCCCAGGTCGATTCGCGCCTGTCCTTCGGCCATGTGGTGGCGCCCGGCAGCTATTCCGCGACGATCACCCGGCCCGACCTGTTCGGCAACTATCTGAAGGAACAGATCGGCCTTCTGATCCGCAACCACGGCGTGCCGGTCACGGTGGGGGTCAGCGACACGCCCATGCCCGTCCATTTCGCGGTGGCCGCGCAAAGCGACCTGGCCGTGCCGCAGGAAGGCGTGCTGGATTTCAGCCTGCGCGACATCTTCGACGTGCCGGACCTGAACACCATGAACGACGACATCGTGAACGGCGTGGCAGGCCCGATGCCCGACGGCTCGCTGCACCTGGCGGCCTTCACCGCGCAGCGCATCGACTATTCCCTGGCGCGGTTGCAGCATTACACGGCCACGGCGGCGGGGCATTTCCAGAACTTCGTGCTGTTCACCAACTATCAGTTCTACGTGGACGAGTTCGAGGCCTTCGCCCGCCGCGTCCTGGGCGACCCGGCCCTGGGCTATGACAGCTTCGTGGCCCCCGGCAACCAGGAGATCCGCGAACCCGACGCGCCCCTGGCCACGCTGGCCAAGCTGCCGCAGATGCCGACCTATCACCTGAAACGCGCGAACGGGCAGGGGATCACGCTGGTCAATATCGGCGTGGGACCGTCCAACGCCAAGACCGCGACCGACCACATCGCCGTGCTGCGCCCCCATGCCTGGCTGATGGTCGGCCATTGCGCGGGGCTGCGAAACAGCCAGCGGCTGGGCGATTTCGTCCTCGCCCATGCCTATCTGCGCGAGGATCACGTCCTGGACGCCGACCTGCCGGTCTGGATCCCGCTGCCCACCCTGTCCGAGGTGCAGGTGGCCCTGCAGGAAGCCGTGGCCGAGGTCACGCAGCTTGAAGGCTATGAACTCAAGCGCATCATGCGCACGGGCACGGTCGCCACCATCGACAACCGCAACTGGGAACTGCGCGACACGCCGATCCACCGCCTGTCGCTGGCCCGCGCGGTGGCGCTGGACATGGAAAGCGCCACCATCGCTGCCAACGGATTTCGCTTCCGGGTGCCTTACGGCACGCTTCTGTGCGTCAGCGACAAGCCGCTGCACGGCGAGTTGAAGCTGCCGGGCATGGCCACGGATTTTTACCGCACGCAGGTCGCCAACCACCTGCTGATCGGCATCCGCGCCATGGAAAAGCTGCGCGAGATGCCGTTGGAACGGATCCATTCGCGCAAGCTGCGGTCCTTCAACGAGACGGCCTTCCTGTGACCCTGCGTCAACCGGCCGGGCCGCGCCTGCTTTCCGAGGAAGCCGCGAAAAAGGCTTGAACTGTTGGGGAAAACGGTGTGTAGCAGGCGATATGCCGCAAAAGGCGCCAAGTTGGGCCCCGCAGAACCGGGCAAGAGGAGACAGATCGATGGCTACGCCTTCCGCTAAACCGATGACCAAGACCCAGCTGGTCGCCACGCTGGCCGAGGAAATGGGCTCGGACAAGAAATCGGCCACCGCCGCGCTGGACGCGATCGCCGCCGTTGTGGCCCGCGAAGTCGCCGCCGGCGGCTCGGTCACGATCCCCGGCATCGGCAAGATCGCCTGCCGCGCCCGCCCGGAACGCCAGGTCCGCAACCCGCAGACCCAGGAAATGATGACCAAGCCCGCCGACAAGCAGGTCAAGGTGACGGTCGCCAAGTCGCTGAAGGACAGCGTCAACAGCTGATCCCTGCCCTGGGGCAGAAGAACGGGCCGTGCCGCTGGGCGCGGCCTTTTTGTTTTGGCCTTCCTGCGGCAATCCGTCTCTGCTAGCCGTTCTGCATCATCTGCAGGACAGGGCCGGTTCATGGACATTCGCGCGATCCTCATGGGGGTGTTCTTCGCGGTGATGTGGGCCTCGGCCTTTACCTCGACCCGGATGATCGTGACCGAGGTGCCGCCGCTGTTCGCCCTGGCCTGGCGCTTCACCCTGTCGGGCGGCATCGGCATCCTGGTCGCGCTGATGATGGGCGAGACATGGCGCGCCCTGACGCGGGCGCAATGGCGGGCGGTGGTGATCCTGGGGCTGTGCCAGAACGCGCTGTATCTGGGCCTGAACTGGGTCGCGATGCAGTGGATCGAGGCGGGACTGGCCTCGATCATTGCCGCCACCATGCCGCTGATCGTGGCCTTCCTGGGCTGGTCGCTGCTGGGCGAACGGCTGCGGCCCCTGGGGGTCGCCGGGCTGGCCATGGGGCTTGCCGGGGTGGCGATCATCATGGGCGCGCGGCTGCAGGGCGGCAGCGACATGACCGGCATCGTGATGTGCTTTGCCGCCGCCCTGGCGCTGGCCGTGGCCACGCTGACGGTGCGAGGGGCGAGTTCGGGCGGCAACGTGATGATGATCGTGGGCCTGCAGATGCTGGTCGGCGCCGCCACCCTGTGGGTCGTCGCGCCGCTGGTCGAGGACTGGCATGTCACGCCGAACCCGCGCCTTGTGGCGGCCTTTCTTTATACGGTGATCGTGCCGGGGCTTGTGGCCACCTGGGTCTGGTTCAAGCTGGTGGGCCGCATCGGCGCGGTCCGGGCCGCGACCTTTCATTTCCTGACGCCCTTTTTCGGGGTCGCCACCGGCGCGGCTCTGCTGGGCGAGCATCTGGCGCTTGGCGACGTGATCGGCGTGGGCGTCATCATGGCGGGCATCCTGGCCGTGCAGCTGTCCAAGTCGCCCGCCCCCGTCGCCCGCCCGGTGCCCTAGGACAGTCTTTCGCCGCAGCGCCCCACCCAGTCCCTGACGGCGGGCGTCACCGGCATCGCGTCCCCAAAGAACAGGAACGGCGAGACGCAGAGCAGATCCGCCGCCGAGAACTGCTGCCCCAGCAGGAAGGGGCCGTCTGCCAATGCCTCTTCCAGCCGTTGCAGCATCGTGCCATAGTCGCGGAAGGTCGCCTGCAACGCGGGATGGTCGATCTTCAGGTGATGCAGCAGCGCCACCGGCTCGATCACGCCCTGGTAGTAGAACAGCCAGGACAGGTATGCGCCGCGCTGCGGGTGCCCGACCGGCCGGCCAAGCCCGCTGTCGGGAAAGCGGTCGGTCAGGTAAACGATGATCGCGCCCCTTTCGCGAACGTGATCGTCGCCCGCGGCCAGATAGGGCACCTTGCCCTCGGGGTGGGGGTTCTGCGGATCGGCGCTGCCGCTGCCGTCCTGGCGGGTGATCGTCACGTCCACGATATCGACCTGGTCGCGGATGTTCATCAGGCGGATCAGCGTGACGATGCTGTCCGACCGGCTTTGCGGGGCGTGATAGAGTGTCATCATGGGCTTGTCTCCTGTGGCTTTTGCGGCTTCAGCATAGCGGGGACTGCTGACAGAAGGGGGCAGCATGGCCCGCACCGACCGCCTGATGCGCCTGATGGACGCGCTGCGCCGCCTGCCCGCGCCGGTCACCGCCGCGCGGCTGGCCGGGGAAACCGGCGTGTCCCCCCGCCAGCTTTACCGCGACATCGCCACCCTGCGCGCGGGCGGCGCGCTGATCGACAGTGCGGCGGGCCTTGGCTATACCCTGACCGAGGATCCGGCCCTGCCGCCGCAAAGCTTCTCGCGCCTGGAAATCGAGGCGCTGCGCCTGGCCGTCGAATCCCTGGGCGGCATCGGCGACGAGGATCTGGTCCGCGCGGGCCGCGACGCCCTGGCGCGGATCGTGGCGACGCTGCCCGAACGCCAGGCGCGCCAGGCCATGCACGCGATCACCCGCTGCTTTTCGCAGACGCCCGACCGGCGCGCGCCCAGTGTCGATCTGGCGCTGATCCGGGCGGCCTGCTGGGACGAACAGGCGCTGCTGATCGACTATCTGGACCTGAACGGCCAGGCGACACGGCGGGAAATCTGGCCCCTGGGCCTGTCCTATTCCGGCCAGTCGCTGATGCTGCTGGCCCATTGCCGGCTGCGCATGGATTACCGGATCTTCCACGTCAACCGCATCGCGGCGGCCAGCCTGACGGGCGGCAGCTTCCGCCCGCGCCGCGTGGCCTTGGTGCGCGACTTTGCGCAGCATCGCCGGGAACACCCCTTCCGGGCGGCGCGTTGATTTTCATGGAATGTTCACCATCTTGGTTTCATGCGCGCCGATCAGATCCTGCACCCCACCCCGGCCGGTCTCTACTGCCCTCCCGGCGATTTCTACATCGACCCCGTCCGCCCGGTGCCCCGCGCGCTGATCACGCACGGCCACGGCGACCACGCCCGGTCGGGCCACGGCGCGGTCATGACGACGCGGCAAACGCTGGAGATCATGGCGATCCGCTATGGCGCCGATTTCGCGGGCCAGAGGCAGGCGGCGGATGGTCCGATCCGCGTGGGCGACACCACCGTCAGCTTCCACCCGGCGGGCCATATCCTGGGATCGGCGCAGATCGCGGTGCAGCCCGACCAGGGGCCGAAGATCGTGGTGTCCGGCGATTATTGCCGCCATCCGAACCCGGTCAGCGCCGCATATGAACCCGTGCCTTGCGACATCTTCGTGACCGAGGCGACCTTCGGCCTGCCGGTCTTTCGCCACCCCGACCCGGCGGGGGAAATGACTCGCCTGCTGGCCAGCATGGCGGAATTCCCCGAACGCCCCCACCTGATCGGCGCCTATGCCCTGGGCAAGGCGCAGCGGCTGATCATGCTGGCGCGGCAGGCGGGGATCGACGGGCCGATCGCGATCCACGGCGCGCTGCAACGGCTCTGCGATTACCACGTGGAACAGGGGATCGACCTTGGCCCGCTGGTCCCTGCCACCGCGAAACAGGTCGATGCGCAACTGGTGATCGCGCCGCCTTCGGCCTTTGCCTCGGCCTGGGTGCAGCGGTTCCGCGATCCGGTGATCGGCTTTGCCTCGGGCTGGATGGCGGTGCGGGCGCGTGCCCGGCAAAGGGGTGTCGAACTGCCCCTGGTCATCAGCGACCATGTGGACTGGCCGCAGGTCACGCAAACCATCACGGAACTGGCCCCGCAGGAAGTCTGGATCACCCACGGGGCCGAGGACGGGTTGCTGCGCTGGTGCGAGTTGCAGGGCATCCCCGCCCGCCCCCTGCGGCTGGTCGGATACGAGGACGAGCCGGAATGAGGGCCTTTGCCACCCTGCTGGAACGCCTGGCCTTCACGCCCGGGCGCAACGCCAAGCTGCGCCTGCTGCGGCATTACCTGGAAGCCACGCCCGATCCCGACCGTGGCTATGCCCTGGCGGCGCTGACGGGCGATCTGAAGCTGCGCACCGTCACGCCGGGCCTGTTGCGCGGGCTGATGGTGGAACGCGTGGACGAACAGTTGTTCGCGCTGTCCTATGACTTCGTGGGCGATCTGGCCGAAACCATCGCGCTGCTGTGGGATACGGATCGGGACGAGGACGTGCCCCTGCACCAGGCCGTGGCGCTGCTGCGGGACACCGGCAAGGCGGGGCTGCCCGTGGCCATCGCCGGGATGCTGGACCGGCTGGGTCCGTCGCAGCGGCTGGCCTTCCTGAAGCTTGCCACCGGCAACATGCGCATCGGCCTCTCGGCCCGCATGGCCCGCATGGCTTTGGCCGAGATGGGCGCCCCCGACGTGGCCCAGATCGAGGAAATCTGGCACGGGTTGACGCCGCCCTATCAGCCGCTGTTCGACTGGATCGCGGGCGGGGCGCGGCCCGAAAACGCCGCGAAGGCCCCGTTCCGCCCGGTGATGCTGTCCACCCCCGTCGATCTGGACCAGTTGGGGGCCTTTGACCCCACCGATTACATCGCCGAATGGAAATGGGACGGCATCCGCGTCCAGGCCATCAACGACGGCGGGGTGCGGCGGCTTTATTCCCGCACGGGCGAGGACATCAGCGCCAGCTTCCCCGACCTGATCGAGGCGCTGAACTTCGACGGCGCCGTGGACGGCGAACTGCTGGTGCGCCGGGGCGAGGACGTGGCGGTCTTCGGCGACCTGCAGAAACGCCTTGGCCGCAAGCAGGTGGGCCGGGGGATGCTGGACAGCCACCCGGCCAGCCTGCGCGTCTATGACCTGATGATCTGGGGGGGCCGCGACCTGCGCGACCTGCCGCTGACCGACCGCCGCGCCGTGCTGGAGGGCGCGGATTTCGGCAGCGACCGGATCGACATCTCGCCACTGCTGGGCTTTTCCACCTGGGACGACCTGGCCGCGCTGCGCGCCGATCCCCCGGCCCCGGTGATCGAAGGGGTGATGATCAAGCGCCGCGACAGTCCTTACGTCGGCGGCCGCCCGCGCGGACCGTGGTTCAAGTGGAAGCGCGATCCGCATGTGGTGGATGCCGTGCTGCTTTACGCGCAGCGCGGCCATGGCAAGCGGTCGGGCTTTTACAGCGACTTCACCTTCGGGCTGTGGGACGCGGACCAGTTGGTGCCGGTGGGCAAGGCCTATTTCGGCTTCACGGACGAGGAGTTGCGCGAACTGGACCGCTTTGTCAGGAACAACACGGTCGAACGCTTCGGCCCCGTCCGGTCGATCGCCCCCAAACTGGTGCTGGAGGTCGCGTTCGAGGGGCTGAACGCATCCGGCCGCCACAAGTCCGGCGTGGCCATGCGCTTTCCCCGCATCAGCCGCATCCGCTGGGACAAGCCCGTGTCCGAAGCCGACCACCTCTCCACGCTCAAGGCGATGATCCCGTGAGCCTGCCGCCCCTGTTCCAGGACTGGTTCGCGGCCCAGGGCTGGCAGCCGCACCCGCATCAACTTGACCTGCTCAAGGCCAAGGGCGACACCCTGCTGATCGCGCCCACGGGGGGCGGCAAGACGCTGGCGGGGTTCCTGCCCTCGCTGGTGGCGCTGATGGATGGGCACAAGGGGCTGCACACGCTTTATGTCTCGCCCTTGAAGGCGCTGACGGCGGATATCGCGCGCAACCTCGCGCGCCCCGTGGCGGACCTGAACCTGCCCATCCGTGTCGAGGATCGGACCGGCGACACGCGGTCGTCGCAACGCGCGCGCCAACGGGTCGATCCGCCGCACATCCTGCTGACCACGCCGGAATCGCTGGCCTTGATGCTGTCCTATGAACAGGCGCCGCAGATCTTCGGCAGTCTGAAGCGCGTGGTGCTGGACGAGTTGCACGCCCTGGCCGAGAACAAGCGCGGCGACCAGTTGATGCTGTGCCTGGCCCGGCTGCGGACCCTTGCCCCGGGCGTCGTGACGACCGGCCTGTCCGCCACCGTCGAAGACCCACAGGCCCTGGCCGATTTCATGGGCGGCGCCCGCATCCTCCAGGCCGATCCCGGCCCCGAACCCGACATCGCCATGCTGGCCACCGCCCGTCCCGCGCCCTGGTCGGGCGGCGGCGGCCATTACGCCATCCCCGAAGTCCTGGCCGAGATCCGGCAGGCCCGCACCACGATCATCTTCATCAACACCCGCGCCCAGGCCGAACTGTTCTTCCAGGCGCTGTGGGCGGCCAATGACGACAACCTGCCCATCGGGCTGCATCACGGCAGCCTGGCGCGCGAAGCGCGGCAACGGGTCGAGGCGGCAATGGCCGCGGGCGAACTCCGCGCCGTGGTGGCGACGGGCAGCCTGGATCTGGGCATCGACTGGGGGTCCGTGGATCTGGTGATCCAGGTCGGCGCGCCCAAGAACGTCAAGCGGCTGGTCCAGCGGATCGGGCGGGCCAACCACCGCTACAACGCCCCTTCCCGCGCGCGCATCGTGCCCGCCAACCGCTTCGAGGTGATCGAATGCGTGGCGGCGCTGGAGGCCGTCCACGAGCACGACCTGGATGGCGAACCGCGCGGCCCCGGCCCGCTGGACGTGCTGTGCCAGCATATCCTGCTGACCGCCTGCGCCGGTCCCTTCGACGCGGGCGCCCTGTTCGCCGAGGTGCGCACCGCCGGACCCTATCGCGGCCTTTCCCGCGCGCAGTTCGACGATTGCCTGGATTTCGCGGCGACCGGCGGATACGCCCTGCGGGCCTATGACCGCTGGCAGCGGCTGATGCTGCGCGACGGCTTGTGGCGGTTGCGCGACCCCCGCGCGGTGCGCGAATTGCGCATGAACGTCGGCACCATCGTCGAGGCCGAGATGCTGAAGGTCCGCTTCCGCCACGGCGGCGGCCTCTTGGGCGAGGTCGAGGAAGGCTTTGCCGCAACCCTGGTCAAGGGCGACACCTTCCTGATCGGCGGCCAGACCGTCAGGTACGACGCCCTGCGCGAGATGGTGGTCGAGGTCACGAAGCAGCCCACGAAACAGCCGCGCATCGCGCTCTATTCCGGGCTGAAGCTGGCGACATCGACGCAACTGTCGCACCGGGTGCAGGCGCTGATCGGTGATCCGTCGCGCCATTGGGTGCTGCCCAAGGACACGGCGGACTGGCTGGCCCTGCAGGCCCGCATCAGCACCCTGCCGCAGCCCGGCGTGTTGCTGAGCGAAACATTTCCCCATCGCGGCCAGTGGCATTTCGCGCTCTATGGCTTTGCCGGGCGCCATGCCTTGCAGACGCTGGGCCTGCTGATGACCAAGACCATGGAGGATGCGGGGCTTGGTCCCCTGGGCTTCCTGGCCACCGACTATGCCCTGTGGATCTGGTCGCTGGATCCCGTCACCGACCCGGAACCGCTGCTGGACCGCGAGGCCCTGCGCGCGGGCCTGGGCGACTGGCTGGCGGGCAATGCGGTGATGAAGCGGACCTTCAAGAATGTCGCGGTCATTTCCGGCCTGATCCAGCGCAACATGCCGGGGGGCCGCCGGTCGGGCAAGCAGGCGACCTTTTCCAGCGACATCCTTTACGATACCCTGCGCCGCTATGACCCCGACCACCTGCTGCTGCGCATCACCGCGGAGGAGGCGCGCCGGGGCCTTGTCGATTTCGACCGGATCGAGGACATGCTGGACCATTCCCCCCGCCACGACCACCGGATGCTGGACCGCGTGACGCCGCTGGCCGCGCCCCTGCTGCTGGAATTCGGCCGCGTGCCTATCACCGGCCAGGGCCGCGAGCGCCTGGCCGAGGCCGAGGCGGCAGCCCTGATGGCCGAAGCGGGCCTGGCATGACCCATGCCTTCGACTTCGCGGGCCACGCGCTTGAGGCGCGGCCCTCCGGTGCCCTCTATTGGCCGGACCGCCGCTGGCTGGTCGTGGCCGACCTGCACCTGGGCAAGTCCGAGCGCATGGCCCGGCGCGGCGGATCCCTGCTGCCGCCCTATGAGGTGCTGGCGACGCTTGACCGGCTGGAGGCCGAGATCACCGCGACCGACCCCGCCGCCGTGATCAGCCTGGGCGACGGGTTTGACGACGACGCGGCGGCGCTGGCGCTTCCCGACATGCTCTGCGACCGTCTGCGGGGCATGGCCTGGGGGCGGCGCTGGATCTGGGTCAGCGGCAACCACGACCCCGCCCCGGTTTGCCCGCGCCTGCCCGGTGAGACGGTGGACGAGTTGACCGATGGGCTGAGCTTCCGCCACCAGGCGGGGCAGGGGCCGGACGTGTCGGGCCATTTCCACCCCTGCCTCAAGCTGGCGGGGGACCGGCGGCGCTGTTTTCTGGTGGGATCCGACCACCTGATCCTGCCGGCCTTCGGGGCCTATACCGGCGGGCTGGCCATCTACAGCCCGGTTCTGGCGGCGCTGGTGCCGCAGGGGCTGGCGATTGCCTGCGGAACCCGGGCGCTGCCTCTGCCGGTGGGCGCCAGCCGCAGGACAGGCCGCCGCGCATGAAAAAGGCCGGGTCGCTGTGTGCGCCCGGCCCCTGGATCGTCTGGAATCAGCCTCAGAAGCTGAAGTTCACGCCGACCTTAATGTTGTGATGTTCCGGCGTGGCGCGGGTTTCAAGGACATCCCCATCGCCAAGGTCATAGGTGATCCCGGTCTTGCCGAAGTTGCGATACTGCCATTCCGCAAAGACCGACAGGTTGTCGCGCAGCTTGCGTTCGACGCCGAGGCCCAGCGCATAGCCATTCGCCGTATAGCCTTCGGTGATGCTTGCGCTTTCGCCACCGGCCGAGGCCGACAGGATATAGTCGAAATCGCCATGCACATAACCCGCCGTCCCGTAGACCATCGTCTGCGGATCGACCACATAGCCCGTCTTCAGATGCAGCCCGGCAATGTAATTGACTTGGGATTCAAGACCCACACCGACAGTTTCGCCGTCCAGGTCGCCCGAGCCGGACTGGTCGTCGCTGATGTTCCCGCCTTCGATGCTCAGCTCGGGACCGAAAACCCAGTTCCCGCGCTGCCAGCGATAGCCCAGATGCACCCCGGCATTCAGGCCCTTGACCTTGAGGTTGCCCAGATCCCTGTATCTTTCCACCAGGGCATCGCCTTCGTAAAGTTCGGCACCGATCTCATCGTCGCCGCCAAAGGCATAGCCGATCGAGCCGCCCACATAGCCGCCCGCCCAGTCGCTGACCGGGGTCGCCTCGATCACCGGGGCGGTCACAACGGGATCAACAGTGGGGGCGGTATAGCCCCCCGCAAGGGCGCCGGACGCGCCCGAGAGAATGCCAAGGGCGCACATCGCCAGGAACGAGGTATGACGCATCAGAGGCTCCTTCACTTGGGAAGTTTCAATCGCAGCGCGAATCGCAATACGGGTCAACCCTTAACGGCAACGCGCCACCCCGGCAATCGCAGATCGGCCCACCTGGGATGGACGCGACAGATCTGCCACAGCATCAGATATCCAGGTTCTCGACGCTCAGCGCATTCTGCTGGATGAATTCGCGCCGGGGTTCCACCACGTCGCCCATCAGCTTGGTGAACAGATCCTCGGCCTCGGCCACGTCCTCGACCCGGACCTGCAGCATGGTACGCGCGCCGGGATCCAGCGTGGTTTCCCAAAGCTGCTCGGGGTTCATCTCGCCCAACCCTTTATATCGTTGCAGCGACAGGCCCTTTTCGCCTTCCAGGAAGATCGCCTGCAACAGGCCCAGGGGCCCGAAGATCGGCTGGTCGCGATCCTTGCGCGCCAGCCGCGCGGGCCGGGCGTAAACGTCCTGCAGGGCCTGCGTCATCTCGCCCAGCCGGCGGCTTTCGGCGCTGCGCAGCATCTGGCCGTCCAGGGTGCGCGATTCCTCGACCCCGCGCAGGGTGCGGGCCAGGCGGATGCCCCCGTCCTGGGTCGGGCGGCCGGTCCAGCCGCGCTCGTATTCCTCGGCGATCATGTCCAGGCGGGCGGCGACCGCATCGGCCGCGCCCTGGGCGTCCTCGTCGATCCGGCCCGGCACCAGGGCGCCCGCGATGGCCGCCTGTTCGGTGATATGGGGCGGGTAATGCGTCGGATAGGCGCGCAGCAGGCGGCGGGCGACGCGCGCCTCGCCCACCACGCGGGCCAGGTCGGCGCCCACGATCTCCTCGCCCGAGGCGAGGCGCAGCGCCGCCCCTTCGATGCCCTGCTGGATCAGGTAATCCTCCAGCGCGGCCTCGTCCTTGAGGTAAACCTCGGACCGCCCGCGCGACACCTTATAAAGCGGCGGCTGCGCGATATAGAGGTGGCCCGCGTCGATCAGCTCCGGCATCTGCCGGAAGAAGAAGGTCAGCAGCAGCGTGCGGATATGCGCGCCGTCCACATCGGCATCGGTCATGATGACGATCTTGTGGTAGCGCAATTTGTTCAGGTTGAACTCGTCCCGCCCGATTCCCGTGCCAAGCGCGGTGATCAGCGTCCCGATCATCTCGGACGACAGCATCCGGTCGAAGCGGGCGCGTTCCACGTTCAGGATCTTGCCCCGCAGCGGCAGCACCGCCTGGTTCTGGCGCGACCGGCCCTGCTTGGCGGACCCGCCCGCGCTGTCCCCCTCGACGATGAACAGTTCGGACAGGGCCGGATCCTTTTCCTGGCAATCGGCCAGCTTGCCGGGCAGGGACGCCACGTCCATGGCGGTCTTGCGCCGCGTCAGCTCGCGGGCCTTGCGCGCAGCCTCGCGGGCCAGTGCCGCCTCGATGATCTTGCCGACGATGGCCTTGGCCTCGGCGGGGTTTTCCTCGAACCACTCGGCCAGCTTTTCGCCCACCAGGTTTTCGACCGCCGGGCGAACCTCGGAGGAGACCAGCTTGTCCTTGGTCTGGCTGGAGAATTTCGGATCGGGCACCTTGACCGACAGCACGCAGGTCAGGCCCTCGCGCGCGTCGTCGCCGGTGAAATCAACCTTTTCCTTTTTCGCGATGCCGCTGTCCTGGGCGTATTTGCCGATCACGCGGGTCAGCGCGCCCCGGAAGCCCGCCAGATGCGTGCCGCCGTCGCGCTGCGGGATGTTGTTGGTGAAGGGCAGCACCGTTTCGTGATAGCTGTCGTTCCACCACATCGCGACCTCGACCCCGATGCCGCCCCTCTCGCCGGTCATGAAGATCGGCTCGGGCATCACGGCGGTCTTGGAACGGTCGAGGAACTTCACGAATTCCCGCACGCCGCCTTCGTAGAACAGCTCGGTCCGCTGCACCTCAGCATGGCGCTCATCCTCCAGGATGATGCGGACGCCGCTGTTCAGGAAGGCCAGTTCCCGCAGGCGGTTTTCCAGCGTCTTGTAAACGTAGTCGAGGTTGCTGAACGTCCCGTCCGGGTGGTTGGTCTTGGCGGAGGCCAGGAACCGCACCTCGGTCCCCTTTTCGCCGGGTTCGGCATCGCCCACCACGCGCAGGTGTTCGGCGGTGTCGCCATGTTCAAAGCGGGCGTAATGTTCGCGGCCGTTGCGCCAGACGCGCAGTTCCAGCCAGTCCGACAGGGCGTTCACGACCGACACGCCCACCCCGTGCAAGCCGCCCGACACCTTGTAGGAGTTGCTGTCGAACTTGCCCCCCGCGTGAAGCTGGGTCATGATCACCTCGGCCGCAGACACGCCTTCGGTCGGGTGCATGTCCACGGGGATGCCGCGGCCGTTGTCGCGGACGCTGACGCTGTTGTCGGCGTGGATTTTCACCTTCACATAATCGGCGTGACCGGCCAGCGCCTCGTCGATGCCGTTGTCCACGACCTCGTAAACCATGTGGTGCAGGCCCGACCCGTCGTCGGTATCGCCGATATACATGCCGGGCCGTTTCCGGACGGCTTCCAAGCCCTTGAGAACTTTGATGGAATCAGCGCCGTATTCGGCGGTCTGCGCGGCGGGTGCGGTCATGGGTGAATGTGTCCTGTTCCTGTGATGCCGATATAAGCATTCGGCCAGGCAAAGTCACGGGAAAGACGGGATTTTTCTGCCTTTTTGGCGGGGTTCAGCCGGTCGTTTCGACGGCCTGCGACAGCCCGTCGGTTTTCGTCACCGACAGGCGCCGCGCGCGGGGGCCGAAGGCCGCGAAAAGCTCGGGCCCCGTGCCGGTCAGCAGGCTTTGCGCGGGCAGGGCGGCGATGCGGTCATAGAGCGCCGCGCGGCGTTGGGCGTCCAGATGGGCCGCGACCTCGTCCAGCAGCAGCACGACCGGCTGGTCCGACAGGGCGCGCGCATTGGCGAGGATCAGCGACAGCAGCAAGGCCTTCTGTTCCCCGGTCGAGGACAGCGCGGCAGGCATGTCCTGCGGGCCCCAATGCGCGCCCAGGTCGGCGCGGTGGGGGCCGGTCAGCGTGCGGCCCGCGCCCATGTCGCGGGGGCGCATGGCGGCCAGGCGCGCGCTGATGCTGCCTGCGTCCGGGTCGTCGGCCTGACCTTCGCCCGGCAGCAGGGCCAGGGTGGCTGCGGGAAAATCGCCGCCCTCCTGCGCGGCCATGATGGCCGCCAGCGCGCCGCGGCGGTTGCGGGTCAGGGCCGCGCCCGCATCGCCCATCTGCGCTTCCAGCGCGCGATACCAGCCGGGATCGTGGATCCCGTCCTTGAGCAGGCGGTTCCGTTCCCGCATCGCCTTCTCATAGGTCAGCGCCAGGTCGGCATGGTCGGGATAAAGGCTCAGCGTCACGCGGTCGAGGAAGCGGCGGCGCGCCTCGGGCGGGTCGGACCACAGCCGGTCCATGGCGGGCACCAGCCAAAGGATCCGCAGCAACCGCCCAAGCGCGGTCTGCGCCACCGGCTTGTCGTCGATGGCGACGCTGCGGGGCTGGCCGGGCAGGGCGGCGGTTTCGACCGTGTGGTCGTCCAGCGCGGCGCGGATGCGCCAGCCCGCATCAAGCCCCTGCCGGGCCTGTTCGGGCGCAGGGGCCGCCCGCAGCCCGCGCCCGGGGGCCAGCATCGACAGGGCTTCCAGGATATTGGTCTTGCCCGAGCCATTGGGGCCGAAGATCGCCAGCGGCCGCCCGTCCAGGTCCAGATCCAGCCGGGACCAGGACCGGAACTGCGCCAGCGAAAGATGGGTAAGCGTCACACCCGCATCGGCATGACGACATAAACCGCCGTCTGGTCGGAGCCTTCGCGGATCAGCGCCGCGTCGCCCGAGCCGTTGAACATGAACACCGCATTGTCGCGATCCACCTGGGACGCGATTTCCTGCAGGTACTTGGCGTTGAAGCCGATCTCCAGCGGGTCGTCGCCATAGGCCACGATCAGTTCTTCTTCCGCCGCGCCCGCGTCGGGGGCGTTCACCGACAGGACCAGCCGGTCCTGGTCCAGCGACAGCTTGACCGCGCGGGATCGCTCGCTGCTGACGGTCGCCACCCGGTCCACCGCGCGGGCGAAGTCGCTGGCGTCCACTTCGAGCTTGCGGGCGTTGTTCATGGGGATCACGCGCGAATAATCCGGGAACGTCCCGTCGATCACCTTGGAGGTCAGCGTCAGCGTCGGCGTGGCGAAGCGCACCTTGGTTTCGCTGACCGACACGGCGATGTCGGTGTCGTCGTCGTCCAGCAGCTTGCGCAGTTCCGCGACCGTCTTGCGCGGCACGATCACGCCCGGCATCTCGTCCGCGCCGACCGGCAGGGGCGCGTCGATGCGCGCCAGGCGGTGCCCGTCGGTCGCCACGCAGCGCAGCATCGGCTGGCCGTCGGCCTGGGCCACGTGCATATAGACGCCGTTCAGGTAATAGCGCGTTTCCTCGGTCGAGATCGCGAATTTCGCCTTGTCGAACAGGCGGCGCAGCACATCGGCCTTGGCCTTGAAGTTGGCGCTGTATTCGCTGGACGCCATGACCGGGAAATCCTCGCGCGGCAGCGTGGCCAGGCTGAAGGACGACCGCCCCGCCTGCACCGACAGCCGCCCCGCCGCGTCGTCGCTGCTGATCTGGACCAGCGCGCCGTCGGGCAGCTTGCGCGCGATCTCGTTCAGCATGACCGCGCTGACGGTGGTGGCGCCGGGGCGTTCCACCTGGGCGGGGGCCTGGTCCACGACCTCGGTGTCCAGGTCGGTGGCGCGGAAGCTGACGCCCTCGGGGCTGGCCTCGATCAGGACGTTGGCCAGGATCGGGATGGTGTTGCGACGTTCCACAACCGATTGGGCCTGAGACACGGCCTTGACCAGAACGGCGCGCTCGATCGAGAATTTCATCGCTTTTCCCTGTGCCTGCGGCCATCCCGGCCCGTAAACGGACCTGATTTGTAACGGGACGCGCCCGCGCTCACAAGCGTTTCGTTCAGGCTTCCAGCATCCGCCGCAGCATGGCCACATCCTCGGCCAGGGCGTGATCCTCGACCACCAGTTCCTCGATCTTGCGGATGCCGTGCATGATCGTGGTGTGGTCGCGTCCGCCGAAGCGGCGGCCGATTTCCGGCAGGGACCGGCTGGTCAGTTGTTTCGACAGATACATGGCGATCTGGCGCGGGCGGGCGACGTTGCGGGCGCGCTTGGGGCCCACCATGTCGGCCAGGCGGATGTTGTAGTGTTCCGCCACGCGGCGCTGGATGTCGTCGATGGAAATCTTGCGGTCGTTGGTGCGCAGGATGTCGGCCAGGCATTCCTGGGCGACCTCCAGCGTGATCTCTCGGCGCAAGAGGCTCGCATGGGCGAACAGGCGCTGCAGCGCGCCTTCCAGCACGCGCACGTTGGTGGTGATGCGGTGGGCCAGGAATTCCAGCACGCCCGCGCCGATCTGCAGGTCCGGCTGCTGGGCGCGGAAGCCCTCGGTCTTGGATTGCAGGATCCCGAGGCGCAGCTCGTAGGTCGTGGGATGCAGGTCCACGATCAGCCCGCAGGACAGGCGCGACTTGATGCGTTCCTCAAGGCCCTTGATCTCGGCAGGGGCGCGGTCGGCGGAAATGACGATCTGCTTGCCCTGGTCCACCAGGGCGTTGAAGGTGTGGAAGAATTCCTCCTGGGTGCTGTCCTTGCCGGCGATGAACTGCACGTCGTCGACCATCAGCATGTTCACGTTGCGGAACATGCCCTTGAAATCCATGATCGTGCTTTCGCGGAGCGCCTGCACGAAGCGGTACATGAACTGTTCCGCCGACAGATACAGCACCTGCGCCTGCGGATGGCGCGTCTGGTAGTCATGGGCGATGGCGTGCATCAGGTGCGTCTTGCCCAAGCCCACGCCACCATAAAGGAACAGCGGGTTGAAGCCCACCGGCCCGCCTTCGGCCACGCGGCGCGCGGCGGCATGGGCCAGTTCGTTGGGTTTTCCGACCACGAAATTGCCGAAGGTATAGCGCGGGTCCAGCGGCGCGCCCAGGTCGGCGCGGGCCACGCGGGCGGTGGCGGGGGCCATGGCCGAGGCTACGGGGCGCGCGGGCTTGGCAGCAGCAGCCGCCGCCGGACGGGCGCGG